>JBCCUQ010000002.1:0-866316 GCA_039196665.1 Pseudomonadota bacterium | reverse complement strand
TCGCCGCCGCCTGCACGTCCGAGAATGCGTCGAACGCCGCCCCGAACCCGTTCAGCGTGATCACGTCCTCGCTGCCCGCCCCCACCGTGAAGTCCGCGATCGTCTCGCCGTCAACGCCCGCCGTGAAGATGAAGCTGTCGTCGCCTGCGCCGCCGAACATCGTGTCGTCCCCAGCGCCGCCCACAAACGTGTCGTTCCCGTCAACGCCTGACAGCGTGTCGTCGCCCGCGCCGCCGATCAACCGGTCCCCGTCCGCCCCCCCGAACAAGAGATCATCATCGGCCCCGCCGTCAATCGTGTCTGACCCCGAACCGCCCGCAACCGTGTCGTTCCCCGCCGAGCCAAACAGAAGATCGTTCGCCGTCCCGCCGGTGATTGAATCGTTCCCCCCGGCGCCCGACACCGTGTCCGCGTCATTGCCACCGTCGATCGTATCCGCGTCATTGCCCCCGAACAGCTGGTCAAGACCGGCGTTGCCGGAAAGGCTGTCAAAACCATTGCCGCCCGCAATCGTATCGTTCCCGGTCCCCCCAAACACCGTGTCGTCGCCGATCCCGCCGAACAGTTGATCATCGCCGTCCTGGCCAGTGACAAGGTCGTCGCCATCGCCGCCGTCGACGAAGTCATTGCCGCCGCCGCCGAACAGTTCATCCGCCCCCTGATTGCCGTAGACTTCGTCATTATCATCGCCGCCTGACAACGTATCGGCTTGCACGCCCCCAAACAGCGTATCGATACCGAGACCACCGAACAGCTGGTCGTTCCCGCCGACCCCCGTCATCAGGTCCGCGCCGTCGCCGCCGACAACCGTGTCGTTCCCGGCGCCGCCAAACATCGCGTCATCGCCTTCCTGGCCCGCAAGGCTATCCGCCCCGTCGCCCCCAGCCAAGGTGTCTGCGCCCACTCCGCCAACCAGCGTGTCCGCGCCAGAACCGCCAAACAGCGTGTCACTGTCATCGCCGCCGACTAGAAAATCATTTGCGGCGTTACCGTTTAGAATGTCAGCACCTAGGCCGCCGAGAAGCGTATCGCGACCCAGGCCACCCCGCAAATCGTCATTTCCAGGTCCGCCTGAAAATGACGCCCGGACATATGACGTCAATAGAAACGACGAAAATGTATCGTCACCGCCTTCGCCGTCTATAATGATCGCGCCATTCACAAGACTCGACTGAGAAAAATCGCCGGAGATCACGACCGAGTCGGCACCGGCGCCGCCCCTGAACAACAAATACTCAATGAAGGAAATGCTTGCGACGCTCCCGGTTGAAAAAGATATGCGAACCACGTCATCGATGTCAGGGGCAACTGTTATCGAAGACTGGGGCAAAGACGAACTCAATTCCAGCCCGTCAGCGCCTGGGCCGCCAAAGAAGGCTTCGTCAGAAGAACCTTCCGTAAACTGAAAATTGTTAATTGTTGGCCGCGCCGCGCCCAGGACAACGCGCCAGCGCCCATCCTGCCCCGCGCCATTTGGCGAACCGCGCTTCTCGGCCACTTGATTAAAAAACCAGAATGTCGTGCCATCCTCAGGGTCGACGGAGACGCCGGAAAAATCACCCCAGCGATTTGTCGTTTGCGAACTTATGCCCTCGCCAGATCGGTTGCGGAAATACCAGTCGCTGCCGGCGCTTATGGTCTGCGCCGGACCGACTTGACCATTGGGGTCGTCAGGGCCGCGAACAACGTAATAGGCCCCAGGGTAGATATTCGTTCCTGACGCTGAAAAGTTGATTAGAACAGCACCATCCTTGTTGACATTTATCGACGAATGAAACGTATGGGTTCCCGGCGCAATGTCTTCGCCGCCAACGTCTCCTTGTTGCACGAGCGCCAATAAATTCGGATTAGTCGCATCCAGCTGCGTCCAATGCGTTGTTATCTGCCCCGCGTCCGGGCCGGTTTTCGGAGAGACGGACCAGGTAAAAAACAGCTGATCGTTCCAAACAACAGCCGCGCCGCTATTCACGCGCGCATCGCCGGAGCCTAGCCTGATCGGCGTACCAAGTTGTGTTGCCGCGGGAAGAAAATTCAGATTTTCGTTGCTGATATCGCCCAGCGAAACGGTTTGCGCCACGAATTGCGGCGCATTCAAAGGGTTAGTGACATGAATAACTTGGGCAAGTTCATTGACGCCATTTGAAAGGCCGCTTGTCGTCACCAGGTAAATACCGCTCTGGCCCGATTGATCTCCTGCGTAGCGAGCCGGCATTAACGTCGCCGCGGTTACGCCAAGCCCTGAGATATCAGTCGCGCTCGCAATCGGATCATGTACGGAAAACGAAACCGCGCCGCCGTCATACAGGCCGCCAGCGCCGTCTCCTTTTTCGACAATCCAAAGCCTGTTCCCTTTAAACTGGCGGGTTCCGTCCGCTCCCGCGTCAAAGTCGAACATATTGGCGGTGATATAAATGGCGCCATCGTCAACAGCGACTCCCGGATAATCGCTCCATGTATTCTGACCGCCAATAATCGTCTTGGCGTCAATCGATGTGACGTGCCAGCCATCAAGGGGGTCGCTTGTCTTGGATACCGCCACATTCAGAAAGACCTGATCGTCTGATGTATTGATAGGACCATTTGTCGTACCCAAGACTTCAAATGACACAAAAACAAATCGCTGAGATTCAACGTCGAATAAAATGTTTGGATCGACCGGCAGCGTGGACGTTCCGCCTAATACACCGAATAAGTTTTCCAACTGTTGCGTCGCCAACAGAGCTCCGTCTTTATCGTAAATCTGCATTGCATGGTTCAATACCGAAACCACGTGGTCCGGGCCTACGGCGCCATTGTGATCAGGCGGAACGCGATTGAAACCGATAATGGATCGCTGCTCATCGATCCCGATACCGTCTCTTTGCAAAAGTCGCGATGGCGCATCCATGTCGGATCGCGTTTCGTCCGAAAAATTTAGCAGCATTTGAACCCCCGTCTTTCGCGCCTATTCAAGCATAATATTTAAGACAACAAGAACGCGCATCCTCTCAATACGACGACCATATGGAGCCAGGCGGCCTGGAGCCCCCCCCTTCCATTTCCCACCAAGCGTCCTATTTTGCCAGCATGGCAAGCAAACCGAAACACCGCGAAGGCTACGACCCTAAGGCGCGCTTTTCGAAAGAACGGCCGACGAACCAGCCGACAACACCGCAGGGAGAAGTGATTAAGGGCGGGTTTTCCGAAGCCGTCGCGAGTTATCACGACCGCCTTTCCGTTCCGCTGGAAGACTGGACGCCGCACCGGCCCGAGCGCCCGGCGAAATCGGGCCTCTCAAAACCGCTTAGAGTTGTATCGGAATACGAACCCGCCGGGGATCAGGTGACCGCGATCCCGGAACTGGCAGGAGGCGTCAGGAGCGGCGAATGGGACCAGGTCCTCCTCGGCGCGACCGGAACCGGCAAAACCTTCACCATGGCGAAGGTCATCGAGGCGGCGCAGCGCCCGGCGCTGATCCTCGCGCCGAACAAGACGCTGGCGGCGCAGCTCTATGGAGAGTTCAAAGCGTTCTTTCCGGACAATGCGGTTGAGTATTTCGTTTCCTATTACGATTACTACCAGCCGGAAGCTTATGTTCCGCGTACGGATACTTATATCGAGAAAGAAAGCTCCATCAACGAGCAGATCGACCGGATGCGCCACGCGGCGACGCGCGCGCTCTTGGAACGCGAGGACGTGATCATCGTCGCCTCGGTCTCCTGCATCTACGGCATCGGCTCGGTCGAGACCTATACGGCGATGACGTTCTCGTTGAAGCTGGGTCAGGATATTGGCCGCAAAAAGCTGCTCGCCGATCTCGTGGCGCTGCAATACAAGCGCAACGACAACGCGTTCGCCCGTGGCTGCTTCCGGGCGCGCGGCGACGTTATCGAAATCTTCCCGGCGCACTATGAAGACCGCGCCTGGCGCGTCTCGCTGTTCGGCGACGAGATCGAAACCATCACCGAGTTCGACCCTCTCACCGGCCAGAAAACGCAAGAACTTGAGGCGGTGACGCTCTACGCCAACTCCCACTATGTGACGCCGCGCCCGACGCTGAACCAGGCGATGACGTCGATCAAGAAAGAGCTGAACGAAACCCTTCCCATCATGCGCGAGGAAGGCCGCCTGCTCGAAGCACAACGCCTTGAACAGCGCGTGCAGTTCGATCTGGAAATGATGGCGGCGACCGGCGCCTGCAACGGCATCGAAAACTATTCGCGCTATCTCACGGGCCGCAAGCCGGGGGAGCCGCCGCCGACGCTGTTTGAATATCTTCCCGAAAACGCGCTGATCTTTTGCGACGAAAGCCACGTCACCGTGCCGCAGATCGGCGCCATGTTCCGGGGCGACTTCAATCGCAAAAGGACGCTTGCGGAATACGGCTTCCGCCTGCCGTCCTGCATGGATAACCGGCCCTTGAAATTCGAGGAATGGGAAAAAATGCGCCCGCAGACGGTGCATGTTTCCGCAACGCCCGGCGAGTGGGAGCTGGAGCGCACCGGCGGCGTCTTTACCGAGCAGGTCATTCGCCCCACGGGGCTGGTCGATCCGGTGGTTGAGGTGCGCCCGGTCACGGGTGAGAAGTCGAACCAGGTCGACGACGTCATCGCCGAGTGTAAGGCGATCGCAAAGGACGGCGGGCGCGTGCTCGTCACCACGCTGACCAAGCGCATGGCCGAAGACCTTACCGAATATATGCACGAACAGGGCGTCAAGGTGCGCTATATGCATTCCGACATCGACACGCTGGAGCGGATCGAGATCATCCGCGATCTGCGCCTCGGCGCGTTTGACGTACTGGTCGGCATCAACCTGTTGCGCGAGGGGCTGGATATCCCCGAATGCCGCCTCGTTGCGATCCTCGACGCGGACAAGGAAGGGTTCCTCAGGTCCGAGACCTCGCTGATCCAGACCATCGGGCGCGCGGCGCGCAATGTCGACGGCCGGGTCATTCTTTATGCGGACAAGATCACCGGCTCCATGGAGCGGGCGATTGGCGAGACCGACCGGCGCCGCGAAAAACAGCTCGCCCATAACGAGGCGCATGGCATCACGCCGGAGTCGACCAAGGCGAAAATTGCCGAGATCGCCGCCAGCGACGACGAAGGCGCCAAGGCCGCCATGGGCCAGACCTTTGTGGGGCATAAAGGCGTCCGGGCGGCGAAACCCGGCGCCGGGTTTGGTGAGGACGGCGAGGACTTTGCGGGCCCCGGCCATAACCTCAAAGCCCACCTCGCGGCGCTGGAAAAACAGATGCGCGAGGCGGCGTCGAACCTCGAATTCGAGGAGGCCGCGCGCGTGCGCGACGAGATCAAGCGGTTGCAGGAAGTGGAACTCGCCGTAGCCGACGATCCGCTCGCGCGTCAAAGCGAGATCGAGCGCCGTGTCGAGGAAAGCTCGAACGGCAGAATAAAGAAATCCGAAGGAACTGTTTCCAACATTCGTTCAAAACCCAAAGGCGCGAAATCGAAGCGGCGGCGATAAACCTGCAATCAAATGCGGAGAAACTGAAGGTGGCGGACTCAACAGCCATTGGAAATGCTGGCGAGCATCTCGTAATGGCCTTTCTATTGCAAAGGGGCTATCAGGCATTTATGGCCGACAGAAGCAATAAGGCTTTTGATGTGGCTTGTGTTGTAGGAGAAAAAACAACGCTGATAAGAGTCAAAACGACAACCGCCGATGCCTGCAAATGGAGCGCCAAGAAAGACGGTTCAATATTTTCTGATATGCGAAGTAACGGCGACGTTGTAGCGCTCGTTGATCTGAGAAAGGGCGTTTCGCAGGCAGACATCTATTTCATTCCGACACCTGTCGTTTCGCAAACACTTAAGTCGAACCACGCTGATTACATTTCTCACCCAAAGAAAAACGGCGAACCAAGAAAAGATACCACACTCAGAGCAGTGTACCTTTGTGGCGAACCAAAACCTACGGACAAGGGGTGGGGATATGATAAGACTTGGGAAAAATATAAATGGGCATGGAATCAGCTGGAATAGTTGTCGTTTTATACGCATACAGTGTTTTCAAGGTTCCAATATTCTCTCCCCGGTCATCCCGGACTTGATCCGGGATCCAGCAGAAAAAATGTGTCGGGCGAAGCCCGTCTTTTTGGTTTGACTGGGCCCCGGCTTTCGCCGGGGTGAGCGGTGTTAGGTATGCATTCACAAACCTCTGCCGTCATCCCGTCGAACGAATTCGTTCAACGGAATGACGCGGGCGATATGTTTGCCACCCTATCACCTCCCTCATCCTGAGGCGCTTTTGCGCCAGCAAAAGCCTCGAAGGATGGCCGCAGGCGCCGCACTTTCCCACCATCCTTCGAGGCTCGCTCCGCTCGCACCTCAGGATGAGGGGTACTCTACACCGACCCCCTCACCCGCTGGCGCAGATTTCGGCGTTGATGTGCTTGATGCGATTGGTTTGTCTGCGGAGGATCAGGCAGAGGCCGAAGGCCTCGTTGCGGCTGAACTCGGTGCTTTGAAAGGCGGTGATGACGACGTCGAGCTCTCCGGCGATCTCGTGGAGCTGTTCGATCATATCCGGCAGGTCGAGGTCCGCGCCCGGCCCCCCGGCTCTCGACGGCGCCGATCCGAATAATTTCTGCGGCAATATGGATTTCAAGCGCTGGAGCATTTCTTTTTCGCCTCGATTTTTCAGATTGAATCCACAGTCTCGCTTCATGAAAAGCTCAGCACAAATAAGGTGTGCCAAACAAGACTGGCGCCTGGCCTGAAACTTAACAAAAAGATCAACCTCCAACATAATGTTGTACTTTTGGGAAACTATTTTTGCACAGATAAGCCGTTTACGGCCTCGTCGATATGGATCAGGCGACGCTTGCGAACGCTGCATGCGTTTCCAGAAGCGTCATCATTGATTTCGAAAAGGGCAAACGTAATCCGAACAGAAACAATATCGCCGCGATAAAACGCGCCCTCGAAGACGCGGGCGTGGAGTTCATTCCCGAAAACGGCGGCGGCCCCGGCGTAAGGTCGCGATAGAGGCGAACAAGAGACCGTCATCCCATTGAACGAATTCGTTCAATGCTTTGCAGCACGTAGTGATGCAATGCTGATCCGGGATCCATGTTTCGACATAACAACTGTCAAAGCGGTCGCTATGAAGCGCCATAGATCCCGGCTCTGCGCAGCGTCATCGAAGATGCCGCAGCGCGTCCGGGATGACGCGGATTGGTTTGCACACTCACCAAACTCGCTCATCCCGGACTTGATCCGGGATCCAGCAGAAAAAATGTGTCGGGCGAAGCCCGTCTTCTTTTTGTTTGACTGGACCCCGGCTTTCGCCGGGGTGAGCGGTTTTAGGTATGGAGAAACCCCTCTTCCGCTCATCCCGACGAAGGTCGGGATCTCCGGCGATAAGGCGTATCCTGACCGATAGAGATTCCGGGTTGACGGTTCCCGTCCATCAACCGCCGGAATGAGCGACGTCAGGTGTTCGCGCATTTCCTCCCAGTTCATCTGCAAGCATGCGCCTGTTGTACGAGACCCCGGCTTTCGCCGGAATGAGCGGAGGATTGTAGCGACAATCGCCAGCGGCGGGCGGCAGTATAAGGCCAAACGCCAGGTCATTTTGGGCCCCACCCCCAAATGACAGGACAAAATTTAATGGAAAAAAACTTATCCCCGCCCGGCGCGGGCGCCCTTATGGTGGCGGGGCCCTTATGATGGCGGGGCGAAGGAGAGACAAAGATGTTACGCAATCACATCGTCGCCGGCGCGCTTACGGCGTTCGCGCTTACCGCGTGCGAGCCGTCGGAGGCGCCGATCCCGCTGCCGCCGCTCGACCTCAGCGCTTATGAGATCGTCGATCTCAGCCACGCCTATAGCGACGAGACGGTTTATTGGCCAACGGAGGAATTCGGCTTTACGAAGACTACCCTTTCAGAAGGCATGCGCGAGGACGGGTTCTACGCGGCCTTTGCGATTTCGACAGCGGAGCATGGGGGCACTCATATGGATGCGCCCTATCATTTCGATGCGGACGGCGATACGACCGAAGCCGTGCCGCTATCACGGCTTGTCGCGCCCGCTGTCGTCATTGATGTGTCGGAAAAGACCGCCGCCGACCGGCTTTATCGCCTCCTGCCCGGCGACATTATCGCCTTCGAAGCGGCGCACGGGAAAATCGCGCCCGGCGCCATCGTGCTCTTGCGCACAGGCTGGAGCCGGTACTGGCCGGACGGGGAAGCCTATCTCGGCGGGACGGACGCAAACAGTCTCTCTTTCCCGAGCTTCGGCGCGGACGCAGCGAGGCTGCTGGTTGAGCAGCGCCGGGTCGCGGCGCTGGGCGTAGATACCGGGTCGACCGATTACGGTCCGTCTACGGATTTTCCCGTGCATCGGATCATGGGCGCAGGCAACGCGCCGGGCTTTGAGAATTTGACCAATCTCGACCGCTTGCCGCCGACGGGCGCGACCGTTATCGCCCTGCCGATGAAGATCGAAGGCGGCTCCGGCGGGCCGTTACGGGCAATTGCCCTGATCCCGCGCACATATTGACTGGAATTGAGTGAACGGGCCGCCCGCCGCAATGCTATTTCGGTTTATCGCAAAGCGGGTTTTCGAGCGCACCGTTTCGCGCCACATTGCGAGCCATCAACGGCGCGGAAGGGGCGCCGTTCACGGGACGGTACGGCGCGTAGAGGCCGGCCTGCCCATGGAAGACGGGAAGCCCAAAAGAAAAGGAACCAATCCCATGCTGAACATTCGCTCTTTATCGCTCGCCGGCGCGGCGACGCTGGCGCTGGCCGCCGCCCCCATCGGGGCCGCCTCCGCAGAGTCGTTCCATCTCAATTTCGACGATCACGAGGACCTTCTCGAACAGATGATCGAACTCGACGCCGAGGGCATTGAAGATTTGCGCGAAGACCTTGTAGACGCGCGCAAAGACATCGCCGACGCCATTGTCGACATTGAAGAGGCGAAATCGGACGTCAAAGACGTGCCGTTTGGCGGCATGGTCGCCCGGATCGCCTTCCGCGCCGCAAGCGCAACGGTGTCCCGCGCGACGGAAACCGCACTGGACGAAGTCCGCGCCGAAATGACCAAGGCCGAAAAGGAGCTCGACAATCGCCGCGCCGATCTCGGCGAAGCGGAATATGCGGAAACCCAAGGCGCGTTCACAATGGTGCGCGACGAGCTGGTGCAGATCGAAGCGGCGCTTGACGATTTGATGGACGCGCTGAAGGAAGCGTAAGCGGACAACGCCCCAGCTGGCGCCGTTGATACGAACAGCGCCGCTTGGGCCTCAAATATTCAGGTCTTTAACCCTTGCGCCCAGTCACGCAGGGAGATGAGGACGTCCCGCAATCCGAGACCGCGCTTTGTCAACGTATATTCGTATCGGTCCGGATTGGTCTGGTAGAGGTTTTTTTCAACGATCCCGGTTTCTTCGAGAAGCTTCAGACGGGCCGCCAGCGTATTTGTGGGAATGCGTTCAGGAGAGTCCTGGAACTCCTTATACGTCTTTTTCCCTTCAACAAGCATGTCGCGAATAATCAGTAATGTCCATCTATCGCCGATAACTTCCAGCGCCCACCCCACCGGACAATCAGAACGGGGCGCACGTCCGCCAGGGATCGGCAACGTACTCCGCTTGATGGTGCGGCGGGCGCTGGTCTCGCGAGATCTCGATTTATTCACCGTCATTCTATAGCTCACCTTTTCGTGACTTGCAAGATTGCAGTTAGTCACTTGCATTTCTGCATTGACTGCGCGATAGTCACTTTCATATTAAAAGTGACTATCAACCCATGGAGGAAGTCATGATCAAAGCTATCGCCATCTCCGCCGCCAGCGCCCTCGCCGCTTTCACGCTTAACGCCAGCGCTAGCGCCGCCGGCGGCTCCGAAGCCGGGGCGCACGCCTGCGCCGCCGCTATCGCGCAAGAGGTTGACGGATACACTCATGTCAGACGCAGCATCCGCGCGAATTTCACTGTTGAAGAATTCTGGCTTACGGCGAATGGAAGCAACGCTGAAGCCTATTGCGCCTATGACCGTCAGAAAAACGAAGTTCGGAAAGTTCTAATGGTCGACAACGGCGCCGCATAAAACAAAGCGTCATACAAAAAGGCGCTCCGTCACTGGAGCGCCTTTCATTTTCAGTCCGCTCGTTTCGTCTTAGAATGAGAGACGCAAGCCTGCTTCGGCGATAGATGCTCGGTTTTCGATGTCAAACGTCGCATCGAAAAGAGACGAGTTTACTTCAGGGTCGAGCGTCGCGCGATAACGGTATCCCGCAAACAGCTCAGTCGATGGCGAAACTTCGTAAGCGATACCGGCCATCGCCTGATACGCAAATTGTGTTGAGTTGTCGTCGATGATCGCCGTCTGCGAAGGAGAATACGCTACATCAACGAAACCAACGCCAGCGCCAACACCTACATACGGCTTGAACGGCGAACCCGTGTCAAAGTCGTAATAGACATTCGCCATAACAAAGATGGTGCTGACATCACCCTGGCCGTCTGCAACGAGGTCGGCGACGGTGACGCCAAGATTATCCGAACCGGTGATGAGAACACCGGCGTCTTCGTTCGCCAGCGCAATCCCGCCCGCTAGAACATTGTTGTGGGTTGCGACATCATTCGTCTGGTACGCAGCTTCAATCTCACCGCGAAAATTGCCATATCGGCGGCCATAAGCGCCGCTGACGGCAAAGCCGGTGTCGAATTCAGTGGTCCAGCCAACTGGCGCATCAGCCGGAAGCGCCGTACCACCGGGGATAGTTGTGCCGGCGCCTGTTGTGAATACGCCGTTGAAGTTCCCTTCATTGTCCGAATTGTTCAGGAAGGAAGCACCGCCGGATATGGAGACATAATTGTCCTGCGCCTGCGCGGCGCCCAAAAGGGCCACGGCGCCCGCAGTTACGGAGGCGATAGTCTTTAGCTGCATTGTGAAACTCCAATGTTAAGAACATTTTCAAGACGCATGAGGTCGCGTCAATCTGTGCAAATCGCTCTTTAAACGCCAGGATCAATGGAACGGATCATTACTTTCCGTCCACAGGAGTGACGATTTGCAAAAAAGTCGAGCGCGCGGTCTGCAAATGCTGGCTTTTTGTCAGGCGCAATAGGAAAAATCGATTACATCGGCTCCGTTGCGGCATTCGCGAACACCGCGGACAAGCGCACAATCACGGCCTAATACTTCCGAAACCGAGACCATGCTTATGCAAACTCCTAGTGCGATTGAAGCACGGGTATCGTCGACTTCCAGGGAACACCGCGGGTCGGGCCTGCAAAAAACCGTTCGATAAAACGACCGCGCCCATAGGCGCCCATAACGATCATATCCCAGTTTTGCTCTTCCATGAATTCGACCAGACGCTCTCCAACCGTTTGATAATTTGGCTCCCGACGGTGGGCCTGCGCAGGAATTCCACGCCAGGCGAGATACTCGACCAAGTCTTCGGGATGCGCATCCGCAGAAAGATTGTCAGTAATGGTGACCACATCGACCATACTCGCCATTGCAAGAAATGGCATGGCTGACGACACCGCCCTCACCACTTCGTCGTCGTGATCCCAAGCTACGCCGACGCGATTAATTTCATCACGCAGACCGGTTTCTGGAATAGACAGAACAGGCCTGCCGGATTTCAGCAGCATGCGCTGAGCAAAAGCCGCAGCGCCATTGCATTGTTCTTTTGACGGCATCGCTACAATCATCACATCTGAAGCCCGGGCGTATCGGAGGCCCGTTTCCTCCGCATCATCGGGTGTCAGCGCGATAAAACGCGCGCTTGCGGTTCCCGGCCCCTGCGGCGCCTCTGTGATCGCTAACTCTTCCTTGGACACCACCGTATCAAATTGTTTGCGCAAAGAGTCCTCGGTTTCAGTCCAGGCGTCTTCAGCAGATTTAATGAGTTCAGCTCGGATCTCATCAGCAAGCTTACCTATACCGATTGGCGGCACATAGCTCGCAGGGTCCGGTTTAATTAGAACGACATCCAGATGGGCCTTAAAATTATCCGCAAGCTTGCCTGCAGATTCTAACACCACGCGATCATCACGCTCACCGTGCAGCGGTACGAACATCCGTCTCCAGACCATTATCTAACCCTTTTTGAAAGGCTATGTAGGTAGTCAGTTTAAAATGCTGTACGAAGATAAGCTATAGCTTAGAGCTATATCAATATACAGGTTAGACGCCACTGGCGCTGAACAACAACACTATAGAACGACACAGCCGCAGTGCTTGATCTAGATCAACGCAAAACCGCTTATCCGCTTTATTTTGTCATGAAATATCGCGCGATCACCTTGTTCAACATTTTTCAAGCCAGTTGAAAATAAAAGGATCGTTGATGGCCTATGTGAGAAAAACACTCGCTCCAGGTGAGAACTATCTCTATCGAGCAAAATTTAACTGGACTTATGACTTTGGAAGCTGGTTCTGGCTGACCTTTAGCGCACTGCCATTTGGAATCTGGCTGACTGTGGTTATCCGCGATAGTTTTAACATCAACACCACCGATACGGCATTCACGACTTTTACTTTTGGCGCCTTGAGCATTGGCGCACTTATTCTGCTGACCCGTTATGTTCATAAGTGGACAACCGTTATCGCGGTCACAACGGTGCGCCTTATACTGAAGAAAGGACTAGTTGCACGCGACACTCACGAAGTCAGCCTCGATAAGATTGAAGAAGTGCTGGTCCACCAGCCTTTTATCGGGCGCATCCTGGGGTTTGGGAAGTTGACGATACGCGGGACCGGAATCGCAATCATTGAATTTCCGATTCTGGCGCGGCCAACAGAAATTCGACGTGAGATCGAAACAGCTGTCGTGCGCGCTCGAGGATTAGTCAAAAGCGAAAAAATGTGACGCCTACAGGATCAGTGCTGGCCTAAGTCAAAGTTCACCATCCAGTGCACGCCGAACTTATCTTTGCACATGCCTAAATAGGAGCCCCAAAACGCCTCTTCTAACGCCATTGTTACGGCGCCTCCATCTGCGTGGAGCGCATTAAACACACGATCAGCTTCCGCCTTCGTTTCCGGCGCATAAGAAATCGCAAAACTATTAGCGGGCTTGGGCGGTTCGCCATATCCTTTGGCGACGTCAGACCCCATCAAAACAGAAGAACCGACAGGCAAGGTAACATGCATCACCTTTTCCTCGTCGGCTTCGTCATATTTAAAGTCCGGCGGGGCATCTGAAAACCGCATAAACGCCGCGTAGTCTCCACCAAAAACAGATTTGTAAAGCTCGAATGCGTCCGCACACTCGCCATCAAAATACAGATAGGTGCTAAGAGGCATCTGGCGGTTCCTTTATGTTGCATCGCCATACCCTCATTTCATCAAAAAATTACCCGACGTCGAAATCTGTAAATAGCAGTCCGAGCTGCATCCTTTGTTTGAAGCGATGTCAGCCTCCTCATACCCTCCTAGACGGGTATGATTGGAAGGCGCCAGGCAATGAACAAACAACAGCACGACACTCAGCAACTTAACACCTACAGTAAAGGGTTTTTACCCGGGCATCTCGGCATTCACTTCCTGGAAGTCAGTCACGGGCTCGCAATCGCAGAACTGACCGTACAAAGACATCTGATGGCGCCGAATGGTTTTCTCCACGCCGGCAGCGTCGTCACCCTTGCAGACACGGCCTGCGGATATGGCTGTGTGCGCGCGTTGCCAGAAGGATCAACCGGCTTTACGACTATTGAACTGAAGTCGAATTTTTTGGGAACAGCGCAGGACGGCGTCATCGAATGCCGCGCGGAGGCCGCGCATCTTGGACGCATGACCCAACTCTGGGATGCAACGGTCAAACACCGAGATACGGATAAAACAATTGCTCTGTTTCGATGTACGCAGATGGTGCTGTGGCCAAAAGATTAAGGCGAAGGAAATCTTACCGATTGGCGACCTTTTGATACGCTTCTCGCTGTTCCAGCCGGGCCCACCATTTTTCAACATTCGGCGTCATCGCTTCTTCAATGCCAAGCGTCTTCGCCAGGTAAAGCGCATAGCCGACGCAGATATCCGCCATCGTGAATCGGTCCGCACACAGATAGCTGCGATCCGTCAGCGTCGCATCCACAGCGCGCCATCGGCCGAGAAACCACTTGCGATAGTCCTCGACCACTTGCGGCTGTCGGCGGTCTTCTGGCTCCAGGGCGGAATACCGAAGCACCAGTGTCTGCGGAAAAGTGAGCGTTGCATCAGAACGGTGGAGCCAATTCAGATAGGTCCCATAGCCCTCTTCTTCCGGCGTCACCGCTAATGGCGTCGGCCCGTATTTCACACCCAGATATTCGCAGATTGCAGCGCTTTCGGTCATGACGAGATCACCGTCGATGAAACACGGCACCGTACCCAGCGGATTAATAGCCTTGTAATCCTTGTGAAAGACACGCGGCGGAAACTGCAACGCTTCAAGCTCATAGTCGAGCGCCATCTCCTCTAGCGCCCACAGCGCCCGTAAAGACCGCGCGCCCTGGCAATGATAGAGTTTCATTTCGCTTCCACTCGCTTTCCCTGAAGCCATAACGTCGTATCACTCCGGCATGCCCCCGGGGCAAGAGTAATGAGGTGACAAAGAATCTATCGCAATACGTCAATTTGCAATATTCAGATGCAGTCATGACCGAACCACTTTCTTTCGACTCAACGCGCCTGCCCTGCCCTCACATGCACGAAAGCCATGAAGCCTGGCGAAACACCGTGCGCGGCTTTGTGGAAAGGGAAATTTCAGCGCATATCAACGACTGGGACGAAGCTGGCGCCTTCCCTCGCGAACTTCACAAGAAGGCCGCCAAAATCGGTTTAATCGGCCTTGGCTTTCCGGAGGAATATGGCGGCGTCAGGGAAGGCGTTGATCTCTTCCATTCCATCGTCGCTTCCGAGGAACTCGCTCGCACCGGTTCCGGCGGTCTCGTCGCCGGACTTATGACTCATGGCATCGGATTGCCGCCAATCATTGCATTAGGCTCCGAAGAATTGAAAGCACGCATCGCGCCGCCCGTGTTATCGGGCGACAAGCTGATCGCATTGTGCGTCACAGAACCATCGGGTGGGTCCGATGTCGCCAATCTAAAGACAAAAGCCGAGCGGAAGGGCGACGGTTTTGTTGTCAACGGCGAGAAGACATTCATCACAACGGGCATGCGCGCCGACTATTTGACGGTTGCCGTGCGTACAGGCGGCGATGGCGCTGGCGGCCTTTCTTTTCTGTTGATCGAAGCCGATCACCCGGGCGTTTCACGTACCCCGCTTAAGAAAATGGGCTGGTGGATGTCTGACACCGCAACCATTCATTTTGATGATGCTCATGTTCCGGCGGCCAATCTCATCGGTCAAGAAAATGCAGGCTTTGCCGGGATTGTCACGAACTTCAATATGGAGCGCCTGACCATGGCCGCCCAGGCGATCGCCTTCGCCAGGGTTTGCATTGAAGACGCCGCCGCATGGGCCCGCGAGCGTCATACATTCGGCAAGCCGTTGTCAAAGCATCAGGTCGTGCGGCATAAATTTGCGGAAATGACCCGCCATGTGAATGCGTCCACCGCCTATCTCGATAATTGCGCGTGGCGCGTCATGAAGGGCGCATCGCCGATCGCTGATTTATCGCTATTGAAAGTACAAGCGACACGCACGATGGAATTTTGCGCCCGCGAGGCAATGCAAATTCTGGGCGGCGCAGGTTTCATGCGCGGCGGGCGCGTAGAGCGGATTTATCGCGAGGTGCGCGTCATGGCGATTGGTGGCGGCTCCGAAGAGATCATGAACGATCTCGCTGCGCGCCAGCTAGGGCTTTAGAGCATCCTGATTTTTAGATGGATCAGCAATTGCTTCATCCTGAGGGCTCATATTCCCTTCGTCCTTCGAAACACCGCTAAGCGGCCCTCAGGATGAAGGGAATATGAGGTGATTTGAATTCAAATCACCGCAGGATGGGAAGATGGATCAGGTGATTTCAAAATGCGCTAAATAAGAGAAAAGGGACGCACATTCTTTGTACGTCCCTTTTCAATTTTAAAAGCTGACTAGCGAGTTACCGCTTACGGCGGCGCGTCAACCCAAATCCGGCCAAGCCGGCCAAAAACAGCGGGAACGCCGCAGGAAGCGGAATTTCCGGAATCTCACCGAAGTTAAGACCAACAATTGCAGCAATGTCGGACGATCCGATCGGCGTGTTCTCGTCATCCCTGAATGTTTGCAGGAAGATTGGTTCGCCAATGGTCGCGCCCATCGCAAGATTAAGCGGCAGATCGCTGAAATCAAAACCCCATATTGTGAAGGTTTTTCCATCAACTTCCACGACAGCGAGATTGGTGCCGGTAAGCTGTTCGCCATTCAACATCATCGTCAAAGCCGGCGAGTCATCTTGGTTGAGCGTTTCGAAGACAATCATGTCATCGCCGGCGCCATTGATCAGCGGCTCGTCGAAGAAAACCGCAAGAACGTCGGGATCCTGTAAAACCACGTTGTTCTCGTCCAGTTCAACGCTTTCGTCCAAGTCAAAACCGGCGGCTTCAACCGCACGGCATTCTTCACCAGTGGCGCCAACGGTCGAATTCCGATCCGTTGGGTCGATACAGGCTTCGCGTCGGTTTTGGGGAAGGCCGGCGAAAACGCCGCCCTGCGCCCACAAGACTTCAGACGCAGCATCGTCAGTGTCAAAGTTGACGCCGCCAAGGGTCATTGGGGCCGCATGCGCCCCCATAATGGATCCGAAAAATAGGCTAGTTACTAAGGCAAATAGTCGTTTCATGTACTCCCCCTCCATCTAAATGGATAATTAACCAATTTACCAAAAGTTAAGGGCCATTGAAAGATGGTTAACGGCCCAAAACGGCTGAATTCAGCGGATTTTTTTCACTATTTGCAGAAAAAACAACCTAAACGGGTATTTTTGAACAAGATTCTCCGGGCTTAATTGCCATTCCGAAATGAAATCGCAGGATTCTACCGTTGCAGCCGAATCGATGACCGTTGTGCGCTGCGCAAAACTGGCTACGTCTTTTCACGTAATGCAGTCTTCAGAATTTTCCCGGTTGGATTGCGCGGTAATGCATCTACAAAGTCCACATATTTTGGAAGTTTGAACGCTGCAATTTTGTCAGTGAGAAAAGCCGTCACCGCTTCAACGTCGAGATCGGAATCCGGTCGTTTGACGACAACGGCGCGCACAACCTCCCCCCATTTTTCGTCGGGGGCCCCCACCACTGCGGATTCGACCACCGCCGGATGCGACGCAAGAACTTTTTCGATTTCCACCGGATAGATGTTTTCTCCGCCAGAGATGATCATGTCCTTAATCCGATCGACCACATATAGAAAACCATTCGCATCGAAACGACCTGCATCCCCCGTCCAATACCGCCCATCTCGAATAACCTTGGCCGTTTCATCAGGCCTTTCCCAATAGCCTTTCATGACAAAGGGCGCTTCGACCACAACTTCACCGATTTCCCCTTGCGGTTTTTCCGCACCGGTTTCCGGATCGCAAATCCGCACTTCGCAGCCGGGCAAAGGCTTGCCCGCGGCGACCCGCTGGGATTTCCCAGGTTCGTGGTCTTCAGGGTCTAAAACAGTGACGCCGCCGGTTGTCTCTGTCATGCCATAGAACTGAGTGAAACTTGCATCCGGCATCGCAGCCATCGCAGCATCCAATAGCGGCTCGGGCATCGGCGCAGCACCGTAACTGATCGCAACATATTTCTGTAACGATACTCCCGCAGCCTGCGCGGCCTGAAGCATCATCATCACCATGGCTGGCACAAAGAACGCATTTAATGGCGCCGTTCCTTGAGCCGCTTCAACCAGCGCCGCCGGGTCGAACTGGCGATGCTGGATGATCGGCATCGCCCGCGATATGCCCATCAGCCCGAAATTAACCCCGGCGATGTGAAAATGCGGCAATGCGTGGAGGATCGCCTCATCGTCAGTACGCGGTATAACAACGCCGACTTTGGCGCCAGCTTCGCCGACTTCGTAGTAACAGCGGTTCGAGAGCAAAACGCCCTTTGGCAGCCCCGTCGTCCCGCTAGTATATAGCTGCACGACCACATCGTCGCTTTTTGGCGTATAATCAGGTTCGATAGCTTCATTTGCATCGATAAGCGCGTCAAAGCTCTCTTCGCCCCCCTCTAAAACGAAGGTAGTAGGCGGGGCGTACCCCTCGACGCCGACAAGCGCCTCGATAAACATCGCCTCACCAACGAAAATCGCAGGCTTGGCGTCATTCAGGATCTGAACAACTTCAGCAGGCGCCAGCCGCCAGTTGATCGGCGCCACCACAACGCCGATTTTCGCCGCGCCGAACAGCACGTCCCAAAATGTCGCCACGTTGCGCGCCAGCCAGGCGATCCGGTCGCCCGGTTTTAGATCAAGCGACAACAGCGCTTGAGCGGCGCGATTGGCGCGCTCGTTCATTTGCGCATAGGTGAAATCGCGCCCCTCAAAGGAAAGACCAATCCTGTCGGGGCGCGCCCGCGCCTGCTCCCTGATCAAATCTGCGACCACAGGCGGATTGAGAATTTCCAGATCAGTCATCGGCGCACCTCCTCTTGCCCTGAAAACTATGAAGAGAAATCAGGGAAATGCAATTGAACATTCTACTGTCCGCGCTGCTTGCGTCAGCGCAGTCCTGTCTCGTACTTTGCGCCAAACGCTAAGGGAGCCGCCTCATGCCGACAATCGACGACATTAAATCTCGCCTGCGCATTCCGGTTATTGGAGCGCCGCTATTCATCGTTTCCAATCCGAAACTCGTGATCGCCCAGTGCAAGGCGGGCGTTGTCGGCTCATTTCCCGCGCTCAATGCGCGCCCCGCCGAGGAGCTTGAAAAGTGGATTATCGAGATAAAGGAAGCGCTCGCTCGGCATGATGGCGAGAACCCGGATAATCCTTCAGCGCCTTTCGCTGTCAATCAGATCGTCCATCGGTCAAATGATCGGCTGATGCATGATGTGGAAGTCTGCGTCCGGCAGGAGGTGCCGATTACGATTTGCTCTTTGGGTGCTCGCGAGGAAATCTATGAAGCGGTTCATTCCTATGGCGGCGTCGCATTCCATGATGTGATCAACAACACTTTCGCGAAGAAGGCGATTTCGAAAGGCGCGGATGGCCTGATCCCGGTCGCTGCGGGCGCTGGCGGGCACGCCGGCGTCATCTCGCCTTTCGCATTAATTCACGAAATCCGAGAATGGTTCGACGGGCCAATCGCTCTTTCCGGATCTATCGCAACCGGCGACGCGGTGCTGGCGGCGCAGGCCATGGGCGCCGATTTCGGCTATATCGGCTCCGCGTTCATCGCAACCGACGAGGCGAACGCAAGCGAGGCCTACAAACAGGCCATCGTCGATTTCAGCGCTGACGATATTGTCTACACGAACCTTTTTACAGGCGTACATGGAAACTATTTGCGGCCTTCAATTGAAAGCGCAGGGCTCGATCCCGACAACCTGCCGCAAAGTGATCCATCGAAAATGAATTTCGGGTCAGGCGGCAATACGGACGCAAAAGCCTGGAAAGATATTTGGGGCTGCGGGCAAGGCATCGGCGCCATCAAGAACGCTGGATCGACAGCCGCCTATGTCGAAAAACTCATCGCAGAATATGAGGCCGCCAAAGCGAAAATCTGCGGATAATCCAATGTCTTTTGATACAATTTATACGGCGATCAATGTGGGCGTTATGCCTGCCTGGGCGCTTCTTATTCTGGCGCCGCGCTGGAGCGTCACGCACAAACTCGTCCACAGCTTGCTGTATCCGTTTTTGTATGGCGGGCTCTATATTGCTTTTTTACTTACCGCCATCGTGTTCGGCCAATCGGCAGATGACGCCGGCATGAGCAGCATCGCGGGCGTATCCGCGCTTTTTTCAGCGCCTGTAGGCGTTTTGACCGGCTGGACGCACTATCTGGCGTTCGACCTTTTCGTCGGCGCCTGGATTAGCCGTGACGCGACTTCCAGAGGCATCGCTCATTGGAAAGTCATCCCCACCTTATTTTTTACATTTATCTTTGGGCCAACGGGGTTGTTTTTATACGGTCTTCTCCGGCTTGTATCCGGCCGGGGGTGGCTTATCTCTGAAGACACCGCCAGAAAGCCAACTGTCTCATGAACAAAGCAACCGCCGGATTTCTCAGTCTCTTCCTGGTCGCCTGTGGCGGGAACAAGGAAAACGAAGTTGGCGAGTTCAAAAACGATTTTGCCGGTAATGAAATCAAGGTGCAGGCGCTTTCCGATCCCAAGGTCGCAGGCGTCACTTGCCACCTGTCACATTTCGATCGCGGTTTCTGGGACCGGGTGTCTAAAGGCAACTGGTTTGAAGACCCTTCGAACGCCTCAATCGCCTGCCGCCAGACCGGTCCAATCACCGTTGGCGATATCGACCTCGACAAGAGCGGTGAGGAAGTTTTTTCCCAGCGGATGTCACTGATTTTCAAATCTATCGCCGTGCGGCGGGTCTTTGATGCTGAAAACAATACCCTCATATATATAGTTTACAGCCGCCGCCCGATCGAAGGGTCTGCGAAAATGTCGATCTCGACGATTTCGCTCTATGACGGCGCTGGCGCCACCGCCGCCCAACCCGCTCAATAAGTCTATTTGCTGTTCTCATCGCCGGGAAATCTGCGTAGCTTGGCGTCTGTCAAATTATACGCGAGCGCCGCATGAGAAATCGCCTTTGCAAGATCGTTGCAACCATCGGTCCGGCCAGTTCATCCCCGTCGATGTTGCGGCTGATACATGATGCAGGCGTCGATATCTTCCGTTTGAATATGAGCCATGGCGAACATGACAAGCTGCGCGACATCTATGACGCCATTCGCCGGATCGAAGCAGACACCCAAATCCCGATTGCGATTTTCGCCGACCTTCAGGGACCGAAAATCCGGACTGGCACGTTCGAGCAAGGCTCGATCAAGCTAAAATACGGCGGCGAATATCGACTGGCCCTATCTAACCAGTCGAGCGATCCAGATACAATTCCAATCCCGCACAAAGAACTTCTCGACATCTTAGAACCGGACGATGTTCTAAA
Organism: Pseudomonadota bacterium; assembly: GCA_039196665.1. Classification (GTDB taxonomy): domain Bacteria; phylum Pseudomonadota; class Alphaproteobacteria; order Caulobacterales; family Parvularculaceae; genus Hyphococcus. The sequence continues at coordinate 845,300 of JBCCUQ010000002.1, read as the reverse complement.
ACTCGACGACGGTAAATTGCAGATCACCGTGACGGAGCGACGCCAAAACCATCTGATCGCACGCGCCGATACACCGGGCGAACTCTCAAGTCGCAAAGGCATCAATGTCCCCGGACGCACGCTGCCAATCTCCGCGCTAACGGATAAGGACCGTGAAGATCTGGCCTTCGCCCTCGAGCTTGGCGTCGATTACATCGCCCTTTCTTTCGTGCAGCAACCAAGCGACGTCGCTGAAGCAAAGAAGTTGATTGACGGGCGCGCGGGCGTCATTTCTAAAATCGAAAAGCCTTCCGCCGTTGAGTTTCTCGATGACATTATCGAGTTGTCGGATGCGGTGATGGTTGCGCGGGGCGACCTCGGCGTTGAATGCGCGCCCGAAGACGTACCGCTGTTGCAACGCCGGATCATCCGCACCTGCCGCCGCGCCGGCAAGCCTGTGATCGTCGCCACCCATATGCTGGAATCCATGGTGGAATCGATTGCGCCGACGCGTGCGGAAGCATCTGATGTATCGACCGCCGTCTATCAGGGCGCCGACGCTGTCATGCTTTCGGCGGAAACCGCCGTCGGGCGCCACCCTCCAACGGCGGTCGCTATTATGGACCGCATTATCGCAGCGACCGAGAAAGACGATGCTTCCGGGAGCTATAAGATCACCGAGCGTGAGACGGAGGACTATAAAACAGCGGATGCGATCACTCTGTCAGCACGGCGCATCGCTGAAGTTCTCGATTGCAAACTGGCCGTCGCCTATACGAAGACAGGATCAACGGCGCGGCGTCTTTCGCGCGATCGCCCGCACTGCCCGATTATCGCCGCGACGCCCGATACAAAAGTCGCGCGGCAGTTATCGCTTCACTGGGGCGTACAGCCCGTCGCCACTGAGGACATCGCACATTTCCATGAGATGAATAACAAAGCAGAGGTCCTCGCAAAAACCCATGGCGCTGAAGACGGTGATCGCATCATCATTCTGGCGGGGTATCCGTTTGGGCGACGCGGAAAAACCAACACGTTGAAGATCAGCCGGTTAGGCGCCGAAAACTAGTATTCAAGGAGAGCCATTCATGACGATCACCACCCGGACAGTCGATTACGAGATCGATGGCGTAAGCTATGAAGCCGTTCTCGCGAGCAATGGCGCCGATGCAAAGCCCGGCGTCATGATCTGCCACGCTTGGGCGGGGCGCTCCGACTTTGAAGTCGACAAGGCAAAGGCGTTAGCAGAGCTTGGATTTACAGGGGTCGCCGTTGATCTTTACGGCAAAGGGGTGCTTGGATCGTCAACGGAAGAATGCCAGGCACTGATGACGCCCTTTGTTGAAGACCGCCCGATGCTGCAGTCGCGACTGGCGAAAATTCTGGATGTTGTCAAAGATCAAAAAGAAGTCGACGCGCAAAAAACCGCCGCCATCGGCTTTTGTTTCGGCGGGTTGTGCGTTCTCGATATGGCGAGATCAGGCGCCGACCTTGAAGGCGTTGTCAGTTTCCACGGCCTTCTCGGCGCGCCAGGCAACACTGCAAAAAAGATTTCGCCGAAAGTCCTGGCGCTGCATGGATGGGATGACCCGATGGCGCCGCCTTCGGATGTAGAAGCGCTTGGCAAGGAACTGACCGATGCGGGCGCCGACTGGCAGCTCCACGCCTATGGCGGCACGATGCACGCCTTCACCAATCCCGCCGCAAACGATCCGGATTTCGGTACTGTCTATGATAAAGATGCTGATCGGCGTTCATGGACAGCAATGAAGAGCTTTCTGGAAGAGGTGTTTGGATAAACGGGACGCCAGCGCGTTGACAATCATCTGACCCATCTTTCCCATCCTTCGGTGATTTGAATTCAAATCACGCTCATATTCCCTTCATCCTGAGGGCCGCGAAGCGGTGTCTCGAAGGACAAAGGGAATATGAGCCCTCAGGATGAAGTCAACTAGCCCATCTGATCTTCAGGATGCCTTGAGTGACCCTTTCATCGGGATCAATCTATTGCGATCGCTCAAACTCAGCCATCATCAAATCCCGCGCTTCGTTGATTTTCGCCGCCAAGTAATCCGTGCCGCCCTTGTCGGGATGGATTTGCGTAATCAGCTTGCGATAGGCGGCGGTGATCTCATCCGCGCTGGCGTCCGAGGCGACGCCGAGTACGGCGGCGGCTTCATCTCTCGTCATCTTTTGCTTCACGGGCAGCGATGTGTCACCGCCATCGCCATCCGTACGGATCGCATTGGCGCGCCACATCTCTATCGCCATGACACCGCCAGCGGCGAGCAGCACCATAAACGCCAACGGCCATAATCTCGCGGCAAACAACACGGCGGCAAGCCCAAGCCAGATGATGACCTTCAGAACCGCGATGTTTTTATCCGCACCCGCCGCTTGCCCCCCGGCGACGCGAAGCAGGAGCCAGCCAGCCGCGGCGCCGGCAAAAAGAAGTGCGATAAACCCTAAGGACATTGGCCACTGGTGATCAGACTGCGCACCATCAGTATCACATCACGTTCAGGGATGCAGGTATCCAGCTAAAGCTTCAGTTATTATTCCGTAATCCGAGGGGCTGCCCGTTACGCGGCTTCGCTCATCTCAGGCGCAGGCAGATTCAGTGAAGCGATCAACGAACGGATTTCAAGACGCGCCGTGACATGGCTCATTGTCGACAGGCGCACCGGCGCATTACGACCGCCGAGATCCAGAAGCGTCAGCCCCATTGGAAAAAGCTCACGATAGATCACCCTGTCGCCGAACCCGCGCGCAAGACGGAACCCGATGCGCCCTGCAAGATCCTCAAGCTTTTCACCCATATTCTTTTTGTTTCGCGCCCTGGTCGCTGACAGGCGGTTGCGCATCACCACCCAATCGATACCGCCGGGCACGCCCGTCATCGCCCGTTGCTTGCGCGCTTCCCAGACCATCTCGCTATAAAGGCTTGGCCCCGCCACCTTTCCGGTTTCAGGATGCAGACGCGCGAGGAGGTCAAAATCAACAAAACTGTCATTGAGCGGCGTGATAATGGTATCCGCGTGCAGGTGCGCCAGCCTGGATAAATGAGTGTTGGCGCCAGGACAGTCGATAACCACGAAATCACACGCACCCATCCCCTCCAAAGCGGCCCGGAAAGCTTCCGTTTCCTGGCGCTTAGAGTCTTCGCGACTGTCGAGGTCCGCGGGCGACACCTCCGCCACCACAGGCAGTTCGAGCGTTTGCTCTTTGATTTCTATAAACTTTTTTCTATTTTCAATGTAACGGGAGAGGCTTCGCTGGCGCAGATCCAGATCAACGGCGCCAACCTTCCGCCCAGCCTTCATGAGCGCCACAATCACATGCATGGCGGTTGTAGACTTGCCGGAGCCGCCCTTTTCGTTGCCAAGAACAATCACATGCGTCATCTGCGAACCCGCATAAAACCGGCGAAACCGGCATTTTCACGATTTTTGCTTACCAGTGGGAAAGCCCCTGGCGCGTAGAGTGGAGATGGTGCCCCGATTCTCGATGGACAAGCGACTTTTATGAAATCCGCGCTTTTCGCCCTGCTGTTCTGGTCATTAACGACATTCGCCGTCCGGGCGGATATTGATATCAGCCCCTTGCGCCATGTTCTGAGCGAGGCGTCAAGTGAAGCTACGGTCTCTATTTCCAACCCGTCCCAACGCATTCTTGATGGGCAAGTTTCTTGGGTCGACCTGAAAGCAACAGAGACCGGCTATGCGCCCGCCGACACTGAAACTCGTAAACGGCTAAGCGCCGCCCCCTATCTTACCCTGTCGCCAGCCTATTTCCGTCTTGAACCTGGCGCACGCGTTGAGGTCGAAATCAAACTGAAAAAAGGCATCCGTTTGCCAAGAGGCGAGCGACGCTCTCATCTGCTTATTGAAACCGGCGCCTCGCGAACGCCTCTTCGTAATGCAAGCAATAACGGGCTGCAGGTTGATGTGGGGCTTGGGGTGTCAACGCCGGTAATTCTGCGCAACGGAAAAAATGCGTCAGCGCGCCTAGGCGACACAAAACTTTTGCGGGACGAAAACGGCTCCTTGATATTGGCGACCTCAATTGCGTCACTTGGCGATATTTCAACTTATGGCCGCGTCACCGCGACATTCAAAACAACCGGGTCAGCGCCAGACGACGTGAAGGCGCTTGGCGTTCGCGATAATGTCGCCGGCTATCTGGAAGCCGGCCAGCGTATGGTTGAGATTCCCCTTGGATATGAATCACTCGGACAAGGCGAGCTGACGCTGCGCTATGAAGGCGTCGAAGAATTTAACGGTCGCCTGTTCGATGAACGCAAGTTTGATATTGCGCCGCCAGGCTGACACAAATCTCTTTTGAGTAAACTGTCTTGGAGAGAAGGTTTTTCCTATTTAAAGGAAGGCGGTGTAATTAACCTGCATCCGCGAGCGATAAACGCTGGCCCCGGAAGCTTGAGACCGAACAGAAGAGATTTTTCTCCATAAGGCTGGCGCACAACGCCGCCGCTTTGTCCTCGGATGAAAATCCGCCGCCGATCAGGCGCAGGAACACACCCTTTTGTTCAATCGTCACAGTCTCAAGGCGGGGCTCCAGAAGCCCTAATTCATCCGGATTTTCACGCTGCAATTTCTGCCAGCCTTCACGCGCTTCAGGCACATTTCGATAGGACGCCAGATGAACGCCAAACAACACGCTTGCAGTTTCAATCTCGTCACTTTCGGCTTCGTTTTCAAAAACCGACTCTGTTGACGCGAAAGAAGGTTGGACCAGACGCGGCGCTTGCTCAACCGGCACATCGCTTTGTTCCAGTTCCGGCGCATTCGCAGTATCGACAACGGCATTCGCCTGCGGCTGAGGACCGGCCGACGCAATAATAGATGGGCTTGGATTTTGTCCTTCTCTCAGCACGCCGGGTTCAGCCGTTTCATTGTCGCCCTCGTCATTCTGCGCCACGAGTTTTTCGTTGTCGCGCTGAAGCTCAAGCACTTGATTCGCCAGCCGTGCATTCTCTGACTTCAGGCGAGCGACAATAATTTCAAGCTGGTTTGTACGCGCTTGTGTCGCCGCAATGTCAGTCTCCAACGGAGCTTCACGGGAAGCGCGGCCCGAAAAAGTCGAGCAGGCCGAGACTGATAGGACGATAGCGAGATAACACAACAGCTTCACGGATCGCACGATATTAAATCCTCCAGACACAAAGGCCCCGATCTCCACCCCGCTCATTATAATCATAGGGGTCAACGGCCCGCGCGCCAATCCCGGCAGGCGCCACATCGTCAAGAAACCGAAAAATTTATATACCGCCCTGACCCTGGCGAAAGCTTTGAAAGGTGGCCGCTACCGGCCCATTCGGCGTGGTCTTTTCCAGAATCGCTACCGCCGCGACACTTGCCGTTCCCTCGGTAGGCGCACTGTACAAAAACACCAAAATGTCCTCAATCCCATCGCCAGTGAAATCAGCATTTACGATCTCCCGGACACGGCCGGCATAGTCCTCGGTGATGAGACTCCACATAGCATCAGCGTGCTCTTCAACCTCCAAGTCAGCATCACGGAGAGCTGAGCCATCGGTGATTCGCAACATTAAGGTCGCGCCGAGCGCCTGCATCTCTTCAGGCGTCGGCGAACCATTAATAAAATAACTCTCACGCGCCGGCCTCGCGCGGTCCAGCCATGCCAAAGTTCCACAAGCGAAAACAAAGCGGGCTTCGCGGCGCATATCGCGCGAGGTCAGCGCATACCAACCTTCCCATTGCATCTCCGCATATTGACGGCAGGTTTTGCACTCGACCGCAGCTACGGAAAGATCGCTTGGGTGCGTCAACTCCACTTCTACTGATCGGCCATTGGCGAAAACAGGCGCATCCCATAGCGCCAAGATATCATCGGGCGACAGACAGCCTTTGCCGACGCCGCGCCAAAAATCTACATCACTTTTGAGACAAACGGGCGCCGCTTCAACCAGGTCGGTTGCCACAGCACCCTCATCAGCGCTTTCGGGTGAAAACACGGAAACTCCGACAAGGCCGGCGGCGCCGACCGCGCCTGCAACAAGGGGGAGAAATTTCAGCCCGCCAATCATTTTATAAAAGCCCCAGGTCGGCCAATTGCGCGCTTAACTCCGGCGGCGGGTTGTTGCCGCGCTTTCGCGGCAAATCCCTGGGCGCGTCTTCGACGTTCAGATACCGCCACCCCTGAAACGCCCGGCGCGGTTGCGCTTCGGTTAGAACAAGGTTCGGCTTCAGCAAGATCGCAGTGCGCTCAATCTGATCAGCGCCAAGACGTTTTTCAAAACCGATAATTCGCTGGCGCACCAGGATATTGCCCTTAATAACCCAATAGATGGAACCGCCATCCGCCAGTTCCGCGTCCCGTCGCGGATGCATACGCGTCACATGATGATGAACTTTACCGGCGCCCTCTAGTTCGCTTTGCCGCACCCGTTTTTTGACCCAGTCCCGCAAATCTTCGACAGTTTCAGCGCCAACACAAAGCTTAACCAAATTAATCGTCATCACACCCGAAATACGGCCAGTGTAAAAGCTATTCTGAAATGCGCAGACGCGCGAGGTCGCGAGCGCGCTGGCGCTTCAGATCGTGCCGCGTTGTTCGCTTCACGAGAATGTACAAAATGAAATAGCACATTGCGGCGCCAATCGCAGACAACCATAACGGCAGACTGTCAAAGATTGTCGTGAAACGATCATAAGTAAATCCGATGGCTTCGGCGACGCCGGGCGCTTCTTGTCCTAATAGCAACAAGGCGCCAACCGCAGTCAAAGCGAATGCAAGAAGACCGGCTAGGAACGCGCCGACCGTGACGCCCATATCCGCGTATTCTTCATCCTTTGAGATAATCATCTTGGAAGGGTCGCCAGACAAGGCCTGTGTCGCCGCAAACAAGGACCGCGTGCGCGCCGCCCGCTCTTCAACAGTCAGCGCTTTTTTGCGCTCATTCTTGACCTCGTCAAAATTAACCAGCGGCTTTGCATTCAATTCGGCGTCGGAAACAAAGTCCGGCTCGCAAGAGGTTGCCGGCGCGACATCAGACGTCGGCACCACGAGCGATGCGTCCGTTGGCATAAGGAACAATGATTTTTCTGCGGCGCGGCGGCGCACAAGGCCGTCCAACGCCACCAGTTCGTTATTCACATATGCCTTGGTCCAAAGCTCAATAGCATTCGCCGCGCCAATTTTGTCGCCTGCGTTCAATTTTCTCAGAACCGTCGAGCGTTTCCAGTTATCCTCACCGATATTGAAAATCAGGGAGACCAGCGCATCGTGCTCATTTTGGTTAAGGGGCGCCCGGACCGTGTCGCCAATGAGCTGTTCAATGGGCTGAACATCATCCTTAAGCAGCCGCTCCGCATCCCCTTCGGTGACGCTCATTCCATGACGCGCCGACGAAACATGACCGTAGCCAACAGTCCATTGTTCGCTCGGCGCATAATGCGCCGTCATCCGCAGGCCTTCATAGCCCTTGATCAGATTAAGACCGGTATCTCCCGTCCGCATCAGACCCGCACACCCCTCGTTACACTTGGGCGGTAAAACCGCCGCTTCTCAGCCGAACTACGGCCCCCAACGCGCCTCGTTAACGATTTAAATAGCATGACGAACAGGGTTTTGGTAGCCGCTAGCGGTTCTTCCCCTGTGCGCAGCCATATTCTGTGTCAAATCTGCACAAATCGGTAACACTGGCCCGGATCGGTGCATTTCATGATAGAGTTGGCGCCTGGGAGATCAACCGGGTATGTGACGCGCCTGTTAGTAAGCCATTGAATCTCATATTGATTTCTTGCCTTTCGCCAGCCCTGAGGCTTGGCACGAGACTTGGGATAGTAAATCGCGGTGCTGTTTTCGCTCCAATGCAGCGCTGTCCGCTTAGGCGTCATTCGCCATATTGGGGGAATACTGGGGCGCAAGAGGTAGTATCATGGGTAATGGGTTATCCAATATCGTCGCCGCCGCAATCCTCGCTTTTGCGATAATCTGGACCGGCGGATTCGGCGGTGGCCAAGGCGATTCGTCAGAAGACTATGAGGCGTGGCTGTCCCGCGCAGTCGGCGATATCCGGAACGATATCGTCATCAGCTGCGGTTGTTGCGACGGCAAAGGCTCCGGGAGGGCCGCCAGTAATTCTTTTTGACGACCCGCCCCGTTCCACTGCGCATCGCCGGTTACAATCCGGTTGCGCCAGTAGAAACCGGGCGGGTTCCCGCACCGCTGGCATCACAGCCGCCTGTGCCCGCACCGGCATTCCCACCTGAGAATCCGGTTTATTGGCCAGATGACTTTTTTGGTCCGCCGCCGCCCTATGTCCCGCCGGTGTTAATACCGCCGCCCCCGATTCCCTGCGATGACGACGATGACACGCCCAATCCGGATTGCCCTCCTGGCCCGCCGGGTCCGGAAGAGCCGCCCATGGAAGTCCCGGAACCTGGTGTTATCGTGATCCTGCTGGCGGGGCTTGGCGCCTATTGGCTAAGCACGCGCCGCCGCTAGCGGCCTGCGGCTATCTCAGTCAGTTTTTAGACGGAGGGTAACAATACGGCTGCGGCGAGCCCCAGGAAAACAAAGAACCCGACGATATCCGTCACGGTCGTGACGAAGACAGCGGACGACACCGCCGGATCGGCGCCAGCGCGTTGCAAGCTGATCGGCACGAGAATGCCGGCGAGACCTGCAGCCAGCAGATTGATAATCATCGCCACGCCGACAACGCCGCCCAACCGGATGGCTTCCTGCTGATCGCCCCAGCCGCTGGCAAAATACCAGACGCCAGCAAGCGCGCCCATAATCAGAGCAAAGATCAATCCGTTAAGAAATCCGACCAGCGCTTCGCGATAGACAATGCGCGCCGCATTCGACGGGGTTAAGTCTTTCGTGGCTAGTGATCGCACCGCAACGGTCAGCGTTTGCGTTCCAGCATTGCCGCCCATGCTGGCGACAATAGGCATCAGGACCGCAAGCGCCACAATCTGGCCGATCGCGGCGTCAAACAGGGCAATCACAAGCGACGCCATGATGGCGGTCGCAAGATTGACAGCGAGCCATGAAAACCGGGAACGAACCGTCTGGACAACCGTATCAGACAAGCCAGTATCCGCTTCAACGCCACCAAGTGCGAGCATGTCTTCCTGGGATTCCTCGCGCACCATTTCAACAACGTCATCAACCGTAATCATACCGACCAACCGTTCGGACGCGTCTACGACCGGCGCGGAGATGAGATTGTACTGTTCAAAAAGATAGGCGACTTCTTCCTGGTCCATGGTGACCGGAACCTGCCGCATCATCTGCGCTGACATGATATCTTCGATTTTGGTCTCACGCGGACACTTCAGAAGCGTCGACAGCGGCACTTCGCCGATCGGCTTGAACGCAGGATCAACGACAAAGACTTCAAAAAACCGGTCAGGAAGTTCTTCGGTGCCGCGTAAACGATCAATAATCTGACCAACGGTCCAATAGGCCGGCGCCGCGAAAAACTGGCGCTGCATAAGACGCCCTGCGGTGTCTTCCTCGTAATCAAGCGCCGCGCGCAGAGCGAGCCGGTCGTCAAGAGGCACCTCCGCCAGAATCTCTGCACGTTTTTCTTCGTCCAGGTCTTCCAGAACGAAAGCCGCGTCGTCCGTATCGAGTTCTGAAATCGCCTTGGCGACTTCTTCAGGGTCTAGCGCGTCCACGACGCTTTCGCGCAGATCATCATCAAGCTCGGCCAGCACGTCCGACGGCAGCGATCCGCCAAGCATTTCAAACATCGCCTGGCGTTCATCATCAGGCAGCAAGCCAATAAGGTCGGCGATATCCGCCGGATGAAGCTCCTGTGTCAGGAACTCAAAGCCTTCGGCGTCTTTCGCGCCGATGACATCCGACACGGAGCGGACAAATTCCGCAGACAGCGTCTGGTCTTTTGCAAACTGCGTGTCTTCGCAGTCGTCTGCAGCTGTCTCTTGATCTTCGGGGGGCTCTAGGTGCGACGTATCACTCATAAACCCCTCCCTTAGCGAACAAAATTGGCTGATCTCTTCGCCGTTGCTAGGCGAGGCTTATGTTTTTGGCAAGGCGTTGCGAAGCGCTATTCGCGAAAATTAAAAATGCCGCTCATGATAATGGCGATCGTTATGGCCGTCAGCCCGGCGGCGATTTTCGTCGTCAGCACCGCCTTCTTGCCAAGCTGCGGAGACACCGGCGCACCCGGATCGGCGCCTTTGACGCCATCGTCTTCGGCTTCCCAGCGGCTCTGAATATTTCGCGGCAGCACAGCCAGAAACACCACCCACCACCAGATTATAAAAATTACAACGCCGCCTGCGATGGTCATGGCTAAATCCGATGAATGAACGTTTTGATGAGAGGTCGCTTGCCCCAGACATCGTCAAAATAAATACGCACGGCGCGCTTGATGACTAGCTCCACTGCATCGTCGTCTTTTCGTTTCGCCACCTTGAGCGACATCACCGCATCCTCAATCTCGCCAGCCAAAGCATCATAGTCTGTCGCATCCTGCTCTTCACCGAACACCGCCCCGGAGCCATCAACGCCGATTTCACGCGAAAGCTGCTGGCTAGCGTTGAGCACGACAGAAACAAAGATAGCACCGGCCTCAGATAATTTACGCCGCTCGCGCATCGGCGTCGCCCCAGCAGGCATGAACACCTTACCGTCGAGATAGATGCGGCCCGCCGGGACCTCATCGATCAGTTCAGGTCCATCTGGCGCGATCCGGATAAGATCCCCATTACGCGGCGCAAACGCGTCTTCGACGCCCAGTTCCAGTGCAAAATCGGCGTGTTCCTCAAGATGGCGTGCTTCCCCATGTACGGGAATCGAAATTTTCGGGCGCGCCCAATCATACATGGCGCGTAATTCATCCCTGCAAGGATGGCCAGAGACATGAACGAACTCATCTTTTTCCGTAATCACCTTAACGCCGAGATCGACCAGATCGTTTTGCAGATTATAAATCTCGCGATCATTGCCGGGAATGATCTTCGATGAGAAAATGACCGTATCGCCTTCGCTTAATGTAAGGTCGCGATGATCGTTTCTGGCGATGCGCGCCAGCGCGGCGCGATACTCACCCTGACTGCCGGTGCATAAATACAAAACATGCCGACGCGGCAAATGACCCGCATCTTTCGGCTCAACGAACGAAAGATGTTCGGGCAGTAGGCCGGTTTCGCGCGCCGCATCAACGATACGCAACATTGATCGGCCCAATAGACAAATGCTGCGATCAGCGGCGACAGCGGCTTCGCAAATGGAGACGACGCGTGAGACATTCGATGCAAATGTCGTCACTGCGACACGGCCTTCCTGTTTAGCGATAAGCTTGGTCAACGACTTGCGCACATCGGTTTCCGACCCTGACTCGCCCGGTGAGAGCACATTCGTGGAATCGCAAATCATTGCGAGGAGACCGTCATCGCCCAGTTTTTTGATTGCGGCGCTATCGACCTTTGGCCCCAGTGACGGCGTCCGATCAATTTTCCAGTCACCTGTATGAAGAACCGTTCCCAGCTCGGTGCGCAGGATAACCCCGCAGGGCTCTGGGATTGAATGGGTAAGCGTTACATATTCAATGTCAAACGGACCGAGTGAAAAGCGCGCATCCATTTCAAGAATATGAAAGTCAGCATGAGCGATCTCAAGCTCATCGAACTTGCGTTGCACGAGCGCCGCGGTGAACGCCGTTGCATAAATCGGACAGCCAAGTTTTTTCGCCAGCAGCGCGACGGCGCCGATATGGTCTTCATGCCCGTGGGTCAGCAGCAGTCCAAGAAGATTTTCTTTTTCTTCCAGAATATAGGACGGGTCCGCGCACATCAGATCAACGCCGGGTGTCGACAGGTCGCCAAACATCACGCCGCAATCGATCATCAACCACTGACGGTTAGCGGGTCGGCCGAACCCGTAAAGGTTCATGTTCATGCCGATCTCGCCGGAGCCGCCAAGCGGTAAAAACACAAGGTCCTGTTTCGCCATCAGGCGGCGCCTGAAGATTTGATGCGCTTACTGATTTCAAGCAGCCCGTTGATGGTCAGTTCATGATCGAAAATGTCGATGGCTTTTGTTTGGCCCTCAAACAGGGAGGCGATGCCGCCCGTCGCCACAACCCGCATTGGCGATCCGTATTCAGCCTTAATTCGCTCAATCAGCCCTTCAATCAGGCTGATATACCCCCAATAGACGCCAGTCTGCATAGCGCCGACCGTGTCCGTGCCGATGACCTTTTCCGGTCTTTCGATGGCAATGCGCGGCAGCCGCGCCGCCGCCTCATGCAGCGCCTGCATGGAAAGATTGATGCCGGGTGCAATGACCCCGCCTTCAAAAGCGCCGTCAGCACCGACAATATCGAAATTTGTCGCCGTACCGGAATCGACAACGATAAGCGGTCCGCCATGTTTTGTATAAGCGCCAACCGCATTCACCAGCCTGTCCGCGCCGGCTTCCGACGGTTTGTTGATGCGCACGGCGACACCTGGAATATTGTTATGCGCAATGACAAACGGCTCGCAGTTGAAATAGCGCCGCGAGAGATTGCGAAGGTGAAAAAGCGACTGCGGCACCACCGTCGAGATAATGCATTCATGAATATCGGACAGCTTATGCCCGGCCATGCCCATCAGTTGGGAAAGCCAGACGGCATACTCGTCTGCAGTACGCACGGTTGAGGTAGACGAGCGCCATTGGGAAAGCGACTTGTCATGATCAAAAAGCGCAATCACCGAATTCGTATTGCCGACATCAATCGCGAGCAGCATAAATCTTCCTAGTTTCTGGCGGCGTCTTCCGCCATCGTATCACGCCCGAAAAACACTTCACCAGCCGCGACAGTCCGCCTTCCCAAGGGCGAGCGCAACAGCAATCCGCCATCCTCGTCAATTGTTTCAAACACGCCGCCGAATTCCTCATTCGGCAGTCGCACCGTAATCTCCTCCCCGAGCCCTGTGGCATGCGCCAGCCAGCGCTCCCGGATCGGCGCAAAACCTTTATCACGCCACAAGCGATAGAATTCAAAGAAATAGCTGTCGATGCGCCCCGCCAATTCCTGTGGCGGCGGGGCTGGCGCAAAATCAATCAGGCGCGCAGCGGGATAAGGCAAATCATCCGGCGCTGTCACTATGTTCACGCCGATCCCTATCGCGATTTTACCATCAAGATTCTCAAGCAGGATTCCGGCGCATTTCTTTCTGTCCAGCATCACGTCGTTTGGCCACTTTAGCGCAACTTTAGCGCTTGGCGCATATTCTTCGAGCGCACTCCCCACCGCCAGAGATGTGACAAATGACAATTGACCGCGATGCTCAACGGGCCCGCCCGGCGAAAACAGCAATGTCGCTGCGAGATCCCCCACTTCCTGTCGCCATGCGCGTTGACGGCGACCGTAAGCGGCCGTCTGGCGCACCGCAATGATCCAGCAAGGCCCCGCCTCACCTGCATGCGCCCGCCGTTTCGCCTCCAGGCTTGTTGAATCGAGCGTATCAAAAACCTGAAACACCGCGCCGGAGGGGAAGACTTTCATCCGCTAGAACAAAGACGCCGCAGCGCGCCCCGCCGCCTGGGTCAAGGGACCCATGAAGACAGTCAGTAGCGGGAACATCAAAAGAGCCGATCCCCATGCGGCGAATGTCAGCGCCGGTCCGCTATCGCGCTCAAACGCAGGCGCGGGCTCATCGAACCACATAAACCAGACAATGCGCAGATAGTAGAATGCCGAGATGGCGCTCGCGATGACGCCAACAACCGCCAGCCAGATCAGCCCAGCGTCTACGGCCGCAAAAAACACAAACCATTTGCCGAAGAAGCCCGCCGTCGGCGGCACGCCGGCCAATGAGAACAGCAATACGGTCAGGATTAGCGCCATAGGCATGTTCGTCCTCGATAAACCCGCAAGATCACTGATGTTTTCCGTCATCCCGCCACGGCGGCGCATCATCAAAATCACGGCGAAAGCCCCAAGCGTCATCAACACGTAGACCGTCATGTAAATGAGGACAGCCCTTACGCCTTCCGACGAGCCCGCAGCGAGCCCAATCAGTGCGTAGCCCATATGCCCGATGGAGGAATATGCCATCAGGCGCTTCACATTGGTTTGCGGGATCGCTGAAAATGCGCCAACAGTCATGGAGGCGACAGCGATCATCGCGATCACCGGTTGCCAGTCGGTGAGAACGCCAGAAAACGATGTCGTCAAAACGCGGGTGAAAAGCGCCATCGCCGCGAGCTTGGGGGCGGCGGCGAAGAACGCCGTTACCGGCGTCGGCGAACCTTCGTAGACATCCGGCGTCCACATATGGAAAGGCGCGGCTGATACCTTGAACGCCAGTCCTGAAATCAAAAAGACAAGCCCGATAATAAGCCCGACATTTCCGTCGCCCGCCGCTGCGGCATTGGCGATGTCGTCAAACGACGTCGATCCGGTAAAGCCATAAACCAGCGATGCGCCATAAAGAAGGAGCCCCGACGATAAGGCGCCGAGGACAAAATATTTAAGGCCCGCTTCGGTTGAGCGGCGACTGTCTCGATTGAACGCAGCCAGAATGTAAAGCGCCAGGCTTTGTGTCTCGACGCCCATATAGAGCGAAATCAAATCCGTTGCGGACACCATCAACGACATGCCGAAGGCGGCCAGAACAATAAGCACTGGATATTCAAACCGGCCGAGCTTTTCGCCTGCGAGATATCGATCGGACATCAAGATAGCCAGCGCCGCCGCGCCAAAAATGATCACCTTGCAGAAGTCGGAAAAGGCGTCGATCCGGAATGCGCCATCAAAAAGGCTCGGCTGCGATCCCGAAGGGCCGAAGATAACCAGCGCACCCGCCGCTATCAAAAGCGCAACACAGGCATAGGAAACTTGCTTGGCGGATTTATCGCCGAGGAAAACACCGGCGATCAAAAGAGCCATCGCGCCGATCGCCAGCGCGAGCTCCGGAAACGTAAAGGACAGTGTCTCGAAAATCCCCATCAGTTCACTGCCCCGGCGATCGCCGTATTGTAATTTTCAATCACCAAGTCCACAGCCGGGCTGAATACAGAAAGAGCTGGACCTGGATTAAACCCGAGATAAAGCGCAAACGCCATCAGCACGCCGAGCATCGCCAACTCGCGTTTGTCAACATCCGGAATCGCCATCAGCGCATCTTTCGTCAGGTCCCCATAGATAACCTGACGATACAGTCTGAGCGCGTAAGCCGCAGACAGGATCACGCCAAACGCGGCGAAGAACGCGATCCAGCTATTGACCTTGAACGCGCCCGTCATAGAGAGAATTTCCCCCACAAATCCGCTGGTTCCCGGCAGGCCCACATTCCCTAGCGTGAAGAAGAGAAACAAAAACGCATAAAGCGGCATGCGATGCACAAGCCCGCCATAGGCCGCAATTTCGCGCGTGTGCATCCGGTCATAGACAACGCCGACACACAAGAAGAGCGCGCCGGAAATAAAGCCGTGCGAGAGCATCTGGAAAAGGCCGCCCTCAATCCCCTGCTTGGTGCCGGTGAATATCCCCATTGTCACGAAGCCCATATGGGCGACGGACGAATAGGCGATGAGCTTTTTCATATCCTCCTGCGCCAGCGCAACGAGGGAGGTATAAATGATCGCAACGATCGACAGCGCAAAAATCAGCGGCGCAAAGTCAAGGCTGGCAATCGGGAACATCGGCAGCGAGAAGCGCAAAAATCCGTAGCCGCCCATTTTCAGCAAGATTGCCGCGAGGACAACCGAGCCTGCAGTCGGCGCCTGAACATGCGCGTCGGGCAACCAGGTGTGGACCGGCCACATCGGCATTTTGACGGCGAAGGACGCAAAGAACGCAAGCCACAGCCACTTTTGCGCCCCGGCGGCAAACTCGTAATTTTGCAATGCAGGAATATCGGTGGTGCCAGCTTCAGCATACATCCAAGCCATCGCCACCAGCAGCAACAGCGAGCCCAGCAACGTATAGAGAAAGAACTTCAACGCCGCATAGACGCGGCTCGGCATGACAATGCCAGCGAATTCTTTTGTTCCCTTCGATCCCCAGACCCCGATGATCAGGAACATCGGGATGAGGCTGCCCTCAAAGAAGAAGTAGAAGAGAAACAGATCCAGCGCGCAGAAGACACCGATCATCAAGGTTTCCAGAACCAGAAACGCAATCATGTAATCGGCGACCCGGGTTTTGATGGAATCCCACGAAGCCAGAATGCAGATCGGCATGATAAAGGTGGTCAGTAAAACGAACAGGATTGAAATCCCATCGACACCCATCTTGTAGCTGATGCCGCCGCCGAGCCAGCCGACCTGTTCCACCAGCTGATAGCCGGCGAGCGACGAATCGTAGAGGGCGTAAACGCCAAGCGACACGACAAAGGTAAGAGATGTGATTCCAAGCGCCACCCAGCGCGCAGTGTTGGCGACCTGCGCTTCTTCATTCGCGTCAATCGCGCCGTTTTCATTGGTGCGCGACATCATACGGCGCGCAATGATGCATAAGGCGCCAAACAATGGCGCAAAGGTAATCAGGCTGAGCCAGGGTTGTCCGGCGAAACTTTCAGTCATTATTGCCCGCCCCCCGCTCTGACCAGAATGAATGTAACAAGGATGGCGATGCCGACCAGCATCGCGAAAGCGTAATGATAAAGATAACCGCTCTGCACCTTGACGATCCGTCGGGCGCCCGCCGCCACCGCCGCTGCGATACCGTCTGGACCGACGCCGTCGATGGTCTTGCCGTCGCCGTCCTTCCATAAGAAACGGCCGAATGCGATCGCCGGCTTCACCAGCAGGAAGTCGTAAATCTCATCGAAATACCATTTGTTTTTAAGGAAGGCGTAGATCATGCCGCCCGGGCGCAAGAGGCCGGGCTTCAATGGATCGCCGCTCAGATAGTGCGTGGCGGCGACAAGCGTTCCGGTCAACATCGCCAGGAACGGGGCCCACAAGACCCAGGTTGGCACATGATGACCGCCCTCGCCATGCCCTTCCTCTGCGCCATGCGCCTCGGCGGCGCCAGCCGGCGCGTGGCTCTCCTCTTCACCGTGTTCCTCGGCATTCAAATGGCCTGCATCAGTCGTTGGCTCGTGGTGTTCTTCAGCTGCGTATAGAGCGCCATTCCAGAATTGTTCTGATTTGTCGCCAACGAACTGTCCGTAAAACGCCATGCCAGCGACAAGCGCGCCGATTGCGAGCGGCACCAGCGGCATCATCATTGTGTCCGGCACGGCGTGCGGATGCTTGCGGATATGTTCCGGCGCGCGGCTTGGCCCCCAAAAAGTCAGGAAGATCAGCCGCCAGGAATAAAACGCCGTCATCACCGCCGCCAACAGCCCCATTACAAACGCAAAATAACCGAATGCACGCCCCGCTTCTCCGGCGGCGAAAGCGCCTTCGATGATCATGTCCTTGGAGACAAATCCGGCAGTTCCGAATGGGGCGCCGAAGAGATAAAAACCCGGAATGCCGACACCCGTAATCGCAATCGTGCCAATAAACATCAGCAGATGCGTAAACGGCATCAGCTCTTTGACGCCGCCCATCTTCTTGATGTCCTGTTCGTGATGCATGCCGATGATCACCGCGCCGGAACCAAGGAACAGCAGCGCTTTGAAAAAGGCATGCGTGAAGAGGTGGAACATCGCCGCGCCATAGGCGCCAACGCCGGCGGCGAAGAACATGTAGCCAAGCTGGGAGCACGTCGAATAGGCGACGATCTTTTTGATGTCATCCTGAAGAAGCCCGACGGTCGCAGCGAAAAATGCCGTGACTGCGCCGACAAGCGTTACCATCGCCGCCGCATTCGGCGCATATTCGTAAATCACCGAACAGCGGCAGACGAGAAACACGCCCGCCGTCACCATGGTGGCCGCATGGATGAGCGCGGAAACCGGCGTCGGCCCTTCCATCGCGTCGGGCAGCCAAGTGTGCAGGAAGAACTGCGCTGACTTACCCATGGCGCCAATGAACAGAAGAACGCCAATCACCGTCAGCGCATGATATTCAGCGCCGAGAAAAGTGATCATCAAATCCTGAATCGGCGCGCCGGCGCCTGCATTCCATGGCGTGACGACGGCGTTCGATGCGACAGCCTGAAACACTTCATCGAACTGGATCGAACCAAAGACGTAGAACACGCACATGATGCCGAGGGCGAAACCGAAGTCCCCCACTCGGTTGACCACAAACGCCTTGATCGCAGCGTCATTGGCGGATTTCTTCTTGAACCAGAAGCCAATCAGCAAATAAGACGCAAGACCAACACCCTCCCAGCCAAAGAACAGCTGAAGGAAATTGTCAGCAGTCACCAGTGTCAGCATCGCGAAGGTGAAAAGCGAGAGATAAGCGAAGAACCGCGACTGCTCGCCATAATCCTTCATGTAGCCCATGGAATAGGTATGAACGAGGAACGAAACGCTGTTCACAACGATCAGCATCACGGCTGAAAGCGTGTCGAGGCGCACCGCCCAGTCCGCGGAAAAACTCCCCGAACCGATCCATTCAAACAGCGTTATCGTTCGGGCGTTACCGCCAAGCGCAACATCAAAGAACAGGAACCATGAATAGATCGCGGCAAGTAGCAAAAGTCCTGTCGTCAACAGCTCAGCCGCCCGCGATCCAAACGCACGACCGACCGGCATCGCCAACATGGCGCCGAACAGCGGTAATAATACGACAAAGGGTTCCATTATAATGAGGCGCCTTTAGTTCTTCATCAGGTTGGCGTCTTCGACGGCGATATCGCCGCGATTGCGGAAGAACGCGACTAGAATTGCAAGCCCCACTGCCGCTTCCGCCGCCGCCACGGTGAGGACCATGAAGGCAAAAACCTGCCCGGTGAGATCGCCGAGAAACTGAGAAAACGCCACCAGATTGATATTCACAGAAAGCAGCATCAATTCGATCGACATCAGGATGACAATGACATTCTTACGATTGAGAAAAATGCCCGCCATGCCGATGGCGAACATCACTGCTGCAACGGAAAGATAATGTCCAAGGCCAATATCCGCCATTTACATGCGCCCCCTAATGGTCATTTCCCTCATGACAGGCCCTGCCCCGAACCGATATCGACAAGTTCAACGCCTTCGTCGCGCGTGCGGGCGACCTGCGCAGCCGCATCCTGTTTCTTGACGCCTTCTCTTGTGCGGAATGTCAGAATGATCGCGCCGATCATCGCCACGAGCAGCACGATGCCGGCGATTTGAAAATAGTGGATGTAGTCGGTGTAAAGAATGAGGCCGAGCGCCTCGATATTGTTTGGACCATTGGGGTCCGCAATTGTCTGCGCAGCGGTCGGCGACGGGTGAGCGCGCGCCAGAGCCGCATCATCCGGAAACACCCAGACGGCGACCACGAGGATTAGCTCAAACACAACAATCGCCGCCAGCGCGCCGCCGATCGGCAGATATTGCAAAAAGCCCTGTTTCATCTCGACGAAATCAACATCAAGCATCATCACGACAAACAGGAACAGAACCGCCACCGCGCCGACATAAACGACAATCAACACCATGGCGAGATATTCGGCGCCCATTAGCACGAAGAGGCCCGAAGCGGCGATAAAGGAGCTGATCAGGAACAGCACCGAATGCACGGGATTTTTCGACGCCACCACCATCAGCCCCGAAGCAATCGCGGCAAAGGCGAAGATATAAAAGGCGAATGCGGAGAACGTCATATCAAATGCTGAAGGCCCAGTCCCGTGAGCTTAGAGTATGGATTTGAATTCAATGCCGGATGGCGCTGCTTTACGATGATGCGCCCCAAAGACAATGCGACTCAGGGGCACGGGCGGATTGCGCGCTTTTAGACTGGGTTTTCCGCATTGCAAAGGGTCGAGGCTCCTATTTCATGCAGTTATTTCCAATGGCGATTACCACGGTGACTTCAACGCACCTCTATAATTATAGGGCTGCGCCTGGCGCGGCCAGGCTCTAAAATCGACCGACCTCACGCACCCCTTCTGGAGGCTCTCATGAGCGAAGAAAAAAACTACTATCTCGGGACCCATGACGCAGAAATCCGCCGCCTCGGGCTGCAGCACCGGGTGTGGCGCCCGCATGTTCTGGACGCGTGGCGGCGCGCGGGGATCACCACCGGCTCTACGGTCATCGACGCGGGCGCGGGCCCCGGCTACGCCAGCCTCGATCTTGCGGAAATCGTCGAGGAGGACGGCAGGGTTATCGCCCTGGAGCGCTCCGACCGCTTCCTTGAGGCCCTGAAGGGCGCCGCCGCGAACCGCGGCCTCGCCAATATCGACCCCCGCGCCTTCGATCTGGTGACCGATGACGTCTCAGTCAGCGGCGTCGACGCGGTCTGGATTCGCTGGGTATTCGCCTTTTTGAGCGATCCCATCGCCGTTCTGAAAAAGCTGAGCGGCGCCATCCGGCCCGGCGGCGTTTTTGTCATTCATGAATATATGGACTGGGCCACCATGAACTGGACGCCCCGGCGCGACGCACTGACCGATTTTATCGAGGTGACGATCCGTGACTGGCGCGCCAGCGGCGGTGAGCCCGATATCGCCGTTCAACTGCTGCCCATGCTCTCAAAGGCTGGTTTGCGACTGAAAGAAACGCGCCCAATCATTCACGCCGTCCGCCCCGACAACTATGTCTGGCGATGGCCGGCGACGTTCATCCCTAATCATGCCCGCGATCTCGCCGCCTCTGGCGTTGTCTCCAGGGAATGGGCGAATAAGGTCATATCCGAATTTGAAGCCGCCGAGGCCGATCCCGGCACGGTCATGACCACCCCGCTGGTGATGGAGATCATCGCGGAAAAACTATGATGACCAAGCCTCAATTCATCCTTCAAATCACACGGCTTACCTAATCCTCCAAGACTCAATGCCCCAAGCGCTTCTAAAAATCTCCAATGCAAAAGGGGGAGATGATGCGCAATTCACCGCTACTAGGGCTATCGATCTTAGCCGCATCCGCTGGCGCCGCGGCTGCGGACCCATTGCCAGTCGATATCTCAAAGGTCGAGTTCGGCCCGGTCCGCTTTCAACTCGTTCAGCATGAGAAAGTCGCAGGCGAAATGTTCTACGAACTGGAGCGCCGTGGCGATGAGATCGTCATTCATGACGGCACGACGCTTCTACCGGATGTGCGCGAATCCCTGACGGCGGTTATCGATGCTGACACGCTCGCACCGAAATCGCTCGTCCTTGACGGTGATTTCAGCCGCACGATCCTGGATGCGGACCTTCAGTTTAACGACGAGAAAGTCTCCGGCGACTATGTTCTGAAGCGGCCGGCCGACACCGCCAAAACAAAAACGCCATTCGATATGGATATGCTTCCAGGCGCAGTCCTGCGCGCTTCCTTTTTCGGGCTGTCTACCGGGCTGCCGCTGGAAGAAGGCGTGAGTTACACGTTCTCCTGGTTTTCCTCACTTGCCCGAAATTTTGCTCAAGCGGCTTTCACGGTCACTGACGCCAGGACGATAGAGGTTCCGGCTGGCGAATTCGAAACGTTTGTTGGCGAATTGAAGGCGCAACCGGAGAACGTGATCTACATTACGACGGAAACGCCCCACCGTGTCGTCCGCATTGATGTGATTGGACAAGACATGCGTTTCGAACGTTTGCCCGCCCCCGCACCTTAACTGGCGCGCAATCAACACTCTAAAGGGAGGACAACCAAATGGTCAGCTTTACACTGAACGATGCGCCGACGGTTTATGAGGGCGATGACGACAAACCGCTCTTGTGGGTCATCCGTGAAGACGAAGGTTTGAAGGGCACAAAGTACGGTTGCGGCATCGGACAATGCGGCGCCTGCACTGTACACGTAAACGATCAGGCCGTGCGCTCCTGCAGTTTCCCAGCCGCCGCGTTGCAAGACGGCGACGTTGTCAGGACAATAGAAGGCTTGGCGTCAGGCGACACTCTGCATCCCGTTCAAGAGGCTTGGGTTGAAGAGGATGTCGCCCAGTGCGGCTATTGTCAGGCGGGACAGATTATGGCCGTCGCGGCGTTGCTGCACGAAGTCCCAAACCCCAGCGATGAAGACATCAACCGGCGCCACGATAATTTATGCCGCTGCGGCAGCTACTTTCGCATGCGCAAGGCGATTCACAGAGCCGCCTCTTTAATGGGAGGCCGTGATGAAAACCAATAATCTCGCAGCCGCCCCGACGCGCCGCGACGCGCTGAGAGTATTCGCGATTGGGGGCGCGTTGATTGTCGCCCCTCCGGTCTTCGGGCAGGTTCACAACGCCGATTCGTCAAACGGTCGCCCAATCGGTCCTTTTGTTGAATTGCGGCCCGACAACACAATTCTCATTCACACGCCTATCCCTGACATGGGCACTGGCGTCGAAACGGCGCTGCCAATGATGATCGCCGAAGAACTCGATGCGGACTGGGATCTGATCGATGTGCAACGCATGGCGACCGCCATTCAAGCTGGCGAAAAAGGCGTCTTTCACGAAAAATATGCAACACAAGGGAGCGGCGGCAGCGGTTCCGTGCGCCGAAGCTGGACGAACTTGCGCGATTGCGGCGCGCTTGCACGGCATTTAATCATCTCTGCGGCCGCGCAATCTCTTGGGGTCGCTGCAAACCGATTAACGACGCAAAACAGCCACATCCTGGTTGATAATGGCGACGCTTCTTATCCTTATGCAGATTTTATAACCGAAGCCGCCTCTCTCGCTGCGCGCAACGAAGTTATCAAACCTGTCGAAGAGGAAGGAGAGATTCGATATCATCTAGAGGTGGCGAGTGAGAACGCTGGCGGGCCGCGCCGCAAAAACAGCAATGACTTCGCTATTATTGGCGCCGACAAAGGACACAAGAAGGCGCGAGACATTGTCACCGGCCGCGAACCCTTCGGCATCGATCTTGACATTGACGGGCAACAATACGCCGTCATCGCACGATGCCCCTATTTCGGCGGCTCCGTCGCAAATTACGATGACAGCGCCGCGCGCGCGGCTCGCGGCGTCACGGCGGTGGTCGAGCTTCCACGCCTTGAAGTTGATGGAGAAGGCCGACTTAACAATCCAGGCGTCGCCGTCGTCGCAAGCTCCTTGTGGGCTGCAATGAAAGGGCGGGACGCGCTTGTTATCGAATGGGACAAGGGCCCGCAGACACACGAAAACGATGCATGGCATGAGGAACATGCGCGCGAAGTGATCCGCGACACATCCCGCGAGCGGGAGATCCTTCATGAAGCGGGTAATTTTGACGCCGCGTATGAAGGCGCGTCGCAGAAAGTTCAGTCGACCTATACGACCCCGCATTTTGCGCATCTGAATATGGAGACGAACAATTGCACCGCGCACGTCACCGCAGAGCGCTGCATCATTGCAACATCACACCAAAGCCCTCCCTATGCGGCAATGTATGTTGCAAGAGCGACCGGCCTGCCGGAAGATAAGATCGAGGTGCGCTCCGGACGGATCGGCTGTGGTCTCGGCCGCAAATGGCAGAGCGATTTTATATCTGAAGCGGTCTTCCTGTCGCAAACCGTGGGAACGCCGATCAAAGTGTTCTGGACGCGCGAGGATGACACGCAAAACGATCAGCTAAACCCTGCCGGGCGCTTTGAATTCAAGGCCGGCCTCGACAAGAATCGAAAGGTCGTCGCCTGGAACGCTGTTTTTGCGTCTCAGGGCAATACGCGTATGCGGGGGTTCCCGGCAAACTTGATCGACGATCTTCGCATTGAGCAGGTCAAGAAAGATTCGCGCACGCCGCTTGGCGCATGGCGCGGGCCCGGCAATAACATTTCCGGTTTTGCCGTTGAAGGCTTCCTGAATGAGGTTGCCGCGGCCGCCGACAAAGACCCTCTCGACCTCCGGCTGGAATTGCTGGGCGAAGATCGCGAATTTCCATTCGATGAGTGGATGCCAATGAAAATGGGCGCGGGCATTTCCACACGGAAAATGAAAGGCGTCCTCAATTTGGCGGCGCGTATGGCGCGATGGGGCGACGCGGATTTACCCAGCGGCTGGGGACGCGGGATCGCATCTCATTTCACCTTTGGCTCTTATGTCGCCTTTGTGGTCGATGTCTCCGTTGACGACGACCGCCGCTTCACTGTGGAGCGTGTTTTCGCCGGCGTCGATTGCGGCCGCGTTATCAACCCCCTTGGCGCGCGCGCGCAGATAGAAAGCGGGATCCATGACGGTCTCTCGACCGCCTTGTATCAAAATGTGGGCATTGAGGAAGGTCGGATTACGACCGATAACTTCCATCATATCCGGCTGCTGCGCATCGACGAAGCGCCAAAACATATCGAGGTGGACTTCATCGCTAGCGACGAGCACCCATGGGGTACGGGTGAAATCGCACTACCAGCCTTTATACCGGCACTAATGGCGGCGCTCTATGACGCGACAGGCGTGCGCATCCGCAGCCTGCCCATCGGCGACCAGTTAAAGGCGTAGCGCCCGGGATGACCCGGAGTTAAGGAAGACGCACAACCTCCCCACCTGCTCATTCCCGCCCCGGGTCGGGGCGGACGGTTTGGGCAGACGGTTGAATCCACCACCCCTGAAACAACCCGGAGAGGGTATTCTTTCAAAAAACCCATATTCGGTGCGGACTTATCCCCGCCCCCGCGCAATGGCCGTATACTGCCGGACAGTCCGGACAAGGAGAGGCGTGAGGCCTACCGTTTCTTTGCGGTCTGGATCGCGGCGCGCGGACGGGAAGACGCATAACGGACGTCATGTCCTTGTTCGGCCGGTCGCAGCGCCCAGGCTTTTGTGGACGATCTCCCGAAAGGAGATCGGTCGGATGGTTGTGTCCGGCGACACGCGCATCGATGGAAGCGGCCCGAAGACCGCCGCTTTTCGCGGGACGGCTTTGCCCGTATCCGCCGGCCAGCTCGCGTTAGTCCGCCGTTCGATGAGACGCCTCTCCCTGACGGCTGGGCGGCGATGCAGAAGAACGCCGCTGCGCGGGACGCGATGCGTCCGTGTTTTAAAATTTGACGAGGATGTTTCGCGTCTCGCGCGCCCTCTCCGTCTTTGTGACTTCGGGTTCGCGGGAGCCGCGTAGACGATCAGCGCTGCGCCGCATTCAGGAAACGCGCTGCACGAGTTGCTGTATGAACGTATACGGATAAAACTGCATGATACGTAAAATAAAAACCAGGAAAAACTCCCCGCAACGTTGCAAACGCCGGCGAACACGGCAAACCCCGCAGCCAGTGAGAAAAGGCGCCCTCGCCGAGCGCGGCCCCTCGGACCGCATCGCCAGTTTCGCCCAGCAGGTTCTTCTGCCGGTGTTTCTGGCCGACGTCGCGCGCCAGCTCGGTCACCCCAACATGTCGCCCCGCGATTTTTATTGCAGCTGCGCGCCCTGCCTCAAAGACGGGGCGCCGATCTGCGAAGGGCGCCGGTCCGATTGCCGCTTTGCCGGACGCTGGACGCCGGACCGCGCCGCCGCACAGGAAACGGCGGCGCATGAGGCGCGCTATAAAGCATGCTGGGAGGTCGCCATGATGCGCTATCGCGGGAATGTCATGGGGCGCGGTTCGACGCGTCGTAAACCGTGACCGGTGCGAGGCTAATCATCCTGATTCTGAAAAACAGTTCAGAACAGCCTCAATAGGCCGGTCTTATTTGATCCAGGCTTCGACCGGGCCTTTGAGCAATACGGTCAGCTGGTTGCCCTTGCGGTCGACGGCTTTGCCGGCGGCGACGCGAATCCAGCCTTCCGAAATACAATACTCTTCAACGTTGGTTTTTTCTTCGCCCTTGAACCTCACGCCGACACCGCGCTCAAGCAGGGCTTCGTCGTAAAACGGGCTTTTCGGATCATTGCACAGTCGGTCGGGGGGCGTATCTGTCATCTGTTATATCCTGGAATCATCGCGAATGCGTATTTTAGTTATGGGCGAGTTCTATTGATAACCCATTTGCGGATACTCCGTCGGCAGACCCGCCTTTTTCCAGGCTTCAATGCCGCCGCGATACCACAGAACCTGCGTATACCCCATATTAATGGCGCGCAACGCCGCATTGTAAGACATCCAGCATTGGGGGCTTTGGCAATAAAACAAGACCGGAATTTGTTTGTCGCCACCGGTTACCTGGGCCAGAAACTGGCCAAACTCCTGCTGGGTCTGATCGTTAAAATTACCGGGCGCCGCCGCCGGAGACGCCGCATAGGCGCCGGGCAATATCTCCTGCCCGCCAAGAACATCAAAGATCGCTATGCCGCCCTGATTTTGCTGCAGGGTGGTCCAGAATGCTTCGGTTGAAATCACCAGACCGCCGGGAATCGTCGTCGGCGTCGGCCCATGCATCGCTCCGCTATAAAGCTGACTTAAGGGCGCGACGCCAAAATCCTGAGATTCGAACTGCTCGACCTGCGCAAAAGGCGAGTTCTGATTTGGACGCTTTTCAGGCTGCGGCGATCCGAACTGCTGTTGTTGTGGCCGCTCTTGTTGTTGCGGCGCCGGCGGTTGCGTTTGCTCAGCCTGCTTGGGTTGAGGTTTCGGCTGACCGCCAAAACTGTCCTGTGCAATGGCGCCTGAAGTCAGCAAACACATCGTTATCGTTGCGACAACCGGCAAGCGGATACTTTGTGATGACTGTTTCATTGTGTTGGCTCCAGTCTCTGACCGTCCTGTCCGGTCGCCGCATAGGGATTGAAGCTCGGGTCGTCAGTCAGAACATACGTGCCGTCGTTCAGTTGCCATGCATTGTCGTAGGTGTTGTCGAGCTGAACGCTGCCGCCGTTTATCGGGTCATTGTAGGTTTCAACGCCGCGAATATATTCGTTGAACTCACGGGAACCGCGGTCGCTGCTTTCCTGTTGCCTACGCCAGCTGTCCATCTGCATATCGCTGATTTCACGGTTGGTCTGCGCGGTTATGCGCGCCCGGTCCGCAGCGCCTTTGGCATTCGTGCGGGCGATGTTGGCGTGAAATTGCGCTATCTTCGCCGACCATTGCGGATCGGCCTTGTACGAATTGCGGATCATTGCGGCCTTGTTGAAATCCAACTGCCCTTCAGGCGCGCGGTAAGCAAAGCTCGGCAGCGAAAAGGTCATATAGCTTTCCATCACACCGCCCATCCCGTCCGCGATCCGATTTTGCGAAAATATTGCGATGACGCCAACAAGCTCGCGCATGTCGCGGCCCTGAAGCTGATAGCCGAGCAGCGCATCGCCCGCCCCGACCCATTGCCGGGTTTGCATGCCGTACATGTCCGGCGGTTGCGGCGGCATCATCTTGGAGACGCCCTCAACAATGTCAGCGCGTTCGCGATAGTCGAGCAGTTGCGCACCAGGACGAACGCGCTGCACATATTGCGTGATGTACTGGCGCGGGTCCGTCACAATGACATTCGGACATTGAGATTGTTGCATGCCGGGATATTGCATATTGTGGCCGGACCATTTTTCTTCCGGCAACATTTGAATAGTACTCGACCCGTCCGGCGACGTCGCCGTCCAGTTGACATGCGGTGTGTTCGGTCCGCATCCGGACATATTTTGCGCCCAGACAATACCGCCCTCGGTTTTCCACCCCACAGGGATCAGCATGGTCGCCGCAACCATCGGCTGGGCAAAGCCATTACGGTCCATGATTTTCGAGCTCTGAACGCGCACCGCGCCAGCGGGCAATTCAGTACGCGCTGGGGCGGCGGCGCGATTTTCCGCTGGCGCCGGCCTGCTTTGTTCAACTGGCTGCGGCGCATCGTTTTCATTCAGCTGAAAGGTCTGCGCCTCAACTTCCGAATAAGCGTCACCCTGACCGGCAGTTGACGCTTCGTACTCCTTATCCTCATAATCTGCGCCATTATCGGAACAAGCCGAAACCGTAAGCAACGCCGATGCTATGAGATAATGGATTTTGTTCATGTTGAGCCCCCCGCCATCGGTGATTCCGACAGTGTCTCGACATTACTCAAAATCTTGAACAAGCGCAAAATACGCGCAATCGCGCACCCGACTGGCAGGAATTTCAATTCGTTGAGGGGTTACGCTCGCCTAGCGGTAAGGCGCGTCGAGTTCGAGATTCTTCGCAATCTCGCGTTCCCAGCGGTCGCCATTCGCCAGCAGGCGGTCCTTGTCATAGAACAGCTCTTCGCGGGTCTCGGTGGCGAATTCAAAATTCGGCCCTTCGACTATTGCGTCCACGGGACACGCTTCCTGACAGAAGCCGCAATAGATGCATTTCGTCATGTCGATATCGTAGCGGGTCGTGCGGCGCGAACCGTCGTCGCGAGGCTCGGCTTCAATGGTGATCGCCTGCGCCGGGCAGATCGCCTCGCAAAGCTTGCAGGCGATGCAACGTTCCTCGCCATTCGGATAGCGGCGCAATGCATGCTCACCCCGAAAGCGCGGCGACAAAGGCCCTTTCTCGAACGGGTAATTCAGAGTCGCCTTGGGGCGCATGTAGTATTTCATGGCGAGCCCGAAAGCCTTGACGAAATCAAGCAGCGCAAATCCCTTAATCGCTTGTGCAATACGCGACACTTAAGACCTCCAGCTCTGGAACCAGGCTTCCAGTCCCGGGAACATCAAGATTGCGCCCGCCGTCAACACGACCCAGGACAGCGACAGGGGCAGGAAGATTTTCCAGCCAATCCGCATCAACTGGTCATAACGATAGCGCGGCACGATCGCTTTCACCATCGCGAACATGAAGAAGAAGAACACGATCTTGGCGCAGAACCAGAAGACCGGCACGGTCTCCAGCGGCCCCCACGGGATCGGCGAATGCCAGCCGCCGAAGAAAAGGATCGTCAGCATTGCGCACATCAAAAGGATATTCGCCAGTTCCCCGATCATGAAGAGCAGGAACAGGGTCGACGAATATTCAACCTGATAGCCGGCGACAAGTTCCGATTCCGCTTCCGGCAGATCGAAGGGCGGACGGTTGGTTTCCGCCAGCGCCGAGATAAAGAACACCACGAACATCGGGAACAGCGGAATGAAATGCCAGTTCAAGATTCCCGCCCCGCGCGACTGGCTCATCACAATGTCCGACAAGTTCAACGACCCGACGAGCAGCAAGACGGTTATGATGACAAAGCCAATGGAGACTTCGTAGGACACCATCTGCGCTGCGGAGCGCAAAGACCCGAGAAACGGATATTTCGAATTGGACGCCCAGCCGCCCATGATGACGCCGTAAACACCAAGGGAGGAAATCGCGAAGAGATAAAGGATGCCGACATTAATGTCGGAGCCGACAAGACCCGGCCCGACCGGGATCACCGCCCAGCCAACCAGCGCCAGAACGAAGGTAACAACCGGCGCAAGGATAAACACCACCTTGTTGGCGCCCGCGGGAATGACGATTTCCTTGAAGACGAATTTCAAAAGGTCGGCGAAAGACTGAAGCAGGCCGAACGGCCCGACGACATTCGGTCCTTTGCGCATCTGCACGGCGGCCCAGACCTTGCGGTCGAAATACATCAAAAACGCCTGCGCCAGAAGCAGGGTCACGATCAGCGCCAGGGCCTGTATCAGGGTCGGGAAAAACCAGCCCGCCCAGCCAGCGTCCGCCGGCCGGGTCGAGACATATTCCCAAATGCTCGTCATCCATTCCATAAGACGGGGTCATAGAGCGGAATGGCGCGCTAGTCACGAGGGAAAGCTGAGCTAATCGGTCGCAATTTTGATCGGATAATCCGGGGAAATTCCGACCGATCCAGCCCAGCGGGTTATTTGACGGAGATATCCGCAAACAGGCTGCCGTCCTTTTCGACGCGCGATGGCGAGCCGTGGATATCCACATCACCAATGCCGCCGACCGAAATGTCGATCTCGTCGGAAGCATAGATGTCAACATCGCCGATTCCGGAAATATCGACATCCGCCGTCTGGCACCGCAGATCGCGAGCGTTGAAATCGCCAATGCCGGAGATATCAGCGTCCAGATGTCCGCATGTGCCGGATATATCAACCGAGCCGACGCCGGAAAAGTCAGCGTCGAATTCATCGGCATTAATACCGGAGATGTCGCCGTCGACAATGCCGGACACATCAATTGCGCGCAACGACGGCAGCGTGATGGTCGCTTCAAGACCCTGGTTACGCCACTTGCGCCGCATATTTTCGCGGCGTGACTGATCCAGGATCAATTCGCCATCGACGACGGAAACGTCAACCCGCTCCATCTCTTCCGGCGCACCGGAAACCACAACCGAATAGCCGCCGCCAACCGTGACATCGAATTCGTAGACGCCGCCGATTTCAACCATGTCAAAATCAGCGAGATTATAAGTCCGTGTAATGTCTTTGGACTTATCGCGTTCGCCAATGTCCGTGAGATCACCGAACGCCATATACGCACCGCCGGCGGCAATGCCGATGGCGAGAATTAAACCAACAATCAAACCGAGGAAAAATTTCATGAATAGCCTCCCTTCTTACCCCGTCGAGAAACTATCATTGCCATGAAGAAAGCCAAATATCATTTAACGCGCTTCAGGAACAAGATAACGATAACCAGCTACCGCTTTGCCGTTGATGCGAAGCAAAGCCGCGACAGACCGTTTTCTCACCTCAAAACAGCAAAGAGCGCGCTAGGAAGCGCGCCCTTCAGCAGCTTTCAATTTTCGTCAGTGGACAGTGATGTCTGAAAACATGCCGCCATTCTTGCGGACATTCTCCGGCGAGCCGTAAACGTCGATGTCGCCCATGCCGGACACGCGCGCGTCGACTTCGTCACGCGCATATACATCCGCATCGCCAACACCCGACACTTTGACAATCACTTTGTTGCATTCCAGCCCGTCGGCTTTCAGGTCGCCGACACCTGAAAGGTTCGCATCGAGAACGCCGCATTCGCCGTCGATCTCAACGTCGCCAACACCGGAAATATCAATCTCAAACTCACCCGCATCGACGTCCTTAATCGTTCCGTCCACCACCCCGGAAACTTCAACGCCAGTCAACATTGGTAGGGTGATCACAGCGTCAACGCCTTCACGCTTGTTGCGCCAGCGTCTTTTCTCACCGCGTTTCCGATCGCGCATATCAAGTTTCAACGCGCCGTTTCTGACCGACGCTTCGACACGATTCATTTCATATTCGGGTCCGGAAAGCTCAATGGAAAATTCCGGCCCGACCCGCACGTCGAGATCATAAACGCCGGAAATGTCGATCCGCTCAAAGCCGGTTAAATCAAGCTGGTTTGTAATTATTTCATCGTCATCAGCAGTCGCCGCGCCGGCTAACCCAAGCGCCAGCAAGCCCGCTGTTAGTTCCGTAAATTTTTTCATCGCTCGCCTCCATCTTATGCGACGAGTGTAGCACAAAACGGGCGCCGATAAATCCGCTTCACCGCAAGCTAATTGCGCTTTATCGACTCGACAATGCATCGCGCCTCTCGCCAAACTCCTTCATCAAACGCCGTTTAAGCGCACTCTCACCTGGCAGTCCCTTTGAGATTAAGAGCAGGTCGGTATACGGTGGATTGAATTTTTCAATCCTTGCAAAGAGCGACTCCAAATTGTCCGGACTGACGGGATAAAAGAATCTGCGATGCGGCCCTAAATCGTAGACGCTGAAATCGCGGCACAATTTCTCTGCAAAGACGGCTGGCCGAATTCGCGTCGCCAGGCCGTTCGGAAAAAACTCTATTACGCCTGCCATCCGGTGGTAAAGTGCGGATTTTTCAAATCCACGCAAAACTTCAAATTCCGCCCCTTGGGTGTCGCATTTCATAAAGCATGCGGACGGCGAGGGAATTCTATCTTTAACAAAACTGTCCAGGCGCATAGCGCGGACAGGAATACTGATTGCGTCATCGCGACGGTTAATAATCTTGTTGTCCTGGCTCTGGCCTGAAACCAAATGAACCAGCACATGTCCGTCAATATCGCTGATTGCTATGTTGTAGTATTCAAAGCCGGTCAATCCATTGAGCAGCATATTCAGATGCGCGAGCTTCCCCGCAACGCCAGGATCAAACATGAAAAGCGGTCCTGCGGCGCCTTCAGCATCTAAAATACGTCGTATGCGAACTGCTTCACGGCCATAATTGCAGCCAATATCAAATATTGCCGCTCCTTTCTCTATCGATAGAATGTGCCGTAATGCTGTAAATTGAGGTTCATTCGGAACAGATGCTTTTAAACTCTTCAGGCTTTGGCGATTGAGGTTTTTATCCTGATTGCTCAGTTGTTTATAAAAATTATCATTGCGATATATCCATAGATAAGCATCTTCAGCACGAACAAGATCGACGCTTTCCTTTTCCTGCATCAGCGAAACGAGAACGTCTCGCTCGGATACAGGACGAAGGTCGCCAAGCGCTGTCCTCGGTACAATTTTTACTGCATTGCCGCTCAAGCCTGCTTTCAGCGCTTTTTTTGTGCGCCGAATTATTTTTGTAAAGACCGCCCTCATCGCTCAACTCGCAACACCGTTAGCGCGCTCCCCACTCGCACATCGATTCGTTATTAAACCACATTCCTTGGCCCACCTTATCCTTTCACGCAAACCCTTTTGTTACTGAAGCCGTAAAATGTTGTCCTCGTTCGCTTCAACGCGATCTGCGGCGCGCCAATGGGGCTGCATAAAGCGTGCAAATGTCACCGCAATGACAATCGCCGGTAAAATGACCGCCAAAACAAGACCGACACTAAAATCCTCCGCAAGCGGCAAGCCGCCCTGCATGAAGGAAAGCACGATCAACGCGACGCCAAGCGCTGCGCCCAAATACGGCCATAACGTTCGCCGCTTCGCTCTTTCGAGCGCGGAGAACAAAGGCGCGCCAATAACAAGGCTAGCAAAGAACCCGACCAGAAAGATCAGGAAACTGACCAGTAGCGTGTTCAGCAACACCGATAACAAAACGGATATTGAAAACGCGCCAGTCGCCAGCGAGGAGATTAGGCCGAACAGCAATGTCGCCGCGCCGCCAACAAACGCCCCTGTCAGAACGGACAGCACCATCTGCTCAAAGGCGACATTGATGCGGACCTCCGCGGCGATGTCAGACTGCTCCTGGCTCGCCGGGCTATTGCGCATTGCTATTCTGCAGCAACCTTGTTGGCGCCGTTCATCACAGCGGAACACTCCGCCATGGTTTTTGAAGCGCGCGCAACCGGATTGGTCAGATAGTAATCCGCAACCGGAGAAACCAATGGGGCAGCATCAACACTGCCCGCAGCACCGATGGCGGCGACATCAAAACGCTCTTCAACGCCGCCGATCTGGTCGATGCGCCCAAGAGATGGCGCCGCCTCAATCATCGTCTGTCGAAGCGCAAAGAGATCGTCATAAGGCAACGTCTTGCCGATGCGGTCCGACAAGGCGCGCAGGATCGCCCAGTCTTCACGCGCTTCACCCGGCGGAAACGCGGCGCGGTGCGCCATCTGCGCCCGGCCTTCGGTGTTCACATAGATCGCATTCTGCTCGGTGTAAGCTGCGCCCGGCAGCACCACATCCGCATGGCGCGCGCCCGCATCGCCATGATGGCCCTGATAAATTACGAAAGCGCCGTTCAGTTTCCGGGAATCGAATTCATCGGCGCCGAGATTGTAAACGACTTCAATCTCGCGATTGCTACAGGCGTCCAGAATACCTGCGAAGTCCTTGCCGCCCTCGCCCGGCAGGAAGCCAAGATCAAGCGCGCCGACACGCGCCGCAGCGGTATGCAGCACATTAAAGCCGTTCCAGTCGCCGCGCACAGCATCAACCGTACGGGCAAGCTTGCCTGCTGTCGCCATAATCGCCGCACCGTCTTCACGCGCCAATGCGCCCATGCCGATGATGATCGCCGGGTTCTTGGCGTTTTTCAGAATGTCGAAGAATGCGCCCTCGCCATTTGCCAGCCGCTCAAGCGTTTCCGGCCCTGCGCCAAGATAATCATACTCAAATGACAGGTCTTTTTGCTCGCCGATCAGACCGATTTTTACTTCGAGATCGTTCAGCCACACCTTGCGCAGGCGCGCATTGATCATCGGCGCTTCGATGCGCGGGTTGGTTCCGACGAGGAGAATGGCGTCCGCCTGCTCCAGCCCGGCAATGCCCGTATTGAAGAGGTAAGAGCGGCGGTCGCCCCCGCCCAATGCGGCGCCGTCCTGACGGCAATCCATATGCGGCGCGCCAATCGCGGACATCAGATCTTTCAGCGCCTTTACAGCTTCGGTCGGCGCCAGGTCGCCAACGAGAGCCGCGACTTTTTCCTTTGACGTGCTTTTAAGCTTTTCCGCTGCTGCGCTTAACGCTTCATCCCAACTCGCCGGTTTCAGCTTGCCGTCTTTACGAACATAAGGTTTGTCGAGGCGCTGTCGCTTCAGCCCGTCCCAGACGAAACGGGTTTTATCGGCAATCCATTCCTCGTTGATGTCCTCATGCAGCACCGGCAAGATGCGCAGCACTTCACGCCCGCGCGCATCGACGCGAATATTCGATCCGACAGCGTCCATCGCATCGATGGTTTCGGTTTTGCGCAATTCCCAAGGCCGCGCATTAAACGCATAGGGCTTCGACGTCAGCGCGCCGACCGGGCAGACATCGATCAGGTTGCCGGTAAGTTCGCTTTCGACCGCCTTTTCAAGATAGGTCGTGATCTCCGCGTTCTCGCCGCGATTAACAAGACCAAGATCATCAACGCCGCCGATTTCCGTCGCGAAACGAACGCAGCGCGTACACTGAATGCACCGTGTCATGATGGTTTTGATCAGCGGGCCCATATGTTTTTCTTCAACGGCGCGCTTGTTTTCCTCATAGCGCGAGCCATCGCGGCCATAGGCCATCGCCTGGTCCTGCAAATCACACTCGCCGCCCTGGTCACAGATCGGGCAATCGAGCGGGTGGTTGATGAGCAAAAACTCCATCACCCCTTCGCGCGCCTTTTTCACCATCGGCGTATTCGTAAACATCTCCGGCGGCTGACCGTCAGGACCGGGACGCAAATCACGCACATTCTGTGCGCAGGATGCGACGGGCTTTGGCGGACCGCCCTTCACTTCAATCAGGCACATGCGGCAATTGCCGGCGACCGACAGGCGTTCATGATAACAAAATCGCGGGATTTCCTCGCCCGCCATTTCGCAGGCCTGCAGAAGCGTCAGGTTCGAGGGAACCTCAATCTCGTTGCCGTTGACTTTAATGACGCGCGTGTCGCTCATGCCGGGGCCTTTTCGCAAATCAGATGTTGAATATCGCGCCGTGGTTTAGCCGTCTTTTTCAAGCGATGCCAGAGCGCGGTTTGACGCCCCGAAAAGATAGTTGAGAGGTTTTTCATATGCTCGGCGTCATCGCCAACGCTCTTTTACATTTTTACTCAGTGATAGCAGCGATCGCCTGCTCAATCCCGGCGAGGCGGCGGTTAACCTCCTCAAGCGAAGCCTCCTGGCGCTGCTCGCCCGTCTTGGCGTGGTCCGCGGCGAGCTTCAGCCGATATATAACCGTCACCGCCTTGGCGAACTCCTGATGCAACCGCTCCAACCTGCGCTCGTGGCGCACAACCGCCGACATGATCTTTTCCTGCGCCAGCAAAATCCTTTCGAGCTGATTTTCGACTTCTCTGCCGGATTCCGACATTGCGCCCCTCGTTGCAACTTCCAGTTGCTGAAATTACAATGATTTGTGATTTTCGCAATTATTTGCTCCAAATTTTGCTTTTTTATCAATCGATTTTAAGAACGGTCGCTCTCATCTTGCGGCCATGGATACCGAAGTGACGTGGATTATCGACGCGCTTGCGCATGATCGAACAAAAACCAAGTCCGGCCTTGCGGATGCGCTGGGCGTCGATCCATCCGCGATTACGCGCCTCCTTCATGGCGAGCGCCGCCTGAAATACGCTGAGGCGCGCCGCGCCGCCGACTATCTCGGCGTCGCCCTGCCCCGCCGCTTTGACGATACCGGCGCCGGCGAGGCCGGCTTTCGCGAAGAAGACACCGTCTTTGAACATCGCGGCGCACTGGCGGATCCGGCCTTCGCGCCCTTGTTTCGCGCACTCACAAACGGCGATGGCTTCTGGCGGCTTGATCGCCAAAGCATCATTGAACGCAAACCGCGCAGCCCCCAACTTTCCGGCGTACGCGACGCCTTCGGGTTTTACGCCCCCGACAACGTTATGGCGCCACGCTTCAAGATCGGGGAAGTCGCCTGGATCAATCCGGCGCGCCCTGTGGCGCCAGGCGACGACGCGCTGTTGATATGCACGGCGCAGGACAATGATACGATTTTCCTGTGCGAGCTTGGCGCTATTGAAGACCGGCACTTTATCGTTCGTCAGCACGGGGATGGCGAAGAAAAATCATTTGCGCGCGCGCAATGGGTTGCGCTCCACGTCTTCCCGCGCAGCTGACCCCACCCGTTTCATAATGTATTCCGGGTCTGCGTGATTGCCGACCATGTAGGAATATTTGCAAACCTTTTCGAAGCCATAGCGTTCATAGAGACGCTGGGCGCCAAAGTTCTCCGCATAAACGCTTAGATAGCTGTGGTCGAAATTCTCTTCGAGCCAGCCAAGTACAATGTTCAGCATGCGCTGTCCAAGACCCGCGCCCTGAAACGCCTTCAGGATATAAAACCGCATTAGCTCGCCGGAGGCATCGGGCATGTCAGGCGCCGGAAGGTCGCAAGGGCCCGCGACAGCGTATCCGATCGCTGCGCCGTTTGCCGACCGCGCCACCCAGACGCCATATGCAGGATCGCTCAACACCATGCGATATTTTTCAGGCGCGTGGCTGTCGCGCAGGAAGATGTTCAGGTCCTCGGGCTTATATAGATGTCCGAAAGTCTGCGAGAAAGTCTCCCGCCCCAGCGCCGACAGCGTTTGCGCCTCCTCAGGCTCATCACACCACTCAACGGAAACTTCGTTCGACTGTTTACTCATCGCCTGCGCTTTCATGCTCGGCTTTGCCGCCAAGTTCCATCATACACCGGTATTAGAGGACGGGGATAACTACGCACCAAACCTGGGTTTGACGAAAGAATTTACGGTCTTTGGAGCGTTGATTCCAGCCATACAACCCTGTGGGGCAGCGCCACAAATCATCGCACCGCCAGGAAACTCAACATAACGCCAACAAAAAAAGACCGCCCCGAATGGAGCGGTCTTTCTCTTATTCGTGCATGAAACTGACGTCTTAAAGAACGCGCTCTTTGAGGTCTTTCGCCACGCGGAAAGCGACTTTCTTTGACGCCTTGATGCGAATGCGCTCGCCGGTCGCAGGATTGCGGCCCCAGCGGGCGGCGCGATGACGGACCTGCATAATGCCGAGACCTGGGATGCGCAGCTTTTTACCCT
Organism: Pseudomonadota bacterium; assembly: GCA_039196665.1. Classification (GTDB taxonomy): domain Bacteria; phylum Pseudomonadota; class Alphaproteobacteria; order Caulobacterales; family Parvularculaceae; genus Hyphococcus. The sequence continues at coordinate 808,143 of JBCCUQ010000002.1, read as the reverse complement.
TCTTCAGGTAACCGCCCATGCGGTCGATGAAGTCGGAAAGAAATTCTTCTGTCGCTTTCTTCGGCATTTCATGCGCTTCGGAAAGCTCGGCGGCCAAATGCTTCAGCGTCAACGTATCAGGCAACGCTTTCTTGGCTGTTTTCTTCTTCGCCGCAGTTTTGCGTGCAGGCGCTTTACGCGCGGTGGTTTTCTTTGCAGCAGTTTTGCGCGCAGGCGCTTTCTTCGTTGTTTTGCGCTTGGCCGGGGCTTTTTTCGCCGCGGCCTTTTTCTTGGTGGTCTTCCGTTTAACGGCCATTTGAAGGTCCTTTATCAATAATCAAACTTAAGGCTTGTCTGGCGCAATCGAATGATTCGCCGCAGCGCAAGCACTTAGCGATAGATTCGCATAAAGGTCAAAGCTTAAAACATGAATTATGCCCATAAAATAGGCATAACTTCACTCTGCAGCCGCGCCTGACATCGAAATAGCGCTTGATGAGTGTTCGTACGCTTATACCTTTGACGAAAGCGCCGCCACCATATCGGTCAGGAAAAACAACGGTTAGCTACATTCCTGAAGGGTTTGAGACCGGGCATTTATCCCAGCCGGCGTCGAGCGTTCATTCATCCAGTGCAGCCACTGATCTTCAGGATCGCGCGATGTGCGTATTTCCGTTCGGCGCAAAAACCCTCCATCCTCACACCGAAACCATTCAGAACGCACCCATTCTTGCACGCCGTCTTCAATCAGAAAGTCGGCGCGCCAGATAAAATTCTCGGAAGGATCGATTGGCTCTGCGCTCATCAGCACCTTGATTGGCCATGTCGCGCTCAGCCAAAGCGACTCATAAACGCCGTAAATCGGGTTAAAATTGAAAAAGACATTGTCGCGGATCGGCGGCCTTTCGGGTCGCTCAAACAAAAACAAGCATTCTATAAACTGATCGGAAAGCGCTTTTTCGCAGCTAAGCTCGCCGTCTAAAGACCGCTCATTTTCGGTTCCAGGCTGGTAAACGCGCTTAACCGACCATTCGCCCAGCAAAAACCCGAGATCGTCCGTGGACCGGACCGCTTCATCACCAGCGGCATTGGCCGCAGACGGGACAAGAAACGCTAGTAAGACAGACGACGAAAACGCCTTAAAACACCTGCATATTGTGTCTCTGAATGCCGGCATACCGACTACTCCGCCGCAACGCCCGCCATGGAAACGGCGCCGCGATCAGCGCGATAGGAATTGATGCGCTCTTCGATTTCACCGCGGAAATGACGGATCAGGCCCTGCACCGGCCACGCCGCCGCGTCGCCCAATGCGCAAATCGTATGACCTTCAATCTGCGTTGAAACTTCCAGAAGCTTGTCGATTTCTTCGGTCGTGGAATTGCCTTCAGCCATGCGCTCAAGCACGCGCCACATCCAGCCTGTCCCTTCGCGACAGGGCGTGCACTGACCACAGCTTTCGTGCTTGTAGAAGTAACTGATGCGCGAGATCGCGCGCACAACGTCCGTGGACTTGTCCATGACAATCACCGCCGCCGTACCCAGGCCGGATTTGTGATCGCGCAGCGCATCGAAATCCATCAAGACGTCGTCGCAGATTTCTTTCGGCAACAGCGGCACGGATGAACCGCCCGGAATGACGGCTTTCAGATTATCCCAACCGCCGCGAACACCGCCGCAATGGGTGTCGATGAGTTTGCGCAACGGGATCGACATCGCCTCTTCCACATTGCATGGGCGCTCAACATGGCCGGAGATGCAGAAGACTTTCGTGCCCTTGTTGTTGTCGCGGCCGAATTTCTGGAACCAGTCCGCGCCGCGCCGCAAGATTGTCGGGACCACCGCAATCGATTCCACATTGTTGACGGTCGTCGGACAGCCATAAAGTCCTGCACCCGCAGGGAATGGCGGCTTCAAACGCGGCTGGCCCTTCTTGCCTTCAAGGCTTTCAAGAAGCGCGGTTTCCTCTCCGCAGATATAAGCGCCGGCGCCATGATGAACGTAGCAGTCAAAGTCCCAACCGGACCCGGCGGCGTTCTTGCCGAGCAGCCCCGCTGCATAGGCTTCATCGATGGCGGCCTGAAGATTGTTGCGCTCATCGACATATTCGCCGCGAATGTAGATGTAACAGGCATTGGCCTTCATCGCGTAGGAGGCGATCAGGCAGCCTTCGATAAACAGATGCGGATCGTGGCGCATCATCTCCCGGTCCTTGCAGGTGCCGGGCTCGGACTCATCCGCATTCACCACGAGATAATGCGGCCGGTCACCCACTTCCTTCGGCATGAAAGACCATTTGAGCCCCGTCGGGAACCCCGCCCCGCCGCGGCCGCGCAGCCCCGAGTCTTTTACCTGTTGGATGATCCACTCCTGGCCCATGCGGATAAGGTCCGCCGTGCCGTTCCAGGCGCCGCGCTTCTTCGCCGCTTCCAGCCGCCAGTCATGAAGGCCATAGAGGTTTGTGAATATTCTGTCTTTGTCTTCAAGCATAAAATCCTCAGAACGATATTGACTTACTCTGACAGAGCCCTGTCGATCATATCACGTCCGTTTTCAGCACGCTTAAACGTAATATCATATTGCTGCGTCCATTCCCCGCCATCGGTGGAAACATCGCCCACCTGGCGCACCGATCCGTCAGCATTCGGGGTGAACGTTATTCTGTTGTTGAACGGCTCCGACCGGCCAGGCGTGACATCCCCTTTGGCGGTCATCCGAATACCATCGCCGAACACATCGCCGATATAATGCGTCCGGTCACCAGCAGAGTCAGCCCAGAACTGTTCCCACTGTCCAGTGACACTGTCATATATATTGAGGCTGCGGCCTGTTCGTGAACCGTTGGCAAGCTCCCAATATTCAAACAAAACGCAGCCTCGATCTTCAAGGTCTATACGCGCGTAACCAATGAACTCTTCAGTGTCTGTGAGAAATGCATTCCATTCGCCTATCCAGAAATCAAAAGCGCGATGTTCCGACGTTGCACAATTTTCACTGAATTCGATTTCATTGGTGATGGCGGCCGGACTCGACAAAAAGCCAATACTTAAGAACCATGGAATAAAGAATGACAGCAGAATTCTTGTGTAGCGGCCTTCCAGCGCAAAGCGCGGATTTCTCACCGCTTCCAGCCGCCAGTCATGGAGGCCGTAGAGGTTCGTGAATATCCGGTCTTTGTCTTCGAGCATTATTCAGTTCCGTTTGATCCGCAGTTATAGATGTTATCATCCAAGTCCGGGCATAAGAATGGCCAACATTAGCACTCCAATCCCACCAATGATTAGTCCTATTTTTTCAAATCCAGCAACGTAAGCACCGCCTCCTGTGAGGAGTAAAACAGAACCACCAATTAATAAGAACCACAGCCAAGGTTGTCTGTCCTTCGGACCACTCTTAGAGTTACTCGGATCAAGCTCCGGAATGTAATGAGGACCTTGATCACGTTCTGTCATCGCCCATCCTCCGCCGAGTTTGGTTTGGCCTTCATCGCCTCCCCATATTCGCGGAACCAGCGCAGGAACATCGGGCCGAAAATCACCGTCGAGCCGATGACGCCGCCAACCAGATGAACAATATTATTGGTGTAGAAATAAACGCCAATGACAGCCGCAAGGAATACGCCTTCAAACAGGGCGATGTTGATCAGGCCCCGGATCGCGTCCTTTCGTTTCTGTTCATCGACTTGGTTCATGTAAAGAAATCAACTTTTGCGCATGGTGCTAATCTTGCTTGAGCCAGCGCCTTATGACATCGAGCGCTCTTCATCCGCCTTGCGGCGCAGCTTCCGGATTGGCGTTTGGAATTTCACGCAAGGGCTGTGCTGCAGAACCGTCATAAAGAGACGGGTCGGTCAATGTCGTGTTCTCTCCAGCCGGGTCCGAAGTGTGACGGCCCGGATGCTGCGTGCCGATTTTCACCTCTTCGCCGCGGCGCAGTTTCGCCAGCAGGTCTTCAAGAATTTCTGGCGTCAGGTCTTCATAATAATGGTCGCCGTCTTTGGTGGAAATCTGGATCATTGGCGCGTTGGCGCACGCGCCCAGACATTCTACTTCCAGCCATGAGAACTTGCCGTCGTCGGACACATGGTTTTCCGCGCCGATCACTTTCTTGCAGGTCTCGCGTAAATCATGTGCGCCGCGCAGCATGCAAGGCGTGGTGCCGCAAAGCTGGACAAAGAACTCGCCCACCGGCGCGAGGTTGAACATCGTATAGAACGTCGCGACCTCGTAGACGCGGATATACGGCATATCGAGCTGACGCGCGATCGCCTCCATCATCGCGATTGTGCACCAGCCTTCCTGTTTCTGGCCGCGCCACAGAAAAGGAATGACGCAGGAGGCCTGCCGCCCTTCCGGATACTTCTTCATCTGGACGTCGCACCAAGCCTTGTTTTCGGGCGTCCATTCAAAGGACGCGGGCTGGTCTTTCGCGGGGCGTCGGCTGGCCATGATTTCTCCTCGTCGCTGCGGCGGCGTCAAAGCGCCCCGCATAGCCTGACTCTATGGCCGTGAGACATAGCCGATTGGCTGCAAAACGGAAGGGGTTTGGTGTCGCAATTGGCGGTTGGAGCCTATTCCAGCTCAATCTCGTTCAGGGCCGCCGCGTCCTCGAAGCAGCCGAGGCAGATGATCCCGATATTGTCGGGTCCAAGGGCGTCGAACGCCTCCTGACTGAGATTATTGCATTCGTCGCAGACCGCATCCCAGATTCCGTCTTCCGAGCGCGACCACCAGAAGCCTCTAGGCTCGCCGTCTTTCACGGACTCAATGATGTGCACGCAGACAAAAGTCTGCGGCTGTTCGCCATGAGTGCCGCAGGTGACGGAAGGAACCTGATTGTCAGTCGCCATAAGAAAGCTTCATTTCCACGCAAGGCCGACCGCCCTGCTCAAAGCGCAATGACATCATATCCAGCATGGCGGGGTCAGACTCAAGCACGATCCGGAATGGCCGGTTCAGCTCAACATAACGATTAAAGGCGACCTTGCCGCCATTGGGGTATCCGCTCTTGCCGCTGCGCGCGCGGATCAGATGGGCGGCCTGTTGCGCCGCATCACAGATATGCGTGGAGTTCACATGGTCGCCGGAGCCGTCATGATAGGGATGCGCGGGCCCGAAGCCGGATTCATCAGTGACCAGCGCGTCAACGAATATCGCTTCCTCATCGCTGAGGTCGCCGACGAAACATTCCGCCGCCGTTGCAACGCCGGCTGCTTCCGGCGCAGCGAATTTGAAATCCGTCGGCTCCGGCAAAGCCATAATTCGGGATTTGTTTTTTTCGCGCCATGCCTTGAAGTCGCGATTGTGAAAAACGATGCCCGTCCCGCCGACGCGATAAACAAGGCCGCCGTCGCCGCCAAAGAAAGTCGCGGCGTAATCGATATTGTCAGCGCCAGGTTTTGGATCGGCGACGCCATGGGTGGCGTGACCCGCGTTCGGGCCCATCGCGTAAGCGGTCCAGTGAAACGATGTCAGCGCCGTCCATTTCATCGGGTCATGATGATCGCGCGCCGACGACACGCCCGTGAGCGAATAATAATTGACCATCTGAACGACAATATTGTTCGCCGGATGCAACGCCAGCCATGGCCATTCCTTCACGTTGTCATCACAACGAAACGAGACCGCGCCGTCATTGGTGACGACAAAATCTCTGGTGAACTGTTTTTCCTGATCAGCGTTCATAGCGGCTATGTGGATTTCGTGGTGCTGTATTTCGAACGCTTATTACACTGCATTCGATCAGTGTGAAACTGCTTTAGACAGGAGCATACTCTTTTCAAGCATCATACTATGATGCTTAGAACAATCCGCAAAAATGACGGAATCATCCGCCCGACATGAGCGGCAAGCAAATCGCTTTTATAGCGGGAAGCTGACCAACAGCTTGGCGATACCTGGAAATACGTTCCTCAAACGGAATATTGTCATTGCCTGTATATATCTGATAATGGCTTCCTTGATCGACGGCGCTAATAATTCCTGCAAGATCAATCTTTGACTGTTCGCTTTCGGAGAAATAATAGATTTGAGCATCTGCAAATCCCTGCAGCTGCAAAGCAGGCGTTGAAAAACTAAACAGAACCATTCGCTCCGCATTTTCCCTTTGCATTTCTTCGGTAATGTCAGCTCTCCTGATATCGCCAGATTCTTCGGAATCATCGCCTGACGAAACTATCCTGATGCGGCCTTGTGCTTCGAGCATTCTGGCAACTTCGCCTGCCGGGTCTTTAGTAAGTCGCTGAATAGCAGTTAAGCTTTGTATCGCCGACGAGCACGCCTCTAATTTATATTTAAGACGTTTGTCGTCACCACCGCGACTGGCGAAATCCCATATTAAGTAAGCCTGCACAGTTGCCGCCAAGGCGGCAATCGACGCCAAAAAAACAGCAAATAATTTCACGAGCCCCTCCATCATTTTTCTAAAACTTAATGGAGAGAAACAATCCTGTACACCAAGGCCGATAGCGACCAATCGCTGTCACAAAATGAATAGCGGTTTCGGCGACTTACCGATCAATCTCGCCAAAGACGATATCAAGCGAACCAAGGATCGCCGAGACGTCCGCCAGCATGTGGCCGCGGTTCATCCAGTCCATGGCCTGGAGATGCGGGTAACCCGGCGCGCGAATCTTACAGCGATAGGGTTTGTTCGACCCGTCGGAGACGAGATAGACGCCGAACTCGCCCTTGGGCGCCTCGACGGCCGCGTACACCTCGCCCTCAGGCACATGGAAGCCTTCCGTATAAAGTTTAAAGTGGTGAATGAGGGCTTCCATATTGCCCTTCATGTCGCCGCGCTTCGGCGGCGCGACCTTGCCGTCGGTTGTCATCACCGGCCCCGGCGTTTCGCGCAGTTTCGCAATCGCCTGTTTCATGATGGAGACGGACTGATACATCTCCTCCATCCGGCAGAGATAACGATCATAGCAATCGCCGTTTTTGCCAATGGGAATCTGGAAGTCATATTCCTCATAGGATTCATAAGGCTGCGCCCGGCGCAAATCCCACTGAATGCCCGATCCCCGCACCATCACGCCGGAAAAGCCCCAGGCGAACGCATCATCCTTGGAGACAACGCCGATATCCACATTGCGCTGTTTGAAGATGCGGTTGTCGGTGATCAGCGTCTCAATGTCTTTCATCTTTTCCGGGAACTGATCGCACCATTCGTCGATGTCATTGATCAGATCTTCGGGAAGGTCCTGATGAACGCCGCCTACCCGGAAATATGCTGCATGCATTCGCGACCCAGACGCGCGCTCGTAAAACACCATCAGCTTTTCACGCTCTTCAAAACCCCAGAGCGGCGGCGTCAGCGCGCCGACATCCATCGCCTGCGTCGTCACGTTCAAAATGTGAGAAAGGATGCGCCCAATCTCGGAGAAAAGAACGCGGATATGCTGCGCGCGTTTCGGCACCTCGATGCCAAGAAGCTTTTCCGCCGCGAGGCAGAACGCATGCTCCTGGTTCATCGGCGCCACATAATCGAGCCGGTCGAAATACGGGATCGCCTGAAGATAGGTCTTATGCTCGATCAGCTTTTCGGTGCCGCGATGGAGAAGTCCGATATGCGGGTCGACCCGCTCGACGATTTCGCCGTCAAGTTCCAGCACCAGCCGTAACACGCCATGCGCCGCCGGATGCTGGGGACCAAAATTGATCGTGAACTGACGTTCGGACGATGCGTCCGACGTTGAATCTTCGACTTCAATGACTTTGGTTCCGTCAGCCATTAGGAATTTTCCTGCGCGCCTGCGAACATTTCGAACACCTGTTGTCCGGTCAGTTGCTGGGTCTTTTCGTTAAATGAATAATAGCCGGGCTTCTCGTCGATAAAGACTTCGTGGTCGAGCTTCAAAGCACCCGGATCGTCAAAAGTATCGACAGCGATGATGTTGATCGACTTGTCTTTCAAACGCCAGAACAGCGTCGACCCACACTTTGTGCAAAAGCCGCGTTCGGCCCAATCGGACGATCCGTAAACGCCGACATTGGTTTTGTCATCGAACGCTAGGCTGGCGCCGCAATCAACGGCGAAAAACGGACCGGCGGCGTGCTTGCGGCACATCGAACAATGACACACGCCCACATCGCCGCTTTTTGGGGTCGCTTTGAACTTTACGGCGCCGCAAAGACATCGGCCTGATCGCTCTGTCATCGCCGTTACTCCTTGCCTGCGTCCGCTTTTTCATCGCCGGGCAGCACATATTGCGCGCCTTCCCACGGGGAGAGGTAATCGAAATTGCGGAATTCCTGCACCAGCTTCACCGGCTCATAAACGACGCGCTTTTGCTCATCGTCATAGCGCACCTCAACATGGCCGGTGAGCGGGAAATCCTTACGCAGCGGATACCCCTCAAAGCCGTAATCGGTCAGGATGCGGCGCAGATCCGGATGACCGGAAAAGACAATGCCATACATGTCGAATGCTTCGCGCTCGAACCAGTCGGCGCAAGGATAAACGCCCGTCACCGTTGGAATGGTCTCATCCTCGCCGACCTTCGCCTTGACGCGGATGCGCGTGTTGTTGTGCATCGACAGCAGATGATAAACGACGTCAAACCGCTTGTTCCGGCCCGGATAATCAACGCCTGTCAAATCGATCATCACCAGAAACTTCGCCAGCGGATCGTCGCGCAGGAACGTCAGCACCTGCACAATGCGATCGGCGCGCACGTCAACCGTCAGTTCGCCATGCTCGACCCGATAGCCGCGGATATCGTTTTCGATGGCGCTCGCGATATGGGCGCCGAGATCATTGAGTTCTTCCGTCATAGACTTTTACGATCCATTCTCGACGCCTTGGCGACTAGCGAACAATCGACCCTTCCCGTCTGATTTTCTTCTGCAATTGCAAAATGCCATAAACCAGCGCTTCGGCTGTCGGCGGGCAGCCCGGCACATAGATATCCACTGGCACAACCCGGTCACAGCCACGCACGACCGCATAGGAATAGTGATAATAGCCGCCCCCGTTCGCACAGGAGCCCATGGAGATGACGTAACGCGGGTTCGGCATCTGGTCGTAAACTTTACGTAGCGCCGGCGCCATTTTGTTGGTCAGCGTGCCAGCGACGATCATGACGTCGGACTGTCGCGGGGACGCGCGCGGGGCAAAACCAAACCGCTCAAGGTCATAGCGCGGCATAGACGCCTGCATCATCTCCACCGCACAGCAGGCAAGCCCGAAGGTCATCCACATGAGAGAACCCGTCCGCGCCCAGTTGATCAGCGCATCCGCCGGGGCCGTGAAAAAGCCTCGATCCGCTAGCTGGTCGGAAAGCTCGCCAAAGAACGGGTCCTTGGCGTCGGGGCTATAACCGGGTGCACCAGCACGCGCAGCGGTGCCATAAGGAAGCGGCGATAAGTCTTTGTTGTCTAACGCCATTCCAGCGCTCCCTTCTTCCATTCATAGAGGAAGCCCACGGCAAAGACGGCGATAAAAACGAACATCGACCAGAAGGCGAAAATCTGGAAATCCCGATCGGCGCCAAGTTCAGGATTGAACAAGGTCACCGCCCAGGGAAACAGGAACGCCACGTCGAGATCGACGATGATAAACAGGATCGCGACGATGTAAAATTGCACGTCGAATTTCATCCGCGCATCGTCAAATGCGTTGAACCCACACTCATAGGTGGAGACTTTCTCGGGGTCCGGCTCCGCCGGCGCGATAATCGCCGGCGCGACAAGAAAACCAATCGCCAGCACGAGCGCAATTCCAAGGAAAACCAGGATCGGCAGATAATCGAGTAGAAAATCAGGGGTCGCCACGTAAGGCCTCCTCAAACGGGCGAACGCCGCCCTTTGAAAACTGGCCGCAACCTAGAAAGGTGCGCTGGCAAAGGCAACGCGAATCGACGCCGCTGAGGCCGAAAACCGCAGCAAACAATGCCGCCAGCCGCAGCTATTGCTGCGGGTCGTCCTCCACCGGCGTATCTTCAACAGTGAAGTCGCCTTCCTGACCGGAGCGCAGGAAGTCATCCCAGTCTTCCATTTCCCAGAACCGCTCATCAAGAAGCCCGTTTTTGATGTTTTCAGGAAGATCGCCGGCGCTCAGCTTCGATTGCGCATCGCGGCTTGCGTGGAACGCCGCCAGATCGCCAATTTCATCGGCGGTGAGATAAATCGTATAGCCAAGTTCGATTGACTGAAGTTCGATCATCGCCGGCGCGCCGCGCCACATCCGGGCGGCGAATTCCAGCGGATCGACCGCCGGCGAACCGACAGGCGCATCGAGCGTCGGCGCCGCCTTGCCGCCGACGCCATTCACCGAATGGCAGATCACACAGCCTTTGGAGACGAACAGGCCGCGACCATTTTCCGCGTCGGCGCTATGGCGGATGATGTCGGGCCCTCGGACATAGCCAACAGCGTTACCGTTTGATTCGGACGTAGTCTCACCGCCGCATCCGGCGAGCGCCAACACTCCAGACATCAATATCAATATAGGAATCTGACGCGCCACTGATTCTCTCCCTGTTTCGCGTGGACTATATACAGAACCGTTCGCGTCGTCATGCAGACGCGGCGGATTGCTGCACAGGGTGGCGAGAAATTAATTCAAGTGGTTCGACAACCCAGAATCTGGCGCGGGCGTTCGCCCAGTCGTCGAGAATGGCGCGCGCTTTTACGGAGCGGGTCTCAGTCCAATGGCGTTCGATCAACGCGATGCATTCCTGATCGTCAGCGCCGTCATGAAACCCGCGCAAGGCGACGCTTTCGGTGTTCGCCATTTCTTCAAAGGCGGCGCTTTCATCATAGACATAGGCGCGGCCGCCGGTCATGCCCGCCGCGAAATTGGCGCCGACATCGCCGAGAATTACTGCAACGCCACCGGTCATGTATTCGCATCCATTGGCGGAACAGCCCTCGATTACCGTTGTCGCGCCAGAGTTTCTGACGGCGAAGCGTCCGCCCGCACGCCCCGCGGCAAACAGACTTCCTGACGTCGCGCCGTATAAGCAAGTATTGCCGATGATCGCATCGTCTACACGCCCATGCGTATCCACCGGACGAACAACGAGGGTCGCGCCGGAAAGCCCCTTGCCGACATAGTCGTTCGCATCACCGTCAACGATGATCTTCAACCCATACGCACCGAAAGCGCCGAGGGACTGCCCCGCAGATCCAGAGAGCCGCAGCGTTGCATGATCGGGCGTCAGCACCTCTCTTTTGAAGTTACGGACAATCGCGGAAGAGATGCGCGCGCCAATCGCCCGGTCGGTGTTCTTGACCGGATAGGAAAGCTGCACCCGTTCGCCGCGCGCCAGAAACGGCGCCAGATCCGGTTCGATGCGCTGGTCGAGCGTATCGACGACGTCCGCGCGCTCCTTGCGGCTTGACCGTTTCGGACGCTCCCCCGCATCGACCAGCGTCAGGATCGGATTCAGATCAAGATCATCGAGATGCGCTGCGCCGCGCGAGACCTGATCGAGGAGGTCGGCGCGGCCGATAACATCTTCAAGCGAGGTCGCACCGAGATCGGCGAGGATCGACCGGACATCATCTGCAATAAACGTCATCAGCCGCACCACGTGATCCGGCTTGCCCGTGAAATGCTCGCGCAACGCGTCGTCCTGCGTACAAATGCCGACGGGACAGGTATTGGAATGACACTGGCGCACCATGAGGCATCCCATGGCGACCAGCGAAACGGTTCCTACGCCGAATTCTTCAGCGCCCAGCATCGCCGCGATCACCACATCACGCCCGGTGCGAATGCCGCCATCGGTTCTGAGCGTCACCTGCTCGCGCAGATTGTTCAGCGTTAGAACCTGATGCGCTTCGGACAGCCCAAGCTCCCACGGGGCGCCGGCGAACTTGATCGAAGTCTGCGGCGATGCGCCGGTGCCGCCAACATTGCCTGAAATCAGGATGGTGTCCGCTTTCGCCTTGGCGACGCCCGCCGCAATTGCACCGATGCCGGACGCGGAGACGAGTTTCACGCAAACCCGCGCATCGGGATTGATCTGCTTCAGGTCATAAATGAGCTGCGCAAGGTCCTCGATGGAATAAATGTCGTGATGGGGCGGCGGCGAGATCAGCGTTACCCCGGGTGTCGCGTGACGCATGCGCGCAATAAAGTCCGTGACTTTAAAGCCCGGCAACTGACCGCCCTCGCCAGGCTTTGCCCCTTGCGCGACCTTGATCTCGATTTCCCGGCACTGGTTGAGATATTCGGCCGTGACGCCAAAACGGCCGGACGCGATCTGTTTCACGGCGGAGTTCGCATTGTCGCCATTGGGCAGCAACTGATATCGTTCCGGCGCTTCGCCGCCCTCTCCCGAAACGGATTTCGCGCCGATGCGGTTCATGGCGATGTTGAGCGCGCCATGCGCCTCCGGCGATAAAGCGCCCAGCGACATGCCCGGTGTTAGAAAGCGTCGGCGGATATCATTCGCCGGCTCAACTTTTTCAAGCCCGACCGAAGCACCGACCGGGCGAGCCTGCAAAAGATCACGAATTTGCGCCGGCGGCTGCTTATGCAAATGATCCGTATAGCGCGCGAAGGCAGATGCGTCGTCATTGCGCACTGCGGTTTGCAGATCGCTGATCAGGTCCGCCTCAAAAATATGATGTTCGCCTTTGCGGCGCTGTCGGTAAAATCCGCCGGTCGGCAAGCGCGCCGCAGTGCTGTCCCAGGCGGCTGCATGCAACTCCACCGTCTTTTTCTCAAGCCCGGCAAGGCCGATGCCGGATATGCGGCTGGTCATGCCGGGAAAGAACTCTTCCACCAGTGTGCGCGATAACCCAAGCGCCTCAAAGTTGCACCCGCCTCGATAAGCGGAGATGACCGAGATACCCATCTTTGAAATAATTTTCAAAAGCCCTGCTTCCAGCGCGCATTTATAGTTGAAAGCGCACTCGCCAAGGGAAAGGTCGCCATAGAGGCCGCGCGCTTGCGCCTGCGCCACGCTGTCAAAAGCGAGATAAGGGTTCACCGCCGTCGCCCCGACCCCGACAAGCACCGCCGCATAATGAGAATCAAGACATTCAGCGGCGCGCACAATAATCGAACAGAAACTGCGCCGTCCCGCCTTGGTGAGATGCGCATGAACGCCGCCCGCCGCGAGGATCATCGGCGCGCCGACACGACCCGCCCCCTGATACTGATCAGTCAACACAATGTGACCGGCGCCGCCGGCGACCGCCGCTTCCGCTTCCCGGCAGATGCGGTCAAGCGCGCGCCGCAAGGCCTGACCGTTGCCGGTAATGCCGTCCGCCACATAGGTGCAGTCAATCTCAACAATTTTCTGATCGAGATAGTCTTTCAACCGTCCAAACATGCCATTGGTGAGGATCGGACTTTCCAGAACGAAGACATCGGTCTGTGTTTTGTCCGTAACCAGAATATTGCCGAGATTTTTGAAGCGGGTCTTCAGGCTCATCACCCCGTCTTCGCGTAACGGATCGATCGGCGGGTTCGTAACCTGACTGAAATTCTGCCGGAAGAAATGGGAAAGCGGGCGATAATTCTCGGAAAGCACCGCGATCGGCGTGTCGTCGCCCATGGAGCCGACGGCCTCTTTGCGGGTCTCCACCATCGGGCGCAAAATCAGATCAAGGGTTTCGAGATTATAGCCGGCGGCCCCCTGACGGCGCAGCAATTCTTCGCCCTGAAACAGCCGTTCCTCGGTCCCGGGCCCGATCTTGTCTTCAAGCTCGACAATGTTTTCAAGCCACTCTGCGTACGGACGCTTTTCGGACAACCGGTCGAGAATGTCTTCCGACGAATAAAACTTCGCCTTTTCCATATCGACGGCGATCATTCGTCCCGGTTCAATAGCGCCGCGCCGCTCAACCTTGCGCCCATCAAGCGGACACATGCCCGTCTCCGAGCCGACCGCGAGAATGCCGTCTTCGGTGATCGCGTAGCGCAAGGGCCGCAGCCCATTGCGATCCAGCCCCGCAACCGCCCAGCGCCCGTCATAGGCCGCGACCGCCGCCGGGCCGTCCCACGGCTCCATCACCGAGTTGCAATATTCATAAAGCGCGCGCCATTTCGCCGGCATGGCGGAAAGACGCTTCGACCAGGCTTCCGGAATGAGGAGCGTTTTCGCCATCGGCGCAGGACGCCCCGCGCGCACCAATAACTCAAAGACCTGATCGAGCGTTGCCGAATCCGAAGACCCCGGCTGTATCACCGGCTTGATATAGTCGCCATCGTCACCGAAGATTTTCGACGTCATCCGGATTTCATGGCTTTTCATCCAGTTGACATTGCCCTTCAGCGTATTGATCTCGCCATTATGGGCAAGCATCCGGAAAGGTTGCGCCAGGCGCCATTCAGGAAAAGTGTTTGTCGAATAGCGTTGATGAAAAATCGCGACACGGGAAACGAAATCTTCGTCTTTTAAATCCGTATAAAAATTATCGATTTCTTCGGCGAGAAACATGCCCTTATAAACAACGTCCTGTGAGGACAGCGAACACAGATAGAGTTCATGCAGGCCCTGCTCACGGGCGCGCTTTTCAATACGCCGGCGCACTATATAAAGCGCACGGTCGAGATCGGCCTTCGGGCGGCCTTTTGGATCGCAGAAAAGAATCTGCTCGATTTCCGGCCGCGTCGCATTTGCTTTCGCGCCAAGGCTGCGCGCCTGCACAGGCACCTGACGCCAGCCATAGATATAAAAGCCGCGCCGCAGAATTTCCGATTCGACAATCCCGCGCGCCGCATCCTGCGCGCCGAAATCGGTGCGCGGCAGGAACACCATCCCAACGCAGATATCTTCCTTGCCCACCGTATGGCCCGTGCGCGACACAAAACGGTGGAACAACCCTTGCGGCACGTTGAGCCGGATGCCGGCGCCGTCGCCGGTCTTGCCATCAGCGTCCACCGCCCCGCGATGCCAGACAGCCTTCAAGGCGGCGAGCGCCATTTCGACAATTTCCCGGCGCGGGCGCGCATCAAGCGCTGCAACCAGGCCGACGCCGCAGGCGTCACGCTCAGAGGACGGATCATAGGCGCCGGCCTCAATTAGCGCATCGCGTTCCCGAACATATCTGGCGATATCATCGGCCATGCTTTTCCTCATTCCGCCGCCGGGCGCATTGTCTGCGCTTTAAGCCGCACAGAAATCGCCTCTGCAGCGCGGCGCCCATCAACAATCGCCCACACCACAAGCGACGCGCCGCGCACAATATCGCCCGCCGCATAGACGCCCGGCAGGCTCGTCTCCAGATTGTCCGCATCGACGCGCAATGTCCCGCGCGGCGTTACTTTTAATTCCGGCGCATTAAACAGTTCGGGCTGGTCTTCCGGTTCAAAACCAAGCGCTTCAATGACGAGATCGGCGTCGACGCGAAACTCCGAACCTGCGCGCTCCACCGGCGCACGCCGGCCGGAGGTGTCGGGGGCGCCAAGTTCCATTCGGATAGCGCGCACGCCATCGACGCCGGCAGCCTCCCCTAAGATCGCCTTTGGCGCGGCGAGCCATTCAAAAACGACGCCTTCTTCCTCGGCATTCGCAACTTCGCGGGCGGAACCGGGCATATTTTTTCTGTCGCGCCGGTAAAGGCAGGTGACCGACGCCGCCCCCTGACGCACCGCTGTCCGGACGCAATCCATCGCCGTGTCGCCGCCGCCCAGCACGACAATTTTTTTGCCGCATGCGTCAAGGTCGCCACTGTCGAAGCCTGCAACCTTGTCGCCAAGGCCCTTGCGGTTCGACGCTGTCAGATAATCAAGCGCCGCGATAACGCCTTTGTTGCCGACGCCGGGGCAGGCAAGACTGCGCGCCTTGTAAACGCCGGTCGCGATCAGAGTCGCGTCGTGGTGCCCGCGCAACTCAGCGAAATCAATGTCGCGCCCGATATCCACATTGCGCTCGAAGACGACACCGCTCTTCTCAAGATAGTCCGTACGCCGTGTAACGACATTCTTTTCAAGCTTGAAATTGGGAATGCCATAGATCAGGAGGCCGCCCGTGCGGTCATACCGGTCATAGACCGTCACCTGAAACCCTTCGCGGCGCAGCTCTTCCGCCGCAGCGAGCCCCGCGGGCCCGGCGCCGATAACGCCGACCGATTGCGTCCGCTCGCGCGTCGGACGCAACGGTTTGATCCAGCCTTTCTCCCAGGCGGTCTCGGTAATGTATTGCTCTACAGCGCCAATCGTCACCGTGCCATGATCGGACTGCTCGATGACGCATGCGCCTTCGCAAAGGCGATCCTGTGGGCAGATGCGCCCGCAGACTTCCGGCATGTTATTGGTCGCCGACGAGACCGCATAGGCTTCTTCAAGCCTGCCCTCCGCGACAAGCTTCAGCCAGTCGGGAATATCATTGCCGAGCGGGCAATGGTTTTGACAGAATGGCACGCCGCACTGGCTGCACCGGGCCGCCTGCGCCGCTGCATGATCGCGCGCGAAGTCGCGATAGATTTCATCAAAATCGTCGCGCCGCGCGGCGGCGTCACGTTTTGGCGGCGTCTCGCGTTTCAGCGATGTGAATTTCAGCATGCGGTCAGAAATCAGGCGCCTCCTTTCCGGGTATCTTACGTGGACGCAAACTCGGGATAGGCCTCAAGGCCCAGTTCGGTTTTATCGAGACCGATGCGCTCATCGCGTTCGCTGGCGCGCACGCCGACCGTGTATTTCAGCGCCAGCCAGATCAGCAGGCTGGTCAAGAAAACAAACGCGCCGATCATCATAATCCCGACAATCTGTCCGACCCAGCGCGCCTCGGGGTTTGTCAGGGGAACAATCAGCGTGCCCCAGACGCCGCAGAACAAATGCGCAGGGATAGCGCCGACCACATCGTCGATCTTCAACTTGTCGAGCAGCGGCACGGCGAAAGTGACAATCGCGCCGCCCACCGCGCCGATCAGCAACGCCTGCCATATCATCGGGTGCAACGGATCGGCGGTGATCGAGACCAGCCCGCCGATGGCGCCGTTCAAAACAATCGTCAAATCGACTTTTTTATAGGTGAGCTGGGTCAGGATCAGCGCGGACAGGACGCCGGCGCAAGCGGCCATGTTGGTGTTGACGAAAATCTTCGCGACGGAAATCGCGTCGTCGATCGTGCCGAGCGCCAGTTGCGATCCGCCGTTAAAGCCGAACCAGCCGAGCCACAGAATAAACGTGCCGAGCGCCGCCAGCGGCAAGGACGATCCCGGCAGAGGCGCAACGCGGCCCGACACATATTTCCCCGCGCGCGGCCCGACGACAATCGCGCCCGCCAGCGCCGCCCAGCCGCCGGTCGAATGCACCAGGGTTGAGCCGGCGAAATCGGCGAAGTCCCACACCGTATGCAGATATCCCTCGCCCCATTCCCAGGAAGCCTGGATAGGATAGATAAAGCCGGTCAGGATCGCGACAAAAGCGAGAAACGGCCACAGCTTGATGCGCTCTGCGAGCGTGCCGGAAACGATTGACGCCGCGGTGGCGACAAACACCATCTGAAAATACCAGTCGGAACTTGCCGCATAACCGGTCTCAAACGGCGATGAGTCGTCAGCGCCCCAGACCGCGAACTTGCCGATCAATCCGCCCTCGCCGACACCGTAGATCAGATTATAGCCGAATAGCCAGACCATGATCCCGGCGATGGAATAAAGGCATATATTCTTGACACAGATCGTCGCGGCGTTCTTTGAGCGTACGAGCCCCACTTCCAGCATGCAAAAGCCCGCCGCCATGAACATCACCACCATGCCGGAAATCAGGAACAACAGCGTATTGAAAACGAATACGGATGTGTCGGACGCCGCGGGCGCGTCCTGCGCCTGCGCGCCCGTCGCCATCAACACGGCGCCGATCAGTACAGCAGCCGGAATCGTTTTGCAGATTGTCTTCACGCTACCGCTTTCCTGCATGTCAGAGCGCCGCCGCACCAGTTTCGCCGGTGCGCACCCGCACGGCCTCTTGCAAATCGATGACGAAGATCTTGCCGGCGCCGATGCGGTCGGTTCGCGCCGCGTCGCGGATCGCCTCAACCACGCGCGGAGTTCGCGACGCTTCCACAGCGATCTCGATCTTTATCTTGGGGGTGAAATCGACCTTGTATTCCGCGCCGCGATAGATCTCGCTATGGCCCTTTTGCCGACCAAAGCCTTTCACATCCGACAAGGTCATCCCCTCGACCCCGAGCGCCGTCAGCGCATCGCGCACCGCGTCCAGCTTTTCAGGCTTTATCACTGCGATGATGTATTTCATGCCGGTCGCCGCTCTCACTTTTCATGGCCGGGAATCCCCCGGACCAGCGCCCAACGATAAGGAGGCGATTGTTGCGATGCAACAATTTTTTGCGGTAAAATATCCTCGATGACCACTTTGTTAGCATAAAATGCTAGCACACTCCTGAAATATCAGATTTCAACCTGCAGGGACGGTTTTGGCCCGATCGCCGCCAAGGCTGGCTTTGGCCTCGCCGATCAAGCTCGCGCCCGCAGGACGCGCCGCCATCGCGATTATCGGATCGGCCTGCCCCTGAAACTAATCCGCTTACAGATTAATGCAACGTTTGGGTGGTGAACGCCCCGATGACTGTATGCGGCCCAAAGCAGACACTCGCTTCATCAGGTTCGCGGGCACAATTCTTCCACATAGTAAGAACGCTTCGTGTCCATTTTGGATGACATCCCCTCCAGGCGACCTTTGAGACGATCAATTTCGGCAATGATTGCGCGCCTGTCTTGTGCATCGTCGGCGCACCTCAAGGCTTCTTCTTGATTCAGTATTTGACCCGTGTAGTCTCTTGTACATTCTTCCACGGGGTCCACCTTGAAAATCCCACACTGGTCTACAATTTCACCGTTCAATGTTGGCAGCATTTGTTCCAAAATTTCTAGAAGCTCAATTTCCATTACGTCTCGCAACTTCTCTGCAGACACGAAATATAGCAATTCCCTTCTGTATAGTGGGGTGCCTTCTTGTGGCGGTAAACTGACCGGAAAACGATTCATTCGAGGCGTGTAATCTTCCCCCGACACAGGGTCGACGAGGGTTCTTTCGCCGACCTCTACCTTCGTTTGAACCAGGCAAAAGTTTGTTGGCGCTTGTTTTGATAACTCTGTGGGAACATCCGATACTTCCCATCTCACAGAAAAGAGCATATTACCTGACGTTCTGATCGCCATTCCACGCTCTTGGAATTCTTGCTTAGCCAGATCTTCAAATGGTTGTTTTAATTTCTGGATTTCGTGGTTAGATTCCGCATCAGTATGAAGATATTCACCACATTTACTGAGTGTGGCGTTCATTCCGGAATTCCATAGCATGACCGAAGCAAAGAACCTAAATGGCGTTGGCGCATCGTAATATTTCATCTGCGCTTTGTATCGACCGCCGCTTGAAATTCTGTCCGGGTCGGCTCCGATATAGAGCTTACTGAATCCTTTAAATTCCCAATATGGGTTGATATCGTTTTGCGGGTTTTGTTGATCAATTGATGAACAAGATGCGCAGACAAGAAATAGAAAAGTCAGGATAAATCTGGCCATAATACCCCTGCAGAAAACTAGTATTTTGAATAACACCAAGACGTCATTGTGGTTGACCTAACAGTGTATAGATATTTCTCGCAATGTCTGCTTTTGGCGAATGTCTGCCTTAGCGGCAGATGCTTCGAAAGGCAGATTTGGCGTTTGCGCTAGCCGCGCTCCCCTAATCCCCCGCTTTTTCCAGGCGGACGCCGGGGCCGCCGGCGAGGCTCGCTTCCTTGTCGCCGACAAAGCGTATGCCTTCTGCTTCCATCCTTCGAGGCGATTGCATTCGCAATCGCACCTCAGGATGAGGGTTGAGAATATAAAACAGTCCTCATCCTGAAATGCGAGCGAGCAAGGCTCGCGAGCCTCGAAGGATGGTGGTTTTCCCGACCGTAAAAGACTATTCGTCAACCGGTTTGGCGAGGCGCGCGCCGGGGCCGCCGTCGAGGCTGGCTTCCTTATCACCCATGCGTTTGCCCCACAGGACGCGCCGAACCATCGCGGTATACAGTCAGCCTGTTTCTGGTATTAATCCGCTTACGGATTGGCATAGCGCGGGCGGCAATCGCCCTGGCGACTGCATATGGCTCTGTCCGAATATAGAAAACCGACCGCCATCTGGCGGCCGGATCAAGTTGGGAGGGCGATGTCGCTAGCGCTTAGCAAAGCGCGACGCACCCCTACGATAACAATGTGACAGAATTGATTCCTTATCGCCGCCTCTCAAAGGTTAGAGCGAACAAGAGGCGCGTGCGCCGCAACAACTCTCAAGTTTTATCGACGCCGATACGACCTTTGGGTCGCTATCAATGCGCTATCGCGTCGCGGGATTTGCACGCGGCGCGGGTCTTGACCGCCTCGTCATAAAAAGTTCATATCAGCCTGGGGAAAAGTTGCGGTGGAGTATCAGGAAGTTGTTCACGGAAACCACTCAGAAATATGTTCGCGGCGTGGTGTGTACGCGCTGCAAGAGTGTCATTCCAGTGTTTCCTTACTCCGGCGGCGGCGCGGGTGATGGCATACCGTTAGCCGGAGAATTTGGCTGCAGGTGCAAGAGTTGCGGCGCAAACTGCGTCTGTTCGACAGATACTCTTGAAATTTTTGAACAGAAAAATCCCGCCACGATTTAAGGCGCCCGGCTCCTTCAATCCCCCGCTTTTTCCAGGCGGACGCCGGGGCCGCCGGCGAGGCTGGCTTCCTTGTCGCCGACAAAGCGTATGCCTTCCGCTTCTAAAGTCTTACGCACAGCTTCCATGCTGCTGCCGCGGGCGTTGGAAACGCCGTCGACTTCTTCCATGCGCTTAATGGTGGATATGCTGACGCCGCTTTTCTCGTGCAGGTCTTTGACCGACCAGCGCAGATGTCCGCGCGCCATGCGAAGTTGTGCTCCCGTAATCATCTCATTTTTCAAAAATCAGCTTTTTTAAGGTTTACTTCAACTTTAAAAAGAGCTATTTTAATCCTTATAGAAGTTAAAACGACCATTTCGCCAAAGGCTCTAAAAGGGCTTTTAGCTAATGGACCAATATAACCCACTTTCGATTGAAAAACAATCGAATAAGGAACAGTTATGCCCAAATTCAAGAAAGCCTTCTCAAAGCCCCAAGTGAAAACCGATGACGCGATGACCCATCGACGACGCCTGCTCAAGGCTGCATTGCTTGCGCCCGCCGCCGCCCTCTCACCCGCCAATGCGGTTTCGTTGCCGCGTGGTGGCGGAGACGCGCGCCTCTTCGCCTTATACGCCGACTGGCTGACTTATGATGGTGAAATGCAGGCGAGCCTCAACGCGCTGGAACGCGCCGAAAAAGCGGCGACGGCCCGCGGCGTCTCATGGGACGACTGTCCGGCGGTGCGCGCCGTGCTGGCGCGTCAGGCGGCGTTCTGGGATGCGCAGCGAAGCGCCGTCACCGCCATCGCCGCGACGCGGGCCGCCCGCCTTGACGGGGTCGCATTGAAACTCGCCCTGTGGCGGCGCGCCAACCCGGAGGCAAGCTCTGGTCAGTTTACGGACAATGCGGACATGCTGGCGTTCTCCGCCCATGACGACATGATCGCCCTCACCGGCCGCACCGACCTCGCCCATGAAGGCGACGAGACGCTCCGTGCGGAGATCGAAAATTTAGTGGCCGAGCGTTAAGTGGTTTCGTCTCGGCCCTCCAGCATAGGACTGGAAATATGGAAATTACGCCGCCGCCCCGAAAAACGCCCATAGCTGACAATCCCCGCCTTATGGTGCATGATGTATGAGGATGTGCAGGACAAAAAGGAAATATGGCGGAACAACTGTATCGACAGATTTATGTTTGGACGCGACACGGACACAAGAGCGCCAAGCGTTACACTTGCTTTGAAAACTTAGAGACAAACCTGTTCCATATACAAAGCGCAGATTTTTTTCATTTGCCATACAGCAAGAAAACTAAGGAAGATCACGCAGCGCAGTTGGTGGAATTATTTATCGAGGACGACGGGCTCAGGCAGCGCGCGGCATATAAGTCACTGTCGGAAGCTATTCGGAAATTTGACGATCAATTTTCATGAACACCAACTGAGGATGCACAAGGTGAGTATTCAGGAGTCACAAGCAATTTACGACTTGCTGAACCTTATCGCAGCCGTCGTGGTTGTTTTAGCGTTTATCCGAAAACCCACTGGCAAGAGCTTCTTCCTTTGGCTCGGTGTGTTCCTTTGCTTATTTCTTCTCAATACACTCATCTTTGAAGTGTTTGCCGTTCGGCTTGGCCCTGATACATCTGTTCCGAATTGGTGGCCGGGGGGAGCTTATTTATTGCTATAGAGGACTCTAAGTCATGGCTAATTGGATGATACTTGCTGGCATTTTAGCCGTACCAATTGTCGGGGGAATAGCTTTCTTCTTATTCGATATGTCGACTGAGAAGGAATACAAGAACGCATTCAAAAAGCTTGAAGAGAATAGCAAAAAGCTAGACGATCAAAATTGAGGACAGGCAAAATTGAGGGCAGGCATATGAAAATGGGCAAGGTGGCGCTGCTCGCCATCGGCCTGTTAGCCGGATGCGCGATCATGGATCGAACCCTGCCCGTTCTCGGCAGCGTCGAGGACGGCGTCTATACGCAGGCCGACGGCGCCTTCCAGTGCCCGCTGCCCGGCCCTGATCAGGGCTTTGCGGGCGATGTCACGATCATTGACGCCGCCGAAATCGTCCGCACCCGGCAAGTCGTGATCCCGGTGGACGAACGCAAACCATGGGAAGGGCCGCTACGCACCGAGCCTGTCTATCCCCGCAAGATAGTCCCCAGTTCGACGATCCGCTTCACCGACAGCGCAGATGAAAAGCGCTGGCTGGAAATTCTGTTCCGCCCGCTGCGCCCCGATGAAGACCGCGAGGCCGTCTACGCCTCCGGTTATGGCGGTGGCAATTACGGCTTGCTGCGCGAGACCCGGGGAACCCGCGACGGCCTGGAATATGGCATGGCGGTGCTGCAACTGCCCTATTTCGTCAAAGGCCCGGGCTATATGGGGCGTGATTTGTGGGCGCTCTATCTAAATGGCGATGATCCGGGTCCGGACATTGACGTCACCCTGAACCTGATCGACGGCGACCGCCACTATTTTTTTCTGCTGCGCACCACATCGCTCGAGTTCCTGGAACCGGGCGTCAATCCGAAAGACCTGATAGCCGTCAATGCAGCCCTGAAAGCGGACACGGATACGATCACGGCGCTCGAAGACCGCCTCTTCACGCTGGCGCGCGCCTGCCGTTTCGGGGCTGAATAAACTTCGTTAAGACTATAGTTGTTTCAACTTATCTCGCGGCGGACCCTTGGACCCTGCAGGATCATATCGGGCGGTCAGCCCTGTTGCATTATGTCGCCAAGGGCGTCCTTCGCTTCGTCCCGGTCGATCCACTCGAACTCGAAATTGTAAAATACGAAACCATTTGTCCGGCAACCCTTAGCTGGACATCTGACGAACATAGAGCTGATCCCGCGTATATTTACGCTCCAAAAGAACGGCTTTTTTCGAATATCCTCGCGAAATAAGAAAAGCCTCGACACTGTCGCTATAGGCGTCTTCAGCAACGATAAGTTTTGGCGCATGTCTCGAAAAATCGATTCCCGCGAGCACATCCACCTCAGCACCTTCAACATCGAGTAAGAGAAGGTCGATTTGTTCGATGCCGTTTTGGTCAAGTAAATGACTGAGTGTTTTGGCTCTGACTTCTAAAACTTGAGGAGCGCGTTTTGCAAAAGAAGCCCCCCTTTCTATCCAATCAGCGCGCTGGTCGGAATCAAGGTCGGACGTCTCTGGAACAGACATGAGACCAACATCTGTTATTTTGAGTGTTTCGTTCTCAAATTCAGAAGAGACGCAGGCGGCATGTTCAACGAGACACCCGGGCCGTGATTTTACACATCGTGCATAAGCGCCCGGATTGGCCTCAATGAGCATCCCTTTCCACCCCTTCGATTCAAGTTTAACCGAGTTGCTTTGGGTCACGCCATCAAATGCGCCGAGTTCAATGAAAAAACCTGGCGTATCGGGAAGATGCGGTTCAAGAAGAGTATCCAGTTCGTCAAGGGCATGTGACCGCCCGTCTAATGAGACGGCGACGCTTTTTGTGTCATAGTGTGACCAACACTCATCGACAGTTATCATGTTAAGCGGCGCGGAACGAAACAACTCTGTATCTTTCTGAAAGTGGCCTACTCCTTCGGTAATGCCCGTATTCTTAATTGTTACGCCATCCGTTCTTCTGTGAGAAAGGCCGTCGCGTGCAGTTAAAAGGCAAGTCGCTGAATCCCACGAATAACCGCGGTCAAGCACACCGAGAACGTTGCGGCCGGGCGTTCGGTCAAGCTTCGAAACAATTTCATCGTTGAGCTGATCTTTTACCCATGCCAAGTAAGCGCCCTCGTTCAAATTGAACAATTCTCTGAGCTCTGGAAGTATTCTTTGAATCTGTCGGCTATGGGCCGCCCAGCCCCATCCCTGGAATCTCGAAAAACTTCGATTTTCAGAGGGCTCCGTTCCGAAATGGTGTCCGTAGATCGAATAGATGGACTCATCTTCCGCGACTTCATCCAATTCTCGTTCAATGGCGTCGATGCAGCCTTCAAGCGGGAAGCAATCATCTTCCAAAATCAGCACACGGTCGTAGAGGCTTGTAATATGCTCAAGCGCATCAAGCATTAGCTTTTCGATACCAAAGTGTCCCCAGGGGGTGGAGAGTTCTTTCAGTGGAAATCTCTTCGCTATCTCGATCGTTCTTTTGTTCTTATCGGCATACTCGCCGCGTCCCTGTGTGCCATCTATCCAGACATGTGTATCAGAGAGTCGGTCCTGTAGACGCAAACTTTCCAACACCGCCTGTAGGTGGAAAGGCCGATTGAAACCAAGCACGAGAATTCCAAGCTTGTTCGCATTCGGTTGATCTGGCTTGGCGGATTCTGGATTATGCGTCGCGGGTTTGAACCATGTGGTTCCTGTAAACGAGGACGGCTTATAAAACACCGATGTGCGCCAGCCATAAGGGTTGACCGGCCCCAACCCGGAAAAGTCGATCCGCCTGTATTGTGCAGCTTCAAGCATGTCGAATGCTGGTTGATAATAGTCGCGGTCAGAGTTGTCGAAGACAATAAAGCCACCAGATTGAAAATGCTCTATCGCTGACCAAGTCGATAAATTCCGGGCCATTCCATCGACAATAACCACATCAAAATGGTCTTTCTCATAGGTCAACAAATCGAGACCGTATCGTAAAAATTTATTGTTGAGCTGACCGCTCCGAAATGTCTGTTCCGTACGCTCCGGATCCACCAGATGAGGGCGGTTTGTCGATAACTCATATAGCTCATCTGGCAAAGGCGCATTTTCGCCAAATATCGAAAGCGTCGCATTTTCAGGAAGCTTCGATTTTATATAGGCCCCGAACGCTTCATCGTGATCAACACTCGATATTTGATTGACCCTCTCGGCCCAATAAAGCGTTGATTGACCGCCGCCATATTCGAAGATTTTTTCGGTCGCCCCCAACTCTCGTTCCAGGAAGTCAATTGCGGAATAGGTGAACCATGGAACAGGTTCGCCATTTCTGGATGCAAGCTTACGATCCGCGCTCTCATTCCATCCAACGTCCTCCAGATAAGTACGCCTTAACCGGTCCTGCATCTGCTCCAGAGATACACCGTCATAGTATAGCGGGAGGCCAAACTCTTTGCTCATGCCAAATGTTCTCTCTGAGTCGTACTGGTGGGACCTTGCATCTCTATGCGCCGGCTTCAGTAAACTCAACCATATCCACAAAACGAATGTCCGCTTCCGACCAAAAGCCGCCATAAAAAGGTTGGCGTCAGGCGCCCCCACGAAGCGGGCCTTAATGGATGCTTTTTCAGCCCCCGCCTTCTCCAACCTCACGCCGGGGCCGCCGTCGAGGCTGGCTTCGGCCTCGCCGATGAAGCGGACATCACGGTGCATGCGTCACGCGATAAGTTTAAAGAGCTGCGCAATAGTGTAGGAAACGCCTGAGAGCGCGCTGGTGGTAAGAGACAGGCTTGCCACCCCACATCCACTATTGCCGCCGCCGGATTTGCTTTTCATTTCTTCGCGGCGTTTCGCTTCGCAATAATTGCAGATGGCTGAGCCGACACCGAGTTTGTTGCCGCACGTCAAGCACATGGCGTCACTCTTGTGCTCCCACATATTCCCCTCCTGTGTGAGCATCTCTGGATACGATGACAGTTGACCGCCCCAATACTCCAAGCGTTAAAAGGATTTATTGCTGATTGGACTTGTCATCAGCGCATTAAACCTCACGCACTGGCGTGACTAAAAGCGGTCAATACATATCCAAACTCTGCGGAACCAGAATTAGGGGCGCTCATCGAAATGTATTAAAAAGCAGATGCCGAAACTATGCCATTCCACGTCATTCATTGACACGTCGTTATTATTTCAGTGCGCGTTTCGTATTCGGTTACAGTTCTCGTAAGGCGATCCAGCCGATTAAATGTATCTACAACGGTTGCAATGCCGCTCAATAAATCATAAGCGTTACTAATAAACTTTGGCGCCACCTTCTCTATTTCATCCCCGAGCTTTTTGGACCCATAAATACTTGCAACCCACTCCAATGATTCTTGTCCAAAAGAAGTTAGTGGACGCGTATGAGCGATTACGCGTTCATATTCCTTCGTAGAACATCCGAGCCGCGCCTGCGTTGCAGCATCTAAGCCCTTCACCAGGAACGCTAATTCTTTTGAAAGCGCATGAAAATGTTGGTTATAATTTTCTTGAGTCAACTTTACTTTTGATAACGCGTGCAACCTGCGCCTTGACGGTTCTAATTCTTTCTCTAGAAACGATATTGTTTCTCTACTGACAGCTATCTTTTTTGTTAAGTCAGCGTTTTCCGTTATGAGTCGATCATGCTTTGCATACAACCGGTCAAGCTCTTTTTCACGTAACTCTATTCGGGATTGCCAATGCTGCTGGCATCCAAGATTTTCCCAAAACCCAACACGACGAGGGTCACACTGCTCTGCCGATTTTTCGTATGCACAGCCTATGAGTGCAAAAAAGCAGCTGACCAAAGCTAGAGCTTTCATGAGATTATACTTAGCTAGCTTTAAGAATTGGATGACGAGGCTACAATATTGGAAGTTGCAATCAAAATTTCACGACGTTCAAGGAGAATGCGTCTAATCTCCGTTTGTCTCGTTCGCTCATCATGACTTGTTTGATCATTCGAAATGATTTCATTGAC
The DNA here is from genome assembly GCA_039196665.1 of Pseudomonadota bacterium. GTDB lineage: Bacteria > Pseudomonadota > Alphaproteobacteria > Caulobacterales > Parvularculaceae > Hyphococcus. The sequence goes on along the minus strand of JBCCUQ010000002.1, from coordinate 780,977 downwards.
GAATTCTAAACGGTCATCAACGACTTCAAGGCGCTCTTTCGCACTGTCTTTTTCTCGTTGAATCTCAGCGGTCAGTCGAAGAACATTATCCGGATTGGTGCGGAGTTCGTCCTCAAGACGATTCGCTTTTTGCTGTAGTTCGTTAAGACGCAAACGTAGCTTTTCGTTTTCAGCAACCAGTTCGTCATTGCTGATTTTTTGTTGTGCAATCGCCTCATCAAGCTCTTGTTCGCGTTTAAGCGCCGCTATTCTCTGACGATCCATTTCCAGAGACAGCGCAGTGCAAAGTGCAGCTGAACCAATACCGCTCCACTTCGCGACATCCCTGTCTTGTGTAATGCTCCCAGCCGCGGCGCCCAAATACCCGCATCCTACGGCAGGCTCTACGACCTTCTTACCAAGACCGCGCAGAATGTCTTCTCCGCCTTTGCCGAAAAGTTGCGCATGAGCGTTTTGTGCGAGCGGAGATAATGGCGAAACCGCAGTGGCCAAAAGAGCAATCAGAAGTAGGAAACGGTGCATATAAACCCCCAAAATTGTGAAGCGGCCATCAATAGTCACTTTTTGGCCTTGGAAAAGAGATAGACGCCAAAGAAAAAACTTTACAATATTATTGCTCATTCTTACCCAAAACTGCTCCAGGATCAAATAATAAACCTCTGAAATCCTGCGTCTGATCGCCTGCCTCCGCTATTCGGCTGATCGCGGCTGAGTCGGTTCTGGCCGCCCACACTCTTAATCCCTCCGCCTTTTCCAGCCTCACGCCGGGGCCGCCGTCGAGGCTGGCTTCGGCCTCGCCGATATCTGCGCCACAGGACGCGCCGCTGCAGTTTTCCGGCCAACCTGCTTCTGGAACCAGTCCGCACACGCATTGATATATTTGGACGGCAGACGCACTAATGACTGCTTGTGGTAAAGAACTGTCTCTTCCATGAAGGACCGGCCCCAAAGCAGACATTCGCATCGCTGGCAAAACTTTCACATTTCGCGCGTTCGCAATACCGCTGACAACAGCCTTCAAATTTTAGAGACGTTTCCCGCTAACCCACCCTCGCCAAGCAATTGTGATAGCGGCGATGAGACCAATAAGAAGCGGGACCGCAAGTGGTCGCTCTGCGCTGGCGAGATACACGTTACGCCACCAGCCTAAATCGTCGAATATTTCCAGGCCGAGGCTTTGTAGAATAAGCGCCATACCGACAATCAGGAAAGGAGCGCCAAACTTGCGGTTTTGAAAATAGAGAAAGGCCGCCAACCCAATCGCCAGCGCTTGTGACAAGTGAATAGCCCAGTAAATATTGCGTATGTCGTCTAGTGAGTTAACGGTAAGGCCCGGTAAAAATGCGTTAAACACACGACCAAAAATCGACTCAGTAAATAGAAACGGAATGGCCAGCATATAACGCGCATGTAACTGGATGTTACTTCTGTTTTTCAGGCCGCCATAATAAAGCAACCCAATGGCAAAAAAGGCGACAAGCGTGAGAACGCCGATCCCAGGAGCAAAGACAGCGCGATAGGGATTGCCGTCTAAAACGGTCTGCGCTTCAGATTGTATGACAAGCAGAAAACTCGCCAGGAATACCGGGAATATCGCAAGACTAAGCATTCCCGTAAAACGGTGTAAGGCGTGGCGTCCATTATGGATTGACCAACTCTGTGAAGCCAATAAAAGAACCCAGGCTGTCGCCGACCAACTGTGAATATGAACCGCGAGACTTGCTTGCGACATAGCCGAGAAAAATCCCGGCCAAAAGGCCACCAGCGATGCTGGAATTAGCGCGAGAATAAAAAAATGCGCATTCTTGTATGGGATCACAATCTCTCCATTGGCGATCGAACGATTACTTAGAAAAATTCAGTGTAAGCGCCTTGCATTTATACATGATATGATTGAGTTCATTTTTTGCACGTGAGATAACCGTTGAATACGCCCCTTGCTATACGCCTAACGATTATCAAAGGCCGGTAGTTTCTCGTCGCGCAAGTGCTCGAGAAAATAGCTCCATATTCTGGCTAATACATATGGATTGCCAGATATCGCATGAACAGCATTCGGAATGAGGACGAGATCATAATCCTTATTTCCTTCGATCAACGCATCAATGAGATGAAGCGAGTTTACCAGCGGCACATCGTCGTCAAGGGTCCCGTGGATCAGCATAAGCTTGCCTTCAAGCTGATGGGCGAGTTGCGCATTGCTTTGGGCCCGATAGGCTTCCGGATCATCGCTTGGCAGACCGATATATTCGTGCAGTTCTGAAGCGTTAATCATCCGGCTGTCCTGATTTCCCGACATACTGACCGCGACGTGAACGCTGTCAGGAAACTCAAATATGGCGCGGCTCGCGCAATTCCCTCCCTGTGAAACACCGACCATGCCGACACGACCGATATCCATGTATGGTCTGGACTCGGCGACCGCTCTCATCAGAAGCAAATTGTCGTAGACTTGTCCGCATTGATGACCGTCATCATGCGATACGTATGCGTATGATCGCGTTCTCCCGCCGCCGCCGATGCCGTCAGCGACCATCACGATAAACCCAAGCTCGGCAAGTGCTTGCCCTTGCATGCCGAACCACTGATCAATACCCAAAGGGCCCGTAGTCCATCCGACGGTGCCATGAACGTAGTGCAGGATGGGATAAGACCGGCTCGGATCGAAATCCGCCGGTTTGAACAACGTGCCCCAAACAGAGGTGCGGTTGTCGCGACCTGTTCCAGACACACGCTCAGGCGCAATGAAGCCTTCGAGATATTTGGGCGTTGAAAATTGATGAATGGTGTTTCCTTCGTAGTCGATCAAATAATGAGATAATGGATTGGCGAGCGTTCTTTCCGTTAGGAATATGTAATCCAGATTTGACGACGCCAGGGCGCCATAGTCTGCATTATTGTCCGTCAATTGTTCCTGTTCCGATCCGTCGAGTTTTGATCGAAAAAGCTGTTTTTGATACGGATCCCTTTCGCCATCTAACACGCCAGCGAGAAAGTAAACCCAATTTTCTCGCACGCCCACAAATTCCCAGACATGGATCGCGCCGCTCGTCACCGCATTCAGGAATTCGCCGTTGCGTGCGTTATATCGATACATATGAGCGTATTCATCACGGTTAGACCAAACCAGTAATTCGTCGCCGATTAGCCGGGGATACATATACCAGGGGCGTCCGAGCGACATAAAATACCCGGTTTCCTCATAAATTTTTGATGCTTTGCCCGTCGCCGCGTCAATGCGCCAACTCGTCAGCACCCGGTCACGCAAATCCGTGAGCGTCAAAACACAGTATTCGCCGTCTTCCGACCATGCCGCGAGGCCACGCCGCAAGGGATCGCCGGCCCGCACAAACTTCTCCGGGAGGTCAACGCGCACCGTCGTTCCTGTGGCGGCGGTGAATATTTGAAATTCAGCTGACGGAAGGTTTTCGTCGCCCGGCCATGGGGTGATTGTCTTGTGGAGCTTGATATCAGGCCCGCCGTCTTCGTTTTTTGTTGTTTCGATGTACGGCACGCGCCGCACGTCTCGCGTGTCGGCTACGAATGTCAAAAATCTTTTACTATCCGGAGACCATAAAATAGAAGGGGCAGGCGTGACGCCAGCCAGTTTAATAGGCAGTTGTCCGGACCAGCCGATAAGATGCCCCTGCCCATAGGCGTAGTCCGGCCTACCGTCTTCGGTCAGCACCTTAACATTGCCGCTTTGAAGGTCGGTCAAAACCAGATTCGGCCCGTCGCTTGTTACCTCCCATCGGCCATTCGGCGATGTCAGAAGCTCAGGCCCCGGACCGCCGGCCATACCCACGCCCGCAGGCCAGCGCTCGGGCGCTGGAGGCAGCGCATCATTGTCAACCTTAGACTGACTTTTATCGGTCACATCAAAAGAAAAGGTCTCAGCGTCTTGTTCGTATTCCGAGGCCGTGAAGGCGAGTTGACGGTCATCCAACCACTCAGCGCGGCCAATTTTTGATCCAATATATGGCGCGTCGCTGTTTGCAAAAATGCCGCGTGCGCGTTCCAGGCGTTTTTCAATGATGTCTTCAGGCGTCTCCGCCGTTTGCGCATACGCCGAATTTGTTGAAATAAGGAGCCCGATTGTGAGCACAGTAAAATACTTCACTTTAAGTCTCCTGTTGTTATTCGGCCGGAAAGCGACTGGATAAAGCGTGGTCGTTACGAACGCCCATGATTTACGAATTAGCTTCGTGACATAGGAAAGTTTCGCAATTTTTCGGCTTTTTGCAAATACCTCAACGGCCAGGCACACTGCATTCATAACTCGTATCCGCGTTGAACAGTATTTTTCCAGCGTCACGCCGGGGCCGCCGTCGAGGCTGGCTTCGGCCTCGCCGATGAAGCGTATACGATCTGCCTTACAGGCAACCCGCTTCGGAAACGCGAACGTCCAAATTATCAATCGTACTGTTCGGCCCTGTCGACCACTTGATCTTGACAATCTCATTGCATGGCAGGCCGCTTATCCGCCTGTCGGCCCGCCTTGCATCGAGATCAATATCAAATTTGTTGGCTCCTAACCATTTAAGGAGTTCGCTTTCATTCGTTCCAGGCGGAAAGCGATTCAAAAATTTACGTGCTGAGGCTGGTTCGTTCCATTCAGCGTCAACCAGCAAAGCGGGACGCCGCTCCGCCAATGCAAACGCTGCTGAGAGGGCAAGTGTTTGCCAGTTTAACGCAACGAAAGCGCCCATCGCCATGACCGCAGCCGCGAGCCAAATCCATCTGCGATGGGTGCGTTTCATTTCCATTGTGAAACCGTAGTTTCCCGCTTCTGTAACTGCAATGAGCCACAAAGCGAAAGTCGCTCCCGCACGTCTAATTCCTCACCTTTTCCAGCCTTACGCCGGGGCCGCCGTCGAGACTGGCTTCGGACTCTCCGATGAAGCGTACGCCCGCCTTTTCAAAAGCCCGTTGCAGTTTGTCGAGGGTCGTCACCTAAATGCCGAGTGTGCCCCTTTCATTCTCTAATCGTCTTACGACTGCTTCTGAAACGGTTATACGAGAGCGGCGGGCGCATTACTTCCAGCGTCACTTCAACCTAAATCAAGAGCGCCAAACCTCGAACCAGCATGAACAGGAGGGATTCGAGCAGGAGCGCAGAGCCATACCAATAGACGGCCATCATAATTATGACCGTAAAAATACTGGGCTTGAGAATCGAGAACACAAGCAAAACCCCGACCAGAATTGGCAGAAACGGGCCGAACATCACCGCTAAAATTGCACTCAATACTGTTCCGTCGTTGAGGTAGCCCTGTTCGCGGAGAAACTTGTCAAAGGGCATGTCGGCATATTTCGCGGCCCATTTTTTACCTTCTCGAGCATACCCTTGGTGGCGATGATACTTATCGACGGCGATGTTCTTCATCCGCCTGCCCACGCCCTGCAGGAACTTGAAGTTCACAAATGCGAAGAAAACCCACAGCACAAACCAGAGCTGTTGGCTCTCACTCAGCGGAGGCTCCCAAAGGCCAAAGCCGCTAAAAAAACTATTGATTAGATACGTGTATAGATCAATCTGTTCACGAACAGAATCCTGCAGCTGCTCTGGATCGTCACGCTTAAGGATAACAAACCAAGCGACTGAGCCCAAGACAGCCGAAATGCCGAAGACAATAAGGCGGAGCTTCTTGATGAAGTTCCACACCGCAATTATTCGTGATTTCATTTCCACCCCCCAATGTCGCCTATAGTTTAGCACATTATAGGGGCTCAGTAAGCAACAGCAGATTCCTTGGATCCACGATCGAAGCGCGCACATGAAGAGCAAGTACAAAACAACGTACTACCGACTTAGCCAGAGGCTAAGCATCGGAGCGGATACCGGGCAATCGGTGCAACCTTTTTCACGTCCAGCTTTGGCGACTTTTTTGCCTGAATGCAGAAGCCCGCGCCCTCAATCCGCCGCCTTCTCCAGCCGGACGCCGGGGCCGCCGTCGAGGCTGGCTTCGGCCTCGCCGATGAAGCGCACGCCGGCCTTTTCGAAAGCCCGTTGCAGCTTGTCGAGGGTCGTCACCTGAATGCCGAGCGTCCCTCTTTCATTTTCTAATCGTCTTACTGTTGCTTCGGAAACGTCGGACAGTTCTGCGACCTCGCTTTGTTTCAGTTTCAACAATGCGCGCGCCGCTCGTAACTGTTCTGCTGTTCTCAACGTCATGATCTTAGATAAATATCCATAAATTTAGCGCTGACCGCTTGAAATGGCGCTCAGCGTGTGATAGTTAGCTTTCAGCGATAATATTTAAGCTCTAACCACAGGGAATGCAATGTCATGACCCATCGACGACACTTGCTCAAAATCGCGCTGGCGGCCCCCGCCGCGCTCACGCCCACTGCGCTCGCGCCCCGCCCGGCCCTCGCAAAACAGTCGGGACCTGTCGGAGACGACGCGCCCCTGTTCGATTTATACGCCGACTGGCTGACCTATGACGCCGAATTGGAAGCGAGCATCGACGCGCTGGAGCATGCGGAAAAAGCGGCGACGGCGCGCGGCGTCTCATGGGACGATTGCCCGGCGGTGCGCGCCGTCCTGGCGCGCCAGGCCGCGTTCTGGGACGCGCAGCGAAGCGCCCTCACCGCCATCGCCGCAACGCGGGCCGCCCACCTCGACGGGGTCGCGTTGAAGCTCGCCCTGTGGCGGCGCGCCAACCCGGAAGTCAGTTCTGGTCAGTTCACGGACAATGCGGACATGCTGGCGTTCTCCGCCCATGACGACATGATCGTCCTCACCGGCCGCACCGACCTCGCCCATGAAGGGGACGAAACACTCCGCATGGAGATCAGGCAGGCGGCAGAGGACTGAGCGGTTTCGCCTCCGGCCTTCCCGCATAAGGCTAAGAATATAAAGCTACCTTGCTTTATTGGGATATACATTCAGTCGACGAATATTTATCATGCTATTATAGAGACTAGAGGACCGACCAGATGAAATTCGACGAAAGCAAAATATCCTTTTGGCAGCGCCTCTTGCTTAATTTTTTGGCTATGGGAATTTGCTTTGGCGTTATCTACGGTCTGTACTTTCTTTTGACGCGCTGATTAGTTTGAGGACTCTGATTTGAGCTTCGACACAATTTTAACAATCGTGGGGGCTGCAAACTTCGTTGCACTGTTTTATTGCATTCACAAAGCTACCCGTATTCGGACAATGAAGAACATGTTTGGTTGGATTGGAATATTATTTGGGTTTGCGATAATCAGCAGGCTCCTAGTTGAGGCCATTGAACGACTTTTTTATTGAGGGCTGTTTGTTCTGGAGAGCCGCCATTGAAGTGGACTAAAAAAGACGACCTGCCCTCGCAGACGACCTTAATCTCCTTCTAGGCGATATATGTCAAAATACTGGAATCTGTGCATGGCTGTCTGGATCATCTTTGATCAGTAAATACAACGGCCGAATCAATGCTGACGACTTTGCCACATCGCTGCTATACGCCGAAGGTATGGATGCGTCCGAATACTCGGATTTTCGCCCTATCTTAGAAAGTGCTTTCAAAAATCGATATGGAGATTGCGCAGACGCGGCGGCGTATGATGCTCAGGACCATTAGAGGACCCAGCGATGGTCGGATTTTTGCTCTGGCGTAAGATTTAGCTGTTTTCGAGATGATGGCGACACATACCCCTGCTTGGGTGAGTTATGGTGCGAACCGAAATAATCAATTGTAACATTGCGGGTGACCCAACAGGGTCACCCGTCCACAGAGGACCGATCGAATGATTGATAATAAGACGATTTTTTGGTGTTGCGTAATCGCAAGTGTTATACCGCTGTCTATTTTATTCATTATGATCGCAAACGCGCTTGGCTTTTAGGAGACCACTAAACGAAGGAGGAACTTATGAACAACGATGAGAACGAAAAGAAAGATAAGAACGACAAGGGAAATAAACCTACCGATAATCGCCCGGCTCAGCCATCACCAAACGGACATGGTTCGGGCGGCGGCAATGGCGGAGGAAACCCCGACACCGGCAATGGTGACGGCGGGGGCGGAAACCCAGATACGGGCGAGTAATCTGATGACCACTTCATAAAGTTGAACGTAATTGACGGTAAACTACAGCTCGGCAGCATTTATAAGCTCGTGACTACAGGCTGGGTGCTCGGCTGGGGCGCGATAATGGTGCCGATGTTCACTTTGATCTTTGTAGGTATGCTTCTTAGCGGCACTATGGAGATGAACGGAGAGACAGTCTCAGGGGCGAGTGCAGCAATAGTCATGCTCCCAATGATAATCTTGTTGCCAATTATTCTAGTGCTTCATGCCTTAATGTTCGGCGCACTCATCATATTCGGGTTGTGGCTCTATAGAAAAAGACGGCCATTAGAAATCGTGATACTAAGCACTCAATAGAGGACCGACAGGATGACAAAACGCAAACTCGCCGTAATGTTCGCTGCACTAGCAATGGTCATCACATTCGAGACAACGCGTGTTATAATGGGAAATCCTGTAATCGATGAAATCGCAGATCACGGATCCGACGGTCTAAACTCAATCAATCCGTGTTATGACCCAAACATATTTTGCTGATTATAGGACCCTCATGAAGCGATTGGCGAACTGGTTTGCGACTCATAAATCCGCCACAGCGTGGATCGTAGTCATAACTATGATAGTTGCTTTTGCTCTTTATGGCTTGCCCAGCGTGTTTTATTTTCTCAACGCAAATTGAGGACCGAATAATTGCATTTTGTTTTCTATGATCCCGAAGCCCCTAAATGGCGAAACTTCCTCGGTATAGTATTAGGCATCGTGCTTTTGCCGATCTTTATTGTGGTGAAACTCATACTACTGCCATTCGAGAAGCCAGCGAATATAAGCCCATCTGATGTTTCAAAATTTCTTCGGGAATTTCACGATGGAACCGGCGGTGATTGGGATTATGATGACTTCGTATCGGTCCCCATTGCCAACCCCCGCCTCGAAAAAATTAGGATGCATGTCTCGGACTTGGAGCTTCCGATCACGGATGAAGGAAGGTCCGAATTGCGGAAGCTTCTTGCTGAAGTCGAACGAATGAATATCATTGACGACAAAACTTGAGGACCATGATGCGCACGGCACTCATCACCTTTGCAGGTATCCTAGTTGTGTTATTTCTGATTGGTCGAACGGAATGGTTTCAACGCAACTACTGTTCCGACGAAGCAGTATGCTACAAATATATGTGCGAGGACGGGCTCGATAACGGCTCGTGTGAATTGTGGGATGAACACTGTCGTGAAAATCCAATAGATACATATTGCGATGTACATAGAGGACCCTAATTTGAACAAGGCAGAACGACAAATACTTGAATACTTCTCGCCGGACACAGAGCCCGCCAGCGGTGCGGCCATCGCAAAGGCGACATCATTGAGCGCAGGTGATTTATACCCCGCCCTTCATAAGCTGGAGACGAACGGCCTGATCGCAAGCCGCCGGGTGGATGGGGGTCACCCAAAACGCAAGTTTTACACCATCACACGTGCTGGTGTTGAGGCGCGTAACTCGAAGTCCTTCATGACAGAGAAAGACGAACATTGGCCGTGGGTCGCATCTGGCTGCATGTCTGGATGTTCTGGGGCGGCGTCTGTTTTTGTGATGATTTGCGTCGCTGGAATATTTTTATTTTGAGGACATCAATGCGCACGTTTTTGATCGTCAGTTCTCTTTTATGGCTAGCCATGACCGCTGGAGCAGTGATCATCACTCCAACCATTGAATATAAACTGCTAGTAGCGGGGTTTTCCGGATTGATTATAGCAGGCACTGCGTTGACTGCGGTTCTTTGGTATAAGCAAGGTCAAGTTTACGAAGACCGAGGCGTCAGCGGCCCGGACGATGAATAGAGGATGGCCGTCATGAACAAAACCTACAAGTCATTCTAACAATCTGCAGCTTGCTGATCGTTTAAGTTTTAGCGCTAAGCATTTGAATGAAATGGCGCGAGTGACGAGACTCGAACCCGCGACCTCCGGCGTGACAGGCTATACCCGCATTGAGATTTCAACAGACGCTAATCGGCGCCAATTGATATGTGTTGTGATTCAATAAGTTAGATATCTCACAAAGCACCTGCCGATCAACGCCGATCCTCAACAATCGCCGCGGGACCGAAAGCATCAGAATAGTTGGTCCCTATTTCAGTTTAAAATTATTACCCAATTTGACACCCGCACTAACAGGTGTTCAACTGATTTGCGGGCGACGTGGGAGTACCGCGCGGCCAAAGGAACCGCCTTTACGAAGCCCTTCTCAAGCGTCGAACTGACGCCGCATCCGGCCGTTAAAGCGCTCGTTGATCTCTGGTTTGATGCTCCTCGCCAGCTCCGTCTCGACGGCCTCGAAACCGCCATTCTACCCTCCTTCATCAACGCGTTTTCCATCCATGTCACGCGCGCTGAAAAGAGCCGAAAACAGTTTTTGTACTTCGCGGGATTCGCCGCGATTGACGCCCTTGAGTTGCTGTCGCACGAGGCCAAAATCGAGCTCGAAATTCGTCTCGTTTCGTGGCGTGAAATCGCCCCTGACGAAATCGTGGCCATGGCCCAATCCGAGCTCGACGCGCTGCATTTTCAGCAATTCGATCGTCGCGATTCCGGGGAGCATATCCGACTTCATCTGGCGCGCCGATGGCGGCTCTCTCAACGCGATATTTCGCGTCGCACAAAGCTAAGCCGGCACCTCCTTCGACCCGGTGAGATTTCCGACGAAATCGATATCCGCGAAGCCCTTTTTGGCGGGACCAATGGCGACGGAATTTGAGCCGGACGCCTTTGGCCCGATTCAGCCAAATGAGCGGGCAGCGGTGATCGCCAGATTGGCGGACTTGGCGGCCGGAATTTTAATCGATGGGCTCAATCCGGCGTTGTTGGAAAACGACCTCCAATCGCTCGGCTACTCGGTCCCGGAATTGACCGCAGGCCGTTCCTCCTGGACCGCCATTGGAAATCGACTCGCCGAACGCGCCCAAATCACCAAAGCGCCGCTCGCCGCTCTCCTCTCAACCGACTGGCCGCCGCTTACGCCAAATCGCGAAAAATTCGAGACGGCGGTTGCGTTGATTTCCGGTATTTCAGTGTCATTGGAGGCGAAGCGATTGAGGGACGGTCAATCCAAAGACAACGATGGAGACCTACATGCATCTCATGCGCTCCATCCTTGGCGCGAAGATCGCCCGAACGCCGCTCGACTTCAATCCGGAGGAAATAGCCGGCGCCGCCGCAATCAGCCTCCGCGCTGCACGGAAAATCGACACGCCGACGGCGTTGATCAAGGTGCTTGCGAAAACCGCAGGCAAATACTGCACGCCGCAAAAGCAGCTTCTTGAGCCAATCGAAGATGGCAGCGTCCGCGAGGTCGCTTCGATTTCTGAAAAAGCGGCGATCGACGATATCGTCGCCTGCGAACGCGTACTGAAGACCTATCAGGAGACGCTTTCGATCCGTACATCGGCAATTCGCTGGCGCGTTGATGAAGCAACAGCAGACCAGTGGCTCCAGAACGCGCTAACAATCGCCAATATAAAAACAAGGGAAGGCGTGTCGCGTCATATTTCGAGCGAACGTCTAAACCGGAGGCAAACCGCAGTGCATAACGCTGTAATCTTGCCGGCGAAACCGAGGCGCACGAGCGACATGAAGGAAGCCAACGATTTAATCGCGACGCTCTACGAAGCATTCAGAAATTCACCGGACGAAGTGAGATGGTGGGCTTCCTATGCTCTTTTGAATTCAAACCTTTCGCATCCCGGCGTTTCATTCGCGTCGCCATGTGAAGCCAAGCGGTTCCTTCAATTATCCGATGCGGCAATTCCCAGAAATCGTTGGGCACTGGCCCTTGCTGCTCCGAGCGTTCGAGCTGAAACTGCCTGGAGGCAAGCCGTTGGATCATCGGTCTCGATCAGCACCCGCAGACAGCCCAAAAAGATCCACTCTAGGCGTCCTGACGGCTACGCGAGGCTTTGCCTGCTTGATGATACATTTGCCCCCGGCCCTAAAGGCGAGTCAGAAATTCAATGGAAGAAGTACACAGCCAAATCGTTCCGATATTCATTTCACATGATGGGTATACTGATCGGTGTAAGCGAATGATTTAGGAAATGCATTTCGTGGCGTCGTGCGGTTTTCGCTGCGCACCGGCAGCCTCGATATCGCCCGATTGAGAGACGATGCGCAGGTACAAGCCGGCGATTTGTTTTGCGCTCCGCTCATCGACATTGACGGCGATCCCACAGAGGAAGACGCAGCAGCAACTGTGGGGGAGAGATAGTCGCCGCTGCGCCCGCCGCCAACGGCCACGCGATAAATGCGGCCGCATCTAAAGTCCCGCATCGTCCAGATGGGATCAACGCCGCCTCGCCGTCAAACCGTTCTGGTCTCAACTTCACTGATCAAAAACAGCAAAAACTACTTTTTAGCGCCCGCATCGGCACAATCAGTGATAAGCATATCAACTTTCAATCCTACGTTACTGTATGCGTATTGTCGTTAGACCAGAGTCTCACCCGTACCTGTCTGGTTCGCGCAACCCGTTGACGCTCAGCGCCGTGCTTGAAGATAGACGAAAACGCTGCTCGCTGAGCATACACATCACTGATTATCATCAACTGATATATTCGCTGACAGAGTCTTTTGAGATTTTCAGAACAGTAACTTTAGCCGCCCTTTAGAAGAATAATGCGACAAAAGATCCATACGAACCTTAGTCCGGAAGGGCTTTCGCATGTCGCCATTTCACCAAAGCGAGACCTGAGCTATGTTGAGATTTTTTCCATTTGCAGCTGCATTATTGATGGCCACTGCGTGCGCCGCGCCGCGTCCGCATCCCGAGCCGCTTCATCATCCGCACGAACCGCCACATCCGCACAGCGTATGGGCTCCGGATCGTCCCCCACTGTAAACGTCTCACCGCTTCACATGATCTTTGACTAGATCAATGACGCGCAAAAAAGTCGTCTTTCAAAGGTAAAGAAGTACCTGGACGTGGATACCGACCTGTTCATCAAAAGCTTCGGCGCCTTTGGCAGATTGCTGTCCGACACTTTAAAATCGATCATGACGCGATTAATGGGAATGATCCTACTCGCCATTTCTGTCGACATGATTTTAGCAGGCGTAAAGACTATTCTTCCGGGCTTAGCCCAAGCATGAGAGCTCTGGCGGCTTTCATGACGCGCCTTCATTGACGGTTTTTCGAATCCAGTATCCGGTTTATGCAGCGCCCCAACGGATGCTATTCATCTTCAACAAAGACAGTAATATGTATGCCGATTAATTGAATATTCACGGAGGTGATTTAATTTTTCGTGTCTCGTCACATCGCATGAAACCCGAAATAGCGGGATGGGTAGATGAGGCTGATATGTAAATAAGGCGCTCGTCATGCTCGAAATGATTCAGCATCACCATCCGGGACTTTTGCTACTTGCGCTCGCATATAGCTTTTTTAGCGGTCTCGTCGCAATGCAAATGTTCGCACGAGCCGGCTCTTCATTTGGAAGAATTAGTCTGCTTTGGACCTGTCTTGGGGCCGGCGCTTTAGCTATTGGAATCTGGTCTGCCCAATCATTGGGACATCTTGGCCTTTGGCAGGCGGCGCCAAAATTATTCGCGCTAAAAGGCGTCATCTTCTCCGCTATCACTATGTTCGCTGCTGCGTGTGCGGCTTCATATCTCGTATCACAAAAACAACCCTATATTTTCAGGCTTGCAGGATCATGCGTACTTACTGCCGGCGTCGTACTGGCGTGTATATTCGGCGTGAAAAGCGTTCAAATAACTGACGTTCTCTCCTGGGATTATCAATCACTATTAATATCCATACTCCTTGCTTGTTGCTTCATCGCTGCTGCGTTTCATTTAACTCACGTGAAAAAAACACTTTCCGCTCGACTGTTGGCTGCTTGCTTCCTCGTTATGGCGACTTCCGGATTTTACTTATCAGCGACCCGCATTCTGTTGACTGAAACCCCCGATCATGGAGCCGTGGCGGCAACGATCATTTCATCTCTTCCCCTTTATTTCGCCATCGCATTTCTTGGATTGTTTTTTTGCATCCTGGTGGCCGCAGGTTATTGCCTTGACAGGTTTGTACGTAAAAATTCTGCGCATATAGCATATCTCGATACTCTTGTTGACCAGCTAAAGCGCAGCGAAAAGAAAGCTATCGATGCGGAAAGAAGCAAATCGGATTTTGTAGCGGATATTAGCCATGAACTGAGGACGCCTCTCAATGGGATTATCGGCATGCATCGCCTGGCGCTTGACGGTAAACTCTCACAGGAACAACGTGAACGCATCGAAATGGCGGATGAAGCAGCAGAAGCATTGCTGACGCTCGTCAATGATATACTTGATTTGTCCCAGATCGAGGCTGATAAATTCCAACTGGAAGAGAAGACCTTCTCCGTCCGTCGTCTCCTTGATAGCGTCACAACGCTTATGTCCCCGGCTTGCCTGGAAAAAGGGTTGAGTCTAGATATTTCGATCGATCAAGATGTTCCCCAATGGATAAAGGGAGATAAAGATCGCCTTCGGCAGATTTTGTTTAATATCGTTGGCAATGCAATCAAGTTCACCGATCGCGGCGGCGTATGCGTTTTTGTGACGACAACTCGTGTTGAAGGCGACACGATATCTCTCAATATCGTCGTCGAAGATACCGGCATCGGCATGTCGAAAGAAACATTGGAAAGACTTTTCGAGCGCTACAGCAGAGCGAACGACGAAGCTTCAAAAAGAATTGGCGGCGCCGGCCTTGGTCTTTCAATTTCAAAACGTCTCGCCGTCGCCATGGGCGGGGACATTACAGTTACCAGCGAGCCAGACGTCGGCAGCGCGTTCGACATCCATATCAAGTGCCAGGAATCGACACAACCATTAACGAGCCCAACTCAAGAGTGCGCGCCCCCTGACTTCGAGCCGCTGTCCATCCTTGTTGCGGACGACAATAAACTTAACCAGAAAATTGTTTCAGAACTACTCACAAGGCGGGGGCACAAGTGCAATATTGTCGCTAATGGGCGCGACGCCGTCGCAGCGTGGCGACACAACGCCTATGATGTAATCTTTATGGATATTCATATGCCGAATGGCGACGGCGTTGAAGCGTCGCGTCAAATCCGCAGCAGCGACAGCCCGCGCGCGTCCGTTCCAATTATCGCTCTAACCGCTAGCGCAAGTAGTAAGGTTGACGCCTTGCGCAAAAGCGCAGGCATAGATGGATTTGTCGCCAAACCCATCGAGCCCGAATTGTTATGGGCTGAGCTTGATAGGTGCGTTCAAAAGGCTTCCGACTCCGGCCAAAAGCGTGCTATTGACGCAACCGTTTCTCCTACGGGTCTGCCCTTGTTAGACAAAGCCAGACTAGCAGTGCTCTCAGATATCTTTGGCGAAAAGGAATTGTACGAACAGCTTGATGAAGTTCTTGCCGAATCAGCGCGCATACTCCGCGAAATAGCATTAGCCTTGAAGTCCGGAAATTTAAACAGCGCGAAGCAAACGGCGCATACGCTCAATGGCATGGCCGGTAATTGGGCGGCGACGCGGATTGGCGACATAGCGCGGCGGATTGAATCTGAGTCGCCCACCATTAGGAGAGCGTCGAAATACGCCTTAGAATTATATGAAGCTGTGGACCTCACCAAGCAGGCTGTTTCTCAATATAAAAACGGCTATTAAGGTTCGCGTAATAGCGCCTTGTATGGGCTGAGACGCGCCCCTTCGGTTGAATACGCACTACTGACTTCAGAAGCCCCTTGGACGCTGTTTTTATAGACAGCCCTCTCAAATGCTGACCCAACCCGCCTGTTACCAGCGCTCAATCTCTCCGGCGCTGCGACGAGGCGAAAGCTCATTTCGCTATGGCGGCGCTTTCTCCTGCGACCGACTATACTATCTTTATACTGAAGATACGCTTATACACTTTGAATAGCCCTCAACCCACGCTCCTTCTCGCTAGCGACGGATCGATCCGAGACTGTAAGTATTGCAGCACGGAGTTTTATTGAGACTCACGAGCAATAAACGTTACCAGTCCATTAATTCAAAACAAGCTATCAGCAGTTATCGGATTGGCGCAAAACAATAAGAAGTTTGCGTAATCAAAAAGTGTAGTTGCGTTTTATCTACGGCTCTTAATCGATGTAATTTGCGACAACACGAGGACCTCATGAAAAAATACCGCAAGATCCCGGCATTTTGCTCCGTATCAGCACTTACGCTCGCAGCAACCGCGCCTGTTGCAGCTCAAGATACCGCCGAGGCTCCCCAATATCGAGACGAAATTATCGTAATTGGCGTGGGCAGTCGCGGCCGCGCTCGTTCCGCGGTCGAGTCACCGGTCGCAATAGACGCCGTAAATGCGGATGACGTGCTCTCAACCGGGGCGACGGAAACGGGACGCGTCTTACAACAATTAATCCCGTCGTTCAATTTTTCGAGCTCGTCCGTTTCGGACGGAACTGATTCTTTACGTCCGGCAACGTTAAGAGGTCTTGGTCCCGATCAAACCCTGGTCCTGATCAATGGAAAACGTCGCCACAAATCAGCGCTTATCCATGTCAACACTTCCGTCGGGCGCGGCACAGCTGGCACGGACATTAATGCAATCCCGCCAAGCGCAATAAAGGCCGTTGAGATATTGCGTGATGGGGCGTCGGCGCTTTATGGGTCGGATGCAATCGCTGGGGTTATCAATTTTGAATTGAAGGACTCGCCCAGCGCCGGTGCTCTAACAACTTTCGCGGGCCAAACGTATGAATCTGACGGCACGACCTTTACCGCCAGCGCCAACAAGGGCTTCGAAATTGGCGACGAAGGTTTCCTCAACATCACCTACGAATACCGAAACCGAGAGAATACGAACCGAGCCGGTCTCCAGGGCACTTGTCAGTTTTTATGTACGACTGTGGGCGCCACCGATGATGATCTGCCGATTACAATGGCCGATCCATCGACAGAATCGCTGGAGGTCGCGTTCGACCGCCAAAGCTTCCGTATCGGCGATTCGGATTCCGAGCAGCATGTTCTATTCGCTAATCTTGGCTATACGCTGAACGAAAACGCGGAATTTTACGCCTTCGGCAGCTGGGGCCATCGAGAAAATGAGTCCGCAGGTTTTTTCCGCCGCGCCAACCAGGGGGAGCGCACGCTTCTTGAACTTTATCCGACGGGTTTTCTGCCGCTGATCCGTCCGACCATCAAAGACAAGTCCCTTGCGGGTGGAATCGACTGGGCGCTTACGGATAATCTCATGGTGGACACCAGTCTCAATTACGGCTCAAACGCCTTCAACTTCGAAATCGCCAATTCCAACAACGTGTCGCTCGGCCTCGCCTCGCCGACCGTTTTTGACGCCGGCACGCTCGAGCTTTCCGAATGGAGCGCCAATGTCGACGCAGTGTATGACATGGACGTCGATGCGCTTGAAGCAGTGACCATTGCGTTCGGCGGCGGATTCCGCAAGGAAAACTACCAGATTATTCAGGGCGCGCCGGCGTCATTCGCCAATGGCGGCTTCGAAAACATCGACAATATTTACACGCCCACGCTATTCGATCCGGTCGCCGGCGCGGCGGGCGCGCAGGTCTTCCGCGGCTTTAGCCCGGCAAACGAAGTTGATGAGTCGCGCGACAGCTGGTCCGGCTACGTTGAATTAAACGCCGACATAACGGACCGCGTCACTGCACAGGCCGCACTACGTTATGAAAATTATGATGGGTTTGGCGACAGTCTGAACTGGAAACTTGCGATGCTGGGTCGCATTTTTGAAGGTTTTAACCTGCGCGGGTCCGTATCCACCGGGTTCCGCGCGCCATCGATGCAACAGCTTTTCTTCAATTCGACAAGCACGCAATTTGTCACTATCGGTACGACCACTGTCGCTCAGGAACGCGGCACGTTTCGCAACGACAGCGCACTAGCGCAAGGTCTCGGTATCCCAAGCCTTAAAGAAGAAGAATCCTTCAGTTGGGGTGCTGGCGTGGTCTTGAATCCTATCGACGGTTTTACGCTAACGGTCGATTACTACAGCATTGATATCGATGATCGGATTATGATCTCCGGCGCTCAGAACCGCGATGACGTTCCGGCGGCGGCGCAGGCTATTTATGATTCCGTTGGCGCGACCTCTGGACAGTTCTTTATCAACGGTGTTGATACGCAAAGCCGCGGCGTCGATATCGTGGGCGCCTATGCATTGCCTGACGACTTCGCCGGGGGGCGGCTCAGACTTTCCGCAGCGGCGAACATCACCAACACCGATGTCGTTCGCGAACTCCCGGCGCCGGGCCTTTTGGAGGGCCTTGACCTGGTGACCAACCAGGACATTTCGATCCTTGAAGAGTGGCAACCGAAAACACGGATCAATGTCGGCGCCAACTGGACGAATGGCAATTGGGGGCTCAATCTACAGGGCAGCCGTTATGGCGAGTATACCGTATGCGAGGGCGCATGCGACGGCTCCGAGGCCCTGACGCAGACTTTCGGCGCCGAATGGCTGGCGGATATCCAACTTGAATATCGGTTTGACCGTGGCGTAGCCTTGGCGGTCGGCGCAAATAATATATTCGATCAGACGCCTGATAGAAACCTTATCGGCCAGGCTCGCGGCGGCGTCGTTCAAGACAGCGCGGGCAATGTCATCGTCGAAAGCGATGGCGTATTTCAATTCTCCCGTCGCTCAGCACCGTTCGGATTTAACGGCGGTTTCTACTATGCGCGTGTGAGCATTGATTTATAAGCGTTGTTCAACGCGGTCCGGGCGTTTGTCGTATTAGGCCGCGAAATGGCCTAGCATTCCATTATTCGTTCTTCAAAGTTCTTGGAACAACTGATCCCTTGACTCAACTGAGGATCCGCGCTGCTCGTTGGATTCCGCTTAGGCAGCGCTTCTTTGCATACGACCAATCGCGGCGAACGCCGCGACCCTGCACCCTCATTCGCGCTCATTTTGAGTTAGTGTCCGTGTTCCGGCGATGAGCCGAAAATCCTCTGTTGCCGCCGTTTAGCGCAACTTCCGCGGCGCCTGTAGAATTTTCACAAAATTCCAGCAGTACAGTACGAAAAAAGCAATCCCGGCGGCGACTGGTGCAAAATCTTTGACGACAGCGCCATATAATACCAGCAACAACGAACTTCCAACACCAGCGATGGCGCTACGAACCGGCCACCGATTATCATAAATCCAGCCGGAAATGAAAAGAGCCCCAAAAGCCGCCCAGCTCAGAATTTTCACTTCCATATTTCGAACTCTTTCCACAAAGACTGCGCATAGCATATCCGACATCCATCGTTTTACCCTTAGAGGAATTAACGTTGTCTTATATTGCTTTTCTCACACGCAGGCATTTGTCCTTTATCGCGCCGAGTTTGTTGAAATTGCACCAACGGGCCGTTGAGACTGTCGGAATAAATCATATCCTTCTTTGTACTGAATACCTTTGCAAACGCTTTATGACTGTAAGAATAAACCGGTCCGTGCAGAACAACCCATGAGACGGACAGTCAAGTTAGCGCTTAATCGATTCATTATGAATTAAAGCAGCCTCCCATATCTTTTCAGTATAGGGATCGCCGTCATTGACGCCGGTCGAATTTGAGAGACCGAGGCGCATGTTTTCTGTACGATATAGATTGCAAATACTGGCAATTTTGATGGGGCTGCCGTCATTTGCTTACGGCCAATCTGACGATGTGAATGAAAACGCTGGAATAGACATTTCCGCAAACCTCAGCGTCGTCACAGATTACCGTTTCCGCGGCATCAGCTTGAGCAACCGGGATCCTGCTATACAAGGCGGCGTAGACGTAAGTACGGCCGCTGGCTTTTTTGCTGGGACATGGTCGTCAACAGTAGCTAATACGGGCGGATCTAATGTTGAGATTGACCTTTATGGCGGTTATGCAAACGGCGTTGCCGGCATTGATTACTCAGTCAGGGCGGTCGGATATGTTTATCCAGGCGGACAAGACGTCAACTATTATGAGTTTTTTGGGAATGCGGAAAGAACGGTCGGCGCAGCCACGGTGAAGCTGGGGCTGGCATACATTCCCGGACAAAATAACTTTTCGAATAGTAACTTCTATATCAATACAGCGGCGGATATTGCGTTGCCGCGCACGCCACTTGTGCTGAGTGTAGGGTTCGGCCGAGAAAGCAGCGTTGGTTTCAGGAAATGGGACTGGCTGGCTGGCCTATCTTGGTCTTTTGAAAATCTGACGCTTTCGGCGGCTTATGTCGATACAACATATGGCGACGAAACCGAAGCTGGAAGACTGGGCCGTGCGGGCGCGATTGTATCGCTTACAGCTGATTTCTAATTATGTATCCAGGAATGGAACACTTTGGGTTAGCTCACGCCAAAACGACCTGGTGGAATTGAAAATTGGATTCTTAGTCGTTTCGCAATAACGAGCAGTCAGGAGCAGAACGAACCATGCCGATCAATGTTAGAATTTCGACTAGTACGTATCAGATAAACCAAACTCGAGTCGAGAAAATGGTGACTGCTTCGTCAGAAGCAGAAGCTATTGCGATGGGCCTTTGGGATTCGTTTAAAGACTTGTTTCGCGGTGGGAGCAAACAAGCCGCCCTCAAGCTGATTTACGAGACGATCAAGAGCGACCAGGAGCAGGAAATAGACAAACGGATGGAGCAATTCCTGAACCTCAAGCGCTATGCGTCGGGCGACGCTGCGTCTTGTTTTTCATTCCAGCGGGAAGACGGGCATCCACCAAACTCTATCGCGCCCTGCACTTCTTTTTCCTATGTTATTTCGGATACGGTCATTAGGACAGAAAAGCTTGCTGACCATCAGCACATGCAGGCGGCGACCGACATGATTCGCACCTACACCTCGCTCAGCACTCTGGAAGAGGTCCGCTCTGGCGATAAACTTGGCGGCGGCGTCTATGGAGTCGCCTACATGCATAAGACGCCGCGGCAGACATGGGTATATAAAACCAAGAATGCAAATACACTGCGTGGTCAGCCGAAAACGGTCGCCCCTATGTGGAATGATGTCTTTTCAAAATTGTATGGCGGGCGTTTTCAATATTTGTGCAAGGCTGAAGCGGTCGAACTCTCCGACAAAACAATCGTGCTCAAAACACCATTTGTTGCGGGTGAACACCCAATACAAAACGACTACCGTCAATTACTTCAAGACGCTCTGGCCGAAATCGGATACTACATGTATGACTTCAACAAGGATAATATTGTCATGGTTGACGGCCTTCCTTTGCCCATTGATTTTGACTTGGTGGAACTCAATTAGCGCCCCTCATGGCAACATCACATTAACGAACTAGTTCCTGGGGTTCGTCTATCCTTTTTGGACAACGTGACTGCCGCTGGCCCTCGCTCGTCCGCGCCTCTTGTTTGCGTTCGCTCTTGCACAGAAGGCGCGCTCGCCGTGGGTATTATAATCACAACAAGCGCGACCACTGGCCGGCTAATCAAAAAAACCACGGCCATCGACAAAACCCTAAAGATGTATATCAATTCACCGATTCAGCTTTAGTTACTTCAACAGAAGTCGGCGAGACTTTTCCCTTATAGCATATCGTCAGTATAGCGATATCGTCCGATTGGGGCACGGCGCCGACAAAGCTGCGAGCGCTCTTAGCCAGCCCTTCCGCGATTTGACGCGCCGAAGATGTTGTGTTTGTTTTTTCAAGCGCCTTTTTAATGCGCGCCTCCGTATACATTTCTTCGTCAGCATTCTCTGCTTCCGTAACGCCATCGGTAAACAGAACGAGCTTGTCGCCCGGCCAGAGTTGAATGCTGGCAGCGGTGAAAGACACGTCTTCAAGGGCGCCCAGCGCCAACCCGCCTTCTTTCTCTAACCGTTCCACGCTTCCACAAGCCCGAATAATAAAAGGCGGTTCGTGACCGCCATCGCTATACTCGATGCTGCCGTCACGCAAATCCAGTACGCCTGCAAACGCTGTCACAAACATCTGCCCTGCATTGTCACGCGCCAATCCTGCATTTACGCGCGCCATGATATCAGCTGTGGACGCACCGGAAAGCGCCTGTGCTTTAAACAGTGTTTTCGTCATCGCCATAAAAAGCGCAGCAGGAACGCCTTTGCCGGATACGTCTCCAATCACAAAGAACAGGCGATCATCATCGATCAGGAAAAAATCATACAAATCCCCACCGACTTGCTTTGCAGGCTCAAGCAGCGCAAACACATCAATATCAGATCTGTCCGGAAACGGCGGGAATGTCCGCGGCAGCATGCCGACTTGAATATCGTGAGCTGCCGACAATTCCCCCTCAACCCGTTCGCGAGCAGCCGTCGCTGTCGCAACATCGATCAGGTAACGCTCAAGGCGTGCAATCATCGCTGCCATCGCCTCAGCAAGACTGCCCACTTCATCGCTACGTGACGTTCCGATTTGGCGAACCATTGATAACTCTGCTACATCGGGTTGAAAATCACGTCGCGCCATGCTGCGCGTAAACGCCGTCAATCGCGACAACGGCTCGACAATACGCGCGACGAGCAACCATCCAACGACCATCGAAAGGGCGAACATCGCCACGCCGATAGCGATTGACTTCAACAAGGCGTCGACAATTCGACTATGCAATTCTCCAAGATCCACATCGGCGCCAATCACGTAAACGACGCCGTTATCGTCTCGAACGGGCATATAGATGGAACGGAACCGGCCAAAAGAGTCGCTATATTCGTCAAAGCGGGTACGGCCGTCAGCAAAACTCTCATAGAGCCGCGCCGGCGCGCTGTCATAAACTGAAAAGAAAGGCGTTTGGGTGTTGGCGCGAATTTCTTCCGGCGTGGCGCTCGTTGAGACAACCCTGATGCGATTGTCAAACTCCATATAGGTATAAACGTAAACAAGGTTTGAGCGGTTTGCAAAATGCGATAGCCGGTTCAAAAGAAAATTATACGCCTCAGGCGACACTTCTTGAGACTCCGAAACAATCTTATGATAGTCCGCAGGGACGATTTCATTGACGGCGTTTGCAGCTGTTTGCAGCTGTTTATCGATTCCAGCGATGATCTCAGCGCGATGAATTGAGTAAAGAACAGCAGAATACGCCGTCGCCGCTATGAGATTCAGCGTAAAGAGCAAAATCAACAGCTGAAATTTCAGCCCCAATTTCCTTTTCTGCTTTACTGTCGTCTCGTTCTCAAAATCCATCAACTTGCAACCCTTCGCTCTCGGCGCCATTAGCCTAGGCCGCTTTGATCAAAAAATAGTTTCCATCCGCCGCTTCACACTACCTTTTTTTGCGTCAAACTATGTCACCATATCTGGCGCATGAGACTCAGAGACAACCTTATTGATCCGCATTCACCGCTTCTTAGCGACTCTTTGCAATTACTGTTAGCGGATATAGAGCGCATCTCAACGCCATTAAAACGCTTTTTTACTTCGTATACTTACTTTTTAAAATGTAGAGAGAATTTGATCTTGAC
Organism: Pseudomonadota bacterium; assembly: GCA_039196665.1. Taxonomy (GTDB): domain Bacteria; phylum Pseudomonadota; class Alphaproteobacteria; order Caulobacterales; family Parvularculaceae; genus Hyphococcus. The sequence continues at coordinate 757,514 of JBCCUQ010000002.1, read as the reverse complement.
TGACATACTGGGCCAGATGCTGCGTTTAGAAAAAGGAGAATGGCCGAAACTGGTGCAATTCGGCATGCTCGGGTTTCTTATGCAGATGGGTCTCGGCATTGGTTTCAGTGCTGGCGACGCCGCCTTTTTCAGCAATGTCGGCGCGGCTCAACTGCCTGTCATTTTCCTTCTTACGCCAGTTGTCATGCTTGTTTACACTAGCGCTTATTCATTTTTGTTGATGCGTTCTTCAATCGACCGCGTCGTCGACCTCGCCTTAGCCGGCCTTACAGTCGGCGGCATAGCGTTATGGGCGTTGCTTGACGCTGACTTGCCCCCTGAAATAAGGACAGCATCATATTTCGCGCTGAAACTCTATCTCGTCATGTGGTATTTCGCGCTCTACACTCTCTTCTGGAGCTATACCGACACCTATTTTCATATCCAGGACGCCAAGCGGTTATTTCCGCTTTTCGCGGCTTTTTGCGCTTTGGGCACAGCGAGCGGCGCGTTGCTTGTTCATCTGCTCGCAGATTTGTTGCCGATGCATTATTTCCTTTTACTTTGGTCGGCTGTCGCGGTCTCAACCATGCCGCTCGTGCGAATGTTGCGCAAGCGCTGGAGCCAGATACAGGAAAGCGAACTGGAGCTGACATTCGAGCGCAACGAAAAGCAAAGCAAGCTGTCCATGGTGTTCGACGCTTTTCGGACATCAAAATATACGAGGATTTATGCTTTTGCCTTGTTCGTCATGCTCATTATGACGAACTTAATTGAATATCAGTACGCCACAACGCTTGCAGCAAGCCGTAGTGAGGTTGAACTCGCCGAACTATTTGGCGCGCTATACGCCGCAGTTAATGTGTTTAATTTATTCATCTGCCTTTTTGTCTTCAACCGCTTGGTATCGCGGTTTGGCGTGCGGAATGTCGCCTTCATCTTGCCGCTGACATACTTTGTTGCATTCGGTTTTCTCTTCCTGCAGGGAAGCGAAATCGCCGCCATCGCCGCCTTTTTTTCATATCACGGTATATTGACGTCAATCGAATACAACAACGAAAACTTGCTGTTCAACGCGGTGCCATCGACCGTTAAAAAACCGCTCCGGGCGGTCATCGAAGGAATGTGTGAACCTTTGGCGAGCTTGCTGGCAGGCGGTTTCCTGATTTACGCCGCACACTATTTGACGCCGCGCGAGTTGTCGGGAATAGGAATTGTTATCGGCGTTGGATTGGTTGTTGTTGTTGTCCTGTTGCGACATCATTATCCGACCGCGATGGCGGAGAACATGCGGCGCGGCTCACTCCACTTCGGCAATCAACGCCTTCGGTCACCTTGTTTTTCAGCAGAAGCACGTGAAATGCTTGAGGCAGAAGCCGGTGATGACGCGTCACCTCATTCAGAATTGGCGCAATCGCTATTGGGCGATGATAGCACCCCGGCCCTAACATCAAGGCATAAGAATCTAGATCAATTATCAGACGCGCTGGACAGCAAAGATCCGGCCGAACGCAGAGAGGCGTTGTACGCGCTTTGCGAAATCGCTAAACCGGAAGACATTCACCTTGCTCCAGCGATCATATCGAAATTGTCTTACCTTGACCGGTCGGCACGGCGTATCGCGATCATCCTGATCGGCAGGATTGGCGATACGGAAACCATCCAAGATATTCTTGCGGCATCGGGGGCGCTGGCAGGGCGAGAGCGCCGGGCGATCGCCAGCATGCTTGTGAATTTGGGCGAAACGGCTATTCCGCGCCTGATCAGCGTGTTATGCGATCGACATTACGGACATCAGACACGTTCTCTCGCCGCACGCGCGCTTGCCGACCTGTCTTATGCTCAACTCACCGCCCAGATTGATCGTCTTGTTAAGGAAGAACTTGCACAAGCCCATCGCTTGCGCGGCAATGCGGAGCGGTTGGAAAACGTACAGAGCGGGTCGGATGCAATGGCGATTCTCTCGCAAGCCCAGCATGAGCGCGTCGCAAGGGCTGTCGACTTTGTATTGGAGCTTCTGGCCTTAGACGGCAAATTGCCGAATTTTGATCTACTAATCGTCTCATTGCACTCGACCAATCCCAAGGTGCGGGCAAATGCCTTCGAAGCCATTGAAAACAGCGTCGATTACGACACCTATCGGTCCATAGTCGCGCTCTTACACAAGCGTGAACAAACGACGCCTGCGGATGCAGTTCAGCATAGCGACGATGTTATGCCGCTTATCGAAAACACGCTTGAGTTCGGCTATGAGATGGAAACCGCTGCAGCGATGCAAATTCTCCATGAACACCTTCCTACCGATCATTTTCTCCAAAAAATAAGAAGCGTGATAAAACCGGATATGCCGGCGGCGACGCGTCGTCAATTGCTGAAGCTTCTTGGCCTTAGACATGAAAACGAAGCCAGCCCTACCGCCCTCGTCGCATCGCTGCGACGGATGACGCCCTTCTCCGCGGCGCCGCTTACGGCGCTGTCGGACCTTGCAAGGCTTGCGGAATTTACAGCGCCAGGCGCATCATCGATAAAGGGTGAAGCCGACGGCGCCTCGTTCTGGATTACACATAAAAATATTCGGGAGGTTGCTTCGCGGCGCGCTGAACTGGCGTTGCTCATATTGAGAGAATGGGATGAGCGTCATGCGGCAGCCTAAGGCAATCGGCATACAGGCGCTCTTGCTGCGGACTTTTCTGCCCGCGGTTCTCGTTGTGGCGATGGCGTTGGCCGTTCTCGTCTACAACCTGCAATATGCCGTCATCATGGACGGGTTTGACCGCAAACTGGTGACAACAAGCGTCATCACAGGCGCGATGATTCATCCCGACGATCACGACTTGCTCATGCGCGAAGCGCAGTCTGATAAAAATCCAATGGAAGTTGAGGGCACAGAGCATTACGTCCGCAATATCGAGCCTATGCAGCGTATCCGCGAAAAGCTTGGTCTTACTTATCTGTATACACAAGCGCTCGGCGGCGATGCAGACATTTATTATATTTTGGACAGTTCGTTCGGCGACGACCACTCCCCGATCGGGTCCGAAGATGAGCTGCCGGCGGAGACTGTGGCCGGGCTTCGCAGCGCCCAAACGCAAGGCGGCGTCTACATTTCACCGGTTGAATACCAAAAACAATGGGGATTGCTGAAAACAGCGGCGGCGCCGGTCTACGGAGCATATGGCGCGATCACGGCGACAGCGGGCGCCGACGTCGACATATCTGTCATCCAGGTTGCAACGCAAAATGCTCTTTTTGCAAGCGCTGTGATCGGCATTATCTCGACCCTCGCCTGCCTCTTCGTCACGCTTCAAATCGTTCAGCGGATCGCCCGTCCGATCGAAACGCTCAGACAGGAAGCATTACGCATCGCCGCGGGGGATCACAGTCCGCCCGCAAAAATTAAACGCCCCCGTGAAGCTGCGGCTTTGCGCGACGCCCTTGCCGCCCTGACGATACGGATGATGCACAGATCGGCCGATATCTTGGACGCGAGTCGTACTTGGCGACACGATGCCGATGCAAAGCGCTTAATCGATGCGTTACGGAGCAACGCGTCAATTGTGATGTTATGCGACAATGAGAAGTTTTTAATAATCTGGACGCCAACAGATCCCAACAGCATCGAAGGCGCCCTCGCCGCCCGAAGCATGACTCTGCTTCGCGATCGATTAAATAATAGCCCCGAACTTATCGAAAACTGGAAAACCCTTGCGGACCTGGAACAAGGCGTGTGTCTTTGTTTCGACCGCCAGGCAAAAAGCGTTCGCGCCTATGGCGGTCCGGCCACAATTCGCATCGATGAAAAATCTATAAGTCTTAATGGTGGGGAAGCAATCGATCTTTCCACTGCTTCAAGCGCTGTGGCTTTCATGAACGGCAATGAAGCAACTATTCTTGAAAGCATGACAGCATGATTGACAGGCCTGTAATCGAGAACGCATTTGCGCTCGCCCAAGTCAAGCCTTTTGACAGCCTGGCGGATAGCGAACTCCTATTGGTTGCACAGCATTCGCGCTCAATATTTTTTGACGCCGGCGCAACCATCTTAGAAGCCGAAACCGTATCGCAAGTCCTGTTCACAAGAGTTGGAGGGAGTATTCTGACTGGCGGCTTTCGCGGGCCGGATGTTTTTGATGCGCCCTCCATTCTGTTCGGCGCGCCAACGCGGCAAGACTATTGCGCTGGAGCTGAGGGCGCGCAGCTGCTTAGCCTTTCGAAACCGCATCTTTTCACAATCGTGCGCGAGTGTCCTGATTTTGTCGTCGGATTAAAGGATGCGCTGGAGCGATCATGAAGACACGTCTCATCATTATCCTATTTTCCGTTCCGCTCTTTATAGCCCTGGCTCTCATGAATGGAGCGCTGCTGTATTTTCAGGAGCAGTCGGAATCTGTATCCGCCCTAAAAGAACAGGCCTTAAGCGCCGCCATTACAGCCGCAGAATTCACCGCCTCGACTGACGCCGCCGAGCGCATCTTTAACGACTCTTCAAGATTATCGTCGATCAGCGCCGCTGCGTTTCACATCAAGGATTTGGACGGGTTCTATTTCATCAGGGGAGACGACGGGGTTGCGACATTATCACCCCCTTCCAGCCCATGGCCTTTGGACGGCCTTTCACGCCCAAGCGAACCCACCGTCATGTCGATCACCGCCAGCGCCGCCGCTCATCCCTACATTGTCGCCCTGGCGCCCGCAGGCCCCTCATCTTTCATTGCCGTCCGTCTGGACGCCGCGCCAATGGCCGCGCGATTGGCCGCGCGGCGGGATCATATTCTTCTCATCTCAGCTATCGCGGGCATTATCGGCGCACTACTGGCCTGGCACGTCGCACATCGGATTGTTGGCGACCTTCATCAAAACCGGGCGGCGATCGCCGCGCTAGAATCGGGCAAAGTCGCGAGCGCAAACAGGGATTTTCGGATTCGCGAAACGAGCGATCTTGCCGATGCCGTTCGCCTCATGGACGCAAGCCAGCAAGCGGCCGCCAAAAGGCTGGAACTTGAAACGCGACGCCAAGACCGTGAGCATTCACACGACAAATCGGCGGCCAAGTACAGTCAATCTGTATTTGAACCGTCATCGCAACGCGCAGCCGGCGCTGATATTGCCGCACGGCTTACGAAAGACGCCCCGGCTGGTTGTTTTTTTGTTGTCTGCGAAAATGAGGATCGGGCCGTCATCGTGTTGGGAGAATGCATCGCCGAGACTCCGGCGGATGCGCTTGCTCTTGCGCTCGCGGCTCGCCGATATATGGAAACCCATTTGCTTGACGGCGCCATCGGCGACCGCCTGAAACTCGCCAAGGCCGCGTTCGGCATCAAGGCGTTGGAATATGCCGAGTGGCGCGCCAACGATCCGCCGGCGCCGGGGGTGCGCTTGCTTGCGTTAACCGACGCCGATACGCACCGTAGCGCGGAACGCTATTCCGCGATCACCCCTAACGCCTCGCCGAAAGAGGTGCTGGACGATGTTGAAGCGCTTTTGAGACCGACAGGCGTGTTCGCCGCAATCAAGCGAAGCGATGTCGAAATGAACAGCGGCGACATTGCTCAAGTGCAATGTTAGCTTGAACAACTTTGCTGATGAGCGCCGCATAATCTTCGAGGCGGGCTCACATATCAGCGCAACTAATTTATCCGAAGAAATGATTTCAATTAGATTGCGTTTTCTTGTTTCATGGTATCATCGCAAAAGCCCAAATGAAGTTTGCCTGCCCAGTATTTTCAACGGGAATTACGGCCATCAGTATGTGGGAGCCTCACCATAAAATGTTGCGAGGCTATTTAATACTGAACGCATGCAGAAAATATTGAAACGTTATTCTAATAGCCAGCTTATCTTATACCCTTAACCGTTTGTGTAAAGAATTGTCTTATCAATTCATATGCAAACGCCACTTTAAAAAATTATGTGCGCGCAAATTTTGTCAAAACGGCTACTGGAGTTGCGTTTATGCACCCTCTCTCACCTCCTGATTCAGATGATAGCAATAACACGCATAGAAACCTTATGGTTTGCGACATTGAAAATGTCGGGCTTGGGGTGCGTAGTCTCGCCACCTTTCCCAAAGGAGCTGTGCTTGACCGATTTACCGGTAAGATCAGTGCAAGAATAAAACAACATAGCCTGCAAATCAGAGAAGGCCTGCATATTTCCGGGACGCGCTTCATCGGATATTTAACCCATGGCTGCGATCCGAACGCCCGGCTCGATATGACTAAATTTGAGTTGATCGCGCGTCGCCCCATCAGGCGGGGCGACGTGATTACAATCGATTACGCCACAACCGAAGACCGTCTCTTTGTCCAGTTCGCTTGCGCCTGCGGCGCAAAGAATTGCCGCCGCTGGATCACTGGCCGGAAGGAGCCAATTTCGCCCAAGGGCTTTGATTACCTAGCTGCTCAATCAAGTGGAAAGGCGCGGGCATGACGGCGCGGGCGCTTTGCGAGACCGTCTCCCCGTGGTGGGAACGCGACGACCTTTGCTATGCGCAAGGGCGGCTATATTTTGCAGGTCACGATGTCGCCGAGATGGCGGCTAAAGCCGCCGGCCCGCTTTATATCTATTCGGCCGAACGCGTTAAAGCCAATATCGGGCGAGTTTTACACGCTCTGGCGCAAACCGGGCGCAGCCATCGCCTCTACTACGCGATGAAGGCAAACCGCTACGCACCGCTTTTAAAAACACTGGCGCGGTCGCGTTTGTGCGGAGTTGATATCTGCTCACCCAATGAGCTCGATCATGCTTTGGCGTGCGGATTCCGACCCACCGATATAAGTTTTACCGGGACTTCGGTGTCAAATCGCGATCTCGATCGTTTGCTCAAAGAGCCCTTCCTGACAATCAATTGCGATACGATCGGAATGATCCGGCGTATTGGAGAACGCGCCAGAGGCAGAGACATAGGCGTTCGCGTCAACCCGGCCATCGGAACTGGTTATGACAACAACGAGCGGTTAACCTATGCTGGCGTCAAAACGACCAAGTTCGGCATATATCGGGAACAATGGCGAGAAGCCCTGACAGTCGCCTCTGCTTTTGACCTTAATATCACCAGCCTGCACTTTCATGCCGGATGCGGTTATCTCAATGCGCAATTGTCGGGGTGGGAAGCCTCACTACGCGCTGCGCTGTCGTTCGCGGCCGATCTTCCTGCTATCCGCACCATTAATATCGGGGGCGGCCTTGGCTTGCCACATAAATCAACTGACGCATCTCTCGATCTCAGTCAGTGGGCGTCTATCCTGCGCCGTCATTTCAATAACCTTGACGTAACAATCGCCGTTGAACCAGGCGACTATATCGTCAAAGACGCCGGTATGCTTGTCCTAAGCGTCACCGACATTGAATGGAAGACCGATACGCAATTCGTCTATGTAGACGGCGGTTTTAATTTGCATCCCGAGCCGGTATTTTACAATTTACCGTGCGAGCCGATTGCCTGCGTTCGACGCGATCGAAGCCCTGCAGATTGGAGCAACCAAACGATCGCCGGCAACATCAACGAAGCGCATGACTTATGGGCGGAATCCATTCCCATGCCGCCGCTTTTGGAGGGAGATTACATCGCGCTCCTTAACGCTGGCGGTTACGGCGCATCGATGAGTTCCAACCATTGCATGCGCGGCGCCTTTAAGGAGATTATCGTTTGAGCTGTGCGAAGACTCCATCGTATAGTGAGATCACTCCGAATGCGCCGACCCAACGTGGGGTAATCGTATGAACGCCAGCTTGCAAACTCTGACGGTCACGAATGATATCGCCGAAATCGCCTGTGTGACGGAATTTATCGAGGGATATTGCGCCGCGCAAGGCGCCGCGCCCGATGTCGTCTTTAAATTCAACCTTGCCGTTGAAGAAGCGCTCGTAAATACGATCACTTACGGATATAATGACGATGCGTGTCACGTCATCGAATTAGAGATAGCGGTGCAGGACGGTGCGCTCGTACTAAGCATTTCCGATGACGCCGTTGCGTTTAATCCGCTGGAAGCGCCGCTGCCAAATGTCGACGCCCCCCTTGAAGATCGAAATGTGGGCGGCCTCGGCGTCTATTTGATCAGAACGACAATGGATGATGTCCAATACGCCCGGAAAGACAACAAAAATAAACTGACCCTTACAAAACGTTTTTAGCACAGCTTAACTGGGGGTTTTTCTTGAAATACCAAGTCTATTTACGTGACGCTGGTATTTGCCATGACGGCTGCACTCATTATACGTCTACCGCCTTATACAGCATTATAGGCTTTGACTGACGGCGTTGTCTGTTGATTGAAAGCTTTCTTTTTTAGCAGCCATACATTTCCCAAAACGGGCTTATCGGACTGGGTGCGCAAAGTCTCCCGCCTGCAGGATACGACCTGAAAGCCTAAATCGCGGGCCAATCGCTTCACATAATGCGTCGGATGCGCATAACGCCCCGTCGGCGTTAATACCCAGCTTTTCTCTTCCGTCACTTCTACGGTGAATGCGAATAAACCACCTTCCCGCAAGGCTCCGCGGACCGCCCCGAACACCGCCTCCAGATCGCCGAAATAGACGAGAACGTCCGCTGCCAGACAAAGGTCGATTGAGTTGGGCTGTCCGATAAGGAAATCGAGCACATCCCCTTCCACGAGGCGGTCATAGCAGTTCTTGCGCTCCGCTATCTCCAGCATTTTGGGGGAAAGATCGACACCGATCAGTTCCTCCGCATAGCGAGCGACCAGCGGACCGCAAACGCCAGTGCCGCAGCCTAGATCAGCGATGACCCGCGCGCCGCGACAAATATGTCCATCGAGCATATCGACAAGAAGGTTTGGAACCCGATAAGAAAGCTCCACCATCAAATGATGGTCGAACTCTTCCGCATATCCATCAAAAAGGGCGCGAACATAATGGGGCGATGCAGTCCGTGGGCGCAGCCGCAGTCGCGCCATCAGAATATGGCCATTGATTTTTAAATTATTATAAAGACGTCCGCATGCAACCAGAAATGCGGCGGAGACGGCTACCATCGCAAACAGCCACAAGGCAAGCGACGGGGATTCCCTGCCATTGACGGCAATAAGCGCGCAGAGACTGAGCGCCAACATCGCAATCCAGTAATCGGCAATCAAGCGCCGGCTAGACTGAAACGCCTTATCGAAATAACCTTGCGCGCTCATCCATCAAACGTCCTATTTCACCGCCGCGTCTTAAGCCGCATTTTCCTGCAATGCGTCACGATGCAGCAAAACAAAAGTTTCCAACCGCAGTTGTTCGATATTCAACCGGTCTTGAGCAAGCCTATTGATGATCTCGCCGATCTGATCCTTAGTCAAAATCTCGAGCGCAAGGACGTCGTTTTGAAAGTCCTTATCCTTGAACATGATCATTACGTCCGTGTTCTTGTTGAGCGCATTGTCCAGAGTCGGTATGAGTTGCTGGTCGACTATGAGCATACGTCGTTGCCGATGAACGTCGGGCATGACCTTTGCAACGTTATTCAGCGATTTATGAATAGCATTTAGCGACTCTTGATAGTCTTTGGTTCGCTGCTGACTGGAAATGGAGACTTTGCCCGCCGGTTGTTGGAGCCGCCCAATATTTTCGTTATCTGAATATAGCGCAACATCATGGTTTTTCCCATCGATATGGAAACGATCGACGTTTTTCGGGTTGAAAGTCACCGCCAATGTCGGCGGATAAATTTTCATACCGTTCTCTACACGATGGGGCCGATCGTGGGGAGTCAGCGTGTAAGCAGCGCTATGCGTCACTGTTATCAGCTTTTCGATGCCAACGAGCGTCGTTTGAACTTTTTCTATATTCTCTTGCGCAAGCTGTTTCGCATTGAGATCATTATCGAACTCCCCAGATGAAATCTTGTTACGTTGCATCTCGATAAAAGCAACAAGCCTCTCCTTTGCCTTTAATAGATCCTCCAGGCTCGCCCATAACTTTTTTTGAACCGTGTTTTGATTGTTCTCTTTGAAAAGGTCATCGTGCTCGATACGAAAATTCATGTATCCAACTGCGGCTTCATTATTCTCAATGGAGTCTTTCGTAATTTCGTAGAGAGGTCTCTGGCCTTTGCTAAGCGATTCTGCTTTTTTGAATTCATTCGAATTAAGTTCGTCGAGCCACAAACTGGACTCATTGTGGACCTTCGTGAGAAAAACGGCGTCTGCCCGTGCGCTATCTTCAATCTGCCGCCACGGGTAATAGTCAATGGATTCCAAATCAAATTCTACGTGATTAACATTCTGGACGTCGATGTCGTCAACGAATGCGAGCCCTCGTTCGATTCCGATATTGTCCAAGGCGCTGTCCGGCGAAAGCTCTTGCTGACCAATATTGTCGTGAGGTTGCATCTGCTCAGGCCGCGCGTTTGGCGAAGAGGCGTTCACCGCCCGACCCGCCGCGTGGCCCCGGCTCTCTTCTATGTTGTGACTGCCATTTGCACCAGAAAGCAGCGGCTCTTTGCCCGGGGCCTGCCGCGCCAAAATAGCAGACACATTTTGTCCTCTCCGCGCGTGAGTAAGCCGAGGATAAAGAAGGTGCAGCAGCGACTGGCGTTGCGCTTTTGCCCGCTGGATCTCGCCGTTAAGTTCCTGGCTTAGGTTTTGGCCAAGGATTTTCTGACGCCGCTGCATGACTTGGGTCAGGCGTTCATTGTCCCAAATAGCTCTCAAGAGCCGATCCCGATACTTGTTGACAAATGCTCTGTCATCCGGGCCGAAGTTACGCTTGCCCTGCTCAATCAGGTCCAAGTATATGAAGCATTGATCATGTATCTTTCCAATCAGCGCGTTATGTTGTTTTATCATTGTACGGATGCTTGACCTTCCGGTGGAGTCGGACTGGAATAATGAGTCTGGCGCCTTGATCTCGCCGGCCAAACCATTTTTGATCCCGACCCGAATGCCCCCCTCTTGAGAGCGGAACGCCATCAACCCTGGCAAACGTACACGGAACGGCAGCTCCCTTTTTTTGACAGTATCGCTTGCTGGCAGCATTGGGTGAATGCCACCCGCCAACTCCAGCGTCTCCAGGCAGAATTGCTGAGTGACATCGACCAGGTTTGAAATAGCATCGACGGCGCCCTCATTGAAAGGCTGAGTACTATCGCGTAGATGACCGTTCAGCAGCACAAGGCTTTGATCCATCCTCTCGATGTTTTCGATGAGCTGGTTGTATTTCTCTTGCCTGAGGTCTGTGTTATTCAGGTCCTCCGGGTAAGACATTTTTTTGAGATCAAGAATTATAGAGCGGTTTTCGTCCGCAGCTTTTTTTATTGCCTTGAAAACTTCATGAAAACTCCCGCTGTTCCGGTTCATCCTGTTAGAACCCACATCGAGCGCTATGTTTTCGTGTATTGGATTTTGGAGAAGAGCCAAAGCGCTCTTTTCCACTTGTTGTTTCAATTCGTTGAGGCGATCGCCGCAATTGTTGATATGCCTTGGAAGTTGCGTGGCCTGCAACAAGGCTGAAACATTACGGTGGTCCACACCCTTTCGGTGTAGTGAAGAGCGAATGTCTGCGATATTGCTCGCCGTGAGACCGCCTTCGAGAACGTGAATTTCCCGCTCATTTTCCATATGTCCGCGATTGAATGTTCTCATCCCATGGCGCCTGAGAAGCCTTCGCGCTTCAGCCTCCGCATCGGCGTAGATTTTGTGGTAAGCCTCGTTTCGGTCGTCATCGCTCAATTTGTCGAGTTTCTTCGCATCCATCTTGGCCCATCTGTGGGCGGCAATATCATCGGCGACTGCATCGATGAGCATCTGCGTTCCCTTTTCGGCCGCCGCGCCCGTCTGCGCCACGCCGCGTATGTAACCTACGCTGGATGCGAGTTGAGGCTGCACTTTTCTTCGTCGCGACGGGCGGCTTTTTTGCTTTATCTCCTTTATCTTGGCCTCGATTTGCGCAAGGTCGCTGACTTTCAGATAGAGCGTTCCTTTTCTGTTTTCTATTTGTCGTCGGTCGCCGACATCCTCTGGCGCGAGGCCCAATTGCTGCCGCGCCCGCGCTTCGAGTACTTGATCGACAACATAATCGCCAATGAGTTCTCCATTAATCTGGAAATTTCCGTAAGCAAGATTTATCGATCGCGCAATTTCCGCCCGCGCCGCCAGGAACTTGTTTCCCCGCAAGACAACGCCGCTACCAAAGGGCGCATTACCACTGACGTTCCATGTGCCGCTTTTTGCGTACAGGCCCTTGCCGACTGTGAATCGAAGCTGAGCGTCCTGACCAAGTTTTTCTTTTTTAACCTGCTTGTCCAGCTTGTCTTTGAGATTTCTGAACTTCAGGCCGGCCGTTTGGAAACCCGCCGTTTTAACTGTGAAGAAACTCATGATTTTCTCCTGATGCCGACAGGTATGAGGCTGAAAAGTCCAGTGGCTCTCGAGTTGTATGAAAATATTAAGATTATTCGTTAGTATTTCCTCGCAATAGCTTGCACCAAAGTCTCAGTACTGATTTATTTTATCATGCTGTTTGCGAAGGGTTCGTCCTTACAACTCACGCGAAGAGATATGAAATTGGTTTCGATCGCGAACCCAAATGCCAACGCCCTTTCCGAAGAAGGTGCGAAGCATGCACTCAATCTGGCGAAATCTTAAACATGCAGCGAGAATCTGGCGCTACAGGCTTCTGCGCTGTCACCACGCTTATGCCTCGATCACTCGCCAGCGATCTTTCACGGCCACGGTTTTCACGCGCGCATAGATCTTATAAGCGTCGTCTTCGGACTTAAACCGTCGCGCTTTGCCGCGATCCGTCGATACTTCGACCTTATCGCCGCGCAACGTGAAACCGACGAACCAATCGCTAGCCCATCCTGTGCTTTCATCGATGCGAGCAATTAAAAACATATGTTGTCTCGCCGTGAGCGCCGTTGCGCGACCTTGAACGCCCTAGCCGAGTTTGCCCATAACGGTGACCATGGTGTTGTCGTCTTTGCTGCCGGCTTCGGCAAGGGCGGCGTTTGCGCCTTGCATCGACTGTCTCGCGCTCTGCACCGCCTCATTGAACTCGGACTGATAGCTCTGATATAGCTGTGCGAACTTGTCCATTTTCGCATTACGGGCTTCCAGATTCATATCGACGCCCCTGCCCGTCGCATCGAGCACGCCTGAAAGGCTTTCTCCCAGGCCGGACAGCGCCTGCGTTCTCGCCATCGCGAGATGAGGCGAGATGCCGCCCTTGAACGCGCTAGCGGTCGATCCGATGCTGAACGCGCCGTGGACCAACGCAGACGAAATGCCGAACGCCATTGTCGCTTGCGCCTGTTCATGCATGTTATCGACTTTTTTATCAACCGACTTGGCATAGTGTTGCCGCGCGCTTTTCGCAAAGCCGTGTTCCGTCCCGCGCAACTCAGCCATCGTACCGAACAATTTCGTCATAAGCGTCTTGACGAGCGTCAATGCATTGACGCTGCTGTCAAAATTTGTAGCCGCCACGTGGCTCAGCTCCTTCGTACCCTGCGCGGCATCGGGACCCGGCGGGGCGATGTCGTGGGTTTGCATCGTGACCTCGCCGCGCATTTCGATGCGCGACACTGTCAAAGTGCTGACCCCCGCGCCGGCTTTGTCAGCTCGATTGTTTTCCTGGACCATTGCGGAATCCGTCTGGTTCAAGGAATCAATGTCTCGCGGTCCGTTTCCGACACCCGATGTATGGTCCATCACTCTGCCCTCTCCTAATGGCTAAACGGCTTGCGCCGTGTTTGCGCCGATATTGCCGGCGACCGCCATGTTCGCATTGTATACTTTATTCTGCGTTTCCATCGCGGCCTTGGTCGCGTCTTTTGTTTGCGCGACCTGATCGCTCAGGCGCTCGACCACCTCGTTCAGTATGCTTCGTTGCACCGAAAGATCTCTATTCACTTGTTGAAGATCTGCGTTGGTTCTGATTGATCGACTGCTCAACATTGCAATATCGATTTTGTCGGCGGTTTGCTTCCCGGTCGTGACGGCTCGCATCACATGCCCTACACGCGAGGCGTTCTCTGCGAGAGTGTTCGCTTTTTCTATATTCTCCGCCCCGGCAGGATTGCCGCCGGCGTTTGCGCCTTTGGCGGCGCCGCTCGATGCTCCGTCTACCGAGTTTGCAGCGCCGCTCGACGCTCCGTTTGCCGAGTTTGCAGCGACCTGGCCCGCGTCAACAGCCTCGTCCGCAGCCCCCTGCCCTCCGGCCATCGCCCGTGATGCGTCAGATACGCCTTGGACAAGATCGTCCGCCATCTGCTGACCAGACGACGCCTGCGACATGGCGGACCCCGCTTTGCCAGATGCCTCCGCCGCTTCATTGGCGACGTTCGCCGCCTTCGACGCGCCGCTCGCTGCTTTCGACGCGTCGCTCGCAGCATTTGCCCCGCCCTTGGCAAGTTCTTCGCCGCCTTCTAAGACCGCCGCCCCCGATTTAGCAGCCGCAGCAAAACCGCCGAGGCTTAAAGCAATCTGCAGCGCAAACATAGAATAGTTTAACACCTTTGCGGCGGTCGGATCGCTTTTCGCTAATTCATCATACGCGCCCGCGGACGTCGCGATCTGGTTGCCAAGTCCGATGCCAGTGCTCAAAATCATGCAGCTGGCCGCAACGGGGCCCAAGGAGCCCATGGACGCAGCTGTAATCAATGCGCCAGCGGCGGCGCCGATCCAGCCCCATGTTTCAGCGCTTTTTTGCTGCCGCTTCATCTTCTTTTGCATGTGCTCGATCTTATCGAACATCTTTTGGCGGTCTTCTGACCTGCGTTCGATCAAATCCTTGTTGTTCTCGATCATGCCGTCAGAGATTTTGACACGTTCTCCTTGTAGGGTGTCGGCCAAGTTCGACAATTGCAGCATCATTTCGGTCAGGCTCATCGGCGCCGGCTTTTGCGGCGCGTGCCTGACTGTCAGTGTTCCTACAATGCTGCTTTGACCGTTCTGCGCCCTGCGCTCCAACGTCAAAACCTGCTCTCCGGGCTTTCCGTCGGCGGCGCCCGCTTCCCGGTTATCGCCAACCGCGTTGGAACTATACTGAGCATCGTCTTTCGGCGACGACAGCGTCGGATCCGTAACCGAAGGCATTATCCAGCCTTTTTAGCGGTTGCTGCATTGGCGTTTTTTGAAAGCATCTCGCGGATCGCTTCAGCTCGTTTTCGTCCGGCGGCGTGCCTGGGGTCGCCGCCGCAGAGCTTAATCGCGTGATCCAGCGCCTCGATCGCCGTATCGACATCGCCGTCAGCAAGATAGCAATCCGCAGCACGTAAAGGCGGGTTCGGATCAGCCTCATCAATCATGCCCGCCATGCCATAGGCCGCGGCGGCGGCGCCATAGTTCTGCGCTCCGAAACGGCAAGCGCCAAGCGCCATCCAGTATTTCTCGTTCAAATGATCGAACATGCAAAGAAATACGAAGAGACGATGAGCTTCCTCAAACCGATTGGCCTGAAACTCATTATAGGCGACCTCGTATACGGCCTCCATGGAACTGTCCGTCAATCCGTGTGCGTCTTTTAAGACAAGCTCGCCTTTCAACGCCGCGACGGCGTGATCAGCCACTTTTTTGTTGGACACGCCAGGGATCACCTCGCCAAAACGATCGACGGCTGCACGGATATCGGCTTCTGTTATTTCAGCTTGCACTGTCATGCGACTACTCCGTACAAAATGCGCCTAGCCTCTGAGGTTGCTGGTAATCGACTGCATCATCGAATTCCATTTCGATTCAAAGTTCGTTTGTGCTGAAACGGCTTGCGAATACTTATCCATATGCTGTTGCAGCTTTGTCATCTCTGCGGTTGACTCCGAGTTCAGCGTATCGGTCTTGGCGTTGATGCTGTCCATCAAATTATTGATGTCGGTATCACTCATCGTCGATAGATCAGTACTATCGGTAATGACCCCCTGCTGTTGGAGATAGCCCGCAAGCGGCACATCGTTGCCGTTTCCGTCAGTAAATGTCAGGCCCCTGACATCCACCTCGCCGCCGTCACCTGGGAGATTGGCGCGCAACGCAATCACCGCGTTGGTGTTTGTCGAGATTTCCTTATTTCTCTGGTCAAGACTGTCAGCGAAATCGCGCACTTGCTTGTCAAGATTGTCGATGCGATCGGCCATCACCTGATACATTAATGAGCCGAGATCAACCCTGCCCTTATCGCCAAAACCCAGCGTATCGACGAATTCTGGTCCCATCATATCGCCCGGACCGAAATGACCGCCTGGCATGCCAAAGTCGGAACCCGGCTGGTTTGGATTGAAAGCAGGCCGGCCATGTTCGGGACCGCCGGCAGCAGGGCCCGGCCCGTGAGCGGGCCCATGAGCGGGACCGTGATTGCCGCCGGGCGGCGGAACCGGCGCCCAGCCATTGCCGAGCCCGGCGAGGAAGTTGGCCATGGCGTCCTGCTGCATGGAGTTCATATCATTAAAATCAGGAATATCGCCCAAAGCGGCGGTCATAGCGCTGTGCCCGGAATCAAAATTCCAGGTCGTAAAGTTCTGAACCCATCCCTGCTGACCCGGCTCCATGTTCATAAGGAAGTAACTGAGCCGGCTTTGTTCCGGACTCGGAGAGTCATGAGCATTCTTCAGTGTAGAAATGAAGTTGAAACCGCCATCTGACAACCCGTCCGGCCGCTCCGCCATGACGTTGCGCGCGAAGTCACGGTCGTTCGGGCTCAGAGAGAAGAAATTCGCGAGGCCTTTGCTGATATCTTCTCGGCTGTCCGCACCGTTCGCAAACAACGCGCCGGCAACGATGAGCATATCCGCATCTTGTTGTGATATGATGCCCTTGTCCACAGCGTGCTGAAGAAGTTCTGGGGGCAAGGACGACATATCCTTGAGGATACGGTACTCCTTCTTGCCCATTTCTTCGCCATTCATGACCTTGAGTTGGATATCCGTAAACTCGCCTTTCTCATCCCACCTGTCGAGCTTCTTCAGGTCATGGCTTCCAAACTTACCCATTAACTCCTGTAAGTTTTGATTCTTCACCTCGCGCACCGAGTCATGATTATGGTGGTGGTTTTGAATATGATGACCGCTAATGTGATTTACCATGACTGCATTCCTTAAAATGGTTCTTCAAGCGCCTTACTGTTTTTTCTACTGCGCCAAATTGCGTCTGATCGACATATCGAGTGTGTTGAATTTCGACTGCAAATTCGTTTGCGCCGTCGTTGATTGATTGTACTTATCCATTGACTGCTGAAGTTTTGTCATTTCTTGCGATGATTCCGACGACCGAATGTCAGACTTATCTTGTAGGCTAGACAACATTTCCTGAGTTTGCGTAGCACTCATATCATCAATATCGGATTCATTCGCGACTTTTTGGTCAATCAAGAATTGCGCAAGACTTACTTCTTTTCCCGACGCATCTTCAAATGTCACATCCGAGAAGTCGGTATCTTTCTTTGAATCCCCCGACACAGTTTGGACTTTGGTCATGGCGTTGGAGTACGTCTTAAGCTCGTCATTCTTTTTCTGAACCCTATCGGCAAACCCTCGCACCTGTTGATCTAAGGTTGATACGCGATCAGCCATCACCTGATACATCAGCGTCGATAGCGCCTGGCGTTCTTCGGGTTGGAAGCCCATCTCCTTGAATTGATCAGGTCCTGCGGCATCGCCGGGTCGCCCGCCCGGTCCGCCGCCAACTCCGGCGTTATAAAAACTGTTAAGAAGTTCTTCCTGCTGCTCCTGTGGCAGACTATTGTATGTAGGAAGCTCTGCGAACGCAGACGTCAGTGCGTCGGTGGACGTGTCAAAATTGCCCGTCATGAAATTTTGTACATTGCCAGGCCCATGGCGAGGCGAGGCCAAAAAGGCAGCCATGCGCTGCTGCACCGGATTCAAATCTTCGTCCTTTTCTTTGAACTTTACCTTTTCATGACCGATGCCAAAAATGCTCGACCTGGTTTCTCCTTTTGCCACCCTATGAGTATCCCGGTCCGCCATTGTCTCTGCGCAATATTTCTGGGCGTCCGGCGACATGCTCAGATAAGCGGCGAGCCCGCGCCCCTTCGCATCTCCCGTCACCCCGCCGTCCTGCAGGGCGTCCGCAATCATGAGGAAGTTTGCATCTTCCTGAGAAATCTTGCCTTTTGCGACAAGTTCATTCAATTCGCCTGGAGAAAGGGCGTCTGCAATTTTGTCCAGCTGGTCATGCTGTTCAGCCGTCAATCCCTCTCCAGTCTGAATATTCTTGATCATGCCTTCGATGTTGCCGTTTTCATGATTGTCGATAACGCGATCAACCAACTTTTCGTAACGGTGATCGATCTTTTTCTTGATATTCTCCTGACCAATCATATTACCGATAACATTGAGGTCATTCGAATTCGATGTTTTAACTTTGGCGTCTATGACTCCTGTTTTCGGCGCCTTCGTAGAGGCAGCATCAGCCACTTCATCTGCGTAGTTCGTATTTCTCGCATTTATTTTAATCCCACCTACGTTGATGCCGCTCATAACTATTACCTTTCAAACTTAGCGCCTGGACCCGCTGTCCGTCACAAAGTACGAATCTAAATCCGCGCGCGTGCGCGTTTCGCTTTCTTTTTCCTTGCTTTCTTCGGCGCAGAAGCCTTCGCTTCTTCTTTCCTCATTTGCGCACCCAATGCAGCAACACCGTTACGCACTAAAATCTCATCCAACTCGGCGCGCGAGAAACCATCTTTCTCAAAAAGCGCATCCGTTCCTGCAACAAGCTTTCTTGCGTCGCTGAGCAACGCATCCGTATCAGCGATTTTTTTTTCAATCGCCGCCTGGCTTTCTTCAACCAACAACCCTTCTTCGGATTCCATGTCAGGTTTTCCTTCTTTGTACATACTTTTCTGTCTGCGACATTCGCATGAGTAATTTTCAATAGCAGTCTGTGTGCTAACGGTTAAAAGAAGGTGAGAAATCGGCACTAAAGCGACTTTTCTTTTCGCCCATGAGACCGTCGTATAACAATGAAAAAATATATGACTATTTACAACGCTTCGAAATATTTTTTTCAAAAAACGGCGAGACTGCAAGACAACACACGCAAAGCTCTTCGCAACATCTTCTTGCAATAAGTCAACCAATGCGAAGCGCGGCAACCACACGCCTCGCACATTGTCGGGTTTGGCATGTCGCAAGGCATTGCATGTATGGTACGCAATCTTATTCAAGCAATAAGTCACATCGCGTTGTTACGCTCATGAAATGCACGCGTTGACGTTTATAAGGATAATCGGATCTGCTTGGCTTATGAACAGGGGGCTGGCAATGGCGATTCATCCGTTTCAATCATTGAGGTAAAGAGCACTCCATTTCATCGGTAATTAAGACCTTTTGAGTATGGTTAATCCGTAACTTCAATAGATAGCGCTCGAGCGTTTACAGACTATCTGACAAACTGAGTCGAAAGAATGACCGCAAAAGCGTTTAGAATAATACGCCCTTCTCGAGACTTGACGACGCCGCAAAAAAGCAGAGCGCTTATTTTGACGCTTGCCCTTCTGAGCACTGTTGCTGGATGCGCAACTCAATCAGCAGACTTCTCTATTCCTAATAGTTCACTTGAATCGCCTGCAGCAGAAAATCCGGCGCCTGTTACCGCCTCTGAACCATCAACTTCGCCTGAAACGAATTTGATGGACACAGCATCACCATTGCACATAGTGCGAAAAACCGGGTCAGGGCAGTTTCTGAACGTAGCGAAAGCGCCGACGCCTGAGTTTATTGACGCCGATCCTCAGGCTCCAAACGCGTTTAATGTCAATATGGTTGAAGTGCCAATCGAGCAGGCTGTTGACGCCCTGTTACGGGAAACACTTGGATTAAGTTACCTAATCTCACCAGGCACCTCGGGCACAGTTACCATACGAACGGCTTCTCCTTTAAGCCGTGCCGCTTTATTTGACGCCTTTCAAACCGCTCTGGAAATGAACGGCTTTTCAGTTAGGCGTGAAAACGACGCATACATTATTTCCGGACAAGGCGGGTCCATGCGGCGCTTTCTTGTAGGAGCCCAATCTGTAGGCGCCGCGAACGGCGTCCATGTCGTTCCGCTTGAATATATTGCTGCAGGGGAAATGCAACAAATTCTGCAACCGATTGCTGCTGACGCTCTGCAAATCAGCCCGAATATAGACAGAAATATACTTCTCATTTCAGGTTCCCGAGAAAGCGTCAGTGCAGCATTGGACGCCGTCAAACTTTTCGACGTCAATGTCATGAAAGGCAAGTCGGTTTCGCGTGTTGAATTGACATCCGCGAACCCGACCGCTGTCGCCGCTGAACTTTCCGTTATTTTTGACAACGGTCCTGGCGGCGCCCTCTACGGGGTCATAGATTTCATCCCCAATAATGTACTGGGATCTATTCTGATTATTTCTTCGAACCCGCAATATGCGCGCGATGCGGAGACGTGGATCCAAGGCTATGAAAACGCCGTTCGAACCGAGATTTACGAACTGCGCAATCGTTCCGCTTCAGATCTCGCCAATGTCTTGACCGCATTGGCCGCCAAAGACGCCTCGGGAACAGCCGCACCGGTCGCTTCGGAAGGCCCGACCGGCCCCCTATCGCCGGGCGCTGCGACGCCAGTCGTACAAGGCGCTGGCGTTACAATCGTTGCCGACGAAACAGCCAACGCGATCATCGTTCATGCAACTTCCAGCAAGCAGAGAGAAATATCTACACTGATCAAACGACTTGATGATGTGGCGGACCAGGTGCTGATCGAGGCGATGATCGCCGAAGTTCAATTGAATGACAGCTTGAACTTCGGCGTGCGTCACTTTTTCGAGTCCGGTAACTTCACGACGAGCTTTTCCGGCCTGGTCTCCGGTGGCGCAGCATCGCTATTTCCCGGCGCCAACGCCCTTTTCGACGACGGCGGCACATTGACCGCAGCGATTGACGCATTGTCATCAATTACGGAGGTAAACATCATCTCCGCCCCATCTCTATTGGTGCTCGACAATCGCGAGGCCCTTCTTAACATCGGCGACCAGGTCCCGGTCATTACGCAGTCATCCTCAAGCGTAACCGATCCTAACGCTCCCATCGTAAACGCGGTTGAGTATCGAGACACCGGCGTCATTCTTCGCGTTAAACCGCGTGTCGATAATTCAGGGCGGGTCATTCTGGATATCAGCCAGGAAGTCAGCGACGCCGTAACAACAGACACCTCGGAAATTGACGCCCCTACAATACAACAACGCACAATCGCCACGACCGTCGCCATGGATGACGGCCAAAGCCTCATGCTTGGGGGACTTATTCGGCAGAACGACATAAATACGCGCGCAAAGGTTCCTGTGCTTGGCGATATCCCTTTGCTAGGCGCGCCGTTCAGGCGGACTGAGACCTCTAATCGGCGGACTGAGTTGTTGGTAATTATAACTCCGCGCGTTGTTCGAAACCCGGAACAGGCGCGATCAATAACGGAGGAATATAAAAGAAGACTGTTTGCACCTAATACGCTGATGCAGCGTCAACACCACGATGCAGGCTCTACTTTGAAAAGAATTATTGAGTAACGCCTTCAATTCCTGAATATGCCTGGTGTTTCGCAATGACGGACTGATACTAAAAAAGGCTCTGAAACACGCGTTATAAATTGCGAATTGAAAATACTGGCGTGAATATAATTATAATGCCGTCGCCCTATATTTCGCCAGACTCTAAATCCTGCACATACCGCAAGACCTCGGCGACAGCCTCAATCATCTCCGAGGGAATATATTGTTCGACTTTACCCTTTTCGAAAAGCCCGCGCGCCACCGGGATATTTTGCATGATTGGAATACCCTCGTCTTTTGCAATCTGCACTATGCGGCGCGCATATCCGCCCTCACCCATCGCGGCGATAATCGGCAAGGGCGTTTCACCTTCGCGGTAATCAAGCGCTACAGCAAGGTGAATAGGGTTTGTGACCACAACTTTGGAATCGCGCGTACGGTCTTCTTGCTGTGATTGCAGCATTTCCTTGTGGAGACTCTTGCGCTTGCCTTTAATATGGGGATCGCCTTCAGATTCCTTGTATTCCCGTTTAACCTCATCTTTTGTCATTTTTTGCTGCTTGGTAAATTCCCATTTCTGAAATGCATAGTCGGCGGCCGCGACGAGGACGAATGCAACAACTGTATATATGAAAACCTGGACCAAGAGATTGCCGAGTACAGGAACAATGCAAGCAAGCCCGCATGGGGGAATCTTTACGAGGTCATTGAGGCTATTGCGTATAATGAAATAAAGTAGAAAAGAGAGAAACGCAATTTTGATCGCCGATTTCAAAAACTCAATCAGATTTTTCATGCCGAAGATTTTTTTGATAGCCGATCCCGGGTTGAGGTTATCCAGTTTCGGTTTCAACGCTTCCTGGCTCATCATGAACCCCGTCTGGCCGACATTGCCGACAACAGCAGCGGCGACAACAGCGGCGAACACAGGCGCAATAATTTCAAAAGAAACGTCAAGCACCTCGTGAAGTACAGCGTCCACCGCGCCTGAAAATTCCGCCTCATAAAACTTCGTTGGGAAAACGATCATGCCGGACAGCTTCTCCATAAAAGAGGCCATCATTCCCATAAATACAACAAAAATCACCGCCATCTGAACTGCGGATGCAACGTCCTTACTTTTTGCAACCTGACCTTTTTTACGAGCGTCGCGAAGTTTTTTCGGGGTTGGGTCTTCTGTTTTCTCACTCATTGCAGCAAGTCCTGCAATATCCAGATATGACCCGGCATATCCTCAAAGAAACCTGTCCAAACATGTGCGACTTGAGTGAGACAAAGTAGAAGAAGAAGCATACCCACGGCGCTTTTTACGGGCATCGACAGAAAAAATACGTTTAACTGTGGGGCAAATCGGCTCACCAATCCCAATGCAAATTCGGACAGGAACATGGCGATCAGCGCCGGGGCGGCGAAAAGAAGCGCTAGCGCTAAAATACTATCCATGAGAGAAAGGAAATGTATCGCGCCGTCCATGGTCAGGTTCGGGTAAAACGTCGCGACCGGAAAAGCCAAATAGCTGTTGTAAAAAGCGCGAAGCATGAAAAAGACGCCGCCGCTTATATAGAAAAACACCGTCAGAACCTGCATCATGAAGATACCCAGCGGTGATGTCTGCGTTCCCGTCATCGGATCGATTGAACTCGCCATGGTGGCGCCGCGCTGGTTGTCGATGACAAATCCCATGGACTGCACGCCCCAGAAAACCGTCCCGATGGCGAACCCCATTAGCATGCCAATCACCGCTTCTTTTACAATAATGCCCAATAGGCTAATGCTCGAAAGAGAAGCGACGTCGAGTCCGGCGCTGTAAACAGGGTACATAAAGAGCGTAAAAGCGACAGCGACCGCGTTGCGCGCGCTGCCCGGCAAGGCCTGACGCCCAAAGATGGGAATCATAGCAAACATGCCCAACACACGCGGAAGCCCCAAAGTGAAGGTGATGAAATCGGCTATGAGATCCGATATATCCATCAGCCTTTGACTTTGGATATGCTCTCAAATACGAGATTTGAATAATTATAGAGCTCGCCGCCAAGCCATTGCGCCGTCGCAAAAATAACAATAATCACGACAATGAGCTTAATCGCGAAGGACAAGGTCTGTTCTTGAAGCTGTGTTAACGCCTGGAGCAAGGCCACAAGCGTGCCGACCGCTGCAGCCGCGATAATGGGCGGCATTGATAGGTAAAGCACCAGCAACAGCATTTGACTGGCGTAACTTATGAGTGCGTTCGCGTCCATGGCTGACTCTTCATTGATACGTCAGGATGAGGCCTTGAATAATCTGCGTCCAGCCATTCAGAAATACGAACAGAAGTAATTTGAATGGCAGTGAAATCGTCATTGGCGAGACCATCATCATTCCCATCGCTAGAAGTATGTTCGATATGATCAAGTCGATAGCGATGAATGGCAAGTAGAGAAGAAAGCCGATCTGGAACGCAGAGTTCAGCTCACTGAGCATGAAAGATGGAATAAGGATAAGGTAGTTATCCTCATGGGCGCTGTCGCGCATCTCCGGCGGCCACACTTGACGCGCCATATCCACAAAAAAGCCCTTTGCCGTAGGCGATGCATGCTGCGCCAGAAAATCACGAAACGGTTGGCTCGCCGCTTCGGTCAGTTGCGCCAGCGCCGCTGCATCAAGCGCTCCAGGATTAATTTGCTGGAATTCATCAAAGACGGCCGTTCCGACCGGAGCCATAATGAAGATTGTGAGGATCAACGCCATGCCGTTCAGCACCATGTTGGGCGGTATTTGTTGTACGCCCAGCGCTTGACGAATAAGCGAAAACACAATTACCAGCTTTACAAAAGACGTGCCCATTACGACGATAAAGGGGAGCACGCCCACGACCCCCACAACGCCGATAAGCACTACTGGATCTGGAAGGTTAGGCATCAAAGCCCCCCTTCAGACTCACAATCCGAACCCCGAGACGTTCCGCAATTTTAACAATTTCGCCGCGCCCGATCTCTTGTCCGCCAGTAACGATCGAAACCTCAGTACCCATCTCTTCCTCAAGGTTGAAGACATAGCCCGGCGCTAGTGTGCGAAGGTCAGCAATACGCACCATTCCATGACCAAGATTAAAATCGACGTTGATGTTCAGGTCATCTGTATCGAGCGTCGCGGAATTCTGGGCTGCACCCGGCGCCTGCGCGGGTTGATCCGTGTCCTCTGCATTTAGACCTTCGTCCCTTTCTAAAGAGGCGTCTTCATCATCTTCTTCATCATCCTCTTCATCATCCTCTTCGTCTTCGTCTTCGTCATCATCGTGATCGTCATCGTCCGATATCTCTTCATCATCTTCATTTTCGAAAAGCTCGTCCTCCGGCTCAGTTTGATCCGTGTCCGGTTCCTCATGTGGCGCCTGCGCCTCGGTCTGTTCAGCTTCGCTGTGGTCAGCCACGGCTATTTCCTCTCAATTCTTCGACTGTAATGGCGGATCCGTTACGCCTTCCTGTTCCCAGAAGCACCTGCATATCGCTTGCGATGAGCGAAACTCGATCAGGCGAATAGTCTTGCGGGAAGAGTACGACGTCGCAGCAATTAAGGTTGGCGATATCGCCCGCCCGCATTGCCGTACGCCAACACCGCGCTTCAATTCTAACCGGAACGTTTTCCGCCTCGCTCCAGGCATTAACGCTCGGAGCGGCGGCAAGCGCTCGCATCACTATATCCAGACCTGCAGGAGAGAAATGTAAGGCGGCCGCAGGCGCGCCATTGCCGCCGGCGCCGTCATGCACCATGACCACAATCCAGTCCGCAGGCGCATTATTTTCTATCCTATCCAGAGAGAAAGGCAGATCGAGATAAGCGGCTAGTCCAGCCAGAACAGGGCGCACAGCGGTTTCTGCGACGGCCATGATAAGGGTGTCCGGGAGCTCGCTAATGGAGGTTTTCGCGGCAATTTTCGGTAACAATTCATGGAGCTGATCATCACTAACTGAGATCAGCGCTTCGCAACCGCCAATCTTGCAACGCAAGACGAGCCCCGGCGCATCGAACGCCGTCGCCGGCATTGAAAGCTTAAAGCGCCGCTCTTCGTTCATGATCGTTGTACTAAAGTCGGTCTCACGCGATATAAGGCGGTTTCCAAGCGCCGCCGCCTCTGGCGAAATGCTGGGGAAGACAGCGCGCTCGACGGATTCTACGAGCTCAATCATCGCCGCCCTCTTCTTCCGTCTCCGCCTCATATTGGTTACGCGAACGGCCGTCTCCTGGTTGTTGATCCCGACCCGCATCGTGTTCTTTGATGTCAACAGATACGTTTTCGCCGGTCGCATTTTGAAGCCTTTGAACGAGATCACCGCGCGTTTCCGCAAGGCGGCCGGCCACCTCAGGCGACGGCGCGTCGAAAACAATACTCAAGCCATTCACGTCCTGACGCATTGTAATGACCGCGCCTTGCAGCTTGTTCATGCTGAGCTCAATGCGGACTTCGGCGCCGCCGGATTCCGGTCTGGAGGCAAGTATTCGGCTTGCCAGTTTCTCCGCTAGATCGGAAACGGAGTCGCGAGGCGCAGGCGCGGCAACGGCTGTCTCCAAAGCGCCGCCGACCGATTGTTGCGCAACAGTCCCGCTTGTCGACAACTGATTTATAGCGCCGTTTTCGCCGCCCTCGCCGGTTTTCCCTAAAGACTGCGGCTGCGCTGACCCTACTGACGATTGCTGGACTTGTGCTGGTCGAGGATCGGCGCCCCCGCCCGGCAGCGATCGCGCGCCGGGCGGCGCCGGTTGACTTGGCGCGCGTTGAGCCGGACCGCCTGGCAGCGTTCCGTCGCCCCGGTGCGGCGATTGTCCGGGCGCATGTTGGCTCGAAGCGTTTCTTCGATTGCCACCCTTATCGCCGTCTTTCGCCAACGACCTTGAAAACTGATGGGCCTCCTCGGCCGGAACTTCCCGGCGCTGCGCCGGCGTTGAGGCGGGCTGGTCGGCTCCGGCGGTCTGAGCGCTGCCCGCAGAATTTTTTCCCTCTATCCCGGTCATGACCGCGCTCCCGCCGCAGCGCGCGCGCCGAGAATAGATTCAACAACTTCTTCGGCTTCAGCGTCTTCGCGAAACGCCTCTTCCTTCTTTTCAATTTCCCGCTGCATTTCGACGAACTGCTTGAATTTTTCCGTCGCTGTTATCGCCTTGGAATGAACGGTCTTGGCATCTTTAAGCGCTTCTTGCGCGGGCGGTATTGTTTTCTGCTCTTCTTCGATTTTTTCTTTTAGCCGCAACTCGTCGTCGCGAAGCAAACCGACAGCCTGTTTCATCTTGTCAAGATCCGAGATATGGACCGGTTCGCCCTTGATCTCTTGGAACAAACGGGCTTCTTCCGTTATTCGAAAGTCGTGATGCGAAGCGAACGCCTCTTCGGCGTCACGTACGGCTTTGAGCCGTTCGGCAAGGCGCGCCTCTGCGACTTTGACGCCTCGGTAAGCTGCGTCTTCGCGAAACTTCTTTATTCTCAGCAAATCTGCAAACATAGTAACGGTCACAATACTTTTCAGTTCATACTGATTTTTTGAAGTTGCTGGATCGCGTCCTCATATGTCGATTTCTCGTCCAGGCCCTGTTGCAGGAATTTGTTAATCGCCGGCATTTTTGCGATCGCCTCATCGGCTTCCGGATCAGCGCCTTGCTTGTATTCTCCTATTTTCACCAGCAATTCGACTTCATGGTATTTCGCCATCAGTTTGCGGATTTTTTGCGCCGCCAGGGTATGTTCTTTCGGGACAATCGCATTCATCACGCGGCTGACGCTGGCCATGACGTCAATCGCCGGATAGTGGCTTTCTGCGGCAAGCTTACGCGACAGAATAATATGACCGTCGAGAATACTGCGGGTCTCATCTGCAACCGGCTCCGTCATGTCGTCACCCTCGACCAACACGGTATAGAGCGCCGTGATAAAACCCTTATCCGACTGACCTACCCGCTCCATCAATCGAGGCAGCGTGGCAAACACTGAAGGCGGAAACCCGCGGCGCGTGGGCGGCTCACCCGCTGCAAGCCCAATTTCCCTCAAAGCGCGGGCAAACCGGGTAACCGAGTCCATTAGAAGCAACACGCGCATTCCCTGGTCGCGCATATATTCCGCCACCGCCGTGGCCACATAACAGGCTTTGGCGCGCTCCATGGACGGCCGGTCTGACGTCGCAATAACGAGAACGGATTTCGCAGCCCCTTCGGGGCCAAGATCGTGCTCAAGAAATTCACGCACCTCTCGCCCGCGCTCTCCAACGAGACACAATATGGTGACATCGACATCGGCGCCGCGAACAAGTGTGGAGAGCAACGTACTTTTGCCGCCGCCCGCCGCAGCAAAAATGCCCAAGCGCTGGCCTTCTCCGACGGTCAGCAATCCATCCAGAACGCGAAGGCCCATCGGCATTGGCTTATCAATAATTTTACGCGACATTGGATCGGGACTGTCATTATAGACAGAATAATAGGTCTCGATCTCAAGCGGTCCTTTTTCATTTGCATCCAGCGGTTCGCCCATACCATTTAAGACACGGCCAATCAGCTTCATACCGACACCGACCATATGAGGCTTTCCGGTCGGAATAACTTCGGTATGCGAGGAAACGCCCTGCATTTCACCCATAGGCGTCAACAACGCAACGCGACCGGCAAAGCCAACTACCTCGGCTAAAAGCTCAAATCCAGGCGACGGCCCGCGCAGGATGCATAGTTCGCCGACTTGCGCGCTCGGCGCCATAGCCTCAATAATCGTACCGGTAACGCGAAGCACGCGCCCGCGTATACTGAGCAAATTAGCGCCCTTGACCGCCGTCTCGAGCTGCTCCGTCATAAAGCGCAATTCTGGTTGAGCGGCCGCCATAAACGTTACTTTCGCCCCTGAACCGCTTCAAATGCTTCATCCATTGAATTACAAATCGTCAGCAGTTTGTGAAACCCCGTCAAGGTAATCACTTCTTTGACATTGTCGGACGGACGAGCGACCACGAGCTTGTGTGACGCGCCGCCCAACGCACGAACCCCGACCAGCAATACGCGAAGCCCAGCGCTGCTGACGTAATCTATCTGATCAAAATCGAGCACAACGCCACCGTCTG
Organism: Pseudomonadota bacterium; assembly: GCA_039196665.1. Taxonomy (GTDB): domain Bacteria; phylum Pseudomonadota; class Alphaproteobacteria; order Caulobacterales; family Parvularculaceae; genus Hyphococcus. The sequence continues at coordinate 729,000 of JBCCUQ010000002.1, read as the reverse complement.
CCGCAGAGGCTACCTCCATCAATCGTCCCTCAAAATCTGGAGACGTTGTCGCGTCAATACGCCCTGAAACCGCAAGAACATCCACGCCCTTTTTTTGGAAGTGTTCGATTTTCATTTCACCCTCAACCCTTGCACAGGCATACGCATGTGCACCGTTGCGATCGCTTATAGCGCAGACCGTTTCATAGATTCATTTCTTGCCACCAAATTCGTAAACTAGACTGGTTAGCAGCGAGATAAGTATCGTTGCACCACAGTCTCAAACCCGCGACCCACGCGGGTTTCACAAGATATTCACCAATTTAGATTTGTATAAAGAATTACTGAAAAGAGTATATAGGTCGTTGTAATGGGTATACAGACAGAAGCCATCGGACCAACAACGGGTTTCGATGAATCCACACAGACACAAGGTGAGAAGGCTTCAAGCGGCGCATATCAGGGCCGAGAAGTCAAAACCATCAATATGACCGCCCTGGCCCAAGACGCAATGGAAGAACTGACCACACATTCAAAGCTAAGTGAGAAAAGCAAAAAAGAAGCCGACAAACGTGACGTCCGATCCGGGAGCATGGACGATAGAATCGAAAAGCTGATGGAACTTGTAGAAGTCGAAGAACTCTTATCTAAACTCGGCGATCTCGATAAAGACAAATTTGCGCAGGCGTTAAAAGCCTTATTGGAACATAAAGAAGGGAATCCGCAAAAACTGCGTGAGCGCACCGGACAGCATTTTGAGGAGCCAGCGCATCAGTACGCCTTGCTGAAAGCCTATGGCGAAGCGCTCAAACAACAAAATGCGTCACCGGAACATATACAGGCCGCAAAACAGGCTCTGGAACAATTAACAGCGTCGGAACACGGCGTGGATATACGGGCTGCCTTAAATATAGGCGAGGTGACGAACCAATTCGCCGAAACGGGGCTCGCCGACCACCAGACCTTACGCAACGCATATCGCGAAAATATAAAAGATTATCAGGACCTCAATGCAACGCTTGCGAATCTCAGCCAGCGGCTGCCCGGTGAAAAGCTGGAAGATGCAATCGCTTTTATTACACTAGGCCTTTCCGCCGACCTCGCGGTTGAGGGCTCATCGATCGACAAAGAGCAGTTGCGCCTCATCATCAACGATATGACTTGGCTCAAATCATCGGCGACAATCCTTAAAAATTGCGAGTTGGTTATGAAGAAGGCCCACGCTCGCGGCGCCGATCCGGCTTTTACCGCTGAAACGCTATGCAAAAAAATCGTCTCCCTACAAAGCGCGTCGACAGTGCGTCACGAGCAGTTTGCAGAAATACTTGATGATATGGGCCTTACACATGACGAACTTTGAAAACCGAATTGTTCTTCTCACCGACCTGACCGCTTTAATTCGGCTTATTCCGCACGACAATTTTCCGACGGAACAACGCCGCGATAATTTCATCGCCGCCGCGCAAGCCGCGCTCGATAAGGAAATCGAAGCGGAGGAAGAGGCTGAAGAATATGAAGATGACGATGATGAGGAGTATGAAGAATGACCGCGATAGGCGACGCCGTGACTTCGTTGAACGACTCGTTCCAGCTATTCCCGCTTCCTCATTTTGACGGTCGCATCGCTTATTCGATTGACGGCATGGGCAGGCTCGACCTTGAAGAGCACGGCGAAGAACTGTTGATCAGCCTTGCACGCGACATTTCGACCGGCGACGATCGCCTTGCGATTCAACACGCCGCTTTGAGTTCTGTTCATTACAAGCATCAATTGGAATGGCCGGTTCAAGCCTCGATGCATAAAGACACGCTCGTGTTCACCATGCGTCTTGACGCAGATAACGTAGATGTCCCGGCCATAGATCACGCATTGCAGCAGCTTCATACTCTGCATGAAAAAGCCCGCGCCTGACTTTCTGGCGCATTTCGAATGACGGAAGTGAGACTATAGATGATAGAAGAAGCCTCATTAATGAACCCGGTGGTCGGTATCGCATCTGTCGCGCGATACGAAACCGAACGCATGACGCTTCCGCCGAAGAGCGAAGCAAAAGTCATCGGCGCAAAAATGCAGAACAATCTGCAAATTCTTTATGAGAGCAAGTCCGTCGACGAACAGGCGCGCGAGCTTACGGCCCCTCACTTTAACGACAACACCATCTTCGTACCGAATCGATTTGACGCCGCAATGTACGACACCGCCGATAAGATGCAAGCCTATGGCGACGGGCCGGCGACCGCGGAAATGCAGAAGCTCAAAGCGACACGCATGCAATGGCGTGAAAACAACCTCGCGCTTAACTTAGCTTGAGGCCAGAGATGATGCAGCCAGATTGGACAGAGAACGACACGAAAGTTCTTCAAGTGTTGGCGAGCGTTTTGACAAGCCAAGGCAAAGAAGCGCGTGCTGCAATGCTTTTGGAATATGCATTGGAGAAAGATCCTGAAAATGCGTCGGTGAAGAAAGCTCTGGGCGGTGTCTATACGCTTTTGAACAGATATGAAGAAGCGCTGGACATGATCGAAGCCGCCCTCGCTGCGAAGCCCGCGCCGGCCGATCTGGACCGTCTCTTGTTGGTGCGCAGCGAAGCACTTTGGAAAGGCGGGCGCAAAGACGAAGCGCGTGAGGCCATGCAGCAATATATTAGCCAGAAACAAACGTCATGAACACCAATCGAGCCCAACGTGTACTGATCGCCGCGACGTCTCGTTCCGACGTTATGCTGGCGGTGTTGATGGTCGGCATCATCTTCATGCTGGTGATCCCGCTGCCGACGGCGTTAATGGATGCGTTAATTGCGATCAATATTATGATGTCGATGACGCTGATGATGGTGGCGATGTATATCCCGACGCCGCTTTCCTTCTCGTCATTTCCATCCGTACTTCTGGTCACGACCATGTTCAGGCTTGCGCTCGCTATTTCAACTACGCGTCTCATTCTCCTCGACGCCGACGCCGGCGACATTATTTTTGCGTTCGGCAATTTTGTGGTTCAGGGCAATTTCGTCGTCGGCGCGGTGATCTTTTTAATCATCACTATTGTGCAATTCATGGTGATTACAAAAGGCGCTGAGCGTGTCGCAGAAGTCAGCGCGCGCTTTTCCCTTGACGCGATGCCCGGAAAACAGATGTCGATTGATGGCGATATGCGCGCCGGCGTCATCGACCTCGACGAAGCGCGCCGGCGCCGATCCAATGTGGAAAAGGAAAGCCAGCTGTTCGGCTCGATGGACGGCGCGATGAAATTCGTCAAAGGCGACGCCATGGCGGGGCTAATCATCACGGTGGTTAACATTCTCGGCGGCGTCACGATCGGCATGTCGCAAATGGGCATGAGCGCCGGCGAAGCGGTGCAGACTTATTCTATCCTCACCATCGGCGACGGATTGGTCGGCCAGATCCCCGGCCTGTTGATCTCAATTACCGCAGGCATCATCGTTACGCGCGTCACGACTGAAGATTCGACCAATATGGGCGCCGACATCAGCCGGCAGATTCTCGCACAGCCCAAAGCAGTCATGATTGCTGGCGCGATGATGTTCTTGTTTGGCATCGTGCCGGGTTTTCCGACCGCAGTCTTTTTCACGCTCGCCGTTATCTTGCTGATTATGGGCTACCTGCTGAACGTTATCGCCCAGCGAGGCGCCGACAGCGACGAAGACGGTGCAATTCCGGCGATGGCGCCCGCCGCGCATGGTGATCAAAACAACGGAAAACCTAAACCCACGACGGATGATGACTTCTCGCTCACCGTGCCGCTGCTTATCGATGTGGACGCGGCCTTGGAAGGTTCGATCAACGCCGCTGATCTTAATCGCGAACTCATCAAGGTGCGGCGCGCGTTATATATGGATCTCGGCGTGCCGTTTCCAGGCATTCATTTGCGATTCAACGAACGGCTTACGGATGGTCATTATCAAATCCTTATTCAGGAAACGCCCATCACCAGCGGACAAATTCGTCCCGATCACATTCTCGCCCGGGAACAGCCCAGCCAATTCGATATCCTGCAAATTCCGTACGAAAACAGCGAGGCGCCGTCCCTGCCCGGCCCAACGGTCTATTGGGTGGAAAAACAGTATCAGGACCAAATGAAAAACGCCGGCATAGCGACGCTGGATACCGCCCAGATGCTGACCTATCACTTATCTTTTGTGCTGATCCGATATGCTTCTGAGTTTATCGGCATCCAGGAAACACGGTTTTTATTAAACCAGATGGAGGAGCGTTTCGGCGAGCTGGTGAAGGAAGTCCAGCGGATCGTGCCACTGCAGAAAATCACCGAGGTGCTGCAACGGCTGGTGTCGGAAGAAATCTCTATCCGCGACCTTAGAACCATCATGCAGGCGCTTATCGAATGGGGCCAGAAAGAAAAAGACACGGTGCTCTTATGCGAGTATATCCGCGGCAGCCTGCGCCGCTATATCAGCTACAAATACTCAAGCGGGCAGAATATTCTGCCGGCTTACATCCTAACGCCCGATACCGAAGAGACGATTCGCACCGGCATTCGCCAAACATCGGCCGGCAGCTATCTGGCGCTCGACCCGCGCGTTACCCAGCAGCTCGTCGATACGATTAAACAAACCGTTGGCGATGTCAGCAAAAGCCGTCAACGGCCGGTGCTTGTCGTCGCCATGGACATCCGCCGTTATGTGCGCAAGATGATTGAAGGCGACCTGTACGAACTTCCGGTATTATCCTATCAGGACTTGACGCAGGAGATTACCGTTCAACCGCTTGAGCAGATTTCTGTCAACGCACAGATTGCAGCGTAGACAGAGCAACTCTTCATAAAAAATGGTCTCTGAAAGTCGTTATCTAGCGCAAGTCAATTGTTGACCAGTCTTTAATGCTGTAGGCGAGTGGCTCTAAACATAGAACCTCTGGATCGGCTCATCGCTTTTGGGTGGTTTGTCGTCATCTGTTTCGGTTCGGTTGCCAGGCTTGCCGCCAGATTTCTCGGGCGCTTGACCATAGATATCTGAATCATTGGAATCGCTTCGTTTCCTCCCTGTGCTGGCCGCTTCGGATTGCAAATCAGACGACGAGTTTTGCGGCGATCCCGTTTCGTTTCCGCCCTCTGTCGAAGCATCGACGCCCAGACCTTTAATTATACGAGTTTCCGCATCAGAGAGAGGAAGTCCTTTACGCATCTCGCGCACAACTATATCGTCTTCGTCCAATTGCCGTTGGTCGGCGTCATCAGCGTCAACACTAATTTCCGGGTCCGGCATCACCTGAACTGTTCCAGCATTCGCGTCGATATTCGGCCCGCGCTGCCGCGCATTAAATTTCTCACGCGAATCGAACAAATCCGACCCGTCAGATGTGTCGCTCCGCGCGCGATCTCGATCCGGCACGTCGGAGCGATCGCCAAAACCGGTAGACGGGCTCAATGCCGGCTCCACTTTCGCCCTTTCAGCCTCCAAAAAACCATCCTTGAGAGCAACAAACAAGTGTGAGGCGCGATACAACCCCTCTTCCTGCTTCTGCAGTGTTTTTTGATCGCTGGCGTCCAAGACAAGCCGCAAAGGCGGTTGGTATTGTTCCGTTTTCTTCAGATAATTGTTGAGGCCCTGATAAGAATCGTAGGCATCGTCAAGACCTTCACCAAATTTATCTAGCGTCTCCGCACTCGGGCTCTGTTGGAAAAGCTGTGATAGTTTCCATACGCGCGCCATATTTTCATTATAAGTGACAATCTTGTTATTGCCGTCAGCTTTGCTCGAACCATTTACAAAAAGTTGTTGCGGCTCACTCAAACGGGTCTGCAGCGCACGTCCGATCTCAGATGCCGTATCTCTACCAAACATCGCCGCAAATGAATCCATAGAACTACTCACATCACCCATCGGCAATTTTTGATTGTTTTGGGAGCCGGTCGATGGACTCGATCGGTCTTCGCTGAGGAGCATAGAATTGCTGATGTCGAATGTTGCTGATACCTGATTAATCACGAGTTCATTCAACTTTTCTTTATTCGTTGACACCATCACGTCGTTGATCAAGGAATTTTCTGGGATTTGATTATAGATATCGCGAGCTTTCAGCATTGCGGCGGCGTTGGCGGCTAGCTTTTGCGACATGTCGTCCGCGATATCCTGGTCATAGAGGCCGCCCGATAACCGATGTTGCTTAAGCTGACTAACCAGCATGTTGTTTTCTCGTATCGTCGACGTGATGGTCGGCTGCTCGTTGTTATGTCTCGCCCATTCGCCGTCCTCCTCGCCTATGACGAGGCCCAGGATTTCCTCATTGAGGTCCGACAGCCGCGCCGTATTGGCGTCAATGCAAGTGTTCATGCGGACCTTATCGTATAGGCCGCGAACCATTTTGAAATTTCCGCCTTTATAATTGTCGTTGTCTTCATAGCCGTCTGAAACGGCGTTCAGCACTTTTTCGATTGTCGCGTTCGTCAACCCCCTGTGAATAACGTCATGCCTCGCCAGGATTTCGTCAGCCTGCGCACGAAGCCCGAGATTATCCGGTTCTGACGCCAGTAACTCACCGTTTTCTAAAGCAGGAGTTGGAGTCTCGGTAGACGGATCGCATTCTGGACGGCTACTCACAACCGCACATAGGTCTTCTGCAAGCGCGTCGCGTAAGGCCCGATAGCCGTTCACTCTCTCACGCCATCCGGCGTTTGTCTGCACACTACTCAGATCAATTTGATGTTCCAGATCTGCGGTAGTGACGCGTTCAAAATCCGTCAGTAAACTAATGGCTTTCTGGTCGCCGGTTTCAAGCGCCTCTGCAGTGGCGTCCGCCACGGCAGTCTGCACCCTTTTTTCCAGTTCAGTAAGCGCCTTCTCGTCCAGCCGCAGACCCCCCGCAGACGCCAGAAGATTTCCGAGAACATGTTCACCAATGGACTTTCCCTTGATGCTTATCCCGTCATATTCTCTGTCTATGGCGTTTTTCAGCAAGCAGGCCGCATTTTCAAATTTCGCATGCCGCACTTTAAGTTGCGTATTGGTTCCGATGTGCGCGTCCCAGAACTTGGAATTGTTCTTCACATAGAGTCCACGGCCGTCAAAGCGGATGCCGGCCTTGGCGCCCTTCTCATGAAACTGCGCATGCAAATCCCGCGCGATGTCAGTAAATTCGCGACCGGCGTTAATTCGTGTATTATCTGGCATGGTGTAATCCTCTATACATCGTTCTGCGCCATCGCAGACGCGTCGTCAGGCGACGTCGCCGCCGCCTAGCGGCGCCTCCATCTCCCGCTTTTCAATAACGCCATCGACACTCTTTGCATTAGTTTCCGCCGCGTCCAACTTTTGCGCGGAATACCCATCGTCGTCCCAATCGGATTTTTCGTCGTCGACTTCTACGATTGTTGACAGTGGCGGCGATAAAAGTTCATTGCGTTTACCTTGCGCGCTCATCGCCCGAAGGACGCCCGCCTGAAGCGCCTGCAGGCACTCTCTTTGTTTTTTTAGAACATTCATTTCCGTATTATTTCGTCCATTATTTCCGACATCACGCAGCTTGTTAACGGATTGGAAAATACGCAGAAGTTGGTCGTTTACGCTGAGAGCCATGGCGAGTGCTTCACGAAATTCCTTAGTCTTCACTTTGCTCCCGGAATTCTTGTAAGAATTGAAAGTGGTGGATATATGATCGAGCAGCTTATTGTAGCTGCGCAACGGATCCGCCAGCAATTCATGGGATCGCCACCGATGCGCGTCGGAACAAAAAAGAGTTCTAGGCGTTTCAAGATGTTGGTTCAGGATCGTCGCATCAATATTGTGAAGCCGCGCAGAACTTCGCTTCGACTGTTGATAGAACTTTTCAATAGAACGACTAACAGCACGATTATCATTGCTCGGATGTAGCGCCTGCGCGAGATCGCATATTGCAGCCATTTCGGCTTCAACGGCCCGGCAGGCGACTGAATAAGATTCGGTAGCATTGGCGCCGGCATTACGCCTCTTAAGTTCCATAATCTTTAGAAAGTCTGCGCATTGTATGAAGTAAGCCTTCAGCGCATGGTAACAAGACTTGCGATCTTCCTGACTATCAATGCGCTCATATTTGAAGAAGTAACTGAGCCTCCTCAATGCCCGTTTGTTCGGCGTCATCAGGGAAACTCCAGCCTGATTTATGAGCGCGTTACGGATTTGCTTATCGCCCCTTAGTGAATCTATCGCTAGAACGCTCGCTTTGTTCAACTTCCGAATCTGCGGAATCGAAGCGGACAATTTTTCCTCAACTTCGATATGCTCGACAAGCCGGTCGACACAATCATGAGGCAGGCGCAAACTCTCCAGAATGCCCCGAACGGCGGCGATATTACGCCGTGTCAGCATTGAACGACCGGCGGGCAACTGGTAGACGATGTTCGCGGCGAGGGCCTTCGCATCGCCGTTAAAGTTGCGATGAAGCGTCACGTCATCGATGATCGCTTGTTCCAGTAGGCGGCTGGACACCTGGCGCTTCGACGACGACAAGAGCGCCAGATCAACAGGAGAACGAATTTCGGGAATGGGGGCTTTTTTCAAGGACGGCAGGTCGCCGTGCAAGCTCGGCTCTTTCAAAGCCTGCCCGAGCTCATTGGCGATTAGCGCCTGCCTGGCCATCTTTTCTGCAAGCCGTTTCGTTGGCGACCCATCGGCCGCGTCGCTGAAAGGCGGCCGATTGCATAAATCCGCAAACAGGGCGGCGCTCTCGATCAGTTGCGCCGCTGCCTTATTGCGTATTTTTTCATCCGCCAGCTGAAATTTATTGACGCAATCGGCCGCTGCTTGAAGAGCGGCTTCGCTAAACGCAATCGCATTCTTGATATTGGCGCCTTCAGCTTGAAACTCAGGGCTGCTCGCGCTCCGTTCAATGGACGCATTAAGATACAGGCTATCGGGAATTGTCCCGTTTAAGGCTTGCTCAACGCCGGCAAGGTCGGCAAGCTCTTCGAGGTGATCCGACCGGCAGCCTAAACTCTTCAGAAGATCGGCGGCCTTCATCAAATTAGCCGGCGAGAGAGTGTTTGATGATGTCTGCAAATTAGAGACGATGCAATCCGCGGCGGCATCCGCGTTCGACTCGTGATACGGATGGCTCCTGAGGTCGTCAGCGATGGCGCGCCGGAGCAAGCGGTTCTGTTCAACGATCCTGTGACGCTGAGTATGTCTTTCGTGCGCCACGACATCTTGAGGGAAGTATTCGCGCGCCTTGAGTATCGCCAGATGATCGCGGGCCAAGTTCCGCATGTCGGCGTCACGGCCAACTTGGGCGGACACGCGGAGGCCTTCGATCACTCGACGATTAATACAATCCATGTCGGCGCCATCGAACTCCGAAGTGAGCGTCGCCCGTTGTTCGTCTGTCAACGTGTTTTTTAGAAGGCGCTCTTTCCTTTTTCGAAGGTCCTCTTTCTTTTCTTGCAGGTCCTCGTTCTCCGCCGCAGACTCAGCGCGGCTTAACAGAAAATCTCTATGGGCTCGGTTCAATTGATAAGGAACGTCGATATCCTCATCATCAATGAGCGGGTCTTCGGCAAGCGCTTCAATCCTCTCTCGCTCCCTAAACGCCCATGAATCGAGCTTGCGGGCCTGCGCCCGCGACATCGCATAATCGCCAATCGTTTGTCCTTTCACCCTCAGCTTTGGAAACTCGCGATCAATGGCGCCTTTGAGTTTATCCTCAATCTCGCACCCGGCCGCGATCATTTTGTCGCGCTCTTTCTTGAAGATCTTTTCATGGCGAATGGTGTCTTCCGGCGACCGATGGAAAAATCCTCTCGCAACATAGAGTCTATTCGCTTTCGACAAACGAAGGTTTGCATGCATCCCCTTCTGACGAAATTGGCTCTTGATCTCCGGATTTATGTCCGTGAAGTGCCGGTTCGGATCAATTCCACGGGGCGGGGGCATCGGCCGTCTCCATCTTATTACCGCAACTTAGACGATTTGGTGCGGACTCAACGATTTCAAATATAGATCCTGATCTATTTTTTCGCCGCGACTTTAAAACACCGCATACAAATTTATCGCAACGTCGTTCATCCATGCTTACTCACCTGCGGCTTTCCGAAGCATCTATAGCCGCCCAACCGCTACGGCAGATCAACGCTGTCATCGTTGTCGGCGCCGGCTGACGGCGACGCTTTGTTATCCGATAGCTTCTCATCGCCGGCGTCACTAACGCCGTCATACAAATCTATTTCTTCACCGTCGGAATCTTTTGGCGCTTCAAATTCTGTCTGCGCGTTCAGCTGCGGCGATGGAGAAACCGACTGAATGCTCAACGGGGGGTCTTCGAGGCCGAACGCCCCCCCTGCGCCCTGCGACGCCGACGGTGAAGGCGCGCGCGCCGAGCCCGAACGCGATCGGACCGTCATCGATTCGTCATTGGGGTTTTTCATGGTCGCACCGCCCCGCCGACCCGGCATCCCCGGCTTTGACGACTGGCGCGGCGACGCCGGCTCAGATTGGATGTCCATATCCTCATCATCAAGGTCACGCAGGCTGTCAAAACCCGAACTCGGTCCCGTATTCAAAATGTCGAGTATTTTTGCCCTTCCGTCGTCCTTGGCAGTGTCCTGATTGTCTTTCCTCTGTGTTCGGATCGCCATCTCATCGGAATTCTGTTGTCTGCCGGCGCGCGCGGTTTTCGTCAGGCTGAAATCATCGCTGTCGCCAAGAATCACAAACCGCTCAACCAATTCCCAGCTGTCACTCTCAAACGAATCGTCGCCAACTCCCGCATCGGACCTGTTATCGACCCTCGGCGTGTCGGGCGGGGTAATGCCTAGGTTTACGCCTGGCGACGACAACTCACTGAGCGTCGTCCAGTCTTCCGCTCGTTGCGTTTCCTCCTGCTCTGCTTTTTGTCGCAGGGCCCGCACGCATGCCAATTGCAAGTTCAACTGAGTGCGCTGCCGCCGCGCCGGAGAGAGGCTGTCGCGAACTGTCGCCTTATCAAACGCATTGTCGCCGCGAATGGATTTCAGCCGCTCGAAACTATCCAGCATTGCGTCATTGAATATAAGCGTCATCGACAATTGAACTTCGATATCGTCAAGCGTCGCTTCGGGATCTCCATTAAAATGGTCGCGCCAGAGCATCTGACTTTCCTGCAACGACGCGTTGTAACGGCGGGCTGCTTGTTCAAGCGTGTCACCCGCCTGCCGCGTTGGCGCCGACCACAGCGTATTGGGAACGCGTACATTGGCGCCATTCAACACTTGGCGCGAGTATCTTAGTATTTCTGGCAAAGACTCGATGTTGACATCGCTTTCCACGCCCCCCATGAAAGAACGCAGCGCCATCGCGAGCCCCAACGTCTCCATCTCCTGCTCGAAACAATGCTCAAGCGGAAGGCCAGGTCGATTGATTGGAGCCGATGCTCTCTGCAGCTTTATAAAATTCTCTTCCAGGTCGTCAGCCAATTTTCTGACTTGATCAGGATCGTTAAGTCCGCCTGGAAACGAGAGTCCCTGCAACGTTTGCATAATCTCGCGACGCTCCGAGATTGCCGCGTCGAGATCCGCTCTCGCGTCAGGCTCAAGAAGCTTCGCGATCTCGGTTAGGTCTTTCTTCAAACGTTGGAACTGTCGGTTAGCAGTTAAAATTTTGTCGCGCATGCGCACCAATTCGCTCAAATGAAGCGTGGCGAGTTTGTTCGCACCGGATGGCATGGTCCGGTCGAGCGCATTCATCACCGCGGCGCAGGACGCCTTTGTAAGACCCTCATGCGCTGGAACGCCTTGCAGAATTCTTTCGGCGATTGCCGCCGTTTTATCGGGATCTTGTCGGTATTGTCGCACCGTTTCCAGATCGGCGACGATTGCATCCTTCAGAAGCTTTCTGCCGGCTTCGATCGAGGCGTCGTTTTGCACGAGGCGGCTCGCCGCCACGGTGTTTTGTACTGCCGGATCGGGCGTGGCGGGCTTGAGACCGTTCTTATTTACATGATCCTGCAGTCCCTCATAAAGCGCCTTAATCTGCGACGTACTGATCCTTTCGCCGTCCGGGCCGCCGCTCATAACACGCTGAACGAGCGCCTCGCCCAAAGGGAGATCGTCGATCATGCATTCCGGATACTGATAATTAATCGCTTGCTTGAATACGTTCGCGGCATCGGCGAATTTTTGACCACGTTTATCAGTTATTCTGTTAAGGGGAAGATGGTTATCGATGCCTTTCTTTATTCGCAGGCCCTTTTGGGCGTCATATCGGGCATAGCACGTCTTACCTGACATATCGTCAAGCTGAGGCTTAAGATCTTCGTAAATCTGATCGAACGTCTTGTTCGCAACGCTGATGCTGGTTTCGCCGCCCATGTCTTACGTTCCCTTGATCCGCTGCATCACTCTACTTCACATTATTTAACTCTGTTGATTCGAAGCGCTTGAGTCAGGTTCGGGCGTTTCGATGGGATCCGGCGTTGTGAACCCGGACGTACCACTTCCGCTTCCATCCGAACTCTCATCTCCTGTTTCAACGTCTATATGTTCACCATGCTGCTCTTTTTTATGAACGCCAACATCCGGTTCTACACCATCGCTATTATATTCAGCGCCGTCATTACCGTTCTCTTCATCTTCATTTTGAGTACTGACGACGGGCGTACCAAATGTGCGCTTTAATTCATTAAGGCTATCGTCCTCTTCTGCTCCGTCAGGATTGCTCACAAAGGACAACTGGCTTGATTGCGGAAAGAGACCGGGGCGCGGTGGATCATCATCGTCAATTGACGTGTCGGATCTCACGTTCTGTAACGACAGCGCCTGCTCCGCAATACCTCCCCCAACATTCTTGAGCACGCCGCCAAAAACGTCTGGCAAACCCTGTAACGTACTGTCGGAATATTCTTCATTTGTATCTGGTGTATTGTCGCCTACGCTTAGCGACTTAACAAAAGCACGTCCATCGGCGTCGACAGTCCGAATGCTGATATTTTCTCCGGTTAGACTACGCTCGCTATAGTCAACAATGTAAGGACCACTCGAATTCTGCGGTGTCGGCGATGTATTCCCGCCGTCGACCCCGGACCTCCTGCTATGCTCCGATCTATGTTTACGAGCGGTATTGCTGCGGCTTTTCACAGCTTGAACTTTACGATAACTGTGACCCGGCCTCGGCTTGACGACTTTCGACGTCGGGCCTTTGCTGAGCACGGACATCATATCATCCTCACTTGATGTGAAGCTGTGGCTTTTTGTATCGGGTGATTGCGACGATGCGAGGCGGGAATGCAGTTGTGCCGCCGCAAGCTGCAGGGTCTGAAGGGTCTTGCGTTGTCGGGTCAACCGATCGCTTATTTGGGCGGAGGCTTTCCCGCCGAGGACGCCATGCCGGCTGAACGCGATCATTATACGGTCATTCAGCCGACTCGCCTCCCCCACCGCCTGACGAAGGATCATCAGGCTGCGCTCTGATTGATCGGCCTTATATTGCGCAAGCGCCCGCACCGCATCGCCGCATGCATTATTATACATCGTATACAACTCGTTGCCGACGTCAGATGGGTGCTTGGGGGACTGAAAGAGTTTTTTCGCTTCCGGCAAACGCGCTTCCAAGGTTCGGGAATCGATACGCGCAAGTGGATTTGCTGCGAATAATGCGGTTTGATCAAACCGCTGATAGTGCGCTAACGGAACATTTCCGTCCATTTTCATAAGCGAGACGGCCAAGTCATATGTAACGGCAAGATGCTCGTCAAGAAGAGGGATAACCGGATCGCTAGGGGCTAATAACCAGCTATGAGTATTTTCTAAGGCATGCCGTGCTCTGTTCAGCGACTCAAATTGTCCTTGCAGTTTTTCATAAAGATTCCTGCGATTTTCCGGTTCCAGGAGTTGGCCTGAACTCAAGCTTTCAGAGACTTCAGAAAGTAAGTCATTACTCCGTCGAAGAGTACTCAATATCGAATTGTTCAATTTGCCAGGCCGCCGCGGCAAAAGATGAGAATTAAGCTCGGCATTAACATGGCGCAGCCGTTCAATGTTCGTCCCTGCGTTCTCGGTCAAATCAAGATAGCATTCGATCTTCTCGAGATTCGCGGATGGGAGATTATCCTGTTGCAAGCAGGACAAAAGCTTTTCGTAGTTTTTTCGTGTGAAACCACTTTGTATAATCTCAAGGCCAGCTAGTATGCGGCGTGCATTTTCATACGGCTCATTCGCGTAACCAGCATCAACTAAGGTTTGCTCCACTGATTGCAAATCTTTCGCTAACGCTTCGCACAAGATGCGGTTACCATGAACAATAGCACGCCAATTATGAGCGCGCTTGACAGCGTCATCGACCTTGCTCTGTAGCCGACTTTCGTCGCCGAAGATTTTCGACCATATACGTTGAAACCAGTTCTTTGATGCTTCATGCGCTGTATGTTCGTCGCGCGCGCGCTTAAGCTCGGTGAAGATTGCATTGCGATCCGTCGCCGCCTGCATACGAAATGAATGCTTCCCGTCCTGACCGGCCGCCGACGCCACCATGCCCTTAGCGATCAAATCATCGATAGTCCTTAGCTCATGCTCATCCAGGCGATGGCTTTTTGAATATTTATCCAGCTTACTAAAGACATAATCGCCAAGGGGCTGGCTTATTCCCAAGTCGTCGTCATATACATCCCAGCCGTCATATTCCCGATTAATCGCTATCCTGAGTTTTTCACCGGCATTTTTAAACTCTTCTAGCCGGCGCGCCTTGGTCGTACTCAACTCGAAAACGGATTTCCATTTTGGCTTTGCTTTATAGATAGAGATGCCGCGCCCGTTTTCATAGCGGATGTTCGAATTCGGGTCTTTTTCTTTGTAAGCGCGGTGAAGCTCACTACGGATTTTCGTATAGCTCGTATTTTCGCTTATATACTCCGATCTCGTTTTAACCATGACACTTCTCTCTTGATCACCGGCTATCCAAGCGGCAATTCAATGTTTCTGATGCAATCCAAGTCATTTCTCGTACTGATCTGATTAAGCGCGAATTGCACCCTGCATGTGATCCGCCATCGTATCGGCGGCGCCAGTCGCTTCTTGACTGGATGGATCATCGCCGAAACCGCAAATCACCATTGCCTGCATTGTTCGGAGGAGATTAATGAAATTACTTATGGTTGCGCCTAATACTTCCGTTTCCAGTTCCGCCAACGGAAGATCGAAAATAAGCGAAACATCGCCGCCCGGCTCATCAAGCGCAAAACGCGCGCCGCCTGTATCAATACAAGCCAGATTATATTTCAAAAGAAACTCATAGGTTGATAAAACCTTGTCCTCTGGAACAGGGCCGCAATCGCCTGAAATATATAACTTCCGAGACGGCTCATCATAGTGAAGCAAGATGTCGGCTTCCCAGCCGCCATCTGATGTCGCCACAGCCCAGGTCTGTGATTCTTCATAGGCCGCGATCTCATCGACTTCGAGTTCAGGCCCCAGCTTTGTCAGTATTTCACTGATTTCTTCGTACGTTGCAATCATTGCCAAGTTCTCCTTATGCTGTTATTTCACCCAGGCGTTTGGGATGGAGAATCCACCCGCGCGTCAAGCGTTTTCTCCAAAGCTTCAAGCTGCTGTGTAATACTTGCGTCAACAACGCCCGCTTCGCTTTCCAGCAGGCAACCGCCTTGGCTAATTCGTTCGTCGCCAACAACCTCAAGAAAATTGACGCCGCCATTTCCGTTCAGTATTTCGCCAATGCGATCGCGCACCTGAGACTCCACATCAGTGGATACGCGCAAAGTGACACGCGGTTCATTGCGGACGACGTGCAGAGCTGCGCGCGCTTCGCGAATAACAAGATCTTCGTCCGGAAAATCGCCAAGAATTTTGCGCAAACATGTAAGCACGATCCTTGCGACTTCCGCCTCGGCGCCAGCAAGGTAATCGACCGAACGCGACACAACATTCAGAATTTGCTCCGCTACCTCGCTTTGCGCTTCGGCCAAGCCTTCCTCGCGACCTCGCACCTTTTCCTCTTTATATGTGCTTTCTGCATCAGCTAATATTGCTGCGGCCTGTCGCCTGGCGTCAGTCAGGGCGGTCTCTGCCTCAATAGCGCTCAAGTAATCCCCCGCTTTTAGCACACGCAAAGCAGGGTCCAGCTTGATTACATCAGGTGTTAATTGAATAAAGGCAGCCATTGCGGCGCAGCCTCCTTTATGACGCGCCGCGTTATCGCGGACAACGCGTCAGTTTTTTCGTGAATATCGGAAGTTTGCGAATAATCCTGCAGTATTTTTGACACCTCTCGAGGAAGTTTGAATAGAAATCTCGTTATATATGCGCTTTCGCGCGCAGCTTCGTGACGAATAGCGTAAGCGGCGCCCAACGCGATAAGATCAAGGCGAATATCATCGACGCCTGCATCGAAAGCGAAATCTGGCGGTACGCCGATAAGCGGCGCTGTCCTGAACACAAAGTCCATTGCCTCTGCGCCAACGGCGCTTCGTAATTTCTTAATCGCTGTCCCGTTCACTTCTGCGCGAATCTCCGGTCCACGTAAGACAAGACCGATATGCAGGCAGACTTTCTGCAACGTGCGCCGATCAAGCAGGGCCAGCCGCGTATTCGGCGCCGAAAAATCGCACCAATACCGGTCAGCGATATCAAACGTGTCAAAAAGGTACTGCGCGAGCCAGGGCTCAGCATCCGAGCTTTCTCGCACCACTCTATATAACTGACTATGGCTCGGCGTTTCCAGCCACGTATCATCGAGTTCTACGCATGGCATCAAATTGAAACTGAGCGTTTTTTCAGCCAGCAACCGGGTTTGCGAATTTGCCTCAAGAAAAGTCATGTTATTCTGCGGGTTGAACCGTTCCCTTGCTTTCCGAAGTGTTTGAATTCGCTGTTGAAGACGGGATTAGCGAAAGAGACGCTCCCCCCTTGCTTCGCCGCAAATAGAAAACGGCGCCGCCGACGCCAGCTAATAGAACGACGCCAATAACGGCTAAAACAATTGGTTGTTGAACGACTGACGCCCATGACGAGTCAGGATCGTCTACAACAGGAGGCCCAGCGGAAGCAGACAGGACTGCAACGCGCGGACTACTCTCAAAAAGCGTAACGACAACGCTGTCATAAACCAGTCCTTCAACGCTTGCCTGCACAAGCTGTTTTATCTCCGGCACTTTATTGGATAAATCTACGTCGGGTCGCGTCTTGAGGAAAACAGAGGCCGTAGACTTCCCCGATTTCTCAGTAAGCGCATCACTATCCGGCAGGACGATATGCACCCGGGCCGCGGTTACGCCGTCAATCTGGTTCAGTGTTTCCGATAGCGTTTGGGACAGTCCGTAGACAAAGCGCACGCGCTCTTCAAGCGGGGAAGAAACCAGCCCCTTCTGCTCAAATACGGTCCCAAGATTGTCAAAAGAATCTCGTGGATAGCCATTGCTGCGCAGAAGATCAATCGCGCTCGACATTTCCGACGTCGGCACGCTCAACGGGGCCAAACCTTTAGCGGCAGGCCCTTTTTCCGCATCGATCCCGTTTGCCATCAGCAAAGCCATCATTTCATTGGCCTGCTCTTCCGGCAGCTCCGAATACAGCTCGGTCTTACAGGCGACTAAGGTCAACCCAAGCAGAAGACCAAAAACCGGTTTAAGTTTTGCCATAACGCCTAGCATCCGTTATCCAGTCTTCAGTATCCCATCGATCTTCTGAGAGACCGATCCGACTTCTTGACTAATGGTTGAAAGCATCATGCTTGAAAATCCAATCTGGAACTGGATATTGAGCATCTCGGCGGGTTTTAGATCATTCCGCGAAGCCAGCATTTGCATCGAGTCGACTGCACCGGACCAGCTATCCTGAAAGCCATTCATGCCCTGTAAAATGCGTTCGCCTACTGAGAGTACGCCAGGCGGCGTCGGCGGCGCTGGCAGCACCCAGCTTGCCTGCTGTTGAACCGGCGCGCCAACGTCAACAGCTAAATCCTCAGCGGCGGGCGCGTTAAGGCGCTCCTGAAACAGCGCCTTATCCTGTTCCGATACAACGCCAGGACCATAATCAAGTCCGTCGACGGATTGCTGAACATCAGCAACGAGCGTGCCGGCTGGGCGAGACATCACCGGATCAATCATGCTTGCCCCTTTTCGTTATTCGCCGTTGCTTTCCCGTCTTCACGATGCGATCTCCTTCACCAGTTCGACAGCATCTTCGTCATCGCCGGCTTCGATCACCTCATTGATAAGCTTATCCCGCTCACCATGCTCGTTCATCATGTCATGCGCCATAGAGAGCAACGCTTTAGCGAGTGTGCGGTCTGGCTCATTTGCAAGAACTTTTTCTCGCAATATCTTTGCGCTTTCGCGTTTTTGTCCCGCTGTAAGTTTTGCAGACGCCGCGATCAGATTGGCGTCCGTGCTGTCCGGCATGGCCGCAACAAGCGCCTCCGATATTGAGAGCGCTTTGTCCCGCATGCCAAATACGCCGGCGATAACCGCTGCTGACGCCAAATATTGTACTGTTTCATCATTGAGCATCTTTTTATCTCATCAATTCTCTAGACTTTGAGGTTTTGAGCGCACTGCTTCATCGACGAAAAGAACGATGAAATAGCGTTGGAATACCCGCTGTACTTCGTGCTCCACTCATTCATTTTGAACTGGAAATCGAGAAGATCGGAAGGGTCCGTACCGAAATCCGGATCGTTCAGCATTCCCTGCAGATCATTATAGCTATTGCCCATTGTCTCTTCGATTTGCGTCATCGAAGAGGCGAGGCTGTTTGTGCCGCCGACATCGGTCATGATTCATTTCCTTTTTGAAATTTACGCACAAGCGACCAGGAATCGTCAACGACAGTGACGGCTTGCCCTAGCGCATTATGCACCTTGCTAAGCACTTGAAACTCCGTAGGCGAAACACCGCCATCGAGCGCGCGTTTTACGCTCCGTTCGATCTCGCTAACCCGCTCTTTCGCAGCATCGCGAACCTCGCCAGTCTTGTCATTGAGTAGCAGATTCATCAAATCAGACGGATCTAGTTTTACTTGCGTGTCACTCATCCTTGTTCTCCTATACGCATTTCAAGGCCCTGATTGCCTTTCCGTATAATGACTTTATTTAGAGATATCGATTGCAATACGGCGTCGTCATAAAGCGTCTCGCCTTCAGTCCGACTCGAGCCGTTATCAAGCAAAACCCTGCCGGGACCGTTAGAGGGCATAATCACGCCAATAACGTTGACATCGCGCGAGGACGCAACATGCGGCGCGGACAAGGACGCCGTCGCAATGGCAGGCGTGGCGCGCGTTGAAGACCCTAACATGTGCCGGCCTGCCGCTCTGACGGCGATTTTCAGTTTCGGCCACCCGCGCGATTTATCGACGAAGTCTTGCCCGACTTTTCGCCAGACTTCAGCCTCTTTCGGCGTAACTTCGCCGGAAACCTGAATGTCTCCATCAACAAGGTTTGTCAAAATCCACGGCTTTAGGCCCGCCCGTTCCAGCTCGCCTTCGAGTTCGGTTTGCCAGTCAGCCAGACGCGCGCGTTTAAAATCAATCCGCACCACGCCAGGCGCATCGGAAATGATCTGGCGGTTGAGATCCGTACGGTCAACTTCCGGACCGAGATAACCGTCAATGGCGAAAACGCCCCCGCCAACATAACTCAGGATCAGATGTTGGCCGAATCCTGCGCTTGGCCACTGGTAGTTATCGAGCGAAAACTGAACAATCCGCATGATTTCATCAACCTGGCGCGCCTGATCAGAATAAGAAACCTGTGCATCCAGAAGTATCGAATGCATAGCCATGCGCATCGTTTCATCAGCAACATAACCGGAAAGGCGGTAATCCCCGTTTTCGTCACGCTTCACATCAACTTCCGTTATGCCGGCTTCATTAAGGCGTACACGAATATTATCGTGGTTATTCTCGGAAACTGCTGTCGCTGCTTGCGCCAAGGGGCTTCGATTATTGTGATCGCCGGCGCCACGCACAAAGAAAGCGGACGTCACAATCACCGCAACGCCTAATGCGCCTGCAAACGCGACGATGTGTTTTTGCTCTTTCAGGCGCGCCAGCACGCTCAAGTTTGATGGCGTATTTCGATCATCCGCGTCATCGATATCTGCGCCGGCGTCAGCGTTACTCTCATCTTCAGCATCTTCATTGATTGCGTTATCAGTCTGATTTTCTGCTGCTTCTTGCGTATCCGCAAACAGTTCATCCGAATCGGCTGCATCTTCATCCCCGGCGCCTTCAGCGATTTGCTGACCATCTTCGGATGCAGCTTCCTCAGCGGCGGCAATACCGGCGGCCAAGTCGGGGAGAGATAATGCACTCCAGTCGGTTTCCGGATCTCCTACGCCAAGCCCCGTTTGTCCAAGACTGATTGCAAGCGGCGCATCGGCGAGCGTCTCCTCACCCGGCTGCAGCAGCTTATCGCCAACGGCGACAGGCCCGTCGCACGCCTCAACCTTCAAGGCGCCGTCAGTCACCTCGATGACCAAATGCGCCTCAGCGACATAGTCGTCAGTCAAGACGACATCGCAATTCTCGCCAGAGCCGACAAGGTAACGCCCATGCTGCAGGTCCATTCCGGCGCCGCGTTGCAGTCCGGAAATCACCCTGAGCTGGATGCCGTCACCTTCCTTTTCTGTTTCTACTGCGCTCTGGTCTTGCATGGTTCTTTCTCCGTCAGGCGTGTGCGACGGTCATTGGCGTGAATGAAGACAGAGCGGGCGCGCGCAGCTCATGCAATTGGCGCGTCCAGAATTCCTGGGCATTGACAAACTGACTAAGAGCGCTGGCAAAAAGCTGTGCAGTGAGACGGTTCGCCTGGAAACAATTGAACAGGATCAAACGGCCCGTTTCATCGTCGATAGATAAGGTCTCTGCTGCGCTCTGGCCGCCAGCAAGCTGCAGCAACATTAATTCATCAAGCACAGCGCTTGCGGCGGTTCGGTCTTTCGCAAGCTCGCCGAGGTCCGCCTCCAGACGAATTACGCGTAATGTTTGAGAAAGCCGCACTTCATATTCGCCATCGAACAGCAGAGAATACGAACCGTCCGCATTAGCGGCGAAGTCCACCAACCCGCTGAGGGCTGCCCATTTCTCCAGAAGTTCTTTTAATTCGCTGTGCATGCTTTACTCTAGTCTTCGATATTATTTTTCAGCTTACGATAATTCTAATTCAGTTCTAACTCATGTTCTGTCCGTTTACTGATTTATCGTTAGATATAGAAAAGGAATTAAGAACCAATAAAATTTCACACTGAATAATTTTCTGATTTTAAAAACGCCGCATAGACAAATCATGAGACCGCAAAGCAATCAAAAGAGTTGAGTCGTATACTACGCTTGCAAGATCCGCGTTTTGGCAGGGTCGATCCTTGAGACTTAAGTGCAACAATGCCGAACCGTTCTGTAACGGGTTTGTTCCAATATGACGCGCGTGGGCCGTATGTGGTCGCTCAGGACTATAAACCATAAGCAAAGACGATGATATTTGAACGTTCAAATACTTTTTATACGACACATTTATTACCTTACCTGAAGCCGCGTCGGCCCACACCACAAATCGCGACGATGGCGGGAACAGACTGCAGGCGCTCCCGGCGGAGACGAAAGACGTGACCAAAACTCCCATCAGTGTGCGGATCACGACAACCAATCAGCCCAGCGGGCCGACGAACGACGAACCGCAAGCGGCGTCAAACGCGTCTTCATCCGATAATCTGCTGAAAGGAAAGCTACATATCGACGCCGGCGCCGCCGCCGATTTCGCGGGCGATGCGGATTTACAGGCCCCGTCAGACAGCGCCGACGACGACGCGATTACACTTGATATCAATCGCTCTCAGAGTTTTCTGTCCGTCGCCATGAGAAGAACGAGCCCATCCCCTTTCGCCTGGCCGCCGGGAAACGACGGCGCCCAAAGCGCAGATCCGAAACTGTCAACATTGAGTATTCCTGTCTCTCGTTATCGCGCGACATCGACGAAATCGAGCATCGGCACACCGAGCATGCGACAGCGCGAAGCGGCGGCGAAAACTTTCGGAAAAAAAAGTCCGCATTATCGCATGACTACGATGAATCTCGGGCCGGATTTCCAGAGAGAGCATTTTATCGTCCATGCCGAGAAAAAAGGATACCGGCTCGCCAAGAGCGAACAACGCCTTCCTCCCATTACTGAAGACAGCATCGGGGCCCCGGGCGTCGCCCAAGACAACCTACTATACGATGAATGGAGGGCCCTACAAAAAGGGGATATGACGCCCGAAGACTTCTACGGACACCGGTCGGACCAGACAAGAGAGGAGCGCATTGCTTTCGCATTGAATCTTGGCCGGGTTTTGGCGAGTCGACTTTCTCATGATATCGGGCCGATTATATCCAATTCGTTAAATAGCGTAAGCCATCAAGTCGACGCACATACGAGAGCGCTCAGCCGGATGGCGACGCCTCAGGCCAGCCCTATACCTCCTGTCGCCGGCGACAACGCGGAATCGAATGGTCCCGTAGATGGGTTTTCTGACATTGACACCGAAAGCGTTATGGCCGGCCTGCCCGATTCCAGTGGAAGAAGCTCTGCTCCAAGCATCTATGACAGGATCGCCGCCGAGCAGATGGACGCCCAGGAGTTACGCGATGTTAAGCTGCTGGAATTGTATGATGACCCAATCGCAGAGGCCAAAGTAGTTCTCTGGAAACTTTTAAGTCCGTCTACCGATGATGATGATAACTTGGGCGGCCCCGCACGGCTGCGCTGGTCTCCCTGTCAAAATAATGAGGAAGTCACGGAGGTCGTCGAACTATTTGATGAAATGTGTACGGTCAACAACTCACTCGCAGAGGCCCGCGCCGAATTCGTTTACGACAAACAAAACGTCATGAGTAAGGGCGCCCTTCCGCTCCTCGGAATACCCGTGGAATTGCGCGGATCGAAGCGCGCCATCGCAATCAGAAATGATGCGGCTAAGGAATTCAGCGAAGTAAGAGCTTGGCATACTGAAAACACCGCAAAAAACATATTGTTGGACATCGCGGTGTTTTTCGGAAACTTCTTCACTTTTGGCCTTCCTTTGCTCCATCCCCGATGGAGGAATTTTTGCAAGTTACGGGTTCTTCCCTCTTACCGACTTGCGGAAATCGAAAGCCTTGCAAATACGCGGCTGACGTCTGTTCTAAAAGAGCAAAACCGCCAATGGGCGGAGCAATGGGTGACGGAACAATTCGCAGGCCGCGATGAATATGGGCGCCTTAAGAGCGAGGTGAATAACGCTGCCGCGCTGACCGACCATTACGGAAATTGGGATGTGAAGAATAATGAGCTGATTGAGGAGATCAAGGCGCAGCTCGAACTCAAGGTCAAGGCTGATATTCTGTCTGCTAATGAAACTGAGGCGATGAAGATCGGCGCTCCACTCGACCACAAGAACGTTCGCATGCCGGAAAACGAATATTTATATCGTCTTGATCCCGTATTCCTACGCGATATGGCGAAGAGCATTGTCGAGGGCGTGAGCGCGGGCCTGCGCGAGGCAGGATTGCCGCCGCCAACGCCGCCTCGCTCATCGTCGGCGGGACTTGAGCCGCCGAACCTGAAATTGGGAACCATCCCATCGGACGGCGCCGCAGAACAGGGTGGAAGCGAGAGCGACGGTGACTAAAACCCCTTCAGGCATCAACGGCGCGCCGCGATCGGGCGCCTTACCGCCCGCCCCGGTTGGCGTGGCGGACCGTATGTCGGGCGCAGGTTCGCTCCATGGCCAGATTTCGGCGGAGACGGCCGCGGCGCAACCCTTTCAGCAGCCGCAGCATGGCGCCAACCCGGCCGTCGGATCAGCCGACAACAATGCAAACGCGTTAGCCCCTCAAGACTTTGCAGCCAGTCTTCCCGCCGAAACGGAAAAATACTTCACCTGTTTCATGGAAGCGCGGAAGTTCGCGAAAAACATGCCGACAATTCCCTACGACCCCAAGATGACACTGGCGGCGGCGCGATTGCGTCGTAGCCAAGCGGCGGTCCAAACCGAACAGAACGCCGCTGCGCAAGGCTTCCACAAGACGAGCGTGCAAGCGCGCGCGCAGAAAGCCGCCATATTACCTAATGACCAAAGACGCTTCTTCGAAGAATTCGCCGCCCGCAGCGGCTATGAAACCGCCGAAACGTCGATTGATGACGAGACTTTGCTACGAAACTGGAAACAGTATTGTAGCGGCGAGTTGAACAAGAGTGAATTCATTGCACCGTTTAGGAATCTTCCTGAAGAACAGCGCTATTCGATCGCGCTGAACCTCGCACGTCTGGTCGCACTCGACCAATCGCGAGATTTTCCAGATGAAGCAGACCCCTTTCTGTTAAAGGACGAGGCCATAACGAATGGGGGGTTCGTCATTGAAACTTTGTTCGCGCTCCCAGTCAAAGGCGCCCCGTCCAGACAGAACGCCTTCCGATCATGGAACCCGTGTAAAGATGAGAAAGACCTCGATAACATCAGCGCGGTATTCTATGACGCTTGCGTCGCATATAATACCCGGACTGAACCGCTCACACAGTTACTAGAGAAGAAAAGCGCGCTGCCTTTGCTTGGCATGCCATTGGAGCTGCGCGGCGGGGCGTTGGCGCGCAAAGTCCATAATCAAGAACAACAAAAATTCCTTAAAAGCAGTGGTTTGGCCGAACCCGAAACACTTGGCGAACTGGCGGTGCGGGCGTTGAAATCCATTGGGGTCATCCTCTCCTTCCCATTCATCATTCCGTGGTTTTTTTCGTCATATCGCGCTTTTGCATGGCCGATCCTCAGCTCGGATGAACGCGACCGGTTGGCAAACGAATATGCGACCCAAAAACAGCTGCCGGTCCTGACAAGGGAGAATCGCAGACTAGCCGAAGAGTGGGTTAAAAACATGTATTCCAATGCAGTTTCCAACAGAGCGGGCGGTCTGCAAAATGAACCGCACGATCCGCATGGCCTATTCGCAGCTATTCTGAACCCGGACGAAACGTCGCTGACAAGCGATTTTCTGGCGCGCAACAAACTCGTCGAAGATGTTAAGGAACAGCTTTATCTTGCCGCCCAATGCGACATTCTCGCCGCACAGACCAATGCGCCGCCGACCGATCTGCGCACCACCATCGACGGTGACGCCTATCTGAAGGATCCGTCCTATTTGCAGGCAATCGCGGAGAGCATTGTCGACGGTATGGTGGCCGGTCTTCAATGGTCCGCACAACAACATCGGAACGCCCTCAATTCATCAATGGATCAAACCCACGAACTCTAGCCCCATAAACGTCCGCACTATTGGCGTATTCGTCAGTAGTTCGAGTATCTGAGGAGAAAACAATGAATACGATTTCACAAAATATCAGCGTCCATGCCGCGCAAGAAGTCACCCGCTTCGGGCGGGAGCTGGGCGTCGATTTGAAGCTAGATGAAACAGGCAATTGTTACTTCGAGCACCTCAATGGGCTGCGCATGGCGATCATGTTAACGGGCGACGACCAAATCGTAACAGCCGTTGCACTCGTCTCCGAAGCGCGCCTGACGGAAGCCCAAGTCGGCGAAATTCTTACCGAATTCAACTGGCTCGGCGCGCGCACGCGTGGCGCAACATTATCCTGGAATCCGGAAGCACGAAACTTTCTATTATGGTACTCCCGTGACGCCAACGCCATAAAAACGGACGACTTGACGAAACTTCTGACCCAACTTCTCTCAACGGCGGACGTAATAAAAACCCAACTCGAAAACCGAATAGACGGGTCGACAAACGCAACGCCGCAAAAGTCTGCCGACGAAGAAGCCCCCCTCGATTGGATGGCGCAACGCGCGTAAGCGATAAGGGGAATGCGCAATACCAGAATTTCTGGATGACAAGTTATTATACGGCGACGGATACTTATCTATTTTTTATCTGTTCTTTAAAAGGAAACTTATAATGGGCATCGTCATCAAACCGCTCACTTGCGCACTTGGCGTTGCAGCTATTTTCTACTTAACAACGCCGCATTCGAAAGCATCGAGTGAAGCCAACGCTGGCGCAGGCGCGCCCTTCTCTACGCTCGATATCGCATGCGACATTACTTACAAAGACTATAATCACTCCGCAGGCCTGAACAGCCGCTATCGCTGGACGTGCGCCGGGGGCGAGCGAGAACTCTCCGGCAACGGCGTGCCCGATCATAGCGTCGGCCAGTTTCCTAATAGATCAAACCCAAACACGATCAAAGAGCAGACAATTTCAGCATCAGCGCCGCTAGCGCCTGAGCTAAGTTCTTCCATAACCCGTGTCGGCCCGGGCGGCGCATATGTCTATGCGTTGAACAGCGTTAAGTTCGATCCCGCCACAGCCGGCGCTTGCCCAACGGACGCGATTGAGGCGTCAGACTGCAATCTAGCGCGCGGCTACGGGCCATGGCGCATCGAAGCATTGGGGCAAGACGTATTCGATTTCGGCGAAGATATGAATAAAGCCCATGTTCAGCCTACGGGTGAATATCACTATCACGGTGTGCCGGAAGGGATTTTAGTAAACGCCGGCATTTCGGAGACAAATAGGAAAATGTTGTTAGTCGGCTGGGCGGGCGATGGATTCCCTGTGTACGCCCGTTATTGTTACGTTGACGCCATGGACCCGACCAGCGGCGTAAAGGTTTGCAAAGGCAGCTATACGCTCGACGAGACTCCTGACAATGGACGCCCTTCAACGGAGTGGGTTCCGCTCGGCGCATTCACGTCGGACTGGAATTATACTAATGGCTCGGGCGACCTTGACGTATGTAACGGACGCATCGGCGCCACGCCAGAGTTTCCGGATGGGATATACTATTATATGGCGACAGACAGCTACCCCTATTTTAGTCGCTGTATAAAAGGCGCGTTCGAGGCGTCGCATTCGCCACACCACTCGACCCGTCCATTCGATAAAAGGCGCCGATAGTGCTCTGTCGTTTTATCATTGTACTGATAGTTTCTGTCGCAATCCCTTTCCCTGCAGCGCATGCGCATCTTCTCCACAAACAGGAAGCAACGCTGCGTCTTGACGGAGATAAAGGATATTTGGCTGTCGCCGTCCCAACGGGAGCTCTCTTAAACATCGACGATGACGGTGATGGTCGCCTTTCTCCCAAGGAATTTGCAGCTCACAGGAACGAAATCGCCCGTCAATTCCGAACCGGCTTTCGCATCAGCTCGCCTGAAGGCGCCGCAACGATTGAATTTGCCTGGGTTACCAATCCTATTGACGCGGTCGCGTCGAATAATCCAGAAGCGCCAACGAGCTATGTTATTATTATGGCCGGCGCCAGATTTAAGGCGCCGCCCGCGCGCGTCACGATCGAAACGGATCTGTTTGGCGAAGCGCCAGACGAAACCGTGTTAACGCTCCGCGCCCGACGCGGCGATATCAAAGAGTCAGTCGACTTGAGCAAAAACACGCCGACATATGAATTCTTCTCCGCTGACGACTAATACGGCACAGGCTTTACCTATCTTGTAGCCAGCCTCCAACAATGACTCACGATTTCCGTAACGGTATTTCAAGCAAACGGACTAAGCCGAACGCATTCAAAAAGACGGCGTTCATTCGACCTTCTCGCCATTAGAAACCAAGCCGTAATCACATAGCAGTTTCGTTTGTGTAAGACATTCCTGCGACGTTCACAAAGACGCTGCATACTCTTCCGTCAATCGGGTTGACGGAACCTTACCGAAGCGCCTTTACCAGAAAATTTAATTGGTGCTCGTCCGAATACTGCATGTTTGGCGCAGAATCTCAGAACCTCACCTGAATCCATATTTCATCCACAGTCTCACGCATGATTAGACCAGATCTGTAAGACCAGAGGTCAAGAATGAGTGACACTGTTCCCTTTTCCAGCTTCAGCACGGATGCGGTTAATCCAAAATATCGCCGCGACGCGTGGATTGAAAGTATGAAGCCGCTCTATGATGTTGCGCCAATTGAAATGAATAGCGAAAACTTCAACGCTGGCCTTCAGGGCTGGAAAGTTGGCGATTTGTTTTTTGGGCTGACAACCCATGATTCGCAAATCATAGACCGGCAGCGAAGCGAACATAATCGTTCAAAGCAGAATGATTTCCTTATGATGCTGATCTATCGAGAAGGAAGCGCCAAATCAATTCATGACGGCAAACCTACAGAACATTATCCCAATGATGTTCATCTGCTCGACTTTTCCCGTAATCATAGGTCGGTCGCACTTAACTCGCGTGTTGAATGGGTATTAGCGCCCTACGAAAGGGTTGGCTTCGACCCCGATAACCATCCAGCAAATATTGTCTTGCCGGCCGACACGACCGCCGGGCGGGTGCTTAATGCACTCTCCACGCTTATCTTCGAAAAACTGCCTTCCGCGGAAATGAAGGACGCAAAAGTCATGGCGGCCATGTTGACTGGCGCCATACGCAGTCTGATCAACGGTGACACCGGCGAGGTGCTTAAAGAACAGGCAATATCGGGCCGACGGAGAATGATGCAGCAATTTGTTATCGAAAACATTCACGATCTCAACCTTGACGTCACAACCCTTTGCGAAAAGTTCGGCGTTTCACGCGCAACCGTTTTCCGAGATTTCGAACCTGGCGGCTTGCAGCGCTTTATGATGCTTCATCGCCTCAACTGCGCATTGAAGGACATCGCTTATGGTCCTGCTATTCGGGGGCGGATTGCACTGATCGCAGAAAAATGGGGTTTTAGCTCGCCAGCACATTTCAGCCGCGCATTTCGAGAACACTTCGGTTTTTCTCCATCGGATGCTGTGGGCGTGGGACGAAACACAGGCCTCGCCTCACCGCATGAGATCGGCATTGACAACCAGTGGATGCGTTGGGCGACAAAAGCGACCGCCAATTCAAGTCAAGCAGCGTGAAGCGAACCTCGCGACGACAATGCTCCCCAAAACCGAATCACTTGGCGTCTTCACGTCGAGATGAAGGCTGACAGCAAGAACACTTTTCCATCTATAGCCGCATAACTTTGCGAGACTATGATGTAAGATACGGCGTTGGAGACGCCGACGCTCGCCTCTCTGCGAGGCGCAGGGACAAGCCCTGAGATAGCTTGATTAGACTCTCAGATCAGTAATCTCATTATCCTTCGGATTTTTACATTACAATATCTCACGATAACAGATTGGATGCGCAGGATCGGCGAGGCCAGCTCACCGCGGCGGAACAGCGGGTATTATGGCTGCGTCACATTCGGCGATGCTTGCTCTATGTACGCGCCTCACACATACGCCTGACTGCTGAGATTCCCGTGATATAAATTTAACCCGGCTTGTCACGCGTTTGACCGTTTGATATTCGCCAATAAGCTTTTTCTGCTGGCTGGGGATTATGGCGTTGAGAAAAGTTATATTGTTGGCGTCTCTACTTAGCGGGACTCAAGTGCAAGCGGCGCCAGAGCAACGTTCCTCATCGTTCGCCCCCTTAGAAACGACCGTCGAGGATCCGGACTTAGAGGCGACGGGATATCTTGCCCGTCATGACGCCGCTGTAGCGCTGCAAAATAAGCATCGGCGACTCACCATTGGCTCATTGAAAAGCCAATCGGATATGCACAATGGTTCTATCCGACATGCGCATGCCGAAACTTTTACTGACGAAACTCAGCAGGCGGCGCCCGCGCCCGGTCCGGAAACAACGTCATTTCAAAAGAACGCGATCGCCTCCGAAGCTCCGAACCAGAAAGAAGAGATCGACCAAATTATTGTAACGGGCACTAATATCCGCGGCATCGCTCTGGATAGTTCTCCGACTTTCGTATTCGACTGGGAAGATATTGAAAAATCTGGTTTTCTGAGTACGGAGCAGTTTATCCGTTCCATCCCACAAGTCTTCGGCGGCGGCGTCAACAGCGCATCCGCGCGCGGCGTCCCGGGTGATTTTGAAAGCCGATCTAACACAACAAATGCAGGCAGCATCAACTTGCGCGGCCTTGGCGCAGGCGCAACGCTGACTTTGCTTAACGGGCGCCGATTGGCGCCCGCCGGTACTACCGGCGGATTTGCTGATATCTCGGCGATTCCTCTGACTGCTATTGCGCGTATCGAGGCGCTGACGGACGGCGCATCATCGATCTATGGCGGCGACGCCGTCGCAGGGGTCGTCAATTTCGTCCTGCGCGACGATTTTGAGGGCGCTGAAACCCGAGTCAATTATGGCTTCGTTACGGAAGGCGATCTTAATCAGATCCGTGCATCGCAGACAGTTGGGGCGAACTGGGGGTCGGGCAACGGGTTGGTGTCATATGAGTTTTTCGACCAGGACGCGCTTCTGGCGAGCGAAAAGGAATTCGCGCGCGAAGCGTTGCCGTCAGAAACGCTATTGCCGGAACAGCGACGTCACAGCGTGACCGCCGTTCTATCCCAGTCGCTCACGGACGCGATTACACTGAGAGCTAACGGTTTTTACGCCAATCGAGACAGCTTCAGCGCCAACAATGGCGACCGGGTCCTCCGGGTGAGGACGTCAAACACGGAACAGTTCCTGGCTTCTGCAAGTTTGGAGTACGAAACCTTCGCAGACTGGCGCGTTGTCTTGGGCGGCGACTATAGCGAAATCAATACGGACGCCTTCAATGAAAGTAGTTTCATCGCATCAGGCGCCATGGCGCAAACTCGCGAGCCCGCAACAGAAGCATCACAAGCTTCAATCGACATCAAGGCCGACGGATCGCTTTTCGAGCTGACAGGCGGTGCGGCAAGGCTGGCGATCGGGGCGGCCTATCGCGATGAGGCGTTCGAAGGGCTTGAGGCCGGCGCCCCTGTCCTCAATGGAGACCGCCAGGTATGGGCGGCGTTCGCAGAGCTGTTCTTGCCGATTGTCAGCGAACAAAATCCTTTGCCTGGGATCGAACGACTGGAGATAAACGCATCGGCGCGGTATGATGACTATAGCGATTTCGGAAGCTCGACAAATCCCAAAGTCGGTATCCTCTGGTCTCCGTTTTCGAATCTAAACATCCGTGGGTCTTACAGTAGATCCTTCAATCCTCCGGACTTAGGCGTAGCGGCCGACACCCAGGCAAGGGCCGTCGCTGACTTCGCCGACAATCCCGCCAATCCTGCGGTCAGTGATGTTCCATTTCTCGCTATTAGCAGCGCTGCCGTTGCAAATCTAACGGCTGAGAATTCAAGAGCGTTCACTGCGGGAATTGACTATGAAGTCGATATAGGGCCCGGACGGGCGGCTATTTCGTCCACCTATTACAATATCGACTTTAAGGATCGAATTGGCGCCGTGCCGCGACCGCGCGGATTCAGGCGCAACAACCAACTTGCGATCTTCCTTGATGCGTTCCCGCCCGAAACTGTCACCCTCGACCCGTCTTTAGAAGCGACACAATCCATTATTAACGCCGTGTCGTCGAATGGCGGTGAAGTCTTGATTGCCGACGGCATAGATTTGTCGAATATCGATTTTATCGTGGATCGCCGAACGAGAAATCTTTTTTCCGCTCAGACGGAAGGAATTGATTTTAACATTCGCTACGATGTCGATACGGACTTTGGCGCGTTCAACGCATCGCTCAACGCTAACTATATCATCAATTTGTCCACGCAAGCGTTTGCGACGGCGCCAGTCATCGAAACGTTCAATCGCGCGTTTAATCCCGTTGATCTGCGTATGCGGGGCGGCGTTGGATGGACTCACAAGGGATGGCGGGTGTCATCTTTCGTGAATTACACAGACAACTATTTTGAAGCGATCGCCGACGGTGAGGCGCCCATTGACGCATGGACAACGGTGGATTTGAACATCGGCTACGAATTCGACGACAGCGCTGACGTCCCCGCCCTGAAGAATACGCGCCTTTCCCTGTCAGTGCTAAACCTATTCGATCAGGATCCTCCCGCCGTTCTGAATGATGTGGACAGGGCCGGATTTTCGCCGGCGTCCTTCGACAGCGCCAACGCCGAGCCCTTGGGGCGTTTCATCTCATTCGCAATCACGAAAAGATTCTGACAAGCACGCCTCAAAGCGCGTTACGGATCGAAGCGATAACCAACGCCGTATACGGACGCAAAACAGCGCGCTGCCTTATCAATAGCGGCGACTTTTTTTCGAATGTTTTTCATGTGACTGTCAATGGCGCGATCCGAACTTGGACTTGTACGCTCGCCAAGCCGGTCCAACAACTGGTCGCGGCTGAAAACCCGCCCCGGCTGCTTCATCATCGCCCTGGCGATTACGTACTCCGCTGGCGACAAGGACAGCCATTCGCCCCGCCAAGCCACGCGTTGTTTGATTTCATCGACAGCATATGGCCGGCTCGCCGCCTGTTCGGCCGTGACCCGCCCCTCTGCCCGGCGAATCATGGCGGTAATCCGCGCCATGACCTCTTTGGCGCTGAAGGGCTTGCAAACATAATCATCGGCGCCATCGGTAAGGCCAGCCAATCGATCGCTCTCTTCAACGCGCGCCGTGAGCATTAGAATTGGTACGGGCGTGAACGCACGCAACTCTCTGCAAATGGACAAGCCGTCCCGGTCCGGCAACATCAAATCCAGAATGATCGCCGAGGGCGGGTCCTCGCGAACGGCGTCGATGACGCCCGATCCTCTGGGGAACACGCGCGGCTCATAGCCTTCACTTTTAAGATAGTCTCTTAAGACGCCCGCGATTTTTGCGTCGTCTTCGACAACGAATACGATCCGCTTATTGATCTGTTCGATCATGCTTCGCGGGGCCTTTTCGGCAATGTCACTGTCAACCGAAGGCCGCCAAGGTCGGAGGCCGAAGCGGTGATCGACCCGTGGTGCATTCGAACAATGGTTTGCGCGACCGACAGGCCAAGGCCGGTGCCACCCGTGGCGCGGTCGCGCGTTGCATCGACCCGAAAGAGCGGTTCAAAGAGTTGTTTCAGGTCTTCAGGCCCGACGCCCGGCGGCGTGTCTTCAAATGTCAGCATGACGGAGGATGAGGTTTCCCGCATGAAAACCAAAATTTTCCCCGGCGCTTCGGTATAACGAAGACTGTTGGTAAGAATATTTGAGAGGACTTGTTCGATGCGGCCTTTGTCCCAATTCACTGTGAGCGGTTTTGTTGTCTCGGCCTCAAACTCAAGGGTCAATCCTGCATTATCCGCACGAGCCTTGAACCGGTCGACAATATTGCGGCATAGCGCAACCGGATCCAGATTCGTGAAATTGTAGCTTGGCGCTGAAAGATCGGCGACAGCTAAGAAATGCAAGTCATTCACCAGCCGTCCAAGGTTACTCGCCTCTTCTTTCAGAGAAACGATGGCGTCATGACTATAGGACCGCACGCCCTCGGCCAGCGCGTCCACTTCCGCCGTCATGGCGGCCAGCGGCGTTCGCAATTCATGCGACGTCTCCGCCAGCCATTTGCGCCGCAAATCCGCAAGACGTTGTAATTCTTCCGTCAACAAATTGATATTGCTTGTAATTTCCGAGACTTCCTTGATCGAACTGTCCGGCGCCCTTTTCCGGTAGCTGCCTCTAACGATGTCGTCGGTCGCCTCTTTAACACCCCGCACAATCCTGTCCGCATTGCGGGCGGCGAACCATGCCGGGATCAAACTCAGAAGCAACAGCAGCACGATGAAGAGTCCGCCAGTGCGATATTGAGCCTCCAAAAACCTGGCGTTCACGCCGCCGGGGGTCGGCCCAAGCGGCAAGACCATAAGCGAGCCGATCTTGCGTCCGTCGACGACGATGTCTCTCCTGGTCATGCTGCGCCGCGCAGCCGTATCGGGCGGTGGCGGAGACGGGCCGAAAAGATGTTCACCATTCGCATCAAAACCGATAAGCCGGAGATGAAAAGCTTCAGGCGGTCTGCGGCTTCGACTCGAGTAGATTGGTACGCTATCGGGGCGACGCTGCCGCCTATCTCCACGCTGCCGCCCCCTTTCATGTGCGGCTATCAAATCTGGAAAAAATCTTTCCAAAGTCGCAGCTTCTTCACCCGGCGATTGTGCGAGCTGTTCAATTCTCTCGATCAGATCGTCAAATTGTTCATTTTCGTAAGACAGAAGATAATCATTAAACCCACTCTCAAGGCTGAGCGATAACGCTATCGCCAACGCCAAAACGCTCGTTAGACTTGTCAGCGCGAAAGCAAAAAATACGATAACAGACAATCTAAGCTTCATGGCTCAATCTCGGAGAATTTGTGGAATTAGGGCTTTGGTCGGGAAGATCTTTGTCTACAGTAACAGCATTATCTCAAAACAAAAATCTCCTTTTCCAAGTCTTTCGGGCGCCTGTTTGCGAGGGCTGAATCTTCCAAGGCATTCCTCGACGGACGGCTTACTGCAATATCAGTCGCGCGCCTTTCCTTAGCTCATCCAGTCATAGCCGATTCCCTGCAGACGATTGCCGACGGCGTTTTGTCCCGCGACGACGTAGAATGAGAAGGCGGGATTCTCATGGACAGCGGCGGTGAAATGCGCCGGCGATCGCACTCCCTTTTTCGCAATCATCATGGTCGTATCCTAGAGGGTTGCGCCTGTGTTCCGCGATCAACGTCACCATCCTATTTTCAGGCCCAATTTCCCAAAAGCCGCGTCCGCTTCAAAACGCAGGTTCGGCTCCTTAATCTGAGGACGGGCGCGGCGCCGGGCGGCCTCTCTGGCGGCGACCGTCCGCTGTCGCAAGCAAAACTCAACTGTTGCTGATAACAGCGAGCATTGCGCCGCGCTCGCCTTTGAAGGTTTTATCGCGAACGATTCGTTTGACGCCCGTGTCGATGATAGCGATTTGCCAAAAACTCCTCGCGAGAACGACGGCCAGGTTGACGCTATCCACAAGCAACCGTTACCAGAATTTTATAACAGGACTGGCGCACGCAGCCCGGCAACATGTTATGCGCTGTTGCCTCTTGGCGTATTCTGGTAAGTATTGAAATCGTCTTCCATTCCGGTCGCCACATCCATATCTTCGTTATCCGCATCCTCATCCGGAATGGCGTTTTCCGCAGCGCCCGTATCGCCACGGAGCAAGGCAAGTTTTTCCAGAATCTCGACTAGTCTCTCAGTGGCCGCCTCTTGTTCGTTAAGTAGGTCTTTCAGATTTTTCAGCGCACCGCCAAGCTCAAGATCATCGAGGGCAAGCCGCCAAGCAGCCAGTGAGTCGCGAGACGTTTTCAAAGAATCAATCGTTGTACGGCGTAAATCCGTTGTTTGCTGCTGATCGAAATCAGCGGCGATCTCCAGCGCCGTATCACTCGCATCAATCGCTGTTCGAAGACCGTCGACGCCATCGTTCATTTTGTTCTCGATTAAAACTTTTCTGATAGAATTATTAAAGGCTCTGATTTCAATAGCGCACACAGCGCTCTCATTTGTATACGCATTAAGCCTGTTACTGTCGCTGACGCCGATCGCCAAATCGGCGTCCTCTTCGTACGCTACAACTTCTTCGTCTTCCATGACGGCGGCAATATCTGCAAGGGTGGATCGCGGACGCGGCGCTTTTTGTTCGAAATCGGCGTTCTCTGGCGGATCGTTCGCCCTCGCCGGTTTAGGCTGGACTTCCTCCGACCGGGTCTGTGCGGCCGCAGCGGACAGACGATGAAGCGCGGTGCGCTGCGATGAAAGCAATTTCGACTGTTGTGGCGACAAAACCCCTCCGTCTCGCCGGCCGAGGCGGTCGTGAGAGGCAAAAACTCCCTTGAGGCGCGCATTCAGCTTGAGGGCGGCATCAACCACATGCCATAACGTCGTCAGCCGATCTGCGCTGGGGTTTCTCACAAACTCTTTAAGCTTGTCGCCAAGAGTGTGTAACTTTTCGTCATACCCTCTGATCAGCGAGCCCAGCCGTTCGGCGGCGCCGCCGCCTTTACGCATATTCGAAAACAGAATTCTTGGCGTCGTCGAGCCGGTCTGAAGAGAACGATCAATGACGGCGCTTTTGAGCGCCGCCTTGCCGCCCGCACCGCTTGGCCAGAGCCTATCGACGACTGAAGAATCGTCGCGCTGCTCTGGCGTCAGCATCGCACGCAGTAAATCGTAGGTGACTCCGGCATGTTTTTCCAACAATAGGGCCATCTGCGCGTTGGCGTGAGCGCTGGCGCCATCGCCGGTCTGAAGATGCCTTCCCGCATCGGCGATTTGTTGGAGGTTGGTCTTCGCGTTATCGACAAGCGCTTCACGTATATCCGCATCGCCGAGCTTGCCTTCGATGTCGATCCTTTTCGCCGCGCGAAGCAACGTTCGGCTGCCATCGACAGCGTTCTGGATCATGCCGCGGTCGTCGTGAAACGAGTTCGCCTTTAGTCCGCGTTCAACGGCGGCATTGAGTTGGTCGAGCAGATCGGCGTTAACGCTTAGATTGCTTTCAAGCTCCGCGAGATCGCCGAGCTTTTGCAGGTTCTCGCAACCCGCGCCATACGCCGCAAGGCGCGTCTGCGCCGCTTCAAGAGTTTCCGGCGTTATGCCAGAACACGAAAGCGTCAAACCCGAGACAATATTGCGCGCTTCGTCCTCGGGAACGCCGTCAAATCCGGCCTCCCTCAAATCAGCCGTTATCGCCTCCCGCAGCTTGTGATTTCCGTCGACAAGCTTGCGCCATCCCTTCGCCCTTTCGATCGCCGCTGCGTCTTTCGGATCTTCCCTGAACGCGCGGAACAGGTCCCGGCGGTCCGCAACCATTGTCATCCGCTCCAGGTCACAGCTTTTTGTCGACGCATCGATGATGCCATCGTCGATTAACTTATCAATTTTGTTCAAGTCGTTTTCGTTGAGCCGCGCGTCCGCCCTGTCTTTCAACAAATGCGCGAAAACATAATCGCCCATTTTCGCGCCATTGACATTCCAGTCTTCATATTCCCGATTGATCGCTTCTTTGAGTTTGTCGACAGCGGCAGAGAATTTTCCAAGGCGGCGGTTCAACTGTGCGGCCCCGCCGCGGCTCAAATCATTGCGGGAATTTTTGACGTATATGCCCTTTGCGTCCGTAAAACGAACTCCCGCCTTGCTTCCCTCCTTGGAGAACTGGTCTCGAAGATCCGCATTAACTTCCGTATACGTTTGGTTCGAAGAAATGCCATTTGGAGGAGACATAGACTCTTACTTCCTGGCCAATCTTCGACGTCGCCGGCTCCGAAACCGTCATGCTTAGTCTTCGTTTGCAGAATTGAAATTCCCGTTGCCGCCTAACAGTCCGTTACGATCCATACTGATTGAGCTCGGCACAGGCTCAGAAAGATAATAACTACTGGCGTTGCTCACCAGGCCGTCGCTGTCGTATTGATTTTCATAACGCCCATGCGCTTGACCTTGACCCGTACCGACTTTTGGCGATTGGCTTTCAGCTAACCGAGTCGCCTGCCCGCGCAGGATTTGCAACTCCCGTCGTTGCCGCTTCAGTTTATCCGATTGCTCAAGGAACGCCTTCGGAACGCGGCGTTCGCCATATATTTTCCCCGCTCGCGCGACGCCTTCAAGCACCCTGTCGTTATCCCGGTTCGCAGTCTCCAGGCTAATGTGCAGTTCGTCGAGATTGTCTTTGGTCGGCGCTTTCATGAAATCGGCATGCGCCTTCTTGACAATCTGCAGCGCGGAATTGTAGGCGTCGACGATGTGTCGGAGCAGCATTGTCTTGCGCGTATCGTGGATTTTGTACAGCGTCTTTGGAACCGACACCGGCTCATTGATGGCGGCGTCATCGAAACCCTTTATAACTTCTGTAAAATTTTTATCTGATTTTAGGTCGCGGTCCCAGTGAAACGGTTCAGTCACAGCGGACGCTCCACTATTGCGGTCCGCGCGCGACAAACACGCATGCGCCAGATCGTAGGTTTCCAGCGTAGCCCGTTCCAGCGCCTTGATGGCGTCTTTATTTTCTGGATCTGACGCTCGAACAAAGTACAAAATTCCCCGGAAACCGGCGTAGTTCTCCTTTAGCGACTCAAACAGAGTATTGCGTTCCCTCTCAAGACCATCCGGGAACGGCAAATTTTTCATACGGTGCACCAGTCGCCGGCTCTTGGCGATCGCATCGCGAAGAGAGCGTGCGTTATCTTCCGCACCCTTCCCATTGAGGCGCACGGCTTCGAGTTTATGGCACGCTTCATTCAGTCGCTCGCCGGAAACGTCGATCTTGCGCTGAAGATCTGTAAGGTCCACGAGCTTCGCAATATTATGATGAGGAATGTTCGCCTTCTGAAACTGGTCCATCAGATTAATCAGATTTGCCTCACAAAGGCCGCCTGTATGATCAAGCGTCGCCATGTAGCTGCCAGCCATTTTTTTTGCGTTAGTGGCCGAGTTTCGCGGGCCGTCGTTGAACGACCCAAAACTCTCGCTATTATGAAACGCGTCGTCATCGTAGCTGTCTTCATTGTCGATTTCTTGAGCGGACGGACCGAAATGCGCCTCCAGATCGGCGATGACAGCCCTCCGCATACGCTCGCGGCCTTTATTGATTGCGCCCATGCTCGGCGCCGTTCGGCTTGTGCTAGCGCCGGTCACACCGACGTTAGGACCGCGGCGCCTGTACGCACGATCTATGCGTTTGCCGCGCTTTACGCCGGTCTCGATATATTGCGTCGCTTTCTTGAGGTCGCCAACCGTAAGGCGGTGCTCTTTCGGGTGTTCTTTCATTATTGTGCGAACGACATATTCGCCAAGCGAAACACCCTCGACAATAATGCCTTGACGTTCACGATCGATGGCGTCGCGGATCACACTCGCCGCGTCAAGAAATTTGTTGTTCCGAATGATCCAGTCGCCGAACAGTCGGTTGTCGATGCCCTTCTTGACGTATAAGCCCTTGGCGCCGGTAAATCGAAGATAAGCGCCGTTCCCGCCTTTCTTCATCTGAGGCTCAAGGTTTTTGACAATCTGACTAAAGGTTTGGTTTCCCGGGGTGATCCCCGTCAATCCAGGCATAATATACTCCGAATTATTTCTTTAAAGTATTATTTCGTCTTTATACACACTGTTCGTTAACGGAACACGAATGGCCGGCGTCAAAATTCGCGGACGCCGCCAAGCGGTCGATCGCTCATGAGCGACACGAGATTCTCAGCTCCTGAATCTCAAGGCAATGATCACCTTTTCGCCGCGCATTCTGACGTCCAGGTCGAGACTCGTCTGTATACGGTCATTAAGACGGCCAGTCTTGTCGAGACTCTCAGACAACGTTTGCAGGTTTTTATACGGGGCTGGCGAACCAATTAGTAACAAAGTCGTGGTCATATCGGCGAGACGGGGGAGCTAACTTTGCCGCGCGGTCGATCAAGCGCTCCGCGCAACGTATGAGAGGGTAGTCGAAAAAATGGCGACTGGATGGAATAGAGGAGCCATCGCGCTCCGCACCTGCGTGACGCGGCAAAGCATGAGGTTCGCCGCTCAAGCTTACGCGGTCCGTTCAGGCTTCGCCGTGAACCGGGCGATCATGTCCGCTTCGGCTCCTGAATGCGCCATTCGACAAGATAGGAAAGACAATGCCTGAATCACCTAGCGCACCCGCTCCGGCTGGGGCCAACGCCTCTAACATTAACATCAGTGCACAGAATATTAATGATGGACGCGCCCCTCAGCCACACGCGCTCAAGGGAACGCTCGTCAACAACAACACACCTTCATATCCGTTTATTTATCCAAAACAGCTATCTAACGACGACGCCCCCAAGAATTCCTTGGAGCTTCAAGCCAGCCCCGCCCAACAGTTGAGCGGCAACCTGAAACCGAGCGCCCCCGCCAACGCTGGGCTTTTTCATTTCGGCCAAATCAAAAGGTATCTGCAGAACACGACGATTCGCAACGATGAGAGCATCGTTATTCCGACCAGACCGGACACCACCGACACGGCGCGCTGGAAGTCGCTGTTAGCGCGCTTTTCAGACGCTCAAGAAGCCGATAGTAAAGGCTTTGCCGAAAATAGCCCGCTTGCCCGAATGAACACTGTCGCGGCGCCGAGAGGCATGCAGCGCAAATTTTTTCACGATCATGCGCGGGCGTCAAAATTCATCTCGGCTGACGTGCAATATGACGACAAAACCCTGAAGGAGCTCTTGGAGCTGGAAAAGCAAGAAGCTGTGGGCCGCATCGGCGGATACACGAGATCTGAACGCGGTTTTTTTGCGCTTGAAAGGGCCCGCCTTGCCGCCAGCGGCGTTTCTCTCAAACAGTATCAAACGTACAAAGAGGTTGAAGACCAAAAGACTGACGATCAAAAGGCTGGGGATCAAAAGGCTGAACTTCCAAAGGATGAAGATCAAACGGCCATGGCGCACCTTTATGAGCTCGACAAACATAACGAGTTCATGAAGAACTTCCGCCACGAAACCTTGACACAACAAATGGGCGCCGCTGCGGACCATGCAGAAGGAAGTCTCGATTTCAGGGACGGACTGAACCGGTTCACCAACAAAGGCATAGAGGCCGGGGTGCGCGAACTCGAATTTTTCCTTGACCCTACTCACGACGCCAATTCGCATTTTGGCGATTTGAAGGAACGCCAGAAAATCGTTCAAGGTTTCCGCGATGCGTGCAAAGCGTACAATGGGGTAATTGACGATCGTATCGCGGCGCGCCACGCTCAGTTTGAGAAGTTGCATGATACGCCGCTGCGCCATCTCGGGCTTCCGGTGGAATTGCGCGGCGATGCGCATGCAAAGGGTCTGCTGGTTAAGGCAAGGCACAGCATAGAAGTCCAAAAAGGCTGGGCGCCCGACAACTCGTTCGGCAGCTGGCTGAAGGGCGTCGCCAAGGACTTTCTGGCCGTTGCCGGCAGATACTTAACGCTGGGAATTCTACCGCTCGTTTCTTCCAGATTCCGGAATTTCGCCAACTCACGTTTATCGTATGATTACCGCATGTCCCGCATCGAAGGAGGCTCGCGCCAGGAACAGGCGAGAGAACTAAGGATATATAACCGCAAGCTCGCCGAAAACTGGGTGAAAGAACAATATAAAATCGACCCTGACACCAAGATACGCGCCGGCGCCCATATCGAAAAACTGGATGACCCGCATGGTCTTTTCTCGGCCATCCAAAATTTTTCGCGCGATGAAATCGTCGATGGCGTGAAGACGCAGCTTCGTCTCAGCGCCGAGTCCACGCTTCTCGCGGACAGGGAAGCGAAAGCAAAAGCGCTGCGCGAAGCAAAGCAACGGGGCGTTGATCCCGGCGATACAGACAAAGAAGTTGCAAATCAGGACTACTATATTGATGATTTCTATCTCTCACAGGTCGCCGAAGGCATCGTCGACGGCATGTCAGACGGTCTCTACGAGGCGCTCAATCAACAAGTAGATGTTCGCGAGGCCTCCGAGGCGACAAGCACGGCCAACACCTATGTCAAGACTATCGACAGGCGGGCGGAAATGATCGGCAATCGCGCATGGGACGCCGTCGACGCCATGCTGTCGGGGAATTTCTATCTTCCAACCAGAAAAACGGACTTCGATCTTGCGCTGAAAGCACAGGAGAAAGAACTCGCGGACATCGAATTTGAGCTTCTTTTAGCGGAAGGAGAAGACGGAAAAGGCGGAAAAATTCCTGCTGGCTTTAGTTCGTTCACCGACAAGGATGTGTACCTTCCGCAGCAGGGTCCACGCCTCGCCCATCTGCAGAAGACCGCGGCTTCCACGCGACTGGAACTGACGGACGCGAAAGACGCGGCCAGTTTCATCGACACGTTTTTGGGCGGCGTTGACAAAGAAGGATCGCTCCTCTGGGTTGAAGCAGGGTTATATTGTGACCAGAAAGGATTGGGACTGGAGTCCGGCGACACCGAGGACGCCTGTCGCGCGGACTTTGAAACGCGACGCCAGAGTCTTGAAACCTTGCAGAAGGGACTTATCGAGAATTACTCGTTGTTGTTCGACGAGCAACTCCTGAAGCTCGACGACATGATCACCGATCTCCAATCGCGTGCGAAATATCAACGTGATATTCGCCTCGCAATCATTGATCTCGACGGCAAAATGCGCGCCGCGACGACATCCGCCGATCTCGATAAACTCGAAAACGAATTCAAAGACAATATCAACGCCAGCATAAGAAATATAGAAACCAGCGCCGGATGGAGCGAGCAATCCAACATCGAGGAGCTTCTTCAAGACATCAAGGCGCTGCGCAGTCATGCCGTCGATCGCCTCCGCAGCACGCGCGACGTCCTGGCCGCCAACGCGGCCGCAAACGCCGCAGCCCGCCAAACCATCGACCAAATCGGGACCGGCGAGGTATCTCTTGATATTGGCCTTGGTGAAATTGACAAAGCCTTTGACGGTATTGAGCAACAAAACAATGCGCACCGGGAAAAATGGATCAATTTCGATGGCATTGGCGACAAATTTCCGCTTACGAACGACATGCGGTCTTCCAGGCGCGCCGAAGCGCTTCTTACGGCGCTAAAAAT
This sequence comes from Pseudomonadota bacterium, assembly GCA_039196665.1. Lineage (GTDB taxonomy): Bacteria > Pseudomonadota > Alphaproteobacteria > Caulobacterales > Parvularculaceae > Hyphococcus. The sequence goes on along the minus strand of JBCCUQ010000002.1, from coordinate 686,758 downwards.
CGACCACAAGCTGCCAGACGTTTCACTCGATCCGCGCGACCCGACTGAAGAAGCCGAGACAGTCGACGCGCGAATGTTTATTCAAAAGGTTGACTTTCTTTACAAGGCCGGCGTGCTTAACGACAGATTTGCAGACGGGTTGATGCAAGACCTGAAACGAAACACGGAGATCAAGGGTGGAGTTCCGACCTTTGCGGACGCTGTGAAGGCGCTGGCGAAACTCGGCGCTGACGAGGCCGGTAAAAACTATGCGCCGAAATTTGCCAATTCTATCTACCCCGACACCGAAACCGAGAAGAAAGCCGATCTCCGCCTGAAATTGACGCTGGATCTTCTGCGTCAGGCCGGCGTCGGCAGCGACGGGCTTCTGGCGGCGACACGAGCGCATTACCAACTAGTCGCAAGATTTGCCCTCTCCCAAACCATAAACGGCGCCCTGCAAGACGCTTTCCGCGCCGTCATCAGCGCCGAAACCGGTTTACGCCGGACACCCCGGAATCTCAAAGAACAACTCGACTCGCTCCAATTTCTCTTCAACAAATATCCAGTTTTATTTCCCGGCAAAACCGGTCGGGAAATGCGGGATGCGATCGGATATCTTCAAGCTTTGCTCTATCATCCTGACAAGCCGCTGAATGAACTCCAGATCGCGAAGGCCGTCACGCTGGCGGAGCAATTGGCGCAAATCAACAGTGCGAAAAAGTTCGACCCGGAAAAGATCGCCGCCGCGCAGCTTCAATATCAGCGGGAAGGAGCGGCCAAGCTGCAGGGGCAGATCGCGCACGCCTTCGGGTTTGCTGACGCCAGTGCGTTTGCTGACGGAAAAACCGTAAAAGCCGCAGCGCGCAATGCCATCACAGACGCCGGCAATCAGGACGGGCTGCAAGACCTCAACGCTCGAAGCAATCATGTTCAGGCGCTTGTTCAGGTTCACCAGAAAACCGCTCAGTTGATTGAAGGCGCAGTTCTGCAGCCGCTCAAGGATTTTGCGGAACAACTGAACGAGAGTTCAGACGCAGAGGTGACCACAGCAGCGGATGCGCGAGAGGTAATGGAGAGCCCGGAGTTTCTGGCGAAAGCGCATGCTCTTGAGAATCTGAACCGCTTTTTGGCGGCGGATGATAATGTGCGGCGGGACCAATCCAACCTCAACACCGACAATGCAACCTACAGAGCAAATCTCCAAGCGATGACGGTATTGTCGCGCGAACTCCGCCAGTTCGATCCGGAAACGATGCAGGCTGGCGGGAACAGTCTGACAAACCGTGTTGCCATGTGGTGGAACGAAGAAACGCCGGACACCGTTGCTAAGGAGCTGCGCGGCAAAGGAGTCGAAAAGATCGCAGACAAGTTCGTCACGGTCTGGAAGCATCTTAGGATACTCAATGCGTTGAGCGCATCCAACGATGAATTGAGCAAAGATATGGTAGCGCTCGCCGACAAGAGCAATAAGTTGCTGAACAAGGTTCAGCGCCATCGCCGCAATCAGCTCGCCATGGCGGCCGTTCTGACGGAATTCGAAAAGAGCGGCAAATCGGCGGACGATTTCAAGCTCGACAAAACGCGCATCGGGCAGATTCAAAAAAGGCTGAATGAATGGGGGCAGCCGGGCGCTTGGGAAACCCTCCGGCAGGACTACAAGCTTGAAGAGAACAGCTTTTCTCAGTCGTTGCTGGACAAATGGCAGGCCGACAACACGGGCCTGCCCGACGACATTCAGGATGATTTTGACGCGCTTAAAGAGGCGGTGGCCAATTTCGAAACCCTGGTCAAGACGCTCGCCGCGAGCAACGCCGCCATGATTGGATCCGATATAGAGCACGGCAAGCTGCCCTCGCTCGAGGAACAGCAAAAAATCGCCGCGGAGCTAGAGGGCCAATTATTGCGCGTCAAGCGGACGCAGGCGCGCGCTGTTCTGCCCACACTGCTGGCTGCGAACGCGCAGTGGACGAATCATGCGGCCTGGAAAGGCGGCGAGTCGGCGAAAAGTCTGAGTACATTGCGTCTGGGGGAATTCAGTCCGTATTTTTGCGGCCAACTGAAGCAAAGATTTCGAGATCACCCAAAAGCCGTCGCTCTGATAAATTTGCTCGAGCAGACCGTCGAATTCGACAGCATCGTGCGTTCGGTCAAAAGCGTGCTGCTTGGCGCCGTGAAGCCCTCCGACGATACGATCGCAGAATTGAGGGATAAAGCGGACAAACTAGCGAAAGCCGCTGACCCGAACGAGCTCAATCCGAAACCTAAAGGAATGATAGCGCAGCTAAAGAGCATGGCAAAAGGCTCAGAGGACGAGATCTTCCTGGACGTTTTGGCGAAGGGCTTCTCGTGGGATATTCAGTCATATGTCGCGGGGCAGATGGCCTTTATCGAATCTGCGCAGGCCGACTATCTCGATCCCAGCATCATCCGGCAGAAGAAGCAGGCAGCTAAGTGATTGACACGTCGCTTTCGGAAGACGCCAACGAGATGCGGGCGCGCCCGCCATAACGAATGGCGTTTTCCACCAGATTGCGGACAGCCCGCTTGAGGGCAAGCGGTTTGCCTTGAAATGGAAGTTCATCCGGCCCCTTGACCGATACATCGTAGTCGAATTGAGAAAGTTCGTCTGCAAGATCCAGAATGAGCTTAACCAGGTCAATAGGCTGGCTTTCCTCTTTGACATTATCATCTCTGGCAAATGCAAGCGTGGCTTTCCACCTTGCCGCAACATTCAGTTCCGCGATCCGTCAGAACCCACAGCAGGCTGATCTTATGCTCGGCGAAAAAGGGAAGAACCTTGTCATCTAGCAAATCCGCCGCCGTAATCGCCGTCTTTTCTGTGTAGAGCTTGGCGATAGCGTCGCGGGAATAAGCATCGACAAAAGTCTGCTGGCAGATACGCCCACCCCTTTCATCGTGCCGGCATAATAGGCGTCCTGGCTGCCGAGATAGCCGATCCCGGCCAAGCCGCCTTTGGAATCCACTTGCGTGAGACTGACGCGCAAGTCGACGTCACGGAATTCTAACCTATTCCCGCCGTAATGTCGGTGAGGATCCACACAAGCGTCGTTGGCGAACTTTGGGTCGGCATGGGAGAAAATCAATGGGCTTCTTTACCGCCCAGACCAAAGGGTTCCAGACGACGGGCCTGAACTTCAGTGAACTGAAAACTGAGTTGGATCAGCAGGTAAAAAGCAAAAAGCTTGGTCAAGACGCCCAGCTTCGCTGGACTGCGGGCAAGGGCCTTTACGCGAAAGACCGGACCTGGAACCTGAGCGGGCGCGCCTGGGGCGGCAGCAGCGTCGTTCTGCGCGGCAACAAGTATCTGGCGGCCCACAGGGAAATCGCGCGCGCCATCAACCTCGGTTATGCATTTCGCATGCATGAAGGCCAGCCGGTCGGCGACTATATCGTCGATAAACTCGTCACCAAGCGCGCCAGGGAAGCGATGGGCGCAAAAGATGACGATATTGTCGATCTTGCCCAGCTCGAGAAAACAAAACGGAACATCTATCTCAAGGCGAGCGACCTGAACGCCATTCAACGCGAAATCAAAGACATCATGTCGTCCGGCCGCCTGCTCCCTATCCAGGAACAGCATTACCCTGAGCTTGTTTCCAGCATTGGATATATGGGCGGCCGACCGGAGCCGGGCGACGGAATACGGAAGAATACGAAAAACCTCTTAACGGCCGCAGACGGCCGCGGCACAAAGATCCTGTTGGAGGCGGTCGCTCGGGATTTGCTGGATCACAAACGGAGCCGTACCGATCCCCAAACATTTGCCGACAATCGTGAGCAATATGAGAGGGAGGCGAAGGCAGGCGCCCGAAGCCTCCTTGAACATCAAGGCATGACGACCGTATTCCTGCCGGACGAAGATAACAAGGAAGACGATTGGGGCGTCAACCCTGAGCCCGCCGGCCACGATATCGACTATCTCAAGGGCGGCCTTTCGGCAGAAAACGCTCGCCGGCTCAGCTTCCTGTTGCACAGGGAGGGCGTCGCCGATCTCCATGTCCAGGCCCTTTTTCAGGCCACGGATCTTCCGCGCCATATAAACGCTTGCAGCGGTCGTGTTCTTCGTTTGGGCGCGAAGCTGGAGGCCGTCGCGTCAGAGCTTAATAGCCGCGAGATCTTCAATCAGTTAACCGATGACATCGGCGTGAAGGCCGCCGAAAACCTGACATATGAGTTGGGCGAGGTGAAACGAAATATCGAAGAGGCTATCAGGGACAATCAGGAGATCATTCACGACCTCAAGAAAATGTCGTATCCAGACGATGTTGCAAATAGCACGCTCCGACAACGCAAATACAACAATCTCATCGATAATGTTCGAGCGATCGACCGCGCCATGGCTCGACTGCAGGACGTCAAGAGAGGTGGAGGTCGTGCAATAGATGACGCCGCCGGTCAACCAATCGCTGACTTGATCGACGAAACCCAGAAATTTTGTATCGAGACGCTCGAATTGGCGAGCGGGCTCTGTCCGGTGCTGTCCGCGGGCGGCCGTGGAGGCAACGCGCCGCGACCGCTCAACGTGCGCTTACCCGGGCTCATGTCCTGTCGTTGGGCCGGCAATATTGACTTCATGATTGAAACCGGCCTGAAACACGACGTCGCAGCGCCTGATATCCTCTTCGAGGCGGATTCAATGGGCAGGAGTAACGTCCGTACATTAACGAAAAATCACAACGCGCGAATCCGGGAAATCTTCCACAATCGGCAAGACTATTTAAGACTTTTCGATCGCCGATTGGAAACTCTCAGCAATGATGAGAAGAACTTCGTCAACAGTTTCCGATATAACATCGTCAAGGCGCTGCGCGACAACGAAAGTCTGACAGAAGTCATAGAGCGGCGCCAGAAGATTCTCAACGAACATCAGGACGCGCAGATCGACGATCAGCGACGGCGAGCAGCCGACCAGCGGCATGCGCTTTTACTGCTGCTCTATCCGCGATTAGCGCGTAACGAGAATGGCGCCGCTGCGGCCTTCCAGGGTTGGGGAGGGACAGAGGACGCCGCTCGCCTCGATCTCGACTCGGACTTTTATGAGAGCGAACCAGTGAGCGACGTGACCTTGAGCGAGGTGGAAAGCAGCCTCCTCAACTCATTCAACAATTCTGACGACGCCGGTATCGAACGGCGGGGCGACCTCGCCGGGAAAGCCGTGCTTGAGGAACTGCCGCCCGAGGCGGATGTTATGAACGCGCCCGCACGCCAGCGGTTTGATGTTGTCAATGACCCGGAGAACGTCCTGATCCAGGAGAATAGACCGAACGCTTACATTTACTGGCAGGGCGCGGAGCAAGATTATATGGCGATGAAAGATGTATATCTTGAGGATTATGAATGGCTCGACAGAATTCTGGACGATACGTTCAGGAAAGTAGACGTACCGAATAATGATCGGGGGCGCATCGGCGACGCGGTCAAAAAAGTCGTCGACCAACATAAATCGCATATCAACGATATGAAGCGCGCCATAGACCGGAAAAGGCTCGTCGACGACCGCGAGCGAAAAGCCGTCGCGAAAAAATTATGGACAAGTTTCGGCGACCTTGTCGACCTGAAGCAGAAGTTAAAAAGCTTCGAAACGGAACAAAAGCGTCGTCTATCATCTGGCGAGCTGAAGAAGTACGGTCCGGAATATAATGCGGCGAACATCGCCATTTCGAGAATCAAAACGACGCAGGAGAGCATCGACAAACTGATGCTCAACACTTACAGCGCCGCTTACGCGCTGAGTTCGCGGGCCGAGCGCGACGCCGTCCAAAGCGGCGCGGAATACTATCCGGAGCCTGCGGTCATGGGTGTCGCCCCGGCGACGCTGCGAGGCGACGATTACGCCGTCACAAACGCCGGCCATGCGCTTACCGATTATGCGCACAACAAGGCGTGGGGAGACTATGGGAATCATTACCAGAAAAATTACTTGCAAAATCATAGGTTCGCGAAAGACTATCTGGACTTGTTAAAAGGCGTGAAGGACGCTCTTGGGACGCTCGAAGAATCTGAATCCGACGCGGATAGACAAAAGCGGTCCAAATTTATCAATACGAAGTTGATTCTGTGCTTGGATGACGCGCTAGCCCAAAACACTGAAATCATGGAGATGTTTCAGGATCGAGATTTCCGGACAGCTCTTCAACACGAACAGGTGCTTGATCGGAAGGAGATAGAGGCCGTCCTGAAAAACCTGGCGCAAGATCGGCGGCGGATCGCAAACCTTCGCCTAGGCGCTTATACCGTGCTGCGTCGCGACGCGCTTTTGCAAGCCGCTGCGTAAGGCGGCGGCAAGCCGGCGCAGCTTTGCTATATGGGCGATGTGTTGATGGAGTGAGGAGGACCGTTTGTGAAACAAACGCAAGCCGACGAACCGTCACGGTCTCGCCGTGGCCGCGCATTTTACGCACGCGAACGGAACTGCCGAAGTTTCTGGCGGGAGCCGCCTTATGAGTGATCCGATGGGTTGCAAGCTGATCGGCCGCTGGCGCATCATTGAGTCTGATTTATGGGACCGCGATCATCTCGACTTGTGCGGCTCTGCTTCGCTCGTCATCAACGCCGACGGATATGGCCAAATCGCCTTCGGCGCGCTCCGGGCAGGCCTTGTTCTGGAATACGCCAAGGACTCCGTCTGGTTCGAATGGGAAGGATGTGACGAAATGGACGAAGTCTGCGGTTCAGGATCGGCGCATTTGCACAACGGCGACAGCGTATAAATCGAATTCGCCTACCGACATGGCGACGAAGCCTTGTTGAAAGCCCGAAAATGCTGACTTTTTCAGTGGTCTGCTAATATACGCGCCCTTTCCCGTAACCGGCAATTGCATCGAAAGCTCCACTTCAGTTAGGGATTAGCCTGCCTTTCCAGGATACTATGCCCATAACCAACCACTGTTGCCAAGTGTTGCCAAAATGAACCCCAAACGACCTAAGCGTGACCGATGCAGTCGACGATAAAATGTTGATATTAAATGGATTTTAAAAGCACGCAGGCGGATGATTTGCGCCTTCGGGAGGCAGGGGCCGGGTGTTCGAATCACCCCACTCCGACCATTACAGAGTCATAGCAAACTCATCGTCAGAACGAAGCGCTTTTCACTTTGAGTTCGTGCATTTAATCTCCTGTTTACTTGAGGACTGCGGCTTGATTCCTCGTGCGGCTGAACTTCTTGCGAACCTCACGCCCAACTGGCGCAAATGAGACTGGGGAACAACGATCCCTGACGAAGTTCTAATGGCTTTTTAATAGGGTCTACGGCGCAATCAGTGTCGGAACCCGCATATGCCCCGCGGAAGCGGTTTTTACATCGTGCCTCACAACGCCGCCCAGCAGTTTGATCGGTTTATCGAAAAGACGGTCAACGCGCCGGACGTGGCGCGCGGTTCGCGGAATGATTATGAGCTGCTCTATACCCGCGATGCGCATGGCGGCTCGCTCGATTTCAAAAAGCGCCTGCCCTCCTCGAAAACCATCAGCGAATGGTGGGCGCGCCGCCGACAACGCAAACAGACCCGCAATGAGATCACTCGCCTGATCGACGAAAGTCTGGGTAAGGACTTTGCTGGCGTGCGCAGCTGGGGGAGCACCAAAAGCATGGGCGCGCGCCTGGTCAGCGATCTGGCGCCCCAAGGGATCTTCAGCGTTACTAAGATCGACGAAGAGGCACTGCGCAAGATTGCCCGCACTGTGCACGCCATGCGTCAGGAGATTAATCTGCACAAAGCGGGGGCGAGCATTCCAAATGGGACGCACAGCCTTCTTGACGCATCCGTAAATCGGCGACAACACACCACCTTCACCCTTTCCGCGGACAAACTCAAGGTCCTCTACTCCCGCGCAGCAGCGCTGGGTCCTGTTCCAGACGGCGGGCGCCCCCATGATCCGCTCCCGGAGGATGACTCACTCCTCGATATAGAATCTGAAGACGCCTCTGGGGAAATGCGCACCCCAGAAATGGAACAGCAAGACAAAACCCCCAGCCCGCCGCTGATCGGCCCTGATCCTCGCAACCAAGACATGGCTGTGATTGAGGAAACCGGAAACGAAGATTGGAGCGATAACGAAGCCGAACAAGACATCACCGTCAATCGAAAGCGAGCGGCCAGCGAAGGAGCGCCTCAAGCCGATCGCGGTGCGGCGGACTTTGCTTTGAGCGAAGCCTATCGTCGAGGGACGAGCGGCAAAGACCGGGACTGGGACAAAGCCGCTTATCATCTCGCGCTCGCGATGCAAAAAGGCAGCGAAGAAGCAGCGGCCGAGCTCGAGGACATCGCCGAAAATGGCGACCGAAGGGTGCAACGGGCCATCGCCAAGGTCTACAGCGAGGGTCGCGACGACGTCGATCAGAACATGGAGGAAGCCGCCATTTGGCTCGCCCGTTCCTGGCAAGGCTTGCGCGCTGCGCACAATCACACCGATTGGGTCACAGCGCTTTACGTTGACAAAGACAACGTTGCAATCCCGCCGGGTGCAATGGAGCATGCGCTCAGTAAACTGTTCCTGACTGGAAATGACTGGGTTGATCAAAGCCTCGACAAAGCGGCGTACTTCCTCCTGCTCGCCGCACAGAAGGGCGACGACAAAGCCGCGGCGCGATTGGCGGCGCTCGCCGAGAGCCGCGGCGCCGAAGGCGAAGATCTCGCCCTACAATTGGCGCTCTATCACGTTCATCATCAGGGTAGAGACGGTCTCGAACCGGATATGGGCCGCGCCGCCTTGTGGCTCGCCCGCGCAACGAACACCCCTGCAGATCAAGACGGCGCCGACAATGCCGAGCGGCGCGAAACGCTTTCATGGTTGGAAGCGCAGCTCTTCGGGCCGGAGCACGATATCTATGAACGACAAATCATACTCGACCCTGTGCTGTTCGAGCTCGGCCAACTCTATCGCACCGGGCGGGAAGACATCGAACGCGATCCCAACAAAGCCGCCTATTTCCTGGCGCTGGCCGCCGAACCTGGGGTGATGGGAGACGGAGACGAAGACGCTATCGCAACACTCAAAGAGCTGGAAGGCGAAATGTATGAGACAAAATACGGGAAATTTCAAAAACAGACTAAAGATTCTGATTCAGCCCTGCAATACGCCCTGTACGAAGTTTATCGAAAAGGCGCCGATGGCATTGAACGAAATATGACTGAAGCCGGCCCCTGGCTGATGCGCGCAATGGGGGTGGAGATGACATTTCTTTCTATAGATCGATTGAATCTCCCTACTTTGAGTTTTTTGGGCCATAAAAACTTTAAACCCTGGGAAGGCTTGCCTGATAGTCTCAAGAACATTGTCGAGCGCCCAAGTTATTCTCCGGATCGTGCACTCGCGCTTTGGAAGATTTACAGTGATGGAACGGATGATGTTGAGCCAGATAAGCACACAGCCGTCTACTGGCTTGTGAAAGCACATATGAGCCTCAGGGACGCGGACAAAGAATTCAGTGATTTTGACAAGAGTTCTTCAAGCATTTGGGAAGTGACAAAGGCTTTTACTTCGCTGTCCTGGCGGGACTTCAAGAAGTATGCAGATCCATCATTTTGCGCCGATAAAAACGAGACTTACTACAATCACAGGGGGATGCGTTATCGCAGCATCCTTCGTGAAAAGCTCGAAAACGCAATTTTGTTTCACGATGACCCTGAAGCCGCTTCCGAGCTGGCGCAACTCAATAAAGTTCCTGACTATCTACCTGGACCGATAGCTGAAACTCATCTTACTGCTTATACTAAGCCGAATTTTTAGGAGCAACAGTTCGACATTTACCGTCTGCGCGGGAATTTTTGACGTATATGCCCTTTGCGCCCGTAAAACGAATCCCTACATTGCTTCCCTTCCTGGCGAACTGGTCTCGAAGATCCGCATTAATTTCCGTATACGTTTGGTTTGAAGAAATGCCATTTAGAGGAGACATAGACTCTTACTTCCTGGCCAATCTTCGACGTCGCCGGCCCCGTGTCCAGATGTTTCCCGCATAGCAGATCCACAATGCGTCATCGCCCAAAAATTCAATCGCTACTATCGTAAGAATCGCTTGACGGTTGCGGGCTCATTGACACCCTTCGCGACTGAGGCGCCGATTCAAATTTCTGGACGGCGATCGACGCGTTGCTATTGTTGTCAGGCGGATCTCGATCGTTCGCGGAGGGCGATTGCGACCTTGGGATTTCGACGTTCATGGAAGATGATTTTTGTTCACATCGAAAAATGACGTTCGCGGAGCTTGATGGCGCCGACTAATCGTAATACGCGTCTTGTCACTTATGTTGTTATTTGCGCCGCCGGTTGGCGGCGTAAAGCCGGCGTTGCCCGTATAAGCATTCGTATTCACCGGGATATTACGCGACGGTTGCAAGAAATCATTATTGCCGATGTCGTGCCGACTGGTCGGAAAATTACCGCTATCGGACGAGTCAGTCACCGACGCTCCGCGCATGAACCCGATAATGTCTTGCCGATCATGCGCCTTAGTAAACGTCAGTCCATTTCCAAAACCATCGTCACTAGCCTTGTTATCGCCGGAAGAGCCAAGACTAGTCCCAACGGGCTGCGTTATCGTACTTATGTCGTTCAAATTAGGCCGCTGCGGCGTACGGTAGCGCCCCAGTTCCGCCGAATGGTCGTCTATAAGATTTTGCGTCTCGTTGCCGGACGAGCTTGCGCTGGCGTTATCCTTCCAATTCGCACTTAGTGAATGCGTTTGGTTTGCCTGCTTCGCCGCCACCGTTGTCGCAGCGACTCTGAGTGACTGAAGGACATTGCGTTGCGATTGGACGAGCGCTGTTTGGGCGTCATGCCCGCTACGGCGGTCCTTTCGTCGATTGCGGTTGATGCCGCCGATCATCCGCATAATATGATCGCTCAAGACGTTCGCGTTATCAAGTCTTCGACTTAGCTCATGGAGATTTCCGGCGCTAGGATTCGTTCCAACGGCGTCAAGGGCAAGTCTCACAGCGTGAAGCGCGCGATTATAGAGCTTGGTCAGTTCGGCCAGCATGTTAAAAGAACGCCGGACCGCATGCTTGGAACTGAAGAGCGTCTCGGGGGGATGCAAGTCTTCACTGAGGGGGCTTGTGTCAAAGTACTTAAACGTAAAGATACCATGCGACGGACAATGAAATGCCCGCGCTCGGGCGCTCAGCGAATCGCGGCTCGTCTTATCCAGCAATGCCAGCGCTAGATCATGCGTCGCGGCAGCATGCTTATCCAGCAACGCAGTAACTTGCCGGACGCCAGATGTCGCCAGCGCGTCGTTAGGCGCCATTTGGGTCCTTAAGCGAGAAATTTCATTGAAGGCGCCCGTCAACCGCTGCGACAACCTGTTGCGAGTTTTCAGGTCGTCAAGCGCGCCCCGGTCGTTAAAGTCTTCGGCATCGTTCAGAATGCGTTCGTTTTCCGCAATTGCATTCAGCAATTTCTGCTGGTCGTTGGACGACAAGATACTCCCATTGCGGCCGATAGCGGTCTTGATTCTAGCGTTCACATCACGGAGCTGATCTACATTCACTGTAATATTTCGCTCAAGGTTGATCAGGTCAGTGAGCTTGAGGAGATTGGCGACGGAGTAGCCATCCGTTTTCATCGCCCCAATTGTTTTCATGAGGGTTGCGGTTGTCAGCCCGGCCTGGCCGAGCTGCTCAGTCTCCATAAAAAAAGCGGCTTCACGATCCGGGTCGCCCCCAACCCGGCTCGCTTGCAGATCGGCGCTGATCGCCTTCCGCAACAGCCGGGAACCCTCGACAATCTTGCTCCAACCGGCCGCCCGTATGCGATTTTCGTAATCCCCAGGATCCTGCTCGAGCCTTTCGAAAATCTTGTTGCGATGGTCCTGCATGCGAAACATTTCCATGTTTGATTTCAGTTCCGCCGCCTCCAGGACCCCTTGCTTAATCAATTCATCGATTTTTTTAAGATCGTTTCCGTCCAACCGTTTTACGAGATGCACCAGCCCGAGCCTTCGGAAGACGTAATCGCCCATTTGTTCGCCGCCGACGTCCCAGTCCCGATATTCACGATTGATCGCCTCCCTGATTTGCGTACCGGCGTCGTCAAATTTTTTGATCCGCTTTTTCAGCTGACCCATCCAGTTGCGTTTCATGTCGTTCTGTGAGTTCTTGACATAAAGGCCCTTGGCGTCGGTAAACCGAATGCCCGCGTGCTTTCCTTTCTTCGAGAATTGATCGCGAAGCTCGGCGCTAATATCCGTATAGGTTTGTTTTGGATCGATACCGCGCAGGCCAGGCATCGCCGCCTCCTTTATTTCTCGTTTCCGGGCCCTTCGCAAAGCCCGTCGAGGCCTGGCCGAATACGCTTTTAACGCCTATGGCGATCACGGAGCTTCAACACGGCTTGCATGTCTTGAATCGAAGCGCGGGTTGACAACGCGCCGCCGGCGCCGAAACCTTCATGCTTAGTCTTTGTTTGCAGAATTGAAATTCACACCGCTATCTAGCAGTCCGTTACGACCCGTATCGAAGGAGCTCGGCTCGGGCTCAGTAGGATAATAACTACTGGCGTTGCTCATCCGGCCTTGGCGATCATATTGATTGGCGCCATCATGATTGTCGTAAAGCCCATGCGCTTGATTTTGACCCTTACTGACCTTTGGCGATTGGCTTTCAACTAGCCGCGTCGCCTGCCCGCGCAGGATTTGCACCTCCCGTCGTTGCCGCTTCAGTCTGTCCGATTGCTCATTGAACGCCTGCGGAACGCGGTGTGTTCCGTATATTTTTCCCGCGCGCGCGACATTTTCAAGCACTCTGTCGTTATGCCGGTTCGCAGCTTCCAGGCTAATGCGCAGTTCTTCGAGATTTTCTTTGGTCGGAGCTTTCATGAAGTCGGCATGCGCCTGCTTGACGATCTTCAGCGCCGAATTATAGGCGTCGACGACATATCGGAGCAGCATTGTCTTGCTCGTATCGTGGATTTTGAACAGTGTCTTTGGAACCGACACCGGCTCATCGATGGCGGCGTCGTCACCTAAACCCTCTGTAAGTTCTGTAAAATTTTTATCTGACATTAGATCACTCTTTTTGTGAAACAACGTATCAGTCTCAGCGGGTGCTCCCCTATCGCGGTACTCAAGCGGATTACACGCATACGCCAGATCGTAGGTTTCCAGCGTGAGTTGTTCCAGCAGATCGATAGCCTCTTGATTTTTTGGATCTGACTTTCGAGCTATGTCCAGGACTATACGGAAACTGTCATAGTTATGCCGTAGCGACTCAAACAGATCGCCGCGTTCGTCCTCAAGACGGTCCGGGAACGGCAAATTTTTCATACGGTGCACTAGTCGCCGGCTCTCGGCGATTGGCTCGTCAACATCTTGTGCGGTTTTTTTTGCTAGACCCCCATTGCGGCTCATGGCTTCGAGTTGATGGCACGCCTCATTCAGTCGCTCGCCGGAAACATCGGTCTTGCGTTGAAGGTCTGTAAGCTCTACGAGCTCCGCAATATTCTCATGAGGAATGTTCGCCTTCTGGAACTGGTCCATCAGCTTAATCAGATTGGCCTCACAAAGCCCGCCGGCGTCATCAAGCGTCGCCATGTAGCTGTCAGCCATTTTTTCAATGTCAGTGGCCAAGTTTCGCGGATTGTCGCTGAACGACCCAACACTAGTAATATATGATTTGCTGTTGTAGCTGTCTTCGTTCTCGCGTTCTGGAGCCTCCGAATCGAAATACTCCTCCAGATCGTCGATAATAGCGTCCCGCATAAGCTTGCGGCCTTCCGTGATTGTGCGACTGTTCGGCGCCGTCCGGCTTGCGCTAGCGCCGGTCGCGTCGACGGCCTGACCGCTGCGTTTATACGCACCAGCTATGCGTTCGCCGCGCTCTCTGCCGGTGTTGATATATTGCGTCGCTTTCTTGAGGTCGCCAACCGTCAGGCGGTGTTCTTTCCGGTGGTCGTTCATTATTGTGCGGATGACATATTCGCCCAGCGTACCGCCGTCGACAATAATGCCTTGATGTTCGCGATCGATGGCGTCGCGAATCACGCTCGCCGCGTCAAGAAATTTATTGTTCCGAACGATCCAGTCGCCGAACAGTCGGTTGTCGATACCCTTCTTGACGTATAATCCCTTTGCGCCGGTAAATCGAAGATAAGCGCCGTTCCCTTTTTCTTTTATTTGAGGTCCAAGTCTCTCGAGAATCGCCGTGAACGTTTGATTTCCAGGGTTAACACCTATCGATTTAGGCATGGAAAAATTCCTTATCTGTATTTTTGTAATAATTAAAAAAACAATATCTAGTTTCTATACGCACTTTTCGTTAACGCGATGCAAACAATCGCATTCAATGTTTATTGGCGCCCGGATCGATACCCTCCCGCATGTGGTCATTAAGCCGGCCGGTCTTGTTGAGACTCTCGGACAACAATTGAAGGTTTTTTTTTGCGGCGCTTGCTTTTGACATTGGCGACCGCCGTTCGGCGTTTCGCCATGACATGCGCATTTTGAAGCCGCCGCTTCACATTTAAAGCTCAGGCGCGGATTGCGCCTTTCATTTGATTCGATATTTTATCTGTATATGGCAAGTAGTTTCCATTCGGCGCGCTACAGCAGAGACCATTGACGATCATCACCCGCACCACGCCTCGAACAATTGGAACAATCGCCCGGCGCCTTATGCGACTCAGAGACAATTACCAGCACTGGTTATAAAGTGGCGGCGGCTCACATGATGAAAATCGGGCTGAACAAAAAATTATGGCCCTATGCATTTAGTGAATTCGAAATGTCTTTTTCAGATATTGAAATTGACTTTGCGAACTATATTCCCAGCGAGCGATATTTTAAGAAATACTGCTTATTGGATAAGGAATTTAAATCCGAGGCAATCTAAATGTTATCGACGCTGACAACCTTCCTTGTTGTGGTTGATCCGATCGGAACGATTCCGGTTTTTATTGCTGCGACCAGGGGCCTTCCTTCGCAGGACCAGCGTCACATCGCACTTCAGGCGGTTTTCTTTGCGGCGCTGATTTTGCTGTTTTTTGTACTGTTTGGTCAAATCATCATTACTTCTATCGGAATTGACCTCGCTTCATTTCAGCTGGCCGGCGGCGTCATCCTGTTCATCTTTGCACTGAACATGGTTTTCGGCGATGGCAAGCCCGCCGAGGAGATAAAGGAGCTAACGGCCTTTAAAAAGCGAGAGATTTCGATATTTCCGCTGGCCATTCCATCAATAGCCAGTCCCGGCGCCATGCTGGCCGCCGTCACATTAACCGATAATCGCGATTATTCCTTCTGGCAACAGACCGTAACCACCGGCCTGCTGCTTTCGGTGCTGCTTCTGACATTATTGCTTCTCATCGCCGCCGCGCCGATCAATCGGCTCATCGGAATGTCCGGCGCCGCACTGGTCAGTCGCGTTATGGGTATTATTCTCGCGGCGTTTGCGGTCGAATCCATCGTTGAGTCGGCGCGAATACTTGCCGCGACATTTTAGGTCTTTTTTGTTGAGACGCGGCGCTGTTTCGCCCACACCAAAGCCGAACTCGGCACTGCAATCTTGAGAGAAGGATCGGAGGGAAACGCGCCCGCCATTCCTCGTGAGGGATGGTTGTGAATGACGGGCGCAGGGGCTTCATGCATTGGAGATTATTTTACCCATTGCCCAATCAGACTACATTGAATGTATTGGCGCCTTGCTAACACCGCTTGCCTATGAGTCTCACAATTAATGCCTATACGGATCAGGGCCGAATCATCAATCAAATAGCTGGCGATAGCTATTTGCGGAGGGTCGCCGCCATGCGGACGCAGCGATGCGAGACCTGTAAATACTGGGATCGGTATTCGGAAAGCCATCCGGTTGGCGATTGCCGCCATGCCCGGTCAACGCCTCTCCCCGATAATGAACAATCGGCGCCGATGACACATGCAGATGACGGGTGCAGAAAACACCAATTCGCAGACCGAGACTATCCGGCCGCCGTGTGAAACCATGAACCGATATGGGCGGCCCGCTCCCATTACGCAATCGCAGGCAGTAGCGGCTTCCGGCGATAGGTTCAGTTGTCAGCCCTGTGGACCGCATCGCTTTTGAAGCATTTGTCAAACCGTGCGCAGCGCCCTACACGTAACCCCATGCCGCCATTGAAATCCATGCGCACCGACATCGACCACCTGCCGGAGAAAAAACGGTGGGAGCTGGCGCGCATTCAGGAGATTTTGTTCGAGGAATTCGAGCTGGCGAAAGGCAACGGCAAAAAGGCGAAAGGAACGCCGGGGCGTATCCTGAAGCTCGTGCTGTTCGGGTCATACGCCCGCGGCGACTGGGTCGATGAAGCAGGCAAGACCGCGAAAGGCTATCAGAGCGATTTCGACCTGCTGATCGTCGTCAACCGCAAGGCGTTCACCGACATGGCGACTTACTGGTACCGCGCCGAGGACCGGATCATTCAGGACGCCTCGATCAAGACGCCCATCGGCCTCATCGTCCACACCCTGTCCGAAGTGAACGAGAAACTGGCCCAGGGACAATATTTCTTTCTCGACATCATCCGCGACGGGATTGTTCTTTACGAACTGAACGGCCAGCGCTTTTCCGAGCCCAAACCGCAGACGGCGGAAGACGCCCACGCGGCGGCGAAAGAATATTTTGAGGATTGGTTCACCGGCGCTGAAAACAACATGAAGACATTCATGTTCTGCATGAATGAAAAGATGTGGAAGAAGGCTGCGTTCGAACTACATCAAACCGTAGAAAGCCTCTACACAACCTACCTGCTGACAACCACCCTCTACAGCCCGGCGACCCATAACGTCCGCAAACTGCGCTCTTTCGTGGAGGCGAAGGACGAACGCTTCCGCGCCGTCTGGCCCGACGAAGACCGCTTCCAGCGCCGCTCCTTCGAACGCCTCAAAGACGCCTATGTCAAAGCGCGCTACTCCAAACACTACCGCATCGCCGAAGACGAACTTGAATGGCTAGGACAACGCGCGGAGGCCCTCGCCGCACTCGTGAAACAGGCGTGCGAGGAGCGGCTGGCGGAGTTGAAGAACGCTACGGAGGCGTAGCCCTCGGCTTTCCGGTTAATCCTCAAAGGGGACCTTAGCCGTCATCCTTTTCTAGCTTTTGTATTCTTCATGGATGATTTTTAAATGGTCCAATTCCGCGGTGTCTTCAATCTCAAGAAAAGATGAACCTTGGTCAATATCTATTGTAAAAGTTGCCTGTAAAAAACGCCCATGCTGATAACTTTCGATCATATGCATGGTCGCAATATCACCATTCACAGACTCGCAATAATATGCGCCGTCGAGAACCACATTCCTGTAGTACACGCCCGCACGAAGCTCAGTTTCTAGCCCTTTTGAAATCTCTTTGCGTGTAAATAATCTTGAATCACCTGTTACTACTGATCGAAAATTGATCGATTTCTGAACATGATCTGGGTCATGGTGCGTTTGAAATGTTCGTGCTTCCACAACCTGAAATTGAAATGACACGTATTTTGCGCGAACCGATTCATCCTTCACTGGATTATGTTCAAGCGGTACTTTTGCAGGCTTCTTTGACGAAAATTGTATTGTATAATCTTGAACCGTTGCTGTCGCAGCTGCTTGAATTCTAGGCAAGCATTCATTTACAAGTTCAGCAAATGTAACCCATCGTTTGTGTTTGTAGAATTTCGAGTTCGTGAGCCAAAATCGCAATCGATTCGGTCGGTCTGGAAAAGTTCTCAATATCTTTTTACTTGGACTGTAAATCTTAAATTCCGAGATTTTTATTACTGGCATCAGTCCGAAATCAATTGCATCTTCTGGAAGCTCATCCACTTCATCGATGGTGTACAGATCGATGCCGTGCCGTTCTGCGACCGCTAATGCACCGGACTGGTATCCCGCTTTTGAAACAAAGATGGCTTTATCAACTTTTGCGTCCCTACTCTTCGTCACGAATGAATCTATTTCATCCGCTGGTGTCCGGTTTGATTTATTTCGACACTCGAGCACAACAAGATACGAATACAAACCATAGGGAAATCGAATTACGCAATCAAATTGCCTACCATCTATTTTCTCATTCCAGTTCACTCTTGCGCCGTCATGTGCACACCGTTGAATCGCGGCTATCAATTTTTCAAATTCTTTCCAGTGGCGTATGTCTGTCATTATATCCCAACCAAGTGCATTGCTTTGGGTTGTTGTAAGTATAAATTCGAATCAGAAATCGGAAAGTACTATACCGCGACAAAAGCCATAAATTTTGACATCGGTCGAGGCCTCAATTCTGCGTATGTCCGTTTTTGCACGCAGTTCAATCACTCAACATTGCGAGAACATTGGCTATTCAAAATGAAACTAAAGCTTGGGCAAAACGTTAATTTCCTTTTTCTGATAATGCATACCGATATTTCTCGATATTCTTAAATTGAAGATTGTTTGCACTCGAGACAATTCCATATATCCCGATATCGCTACGCAAGTTCAATTCAAGCTGCCGCATATCAGCAGAGAGTTCTCTGAAGCGTGCGGCTAAATTCTCTTTGTCAGGTGCTTCAGAGTTTAATTCGCACAAGAATTCCTCAGCAGAAAACAAAAGCTCGTGGCAATATTCGTAGGTTTTAATTCCCAACAACCAGGAATTTTTTGAGTCCCATTCCTTGAACTTTTCAAAAATTAATTCGACTTGGCGACGATCTATTTCATTGTTGGGAGGCTTGCCTTTTGGATTATATCTGGAAAATTTTTTAAATGCATCGCTCAACAAGAAACTCATCTCGCCATAGCAACCTAGTCGCTTCTCAACAAGTAGTTTCACAACGTCTTTGTTTGAGCCAAACCTGGTCTGAAAATATGCTAGGTAAATTGCCGTTGAAGTAGATACCAACAATGCGAAAATGGCAATTACTGAGTCAGGCATAATGTCCCCCTTATAGGCGAATACACTTAGTATAAGAATCTATCCGAATTTCACCTGAAAATTGGCGTGACCTAAACGTCTTCAATCATTCAGCAAGGCTAATTTTGTTCAGTCAAGCTTTTCTTTGCTAACGTCCGCCTCTGCGCGCAAAGCTGACGACCATCATCCGTGACAAACGCACCCCACTTGCCAAACCCGCCCGTTGCCCTACATCCTATCGCTTGAAGGCGGCCGGCGCGGCGACAGTGGCCCGCTCTTAAAGGCAATGGCTTAAAACCCGCGCCCCGTTGCGCATGCTTCGCGGTTTTCCGACGGCCGCCTTCACCTGATCTTCCGCACCGATAAAAACCGGCCTGCCGCTTTTCCAATACAGGCGCCGGTTTTGAACTTTCTCCTCGGACTGGCGCGCCGCCTCGCGCGATTTGAGCGCACGGTGACGCTCGACAACTGGCGGCTGACCAATAACCCGACGCCGGTTCACATGAAACTGATGATTAAACGCATAAGGGTTGAAACCTCTTGCATCGTTTATCTGAAAATTATCATATAGTCAGTATACAAAACATCATAGCTATAGATTGCACTTGTCGGGCGCCATATTGCAAAACCAAGTATGCATCAGCATCGTTGCCTGTCGCTTAAAACAGCTTGCACAACAGTCTCACTCTACGTCATGCGCGACTCGTCATCGATATATTCACATCACCAACTATTAATCTGTTTCTGTTTTTAGGGAGTATACAATTTTTAGCGCGTGAAAGTTTTATGTAGGTTTTCACATACTATGCGGCCTTCCAGATTTGAAAGCGAACCCCGATAATGAACAGTCGCAAAACAAAAGATCAACTCGCTCGGAGACTCGCTGCGATCAGCCACACTCTCCAACAAGCGAACGGCTCCCTCCCGCAAAAGAGCAGCGCTCATCGACAAAAGAGCCGTGACCCGCGCATACAGACCTTCAAACCAGCCAAAGTTTTTACCGGCCGAAACACGTCTATCCCCTGCATCGTGCTCAATGTCAGCGTCGGCGGCGTACGCATTGCGGTCGATGGCGCCGTTGACTTACCGGGCGATGTCATTTTGAAATTCGACCGGACCGGAGAAACCCGCAGCGCCCGTGTTGTGTGGCAGGATCGAAACGAATATGGCCTCTCCTACCGAATGTTGAATTGGCAAACAGCTTCGCCGATATCAAATACGCGAGCGTTCGGTCGTCGGGATGCTTCGGATCTATGCAGGGAGCGCTAAGAGAAGCGCAATCTTCCCTTCAACCGCAGGTAAGGCGCAGTACGCTATGTTTAGCGCTTTCTGAAGAGGTTATTTTTTGCCGGTCACGCCATTCGGCAAATCCGTCGGGAAGCCGGAAACTAAACACGGCTTGAATCCGATGCAAACTCCGACCGCACTGTTTTGCATCGCCGAGAGATCGATTGGAAAGTAGTTCACCGGTCCCTACGCGCTGTCGGTGAAGGCGACCGGCGCGGCGACAATGGCCCGCCCTTTTAGATTGATGGCTCCAAAACCAGCGCCGCCACTAACAACACCGGGCGCATGCTTCGCGGTTTTCCGACGGCCGCTTTCGCCTCACCAAGCTATTTTGCTTCAGCGTCGCCAATCAATAGATGTGTGTCTCACCAAAGCGCGCTTAAACCTTGAAAGACACCGGCCCAGGTCAGGGAAAGGCATTCGACGTTTGCGCCAAACTTAACTTGCCTGGCCGCTGCTTTCCTCTACATGGTTTTACCGAAGGCGACCGGCGCGGCGACAATGGCCCGCTCTTAAAGGCAATGGCCCCAAAACCCGCGCCCCGTTGCGCAAGCTTCGCGGTTTTCCGACGGTCGCCTTCACTTTCCTCCATGCAAAAGCGCAGGTTGATATCATGCCGGATGCAGCGCATCGAGCTCGCCGGATGACGACTGTTCAATTATCGTTTTCGGCGGTCTTCAACAAAGCTATGGCTTTCGTCTTGATTTTCGCCGCCCGATCTGGAACAGATGGTGGTTCTCGCTAACGCGGGACGGAGCGTCGGAAACTCCGTGAACGAAGAAGCATGCAGGTCTTGATAAGCCCGCATTTGAATTAACGCGCCACGGCCCCGATGGGGCTGTCCTTATGTATGTGGGCGGCGCCGTTATCGCTGTTCGCCTCGCGCGAAGGGGTACCCTTCCGCGCGCCGTTCGTTCGCGCCCTCCGACATTTCGCCCGCCAAAAAAGGGCGACGCATGCCGGAGCTGACCTGTCATATGCAACCGCAAACGTCGCCATTGCGCCGTGACCGCCCCGTCCGCGCGCCCGTAAGGCGCCCGGTCCCATCGCTACCGACGGCGAACGACCAATGCGTCATCTATGACGAGACGACGATCGAGACGCTCGACCGCGGGTCGATCTGGAACCTGACGGGGCCGCAGATCGCCTATCTCCAGGGGCTCATCAAAAATGGCCCGCGCTATTACGTCTCCAATGTGCCGTCGGGCGTGCGCCAACACCTGATCGTTCATCGCGGCTGCGCCCTGCCTTTCACTGTGGCGGATCGCGAAGAGCGGGTGTTCTGCGTTTCGCCCAAGACCTGCTGGTTCGATTATCCGCGCCTGCTCTATCGCAATAGCGCGGGCCGGGCCCGAGCGCCGGTTTTGAATTTCCTCCTCGGGCTGGCGCGCCGCTTTGCGCGATTTGAGCGCACGGTGACGCTGAACAACTGGTGGCTGACCAATAACCCGACCCCTGCGTTTTCGTCCGCGCATTTGCGCGCCTTCACCGACCATCTGACCGCACAGTACCCGGAACATCTCATCGTCCTCAAAAGCCTCCCCGAAACCGACCCGACCGGCGTTCTCGGCGCCGTGAAGGCCGTGGGCTATGCGCTGGTAAAATTCCGCTTCATGCATTTCCGCGAACCGTCAGCGAAACGCACCAAGGCGTTCCGTTACGACCAGAAGCTGTTGAAGGCGACGCCGCTTACGACGCGCTATCTGACGCGCTTGAGCGCGCACCAGGCAGAGCAATGCGCGGCGCTTTACGGTCAGCTTTACATCGGCAAGCACACGGACATGAACACCGACTTTAACCGGCGCTGGATGGCCCTCGCCTGTAATACCGGGTTTCTCAATTTCTTCGTGATCGAAGATAGCGACGCCATTAAAGGCTTCGTCGTTTCCTATCCCGACGCCAACGGAATCAATGTGGGGACTTGCGGTTATGATTTATCCACACCGCGCGAGGCCGGGCTTTACCGCATGATCGTCGGCTCAACCTTTCGCAAGGGGCTCGACGAGGGCAAGACCGTCAATCTCAGCACCAGCGTGCCCGACTTCAAACGCCGGCGCGGCTGTCATCGCGTCATCGAATATGAAGCGGTTTACGCAGAGCATTTTCCGTTGTTGACACGACTTTCTTTACGTCTTCTCGCAAAATTTTATAACAGCAAGCGCATGGACCGGATGCGCTGCGCATGAACGCTAATATTCAACGATTATTAGTACGAGATCTAAGGGCCTTTTATTCGATATGGATGCAGCATAACGTCACTTGCTTATTCATCATCAGCCTTGTCATGCGGAGCCGATGCATTGATTTTTCCATACTCAGCAGACTGCATCGCTTCCACCACATCACCTGGAATTTCGCCAGCTGAAGCTGCAATAAGTCTATGCTCAAGAAAAATTTCAGCACCAGGAAGCGCGTTCTTAACCCGTTCAATCGTCACTTCAGGGTCTTGTTTAAACGGCCCATCCACAACTACTCTGATAATAAGTTGATGCCGCGCCATTGTTCTCCTCCAAACTGAGGTCTATCTGCCATTACGGTGATTGATTCCTGAGCAAATCTGCAATTGCTTTGCAGGTCTCTTCCGGTGTCAGGCCTAAGTGTTTCATCGTGTAGTCGAAAGCCCCGGCGCATATGCGACTTAGGTCATTGGCAATGGAATCCAGCAAATGATCGAATATGTCGTCATCTCGTGAAAAGTAAGTAGCAATTGCAAGCCCGACGAGACTTCTGTTGACTGACAAGATGCAACGCCCGTGACCGGCGCCTAGTTTCTCGATCCAGACATAGACGAGGGGCAGGTTCTCGCTTTCTTCGTCACAATCAGCTTCGCTGTTCAGACCTTCACGATAAGTCGGGGACAAGCCGTGGTGCTTTTGTAAATCGTGCATAACTTGCTGGCGCACAGCTTGTAGATATTCGTCATTGGTCATCATTTCTCCATGGTAATAATTTGTGAAAATTTGCATTTGTTCTCCTTTTCAGCGCGCGAGGGGCGCGGAGCCCCCATAGCTCAAGCGCACCCGCGCGCGATGCTCGTTAATCCTTGTCATGCGTATCGAGACTGATGTGAGATGCGATCAACCGTTCCAATGCGGAGCCGTCTTTGCGCGTCAGATTTGGAATGTATCGTGAGTAGACCCGGAACAGCATCTGCGTGGACGCATGTCCCATTTGCCGGGCGATCCATTCAGGATTTTCTCCGGCCGCAAGCCAAAGCGTCGCCGCGGTGTGCCGCGTCTGGTAAGGACGGCGAGGTCTCAGGCCGAGGTGACGCAACAGCGGATACCAGACCCGGCGGGTCATGTTCTGGTTGTTGATCGGCGAACCGGCGCGGCTCGCAAACACGAAATCACTCTTTCCCTTCATCGCCTTTCGTTGCGTTTGAAGCGCCTTGAAGACAACGGAATTCATGTCGATTTCGCGTTCGGAACCGTCGGTTTTCGTCGCTACAAGTTCGCCCTTCACGAATGCCTGGCGAATGAGAATCTGACGGCGGTCGAAATCGACATATCGCCATTGCAATCCATTGATTTCGCTGGACCGCATGCCAGTAAAAAATCTGATCGCGAAATAGTTACGAAAATCAGCACGCACACGCTCTAGAATGAGCTGCACCTCCTCCAACGTGAATGGTTCAACATTGGTCTTCGGTTCGCGAAGCGGCTTGATGTTCTTCCAGGGCGACGTGAAATTGAATTTCTCGGCCGCTTCGGAAAGGATCATCCGCAGCGGCGCCATGATGTGATTGATCCGGGACGGAGATAGCATCTCCCCTTCCCTTTTGCCCGGCAGATCACCCAGTGAGCTGCGAAAGGAGAGCAGGTCTTCTTTCGTAATGGCTGTGATTGCGCGGTCGCCAAAACGCGGCAGCAAATAGATATCGAGAACGGCGCGAATAGTCTCTTCGTGAGAGGCTCGCCACTCGATTCGCTTTAACTCAAACCACTTTTCAGCGAAGGACCGGAAAGACTCGGCTGAAATCAATTTCACCGTCTGACATTTCTGACGATCTTCAAATAGGTTGGCGTTGGAGCTTTCAGGAAAGTATTTTCGGTAGCTGAATATCTGTAGAGTAATCTCCGCTTCCATACGCTTCATCACGACGGCAACTTTCTTCCGATTAGCCGGCGTATCGGGAATGGATAGATATTCTTTGTACCGCTTTCCGTTTACGCGGAAATCGACGTATAAACGGTTATGTTTGGAACCAATCGCGGCCATAGTTTAGCCCAACAGATCAGCGAAGCTGGTTGCGCTGCTTGTTTGCGCCATGTCGGCTTCGACCTTTTCCCAAAGGTAGAGAATTTTTCTGCCGCCAAACGGTCGGATGTAGTGAATACCTTCCAGAAGTACGGAATCTTTCAGCCGCTCCCGAATGGTCCGAACGTCATATTTGATGCGATCGGACAATTCCTGCGTTGTCAGATAGGTCTGAGTCATGCATGCTCTCCAGTCGGGCGGATTGCTGTAAAAAATTCCAAAATGATCTCCTAGAGACCATTATGCACGCGTTGTGATCTATTACAAGAGAAAATAATCTATAGGAGATCATTTTTTGCCGGTTCGAATACATTTGTCGAAGCTAATGGGTGAGCGAAAACTAAAAATCGCTGATGTCGCCCGGGAGACCGACATCAATCGCGGCACACTGACTCGGCTCTATTATGAGAAGGCCGAACGGGTGGATCTCGATGTCATTGAAATCCTGTGCCGCTATTTGGAGTGCGAGATTGGCGAATTGATGGAAATCGTCGATGAATAAAGGACAGAGATAAGAGCTTCAAAATAAAGAGCAGCATACGGAGCTTTTCGCGCCTAGCGAGCTCGGCGTAAGCTTCAATCTTGTCTAAAAAACTGGGTCGAGCCGCGTCCGAAGAGGCTCACGCTAAAGGTCATTTCGGTTGGGAGTGAAATGCTTACGAGAATACCGCGGTCCCCAAATGGTCCCTTTTCTGGTCCCCAATCCTCGCAAGCTGGAAGCGCACAAGGACAACCGCCTGATTCTCTTGATGAAAATGGCGCGAGTGACGGGCCACATTCCATAATTTTTGTCCAATTATTTCAATTACTTACGTGAATTGAAATCGATTCTTGGTCCTCAACTTGGTCTGGTTTTGGTCCACAATTTTGTGGGCCACTTAGGTTCGACGCTACTTCATCGCGCCGAACTCATTCTTAGCATAAATCACCTCTGGTTGGAATCCACAGAAACAAACTCTGTTGCAAATTACTCATGTCTTAAAACGCCCAAAAACGGTCACTGGTACTTCGGCGATTACTCGCGAAAAGCGGTCTCTCTACATCAAAATCTGTCCGGCGAGGGTGCGTGCCAAATTGGTCGCAGGGAAATTATGGATGTGAAAGGTCGATTTCTGCAAACTATGTACATATGCCGCTGTGCACGGAAGGTCTGCTACCGTGCCGATGCTATTTATTGCAAGCGGAAGCGTCCTTCAGTCCGAACATAGATAAGACAGCTGTCGTCGGTCTCGCATTTCAGAGAATGAGGAATACGTTCAAATGAGGAAAAGTATCCGCCTGGACCTAGTTCAACGTCGCCAGAGATACGTGGGACCGAGTGTATGACGTCACCCTGTATAACCACTGCCCTTAAATCTCCACCGGTCGTCGAGAGTTCAGCCCCATATCCACTCGGCAGTTTTACAATCGAGCCGCTCAGCTCCCCCTCTTCAACGTCACCCCACAGAAAAGCAGCCATTAGACCACTTTCGGTATCGGCGTCGGATTCAATCCAACTCAGCTGGTCCGCGCTCATCCAGACCATATTTGAGCTGACGAGATTGAGCGGGCGTTCACCATTATCAAACGCCATGTCGCTAGGCTGAACCAGATAAGGCCCTTCTAGAATTTCCAGAAAACCTATTCCGCCGACTCCGGGCCTTGCCGACGTTATGTGAACTTCGCCTGCGGGTTGGGTCCAAAAGGTTCCGGGTCCCATCCACATGTTGGCGGCGTCGGGATCATCGTTGTGGATTTCGCCACTGATCACAATCGCTCTGTAGGTAATGTTGTGAATGTGCGGCGGAGAAGAAAACCCTTCAGCAAACTGAAGCAGCACTCCTGACGGGACATTCTCGCGAATATCCCCCCAGAGCACACCCGCTTTAGGGCTCGTTTCAGCCCTTGCAGGGTTTAGAGGTTGGTATTCGACCTCGTCCGGAGAGATGACAACGATGCTATCGATTTGAGCGTCCGTATAGGTGTTGTTCGTCGCATCAGAACACCCGACCGCTAGAGCTAAAGTGATCAGCAATCCAATTCCATCAAGAAACTTTTGGGTTTTCATGTCGGGTTCTTCCCGGCTGGACGAGTTGCATCAGACGGAAATGACCACTTTGCCGATCGCCTGACCGCTCGTTAGCCGGTGATAGGCGGCGCCGACTTCGGACAATTGAAAGTCTTGCTCATCAAGCACTGGCTCGAGCGCTCCAGCATCGACGATCTCAGCGAGTTTCGCGAGGATCGCGCCGTGTTTTTCTCGGTCGTGATCATGAAGCATCGGGATCAGCATGAAGATCACATGGACTGACAGCCCTTTGAAATGCGCCGGCGTCAGATCAATTTCTAACAAAGCAACGGTCGTTGCGATCTGAGCGTTGAGCGCAGCAGCCTCGAATGAATTCGACATATTCGCGCCGCCGACTGAATCAAAAATGACATCAAAACCAGTGCCATCCGTATATTTGGCGACATAATCGGCCACTGCCTCAGTTTTGAAATCAATTGGCGTCGCCTCGAAACTCTCAATAAGGTTTAGCTGCTTATCGCCTGTACCGGTCGCAAAAACGTATGCACCAAAATGTTTGGCAAGCTGCACCGCGACGTGGCCAACGCCCCCGGCACCGCCTTGGACGAGTACTTTTTGATTTGCTTTGACACCCGCCCGCGTAAGCCCCTCAAAGGCGGTGATGCCGATCAGTGGAAGAGCTGCAGCCTCTCGCATCGAAAGTGACTTTGGTTTGTGTGCGATCAACCGGGCGTCGGCGTTGATCAACTCAGCCAGAGCGCCTTGCAAACCGATCAGACCGCCGGCGCAGCCATAAACTTCGTCGCCGACTTTGAAGCCATCCACACCGTCACCCACTGCCTCAACAGTGCCCGCGAAATCCATGCCCAGGACAGCGGGAAGATCAGGCGACAGCGGAAGCTGCTCCTGGCCCATCTGGCGGATCATTGTGTCGACGGTGTTCACGCTGGTGGCGGCGATGCGCACGAGGACGTGACCCGGCGTCGCCGATGGTGCGGCAATATTCGCTTCTTCAAAAACAGCGTTATCACCATAGGTGTTCAAAATCATGGCTCTCATCAATACGACCTCATTAAAGTTGCGGCTGCATTCATGAACTATGCTTGATTAGAAGATAACCGATCGACTTGAGTAATTAGTTTTTGCGTTTTCAATATAATCTATCAGCTCTCCCAAATCGGTGGCGTTGCGATTTTCTCAATCAGAAAATCGATCATGACCCGCACTTTGGAGGTCAAAACGTTGGATTTCGGATAAACAAGCCAGATGGCCGACCCATCATCAATCTCATAATCCGGCAGCACTCTGACAAGCGAGCCATCACGCAACTCGCGATGAAGACTCCAGAGGGACCCCATGGAAATTCCGACGCCTGCAAGCGTCGCCAAACGGGTACTCGCGCCATCATCGCAGATGACCCGCGCTTTTCCATCATCAGGCGGGAACTGACACTGGCGTCCGTCCTTGCTGGCGAGTTGGCGCTTCGTGTCACCGAAAACCACTAACCGATGATCCTTTAGATCATCGGGGTTTTGAGGTGCGCCATGTTGAGCAAGATAGTCAGGAGAAGCGCAGAGCACGCGCTTGTCATTCGCCAGTTTGCGTCCCATCAGGGCGCTGTCTTCAATGGCAAAGTTTCGTAACGCGAGATCGTAGCCGCCTTCGATAAGTTTGGTTTGGGTATCAGACAGAC
This sequence comes from Pseudomonadota bacterium, assembly GCA_039196665.1. Lineage (GTDB taxonomy): Bacteria > Pseudomonadota > Alphaproteobacteria > Caulobacterales > Parvularculaceae > Hyphococcus. Next base: position 658,667 of record JBCCUQ010000002.1, on the reverse strand, counting down.
GCAGGTCCAGGTTCACTTCCGGATATTGGTCAAGAAACTCCGGTAGGATCGGCGCGACATAAAGCTGAGCGAATGTGCTGGAGCATGCAAAGCGCAAGGTTCCGGAGACTTCTGGACTACCTTTTCCAAGGGCGACGAGCCCCGCATCTTCTTGCGCGATGATCTCCTTTGCGAAAGGTAGGAACTCTTCTCCTTCTAGCGACAGTGAGACTTTGCGCGTGGAGCGGTGAAGTAGGTCAGCGCCGACTTCTTTTTCCAATTTTGCAAGGCGGGCTCCTGCGACGGCAGGAGCAAGTCCGAGCTGACGTCCCGCTGCGCTGATGTTCAGAAGGTCGGCAGCAATGACAAAGAGGCGAATAGCTTCCGTATCCATTTTATATCCATTTTATATCCATTTTATATCCATTTTCTATATTCTGAATATGAATATATGACATTTATATTGCTTATGAAATCAATATCTAGGGTTCAGAACGATGGCCCGAGCGGCTGTCATCCGAGAGTGGAGATGAACCGATGCCGATCGACGCCAGCGTCAATTACCACGTCAAAAAGGCGACGCCGCAGGCGTTTGAATTCGATGTCGATGGCATCATCGGCAATCTGGTTTCGCCAGAGCTTGTGACGACTGAAGTCAAAGTCGCGGACTTGCGCGATGGCGGCCGACAACCCGAGTTTCAGCGCGATGGAATCGAGTTCATCAATAAAGCTTCCGCCGTCAAAGACTTCGAAAACAGCAGTGATTGGAAGGCTACCTATGACCAGGAATTGATTGACCTGCTCAGAGCCCGGATTGGCGCAGCGGAAGTCATCGTCTTTGATCATACGGTTCGTATTGACGATCCGAACGCACCGCGCCGGCCGGCCCGCAATGTTCATAATGACTATAATGAGGCGGGCGCGGAGCAACGTCTGATAGATTTAGTCGGTGCCGAGCAAGCTGAGGTGTTTCACGAGGCCGGCTACGGTTTTGTGAATGTCTGGCGTCCGATTGAGCATGTCATTACATCTTCACCGCTCGGCTTCATTCATCCGTCTTCAATGCAGTCTGACGATTGGATGGATATCGGCTTGGTCTATCCAGACCGGTTCGGACAAATTCTCGGCGTCGCGTCGAACCCGAGCCATGAGTGGTTTTTTAAGTCACAGATGAGCCCTGCTGAGGCCGTGATTTTCAACATTTACGACAATTCCGGTCGTCCGCATTTGGCGCATAGCGCGCTGGATCTCCCAACGGATGCGCGCGCGACCACTCCCCGAAAAAGCATCGAGAGCCGCACGCTCGTGCGGTATTCGTAAGGCAGAGAGGCATAAAATCATGTCGACAATAACACTGACAAAAGCCTGCAAAATAGCGCGTCCGACACGTGACGCCATGCTGCAACGCGCCCCGTCCGTCCATCATTTCTGGAACGAGAATGAGACCCTCTTTGAAGAGGCCTGGACTGAATGGGAAAAGAATGGCGGTCATGGCGATATTGCGCTGGATAGCTCACTCTATGCCCCCACGTTGCGCAAGGCGATTGAAACAAGCTGGGAAAACCCAGAACAGGAAATCTTAGTCAAAGATCTTTGGACTGAGGTATTCCCAAACGTCTACAAGGCTCAATTCTTCGATCCGGAAAAGTTGGGCGCGTTGCGCGACTATATGGACCGCGTCGCTGACGCCGAAATACCCTTACGTCCGCCTTACGGGATTGTTCTGAACCGCGGCGGCGCCATGCTCGATCCGCGCTCTGAAGGCTATCTCGCTGCGCCGACATTCCAGGCGTTTTATCAGGACTTGATGAACCGCTATATGCGCCCCATCGCTCGGCTCTTGTTCCCGGAAGTCCATGGCTATGACAGTCAAACCTTTGGGTTCTCGATCGCTTGGCAGGCGGGCAAAGACACGACGCTTCGACCGCATACAGATGCGTCAAGCGTCACACTGAACATCAATCTGAACCTGCCGGGGGAGAACTTCTCTGGTTCTGCTGTGCGCTTCTTCGACCAGGAAAGCGGCAAGGTGGAGAGCCTCACCTTTGAACCGGGAACGGCGATGATTCACCGCGGACATGTCGCGCACGCTTCCGAACCGATCACGGAAGGTGAGCGCCATAACTTTGTTCTTTGGCTCTACGGTGAGCGGGGGCGAACGCCTTATCAACACGGCCAAGGCCCGGTGTCAGCCGGCGCTCAAGAGCGGTGGAACACTCCCAGCGTCAAGTCCGACGGGTTTGCGCCTTTCTAACGGGCGATTGATTCGTTCGCACGCACACGAAGAAATAGGAAAAGTAATATGGGCAAGACAATTCTAATTACGGGCGCGACCGATGGCATTGGCCTGGAGACGGCAAAAATGATGGCGCCGGACGGGCACACGCTTTTGCTCCACGGACGAAACCCGGAAAAGCTTCAAGCAGCCGCTGACACCATCTCGTCAATTGAAGGCTCAGGGGAGATTAAGGCCTATCGCGCGGACCTTTCAAACCTCTCGGAAGTTGAAACTATGGCCGACGCGGTCAGAGCGGATTTCGACAAGATCGATGTTCTCATCAACAATGCTGGCGTCTTCAAAATGGCGAACCCGCTCACCCATGATGGATATGACGCACGCTTTATCGTGAATGTGGTCGCGCCTTATATGCTGACGAAGGCGTTGTTGCCGCTGCTTGGTTCTAACGGCCGTGTTGTGAACCTGTCCTCGGCGGCTCAAGCGCCGGTCAATGTGCAGGGCTTTTTGAATAAGCAGTCCTTCTCGGATAGTGATGCTTACGCCCAAAGCAAGCTTGCCCTGACCATGTGGTCTTTCGATATGGCGAAAGAACTGGGTGCGGATGGTCCGATGATTGTCGCCGTCAACCCGGCGTCATTCCTAGGCAGCAAAATGGTGAAGGAAGCCTATGGCCAGGAGGGTCATGACCTCAGCATTGGCGCGGATATTCTGACGCGCGCCGCGCTCAGCGATGAATTCGCAGACGCTTCGGGTCGTTATTACGACAATGATCGCAAGTCTTTCGCGCAACCGCATCCCGATGCTCTGGACTCCGCAAAGAACAGACGAGTGATCGAAGCCATCGAGCAGCTTATCGGCTGACCGCTTCAAGCAGAGTCAAAAAATGACCAAGGCCCGAAACCGCTTCGGGTCACCGATACCCCTTTGTCTTCAAGCCCGAGCCCACCGAAAGGAACCCCCATGAAATACGAAGGCTTTACAACATTTACCGTCGTGCAGGACGAAGCCATCCTGACCGTTACTTTCGACTTTGGAACGGTCAACGTTCAAGGTCAGGAAATGCTCGCGGACCTCAATAGTCTCGCCATGCGTTTGGAGCGTGACCGCGACACGAAGGTCGTTGTTTTCCAATCGGCGAACCCTGAAATCTGGGTCTGCCACTATGATACTGAGCTTCTGAAAGACATGTCTGATGAAGCTGTCTCACGAGACGAGGCGCAACTTCTCGACCTGCAAACCGTTTGCGAACGGATCAGCAAAGTCCCACAGGCGACCATTGCCAAACTGGAAGGTTTCGCGCGCGGCGGTGGTCATGAACTCGCCCTTGCTCTGGACATGCGCTTTGCAGCGCGCGGCAAATTCAAATTCATGCAGATGGAAGTTGGCATGGGCATTCTCCCGTGCGGTGGCGGCGCTTCGCGAATGGCCCGTCAAACCGGTCTCGGCCGCGCCCTTGAGATTATTCTCAGCGCGCAAGATTATGATGCTGATGACGCTGAGCGCTTTGGCACGATCAACAAAGCGCTTGACCCGGATGAGATCGGGCCGTTCGTGAACAATCTCGCAAACCGTATTGCTCAGTTCCCGGCTGAATCGATCAATGCCTGCAAACAGATGGTCTATGAATCAATTGACAAGCCGATCGATGACGCGCTGAAAGCCGAAGCGTACTGGCTTTATCAAGCCACGAGCAAAACACCCGCGTTGAAACGCTTCACCATTGCCGACGAGCAAGGCTTGGAGCACAACATCGAAAACCAGCGAAACTGGGACGACCTCGTTATGAAGGTACAGGAGATCAGCTAATTCCCTTTCCGGATAGCACTGTAGATTGATTGTTGTTGAATGATCGATTTGAGGTGTGAATGAGCGGCTTAAACTCGTCCTACATCAGCCTATCAGAGCAGCGGCTTATGACGCCCTGAAACGGTCCCTCGCCACGTCTGCTTTTGGAGCGGAAACGGCGGCAATTAATCGTTACGGGTCCGGTAAGTGTCCTTGCCGCTGCCGCTGTTCTCGTACAGGGCGCTATCAACAAGACAAGCACTACGCATATAAAGTACCCCGACAAGGCCATTACAAAAGACAACAGGTTTTGGGCTGCACGATCTGAACCAATCTGGCTCGCCTCAAGACGAACGAGGGTCTGCAGAGGCGGGCCGCCCGTAAAGTGCAAGGCTGTGGCTCTCAAGGGCATAGCCTAGACGGGCAGCAATCTTCTTCTTGAGCGCTTCCAGCTCGGGATCGTTAAACTCAATGACTTTCCCGCTTGTCATGCAGATCAGATGATCATGGTGATCATCTTCTTTGACTTCGTACCGGGTGCGACTGTCACCAAAATCGTGGGTGACTACCAAGCTTAAATCTACCAGAACTTTCAGAGCGCGATATGTGGTCGCCAGTGATATCTTAGCGTCGCGTTTGCGAGCCCTTTGGAAAATCTGCTCTGCATCGGGATGATCCGTCGCCCGGTCCAGGATTTGACACACCAGCTTGCGCTGCGGCGATAATTTTGCGCCCAGAGCGACAACGCGGTTCTGAAGTGACATTTTAGAGATAACCCTCCCCTCCCACGCGGTCTTTGAACTGCGTGTCCGGGCCAGACGCAGTTACAGGTTCCAAATCGAGGATCTGATCAATCAGCAATAAGCACCTTCACTCATATGAAGAATTGGAGGCCCAAAATGTCACCTCCGTAAGCAATAATTTTTGCGTACTCGCAAAACGAGCGTCAGAGGCATGAGATGATAACACCAAAACGCTTGAAAATACGGGATTTACAAGTAGTATCTGAGAATGGTTCGCAATCACCGGGATGCGCCGGAGATGAACGCATAGGTGATCGCAATGGCGTATAGACAATATAACGTAAAGGACCGCTCTTTGCCATTGAAATGGCCTTCGTGCATTACGTCGAAGGTCAGATAAGTTGGAAAAAGCGGTTTATGAAAAGTGTTGCGTTCATGAGGTTGCTGAATACAGCGATGTCTCCGCTAGCACGCCAAACAATACGGAAGACGCGCGCATAGATGAGCTATGCGGGAGCTATCTTGGGGATCTAGCAAAGGGGGTGCGCGACCGGTTTGGCGACGGGCCGCCCGATCCAGAGGACGTCGCCCAAGAAGCGTTTCGGCGTTTGATTGAAAGAGGCGACACGCGATCCATCAAGAATTTGAAGGCCTTCCTGTGGCGCACGGCGCGCAATATTGTCTTCGATGATAAGAAGATGAGCGGCATTCGCTCGAAGTATGATTTCGACATTGAGCAAATCTTTTTTTCGCTCGCAGGTGACAATTCATCGCCGGAAACCGTCATATTAGCGAGAGAGCAGCTCAAAGCTGTGAACGCAGTGCTTCGCGACATGCCGGAAAAAAGGCGACGGGCTTTGATACTGTACCGGATAGAAGGATTAACACTCGTAGAAGTCGCGCGCCGACTTCGCATCAGTCGCACAGCGGTTTCAAAACATATTGCTCGGGCCCAGATCGCGCTCAATGCCTTGTATATCGAGGACGCCAATGGTTGAGCGCAAACAGCGGCCCGACACAGAAGAGATTCTTACGGCTGCGCATCAATGGATGCTGCGCCTAGAAGCGCCTGATGCGACCGCTAAAGATCAAAGCGATTTCGAACGCTGGCTCGCTGCCAATCCGCGCCATAGGGACATTTACGACCAGGCACTGACATTTCGGGAAGCACTGGTTCGCATGTCTAAAGATGATCTTGAATCAGATATTGCGAAACGATCCGGAGCCGAGCGGTTCACTGCCCTTCTTGATGCCTTAAGGGACGGCGCAAGCAATGTGCGATTTCAAGTCGCTGGGGGTGCACTTGCGACGATTGCAGTAATCGCGGTTTTCGCAGTACCGATATTCGACAGTCCGCTTGAGACCGAGCCGGAACTTGCGCTGAGTATTACCGAATATGCGAACGCGGTTGGCGAAACAAAGATCATTGATCTGAATGATGGTACACGCGTGACTCTCGGTGCCGCATCCGTGATGACTACTCGGTACTCGGATGAAAAGCGATTGGTCGAGTTGGCGTCAGGAACCGCCTATTTTGAAGTCATGGCCGACAAAGACCGGCCATTTACTGTGAAGGCGGGAAATCTCACAGCGACCGCCCTTGGCACCTCTTTTGACGTTCGCCGCGGAGAAAATACATTCAGCGTTACGGTGGCGGAAGGCTCGGTGGAGGTCGGTTATCCACTAACACTCAGCGGGAACTCGACGTCCATGATCAGCCGAAAAACGGTCACGGTCGGAGAACAGGTGACCGCGAGCCTTGAGAATGGTCTACGCTCCATTACGCCGATTGATGCGGATAAAGTCGGCGCTTGGCGCGAGGATCGTCTCGTCTATACCGGCGAAACGCTGGCCGAGGTGATTTTCGATGCGAACCGTTACTCGACGATTCCCATAAAGTTCGCGGAGGGCTCCGAACGCCTAAAAGGGCTTCGCTTGCGCGGTGTGTTTCGCGGGTCTGATATCGACCGATTGCTCATGAATATTACGCAATTGCACCCCATTGAAATCGACAAATCAGATCCCAGCACCCTCCTCCTGCGAGAAAAAATTTAGGCATAATTCACTGATATTGATTGATTTTTCAAAAAGCTGACTCTTTTTCGCAGCCAAGGGTGACATTTTAGAGCCCGAATTCTTCATGTTATTGAGAGTGCGTTTCATGTGCGCTCGCATCGGTAATTTGAGGGGTATATCCGTGGGGCAATTGATTAACCGACCGAAATTCATATCAGCTATATTGGGGGTTGCATCGGTGATGGCGATCACGTTCGCAACGCCGGTCGCTCTAGCGCAGGGGTCACCGTCTGCGGAACAAACGCTATCGCTTGAAGCGCAACCGCTTGGCGACGCGCTCATCGAGATTTCTGACAAGTTCGGCGTAACGGTGCTTGCAACAGAGAGCATGGTTGCGGGCAAATCTGCCCCAGCTCTTTCGGGGACGTATTCTGTTCAGGGAGCACTCAACGCCGCGCTTTCAGGCTCTGGCTTGAGCGCCAATCCCAATGCAAGCGGGGATTTTATTGTCACATTAGAGTTGGCGGCGCAGCCGCCACGTCCGGTAAGCCCGACGGAGAGGGGTGAGCCGGAAGAGCGAATGATGGCGGACACGATCATCGTGCGCGGCGACCGGCTGAACCGCACTGAATTCGATAGCTCAGCCTCGATTGCCGTGTTCGGTGAAGATGAAACAGACCGACTGGCCGGCGCCCAAAACGTAATTGATCTTCTATCGCGCGTGCCGAATATCATTGATATCGGCACCAGTGTTGCTGTTTCCATCCGTGGTGTGGATTCCGGCGGTCCCCTGTTCGGCGGCGATGCCTTTACCAGCGGGTCGAGGCCGCGCGTCATTACAGCCGTCGATGGATATCCGCTGACCTTTAACGAGTATGTTTTCGGGGCAACGTCAGTTTACGACATAAAACAAGTGGAAGTGTTTCGCGGCTCGCAGACGATCGCGCAAGGGACCAACGCCATTGGCGGCGCGCTCTATGTTTTCACAAAAGATCCGACACCCGACTACGAAGTTGGTGGACTTTTCGAAGCCGGCAACTTCGATCGACTTCAGGCAGCAGGGTATGTGTCCGGACCAATTGCTGGAGATCAGCTTACGGCGCGGATTTCGGTGGACTACCGGGAACAGGAAAGCTTCCTTGACTTCTCAGGGGCGCCCTTTTTCGATGAGCCGACACCAATAGGTCAGCTTGGTGAGTTTAACTCGCTCGTCGCGCGCGGAAAACTGTTGTGGCGACCGAACGCCATTCCGGACCTTGAGGCCAAGTTTACCGTAGTCCACACGGACTCTGTTGCGCCAAATGGCGAACTGGCTGTTCCGCCATTTGAAGATCTCACGTCACCGGGCGGAGGTCTTATTGAGAGTGGATCGACGCAGGGTATTGTTGATATTTCCTATGACCTGCCAGGAGGCTTCACGGCCACCAACCAATTCACGGTGGCGGACTTCAATTTCTCCAACTTTACGCCAACGGTTACGGGCGACCCAGCGCTTTCATTTGCTGGAGGCGATGGTACGCAATACACCAACGAATTGATCATTAGATATGATCAAGACGGCGCTTTTTCAGGATTGTTGGGCAGCTACCTGGTCCAACGAAACTCGCAAGACACATCGATCTTCGCGGGCGAGGGATTAGTAGACGAGGACTTCACCAGTGTCGGTCTCTTCGTCCAAGGAGCCTTGAAGGTTACGGATCGTCTCGAAGCAACAGCAGCGCTGCGTTATCAAAGGGACAGTCAAGACCGCCAGGGGTTCATTTTCGGCACACCCGTCGACTTCGACGAGACGTTCGATGTTTTCCTTCCCCGCTTTGAGCTCATCTACAGTCCTTCGGACAGAATACGCCTCGGCGCCGTGGTGTCGCGTGGCTTCAATGGCGGAGGGGTAAACGTACCGGTGGCTGGTGAAACTACTGTGTTTGATCAGGAAACCGTCTGGAATTACGAAGCTTTCGCGCGAGCGCAGTTCTTTAATGGTCGCGTCACGCTCGACGCCAATGTGTTCTTTTCGGACTACACCGACTTCCAGAGGACTGCTTTTACTGGCGACTTCGATGCGGAGGGGTTTCCCATTTTCCTTGTGGGCGGCTCACCCGTGGCCGAGTCCTACGGCTTTGAGATTAGCTTCGACGCACAGGTCACCGATAAATTCAAATTATTCGGCTCACTCGGATTGCTCGATACCCGATTCGAAGAGCTGCAGGTCAGCGGAAACATCGAAGAATTCGAGTTTGCGCGTGCGCCCAGCGTTACGGGCTTCTTCGGCGCGGAATATCAGCCTATTGAACGATTAAGGCTCTCGGCTCAAACACGCTTCGTTGATGATTATTTTAGTACTGACGAAAACCTACCGGGCACCGAGGTTGATGCTTATGTGATTGCGGACATTTCGGCGCGGTTTCAGATCACAGAAAACGTGGAAACGTATTTCTATGTCGAAAACCTCTTCGACAATTTCTACGTGACAAACTTCTTCTTCCAGTTTGGGGCGAACATAGGACAACCGCGACTCATCGGAGGCGGTGTTGAGTTCAAATTTTAGCATCTTGTACGGACTATGTGAGCACTCGACACATGTTTTATTAAGTGAACCGCTTATGCGGCTTGCGTCTTTTGACAGGTGCTGCGAGCAGTTCCGCATTGTGAATACTTCTAGAAAGGCGCGTATGCTAAATGGCAAGGAGAAATATGACTAATGGCTGCGAAGGCTAGCAAGAATGCGCGACACCTGATTGCGCTAATCCACGGCTGGATCGGCGTGGTCGCCAGTCTGTTCATTTTCCTAATTGCAGCAACCGGAGTGGCGCTAGCGTTCTTCGGTGAATTGTTCGAGCTGCAATATGGCGACCTAGTGATCGCCGAAGCCGGTCCGCACGTGCCGATCGCCGAGATCGTGGAAACGGCTGAGCGCGATCATCCACCGGGCTTTCGAGCGTTCGGCATGTTCATGCCTGACACCCGCGTCGAGGGGCTCAAAACCGCACTTGCCTATGGCTTCGAACCTGGCAAACAAGAGATGGTCATGGTCAGCGTCGATCCGGTGACGGCCGAATACAAGGGTGACTTTGTCCTTCATCATGCGTTTGCGCACGAGCTCAACGACTTTCATTTCTCGCTGCTAATGGGCGAATGGGCTCAAATTTTTATCGCTATTATCGGCATACTGATGATAGCATTCCTGCTGACGGGTTTGTACATGTGGTGGCCGCGCGGCGGCACGCGCAAACGCGACAAGCTTTTAAAGGTCCAGACCAAAGGCAAGCTCACGCCGAAGATGTTCAACTGGCACGGGCTTGTGGGGGTCTGGCTCGGTGCGCTGACTTTGCTTTTCACAATCACCGGTGTGGGGCTGAGCGAACCTGACTGGTTAGGGCCGCTCCGGTCGCAGATCGACGAACCGGTGGAATGGGATGCACGCTTCAAACAGGATTGCGGCGACACTGTCACGCTGAGGCAGGCGGCCGATCAGGCCCGCGCGGCCTTTCCGGATCGCGCCATCTCCTCCACGTTCCTCGCACGGGGCGAAGAGAACAAATATGTTTTCAACTTGCGGGGGCCAAGGGACTGGAACGTACGCTTCGGCGACGCGCGCGCCGAAGTGCATATGCAATGCGCTGGGGAGATGTGGACAACGACGCTCGGCAAGCAGAACGCACCAACTATTTTCGGCGAACTTATGCTGTCACTTCATGGGGGCCATATCTTCGGTGTTTTCAAAGAAATTTCCGTCGTTCTGACGGGGCTTGCCCTTATGCTGCTCAGCGGCACCGGCGTTTATGTCTTCTTCAAGCGTACGCTGCCGGCGTCCCGCTCGCGACGCCGGAAAAAAGCAACAGGACAAGCAGATACTGAGGCGCAACGTGCAAAGTGAAAGGGCGGCGGAACAGAGGCTTGAATTTGCCCTATGTAAGCCGCTGAGCGTGAGACCATAGTCGCCCAAAACAAGACACTTCTTGATTGCGGTCCACCCGGATGAGTTTAGCATAACCCTCAGTCGCAGAAATTGTGAGCATCTACTGGGCGAAGGCAGAAACAAATGTTGAAAGTATGGGGCAGAAGCGGCCCAGTATCGCGCATAGGATCTGATTGTATGGCGATACACTTAGGCGTTTATGTGTAATGAGGACTTTAAGTCCGCAAGCGTCAGGCCAGGAGCGCTACGATGGGTTCGTCGAAGCGCTCATGAGGCGACTGGCCAAAGGGAAAACGCTTACCAAAGACGTCTCGGAGGAAAGAAATGTCTAGGGCTCGTAGACAAGACCAATCCCGAGAAGGCCGCCTCCAAATGCGTAAAGCGAAGACCGTTTGCCGTCGCCTGCGGCCAGAAACATTGATCAAAAAAGCCTAACGGCAACTCGTTGCCGCGAACCCGCTGCTGCGAATCATTCGCAATAGCTTGCGTTCCTAGCTCCCGATTGGTAATAAGAGTCTTGTGTTTCGGAGGGCTATCCCAATTTGGCTTCGGCGGGACATGCAAGTACAATTCAAGTAATACGGCTTTGTATGTTCGCGTGAATATGCCGTGAGGGGCGACGCATTTTCCCATGGCGGACTTCTTATCCGATGCTTTTTCATCTTATCCGTTAAGGCCCTCTGACGACTCCTCATCTGGCGTGGAGCGTCCGTCGGCGCACCACGAAACCGACGCATTCAACAACAGTTGCGTCGTTGAAGACTGTTATCGCAACTATTTCGACAAACTGGTCGCCGGTCTGAGACAGCTGCATGGCCCGCATGGATTTGACGCGGAAGACGTAGCCCAGCGGGCCTTCGAGCAACTCGCTAAGCAAGAGGCAAGTAACGCAATCCGCAATCCTGAAGCCTTTGTCTGGCGCGTGGCCCAGAATTTCGCACTTCAGGACCGGCGCTCGGCACAGGTGCGCATCCGCCACGCGCGAACCACTGCGCCCACTGCAGCCGTCGCGGGAACCGATGTCGAAACACCAGAAAGCGCGCTTCTGGTCCGCGAGGAACTCATCCTGATCAATGCTGCGCTGCTTGCCATGGATGAGCGCCGACGCCTGATCTTCCTGATGCGGCGGATTGAAAGACTGACTTTCACCGAGATCGCCGCGAAGCTTGGCATCAGCCGTCCGGCCGTCGCGAAACATCTCGCCAAAGCCGTTGTTGAGATCGACGCCCATTTGTCGGACGATTGAGCGCAATGACCGAGCAAGACCCACATGCGGAGCGAAGGACGATCCGCGAGGCGGCCCATGAATGGCGTGCCCGGATGGACGATGAGTTGGCGGATGCAGAGACTTGCGCTGAACTAAACGCCTGGCTTGCCGAGGATCCGCGGCACGCGGAAGAATATGAGCGTGTTAGCGCGCTGTGGTCGTCGCTTGAGGAAGTCGGGGCCGAAGACTTCGACCGTCAGGTGTTGAACTCGCTCGAGATTTTCAACGCCACGCTGACAAATAACGCCGTTCCAAAGGGCTGGCGCCAACAGCCATGGTTTGCGCGCACGATCGCCGCTGCTGTCACAGCTGGTGTCGCCGCAGCAATTGCAGTCGCAGTGTTGCCGGTTCCAGCGATCGTCGACACCGAACCCGCGACGACGGTGCAGACTTTTACAAGCGCACGCGGCGAGATCGAAGAGATCATGCTGGCGGATGGTTCAGGGCTGACGCTCGGCGCGATGAGTTCCGTCGAAGTGACCATAGGGTCCGGCATACGTACGGTAAGTCTGACCAGCGGCGAGGCCTTTTTCGATATCGCATCGGACAGAGACAGGCCCTTCACTGTCACAGCCGACGACCTGAGTGTCGAGGTCACCGGAACTGCATTCGACGTGCGCCTCGGCGAGACCCGCACCGATGTCGCGGTGACCGAGGGTGATGTGAGTGTCTCTTATCCCATAATTGTCGGCGGCATACCGAGGACGAGCATTCGCACGCGGCGACAAGTGACAGCGGGCCGGTCGATCACGGCCACGCGCGAGCGCGGGCTACGTCCGCCCGAAGACATCCGAGGCGATGCCGCCGTCTGGCGGACCGGGCGGCTGACCTATGCTGGCACCCCGCTCGCCGATGTCGTTGCCGACGCGAACCGCTATTCTGAGACGCCGATTCGCATCGACACTGAGGTGCGAATGATCAGGGTTTCGGGCTCTTTCGATGCCAATCAGATCGAGGAAACGCTCGACATTCTCGCCGACATCCTGCCGATCACTATCGACCGGTCGGACCCCGCCGCGATCTGGATTGTCGCCGCCGACGGATAGTCGAAATCATCCGAGCGAAACTTTATTCAGAAAAATTCAGTTTTCAGGTTCCGTTTTCGCGCCCTCGCGCATCGTATTCCTGAATATGCAAATTAAACGCATTTGCAAATGCAAGGGGTTTGGAACCATAGTGACGACACGACACCTGTCGCGCCGGGCGCGCAAGCATTTTCTGTCCAGCGCCGCCATAGCGGTTGCCTTTGCACTTACGGGGTTGCCCGCGACGGCATCTGCGCAAGAGAGCGTTCGTGTTGATATAGAGGCCCAGCCGCTGGGCGAAGCGCTCGGCGATATCGGCAACCGCTTTAGGGTAACGGTGATCGCACCCGACGCGCTGGTTCAAGGCAAGACCACGCCTCCGATTTCCGGCTCTCTGACCGCAGAGCAGGCAATCGCGCGGGTGTTGAGCGGGTCCGGGCTGACCTATCGCCGGACACGCAATGGCGGTTTCATAGTCCAGCAGCAAACCGCACAAGCCAAACCTGTTCAGACGCCGCGCCCGGCGCGGGTGGAGGAGACAGTTGAGCCGGAAGAACCTGTTGAGATGGAAATGATCATCGTCACCGGCACGAACATACGCGGCATTGCACCTGATAGCTCGCCACTGCGTACCTTCAACCGTGCGGACGTGGTAGCGAGCGGCGAGCCGACCACGCAGGATTTTATCCGAACGATTCCGCAAAACTTCAACGGCGGGGCTACGGACCGTGCGCCAGGCGGCGTGCCAGGGGATAGCGGCAGTTTTTTCAATAGGTTCGGCGAGGGATCATTCGGTTCAAGCGTCAATCTACGCGGGCTCGGATCCGGCGCGACGCTCGTTCTTCTAAACGGACGTCGTCAGCCGCTTGCCGGCGGCATTGGCGACTTCGTTGACATTTCCCTCATTCCCGCCACCGCGATCGAACGCGTGGAAGTTCTGCTTGACGGCGCCTCATCTGTTTACGGCGCCGATGCTGTCGCGGGCGTTACCAATTTCATTCTGCGCGACGAGTTTGACGGTGTTGAGGCGTCGTTCCGCTTCGGTGTGCCGACACAAGGCGGATTTGAGGAGTACCGTGCAAATCTCGTCGCAGGGCATAATTGGGGGAGCGGCAGCTTCGTCGCATCCTACGAGTTTTTTGATCAGGGAGCTCTCGACGCATTGGACCGCGATTTCTCAGCGCAATTTCAAGAACCCGGCGCAAGTTCAACTTTGATACCATCGCAGGAACGACACAGCGTGATTGTTTCTGGACGTCAGGAAATCGCCTCAAACCTGTCTTTTGACGCCGATCTGCTCTATGCGGAACGAGACAGTTCGTTCACGGCATTTAATCCGTTTGGCGACGGCCTAACGTCTGACCCGGAAACCGATACGCTGTCGATCGGTGCTGGTCTCGAGTGGGAGATCGACGGCAACTGGTTTGCGAGGTTTGGAGGCACGTACGGCCGAACGAATACACTCGCCGAACGGGTGGACCCCGGAAACGGCATCAACGATTTGATCGATATTTCCTCTGATTTGGCGACGATTGATGCCAACATTTCTGGAGCGCTCTTCACGCTTCCAGGGGGCGATGTAAAGCTCGCTGTCGGCGGACAGGTCAGGCTGGAAGACTTTTTCAGCATTGAACTGAACAGCGACTCTGTCCGCCGTGACGCCGATCGCGAGGTCTATGCGGGCTTCGCGGAGGTGTTTGTGCCGATTTTCGGCACTAGCAATGCGCTGCCCGGGATTGAACGCTTGGAAGTCAGCGCATCCGTTCGGGTGGAAGACTATAGCGACTTCGGAAGCACGACGAATCCAAAGGTCGGCGTTTTATGGCAACCGGTGGAACAAGTCCGCCTTCGCGGCTCTTACAGCACGTCATTTCGTGCGCCGGCGCTCGGTCTTATCGGCGCACGCGACTTGCAAGCGATTGTCGGATCGGTCGCCTTTTTCGACGGGTTCGAGCCGTTTGGCTTTGATCCCTCGCTCGCAGACCGCGTGGTCTTACAGCTTTTTGGAACTGGCAGTTCAATCGGCTCGGAGACGTCACGCACATTCACTGCCGGCGTCGATTTTGAACAGGATTGGGGCGGCGCACGTCTTGCCGCTTCGGTCGGTTGGTTCGACATCGCGTTCGAAAATCGGGTGAATGAATTCTCCCTCCCGGGGTTAGGGAGTATTTCTTTAGTTCCCTTCGCTTTCGATAATCCGGGTGTTTTGCCCCCTGGAACCGTCGTGTTCGATGCCTCGCCCGACGAAGTGCAAGCGATCCTGGACACGCCAGGATTGCGGACGTTTGCTTTTGGCTTTGATCCGACGACAGCTGACATCATCAACTTTGCCGGTGTGTCCCGAAATCTCGCCAGCACCGACGTTTCGGGATTGGATTTTCAGCTTGCCTCACAATTTGATGTGCTGCGCGGTCAGCTGGACATTGGGTTCAATGCCACGCTTTTGACAGAGTTCCAGACTGTGCCAGCACCGGGTCAGGAGACCATCGATGTGCTTGATACGCTATACAATCCAGCGGATTTCAATTTCCGAGCCAATGTCGGCTATTCGACTGGTCCAATCGCTGCCAATGTGTTCGTCAATTTTACCGATGGATACAGGTTCACCGCGGACCCTGGCTCTCAGCCGGTCGACTCCATCACGACAGTCGACTTTTCATTCGTATATGATTTTGGCGAGAAAAGTTCGGTCTTTTTGGACGAGCTCTCCCTCGGTTTCTTCGTGACCAACATCTTCGATGAGGACCCGCCCTTCGTGGATGATATACGGTCCGGCGTCGGTTTTGACGTCGCCAACGGCTCGCCTTTGGGACGGTTTATCGCGTTCGAAATTACGAAGGGCTTTTGATGTCTTCGCGAGTAGTAATCAAGCAACGACACGGGAGGGTACGCTGAACTTCGATCCACCAAAGAGCAGGCTCTGGGCGCGCTGGTTTCTTGCAGGACCTGGTGCGGTTCTTTTTGCGGTTGCGGCGATGGCGGCGATGCCGGTTTGGTTTCCGCGCGGGGCGGCGGGCATTGATCATGTCGCTTTTCCGCTCGTGCTGTTTCCGGCGTTTTGGGCGATCGCGTTTTTCTACGCGTTGCTGACCGAGCGGCTGGCTCGGGCAAGCCTGTTCGTATTAGTCCTGACCCTGATCAATGTTACGATCGCCTATTCATCGGGAGGTTGGTCATGATGGTATATCCTCAAACGGGAGCGCGCGGATGATCGAGTTACCTCAAACAAAAACCAAACGCCTCCTGGCCGTACATGGATGGTCGGGCACTATCTTGGGTTTGTTTCTTTACATTGTGATTGTTACCGGGACAGTGGCCGTCTTCGCTTTTGAGATTGGTCGCTGGTCTGTAGGCGGTGTCGCGCATCACGATCCAATGTTAACAAGTGTCCACGACCGTGTCGCCGCACTGGCAGAGACAGTCGATCCGGAGCATCTCGATGAGATCAGTGTCTATCCGAACTCGGGTGGCAATCTTGTCGTCTTCTTTCATAAGCACGCCATGAACGCTGCCGGCGAACCGGACGATTACGGCGAGATGATCGAGCTTGACCCGAACACCGGTGAGGCAGTCCTGCGCCGTGAAGGGTTCGGCGCGGAGCTTTTTGGGACCGATCCGGCCAGCGCGCTCGACGCGTTTCTGATCGATCTTCATGTCAATTTGTACCTTCCCTCACCCTGGGGGCTATACGCTACAGGCGTTCTTGGTTTCATCATGTTTCTCGCTGCCGGGACCGGCCTTCTGATCCATCGCCATTTGCTACAAGATCTCTTTGTCGCGCCGCGCTTTTCCAGCTTGCTACTCACCAAACGCGATCGCCATGTCCTCGCCGGCAGTTGGGGATTGCCTTTTGCTTTCGTGTTGGCCTTCACCGGCGCATATTTGAGCTTTTCGGGCGCTCTGGGACTGCCGCTCGTCGCCAAGTCTGCGTTTGGAGGCGATATGATGGCGATGATTGAAACAGTCTTCGGCGTTCCGGATACCGAAGATCCGACGCCAGCGGCACGGGGTAGTTTAGACCGCATTATCAGCCAGTCAGTTGATCGGACTGGAACCGCGCCCGAGTTCGTGACGATAAGCCATTGGGGACGCGCCGATGGGATTGTAACGCTCGCGCATCCTCCGACCGATGGTGCAATCGAGGGGCCGACCCATGTTTTCAACGCGGTCACGGGGGCGTTTCAATCGACAAAGCCAACTTTTGGGCTCCAGCCTTCGGCCGGGAACACGGCCTTTAACCTTATGGGCGCGCTTCACTATGGGCATTTCGCCGGTTTGTTGTCCAAATTTGTCTGGCTTTCGCTAGGCTTCGCCATGGCCTATGTCTCGCTGACCGGTTTGAGATTGTGGATCGAACGACGGTCTGAGAGCCCGCTCTGGCGGCAGTTTGGCGTCACAGCAACTGTCGTGTGTTATGGCTTGCCCATAGCGCTTTGCGGGGCGGCCTATGGTTTCTTCTTTAGCCTCGGGGCAGGCGCAAGCCAGTTCTGGACACCGTTCAGTTTTGTCATCACGAGCGCCATCTCGATCGTGGCCGGGATCATTTGGCGCGACGCGCCGCGTTTGAAGGAACACTTCATTCTCGCATTGGGCCTCGCTCTTATCGCTGCACCCTTGTTACGTCTCCTGACTATCGGCGGCGGCTGGGGGATCGGAGGGCCATTCGACGAGATCGTCGTGATGATGGATGTGTTGCTGGTGATTGGCGGGCTCGCTTGTCTGAAATCGGCGCTGGATATCAAGCTGCTGCCTTCGATGAAGCGCGAGACTGAGATTGCGCCAGCCGAATGACCACGCTGCTTCTCACCGTCGCTGCCATCGCTGTCTCGACGCTCGCGGTACTCTGGCTACGCCGCATTGATCCGAAGCGTACCCGGGTACTGAACAAATCTGCGACAGGCGAGCCATCTAAGCCCATGCGCTTGCTCGGCTGGGCGCTCGCGCTCCTGCCCATGGCCGCGCTTATTGCGCTTGGGAACATTGCGGCATTCATAATCTGGCTCGCCGCCATGACCGTCATTGGTTGGCTGCTGGCGCGGCAGAGAGGACCGATGCCAAACAGCTTAGAGAGGGTAGTATAGAAGGACCATCGCAATGCCGCTGACTAAACCGCTCGCATCTTGGGAGCAGGTTGGTTTAGGTGCCGTAGAATAATTTCCTATTCACCTGCTCATTAAAATACTCAAGCCGTCTTTGCCCAAGCGAATGCGCAATATCCCTCTCGCCTTCAGGAATAGGTTCCGTCCGCGTGAGCCAATAGTACACAAAATGCGATAGCGTGGCATAGGTGTAGGCAAGGTCCTTCTCCATATCCGCCTGATGCTGATCGAAGGCATCCATTCGGGCAAGCAATCGCTCCTCCAGTACAGTACGCGCTTCCGGATCAAACCATGCCCTGAGAGCGTCTTCAACAATGGCAGTCTTGGTCACACCAGGCTTGTCGGCGGCCTCACATAGTTGCGCATAGAGCTTTGTTGAAATCCGGATATTAACGCGCGGCTTTCCCATCAGATCAAAACCCCGGAAGGACGTCAGGGTCGCCGCGATCTGCCGCTACGGCGCGTCGTACGGTTTCCAAGTTCTGATCGCCCGCAGCATCAAGCTCATTGTCGATGTCGGCATCAGCACTTGGCTCGGCAGTGCGTTTTTCACGCGTATCATCACTCGTGTGCTCAGGTTCTCTCGTCCGTTTCAGCGACACACTACCCGGTTGCCCGCTATCCTTGTTGGCCCCCGGCTCCTGGAATGGCGGGGCCGCAACAATGGAGGACCATTCCGGCTCACAAGTTTTGCCGCTCCATTCGACAGGCGCTGGCGACAAGACGCGTTTGGTAAAGTTCCCGTCCCTGAAGTAACGCAGCTTCTGAGCGTGTACAGGCGGCGCGCCTGATACCATGACAATCTCATCCGATGCAGCCAGCTGCATGACCTCGCCCGGCGTGATCAGAGCGCGCTGCGTTTCCTGGCGTGAGACCATCATGTGGGAGAGCCAGGGCGCAAGCCGATGGCCAGTATAGTTCTTCTGGGATCGAAGCTCCGTTGTTGTGCCGAGGGCGTCTGAGACGCGTTTGGCGGTGCGCTCGTCATTGGTCGCAAAAGCGATACGTACATGGCAATTGTCGAGGATCGAATTGTTCGGCCCATAAGCCTTTTCGATCTGGTTCAGGGATTGGGCGATCAGATAGGCCCGAATGCCATAGCCTGCCATGAATGCGAGTGCGCTTTCAAAAAAGTCCAGCCGCCCGAGCGCTGGAAACTCATCCAGCATGAAGAGGAGTTTTCGGCGGTTCTTTTCGGGCAAGTCTTCTGTCAGCCTGCGTCCAATCTGATTGAGGATCAGCCGGATCAGCGGTTTCGTCCGTGAGAGGTCTGACGGGGGGACGACCAGATAGAGCGATAGCGGGCTCTCCCCTTCGACCAGGTCCTCAATGCGCCAGTCCGACCGGCTGGTGATTTCTGCGATCACGGGGTCACGATAAAGCGACAGGAAACTCATGGCCGTGGACAGAACGCCCGAGCGCTCATTCTCGGACTTGTTCAGAAGCTCGCGCGCCGCCTGCGCGACAATCGGATGAACGCCTTCTTCTCCCAAGTGTGGCGTCGTCATCATGATACGGAGTGTCACTGCGAATGAGCGCTTGGGGTCAGACAGAAACCGCACGCATCCGCTGAGTGTCTTGTCTGCTTCGGCATAGAGCACGTGCAGGATGACACCCACCAGTAAGGCATGTCCGGTCTTCTCCCAATGATTGCGTCGCTCCAGCGAGCCTTCCGGATCAACCAGAATGTCAGCAATGTTCTGAACATCGCGCACCTCATGCTCGCCGCGGCGCACGGCCATAAGCGGGTTGTATTTCGGCGAACGCCTGTCCGTCGGATCAAATCGAATGCAGCGCGAAAAACTTGAACGCCAGCCTGAGGTGAGCTCCCAGTTTTCGCCTTTGATGTCGTGGATGACGGCGCTGCCGGTCCAGGAGAGCAGCGTCGGGATAACAAGCCCCACGCCCTTGCCTGAACGCGTTGGTGCAAACGCCATGACATGTTCAGGGCCGTCATGACGCAGATAGCGCTTTTGCCAACGCCCCAGGAAAACGCCTTTATACGCAAACAATCCGGCGCGTTTCAAATCGGGTGCGCTGGCCCACCGCGCCGAGCCGTAAGTGGTGACATGGCGCTCGTGGCGACTGCGCAAGACAGAACCAATGATCGCGGCCAGAAATCCGAGCGCCGAACCGGAGACCGCGATCAGCCCTCCTCGTGCGAACACTTCGGGCGCATAGGCTTCATAGGCGTACCACCATTGGAACAGCCGCCACGGTTTATAGATTGGTGTTTCGCCTGCAATGAACCAAGGCGCGCCGAGCGCAGCCTGATGGCCAAGTGCGTCAGCGGTCATTTGTGTGGCGAGCCAGACCGTCCCTATGATCAGTGCGAACACCACCATGATCTGCCCAATGAGTATCTTTGTGCCGGTCATGGCGCGCCTCCTTGAAAAGCAATTTGTCTTTTCCCAAGGATGGTTGCTGAGAGCGGGTCAGGACCAGCGGGATTCTGCGCCAATTCCTGCAGCGCCTTGCAAAGCCATCCAACCGGTCTAGCGAGACAGCCCTCTGGAACGCCCCACATCCATGCTCCAGCCAATACCGGAAGCGGTGCGTTTGATGGTCATCTCTCGCCCCATTTGCCGTCCAAGGCTGCTGCGCCATGGCACCAAAGCGAATTCCTTTGCGTTGCCAATGATCGCCATACGCCCTGCCGCCAGATCAATATGGCCTTCCAGTCTGCCACCAAAACGGGCGTCTTTAGAAAGCTGAACTGCCGTTCTACCCGAGCGCGCAGCAATGGCCTCGCTTTCGCGTTTGAGTTCCAGGGTGCGCAGTCTCGCCTTCTGTTCTTCGCCGAGTGTGGATTGATCCGCTCCAAGATAGCCTTGCTCACGCAGCCAGGTCTGACGACGCGACTTCATCTCCTGCGTGGCCTTTAAGCGTACCGCATCATTCTCTGAAAGTGAGTCGATCCAAGTCTCGCCATGGCGATCGATCTGCATCTCCGGTGAAAGCCAGGACAGGACACTCAATTTTACACCGCCGGATCGGCGCGCCTCATATGCCGCTGCGCGCTCCAGAAAATCTTCGCCGACGTGCCACTTGCCGGTCGCAAGTCGCTCCCCAATTCCTGCCCGTCGCAAGGCTTCGAGCCGCCGTTTCAAGCTGAGATGATAGGCCGGTTTTGATCCAGGATCGTGGCGGGCGTGCAAGTCTTGCGACCAGATACCGCCGGTTTGCTCTGCGACCTTGGCAATCGCCTTGTCCGAGGTGCGCGCCATGGCTCGTGCGCGGGAGAGCTCCACCACAGCGCCTTGCGGCGGGCGGGCGTGAACGTCGACTGCTGCAGAGGGCACATGCCAGATACCACCCTCAAAATCTTCAACGAGCAGATAGCGCATATCTCGCAGTTCATCCTCCGGGCCATAAGCCTTCACGACTCCGCGAATGGAAGTGGCATCTTTTTCTCGGTCCTGAATAAATCGAATATCAGGCTCTCGTTCTCCGAATTCGGCGGCAAGTGTGCGGATGATATCGCCGCGTCTGGCTCTGCGTTTCAGCTGCTCTTGCCAGCCCTGTTTCGTTCGCCAGGAGAGCGTGCCGTCCCGTTCAGCGAGACCAAGGCTTTCCAGGTGCCTGATGCGCGCGAGGCGCAAGGACCGATCAAACCGCTCTTTGCTTGAGCTTGCATCACCTGGACTGAATGCGCCATTCTCCAATCGCGTTTCGATCTCATAATCGAGCCCGGTCCAGCGGTCCTGATCGACCTGTTTCTGGCGCGCACCCACAATCTCCAGCTTACGCCTCGGCCCGAGCCTTTGCGTAGCGAGTTCTTCGGCAGCTTCTCGTAGGCCGTTTGTGAGGTAGTCGCGCGCGATGACGACATCCTTCATCCGGGCATCGCGACCCCGCACAACGATATGGGTATGCGGATGACCTGTATTGTGGTGATCAACGGCAACCCAATCGAGCCGCCGCCCGACATCGCGTTCCATTTTGTCCATGAGCTCGCGAGTTGCCTGTTTGAGGTCACCCATACGTGCGCCATCTTCGGGCGAAACGATGATGCGAAACTGGTGGCGGTCATGCTCGCTGCGCTCCAGAAATTCGCGGGGGCTGATCCCCTCCTGGTCGCGGTCATAAAGAATGCCGCCTTCTCCCTCGCGATCGACACCGTCGCGCTGCAGATAGCTGACATGGGCGCGAAAGAGTCCGGGACCTGCGCTGCGCGCTCTTGCGATATGCACTTTGACAATGACGCGGCGCATGTGATGGCGGGACAAATGCCTATGGCGAGAACCACCGGTTCGTGCTGCGCCGCCCGTGCCATAACGCGCGCCTGTAAAGGCAGACTTGCGAGGGCCTTTTGAAAGCCTCGCTCCGGTCTTGTTTAACTGGCGTGAGAGACGCTTGCCTGCGGGCGCGCCTTGATCGCGTATACGTCCGACCCGCGGCGTGAAGGGTCTTTCCTCGCTCATCGCAGGCCGTTCAATCCGTGCACCAATGAATATTCAGTAATTTCAATGCGCTCCCAGAAACACATGCACCACAATGCTGTGCAAAGGGCGCCAAAAAACAGATGTGCAGACAAGGCCTTAGGCACCATGTGGTGCCATAGCTTCAATCTTGCCCTACCGGGTTCGCTTTTCCTGTCCCTGCCTATGCTTGTATCGCTTTGCATACGCTTGCAGCCTGTCAGTCCTGCGATGTCATGAGGGGGATGGCGGTGCCGTCCAGATCTGATTGTCTTATAGGGCCGAAATATCGGCCATCGAGCGACGCCGGATGCGCTGTGAGCAAGAAGACTTCATCGCTCTGGAGAACGCTGCAACCCTCCCAGACTGGTAGCATTCGCACCGATGAATCCACCGCTTTTGCGATCGCAACAGACTGATTATTGATCCGAATTTCATGGCCAGTTCGGCAAACTTCATCGCCTGGCATGCCTGCAACCTGCTTCAATAAGGGCCAGTCTTTTCCAACATGTCCGCGTGCTTCTGCCCACTGCGCACTATCGCTCTTGCTGGAGACGACGACCCATCGGCCATGGGTGAATGGCTCGTCGCTCAGCCAGTACAGCCCTGTCGGCGCACTTGCTGTATGGTTCCAGATCAGGCGATCAAGGGGATCGAACACCCAGCCGAAAACCAGAAGAGAAATGCCCGATAGTGTCAGCCAGAAACTGAGCTTTTTCATTTGGGATCACGCAAGCGCTCAGACGTCGAGGCATAGGAATTACGCTCTGACCAACGGATGAGATCGGGCTTTGGATAGAAGACGCGCGCGCCATGTTTGCGATATATGGGGCCGCGTCCTTCACAGCGATAATGATCGAGCGTGGAGCGTTTGAGACGCAGAAACTTTGCGGCTTCTTCGACGCTGAGAAGCTCTGGCCAATTGTCTCCATGCGAACTTTTCTTGTGGTTTCTTGTCATTGTGCAGTTTTCCTTTCTCCTGTTTGTTCTGGGAAAGGATTGGCAAGACATGCGCGCGTTTGCAGGGTTAAAATTCGCATGATGCATTTTCTCCCCGGCGCTTAACCAAGCAGAGACATGCAAAAAACCGCCCCGGAGATTAACTCCGAGGTGGCCTCATTTCGCTTTAGGTTTTGATCTAATCGCGCGGATTCCAGAGGATCACGTGGCGACCTTTCTTGCCTTTGACGGGTGCAAGGTTTGCGTAGATCTTGCGCGACCCAATCTGTGGATCTGCGAGGGTGATAGAGACATAATCGCGGCCTGAGCCTCTAGCCTTTCTGAGCCATCCACCGCCGATTTCGGTGGAGGTTTCGCCAGCATAGATGCGGTAATCGGGTTGTCCTTCAGCGGCTTTGTCCGCGTTCTTCTCGATGCGGATCGCGCTTGTGAGGTTCATCATTGCGAGGGCGCCTTCAAAGCCTGATTTGGTTTCGCTGACATATCCGAGTGCGTTAGCCATGGTGTTCTTCCTTTCGTTTCCATGTGTCGAAGAAGACCCCTTGTCCCCGTCGACGCCAGACCGTTCAGGCGGCGCTGGACGGGCCTGAACCGGAACGGGCGCAGCGTAGCGGAGCACTGGCCCGACGAAGAATTTTGTTTCGCGGTGAATGCGCGCAGCGCAGAGGAAAATTCTTCCAAAGGGCTGGTTTCAAGGCCCGGCAGGCGTCGTCCAGGCCATCAGGCATGAGACGGGAACAAGGGGCTCAAGGCGTACTTTCCGGAAACGGAATAACACGTCTGGCTGACAAACGGCCTTATCCTTTGTGCGAAGACTCAAGGGGATGTTTGGCGTCTAGATTAGCTAGAACCGGAGCGAGGATCAGAATTCCAACGACGAGAAACACGCAAAGGGTCGACTGATCAGCACATTGATAATTCGAGCGGAACAGTCAGTGGATTGATGAAGACCTGCCAGGTATCGCGGGCGAGCGCCATCTTCCATTTGAGCGCATCGACGGCATTTGCCGCCAGATGGCTCCGGATTGTTCCATCACCATAAAGGGCCGTGACCAGAAACATGTGTCTGAGCCTCCCTATCGTGACCAGAATATATGGACTTCATCAAAGCCGGTCTGAAAGACCATGATCTCGCCATTCAAAGCCATGTCGCGGGCCAGCGCTTCCCAGTCGATATAGTAACGAAGGCTCTGCGGAATCTGTGTGCCAGTGTCGTCATGCAGCTCTTCGGCAAAGTCTGCAGCGCTGCGATATTCGCCAGCGTATTCGTCAAAGGCAGCAAGCGCGTCAGCGATATCATCGCCAAAATGGCTGAGAAGCTTAGCGCCAAGCTCGCCATGGTCTTCGATAAAATCAGCGAGCTCGCACACCGTCTCGAAGCTTGCATATTCGGAGAGGTGCGCCCCTTCGAAGCCCTCGTAATCGTGGATCGCCCACTCTTCCGCGTCCAGGATCGGTGAAGCAGCGAGCATGGCGCGCACATGCGTTCTGATCTCATCGGGGCTGGTGGCCGTGATCCATCTCCCATGCAAGCAGCCACTATTGTAGGCTGCAAGGCAGGCCACGTAGATGCGCGGTCTATCGGGATGCGCGGGGGCGGTGCATGTTATCTGCGCGGGGTCCGGGTGGTGTTCGGTCATGTCAGTCTCCTTTACGCCGCCTCGCATTCTTTCCCGCATCAGGCGGGGGTGGGCGGCGAAAAGGTGCTCCGCCGGAGCGTGTAAGGGCGCGGCGCAAGGGGCGCTGAAGGTCGGACACCTAAAGACGATTGATCACGAAAATCCCGCCCCCTTGTGCGGTGACCGCGCTCTGGCAGACGCACCGTCCGTCCAACCCCGGCTGTGAGGAAGATATATTGAGGCGTAGAGAGGCTCAGGCGGCTTGCGTATCAGGGCCAAGCCGCGCGCCGAGAAGCTCCACGAGATATCCCCCATCCCGCAATCCCTCCGCCTTTCTGATGACGTAGCGAAGCTGACTGCGAAGAGAGCTGCAGTCATCTGCCCAATCATGGGCAACCGCGTCCTCGCCGTAGATCACGGCAGCAATATCGCGCTGCTTCATGCCAAGTTCCAGGCAATCAAGCGCGATCAAACCGTTGCGCAGGATTTGCGTGGTCTTGCTCCAGAGCGGCTCTGACGTATCGGGACCATCTCCATAGAGTTTGAGGGCTTCTTTCTGATATCTCAGTTTTCGCTCATAAGCCTGCATGTCGGAAATCTGCAGCTTCATGCGAACAGGTTCGACGCTTAGGAGTGACATTCCGGTGCAGCGAATCTGAACGACGCACCCTTTACCTCTCATAAGCAGATACTCTCTGGCGGATCGATCGGTGACATGGGTGATGCGGCAATGGGGAACTGTCTGATCCCAAATGTTGCAGCTCTGGCCGGGTTTGCGCGGTGTACAATTGACCTCGACTTGATCAGGAAAGACGTAATGGCTCCAGACAGCTTCCGCATCAAACCCGTTCTGTTCCAGGTCCGGCATGAAGGCGAGCCCCCAGCGCTCTGCAAGTGTCTGTGTTGTAGTTGGCCTCAGAATCCAGATATCGGCGCAAGGCGCTTTCGTCTCTGATACATCGTTGACATTGCGCGTCGCGGCATCGCGTTTGAATTCCTTGTTGCGACGGAGGTATTCCCACGCCCATCGATCGGGTGACAACCGCGAGAGATAATCGTATCGCGCGAGCACGCCATCTGATTTCAAGGTATAGGTCTTCATGCTTCAACTCCCCTGAGAAGAGAGTTCAGCAAAATAAATGCCAATCTTAAGTTTTACCGGGAAATTTTTCGCCCCTATTTATCCATTACTATACAGCCGCTTGCCTGTTGGAAGCATATCGAAGTCTGCGAAAATATTTCACCTGACACGCGAGCGTCAAACGCGCTTTTGGCAATAATGATCATTGATCTGGCTTTGCATATCGCTGCACCAGGTCGTCTTTGCATGTCTCCATTGGCTTGTAATCCAACTCCCTGAATTCACTCTCAACTGCAAAGCTCATCGTACCGGCAAATGCCAGTTGAGAGGAGCATTGGATGGGCCAGCCCGCGTGCCATAGAGAAACAGAAGCCCGCCGCAACACGATGCTACGCACGGCCTTCTGCCCAGTTGTGCGCGAGGCGCTCGACGCCCCCGATACGATCGAAGTGATGGCCAATCCCGATGGATCGGTTTGGATCGAGACCGCCGGCGTCGGGATTGTCGTCTCTAAACACACACTCGCTCCTTCCGACCGCGAGCGCGTAATCCGCCTCGTCGCCTCAAGCGCGGGAGACACGGCGAGCCGCATATCCCCCATCGTCTCTGCAGAGCTCCCCGGCAGCGGCGAGCGGTTCGAAGGGTGTCTCCCGCCTGTCGCGACCTCTCCTTGCTTTTCGATCCGCAAACCGGCGACATCACCCTTCAGCTTAAGTAATTATGTCGATCAGGGCGCGCTCGCGCCAGCGCTCGCCGAAGCCCTCAAGGACGCTATCGACAGCCGATCGAACATTCTGATCGCCGGCGGCACATCGTCAGGCAAGACGACCTTCACCAACGCGCTTCTCGCCGAATCCGCTCTCGAAGACGATCGTATCGTTGTCCTGGAAGACACGCGCGAACTCAAATGTGCAGCGCGAAATGTGGTCCAGCTCAGAACCTATCGCGAGACGACGTCACTCAGAGATCTTGTTCGATCTACGCTCCGCCTCCGTCCTGACCGGATCATTGTCGGCGAGGTGCGCGGGGCGGAAGCGCTCGATCTTCTGAAGGCCTGGAATACGGGCCATCCCGGCGGGATCACAACGCTGCACGCCAATTCAGCCCATGGCGCGTTACGGCGGCTCGAACAGCTGACCCTCGAAGCAACAACGCGTGCGCCCTTCGATCTCATCGCCGAGGCGATCGACGTCGTCGTGTTCATGAGCCGGGCGAGCGGCGAACGCCGCGTCGAAGAAGCGCTCCGCGTCCGTGGTTTCAATGGCGAGGCTTACATCACCGAGCCCCTCGTCTCCCGCTCTCTGTCCCTCGTCACGCAAGGAGATCGCATATGACGCTCTATCATTTTCTAAATGCGGCGCACCGCACGGTTCAGGTCGCTGCCGCCATCGGCATCGGCATGGCGATCGCCGGCCCCGCCCATGCCGCCGGGTCCGGCATGCCCTGGGAAGGCCCGCTCGATCAGATCCTGCAGTCGATCGAAGGCCCTGTTGCCCGGATCGTCGCGGTGATCATCATTACACTGACCGGTTTGACACTGGCCTTCGGGGAGACCTCGGGCGGCATGCGCAAGCTCATCCAGATCGTCTTCGGCCTCTCCATCGCCTTTGCCGCAACAAGCTTCTTCCTGACCTTCTTCTCCTTCGGCGGCGGGGCGCTCGTCTAATGGCCGACGGCTATGAAATCCCCCTCCATCGCTCGCTGACCGAACCGATCCTGATGGCAGGCGCACCGCGAAGTGCAGCCATCGCTATCGGGACATTGGCCGCTGCCCTCGCGCTCGGTCTTCGGCTCTGGATACCTGGGCTCATTCTCTGGGTGCTGGGTCACTCCGCAGCGGTGTTCATGGCACGGAGTGATCCGGATTTCATGGCCGTCGCGAGCCGCTCCACACGCCACAAGGAGCATCTGACATGCTGAACCTGAAAGAATATGCCGACACACCCACGCTTCTCGCCGACTATCTCCCCTGGGCCTGTATCGTGGCTCCCGGCGTTGTCCTCAACAAGGATGGCAGCTTCCAGACGACTTTCAAATACAGAGGCCCTGACCTTGAAAGTTCCACTGAAGAAGAACTCGTTTCCGTCATGGCGCGGGTCAATAATGTGCTGCGCCGGTTCGGCTCGGGCTGGGCGCTGTTCTTCGAGGCGCAGCGCCATGAGGTTCACGATTATCCAGAGGCAGACTTTCCTGACGCCCTGTCCTGGCTCATCGATCAGGAACGGGCGCTACAGGCGGAAGAAACCGGCACCCGCTTCGAAAGCTCTTACTTCCTGACACTTCTCTGGCTCCCGCCTGCTGATGCCACGGGCCGGGCCGAAAAGGCCCTGATCCAGCGTGCCGAAACCGAAGATGCGGCGACCTGGCGACACCGGTTGGAGACCTTCCAGCAACACGCCGACCGTGTCTTCGATCTCCTGTCCACCTGTCTCGCGGAAATCGCGAAGCTAGATGACGATGAGACGCTGACTTATCTACACTCGACCATCTCGACCAAACGTCACTCGGTCGTGACGCCCGAGCTTCCCGTCTTCCTCGATGCTGTGCTTGCCGACGAGCCCTTCGCTGGCGGGCTTGAGCCAATGATAGGTGAAGCGCATTTGCGCACCCTGACCATTCTTGGCTTTCCGGCCTCGACGCTGCCTGGCATTCTGGATGAGCTGAACCGTCAGGGCTTTGCCTATCGCTGGGCAACACGGTTTATCGCCATGGACAAGGCGGAAGCGGAAAAGGTCCTTGGCAAGAAACGCCGTCATTGGTTCGCCAAGCGAAAGTCGATCGGCGCGGTGCTGCGCGAGACGATGTTCAATGAACAGGCGGCGCTGGTTGATAATGACGCTGACAACAAGGCCGCCGATGCCGATGCCGCGCTGCAAGAACTTGGCAGCGATCTCGTTTCTTACGGGTACGTCACAACAACGATCACCGTCTCGGATCCAGACCGACGCACGGTCGATGAACATATCCGCATCGCAGAGCGCATCGTAAATGGCCGTGGGTTCACCGCGATCAAAGAAACCCTCAACGCTGTCGATGCCTGGCTCGGCTCATTGCCCGGTCATCCGTATGCCAATGTCCGCCAACCCATCCTGCACACGCTGAATCTGGCCCATATGGTGCCGATCTCAGCGGTCTGGGCCGGTGAAGAGACCAATCGCCACCTAAATGCTCCTGCGCTCATTCAGGCGCAGACCGATGGCACAACACCGTTCCGGCTCAATCTTCACATTGGCGATGTCGGCCACACGCTGGTCGTTGGCCCGACCGGTGCAGGCAAGTCGGTCCTGCTCTCGCTGCTCGCCCTGCAATGGAAGCGCTACACAGACGCCCAGGTCTTCCTCTTCGACAAAGGCCGTTCGGCTCGTGC
Organism: Pseudomonadota bacterium; assembly: GCA_039196665.1. Lineage (GTDB taxonomy): Bacteria > Pseudomonadota > Alphaproteobacteria > Caulobacterales > Parvularculaceae > Hyphococcus. The sequence goes on along the minus strand of JBCCUQ010000002.1, from coordinate 629,150 downwards.
GGCGACACTTTGCATGGGCGGCGCGCATGTTGATCTCGGCGGCTCCAACGCTCCAAGCCTGCAACCCCTGAAGGACGTGGACACAGACACCGGCGCGAGCTTCGCCGCCGACTGGCTCGCTGGCCTGTGCGCCAATGAGGGCGTCAGCATGACGCCAGACCTCAAGGCCAGGCTCTGGGAGGCCATTCAATCTCTCAGTTCAGCGCCGGAGCGCGAGCGCACGCTGACAGGCTTAAGCCTGATGCTGCAGGACGAGACCCTCAAATCAGCGCTTCACCCGTTCACGCTGGAAGGCGCCCATGGCCGCCTGCTCGACGCCGATCATGAAACCCTCACCCTCGCCGATACGGTCTGCTTCGAGATGGAAGAGCTGATGCACGCCAAGGGCGCGGCCCTCCCGGTGCTCACCTATCTCTTCCACAGGCTTGAAGCGCGGTTCGACGGCAAGCCTACGCTGCTCATTCTCGATGAGGCCTGGCTCTTCCTTGATGATCCCATGTTTGCCGCGCGCATCCGCGAATGGCTGAAGACATTGCGCAAGAAAAACGTGTCCGTCGTTTTCGCCACGCAAAGCCTCGCCGACATTGCCAACTCAAGCATTGCCCCCGCGCTCGTGGAAAGCTGCCCCACACGCATCTTCCTACCCAACGAACGCGCCCAGGAACCGCAGTCAAAAGAGACCTATCAGCGGTTCGGGCTTAACGCCCGCCAGATTGAGCTGATCTCAAGGGCAACGCCGAAGCGCGACTATTGCTATCAGTCGCCGCTCGGTGCGCGGGTCTTCGATCTCGGCCTTGGCCCGATTGCTTTATCCGTCTGCGGAGCCTCAACGCCAGAAGATCAGGCGATGCTCGACCGCGTGCTTGCCGAAACGGAAGGCGACGGACTCGCAGAATGCTGGCTTCACGAGAAAGGTCTGCCCTGGGCGGCAGACCTTCTCAGCCGTTGGCCGGACGAAACGCCCGACGCCCACGAACCCTTCCCACCCTCACACGCCATCGCTGCAGAATAGGAGCTTTTTGATGAAACGCCTTCTTCTTTCCGCCGCCCTTTGCGCGCTTCCAATGAGTTTGATCACCGCGTCGCCCGCAGCTGCGCAGCTATTCGGCGGCGGAATTGTCTATGATCCTGTAAATCATACCCAGAATATCCTGACAGCCGTCCGGTCACTCCAGCAAATCAATCAGCAAATCCAGCAACTCACCCATGAGGTTGAGATGCTGGAGAATATGGCGCGTGACCTCGAAAGTCTGCCAGACTCCATCGCCGACGATATTTTGCGCCGCATGCGTCGTATCGATGAATTGATGCGGGAAGCTGAAGGCATCGGGTACGGCGTCGAAGAAATCGAGCGCGAATATGAAGAGATCTACCCGGAAGATTATGGGAGTGAACCCCCATCTCAGGCTGTCCTTGTAGAAGACGCCCGCGCGAGGTGGCGCCAGTCGCGTACGGCCTATCGCGAAAGCTTGCTCGTTACCGCAGAAGTCGTTTCCTCGGCTCGCGCAGATAGCGAAAGTCTCGATCGTCTTATTGGTGATAGCCAGTCCGCTGCTGGGAACCTCCAAGTCCTGCAGGCGGGCAATCAGATTGAAGCGCTGCAGACCGAACAGCTCATGCAGATGGAAGCCATGATGGCGTCGCACTATCGCGCTGAAGCGCTGGAACGCGCCCGGCAACTTGCTGAAGCCGAACGTGGACGCGCCCGCACCCGCGCCTTTTTAGGGTCTCCCGACTAATGGACGTCATCGATACCTTCCTCGCGACTTTTATCGCTTACATTGATAGCGGGTTCGGCCTGCTGGCGGGAGATGTCGCTTATCTGACGACCACCTTGATCGCGATTGATATTACGCTTGCGGGCCTCTTCTGGGCGCTCTCTCAGAACAGCGATGTCATCGCAGGCCTGATCAAGAAGGTGCTCTATGTCGGTTTCTTCGCCTTTGTGATCGGCAACTTTGCTCTGCTTGCCAATATTGTCTTTGACAGCTTCGCAGAGCTCGGCGTGACGGCAGGCGGCGGAACGATGACGGCGGCAGATTTGCTCCGTCCAGGATTTATAGCAGGCGTTGGCTTTGACGCGGCGCAGCCACTGCTCGCCGAGATCAGCGACATGCTCGGGCCGATCTCATTCTTTCACAACTTTATCATGATCGCGGTCATGTTCATCGCCTGGGCGATTATCATGGTGGCGTTCTTCGTGCTCGCTGTGCAGCTCTTCATCACCATTCTGGAATTCAAGCTGACGACGCTCGCCGGGTTTGTGCTCGTGCCTTTTGCGCTCTGGAACAAGTCGGCTTTTCTGGCAGAGCGTGTTCTCGGCAGTGTCATCACGTCTGGCATCAAACTCATGGTGCTGGCCGTCATCATCGGCATCGGCTCAACGCTGTTTGCTTCGGTGACCGACGCGTTCCGCACCGGTGATGATGTCACGCTCGCGCAAGTCATGGGTACGGTGCTCGCGGCTATTGTCTTCTTCTGGATGGGCATCTTTGCGCCGGGCGTAGCGAGCGGGTTGATCACAGGCGCGCCGCAACTTGGTGCGGGCTCGGCGGCAGGCGCTGTAGCAGGCGCGGCTGCCGGGACTTATGTTGCAGGTGCTGGTGGTCGCGCAGCGATTGGCGCGGCTGCGGGCGGCGCTTCAAGCGCTGTTAAAGCAGGCGCCAGCATGGCAGGAGCGGCGCGTACCTCATATACGCTCGGCTCAGTCGCCTCCGGAGCGTCCGGCGTCGGCGCGGTCGCCGCCGGTGTCGCGGGCATGGCCCGCGCAGGCGGTGACGCCATACGCCGAACCGCCGGTCGACCAGCTCAGTCTCTCAAAGACGCCTACCGCAGAGGTAGTCAGGGCGCGTGGCGCGCGACTGGCGGCTCCGGTGGAAGCGACGGGTCCGGATCATCCACTTCAAGTTCAAGCCCTGGATGGGCGCGCCGGATGCAAGCTCGCCAGAATGCCAGCCAGGCCGGTCAGATGGCGGCTCACAGCCTTCGCGACGGTGATCGCGGTTCGTCCGGTGCAGCCCCACAACTCAATGACAAGGACGAATAGATGTTCAAGCGATCCTCAAATTCATACGGCCCAAGCCCGTTTCCGGAAACGCCCTATCAGAAGGCGGGTCAGGTCTGGGATGAGCGTATCGGGTCTGCTCGTGTGCAGGCGAAGAACTGGCGATTGATGGCGCTGGGATGCCTGGCCTTAAGTTTCGGGACATCCGGCGCTCTGGTCTGGCGAAGCCTACAGTCAACTGTCACGCCCTATGTAATCGAAGTCGATCAGACAGGTGCAGCCCGGGCGATTGGTCCAGTAACGGAGCGCTACAACCCAACCGATGCGCAGATCGCGCATCACCTTGCGGGCTTCATCGAGCATGTCAGAGGCCTCAGCGTTGACCCAGTCGTCGTCCGTGAGAACTGGCTGCGCGCCTATGAGTTCGTGACGGATCGCGCCTCCATAACGCTCAATCAGTATGCGCAAGAAAATGATCCCTTCGCCGATGTCGGACGCAAGTCTCGCACAGTGGACGTGGTCAGCGTGGTGCGCGTCTCCGATGACAGCTTCCAGGCTCGCTGGATTGAAAAGACCTATGAGAATGGCGCGCTCATGCAGGTGCAGCGCTTTACAGGCAATTTCACCATCATCACGCAACCGCCGACGGACGCAGAGACGCTTCGCGCCAATCCGCTCGGCATCTATGTCCATGCCCTCAACTGGGGACAGGACCTCGTCACAGGAGAATGATCCCAATGCTACGTATTATCCTCGCCACATCAGCCCTCGCGCTCACAACGGCATGTGCCACAACAGAGCTCGATCCCATCGACCCAGCAGCCTTTGTCGCCGCGATGCCTTTAGAAGATGAAACTGAATATCCTGCCCGGATCATAGAAACGGCGGTTCCACTTCCATTGCCCGGGCAGATGAAGGCGGTAGAAACCGTTTCTTCGCCGCGTGCCTCACCTCGCCAGGCTATTGAAGAAGGTCGGACAAGCGCGCTGATCGAACCCTCAGTCGACAGCTATGTGAATGCGATCCAAGTCTATCCCTATACCGAAGGCGCGCTCTACCGGCTCTATGCAAGCCCCGGCCAGGTTAGCGATGTTGCCCTTCAACCGGGCGAAGAGCTGGTCTCAGTTTCTGCAGGCGACACAGTGCGCTGGGTCGTTGGAGATACGATTTCTGGATCGGGCAACACTGCCCGTGCGCATGTACTGGTCAAACCCATCTCATCTGGCATCCGCACCAATCTCATGATCGCCACCGACCGTCGTACTTATCACCTTGAACTGGAAAGCGTCGAAGGCGGCTATATGGCAGCCCTGTCCTGGCGCTATCCTGCAGATGAGTTGGCGGGTCTTACCGCCCGAAATGAGCGTGCTGTTGCCCGTGAGGCTGGCAGTATTGGAAGTGGCCTCAAATTGGAGGGTCTAAACTTTGACTACCGCATGAGCGGTGACAGCCCGGCCTGGAAACCTGTGCGCGTCTTTGACGATGGGCGGCAAGTCTTCATCCAGATGCCGGATAACATCATGGCCACAGATCTGCCGCCTCTCTTCGTGCTGGGCGAAGACGGCGACGCTGAACTCGTGAACTACCGTGTGCGCAGCAATTATTATGTCGTTGACCGGTTGTTCCGTGCGGCCGAGCTGCGCCTTGGTGAACGCAATCAAACCGTCGTTCGCATATCACGCCATGAGCGACGCTCGCCCCTTGCGGCAATCTTTGGGGGCTAGGAAGATGTCCGAGCCCATTCCCTTTGACGAGCATGCTGAGCGGCTCAAGATCCGCTCCAGTCCGAAACCGGTCACCCGGATCAATCGCAAGGTTCTGATGGTGGGCGCAGGTCTTGGCGTGCTCGGGTTATTCGCAGCAATGAGCATCGCCCTGAAACCGCCTACTGCGGTAGATCCCGATACAAGACGGGAACTCTACAACACAACGAACACCAGAACGCCTGAGGGGCTTGGGGCGCTGCCCGCCAGCTACAGCGACATCTCGCCGATTGACACCCGCATAACCCGGCTTGGCCCGCCGCTCTCCGGCGATCTTGGTGCGACGATGCTCCGCGCCGAGCGCGAACTTGGGCTGGAACCCGAATTCGTTACAAGGGTGGAAGATGATTTCCGGCCAAGTCCCGTCGATGAAGCCGAGAGGGCGAGGCGCATGCGAGAAGCGGCTCTTGCCGATGAGGCGGCCCGCGCGCCGGTCTTCTTTCAGCTTCAATCCGAAACCGGTGGCCAGACCGTTTCCGATTCCGGTCCGTCATATCGTGATCCTACACTTGATCTTGGATCGGAACTTCTTGCGCTCGCCGCGCTGCCGCAAGGCGCACCGTCAGCCTTCAGTCAATCGGCTGATACAAATCTCCAATCCCGCAAGCTTGCATTTGCCGGTGAAGGTGCGGGCGGCGATATTTATAACCAGCACGGCGTCGAAGACCCCGCTTCGCCCTATCAGGTCATGGCGGGAACGCTTATCCCGGCATCACTCGTTACCGGCATCAACTCCGACCTACCAGGAACCATCGTCGCTCAAGTTACTCAGCCGGTCTACGATACCGTGACTGGGCAATATGTTCTGATCCCGCAGGGGTCACGCCTGATCGGACGTTATCAGTCTGAAGTCTCATTCGGGCAGAACCGTGCACTGGTGACCTGGGATCGGATCATTTTCCCTGATGGGTCGTCGATTGTCATTTCCGCGCCAGGTGCAGATGTGCAAGGGTATGCGGGTCTGTCAGACAGAACGGATCACCATTGGGACCGCGTCTTCATCGCAGCGGGACTCGCCACCATTCTTGGTGTTGGCGCAGAGCTTGGCGCGGATGGAGATGGCGATATCGAGCGCGCAATCCGGCGCGGAACAACAGACACGATCAACCAGGCGGGCCAGCGCGTCGTCGACCGCAATCTTGGAATTCAACCGACTATCCGTGTGCGCCCTGGCTGGCCTGTGCGCGTCGTTGTCACCCGCGACCTCATTCTCAGACCCCATTCATAAGGAGCAAAAACATGACCCTTCGACTTGGTCAGTTACCTGACCGCACGCCGGTGCGTATGAGCCTTTCAGTCGATCCAGACCTCGCGAGCGCACTCAGCGACTATGCAGAAATCTACCGCCAGACTTATGGCGCAGAGGAAAAACCCGAAGCGCTGATCCCGGCCATGCTGGAAAGCTTTCTCGGCTCGGATGCCGGATTCAAACGAGCGCGCCGCGCTCTTCACGCCAATACAGGAGATTAAACCCATGGCACAGATTGGAACTTTCACCGCAAAGGATGGAGCCTATACCGGCACCATCCGTACCATGACCATCAATGTGAAAGCGCAGCTTGTTCCCAACAAGGATAAGGCAAGCGATGGCGCACCAGACTTCCGGCTCTATGCGGGCGGCGCAGAACTCGGCGCAGCCTGGCGTCAGGAAAGCAAGCAAGGCGAAACGCCTTACCTTGCTGTCAAACTTGATGATCCAAGTTTTGCGAGCCCTGTGCGCGCTGCTTTCTTCGAGAACGAAAAGGACGGCACAGGCGTCATGGTCTGGAACCGGTCGAAAGCCAACTGACGGACCAAAGAGCGGTAGAATGAGCATTTCTCTCAAAGAGCTCGAAGAAGGCCGCAGGATCGCTGCCCTCGTCGTGCGTTATTGTGGGGAGAAGTACTTTCCGCTCTTCGATCGGTTTGACCTCGAGGTGCAGAAGCGCCGATCCGCAGCTGACCGGATTGAAGCAGCTATCGGTCGGCAAGTCCCTGAAATTAAACGCGAAAGCCCATTATCTTGATTTCCACTGAAAGAAATGATATATATTCTTTCCGAAGAAAGGATATTTCGATGTCACAGACACTCGCAGTGGATAATCCGGAACGGGCACGCGTCATGACCATGGCTGTTGTGCGCGCTGCTGAGAAGCTTGGGCTTTCCGGAAAAGATCTCGCCACGATTCTGGGCGTTTCGGAACCGACCATATCCCGGATGCGCAAGGATGAGTTTCGGCTGGAAGAAGGCTCCAAGGCCTTTGAACTCGGCGCGCTGTTCGTTCGCCTGTTTCGGTCGCTTGATGCGATCACAGGCGGCGATGGAACAGTGGCTCATGCCTGGCTGCGCAATGACAACCGGGCGCTTGGCGGTCGTCCTCTCGATCAGATCAAGACGATTACAGGACTGACCCATGGCCTTGCCTATCTGGATTCCAGACGCGCTCCGCTCTGAGCAGTCGCCCGTCAAGAAAACCTACTGGCGCTGCGTGGAGGCGCAACATGTCGTCTCCACGCTTCAGCTTGTCGACACGCTGGATGAGCAACACCTGCTGGAAGATATTCTGGAAAACACCAAGCCGCCCGTTCCGCCGGAATGCGAAGGTCTGCATTATCTCTACATGACACCGTTCCGATACGGACTTTATCCGAACGGTTCGCGCTTCCGGAAAGCCGGACCAACGCCGGGCGTCTACTACGTGTCTGAAGAACCAAGGACCGCGATTATCGAAACGGCGTTTCATTTGCTGCTATTCTACGCAGATTCTCCGGGCACACCCTTTCCGGTCCAGCCAAGCGAGCACACGGCTTTCGATGTTCCTGTTACAACGAAAGCTGCCATCGATCTCACATCAAAGCCCTTCTCGGACGCCAGTGATATCTGGATGCACCAGACTGACTACGAGCCATGCCAGCAACTCGAAGAGGCTGCGCGCGCAGAAGGTGTTCAACTCATTCGCTATGCATCCGTCAGGGACCCAGCTCGCAAGCCGAATGCAGCCATCCTGACCTGTGAAGCTTTCGCAGCACCGGCACCGACGCAAAACCAGACGTGGCGTCTATGGTTCAACAAGGCCGGGGTTCATGCAATCTGCGAGTTTCTAGGTCAGAAATTCAGTGTTCAGCCGGAGCAATGGACGAGCGACGAGAGGCTGCAAGGTATCAAATGGCCTTAAGCAGGAACTTCCGAAAAGCGGACATTGCGGTTGAATGAACGATCAGCGTCGTCCCAAGGCATGTTCGATCTCATCGAAATTGATGATTACCAGATTGAAACTGCTCTCGTTGCTCATTCTTCTTCCGCGTTGCGCAAACGGATTGAAGCCAAAATGACGAAGGTAGTAGAAAAGCATTGCCTTCTTTACTGTAATCTCGACTTGCCCCTCTTGCATTTCGTATTCGAACTCCAATGCGTTGCGACGGGCCGCATCCAATGTCGGATTCGGCCCCAGCCGTATGTCCACCGTATCGAACCAGTCGTCGTCTCGCTTCATTTCGTGAACGTATGATTGCTCCGCACTTGCGGATCGAAAACGAGAAAGCACATAGTCTGAGAACCTGTCTTTCAAAACATTGTAAACTCGGGCGTGCCAGCGATGACCATCTGACGCCAGCGCCAAAGGTACGAATTCCTTTTCTTCAAAGGGCGCTTCATCAGACAAGGAAATGTAGTCCCCTTTTACCACGCGCTGTTCACGAATGCCTTTTGTTATTTCTCTGAGCACATCGCTCGAAATTTTCCGACGTCGTGGAACTATCCCGGATACGCTGTAAGAAAAGCTGATCCAAGCATCATCCTGCGTGCGACCATCAATCCCGCTGTTAAGCCGATCGAGATAATCATGTGGATCGCCCGACGTTAGAACCTCTGAAAATGTCTCGGATCGAATGTATGATTTTTTTCTGGGATCGTAATGCATATTGCCGCGTGCAAGATCGGCATAACCATTCAAGTCATTTGTGGCCTGTTGAGGTGAAATATTAAACGCATCCTGTAGGCGTTTGCGTCCTACGGCACCCTCCCAGTTCAGGCAAAATTCGATCAACTCCCATCTTCGTCGTACTGCCTCCTTGAGCACATAAGTTTCCATGCTTGCCTCCGACTCATTTTCGACAACTGAAACATATTGACATTTTTTAGTATACTCCTATTTTTTAAGAGCATACTAATTTATGGGCTGATTATGAGAAGAATTCTCTCAATCGATGGAGGTGGTATCCGCGGGACGTTTCCCGCGGCGTTCTTGGCTGCGCTAGAAGAAGACCTCGAACATCCCATCGGTTCATACTTCGACCTCATCGCGGGAACCTCGACAGGAGGCATAATAGCGATCGCCCTAGCTATGGGCATTCCTGCAAGAGAGGTTGCAGAGCTATATGAAAAGCATGGCCCCGAGATCTTTGCGCAGAACAAAAAGGGCCTTTCAGCGTGGTTGTCCAAGTGGCATCGAACAACAAAATGGGCGGTGTGGGGCCCAAAGTATGAAACGTCCTCGCTCAGGCAGGCGTTAGAGGGGGTTCTCGGAAACAGACGTATCGGTGAAGCGAAGACACGCTTGATGGTCCCTTCCTGGAATGGTCGCGCGAAGAAAGTCTATGTATACAAGACTGCGCACAATTCCCGATTGACGACTGACTACAAAGATCCCGCAATCGATGCAGCATTAGCAACGTCGGCCGCACCAACGTATTTTCGTGAGTATATCACGGCAAACGATGTTGGGTTGGTAGACGGAGGGCTTTGGGCGAATAACCCCACGGGCTTTGCCGTAATTGAGGCGACCTCCGTATTAGGTTGGCCTTCGGATCAATTGAGGGTCCTGAGCGTGAGTTGTCTCGAAGACATATTCGAGATGAAGCAAGCCTATAGTGCTCGAAGTATCGTCGAGAAAACCGCTGATTTCTTCATGGCTGGCCAATCCCATGGATCAATGGGTATTGCCCATCTTATCACCGGCGATCCTCATGAACGCAAAGCCATCTGGCGCATTTGTCAGCCAGTTCCGGACGGATTCTTTAGCATTGATAACACCAAAAAGATTCAAGAGCTGAAAGCGCGGGGGTTTACCGAAGCACGCATTCAGAAACCCATCCTCAAACCGCACTTTTTCACCGAACCCGCAGCACCTTTCGTCCCCTTTCACAAGCTAGAAGGATAATACAATGACAAAAGCGTCTCCTCCCCCAACACATGAAGATGTTCTCCAAAAAATCGCTCGAGAGATCGATATCCCTCCGGAAATTCAAGAAGCCGTCGTGGCGCGATATCAATCGCTTGGGGCCTGGCTTGAACGCCCAAACTCGAATTTGAGGAATTTTTCTCCTTACGTCGCACCGCAAGGTTCTTTTCTCATTGGTACGGCAAATAGACCTCTGACTGCCACCGATGAAATCGATGTCGATCTGATTTGCCGGCTAAATGCGTCCAAAGGTGATTTGACCCAAAGGCAATTGAAGATGACGGTCGGTGAAGAGGTCATGGCTTATGCTCAGGCCCATTCGATGAACCATAATCCAGAAAACAAGCGTCGATGCTGGACACTGAAGTACGCCGACCAGCGAAAGTTCCATGCCGATATACTGCCATGTGTCAGCGATGCGGATAATTACCGCGCAAGAATGAACGCAATTGGGTTTGATCAGATCGCTGGGAACGACCGCATCGCACAAGAAGCAATCGCGATCACGGATAAGACCGATCCCAATTACAACGCGATTTCATTTGATTGGCCGACCAGCAACCCTCTGGGGTTTGCAGCTTGGTTTATGCTGGAAATGGAAGATGTGCTTCGTCAAGAAAAACAGGCCCTATTCAACCGTGGGACCCCCTATGCAAAAGTCGAAGATATTCCAGATCACGCAGTCAAAACGACGCTGCAAAAAGTAATCCAGATTTTGAAACGACATCGCGATCTGATGTTTGCGAATGATCCTGAGCACAAACCGATCTCGATCATCATCACCACGTTGGCCGCCCACGCTTACAGTGGCGAAATGTCTTTGGTGGAGGCGCTCACAAATGTGCTGACTGGAATGGAAGATCATATTCACAGCGTTGCGGGTCAGAAATGGATCTCTAATCCGGTCAATCCAGAAGAAAATTTTGCCGATAAGTGGCCAGAAACTCCAGAAAAAGAGCGTAACTTCTATCTCTGGCTGGAAACCGCACGAAAAGACTTCGGCACATACATTCGCGCCAATCGTTCAGATGACATTCCGACCGGGTTGGCTAACCGGCTCGGAGAGCACGTGATGAACCAAATCGAAAAGAGCTTCCCTAAAAAGGTCTCGACCGCGACGCCGACGGTTGCGGCGCCCGCGATCATTACGCGGACAAGTGAGATGGTAAATCGGGTCAAAGACCGAGGGACATCAACGGCACCATGGAGGCGAATAAACTGATCTGATGACTCTGCAATCCTCGCTCACAATCAAAGACGTCCGGCGAGCGCTCGGGTTTGCACAGCCTTTTCTGAAATTCGCAGAATCTGATGATGCGGTGTACGCCCGTGGATCGTTTATTGTCAGTGATGGAGCGCATACAGAAGGAGCAGCCGGACGTTTCGAAATTGAGTGCGTGTTCTTCAAGGATTTTCCGAAACGTGAACCACTCGTATTTGAGATTGGTGAGCGAATCCCCCGAACTGCCGACCGGCATATGTACCTATCCGGGTTGTGCTGTTTGTGCGTTTGGCAAGAGTGGTTGGCACGTGCGTCCACGACGACGTTTCAAGCGTTCTGCGATGGGCCGTTATACAATTTCTTTTTGTCTCAAATTCACTTCGAACAAACCAAAGAGTGGCCATTCGACGAACGATCGCATGGTGCCAAGGGTGTCGCCGAGAGTATATCGTCAATGATCGGATTTGATTTGGATGAGCAACAGGCGAACAGATACGCGCAAGCCATTTCAGCGGAAAAGGTGAAAGGTCATTGGCCTTGTCCGTGCGGTTCGTCCAAAAAGCTAAGAGAATGCCACCTTGAGCAGATTATTGAGATACGCGAACGGCTGGGCGTTGAGTGTCTGAGGGAACTTCGAACGCAACTAAAGAGCCTCATGAAAGCAGAGCGCGGCAAGTAGGCGCCTGTCGCTAGGAATTCTTAACGTCTTCTTTTGCTCGCTTTGCCGAATTCGCTCGCGTTTCGGAGAAAAAGAAGAGCTTCTTCGGTGCGACGCGATGTCCGAATGCGTTGTGCGATTAAACTCAATCATTTCGGTCCCCAGTTGGTAGAGCCACATCAGCAATGGCTCACTAATATCCACCATGGACCCAAAGGCCATGAAAGCCGGCTGGGACCCGATAGGGAATCGGGACGGTCGCGATAGGCTCACCATCAACGCGCTGCGCATCTAAAATCCGCAGCTCAGATGTGTCGGTCGCGGCGCGATAAACGAGTAGCAAAATGTACCCATCATCTTCCACGTCTCGTCCGCAGCTGACGAAAATGGGTTCGCTATTTTGATCCCCGGATTCGACCCAATGCCGAACTTGTCGTCCCGTTTGTGTGTCGAGTTTTACGACTCCCCGAATTTCATCGTCTCGTTCTTGTTCCGCCATGTACACAAAACGATTCACTCGCCCCGTGCGGCTTGGGTTGATTTGTGGAAACTCTACAGAGCCCTGCATCAAAGGATACTCTTTTACGCGACGGCTGCGCAGGTCGATTTCGTATCTCCATAATGTGCCGAGCGGATTATCAAGGAGATTACCGGTGCGCTCGCACCGCTTCAGAAAGTATGGATATCGAACCGCATCTAGAACCAATGACCGTTCATCAATCTCGAAGCAGTTGGCGACATGTTGCAAAAAGCAAGGCTCAATCTCGAGCCAATCGATACTGCCCCCGACCCGCGGCAAAAAACCGAGGCGGGCCGCTTTGTTTTGATCCCAGCTGATTGGGAACGGATCACCCGCTAAAGCAAGGTCAGTATCGAGCACGACGTTCAGATCAAACAGAATGGACTTTGATTGGGTGATCGCGAAGTCATGCATGAACACTGGCTGTGGTAGAGAATACGACGCCTCCACGACACTTTGCCCTGAAGCGTTCACAACTCCGTACTTAATGTGCTCGCTCGCGGGAGTGGCAAAGAACCAAACAAGATCACCCGATTGTGGATCAACTTTCGGATGCGCCGTCATCCCGCTGAGTAGCGAGCCCTCTAGAGACGGCTTGTCTGCTTGCGAAAGACTATGGTTGATGTGAAGGGGAGCTACGCCTTCTCCCAGGGCCATTATCTCATCATTGAAATCAAGCAGCGATACATTGGGATTGGTTTCAGGAACGTTCGCCGCTTCAGGTAGTCCCAGATGCCTAGAGTGCGCGGGAGTGCGAAGCCATCGATTGCTATACTCAATGGGGCATTCGTCCTCAGGCGAGAATTTGAACGCATGGACCATTCCAGGCGCAGGCCACCAATCGAGCATGGTGTTACCCTCAAAGCGGCCGCCGAACGGGTTTGGACCGTTGCGATAGAGTGTACCTTGCAAGTCCGGAGGTATTTCGCCTTGGCTGGGCGCAAGTTTCAAAGAGCGCTCGCTATCCACTGGCGCAAGTGCACCAGCGTTTAAGTCAAATTTTTTCATTCTAGTCTCTTGGAGAAAATGCAAAGCAACTCGGCGGTATCTTTAGCTGACGAAAGAGATCAGTTTGCTCGCTTTTTCCGGGCGCGCAGCTTGTTCCATATCAGGCATGAGACAAAACCCACCGGGTGGAACGTCCAGAGCCGCGTTGAACTTGCTCGACATGTTCTGAAATGAAATAAGCCCTGTCAGCTCAACAATCGCATCATCATCAAAGTGCAGTTTCAACCTATCCATCATCTCTTTATGAGTTTGTTTGTCGGAGTGTGTGATCGCTTCAGCATAATCAAGCGCGATGCGTTCTTTGGCTGAAAACGCTTCACTTGAACGCCAATCACTCAACGCTTCAATTTTCTCCATGCTTACGCCGCGTTTGAGAAGCGTGGCCGAGTTTATGTCGATACAAAATGCGCAATGATTGATCTGCGAAACGCGAACTGTCACGAGCGAGCGTAGGGCCGCGTCTATCGGTGATGACTTCCTGTTTAACGCCCCGTACAATAGAGCAAGGGTTGCAAAGACGAGTGGCGAACGCGCCCAAAGCATTCCTGGTTTGAGGACCTCTCCGTACGTTCTTTTTTGCTTCCAAAAGAAGGCGCGAATGAAGAGTGGGTATTTGGTAATTTTCTTTACGGGAACGTGCATTGTTTTGCTCCTTTACGAGTTCTGGTTCGCTGCACGTTGGCTGCGGCGCGTTAGGTAAATAGTCAGAGCTCGGATATCGAAGACGAGCGATATTGCGATTGTGGTGCCGTAAAGAAGCAGCCAAAACGCGTACAAACTGGCAAAGTGAAATGCCGGATCTGATGCTACGCTATGAAGCAAGTAAGCCAGCAGCGGGGTCCAGAACAATATGTGGGGCAGCCCAGTCATATGAATGTTTCTGGTTACCGCGAATGCAAGCAATCCGACGGGCAAACCAATCAGGTTCGCGGCCAGCACCCATCGTGCAGCCTCAAACTCAAATGCGAAATAGAACGCGGGCAAAAGCACGATGTTGAGCCATCGCATCCACAGTTGCACCGGCCGCGATAATTGCGACATTTGCTGAACTGCATCTTCGAACATCGCATTATTCTCCTGCTAAAAACCTGGATCAATATCCGTGGTCTCGGTTGGGTTTTCTTGTGTTGGAAGAAAATCTATCCATACGAATTTCGAATGTATACCGCCCAAATATGTTGGTTTTATATTCGAAGATGCGTGGTATTGTTTGCCGCATGAACTGGAACAATCTACTATTTGACTGGAATCAAGCGCGCGCACTCCTTGCGGTCGCGGAGGAAGGGTCACTCACATCCGCCGCGAAAGCGCTGCATGTCTCACAACCAACAATGACAAGGCAGATTACAGCTCTCGAAGAAGAGCTGGGCGTTACTCTTTTCGAACGAACGAACCGATCGGTCACGTTGACCAAGGCCGGGTTGGAGTTGGTTGAGCATGTTCGCCTGATGGCCGATGGAGCAAACTTGATGGCGCTGGCGGCGACAGGACAGTCCGCCTCTATCGAAGGTTTGGTGCGCGTTACCGCATCGGAACTCACCGCTGCATATCGGTTGCCACTGATTTTCGATCAGCTCCACGAGCTCGCACCCAACCTGGAAATTGAAATTGTTGCCAGCAACGAGGTCCAGGACTTGATTTTGCGCGAGGCGGATATCGCCATTCGGCACGTGCGCCCTGAACAACAGAACTTGATCGCCAAACTCGTCGCTGAGCAAACGATGCGGTTTTATGCTGTAGAACCTTATATCGAAAGACATGGCTCCCCCGCGATGAGCGATGGCGCTCGCCAGCATCAGTTTGTTAGTTTTGGTGATACAGAAAGGATGCTGAAATATCTTCGTCCTATTGGTTTTGATCTGTCGCGTCAGAACTTTCGTTACGCGTCAAACTCGCAAATCGTGGAATTGGAAATCGTGCGTAACGGGCACGCGATCGCGATTGCGACAGATCAGGACGCAGCACGCTTTCCAGAACTAAAACCTGTGCTGACGGAATTAGAACCTTTCTCGATTCCAGTGTGGCTCGTCGCGCACCGTGAAGTGCATACCAGTCGGCGCATTCGATTGGTTTTCGACCTACTGGCCGAAGTGCTTTCTTCATTAAGATCGTGAAGGTTAGTCGATGATGCCGTTCCTCATATTTACGCCTTATCTTCTTATCATTCTCGGAGTTTGTTTGGTGGTTTTCGGCGTGCGGCCAAGAATGCTGGCTTGGGTGACGATCATGCTTGGTGGCTTATCCAGCTTGGTTTTTGCCTTAGTATTGTTTCGGGAGGATCCGAGCTCTGAATGGGGTACTGTTTCAATAGCAATCGCGCCATTTTTATTGATCATGGCGAACGTCGTGAAAGATCTAAGTCACCCTCGAATTAATGACGTCTCTACAGACGTTGAGCGTCCCCCCGAGTTTGTCGCTGCTTGTCACTTGTCCCCAAACCAAGGGAGAGATTTGAGTTTCCCAAATCAATTTGGCCCGGTCATTCTCAAAAACTATCAAGACGTGAAACCTCTCCACCTGAACAAACCCATTGGTGATGCAATGGAGGGCATTCATCAGCTAATGGATGAGCGATCGGGGTGGACCATCATTGGAGTGGATCCTGATAAAGGGACGATCGAAGCAGAAGTCTCTACATCCTTCCTTCGTTTTGTGGATGATGTGATTGTACGAGTGGAGCAGATTGATCAAACCACCCGCGTTGATATGCGCTCAAAATCGCGAGAAGGCCTTGTTGATGGCGGATACAATGCCAGGAGGATAAAGGCATTCTTGCAAGATCTGTCGCGTCAATCAGGCGAACAGGTTGCGGAACAAGGAGTTGATAACGGATGAAAGTCTGTACGTTCTTCGTTTTCATTTTCCTGACAGCCTGCACCCAAACGTCCCTGTCGACAAAGACGATGATCAATGGCGTTGAATTGGACTATCAGGTGAGAGGAAGTGGCCCTCCGCTTTATCTTCTGCATGGCGGATTGGAATCTCGGGATAGTTTTGAAAATCAGATCCCAAGCTTTGCTGAACACTTTACCGTCGTGGCGCTCGACAGCCGCAAGCAAGGCCGAAGCGGAAACGGACCACCAGGTCTTCCGATTTCATATGAGCTAATGTCCGCGGACGTTATCGGGCTCGCACGTCATTTAGGGCACCCGCGCATTTCCATCGTAGGACTTAGTGACGGTGGAATAACTGCTATCACCGCAGCGATTGAGCATCCCGAGTTTGTAGACAGATTGGTTTTGCTTGGAGCGACCTACCATTACAGTGCTTATCCAGACACTGTTCGGGAATTCATTACGAATTATGAATGGGACGGAAATACGGACCCAACGCGTTATCCGGGTAATTTCATAAAACACTATCTAACGGGGCGAGAGGATTTGACCGAGTTCGCGGAGCTCTTAGACGAAATGGCCACCATGTGGACCACGAGCCCGACGTTCAAAAAATCAGACTTGGAGCAGATCGAGGCAAGAACGTTGGTTATCAATGGCGATCGTGAAGATGTCCCGCTGGAACATACATTTGAGCTGTACAACAGTCTCCCAGATGCACAGTTATTTGTTGTTCCGAACGCCACGCACTATGCGCTTGAAGAACACCCGGAACTCTTGAACGACGTTATTCTGCAGTTTCTGCTCTCGTCCAAATGAATCAAAGCCTTGCCTAAAAACGAGCGATTAGTCCTGAAACATTCGAAGTTAGCGCCACGCCTCCGCGCGATTTTGAAGACGAATTATCCAGCAGGCTTATTGAGGCGATTGAACCAGTTGAGCGCTAAGTTTTCTGTTTCTTCGACGAACTGCGCTTTACCGGAGATGTATGCTTCCCAATCAGTTTTCTGCTCTTCTACGAGCACTCGTTTCAGAGTAGAGTATGCGTCTGCTCTGACCGGATGCGAGCGTAGAAAGTCTCGAAATGCTAAATGGCGAGTAATGTGTGGTGAACCGCTTGCAAAACAATGCAAGTGATGTGTTCTTTTCCCCGAGCTATCACACTTTCGAAAGTACCGGCGACCCTCAACCCCATACTCGCCGAGGCTTTCATATCCCATACGTTCAAACGCCGATACTTGGTGGTCTAGTCGGTCCAAGCAGTCCGAGACCCCTAGGATATCAATGATCGGTTTTGCCAATATTCCCGAAATTGCTGTGCTTCCGATATGATGAAGAGCCAGAATCGAGTTCCCGAGCTCACGGCGAATGAGGTCTGCCTCAATTAAATATTGCCTTTTCCAACTTGGATCGTGGGGGACGACGATATTCATCAATAGCACTCTGTTCCACTGGTTTGAGAAGTTAGACAAAGCGGAAGCGATTTTCAGACCAGTAACTCCTTTAGCGTATAGACTGACACAGTGTTTCCGCACCACGATTAACGCAATCATGACATTGCGAAGGATACGCCAATCACTAGGGCCGCGGAAGTGATCAGATCTGTATAGCAATTATACAATTACGTCGGTTGCCACTTTAGACCGCTATGAGAATTCTATTCGCTATATGGAGAGTGTTATGAAACTTGGATTTAGCGTGGCGCTTGGCGCTGGACTGGGGGCAGCTTTCGGGGCAGCGTTAGGTGCGGCATTTGGCAATGTATCCTTGGGGGTAGTTTTCGGCCCCTCGATTGGTGCAGGCGTCGGCTTGGTTTTCGGAATCATTTGGCCAAACAAGAAGAACAACGACGCAGCCTGATCAAAAAACCCAGCTCTACCAGGTTGAGACTTGCATGTCCGTCCACATCGCCATCACGTCCTCTGGTCATCACGCGCTCTACCTCGCCGACATCCACCTAACGCGAATGAAGACCTCCCTATCGAATGCCGATTTCGCAAATGTCGATGCCTTGGTGCAAACATTCAAAACAGGATCACCGCAATGATCACCCTTCATCATCTTGAGTATTCCCAGTCATTTCGGATTCTTTGGCTTCTCGAGGAGCTCGGCGTGGAGTATCAGCTTAAACTCTATAATCGCGATCCCAAAACGCACCTGGCGCCGTTAGAATACAAGAGACTGTCGCCACTCGGGTCAGCGCCGGTGATTGAGCATGATGGTAAGGTCCTGGCGGAATCGAGTGCGATTATCGACTATATTTTAGACGTGTATCCTTCCGACACATTGCGGCCCCAGGTCGGCGCACCCAATCGAGTTAGATACTTGTTCTGGATGCATGTGGCGCAAGGGTCGATGATGCCGATCATGCTGATGGATAGTATTTTCCGGATTATTATTGAGCGACTGCCCTTCTTCCTGAAGCCAATTGTATCGCCTATCCTGAAAGCGGCGGCGAATGGATTTGCCAAACCTCGCATGAACGCATTGCTGGATGTTGCGGAAAAGGATTTGTCGTCCGCGGACTGGTTTGGAGGCGATCAATTGACGGCAGCAGATATTAATCTCAGTTACCCGTTCGAATCCGCCAATATGCGCGGATACCTGACCGACACTCATCCTAATTGCAAAGCATGGCTGGAGCGAATGTACGCGCATCCATCCTTTGTGGCGGCCAAGGCTAAAGATGATCGCGCGAGTATGGTCTTGTCACTATGAGCTTTCGAACGAAATTGCGGAAATTTGATGAATGAGTTTCGCCTCCTTTTGATCGCCGCTAAGCCTGATTCTCCCACTTCAAATTCTCCAGATCAAAAAGCTCCATCACCCGCGGATCAATCGGATGGGCGATCTTCAACAGCTCATCACGACGATATTCCAACGACCCGCCATCACCATAAATTGGTCTCGTCGTCTTGTGACCCATGAGAAGGCAACGCAATCCGTAATCGATATTTGCTTCCTGCATGCGTTTCTCAAAGGCGTGTCGTAGCGAGTAGACCTTGTGCTCAGGTGTTTCTAACAGACCCCGATTGCGCAAGTTCTTCATCATGTTCGCGGAGACAAGTTCGTTCCGGTCATAATAATGCGCGAACGCTTTTGGCGCGGCGCGCTTTGCCGCTTCGAGAGAGATGCCGACCAACGGGATGTCTCGTTCGGACGTGTCGGTTTTCACCTCGCGGTCGGTGCGCGCCCGGATAGCGATATAGGGAACCGGCCCGTCCATATGGAAATCCTCGATCCGTAAATTGATGATTTCGCTCGGCCGGCATCCAGTTTCGACCAACATGAATAGGATCAGCTGCAGCTCTGGATTCCATCTGCGGGTCGCCCCAGGCGCGAGGATCTTGGTGCGCACCCAGTCCGAGGAGAATGGCGGCACTTCGGTTCGCGCTTTTGCCTTGAAGTGCATGTTGCGGAAGGGATTGGGTCGTTCATCCTCGCCAATGTGCTTGAAATAGTCGGTGTAAAGAGAACGGATATTGCCGATATGGCGGTTGGCTGTGTTCGGCGCCATCGGCTTGGTCTTGCTGTCCTTCGGTTTGACCTGCCTCGCCCAGTGCTTTTGGTATTTCAGGGCAAGTTCCCGCGTAATGTCCTCCAGCGCGATATCGCCTGCGAAGTCGATGAAGTACTGGATCGAGGTGCGTTTCGTCTTCTCCCATGACGCTCTCTGGTTCGGCGATTTGTAGAGCTGAGCGTTGTAGGCGACTTCGGAGAGATAGATTTCGAACGCCTCTGATACGGCAATGGTTGGCTTCGTAGCACCGCCCAAGAGAGCTTCGGCGTCCCGTTCTTTAGGTATCTCTTTTGGTCCCGCCTGGGTCTGCACTGCTAACAGTCTCGCAAGCGCTTCTTCAATCGGGGCGGCCGTCGCGAGATGATCGATCGTTTGATATGTAAAGCCGCTCGCGAGCGCTTTGACCGTCGCCATCTTATATCGGTGACGTACGGCTTCAGAGACTTCGCGATTGGATGACGGTCCTGTCTCGTCTGCGATGCGAAGCGACGCCCAATAGTGATCGTCCGCTTCGGCGAGCATGTTCCGTTTGTAACGCGCCTGCTCAACCGATGTCGTACCGAGCGATTCCTTGATGCGTCTGCGCGTATCGAGGTGTGCGAACTTTCTCGGGACCCGGCGATTGTACCACCAGACCCGGCCTCTTTGTTCGAGGTAGGAATTGTCTTCGACGCGCTTCATGACGCCGCCCATTGGTCCACAATTTGGTCCCAATTTGGTCCACAATTGCCGGCCATTTGGCGCATAGATATCCAAACGAAACTGATAATTCCGTTTAATATCAGTGATTTAGGGGAGTTCCATTTCGGTTGAAATGGCGCGAGTGACGGGACTCGAACCCGCGACCTCCGGCGTGACAGGCCGGCGCTCTAACCAACTGAGCTACACCCGCGCAAGGGGCTCGCCGCCCCTTGTAGAGAGAGTGCGCGGCGAGGCAGGCGGTGTAGGCCAGCCTCGCCACCCCGTCAAGCCGGATCTGCCGGGGGCCGGCGCGTTAACCTTCGCCGGCTCGGGCGGACGGCTTAACCGGCCTCGGCCGCCAGTCCGTCAGCGCGGCGGATCGCCAGGATCGGGCCGAGAAACACCGCCAGAAACGCCACGTTGAAAACGGCGTTCGCCGGGACGCCGGCGGCGATGGACCCGGCGGAATCGATCACGAACCAGACCAGCATGGCGGCGATAACGCCGCGCACCGCAAGGCGCGAGCCCTCTTCCACAAGCGGCGCGACCACCAAGTAAAAGAGCACGCAAAGCCCTGCGAAGACGCCGCCGCCGATGGCGCTGAACCAGCGCGCTTCTTTGGTGTATTCCGCCGTTCCGCCATCCAGCGGCCAGTCGAGGAGATCGTGCAGAAAGACGGAGGCGCCGTCGATCGGCGCAAACGCGCCGGAAGCGAAAATCAGCGCGGTGAAGAAGAACATCATCGACACGTACCGGATGATGGTTGCAGCCTGTTTCTCAGTCATGGGAGCGTTCCTTTCCAATGTCTTCGCCCGAAACTGCCAGTGAGGAGCGACGCGCCGCAATTACTTCCGAGGTAAGTGAAATAAGCGCCGCGGCGCCATAGGATCGCCCGCACGAATAACGGAGCCGGCCATGACCACATCCGCATTTGGCGACATGCTTAAGGAATGGCGCACGATCCGCCGTTTCAGTCAGCTTGACCTCAGCCTTGAGGCGGATATCTCCGCCCGGCATTTAAGCTTTCTGGAATCGGGCCGCGCAAAGCCCAGCCGCGCCATGGTGATCCGCCTCGCCAGCGCGCTGAACATGCCGAAGGATACAGCGAATAACGCGATGCATATCGCGGGCTTCGCGCCGGTGTTTCCGCAGCTTGAAATAGACGCGGCGGATCTGGCGCCGGTGCATGATGCGGTTGCGCATATGCTTACCAGTCATGACCCCTACCCTGCCATCGCCATCGACCGCCACTGGGACGTGATCAACGCCAATACGAGCGCCTTGTCGCTGTTCGCCGCGACGGGCGTTAATGGCGCGACAAACATGATCGACGCCTTATGCGCGACCGGCGAAAGCGACGTCATCGACAATTGGGAGGAGACGGCGATCCTCGCTCTTGCGCGCCTGCGCGCCGAAATCGCGCAGCGCGGCGGCGACCGCGTTCTCGAACGCTACGCCGCCCAGATCGCCGGCCACAAACGACTGGCCGAGGCCGATCTCAGCGATATCGATTTCGGCCAGGCGGTGATCCCGTCCGTGTTTAATCTCTCCGGCAAAAAGCTGTCGCTGTTTACAACCATCGCGGGCTTTAGCACCGTACAGGATGTCAGCGCCAGCGATATCCGTATCGAGATGATGTTCCCGGCGGACGCCGCAAGCAAAGCCTATCTTGAGCAGCGATTGAATTAGGCGCGGTCAGGCCCGACGCGCACCACCGCCTTGCCGAAATTCTCGCCCTTGAAGAGACCGATGAACGCTTCCGGCGCTGTGTCCAATCCTTCGTATACGGACTCCTGGAACTTGATCTTTCCTTGCGCCAGCAGCGGCGCGACCTCGGCGGCGAACTCCATCGCCTTGTCCATATATTCCGAGACGATAAATCCGCGCGCCATGACGCCGCGCCCGATCATATTAGTCAGGTTCGGCGGGCCGGGCTCGGCTTCCTTGTTGTTGTAGACCGAGATCATGCCGCAAAGCGCCATGCGCCCGCCAAAGCCGATGCAGTTGAGCGCCGCTTCCAGATGCATGCCGCCGACATTCTCAAAATAGCAGTCAACGCCCTTCGGCGCCGCCTCCGCAAGCGCCTTGGTCAACTCGCCAGCATTTTTGTAGTTCTTGTAGTTCAGCGCCACGTCGACGCCTGCTTCTTTTTCCAGCCATTCGCATTTCGCGGGCGATCCGGCGGATGCAATAACTCGGCATCCCTTCGCTTTGCCCAGCTGGCAAACGACCGACCCAACCGCGCCGGCGGCGCCTGAGACAAACATCGTCTCGCCTTCTTTCGGTTTCAGGATCTGCGTGACGCCCGCCCAGGCGGTCATGCCCGGCATGCCGAGAACGCCGAGATAGGCCGACAAGGGTGCGAGGTTAGGATCGACTTTCTGTGTCCGCTCCCCGTTGGAGATGTAATATTCTTTCCAGCCGCCAAGGAAATCGACCACATAATCTCCCGCCTGAAAGGCTGGATTGTTCGATTCGATGACTTCCGAGACGGACCCGCCTTCAAGCGGCGCGTCCAGCGAAAAAGGCGGGATATAGCTTTTGATATCCGGCCGCATGCGCCCACGCATATAGGGGTCAACCGACATCCACACCGTGCGGCACAGCATCTCGCCGTCACCGGGCGCCGCAACATCGATCTCGCGCGTTTCAAAATCCGCCGGCTCCGGCATTCCCGCAGGGTAGGCTTTTAAAAATACGGCCTTGCTTGTCTTGCCGGTCATGGTCGATCTCCTTGATTTGTGGTGGTCGCGACTTGGCCCCAACCTATTGCATCGCCGCGCGCTCGCAAGAGCGTGATGCAGCGGGCGCAATTCGGCCCGACCCTTGCCTCATTCTCGCCTTGGATAACAGCAATTTTACCAATTAAGGCGGGCGTCCTTCCGCAGAAATCTAAAGAGCGCACTCACGCGTCAAGGTAAGGAGAAGGGAAAAATGAAGAATCTCATCATCGCGTCAGGCGCTATGCTGCTGGCCGTGACAGGGTGTCAGTCGACAGGCGAAGGCGCTCTTACCGGGGCCGCCATTGGCGCGGCCGGCGGCGCCATCGCTGGGGAAATCTTTGCAGGCCGGCCAGGCCGCGGCGCCGCCTATGGCGCGCTGATCGGCGCCGCCGTCGGCGCTTATGAAGGCTGCTCACGCGCGGGCACCTGCTGGGGCCGCGCCCGCGATAACGGCCAGCGCCGTTATGACCGTTATTCCGGCCGTTATTATTATGTCGATCCTGAATATGGCGACACCTACTGGGAAGACGGCTCGTTCCGCGAATATGGCCGTCCGCCACGTCGCAGGGGTCGCTACTAGGCTCAATTCTCCGGGGGAGATCTGTTGCGTACCCGGTCAGCCCGCTGTTTCCCTCACGGGGATTGGCGGGCTGATTTCATTTTGAGCACCGCAGCATCCTTAGGGCAGCCAAGGCGCACCCTTGCCGCTCATCGAAGGTTAGATCACACTCGCCCTCATCTCGAATCGACAAGCAGGGGGTCGACATGCAGGTCAATCGGCGAACAGTTCTTAGCGGCGGCGCAATGATCGCGGGGCTCAGCGCCTCCGCCAGCGCGGCAACCCATAAAACCGGCGGCGGACGCGCTCAGTCAAAAGCGCTTTCCTATCTCGCCGATTATGTCGATCAACACAGGGCTGACTGGGGCATACCCGGCATGACGGCTTGCGTTGTCGACAGCAACGGATTTTCCGGCATCGTCAACGCCGGACTTGCGGATGTGGATCGCAATGTCACCGTCGGTCCTGATCATCTCTTTCAGGTCGGCTCTATAACCAAGATGATGACGGCGCTTGCGGCATGGTCGTTGATTGACGAAGGAAAACTGTCGCCGGATGCCCGCCTTGCAGAGCTGATGCCGGAATTGTCCGTACGCGACGGAGACGCCATTACGCTGAAACATCTCCTTGATCACACATCAGGCTTGCCGCGCGGCGCGCCGGTTATTCTCGATGGCGGATTGTGGAGCGGCTTTGAACCTGGCTCACACTGGGCCTATTGCAACCTTGGCTACAAACTGGCTGGCATGATCGTCGCGAAGGCTGACGGGCGGCTTTTCCCTGAGGCTTTGGAAGCCCGCGTTCTCCGCCCGATTGGCATGAATGACTCGATTGGCGCCATGCGCGCGATTGATCGCGATCGTTATGCGCAAGGATACCAGCCCGCGCCGCTTGACCGGCCCGCCATGCGTCCCGGCGCAAGAAGCGAAGCGCCATGGGTCGACTATGACGGGGCGTCGGGATGCGTTGGCGCAACGGCGTCAGATATGGCGCTGTTCCTGAAATTTCTGATCGGCGTTTCAAACGGCAAAGGCGGATCGGTATTCTCCGATGAAACAGCGATACGTTTTCTCGGCGAGCCCGCAGATGCGCCCGGTTGGTCAGAGGGCGCGAAATACGGCAACGGCGTCGCGCATATCACGCAGGATGAACGCGCCTATCTCCACCATACCGGCGGCATGGTGTCGTTCTCCTCGTCGCTGCATCTCGATCGCGCAGCGGGCGTCGCAGCCTTCGCTTCCGGCAATGTGCACTACGCGACGAATTATCGCCCGCGCGATGTGACGCTTTACGCCTGTCAGTTGTTGCAGGCGGCGCAGGATGACGCGCCGGCGCCGACGCCAAACCCGACGAAACCATCAGTCAAGGAACCGGCTCAGTTTGTGGGCGCTTTCAAGGCGCAAAGCGGCGATGCGTTCGAAGTTGTCGCCGATGGCGATCAGATCAAAATGCGGCGCAGCGATCGCGAAACAAAAATGCAGCCGATTGGCGACAAACACTTCGCCTGTGAGGATAAAGATTTTCAAATCACCGGCTTGCAGTTTGATGTGGAAGGCGGCGCGCCGATCCGCGCCTGGGCGGGAAGCGTTGAATATGCCGCCGACCCTTCAAAGGGTTATCTGCCATCGCCCACGCCAGAGCTGCACGCCCTCGAAGGGCGATATGACAGCGATAACCGCTGGTCCACGCCAATCAGGATCTATGCCCGCGGCGACAAACTTGTCATGAAGAATGCTAACTATATCAGTGTACTGACGCAGCTCGACAATGGCGACTGGCGCCCGGGCGATAAAGAGTGGTGGCCGGACTGGGTGCGCTTTGACGGATTTCTCGATGGCAAGGCGGAACGCCTGTTGATTTCCGGCGTTCCTTATCTCCGCCGGTTTAGCTGACGCTAGGCTTCTTCCGGGTTGCGGCTTTTACGTTTGCCCTTGCCCATCTGGCTGAGCGCGATCAGCGTCATGGTCGGGACAAATCCGTCCGCCTGCCCTGTCGGGTCAGCGAGCTCCCAGAAGGCGAACAACCCCGGCCAACCCCAAAGAATAACGGCGGTCACGCCCATGGCTGCGTCAAAGACAAGCTCGAAGCCTGGCACCCGACCGACGGTGAAGTCGAGAATGTCGAGCACAATCGCAACGACCAGTTTCGCCATATCGCTACGCATGGCTCGCGCCCCCTTTTAAAGTCGTCGCACGAATAAAGTTCGCCGACTGTTCGATGGACTTAGCCGTTTCAGGAAAACGCGGATGGAAAATCGGCCACACATGCGGCAATCCGTTTTCAACAACCAACTCAGAGGAAACACCCGCCCCCCGCAATCGTTCATGCAGCCGCATTGAATCGTCAAACAGCGCCTCGTCATCGCTTACAAAGGTCAATACCGGCGGCAGTCCGTCAAGCTCCGCATAGAGCGGCGACGCCAAAGGCGTTCTCGGGTCTGCAGGTCCGAGGTAATGTTTGGCGCCTTCAACAATGTGCACTTTCCTGAACATCGCGTCGGTTTTTTCATTTGCGTCTATCGACGCGCCGGTCACCGCAAGGTCGGTCCACGGCGAATAGAGGATCGCGCCCGCCGGCATCGGAAGATCCCATTCCTTACAGGACAAGAGCAGCGCCAGCGCAAGACCGCCGCCGGCAGAGTCTCCGCTGACAATTAAGCTTTCGGGTTCGACGCCCTGGTCGAGGAGCCGGCGATAACCTGCGATCGCGTCTTCCACCGCGGCGGGAAACGGATGCTCCGGTGCAAGGCGGTAATCCTGCGAAAACACATTGGCGCTCGCCGCTTTCGCCAGTCCAAAAGTCAATCCGCGATGTGAAACGGGCGATCCATAATAATATCCGCCACCATGGAAATAGAGGACTGTCGGGCTGTTCGCCCTATCCGTTGCGCGATGCCACTCGCCTTTCACGGCGCCCTCATCCACCCGTTGCAGCGACACGCCTTTGGGCGGGCGTTTCGGGCCGATCTTTTCTGCGCCTTCCGTCAACGCATGCGTCGACATTAGATGAAGCGGTTTCGATTTCATTGCGCTCTTTAAATAGAGCTTCATGATTTTTGCGCGCAGGCTTGGCAATGTCACCTCTCCATTTTTTGGACAGGCTACGAGGTTCGATTCAAATCGCAAAGCCCGGATTACAGATCAACGGTTGTATCGCACACCGACCCCGAGCGTGCGCACCTCGCCGGGAAAGAAGCGGTCGCTCCCAAAAGCGAAATCGGCGCGCTCCGCATAAAGTTCGTCAGTTACGTTTCTGAGCGTTACAAAAACCGCAAGGTCATCCGTCACGGCGGCTTGCGCGCGCAAGTGCAGGAGGTTGTGACCGTCATAGTGATTATCACTTGCCGCATCCGTGAAATAAGACCCGAGCGAGACCCATTCCGCTTCGGCCGTTAGCCAATCTACAGGACGCCAGGCAAGACGGGTATTCGCGATGACGCGCGGCGCCGTATCCACATCGTCGCCGCTTGTAATATTTTCCCGCATCGTTCCGGGGTTCGACCCGGGGTTTCGATTAAAACGATAGGTGTGCGCCGCATAGGTGACGGCACTTTGCAAAGTCAGCGTTTCATGCAACGCGATGCGGATATCCGCTTCAACGCCAGCGTGGCGGGTCTTGCCATTAGCGACATTGAAACCGTCGGCGTCCCGGAAAAAGAAGTTTTTCTTTTCCATAAAGAAACCAGCAAGATCGATATTGATACGCTCACCGAGAGCGCCGCGAATGCCAACCTCCACCGCATCGATCAGTTCAGGGCGCGCCTGATCGCCTGTCTGATTAATCTGTAAGCGGTATAAGTCTGTGGTCTGTGGCGGACGCGCACCCCGCGCATAGCTCACATACCCGCTCGCTGTATCGCTGAACTCGTGGCGCAGACTGAATTTTGGGCTTGCGGTGACAAAGCGGTTCGTCTGATCGGGAAGCCGCAAAAACCGGCCTGCATTGCCATCCGGGTCGAGAGCGATCCCGTTTTCGGTCAGGTTATCATAGTTATATATAGTCCCGTCGATGCGTACAGCAGCATTCGCAAAGGTGCGCGGGCCGAGCTGATATTCTCCTTGCACAAAACCCGACGCATTTACGGCGCGCACTTCATAATCATAGTGCAGGCCTTGCGTGAACGAGAAGATCGTTTCGCGTTCCTGAAATTCGCTCAGCGAACCTTCCGTGTATTCCGCATCAATCCCCGCGATCAGCGACAACGGCCCGGCGTCATGATAGATCGCGCTTTGCGCGCCGACGCTCCAGTGACCGTTTTCCTCCAGCGCGCGGCTCGGCAGGAAGTGCTGAAGGAAATCCATGTCATTCCAGCGTGCATAAGGCGTCACTTGAATGCGCGTCGCATCGTCAAGCTCCACCGCAATGGTCGATTGCAGGCGCGCGGATTTTGCATCACGAAATGCAAACGGAAAGTCATTGGTCCGCCGCGCGGCGCGATCAAGCAACGTCGCCTCGCCAAAGATAAAGCCGGCTGTTTCCTGTTCGAGATTGTCAAAGGAGAAAATTGTATCGACGCTGACCTGGTCATTGTCAAAGACATGGCGCAAGGTCAGTTTCTGCTGGTCGAGGCTCGCGTCTTCGCGGTAACCGGATTCCGAGACGGCGGAGACGCCGGCGAAAAACCCGTGATCGCCATTGGTGTCCGACACTGCGCCTTTCCATTTATAGCGGTCTTCAGTATCGCCGAAGACCTCGCCAAAGAGCGTGAGGTCCTCAGACGGTTCAGGCGTCAGCACATTGACGACGCCGTGGATTGCGTTGGCGCCGTAAAGCGCGCCGGACGGGCCGCGCACAATCTCAATGCCGCTGGCAATCTCATGATGCGCGTCAAAGAGGCCGTTGATATTTGCGAAACCGGGAGAGCGAAGCGGCACGCCATTTTCCAGAAACAGGAAAGAGCCGGCCCCGGCCCCGCCCGTCAAAACCGGAGAGCGGATGGCGGTCAGGTGTTCTGCGCCCGAGCCGCGATGCAAACCCACGCCCGGCGCGCGCGCCAGCGCTTCGGAAATATGATCGGCGCTGATCAGCGCCAGCTCATCGCGGTCAAGCAGTGTAATGGAGCGCGCGATTTCACTCGCCGATTGCGCGCGCCTTTCAGCAGTTACAATGATGGAGTCTTGTGCAAATGCAGAATTTAGGTTGGTGGTCGTAGCGATTGTCGCAAAACCGATAATCCATTCTCTCATGACGAAGGCCGTACTCCTTACTTATTCAGTGCCGACCCCGTCAGCCATGCGGTGCTACCTTAGATCGTCGAACATAGCTTCCGTCTATTTACAAGAAAACCCACAGAAATGTTCAAGATATTGTTAGCGCTATGATATTTTCCTAAATTCGCATTCGAACGCCTCCACATCTACTGCCCGACTCGTGCAGTGCAAAAACAAATACCGCAATGCGGCACCGCTAAGATATGTTGGCGCATTGATTTTATGGTGGGAAACAGACAAACTCATCCAATAATTTGGCGTCGTATTTTGTTGTATTTTTGTCTGCCAATGAACCCATAAATTTTTTGTTGCGTCTTCCATCAATCTAGCCATCGGGGGCTACCATGATTTCAAGACTCGCATTGAGCGCGTGCGCACTGACTTTTGTTTCGGGGTGTGTGACACCGCAAACAATGGCTACGCATAACCAACCCATCGAAACAGGTGTAGCCGCCACGACGAGCGCGCCAACACTTGTCCGCGTATCGGCAAACACAAATGGCAAAGCAAAGACGCCGCTATGTAATACAGGGCGCACGCCGTTGGTCATATTTGACGTTGGCTCGAGCGGCATCGATGTGAAATTCGCGTGCCGTATAGGCGTGAGCAATTCAGACAACGATTTTCACGCAGAATGGGCGACCGTTAATTTTCCCAAAATAGATATTCAGGCAGCGAGCGCACTGCAAAATCGCCGCCAGGCATTTTCGAGATCATTTATAAGACGTGCATCGAGGACATTTGGGAGCGCCTGTAATGAGATCTCTGAGCTGCTCGAAAATTACTCAGAGTTTCCAAGCGGCGAATTCAATTATCGCGGCGCCGCAACACATGCATATCGAATTGCCGCCAATGGAGCAGCGATTGTAGCTGCGTTTGCAACTGAGTGTGCGAATAATAATGGCACAGGCAGTATCGCAGTCTTATCGCACCAAGAGGAGGGTGAAGCGGAATATAGAGGCGTCGCGAACGACCTGGCAACAAACAACATCATTCAATTCAGTGACATTGCCGCCGTCTGGGGCGCAGGCTCAAACAGCATGCAGATTACGGCCGCAGAGGCGGCGACCAACGGTCATACGTTCCATGTTGTTGAGGGGGGCTGGGCGTCGCAGACTTTCCGCAAACTCGTCATCACGCAAATTCAACAAGAGAATGTCCGGCTAAAGAAGACGCCAAATCCCATTTCATTCGACGAAGCGGTTCGCGCAATATATATTGCAAAAACAGGCGCTGAAATCGAATTAAAGCAAAGCGCATTTGTGCAAAGCGCAATTAACAACGCCTATTCTGCAGGAAATGGTGCAATTTACGCTGTTGGTGGAACCATTTTACATCTACGCCGAGGTGAAACCGAAGACGAGCGTGCAGACCTGGCAGTTAAGCTCGGCGAGAAGATTGGAAAACGAGATGATGAGCTCGGAAGGTTTCCAACGGACCAAGTTTCCAATCTTTCGTTGATTTACGGCTATATGGACGGTGCTGGCATAAAAAAATATAAAAGCTTGGATGCCGGCGTACCTGACGGGATCGCTGTACTGAGCAACTCGTCTTGGCAAAACGTAGTAAACTAGACCGCCCGAATTCGGTCTTCACAAAAGACAAACTAGCGGCTGTAACGCGCCACGTTCTGGTCGATGCTTCCAAAGATGGAATGCCCGTCCCTGTCTTTCATCTTGATTTCAACCGTATCGCCGAATTTCATGAAGGGCGTTTTCGCCGCGCCATCCTGAATAGTCTCGATCATGCGAATCTCGGCGATACAGGAGTAACCGTCACCGCCTTCGGCAATCGCCTTGCCGGGCCCGCCATCCAGTTTGTTAGAGACGGTGCCGGAGCCAATGATGGTGCCGGCGCCCAAAGGCCGCGACTTCGCCGCGTGGGCGATCAGCTGCGGAAAGTTGAAAGTCAGGTCCTTACCGGCATTCGCCTGACCGAAAGGCTCGCCATTGTAACGCACCAGTAAAGGCAGATGGACGGCGCCGCCATCCCAGGCGTCGCCCAACTCGTCCGGCGTCACTGCACAAGGGGTGAAAGCCGATGAGGGTTTGGACTGGAAAAACCCGAAACCCTTGGCGAGTTCTCCAGGGATCAACCCGCGCAGGGAAACGTCATTCACCAACATGATGAGGCGGATATAGTCGCCCGCTTCGCCAGCGCTGACACCCATGGGCACGTCGCCGGTAATGACAGCGATCTCGCCCTCCATGTCGATGCCCCAGCCGTCGTCAGTGGGCATGACAATGTCATCGCGCGGCCCCAGAAAGCTGTCGGAGCCGCCCTGATACATCAGCGGGTCTTCGTAGAAGCTTTCCGGCACTTCGGCGCCGCGCGCTTTGCGCACCAGTTCAACGTGATTGATATAAGCCGATCCGTCCGCCCACTGAAAGCTGCGCGGCAATGGCGAGGCGCATTCGCGCTCATGAAAGCGCTCGACAGGGACGGAACCGCTTTCGAGACCCGCCGCCAGCTCCTCAAGGCCGGGCTTAACAGTATCCCAGTCATCAAGCGCCGTCTGCAGCGTCGGCGCAACGCGGCCCGTATCGGTGTAGCGGGTCAGGTCTTTGGAGACGATCACCAGTTTGCCGTCACGGCCGTTTTTCAGAGAAGCGAGTTTCATGTCGGATCCTTTTCATCCAGAACTTCGTAATGGACGACACGGTCGTCCCATCGTTTTAAAACCTTTTGCGCGGCTTCAGGCATATTCGCCTTTTCTATGTCGGCGCCGACGAAGCCCTCAATCGAACGTAGGCTGTCAAACCATATCAGCGTCGCAAATTCAATTTCATCGCCGATATCGCGCCGTAAAATCTGATAACGCAGGAAACCGGGAATATTCCGCGCCGCGATACCGGGCATGATGTCATGGCGGATCAGCTTTTCGTAAGCATCCGCGTTTTCAGGCGTCGTCCATCCGCGCCAATAGCGGCAAATCATAACGTCGCACCTAAATCGTTGAACGCCTTGCCGCACCACGGGCAGTGGCGGATCACCACCACGTCGCGCCCGCCATCATGCACAATTAACCCGAACTGATTGAACGTCTCATTATAGGCGATGAGACTGTCCGGACATTCGAACGGGTCGTCATGTGTATTACAGTTCATTTCCAGCGCCGCCTGCATGGACTCGCAACACAGCGTTTCCGGATTTGGGTGCTGAGTGCGCGACATTATTCAGCGGCGTCCCGCGTCTGCCAACTATTCACATAGTCACGGTTCTCAACCGTCTCGGCGCCTTCGCCGACATCCAGCGGATCGCGGGTGTCGATCATCACGGCATACTCGTCCGTGCCTGGCTTTTTCTGCTCCAGCATATTCGCCAGCGCTTTCGGGTGCGGGCCATGCGTAAAACCTGACGGATGGAACGTCATCATGCCGGCGTCGATATTATCGCGGCTGAAGAAATCGCCGGCGTGATAAAATAAGACTTCGTCGTAATCGTCATTATTATGGAAGAACGGCACTTTCAACGCGCCGGGATCAGTCTCGAACGGGCGCGGCGCGAAGGTGCAGACCACAAACCGGTCCGACAGGAATGTCGTGTGCGCCGATGGCGGCACATGATAGCGATGCGACATGATCGGGCGAATGTGGCGGACGTTCAAACGCACCGGCGACAACTCCCCATGCCAGCCGACAACGTCGAGCGGGTTGTAAGGATAGGTGGCGACCGACACTTCACCGCGCTTTTTGATCTCGACGCGGGTCTCGCCATCGTCGGCCTGATGCGCCTTGAACGCATCGTTGATCGAAGGCGCATCCATCATTGCCGGATCGAAAATCGCATGAGGACCAAGCAAACCTTTGTCAGGCAGTGTGTAATGCGTGTTCGTCGCTTCAATCATCAAGATCGCAGCAGGCGACGACGGCGCAAGGCGCCACATAGTTCCGCGCGGCAACACGATATAGTCCCCCGCCTCGAACGACAGATGACCGAAGTCGCAGAAGAGATCGCCCTCGCCCTGATGAATAAACAGTAGCTGATCGCCATCGCCATTGCGCGCGAGGCCGGTCATAGCGCTCTCCAGTTTCCAGAAACGGATATCCGTCGCGTTGTTATGCAGAACACGCGGCGCATTCCATGGTGACGGGCTCGCCTCATTCAGTTTCACGAGATTGAAGGCGCGCGGACGCAACGGCCCGTCAAAGTTTGACCAGCCCGTGGGCGGACGCTTGTGATGCAGGAACGCCGCCGGACCGAAAAAGCCCTCTTTCGACATCTCCCGCTCATAGGTCCCGGCCGGCATATCCGCGTGAGCCTGACGGGAAGCCTCGCCTTCCACCCGGGAAGCGGTGATCCAATTGCGCGCCATTTTTTTCTCCTTAAGGCTTTGGGCCAAATTAGTAACATTTGTTACCATTTTGAACCTCGAGACACAAGCGGCTTGGCGAGAGGGCGCGCCCCCGCTACACCCCACAGCTATGGACTGGAAAGGCGCCCTCGAACACAGCTTTGACGCTGCAAAACCCTGCCTCGGCGAGGGCGATGTGGCGGACTATATCCCGGCGCTGGCCTCAGCCGATCCGAACGCTTTCGCGATGGCGGTTGCGGGCGTCGATGGAACCGCCGCCAGCATCGGCGCTGACGACACCGCCTTTTCAATTCAGTCAATCTCTAAAGTCTTTACCCTGATGATGGCGCTCTCCAGGCGCAAGAACACGCTATGGAAACGCGTCGGCCGCGAAGCGTCAGGGTCGAAATTCAATTCGATTGTTCAGCTTGAACGGGAACGCGGCGTGCCGAGAAATCCGTTTATCAATGCGGGCGCAATCGTCGTTACGGATACGATCGTCAGCGACTGCAGCTCGGATAATCCCGCAGATATCGTTCTCAGTAACGTATGCGCTGCGGCTGACAGCGACGACCCGCAGATCAACGAAGAAGTCGCAAAGTCAGAAGAAGCCTGGGGCGACCGCAACCGCTCCCTCGCCTATTTCGCCAAAAGTTTCGACAACCTCGAAAACGAAGCAGACGCGGTTCTCAAAACCTATTTTCGTCAATGCGCTATTGAAATGACCGTATGCGATCTTGCGCGCGCCGGGCTGTTCCTTGCCTGCGGCGGCAAGGACCCGCTTACGGGCAAACGCTTTCTCACTCGCGCGCAGGCTAACCGCGTGAACGCGCTGATGATGCAGAACGGCCATTACGATATGAGCGGCGATTTTGCATTCCGGGTCGGCCTGCCCGGCAAATCAGGGGTCGGCGGCGGCATTCTCGCGATCGCGCCGGGCTCATGCGCCATTGCGGTGTGGTCGCCGGGCCTGAATGACGCCGGCAACTCCCTCGCCGGCACAGTCGCGCTTGAGGCCTTTACCGACTGTACGGGTCTCAATGTCTTCTCCGACAAGACGCCCCGCGCCTCGGATTACCGCGACTGAAGGGCAAGGTTCACGGTTGCGCGATCTGCGTCTTGCCCTCGCCGCCCGATAGCGCCATATGCTTTGCCTCTGGAAATACAGACATTGAGGGCGATGATGAAAACCCGTTTGCTAATCCTCGGATCCGGCCCCGCCGGCCTTACCGCCGCGATTTACGCTGCGCGCGCCGGCCTGAAACCGGTCCTTGTCCATGGCCTGCAGCCGGGCGGCCAGATGACCATCACGACGGATGTGGAAAACTATCCGGGTTTCGCAGACGTCATCCAGGGTCCGTGGCTGATGGAAGAAATGCAAAAACAGGCCGAAGCCGTGGGCACGGAATTCATCAGCGATCTCATTACGGATGTGGACCTCTCAAAGCGCCCGTTCACGCTGACCGGCGATAGCGGCGAGACATATATCGCCGACGCGCTCGTCATCAGCACCGGCGCCCAGGCCAAATGGCTCGGCCTGCCCTCGGAAGAAAAGTTTCAAGGATTTGGCGTTTCGGCTTGCGCGACCTGCGATGGATTTTTTTACCGCAACAAGGACGTGCTGGTGGTCGGCGGCGGCAACACCGCCGTCGAAGAAGCGCTTTACTTGTCAGGGCTGGCCAAGAAAGTGACGCTTGTACACCGCCGCGATGAATTGCGCGCGGAAAAGATTTTGCAAAAACGCCTGTTCGATAAGGAAAATGTCGAGGTGATCTGGGATCACACGCTCGATGATATTCTGGGAACGGAAGATCCGTTGGGCGTGACCGGCGCGCGGTTGAAACACTCACAGACCGGCGAAACGCAAGATATCAATGTTGACGGCGTTTTCATCGCCATCGGGCACAAACCTTCAACGGATTTGTTCGAAGGCAAGCTGCCGATGAAGGACCACGGCTATCTGATCACTGCGCCGGATTCCACCGCGACGGATATTCCGGGCGTTTATGCAGCGGGCGATGTGACTGACGATATTTATCGCCAGGCCGTTACCGCAGCAGGCATGGGGTGTATGGCGGCGCTGGAAGCGGAAAAATTCCTCGCCGCAGAAGAAGCCGGGCACGCCGCGGCGGCTGAATAGGTCTGACGAACGTCTGTTTTAATGTGACAGCAGCAGCGGCAATTGCGCATTCTGCAGTAAATGCCGGGTGAAACCGCCGAGAAGAACCTCGCGCCAACGGTGATGAGAATAAGCGCCCATCACGACGAGATCGGCGTTCTTTTTCTCAACATGATCGAGGAATACCTCAGCAGAATCATCTTTCTTATCGATACGCGCATGAAGATGCGTTGCGTGGACGTCATGTAACTTCAAAAAGGCGGCGGCGTGCTCCGGCGGCTCTGTCGCCCAACCCATGTCGCCGATTGTTGTGACGATCACCATGTCGGCTTGTTTTAAAACAGGCAGCGCAGCACTCATCGCCCGGGCGCTTTCCCGGCCGCCATCCCAGGCGAGCATGACCGTTTTTGGGAATGCGGTCAGTTCCTGCTTCGTATCCACAATAAGTGCAGGCCGACCCGATTGAAAGATAATGTCTTCCATAAGATCGATTTCATACGAAACGGTTTTGCCGGCCCGGCGCGCCATCACAACCATATCCGCAACACGCGCGCGTGTAGCAAGATCGTAAGCAAGCTTGGCGTCGAGATCGCTCCATGTTGCAGTTGCGCCTTTTGACTGGTCATGTTCTTCATTCTCCAGCACGTTGACGCCGCGATCGTTAACTATCTTGATAAAGAGTTTTTCCAGATCAGTAGCAAGTTCGCTTTGCGCTTTTTTGAGAGCATCGACATTTTGCTCAATATAACTTGCAGCAATTGGATAATATGACCCGGCGGGAATCTGTAATTGCCGCCTCAGATGCACAACATCGAGATGTGCTTTATAGTGCTTTGCAAACACAACCCCCGCCTCAAGCGCGCTTATCCCCGCCTGCGTCGTCAGAAACGGCACAAGTATCTTCTGGATCGTCATAATCATTATCTCCTGGGCGTAAGGGCTGGCGATTTTTTCAGGCGCACCGTTGTCTCAGAATAAACCTGAAGTCTTTAGGCAAGTTCTGATCGGATTAGCCTAATAGTGCTTCGCTTTCTTTGCGCGCGACAGCTTTCAGTACTTCGCCTGTCAACGAAACAGGCGCGTGCAAAGCAACGTCTTCAATGCTGAGCATGCCGACAATTTTCTTCGTATCGTTCATCACCGGCAGACGGCGCACTTTATACTGCTCCATAATCCGCACCGCATCTTCAACGGCTTCGTTTTCCGAGCACCAGAAACAGTCTTCCGACATAATATCACGAACCTTAACCGAAGCGGGATCCTTGTTGTCGCCGACGGCGCGGATCGCAATATCACGGTCTGTAATCATGCCGATCAACTCGCCATTCTCGATCACGGGCAGAGAACCGATATGCTGGGTGCGCATTTTCTTCGCCGCGTGAGGCAACGCCTCCCCCGGCTCAGCAATCCGGATACCCTTGGTCATGATATCTTTGACCTGCATCATATTCCTCCTTTTGACCCGCTTTATATATTCAGACTCGCGAAAACTCTTCTCTCTTGCCTGTCGAAGACAATTCAAAATCGCCTCTGACATGACTATATTGGAGATAGAGAGAAGAAGATTGAGCTAGGTCAAATGCGGCCTTGGCTTCATTAAATAAATATACGGCCACGTCGCTCGCCAGCCTTACGCAATACATAAGCGTCTGGCGCAGATGAAGGTATGGCCCGAAAAGGTTACGGAGTGCGAACACACACGCCAGCACATCAGAGCGCCAGCGATGCAAAAAGCGGCGCCGCGTTCCTGACGCGCGGCCTTTCCAAGGTTTATGGTGAAGGACCGGCAGCGGTTCATGCGCTGCGCGGTGTCGATCTTGAAATTCCCACCGGTGAACTGGTTGTCCTGCTCGGCCCGTCAGGCAGCGGCAAATCAACGCTCCTGAACATTCTCGGCGGCATTGACCGGGCCAGCAGCGGCGAGGCTTTTTTTCAAGGGCGGGAACTGACCGCGATGAATGACCGGCGCCTTACTGAATACCGCCGTCATCACGTTGGATTTGTTTTTCAATTTTATAATCTCATGCCGAGCCTCACGGCGCTTGAAAATGTCGACCTTGTCGCGGAGATCGCACCGGACCCGATGACATCCATGGAGGCGCTGGAAATGGTCGGGCTTGGTCCTCGCGCCAGTCATTTCCCGTCGGAGCTTTCGGGCGGCGAGCAGCAGCGTGTCGCGATTGCACGCGCCATTGCGAAAAACCCAACCGTCTTGTTTTGCGACGAACCAACAGGCGCGCTCGACAGCAAAACCGGTGTCGGCGTGTTGAAAGCCTTACAGGATTTAAACCAGCGCCTTGGCACGACAACGCTGATCATCACTCATGCCGCCGCAACCGCCGCCATGGCGGACCGCGTTGTCCATTTCGCGGATGGACAGATTCGGGAAGTGGTCGAGAACGATCACAAAGTCTCCGCCGAACAGATAAGCTGGTGATGTCAATGTTTCGTCTCACAAGCATGCTCGACCGAAAACTCATCCGCGATCTGTGGCGGATTAAGGGGCAGGCTGTCGCCATCATCTTTGTGATCGCCGCCGGCATTTCACTGCTCGTCATGTCGCGCGGCATGATGACTTCGCTGGATGAGACCATGCGCGCCTATTATGAGCGCTATCGCTTCGCCGACATGTATGCGCCGGCCAAACGCGCGCCGGACCACATCCTGGATGAAGCGCGCGCCCTCGCCGGCGTCAACGACGTTGAAGGGCGCATCAGCGGCGGCGGTCTGGTCACCCTGCCCGGCGTCAATGCGCCGATCAGCGCACGAGTCATTTCTTTCGACCCGGAAGCCCGGGCGCCGATCAACGGCGTACACCTCGCCGCAGGCAGAATGATTGAGCCGACGCGCAGCGATGAAATCTTGCTGCTCGAATCTTTTGCGAATGCTCACGAACTGGAACCGGGCGACAGTCTGGCGATCACCATGAATGGCGTTCAGCACGAATTCGAGATCGCCGGGATCGTGTTGTCGCCGGAATTTGTTTATGCGCTGCCGCCCGGAGAGTTCACCGTTGATCCGGGAAGTTTTGCTGTCCTGTGGGCGAACGAAGAAGCGATGGAGGCGGCCTATGACCTCGACGGCGCCTTTAACGAAGTCGTTCTGACAACATCGCGCGGCGCAAATACGCAAGGGTTGATCGACGACCTTGATCGGCTGTTGGCGCCCTATGGCGCCACCGGCGCCTTCGCGCGCGAGGACCAAGTCTCCAATAACTACCTCACCGAAGAGCTGAAACAACTCGACACCATGAGCCGGGTGATGCCGCCAATCTTTCTCGCGGTCTCCATCTTCCTTCTGAACATCGTCATTACCCGTCTGGTTCAAACCGAACGCGAGCAGATCGGTCTGATCAAGGCGTTCGGCTATTCCAACCGTGATGTCGGCCTTCACTATCTCAAATTCGTTTTGGCGATTGCAATCGCCGGCGCGTTTGTCGGCTGGGGCGGCGGGATCTGGTTGGGCCGATGGATGGCGGGGGTTTATCAGAATTACTACCACTTTCCCTTCCTTGTATATGCGATCGAATTTAAGACATTAGGGGTCGCGCTTTTGGTGAGCAGTATCGCCGCCGCGCTTGGCGGGTATTTCGCGGTGCGCGCAGCGATTGAGTTGACCCCAGCCGTCGCCATGCGCCCGCCCGCGCCGCCAAAATACGGCGGCGGCAATGGCGTGTCGCGCCAGATCAGCAAACTCCTGGATCAGCCAAGCCGGATGATTGTGCGCCGTCTCGCCAGTCAGCCTGTGCGCGCCATGCTGACAGCGTTTGGCATTGGGGCCGCCATGGGCCTGTCGGTAATGATGCGCTTCAACACTAATGCGACCGATTATATGCTTGATGTCAGCTTCAATGTAGTTGATCGCAGTGATGTCCTGGTTACATTTGCCGAACCGCTGTCGGAAAAAGTAGCGTTGGAGCTCGCCAGCGTTGATGGGATTACTTATGTAGAGCCAACGCGCTCCAGTCCGGTCCTTTTCACACACAAAAGAAAAGATTTTCTCGGCGGGATATCCGGCATGCCCGAGGATCCTGTCTTAAGCCGCGCCGTCGATTCCGACCTTCAGCCTGTTGATGTCACTGGCGACGGCATCGTTTTATCAACACAGTTGGCGGACCTCTTGAACGTTTCCATCGGCGAAAAATTGCATGTCGAAGTGCGCGACGGTCGGCGCCCGACACTGGAGATCCCGGTTGTCGGCACGGTTGAAGCCCTTATCGGCACACCCGCCTATATGGAAATGGAGGCGCTGAACCGACGCCTCAAGGAACCGAACCGCGTCACCGGCGCCTATCTGAAGATCGACCCGATTAAACGCGACGCTGTTTATGAAAACCTTAAAGCTGTTCCGATGATCGCCGGAGTCAGCCTGCGCCGCGAGGCTTATGAAAATTTCAAAAAAATGATCGACGAAGGTCCCGGC
This sequence comes from Pseudomonadota bacterium, assembly GCA_039196665.1. Lineage (GTDB taxonomy): Bacteria > Pseudomonadota > Alphaproteobacteria > Caulobacterales > Parvularculaceae > Hyphococcus. The sequence goes on along the minus strand of JBCCUQ010000002.1, from coordinate 589,454 downwards.
GCGTTCCGCAATATCATGACCATATTTTCAATCATCATCGCGGCCGGTGTCGTCTATAACGGCGCGCGCATCGCTTTTATTGAACGCCAGCGCGATCTTGCAAGCCTGCGTGTTCTCGGATTTACAAAAATAGAAACCGGCTATGTATTGCTCGGCGAGCTCGGTGCGCTCGCCATTCTGGCGCTCCCCATCGGCTCCGCAATCGGCTTTTTCCTGTGGTCATATCTCGCTACCGCATTGTCGACAGAGCTTTATCAAATACCGGTCATCTATAGAGAAGACGGCCTTGGCTATGCGGCGATTATCGTTTTTGTGGCGACGGCTATCGCCGGCGCTTTTGTACAACGCGACGTCTCCAAGCTTGATATGGCGACGGCGCTGAAAACGCGGGATTAGACTTATGAGCGGCCTTAAATCCAGAACCAGTGTGATCGCCATTGCAGGCGCAGTCGTTGGGTTGTTCATGCTTTATGCATTCTGGCCGCGCGCGATGCCGGTCGATCTGGGCGCGGCGACCCGGGCGCCTATGACCGTCACGATCAATGAAGAAGCGAAAACAAGGGTGCGCGACGCCTATGTGGTTTCCGCCCCCATCGCCGGGCGGCTGTTGCGCGTCGATGTCGAGCCCGGCGATTCCGTTGTCGCCGGAGAAACGGTTATCGCTCGCCTGACGCCGTCTAACCCTTCGGTGCTTGATGTGCGTACGGAAGAACAGGCCCGCGCCGCCGTTGGCGCCGCCGAAGCCGCCCTGGCTTTAGCGCAAGCGGAAATGCGCAGAGCCGAGGCGGACCGCGATTACGCCGCAGCCGATGTGGACCGCACACGCCAGCTATTCGCCAGCGAAACGGTTTCACAAGCAGCACTCGACCGGGCCGAACGCGCATGGCGCGGCGCCGACGCGGCGCTCGACACCGCGCGCGCTGCGGTAGCTTTGCGTGAAGCGGATCTTGAAAATGCGCGCGCCATGCTGATGACGCCGTCGGAGGCGGAAAGCAAAATCATGTCGACCAATCCCCATCCACGCGAATCGATTCCGTTGCGCGCGCCAATCTCCGGCCGCATCCTGCGGGTTATACAGGAAAGCGAAACGGTGCTCGCCGCCGGCACACCGATTATGGAAATCGGCGATCCTCTCGGCGATCTCGAAATCGTCGCTGAGTTGTTGTCGACCGACGCTGTGAAAGTCTCACCGGGCGACCGCGTCATCGTCGAGAAATGGGGCGGCGAACCGCCGCTTGAAGGCGCCGTTGAAAAGATCGAACCCTGGGGTTTTACGAAATTCTCCGCCCTTGGCGTTGAGGAACAGCGCGTCAACACAATTATCAACTTCACCAGCGATCAGGATACGCACCAACGACTAGGGCACGGTTTCCGCGTGGAAGTAAAAATTGTCATCTGGGAAGATGAAAATGCGCTTACCGTTCCGTCCAGCGCGATCTTTCGCCTCGATGATGGATGGGCGGCGTTTAAACTGGTCAATGGGCGTGCGCGGCTGACCGAGCTTGAGCTCGGCCGCAATAACGGCGTCGACGCACAAGTTGCAAGCAGTCTCGAAGAAGGTGACCGGATTGTGCTTTATCCCGGCAATCGCATTACGGACGGCGCCCGCGTCAAACAACGGTCGCTGGAGTAGATATGCCTGTATGACGGTCAGTTCTGAGCGCGCTTTTCATAGGTTTTTCCGAAACGCCCGACAAACCAGAGACGCCTTACCGCAAAAGCTTTTACTTTCAGGGCGGCTGTGCTTGATCCAGGTCATGAGACGTCAGCCTGCACCGATTAGCATGAAGCAATCACGGAGGGACCAGCCATGAGTAGTTTCTTGAATATCGCCAAAGCCGGCGCGCTCGGCGCCATACTCCTCGCCTTCGCCTGCGGAAATGACAATGTAACGCCGCAGGAAGAAACGACGGCGACGAAAGACGCCAGCGACAGACGGGAGGCGCTAAGCCAGCCGCCAAAGCCCGTCACGATCGCTATGCCTGAGGCCAACCCCCGACGGGGCCGCATTCTGTTCATCACCAATGGATGCGTGATTTGTCATCAAATCAATGGCGTCGGCGGCACAGCGGCGCCTTCGCTTGGCCAGCCCGACAACGGTTATACTGTTAACCCGCTTGATTTCTCCGCGCGCATGTGGAGCGGCGCAAGCGCGATGACGGCGTTACAGTCCATTGAACTTGGCTATGTCATCGATCTTCAGGGACAAGACATTGCAGACATTGCCGCTTTTACCGCGAGCCCGGACGAACGAGTTCTTCTTACCCTCGACTCAGTACCTGTGGAGATGCGCGACTGGTTTTTAAACACGCCGTATTGGCGGATGAACGAGTGGTCTGAATATATGGAGCGCGGCGAACATATTCCGCTTGAAGAAGACCCGCAGTAGCTATCGCAGCGACACCTTGGTGTTGGTCGTGTGTCACCAGAGCAAATAATGCGTCACTCGGAAACCTTATGGCGAACACAATGCCACCCAGCGAAGATCCGGAAGCTAACGAGGCTTCTCCTTCCGATGCGCTTGAAGGCATAGACTTGAATCGGGCCGACGGCCCACACCATCAAAGAGCACGCGTAGCACTCGCGATCGCTGGCGTTGCGAGCGTCGCCGCCATTATTCTGCTCGTCGCCAACTTCGGCGATATCACCGCTTTTGCAAGCCAGGCGGCACAAGCTAAGCCATCCTGGTTGTTGCTCGCTCTGCTGGCGCAGATTTCAACCTACGTGCTGCTCGCGACCGTTTACGGGATTGTACTTTATCGGCTCGGCCAAAAGCTTTCAATCATGCAGCTGTTCCCAATCGCCGTTGCAAAACTTTTTGCTGACCAGGCGCTGCCATCGGGTGGTGTTTCGGGCGCTGCGTTTTTCCTTTACGCCCTTGCACAACGCAATGTCTCACAAACAATCGCTTTCAGCGCATTCGTGTTTGCAACATCTGCTTTTTTTGTCGCTTTTCTCGTGGCGACTGTGATCAGTCTCATCGCAATTAGCGCAGCCGAAAATGCACCGCCAGCTCTGTCAGCAAGTGTTTCGATTTTCTCCGCAATCATCATGTTCATATCGCTCGTTGCGTCCTTGTTTTTTATATACAAACCAAAATCCAACCCGACATGGTTTTCGAAAATTCCCGGTATCGAGAAAGCCGCCAATTTCATCGGCAAGGCGGCTGACGCAATCGCATTGCGGCCAGCGCTTTTCGCCCAGGCAAGCCTTCTCCAGTTCGTAATCAGGTCCGTCGACGGGGTGACGCTTTATCTTATTTTCCTCGCCATTGCTGCGCCCACACCTTTCGGCGTCTGCTTTATTGCAATTGTGATTGCGTCCGTGGCGGCGACGATTGGGCCGATGCCTATGGGGTTGGGTACTTTTGAAGCTGGCATGATCGCAAGCCTTGCGGTTTACGGCGTTCCTGTGGAAACGGCGTTGACGGCGACGCTGATCTATCGCGGGCTTTCTCTCTGGCTGCCATTGCTGCCGGGCTTCGCCATCATTCAACGCGAGTTGTTACGCAAGCAGGCAGCGCACACATAGGCGCAGACTATTTGTTTGCGACGGCTGCATCGGCTTCCTGCGCACTCGCCTTTGTTGACAGCGATGCGCGCGCGCGCATGTTCTTGAAGTCACGCATCAACCGCCGAGACTGTCGCGAATTTCCAGCGACTTTGACAAGATATTGCAGGCGGTCAATTGAGGTCAGCGCTGCGGCTTTAACACTGTCGCTCCATATCTGAACGCGCCCAACCTCAATACGCAACGCCTCCATGGTGCGCAGATAATCCTCAAAGGCCTCGAACATTTTTCGCTTGTAAAAAGCGCCTTCATAATCGCTCCACACATCTCTTGCATCCGATTTGGCGTTTTCGACAATCAGCTCGCGGCCCTTCAGCATCGCCTCGCGCGCGCCATTGGACGATTGCCCCCCGGCGGCTTTCACATCGGCAAGCATGCGTTCATGAGCATTGACCCAACGGGTGACGGCTCTCTTCCTGTGATCGCGGCGCCGGCGCACTTCCCGGCCCTGGTCCAGCCACATCGCAAACAGGACGCTGATCAGAATGCTGAGGATAACGCCGATGCCCTCGGCGACAACGTCGCCAAGAAATCCTGAGTTCAAGCCTGAGGCCTCGGTCGCGTCAAAGACCGCGTCTTTAAGTTGATCCCACATGGCGTCCCCCCGGGTCTGCCGTGAACGCATCTGCGCCGCAAAAGCGAAGGCAGACAGCCTGCCGGGCTCTTCTTTTCAATCCTGAAACAGCTTGCGCAGCATTTTAGGGATCGCCAGGAAACAGCACGGATATTCGGCGATTTCAGGCAAGCGAGCATGGTAAAGCCCGCTCGCTTACCAATTTTACATTCTAAACCTGCGCCGCCGCGAGACGCATCGGCGAGGCCGTTTCATGCCGTACCGGATCACCTTGCGCCACCGACGCATTGATCGCCCGGAACAGGTCCTGCGAAAGGTCATCCTCATGCTCAAGACCAACGGAAAGCCGCACAAGCCGATCGGAAATGCCAGCGCGCTCGCGCGCCTCAACGGTCATGCTTGCGTGCGTCATGCAGCCCGGGAGGCAAACCAGGCTTTCAAATCCTCCAAGGGATTCCGCTATCGTGAAAACTTCCAGCCTTTGAACCAGCGCGCGAACATCAATCTCTTGCTTGAATTCAACGGAAAACATGGCGCCAAACCCACGCTGCTGACGTTTGGCGATATCATGCCCGGGGTGACTTTCAAGGCCGGGATAAAAAACCCGTTCAACGGCGGGATGCGCATCAAGACGGGCGGCGATGCTTCCTGCTGTCGCCTGCTGTCGCTCCAGCCGCACCGGGAGCGTGCGCAGACCACGCAAAGTCAGATAGGAATCAAAAGGCGCGCCGGTCACGCCGCAGGCGTTCGCCCACCAGGCCAGCGTTTCTCCAAGGACCTTGTCCTTCGCAACAACGCCCCCACCAACGACATCCGAATGACCATTGATGTATTTTGTTGTTGAGTGAACAACAATATCGCATCCGAGCACTAGCGGGTTTTGCAGAAACGGCGACAGAAATGTGTTGTCGGCGACCGTGATCGCCCCATGTTGTTTTGCGAGCGCCGTGACGCGAGCGACGTCGGTGATCCGCAATAATGGATTGGACGGCGTTTCAATCAATACAAGCTTTGGCTTACGCGCAAAAGCGGCGCCTAAAGCGACCTGGTCGGTCTGATCAACGAACAGGACGTCAAAGTGACCGCGCTTTGCTCGCGCCGTCAGCAACCGGTGGGTTCCGCCGTAACAATCATGGGGCGCAATGACGAGATCGCCCGCCTGCACGAGACACAAGGGCAGATCAACCGCCGCCATGCCCGTCGCCGTGACAACGCCGACCGCGCCGCCTTCAAGATCGGCGAGCGCTTCTTCGAGAACCTTACGCGTGGGATTGCCCGACCGCGTATAGTCATAACCTGGTTTTTCATCGACGCTTTTCCAGCCGAAATTCGCCGACAGATGCAGCGGCGGCGCAACGCTTCCATGGGCGGCGTCTCGCGCAACCCCGGCGGTGCAGGCGATGGTTTCAAATTGCCTTTCCTGAACAGGTGAGGTGGAATTGGTCATGATGGCTCCTGGTGCAAAAAAGCTTTTAAATGAGTATTGATGGCGTCGCTTTCTTTCAGGAAAGCATCGTGGCCATATGGCGATGTGATCACTTCAAGCGTTGAGGGCCCGCCAAGGCGGCGTTGCAGCGCTTCGACGTCGCACAAGGGAACAAGCCGGTCGCTGTCGACGCCGATTACCAGCGCGGGCGTCTTAATCGCTTCAGGCCTTTCGTCGTGGCGATCAATCGCCGCCGACAAGGTCGCATAACGCGCCGCGCTGACTTCACGCGCATAAGCGCCGCCGCGCGCTGCGAGATAACTTCCTACATTGTCGTCTGAGGCAAGGTCCGGCGTAAACCGCGCGGCGAATTCTTCCGGCGTGCGATACGTCGTCATGGCGAGTTCACGTGCAAGCGCGACCCCCGCTTCGGGCGCGCCTTTTTCCGCTGCGAAATCAATGATGCGCCGCTGCACAAGGCGCCAGGCCTGCGCCATCGGGTGAGGCTTATCAGCGGCGCTGATCGTACATAATTTTCCGACGCGGTCAGGGAATTTTCGTGCGAAAGCGAGCCCTATCATGCCACCGAACGATGCGCCGACAATCGCATCGACAAACTCAACGCTGGCTTCTTTCAGTGCGTAGGCGGCGAGATCCGCGTAATCCTCCGGACAAAGATCAACCACTTCAAGGGCGGATGGATAATCAAACCCGATAACGCAATATCGATCGAGGTCGATCCCGCCGCCGCGCCGGGCGATAGCGCCCCACCAGCCCGGGTCTCCTCGCCCCTCGTCGGCGACAAACCGCCCGGCGGAAATCCCGCCAAGCGCCAGAACGCGCGGACCATCGAGGTTTCCAGCGAACCGAAGGCGCAAGTCTTGCGCGCCCAAAACGCCCCCATAAAGGCCTATCCAATAACTCGGAATGGGAATTTCCCGGTCAAAAGCCTCAACAGCCGGCACACTGTTCGCCGCTGGCGCCCACGCTGAATATCCAGCAATTACAAGAGATTGCGCCTCTAGAGGCGGGCTGTAGAAGGCTTGTGTACATGTCATGTGCGTTCTCCATCACAAGAACGCGCCGACTGTCAGATTTGAGGGAAAAGCATGCGGGAGAAGAACAAATACAAAGGCGGGATTCCAGACTTCGTCTTTCTTCCGCACCCTTCGCTTTAGCTTTATTTGTTCCGCGCCCGCAAGCTGAAGGGTCAAATCGGCGCGTTCGAGTGATTCATATCAACAGATTTTACGCCGCGTCAACACCCAAATTTCGTTATGTTGGATTTTATTGCTCTTACTAAGGCAAAATAAACTCAACGAGATAGTTATGATAAATCGTCATTGAGATGTGCTTATCTTTTAAAACAGGCTGGCAGGCTTCCATAGTCGCCGCAGAAGAAGACATTAGTCGCCGCAGAAGAAGACATTGCTTTCCTTCGGTTATACGAATTCACCCGCCGACATTTTTTACTGTTGTCATTTATCTTCAAAAGTACAGACAAAACTGCTTGCGCAGCGCGAAATATTTCTATTTTATTATGTTTGCATACAGAATAGTTAGACAAAACGAGGCGGAATCAAAACCGCATCATGAGTTTGAAACAGGCTTCAACGTTTATTCTTTCTGGTCACGACCAGTCAAATAGCGTTGGGCCGCCCACCTCAATAAGAAACCGTGGGTGACAAGCGCCGCAAAAAGGGCGGCGCCTGTCAATAACGCGCCTGACGCTGACAAAGCCAAACGCACGGCGGCAAGCAAAAACCCGCCAGACAGAAGGAATAAAAACAATGGCCAAATCAGAAACGCCGCACCAGCGTTTCGCAACACCGCAAACAAGACCAGAAATTCAACAACCACGCCAACCAGAATGATATCGATCAGGAATGGTGAGATTTCAAACATTCGGTCTCTTTTTCAGTCGAAAAGCCAGGGCGGGCGTCAATCAGCTAAACGCACCATTTAACCTAGCGACCTCATAGTTCAGATATGCAGCGAAAGAAACCCACAATAAATAGACACACATCGCCGCGCCCGCTGTCTTTGACAGCCGCCCCAGAAAAACGACCAGCGCTAAAACAGAAAGCCAGAGCGTTGCGACCTCAGCAAGCGCTCAGTTTGATAAAAATAGCGACAATAGCAACGCCCGGTCCGCACTGGTTTTTGTCGCCCGCCAACCGGTGACGGCCGCCAGCACCGCCAAGGCATAAATGATTGTCCAGGCGGGCCCGAATAGCCAGTTCGGAGGATTAAGCGCCGGCTTTTGCAAAGCTTCGTACCTGGGACCGATTTGGGTCATGAACTCGCCAATGATCGCTACCGCAAGCACGGCGGCAATCGCAACGATGACCGGTTTTTTGACATCGGCTAGTTACGCCGACAGCTTAACGCTGCGGCGAAGCGACGCCGAGCAGATGCGCCAGATCCTTGAAGAATATTTTTGCGTGCGCCATGTGGTCCGCTTTCACAAGACGCTTATTCATATAGGCTTCCCAGGTTAATCTTTGCACGTCTTTATCCCGGCAAATATCGACAAAGCGCTCTCTCCTTTTGTCGTTGCGATACCAGAAATGTTGCATGATGCCGAGGATGAAGAAGACTTTCCCATGCTCGGCCATATATCGCTTGCGCGCCCGGGCGAGCGCCTTTACGTCGCCCGTCGACAAAAGCTCAGCGGCGCCTTCAGCCGCCGTCCGACCGCCCAACATCGCGTAGTAAATGCCTTCGCCCGAAGCCGGCGCAACGCAGCCTGCTGCGTCGCCGGCGAGAATCACATCCTTGCCGTTATCCCAGCGCTTTAGCGGCTTCAACGGGATCGGCGCCCCTTCGCAGCGAATGGTTTCTGCACTCTCCAGTTTTGTATTCCGGCGCAAGGCGCCGACCGCGCCGCGTAACGAGAACCCTTTATTGGCGCTGCCAACGCCGACACTGGTTGTGTCGCCATGAGGAAATACCCAGGCGTAAAAGTCCGGCGACAATTCACCCTGATAATAGATGTCGCAGCGCGATCCATCGAAGCCGTCATTATCCTGCGGTGAGCGAATGATCTCATGATAAGCAAAGACGCAGGGCTTTTTGTCGGCGCCTTTTACAGTCTGCAGGGCGACTTTCGATTTGGCCCCATCGGCGCCGATAACGACATGGGCGCGAATTCTTTGAAGCGGCGCCTCTTTTGACGCCCCTTTTGGGCGATAACAGACGATGGCGGCGCCATTTGCGTCTCGCTCAATTTTAACAAATGAACCGGACCGCCGCTCCGCGCCAGCTTCGCGCGCGCGTTCGCGCAACCACTCATCGAAATGCTCCCGATCAACCATGCCAACGGAACCGCCATTGATTGGCATGTCCACTTCTTTGTTAGAAGGCGAGATCATGCGCGCAGACTGAGCGCGTGCAACAATCATCGATTCCGGAATATTGAAATCGCGAATCAACCGGGGCGGTATAGCGCCGCCGCACGGTTTGATGCGACCCGCCTTATCCAACAGCAGCACGTTTTTTCCACCCAGCGCCAAATCATGCGCGGCTGTCGCGCCCGCTGGTCCGCCGCCGACAACAACGACATCGAAAGTTTCGACTTTATCCGAAGCATCAAAAGGCATGGCGATGTTCCTTATTCCGCCGGCAATTGATCTCCCGCCGGCAAGATTGGTAATTTAATGTTGTCCGCATCGGTTCGCCCGACACGGGTTGCGAGATAGGCTGCGACGACAAATGCAGCGCCCTCCACTGCAAAAACCAGAGCGAAGGCGAGCGAAACGTTGTCAAAAAGCGCCCGCGTCACATCAATCGCCGCAGCGCCCAAAAATCCGCCGAGGCCAAAAGCAATTGCCTGTGAGGCGCCCCAAAGCCCCATTCGCGTGCCTTCACGGCCCTTTCGTCCGGCGCTTGCGAGTGTCATCATTGACCCGATTGCGGCGACGGCGAATGCACCGTTTGAAACGCCAAGCGCAAAAACATTCAGCTGCAAAGGCCATGTGGAACCGACCATCGCGCCAAGCGCCAAGGCGCCAAGCGCCATCCCCGAAGCGATACAGCCGGCAGTCGTCCATAAGCGCATGAAACCGGCGCGGGATTTCCCGATGGTTGTACCGACAATGGCGGTGATGATCATGCCAATGAGCACGCCGCCATTTTGAACGCCCGCAAGTTTGGTCGACTCACCTGGCGTGTATCCGTAAAGCAGTCCGGCAAACGGTTCGAGAATTAGATCCTGCGCACTATAGGCGAGCATTGAAACAAAAATGAAAATTGTGAATCGGCGCGCCTGTGTTTCGTTCCATATTTCTGCAACCGCATGTTTAAACGACGTTTTTGCAGGCGGGGCCTCAAGCGCCGGATTCGCACCAGCGCCATTTTCAATGCCCCACACCGCCAGTGAAGCAACAACAAAAGCAATCGCAGACACCGCGACCGTCACAATGATAAGCCGCGACATTGAAAACGGATCGAGCATTTGCCCAGCGACGCCTGCGGTCAAAACAAAACCGAATATCATCATGATCCAGACGATCGCCGCCGCCGCCGCCTTGCGCTGAGGCGCGGTTCGCGTTGCGAGCAGCGCCAGCAGATTGGTGCCCGCAGCGCCGACGCCGACACCGATCAGGAAAAACGCGATTACCGCCGCCCCAACGCCAAACATAACCGACGTCGTCATCAATGCCGTCGCAACCGCCGCGCCAATCGCCCCCAAACCCAGCGTCGCCATGCCGCCGATAATCCATGGCGTTCTGGCGCCGCCCATATCCGAGCCATAGCCCCAACGCGGCCGGGACATTTGCACCGCATAATGCCAGCCTACAAGAGCGCCCGGCAGAACCGCCGGCAACGCCAGCTCAACAACCATCACGCGGTTTAAAGTTGACGTTGTCAGAACGACGATAGCGCCGAGCGCCGTTTGCACCAGACCAAGTCGAATAACGCCAAGCCATCCGAGATGGTTGTGCTCTTGGTTCGCGTTCACAGCACGCTCCCGTTCATTGATCGCACTGCAAACGCACTGACAAGCATGCCCAGGACATAAAGCGATATGCCGGTTGCATTATACCAGGGGGCTTTTTCAAGCGGATTTTTGAGTAATTCCGCCATCAGGTAAATCTGTGCGGCGAGAAGAACGCAAATGATCGCTGCGTGTAGCTGTTGCGCAAAAAACGCCAGCAGCGCGACAACAATAATCTGAGGAATGATCATAACGATGCATGCAAGTTTCGCAGCGTTTTCCGGGCCAAGCTGAACTGGCAATGAACGCACGCCCATGCGCTTGTCGCCTTCAATCGCCTTGAAGTCGTTTAAAGTCATAATGCCGTGAGCGCCGATGGAATAAAGCAGCGCCAACAGAATTATCGGCAAACCCGGCATAGAACCAAGCATGACCGCTGCGCCAGTAAACCAGGCGATGCCTTCATAGGATAATCCGACGGCGGCGTTTCCCCACCAGCCATTTAACTTCAATCGAAGTGGCGGCGCGCTGTAAGCCCATGCGAGAATGACAGCTGCAATCGTTGCTGCAAACGCCCAAAACCCTAAGGCGGCGCCAAGCAACAAAGATAGGCCCGACCAGAAGATTGCAATGTAAAGCCCCCATCGCCCGGGGATGCGTCCCGAAGGGATTGGCCTATTCGGCTCGTTAATCGCGTCAACATGTCGATCGTACCAGTCGTTCACCGCCTGGCTCGCGGCGCAAACCAATGGTCCCGCAAGCAATACGCCGCCAATGGCGAACGCCCAGCGATTCGACAGCGACTGACCGGAAGACACCACCCCACACATGAAAGCCCACATCGGCGGAAACCATGTGATCGGCTTTAGGAGCTCAGCGACCGCCGGTAAGGAAGGCAGTGATTTTTTTTCAAGGGTGATGTTTGCGTCAGACACTCATGTAAATTATGGCTTGCACTCCAGAGTGTCAACTTAGATTGACGGTAATTGCACCTTGTTTAGTGATAGATTTTGCACGATTTGAAACGTGATCAATCGACGCCGTATCGTTTCAGCTTGGAGTAAAGCCCCTGTCGGCTGAGCCCTAGCATTTCAGCCGCGGAAGCGCGATTGTCTTCCGTGATTTCCAACGCTGCTTCAATGCATAGCTTCTCAATCAAGTCAGACGATTCGCGAACAATGTCTTTAAGCGACACTTTGCCCACAAGATCGGTCAGCTGATCAACTGATTTTGGCAATTGCTGGCCGAAGCGCGGCCTGGCTTCAAGACGTCTTGCAACATTTCTGATAGAAAAACCGTAAACATCGCCAGAGTCCGACGGCGCTTCAACTGCGGAAACCTCCACACGCTCTTCCGCCCCGAACTGATCGCGTAAAACGGTGGAGAAGTTGCGCGCCGATCCATGGTTTTTGATGCTGGACACCAACACATTTAAATCTGTTGATGATCGCCCGATGAAGTCGCCGAGCCGCCGGCCTATGGCCTGACGACTGCCGGAAAGGCGCGTCATATCCGAAAACGATTTATTCGCTTGCAGAACCCGAAGATCAGAATCGGCGACGACCAGTCCATCCGGAAGGTTCTCAATAACATCGACGAGATGGTCGTGCTCAGCGCCGGATGATTTCTCCGCTGCATGCATAATGATCCGCATGATAAGGCGCACATTATCATCATCGCGGAAAGGCGATACAGAAATTTTACATTCCTTTCCGCCTTTTAGCTTTAATTCCTCACTCACAGCCGAACCGCTGGACAAGGCTTCGTTGATCGCCTCCTCAATGGAGCGATGTGACTTTTTCAAAAAATGATCAAGCAACGGCTTACCGGTTAGCGCGTCCGGCGTTTCGGCAAAGAATTTACCAGCGGCCGGGTTCGCTTCGTCAATTTTATAGGTGCGGGCATTTACAATGAGGACAGCTTCCGAAACTTCCTGAAACAGGAGCCGATATCGTCCCTCAGCCTCACGCAATCTTTCATAATCGCGCTCCAGTCCCTGATGCGCCTCGACGAGACGCTGCTGCAACGCCGACAACGAACGCAAGTCCCGACCGATAACGACAATACGGTCTTTTGTCTTTGTTCTGACGGCTGTGTACTTGATCGGCACATCAAGCCCGCCTGTCGATGGATGATTGACCTGACGCCAAAGGGCTTTTTTTGACGGCGCCGCTTTCAAAAGGTCTTCAATTTTAGAGCGGCTTTCCATCGTGACAGTTTCAACCCATTTCTTGCCGCGCCAGGCGTTCTCATAACCTTCTTTCAGAAGGTCCTCATTACCAACTGCAATATCTTTGATAACACCGCCCTCAACGATCAAGGCGACATCGGAGGCGGAGGCGACAACATCGGCCGTGACAGAGGGATCAAGATCGGCAAGAAACTTCCTTGGACTCTTGAACGAAACCATTCGCTCACCAGAAGAAGTCTGTACATCCATTTTAAAAACCAAATTCTCTCAGCAAAAAGAGCCAGTTAGCAGTGAACGCCATTTGCTGCAAGTAATTCCTTACCAATTGCAGGCGCTGATTTGGCGTCACCGGCCACCCCATCTGCGCCAACCCGCTCCACAAGTTCAGGCGCATCAGAAAATAGTCTGCCGCCCACTATGATTTTTATGTCCTGGTTTAGGGAAGCGGCGCGCAAAATTTTGATTTCCTCGGCGATATCGTCAGCAAAGGCGCTGCACGCTGCTGACAAACCCAAAACATCGAAGCTATCGCTTTTCATGATCTCCGCGAGTTGCTCGCAAGACGCCCCCGGCTCACTCGAGACTCGCCAGCCGGACAGGCGGAAAAATTCAGCGACCATAACCACGCCGAACACATGCTGATCGCCGCAAGCTGTCGCCAATATTACGCGCGGGCTGTCGCCGGCGGGTTTGCCGGAAAACTCTCCAACATCATAATGCACGCCGTTTTTTCGCAAGATCTCATGTAACCTGCAAAGCCCGATGGTTACCTCCGTGAAATCACAAAGATCCTGATCCCACATTTCACCAAGGCTTCTCGCCGCCGCCGCGAGAAGCTCCAGAAACAGAACTTCGCGTGGTATTCCGCGTTGCAGCAATTCATTGACAAATGCGTGCGCCGCCGAAGCGCTTTCCTGCATTACGCTTTCCAAAAAGTATTCGTGATCTTCCTGAGATAACGCGCCAGAAGGACTTAATGTCCCGACGTCAACGGCTTTCTTCGGACCATGCGCAAGCATCAGCCGGGGAATAATTTCACCTTCTATTGTATTGAAGAGAGCCCCAGCGCCGATTGACTCATCAGCCTTGAAGTCGGAACGAGGACTATTTTCACGATTATAAAATGACTTCAGGCGCTCGCCCAAATTGATAAACGCCATGATTGCGCGATCACGTGCGTGGTTTTCCTCTGATCGATTCTGAGTTTCCTGGCCCAGTTCTCCCATTATACCCTTTCCCGACAAACCGTACAGTTGAGAAAACTGCTCGTGTCGCCGGTGTTGATTTATCGGTTTAATTCTGTCGGCGCCGACCTCCGGTTCATTTTTCTAATCCTGTCTTTGGTAACCACGTCGAACTTAATGGCGCTTACTGAAAGGCGGATTTTTTGCGACGGCGAGAGAAAACCGTATTTCTCTAAAAGACAATGCTGCAGTCGCGAAATAAATCCGCACTCGACGCATACTTGAGGCACTAACACTGTAACCATTTTTCCAACGGGTTTGGAACAGTTTTTTGATCGCATTTTTCAATCGCATTTTTTGTCATTTATGCTAGCCTGTCAATCTATTTTGACGTAAAGTTAGATTGACAGTTATGAATTTATGCGGCGCGGACGCCTCCCGAAATTCCGATCCGTCGCAACGTTAAAATAAAGCGATTGTTATCAAGGGCTTGAATTGAATTTACCGTTATACACCAATGAACAACGCCGCCGCCGGGATGCTTCTCCCTGGACGATGGTGCAAGCGGTATTGGCGCCAATTCAATTTTTGATTTTTCTTGTGAGCCTCTGGCTTGTTGTTTCTTACCTCGCAACGGGTAACGGGTTTGCCGCCGCAGCGATCTCTGTCGTGGTGAAAACCATTGCGCTTTACGCAATCATGATCACCGGCGCTATCTGGGAAAAAGACGTTTACGGACAATATCTATTCGCCCCAGCTTTCTTTTGGGAAGATGTTTTATCTATGGGCGTTTTGGCGCTCCATACCGCCTATCTTGCTGCAATCTTCCTCAATATCGGCTCACCACACGAGCAAATGATTCTCGCGCTCGTTGCCTATGTCGCTTACATCGTGAACGCTGGGCAGTATCTTTGGAAGCTGCGCCGAGCACGCCTTGAAACCCCCTCCCCCATCGGCGCGTCCTCTAAATCCACGGGAGCGCATGCATGACCGTAACGCTCGACATATCGCCGCGCGCCGATTCGAAATCCGGTTGCACCGATCAACCAGTTCTGCGCGAACGCGGCCAGCGCGAAGTATTCTGCGGGCTTACCGGCATCATGTGGCTTCACCGAAAGATGCAGGACGCTTTTTTTCTGATTGTCGGTTCACGAACATGCGCCCACTTAATGCAATCAGCCGCTGGCGTCATGATTTTCGCCGAACCCCGATTCGCCACCGCCATCATTGAAGAGCGTGATCTGGCGGGGCTGGCTGACGCGAATGAAGAGCTTGATAAAACGGTCAAAAAACTGTTGGCCCGCCGGCCCGATATCAAACTTTTGTTTCTGGTGGGCTCGTGCCCGTCGGAAGTCATCAAACTGGATCTCAGCCGCGCCGCAGCCAGGCTTTCAAAATCTTACTCGCCCGACGTTCGGATCCTTAATTATTCCGGCAGCGGCATTGAGACGACCTTCACACAAGGCGAAGACGCCTGCCTCGCCTCCATGGTTCCAGAACTGCCCGCCGATACATCGCCGACGCCGTCTCTTATTGTCGCTGGCGCGCTCGCCGACGTGGTTGAAGATCAATTCGAGCGCCTGTTTGAGCAGCTAGACGTTGGACCGGTGCGATTTTTCCCTGCGCGCAATGCAGCGGAAATGCCCCCAATTGGCCCGAATACGAAATTTCTCCTGGCGCAACCTTTTCTTGCGGAAACAGGCCGGCTGCTGGAAGAACGCGGCGCACAGCATATTCCAGCGCCCTTCCCTCTTGGGGTTGAGGGGACAACCGCGTGGCTGAAAGCGGCTGCGGACGCATGGAACATCGATGCGGCGAAATTCGAGAGCATCGTCGAAATGCCGCGCGCACGTGCTGAAAAATCACTTGAACATTATCGGGCGACACTCACAGGCAAGAGTGTTTTCTTCTTCCCGGACTCACAATTGGAAATTCCGCTGGCGCGTTTTTTATCGCGCGAACTGGGCGTTACCCTGACGGAAGTTGGCACACCCTATCTTCACAAGCAGCACCTGAAGGACGAACTCGCGCTCTTACCGGCTGATGTCCGGTTAAGCGAAGGCCAGGATGTTGATCTACAGCTTGATCGTTGCCGTGATGAACGCCCCGATATCACCGTATGCGGACTAGGTCTCGCCAACCCGCTTGAGGCTGAAGGCCTCACCACCAAATGGGCGATCGAACTCGTTTTCACGCCCATTCAGGGCTACGAACAAAGCGGCGACCTCGCTGAGCTTTTCGCAAGACCCTTAAACCGGCGCATGAGGCTCGCTGTCTGATGCAGTTAACCGTTTGGACATATGAAGGCCCGCCCCATGTCGGCGCCATGCGTATCGCGACAGCGATGAATAACTTGCATTATGTGCTGCATGCGCCACAAGGCGACACTTACGCCGACTTGCTCTTTACAATGATTGAACGCCGCAATGCACGCCCGCCCGTCACCTACACGACGTTTGAGGCTCGCGACCTCGGTTCAGACACAGCAGAAATATTCAAACGCGCCGCCCGCGACGCTTATGAGCGCTTCTCCCCTGACGCCGTGATCGTTGGCGCATCCTGCACCGCAGAACTGATTCAGGACGACCCAGGCGGGCTCGCCAAAGCGCTCGCCCTGCCCGTGCCTGTCGTCCCGTTGGAGCTGCCGTCTTATCAGCGCAAGGAAAACTGGGGCGCATCGGAAACATTATATCAGTTGACGCGTTCGCTCATGAACCGGGACGCACCGAAACGCTCGGCGGAAACCGGGCGGCCAACCTGTAATATCCTGGGACCGACTGCTCTTGGTTTTCGCCATCGCGATGATGTCAAAGAAATCTCTGCGCTCCTCACATCAATGGGTGTCGATATTAACGTTACCGCGCCGCTCAATGCGACGCCATTGGATATCACCCGGCTTGGGGCAGCGGATTTTAACGTGGTTCTCTATCCCGAAATCGCCGACACAACGGCGCGCTGGCTGAAACGCGAATTGAAACAGCCATATACGAGTACCGTTCCTATCGGCGTCGGCGCCACTCGTGATTTTATCGCCGAGATTTGTGAACTCACCAATATCGACCAGGCGAACCTGAATATCGACGGCGGCAACTTCCCGTGGTGGTCACGGTCGATTGATTCCAATTATCTCACCGGCAAGCGCGTCTTTATTTTTGGCGATGCGACTCATGCGATAGCTGCGGCGCGCGTCGCTGCGGAAGAATTTGCTTTCGAAGTCGTTGGTCTTGGTTGCTATAACCGGGAATTCGCCCGCGATCTTCGGGCTGCCGCGGAAAAATACGGCGTCGAACCGCTGATCACTGACGATTATCTCGAAGTCGAAGAAAAGATCTCTGAAGCGCAGCCGGAAATGGTGCTGGGCACGCAAATGGAACGCCATATTGCGAAGCGGCTGAGCCTGCCTTGCGCAGTGATCTCCGCGCCAGTGCATGTACAGGACTTTCCCGCCCGATATGCGCCGCAAATGGGTTTCGAGGGCGCCAACGTATTGTTCGACACCTGGGTGCACCCATTGGTGATGGGTCTAGAAGAACATCTTCTCGGCATGTTCCGCGATGATTTTGAGTTCAATGACGAAGCCGGCGCCTCCCACCTTGGCGGTCATGGCGCTTCGGCGCCTGAAACACCCGCGCAGCAACCATCATCAAATGTTATAGAATGGGCGCCTGACGCCGAAAAGGAACTGAAAAAAATTCCGTTCTTTGTGCGCGGCAAAGCAAGGCGCAACACTGAAGCTTTCGCCGCCGAGAATCGTCTCCAGGTGATTTCTGTCGATACTTTATACGAAGCAAAGGCCCATTATGGCCGGTAAAGCAAAAGCGCATAACGCAACGCCCGTTAAAGTGGTTCTGATCTCGCTGGATGCTCACCTGTCTAGCGCGGTCGATCGCGCAAACGCCCTGTTGCGAAAAACGCTGCCGGGACTAGAGCTGACTTTCCATGCAGCGTCAGATTGGGATCGCGACCCCGCCTCTCTTGAAGAGTGCAAAGCGAAGATTGCAGGCGCTGATTTTGTCGTCGCCTCCATGTTGTTCATGGAAAACCATATCCAGGCCATTTTGCCGGCGCTGCAGGCGCGTCGCGATAATTGCGACGCAATGGTCGGCTGCCTTTCCGCTGGCGAAATTGTGAAAATGACATCGCTGGGTCGTTTTCAGATGGACAAGCCCGAAACAGGGGCGCTGGCGTTTTTAAAGCGTCTGCGCGGCTCAAAAGAAAAAGCAAAAGCCGGCGCCCATCAGATGAAAATGCTGCGCCGCCTGCCCAAACTCTTAAAGTTTGTGCCCGGAACGGCGCAGGACGTGCGCGCCTATTTCCTGGCCCTGCAATATTGGCTTGCAGGCTCTGAAGAAAATATCGCGAACCTTATTACTTATCTTGTCGATCGCTATGCCGCCGGACCTCGGGCGGCGTTGCGCGGAGCGCTTTCTCCAGCCCCTCCCAAGGAATATCCGGATGTCGGTGTTTATCACCCACGCCTCGCTGATACCGTTGGGACCGCGGCATCGAAACTGCCGCTGGCGAAAAGCAAGAAGCCTGCGGTCGGTCTCCTTATCATGCGGTCTTATGTGCTGTCAGGTGACGCAGGACATTATGACGGGGTGATTGCGGCGCTGGAAGCACGGGGCTTGCGTGTCATTCCCGCATTTTCCAGCGGTCTCGACGCACGCCCTGCAATTGAAAAGTTTTTTATGAAAGACGGCGCGCCGATGATTGACGCGCTTGTTTCTCTCACCGGTTTCTCACTTGTTGGCGGCCCGGCTTATAACGACGCGGGCGCGGCGACGGACATTCTTTCCAAGCTGGACGTGCCTTACCTCGCCGCGCATGCGCTGGAATTTCAAACGCTCAACGCCTGGGGCGACAACCCATCCGGCCTGTCGCCTGTTGAATCGACGATCATGGTGTCGATACCGGAAATCGACGGCGCCACCAATCCAACAATGTTTGGCGGTCGCGCCTCTTGCGACGGCGCACCATGCAACGGATGCGACCGTCACTGCGAATTTCCCGCCGCAGCCAATCAAAGCAGAATGCAGCCGTGTCCTGAACGCGCGGACATGTTGGCGCGGCGTGTTGAAAAATTGGTTCGCCTGCGCAAGACAAAGCCGTCGGACCGCAAGGTTGCAATTACGATCTTCAATTTTCCGCCCAATGGCGGCGGCGTCGGCACGGCGGCCTATCTTGATGTTTTTGCATCGCTGCTCAACACGCTGAAAGGTCTCGCCAAAGACGGATATGATGTTGAGATTCCCGATACGCCAGAGGCGTTACGCGACCGCATTCTTGGCGGGAACGCAATGCGCTATGGCGCGGAGGCGAATGTTCACGCAAAGGTCAGCGTCGATGATTACATTCGCCGCGAGCGCCGGCTTGGCGACATAGAAGCCCAATGGGGCCCGGCCCCGGGCCGCCATCAGTCCGACGGCAGTTCAATTCATATTCTGGGCGAACGGTTCGGCAATGTGTTTGTCGGCGTGCAACCAGCATTTGGGTATGAAGGCGACCCGATGCGGTTGTTGTTCGAAAAGGGTTTTGCGCCCACCCACGCCTTCGCGGCCTATTACAGTTACTTGAAGCAAGATTTCAACGCCGATGCGGTCCTCCACTTCGGCACCCATGGCGCGCTTGAATTCATGCCCGGCAAACAGGCTGGATTGTCAGGCGATTGCTGGTCGGATTATCTGATCGGCGATCTGCCGAATTTTTACTTTTACGCCGGCAATAATCCGTCAGAGGCGACCATCGCCAAACGGCGTTCCGGCGCAACGACGATCAGCTATTTGACGCCATCAGTCACAAACGCCGGACTTTATAAGGAACTGTCTGAGCTTAAATCGCTTCTGGAACGCTGGCGCGCGACATCGCCGGAAAATATCGAAGAACGCGCAAACCTTGCGGAAATCATCCAGGCGCAAGCGGTGCAGCTGGAGTTTGCACAAAGCCAGCCGGTGTGGACGCAAACTGCGGAAACGGAAATTGACGCCCTGCGGATAAAACTGACCGAGGTTGAAGACGCGCTCATTCCTCACGGCCTTCATGTGGCGGGCCAGGCGCCTGACGCCGAAGAACGCATCGACCTTTTGGCCGCCATACTGCCGTCGAACGACCACGAGCCTGTCGCGCAGGACGCGATCACATCAATTGTCGATGGCGCTTCACCGAAAGAAGCAGCGCTTAAAAATGGCGCGCCCGCCGCCGTGGATCATCTGGCGCATCTGGCGAGCGTCAATGAGATGTTATTGCAAGATCACGAAATTCCCAGCCTCGTTCACGCTCTTGATGGCGGTTTCATCAAACCTGTCGCCGGCGGCGACCTTATTCGCGATACGGAAGTCTTGCCTTCGGGGAGAAACATTCACGGCTTTGACCCGTTCAAGCTGCCGAGCGCTTACGCGGTAGCTGACGGGAAGCGCCAGGCGGACCGGTTGCTTCAACGCCATCTTGATGACAGCGGCGCTCTTCCGGAAACCGTCGCTATCGTTTTATGGGGCACGGACAACCTGAAAAGCGAGGGCGCCCAGATGGCGCAGGCGATGTCGCTGCTGGGCGCCAAGCCCCGTTTTGACAGCTATGGCCGGCTATGCGGCGCGGACCTGATCCCGCTTGAAGATTTGGGCCGACCGCGCATCGATGTTGTCGCCACCCTTTCCGGCATCTTCCGTGATCTCTTGCCGATACAGACACGCATGCTTGCCGAGGCTGCACTTGCTGCGGCGAGCGCTGACGAGGCGCCGGAACAGAACTTCGTTCGCAAACACACGCTCGCTTACCAACATGCACATGGCTGTGATTTTGAAACGGCGGCGCTGCGCGTATTCTCCAACGCTGACGGCGCTTATGGGTCGAATGTCAATCAGCTGATTGAAGCAGGCTGCTGGGAAGACGAAGACGAACTGGCAGACGCTTATTCAAAACGCAAATGCTTCGCCTATGGCGCGTCTGGCGACCCGTCGCAACAAGCTGGCATCCTCGACAGCATTCTTCACGATGTGGATCTTGCGTATCAAAATCTCGAATCGGTTGAGCTTGGTCTAACCACCATCGACCATTACTTCGATACGCTTGGCGGCATCGGCCGCGCCGTGAAACGCGCAAGTGGAAATGATGCGCCGGTCTATATCGGCGACCAGACACGCGGCGGCGGCGCAGTGCGCACCCTGTCGGAACAAGTCGCGCTAGAGACGCGCACCCGCACGCTTAATCCAAAATGGTACGAAGGCATGCTCAAGCACGGCTATGAGGGCGTGCGGCAGATTGAGGCCCATGTAACGAATACGATGGGCTGGTCAGCGACAACGGGCCAGGTCGACCCCTGGGTCTATGAGCGCATTACCGAAACATTCGTTCTTGACACGGAACTCCGCGAAAGGCTCGCAGAGCTCAACCCGAAATCCTGCGCCAAAGTCGCCAACCGGCTGCTTGAAGCATGCGACCGCAACTATTGGTCGCCGGACAATGAAACCCTGGAAGCGCTGCGGCGCGCCGGAGAAGACCTTGAAGACCGCATTGAGGGCGTTGTTGCCCCTGCGGGCGCCGCCGCATGAACAACTGGAGAATGCCATAATGACTTTGCTTGAGCTTGATCGTCCTGGCGCACGACATTCTTCCCCGCCTGACGGCGACGGCAGCGTTCAGGTCCAGCTGGACCCAAGCGTTGAAATCACCACGGCGAAAGTCTTCGCCGTTTACGGCAAGGGCGGAATTGGTAAGTCGACGACATCCTCCAACCTTTCCGCCGCCTTTTCCAAGCTTGGCAAGCGCGTCTTACAGATCGGCTGCGACCCGAAACATGACTCAACCTTCACGCTGACGAAGAAACTCATGCCGACAGTGATTGACGTTCTGGAGTCTGTTGATTTTCACAGCGAGGAGCTGCGCACGGAGGACTTTGTCTTTGAAGGCTATAATGGCGTGATGTGCGTTGAAGCGGGCGGCCCGCCCGCCGGCACCGGTTGCGGCGGCTATGTCGTCGGCCAGACCGTTAAGCTTCTGAAAGAGCATCACCTCCTTGAGGATACTGATGTCGTAATCTTTGACGTTCTCGGCGATGTTGTTTGCGGCGGCTTCGCCTCGCCGCTGCAACATGCGGAGCGTGGCCTCATCGTCACCGCAAATGATTTCGATTCCATCTTCGCCATGAACCGGATCATTTCGGCCATCCGCGCAAAATCGAAAAACTACGATGTGCGCCTCGGCGGCGTAATCGCCAATCGCAGCGCCGCAACAGACGAGATCGACCGTTACAATGACGCAACCGGTATGAAACGCCTGGCGCACTTCCCAGACCTTGATGTCATTCGCCGTTCGCGCCTGAAGAAATCCACCCTCTTCGAGATGGAGGACTCACCGGAACTTGACGCTGTCAAAAATGAGTATCTGCGGCTTGCGCAAAATCTCTGGGACGGCGCCGATCCAGTTGAAGCGACACCGATGAAAGATCGTGAAATTTTTGACTTCCTGGGATTTGACTGAACCATGCATACAGCGAGCTACATTGAAAGACGCGGCGAACTCGAAACCTATTTCGACAGGACTGCTGCTGACGCCTGGGCAAAACTGACATCGGATGCGCCTGTAAGCGGCGTGCGTGCGACTGTCCGCGCCGGACGTGACGCAATGCGCGCCACGTTATTAAACTGGTTGCCCGATGATCTGACCGGACGACGCATTCTCGACGCGGGCTGCGGCGCCGGGCAGTTCAGCATCGAAGCCGCCCGCCGCGGCGCCGACATTGTTGCTATTGACCTCTCCAGAACGCTTGTTGATCTGGCGCGAGAACGCCACAGCGGCGAGACCCTAAAAGGAAGTGTGGACTTCCGTGTTGGCGATATGTTCGACCCGGCGCTTGGGCGCTTTGACCATGTTGTGGCGATGGATTCGCTCATTCACTACGGTGCGCCAGACATCGTGCGCGTGCTTGAAGGCTTCGCTGCGCGTACGGAACACTCCATTCAATTTACATTCGCGCCGCAGACACCGCTGCTCTCAGCCATGCATGCGGTCGGCAAACTGTTTCCCCACGGCGACCGTGCGCCCGCGATCCAGCCGGTCGCACAAACGAAACTCTGCAAGCTCGTGCGCGACTCCTCGCTGCTTTCAGGTTGGGCGGCGGCGCGCGCGCACCGCGTTCAGTCAGGTTTTTACATTTCCAACGCAATGGAGCTGGCGACCGAATGAACGAGACCCGCGATAATAAAGCCAGATTGGCGGATATGTGGACTGGCGTCGGGACGAAGTTTCTCCCTTTTGCGGACGCCGCCAGTGATCGCCTGCCCCTTGGCCGTTTGTTGCGATTGTCGCTGTTCCAGGTCTCCGTCGGCATGGCGCTGGTGCTGCTCACCGGTACGATTAACCGGGTGATGATTGTCGAGCTTGGCGTACCGACATGGCTCGTCGCGGTTATGGTTTCGCTGCCCCTCATCTTCGCCCCTTTCCGAGCGTTGATCGGGCACAGGTCGGATACTCATCGCTCCGTCCTCGGATGGCGGCGCGGGCCTTATATCTGGATCGGCTCGCTTCTGCAGTTCGGCGGCTTTGCGATCATGCCTTTTGCGCTATTGATATTATCCGTCGATACGCCAGGGCCAATGTGGATTGGCCAGGTTGGGGCGGCGCTGGCTTTCCTGCTTGTCGGCGCTGGTCTCCACACTACACAAACGGCGGGTCTCGCACTCGCCACAGACATTGCGCCCGAAGAAACGCGCCCACGCGTTGTCGCGCTTCTTTATGTAATGCTGCTGGTGGGCATGGCCCTCAGCGCTCTTGTCTTTGGCGCGCTTCTCAACAATTTCGAACAAGTCAAACTGATCAAAGTCATTCAGGGCGCCGCTGTTATGACGATGGTGCTGAATATGGTCGCCCTGTGGAAACAGGAAGTACGCAACCCGGCGCTTACAGATCCTGAAAAGCCCCGCACCTCGTTCCGTGATTCATGGCGCACATTGACGGCGATACCAAATGCAAAACGTTTGCTTGTCGCTGTCGGCCTCGGCGCCGCAGCGTTCTCAATGCAGGATGTGTTGCTGGAACCCTATGGCGGTGAAATCCTGTCGCTGTCGGTCAGTCAGACAACCCTCCTGACAGCCATCTTCGCCGTCGGAACGCTCGGCGGTTTTGCTCTCGCCGGACGCCAGATGATGCGCGGAGGAGAGCCGCACCGCCTCGCAGGGCTGGGCGCGCTAATCGGTGTCTTTGCATTTTCGGCTGTGATCTTTGCCGACCCCTTAGCTTCGCCCATGCTTTTTCGTGTTGGTGCGGCGATGATTGGTTTTGGCGGCGGGCTATTTTCCGTATGTACGCTGACTGCAATTATGGCGCTTGCCAAAAATACGGATAGTGGCATCGCCCTTGGGGCCTGGGGCGCAGTGCAGGCGACAGCCGCCGGCATCGCCATCGCTTTTGGCGGCGCATTACGCGACGGCGTTTCAAGCCTTGCTCAAAGCGGCGCGCTAGGTCCCGCGCTGACAACCCCCTCCACGGGTTACAGCGCGGTCTACCATGTCGAAATCTTGTTGTTGTTCGCCACTCTGGCCGCCATCGGACCGCTCGCACGTTATGCGCCTGCGCCTGATGCACGGTTTCAGAAAAAATTTGGTCTCGCCGCATTTCCGGGATGACCTTTAGCCGAGGAGAAGAAAGATGATATTTGGCGGTGAATTTGTAAGCGGTATCGACATGGTCGATATCAGTTTGTGGGCGTTTACCCTCTTTTTCTTTGGGCTGATATTCTATCTTCGGCGCGAAGATCGCAGAGAAGGCTATCCTCTTGAACTAGATACAACCGGCAAGGTGGAAGACTCCGGCGTCTTATGGCATGCACCAAAGAAAACCTTCAACTTGCCTCATGAGCGCGGCACTGTCTCGGCGCCTGAAGGTCGCCGGGATACTCGCAATCACGCTCTTGCGCGCACCGCTGTCTGGCCGGGCGCGCCATATCAACCGACAGGCGATGCGATGCGAGACGGCGTTGGTCCTGCATCATATGCCGAACGCCAAGACATTCCTGATTTGACCGATGACGGACGCAACCGCATCGCTCCCTTCCGTCTTGGCGACGGATTTGAAGTCGCCAAAAATGACGCCGATCCGCGCGGCATGACGGTTTACGGCGGCGACGGCAAACCCGCCGGCACGGTTGTCGATCTCTGGGTTGACCGGTCCGAGTCGCTTATTCGTTATCTTGAGGTCAATGTCGGCTCGCAGGAGATGCCGAACCATGTCCTGTTGCCGGTGCCCTTCGCCAATGTAAGTGCGCGCCAGCGCAGGGTTAATGTACACGCAATCTTTGCAAAGCATTTCGCGGGCGTGCCGAAAACGAAATCGCCTGACAGTGTGACGCGTCTCGAAGAAGACAAGATCGCCGGCTATTATGGCGGCGGCACTCTTTACGCGGCGCCTGCGCGTTCGGAGGCGCTCGCATGAGCCTGTTTCACGATGAAGAGGAAGGCAATCCCGAACCAATTGAGGGATTGCCGGACAACCTTCCCGACGGCGAACGCGTCATCTGGCAAGGCAAGCCTGACGCGTTGACCTTCGCCATCCACGCCTTCCACATCCGCTTTGTCGCACTCTATTTTCTGTTGTTCACGCTCTGGCGCATCACGGCGATTGCGGCGCGTGACGGCGCAGCGGTTGAAATGATCGGCGTCGCCATGACTTCGCTGATCGGCGCCGGGGTCGGCATCGGCCTTCTCACCGGCATCGCATGGCTCATGGCGCGCGCTACAGTCTATACCATTACAAATCGGCGAGTGGTGTTCCGATATGGCATCGCAATCCGGAAATATGTCAACATTCCTTTCACAATTGTCAGCGCCGCCGCTCTCAAACGCCATCGCGGCCTCGCTGGTTCCATCGCGCTTGCGACGGAAGGTAAAGCGCGTGTCGCCTATCTGCATTTATGGCCGCATACGCGCCCGTTCCGATATTCAGCGCCGGAACCCATGCTGCGGGCTCTTCCGAATGCAGATGATGTCGCGCAAATATTGTGCGAGGCAATCAAGTCGCAATCGCCTTCAACCGTTTCAATTCAACCGGCGACCATCGCGCCGCGACCGTCGCAACCGCATCACCAAGAAGCCGCTGCAACAGCCTGAGGACTATTCTATGTCGTCACATTCGCATGCTCCCGAACCAGTCCCGCCGTTTCTCCTGATCGGCATCGCTGCTATCATAGCGATAACACTCCTCGGTACGGCGTTTACTCGCGTCACAGAAATCGGGTCGCAAGAACGAGCGGAAACGGCGATCACCAAAAGCGTTATGTTGCGCTTCACCGATGAAGCTGACGGCGGCGTCTCCGTTTATAATCATGACAGCGGCGCGCTC
The DNA here is from genome assembly GCA_039196665.1 of Pseudomonadota bacterium. Taxonomy (GTDB): domain Bacteria; phylum Pseudomonadota; class Alphaproteobacteria; order Caulobacterales; family Parvularculaceae; genus Hyphococcus. The sequence continues at coordinate 563,240 of JBCCUQ010000002.1, read as the reverse complement.
ATCTGGCATTACCCGCCGGAAACTGGCGGGTTTGTACGCACCGCCATGCGCGCCGTCGTTCATTCCCGCAAGGTGGCGGGGATTGGTCCGGAAGCGCCGTTTCAGCTCGCGCGCACCGAGGAAGGTCGATTGCTGCTCACCGACCCCGTCACTGATCTGACCGTCGGTCTTGAAGCCTTCGGCGCCGACAATGTGCGCGATTTCGCTCAAATTCTAGATAATAAGGACGCTAACGGATGAATTCGGAAGTGAACAATAATAGACGCCGTTTCACCGTGCCATGCACAATTAGCATTGAGCACTCCTATGACAGTCTTGAGGCGCATGTCGAGCTTGATGGCGACGTCAAGCCCACCATCGGTGATCGCATCATGGTCCATGGCGACTCGGTGACGGTGCCGTTTGGCGAGAAAATTACGCTTCGCCGCAACGCGACCGTCACTCGCGCCAATGCACTCGAAAAATTATGGCTTCGACTGAAATCGCAATTCGAGCTGACTGAGCTTTACGAAGTCAGCTTTTCTCCCGGGAGGATATAATGACTGTTCAACCTGTTAAACAACCGACTGGCGAGCCTCTTAGCAACGGTAAAATTGATACGAATGAGGCGGCGCTAGAAAATACGGTGCTTAGCCCGCGCTTTTATACGACCGACTTTGACGCGATGGATAAGATCGATGTTTCACTAGTGCGAAGAGAATGGGACGAGATTATTCAGGAAATGATCGACGATCCTAACAAGGGACATTTCAAACGTACGGATGAATTCGATAATATTCTGGATACGCTCCCGCCCGATTTGCGCACTGAGTTCGTTGACTTTCTGGTCAGTTCTTTAACTTCCGAATTTTCAGGATGCGTTCTTTACAAAGAAATCGCCAAGCGCGTTGAAAACCCCGATGTCAAAGCGCTGTTTAAAATGATGAGCCGCGACGAGGCGCGTCATGCAGGGTTTATTAATCACGTCCTTAAGGACTTCGGCATCGGCGTTGATCTCGGATTCCTAACCAAGAGCAAAAAATATCACTTCTTCAAGCCAAAGTTTATTTTTTACAGCGTCTATCTATCGGAGAAGATCGGTTATGCCCGCTATATCACGATTTTCCGTCAGCTTGAAAAGCATCCAGAGAAACGTTTTCATCCTATTTTCAAATGGTTTGAAGAGTGGTGCAATGACGAGTTTCGCCATGGCGAAGCCTTTGCATTGTTGATGCGCGCCGACCCCAAGTTGCTAAAGGGCGCCAACAAACTCTGGATAAGGTTTTTCCTCCTCGCCGTTTATGCGACGATGTATGTACGCGATCATCGCCGGCCGGCGTTCCATGAAGCGTTGGGCGTAGACCCGACCGACTATGATTACAAAGTCTTCGCTCTCACAAACGAAATTTCGCGTCAGGTCTTCCCGGTTGAGTTGGATCTCGACAATCCGCAATTCCGGAAGCTGATGGAAGATCTGCGCATAACGGCGGACAAGATGGAAGACGTCAAAGCACACGGCGGGTTTTTCGCGCCGGTTAAGCGGATCGGCCTGGCGTTATCCACCGCTGCGAAATTCGCACAACTCTATTTCTTGCCCACAAAACAAAATGAAACGCCTGCGACAGTCCGTCTGTCGCCGGTCTGGTAATATTTGAAACGGAGCGCCTTGAACGCACATGAGTAATTTCGCGGTTCCTCTGATTTTTGCGCTGCTGTTCTGGTGGTTCAGCACCGGCGTTATTTTATGGCTGATCGGGCTGCCGCGCCGCACCTTCAAATGGACTGCGCTGGGCGCAACTCTCATGCTGGGCGGCGCAACAGTTTTCTTGCTGGGGCTTCGTGAGGAAACGAGCATTCAGGCGGCATACGCAGGGTTTGCTGTTGGCATCATTCTCTGGGCCTGGCACGAGGTGATGTTCCTACTCGGTTTCATCAGCGGTCCGCGCAAGTCGCCCTGCCCGCCGGACTTAAAGACATGGCCGCGCTTTCTGGTTTCTTCGCAAACCGTTATTCATCACGAACTGGCGATCGCAATCCATGCCGTGTTGATCCTGATCATGAGCTGGGGCGCATCAAACGCTGTCGCCGCCTGGACGTTTTTCCTGCTCTGGGGCATGCGCATCAGCTCCAAGCTGATTGTTTTCTTTGGCGCGCCCAATATAAGCGACACATTTTTACCGCCGCATCTCGATTATCTGAAAACATACTTTCAGAAACGGGCGGCCGGCGTCTTCTTCCTGATCGCCATCACTGTCGTCACGTCAGCAGCGGCGGCGATTATTTATCAAGCGACCATCGTTCCTTACGGATCGTTTCAATTCATCGGCCTCGTTCTGATCGCAGCGTTAGCAGTACTTGCGGTTTTCGAGCACTGGGCGCTCGTGTTGCCTGTGCCGGATGCAACGCTTTGGAATTGGGCGGTGCGCAACCCGCAACCTCAACAAGAAACCACCACCTCTTCGGATTGGAGAAAATTATGAATTACGAATCTTTTTTCAACGAAAAGTTGGAGGAATTGCGAGAAGAAGGAAATTACCGGACGTTCGCGGATATTGAGCGGCGCGCCGGCGCCTTCCCCCATGCGGCCAATCATGGCGAGATCGGTCCGGATGAAGTCACCGTCTGGTGTTCAAACGACTATCTCGGCATGGGTCAGCACGAGAAGGTCACGCAGGCCATGCATGACGCGATTGATAAATGTGGCGCTGGCGCCGGCGGGACGCGTAATATCTCAGGCACCAATCATCATCACGTGCTTCTGGAACAAGAGCTGGCCGATCTTCATGGCAAGCAGGCCGCGCTTTTATTTACATCGGGCTACGTTTCCAACTGGACGGCGCTCGGCACGCTCGCAAGCCGTATCCCCGGATGCATCGTCCTGTCGGATTCACTGAACCATGCATCGATGATCGAAGGCATTCGCCATTCCCGTTGTGAAAAGCATATTTTCGAACACAACAGTCCCGAAGATCTGGAACGCAAGCTGCAGGCGCTTGACCCCGATGCGCCAAAACTCATTGCATTTGAGTCCGTATACTCAATGGACGGCGACATCGCACCGATCGCTGAATTCTGTGACATCGCGGATCGCTATAACGCCATGACATATCTCGATGAAGTTCACGCGGTTGGCCTTTACGGTCCACGCGGCGGCGGTATCGCCGAGCGCGAAGGATTGATGGACCGCCTCACCGTTATCGAGGGGACCTTAGGGAAAGCATTCGGCGTTCTTGGCGGTTACATTGCCGCTTCGACGGCGCTTTGTGACTTCATTCGCAGCTTCGCTTCCGGCTTTATATTTACAACCGCCCTTCCCCCCGCAGTCGCGGCCGGCGCATGCGCCAGCATCAAGCATCTCAAGGAAAGCAATATCGAGCGTGAGATGCAGCGCGACCGTGTCGCCAAAGTCCGGCGCAAACTTGGTGCAATCGGCATCCCGACCCTCGATAATCCAAGCCATATCGTACCGGTCATGGTCGGCGATCCTGTAAAATGTAAATGGATCAGCGACTGGCTGATGGCTAATCACGGGATTTACGTTCAGCCGATCAACTATCCGACTGTACCAAAAGGGACCGAGCGATTACGGATCACGCCATCTCCGGTCCATACGGACACTGACATCGAGCGATTAGTGGATGCGCTGTCGGAAATCTGGTCGCAATGCGCGCTCGCCAGAGCTGTCGCATAAGCTCTAACTTTCTTATCTCAAGATAAATCCCGGGGTGCCTTTGCGCTGTTTTGCACCAGGCAAAACAGACGCCTCGCCAGTTCGCGTCAACTCGCCACACCGGCGAATTTTATCTAATAAAATTAGCCTTTTTGTCATCCGGGAAGCCCTGCGACACGTAGACATTCTGCAAACCGCGGAGGCGATTGATGTCAATTTGTGCTGACGATCAAGAGCAATCTTCCAGTCATGGACAACAGGGCAAGGTGCTGGATTTCAACGCCGACGCTGCCACCGCCAAACCACAAACCGGGGGTGGCGCGAAGGGTGTATCGACATCGGACACTATGGCTATGGCGATTGCCTGCCTTGGCGGACGCAAGCGCTGGCAAGGTTCCGTGCGCGGCTTTTTCGGGCTTCTGCGCCGTACGATTGTTATCGAATCTTCAGGCGCCATTGAAGATGGCGTTCTGGTATTCCGGGAAACACTGACTTTCGACAATGGCGATGAAGAAAAGCGGGAGTGGAGGTTAAGGGATGAACCGGAGGGCCTTATGCTCAAGGCTGACGGAATTCAGCAATCACGTCCGGGTAGAATTGAAGGCGGCTTACTGGTCGTTGATTACATCCTGTCGCTGAACGGAATGAAGTTTGGTTATCGCGACTCTTTTCAATCAACACCCGACGGCGGCGCCAAAAATACAGGACGCGCAAAACTTCTTGGCGTCCCGGTCATGACCATCAATGTTATCGGACAGGCGCTTTAGCCTCTTTGCCGGCCATGTTGCAGCTTAACTGGCTGGCATTCCGCTCTGTCTGGTGGGTCTACTCGATCTTAAAAAAACCATCGCTGGTTTGTTTTAAGATCGTGGCAAAGAACTTCTCAGCTCTTAAAATCTCGCAAATCCATTATTAACGCCCCACAGGAACCAGTTATCAACAACGGTTCCGGTCAAGAGTATTCCGATACCGCCAGTGAGCGAGCACAAGATTGCAAACCACCAGGCCCAGCGGTGAATAGATTCCATTGAAGCATTGAAACCCATCGTCCAGCGCCAGAACAGAGCGGCGCGTTCCGAGGCTGTGCCCAGATCGACATGAGTTCCCATCTTCAACTGTCACGCCCGGCGATAGGTTCGCACCCACCACAACAGAATTGAAGTTGTCAGGAAAAAGCCGACGATGAGCCACCAACCACCTTCATTCAAAGGCGGCAGAATTTTCAAGCCATGTTCTGGCAAGGGCGAATCAAGGGACAGCCACGCCAGTTGGCGTACGAATTCCAACGGATCCCAACCAACACTCGCCCACATGTTGAAACCAATAATCAAGATTGCAAATAACCCACACATGAGAGATGTAAAAAGCGATGCCCCCCTATGCCGTTGATGCGAGCTTATAAGGCTCAGGCACGAGATCGGCCACGATCTTGGCTGACGAAACAACGCCTGGCAGACCGGCGCCCGGATGCGTTCCTGCGCCGACCAGATAGAGACCGGCGACCTCCTCGCTTTTGTTGTGCGGACGGAACCATGCGCTTTGGAACAGCTTGGGCTCCATTGCGAATGCCGCGCCCTCATAGGACGACAGACGCTCCTTGAAATCGATTGGCGAGATATGATGCGAGGTCACAATGGCGTCGCCCAAACCCGGCAGTACGGTTTCTTCCAATCGCTCCTGCACTTTTTGACGGTAGGTTTCCGCCACGCCATTCCAGTCGACGCCGGATCGCAGGTTCGGCACGGGGCTTAAGACGTAAAACGCATCGCATCCATCAGGCGCAAGTGACGGGTCATTCGCCGTGGGACGATGCAGATACATGCTGAAATCATCAGTCTGCGCATAATTTATGAATATATCTTCCAATAATCCCCTATAGCGCGGACCAAGAACCATTGTATGGTGCCCCACCTCTTCGAAGCGGCGGTTGGTCCCAAAGTACCATACAAACAGGCTCATCGAATATTTGCTTCGCTCAAGCTTCTGGTCGGTCCAACGCTTGCGCGGATAGTCTTTCAACAATTTGCCATATGTCCATGCAGGATCGCTGTTTGAAACGACAATATCCGCTGTGATTGCTTCGCCATTCGCCAGCGTAACGCCCGTCACCCTGCGATTACTCGTTTCAATCGATCCAACCTCCGCATTACAGCGAATTACGCCGCCCTTGCGTTCAATCAAACCAACCATCCCCCGCACCAATGCGCCAGTGCCGCCGAGTGCGTGGTGAACGCCGTATTTGCTTTCCAGATGCGCGATTAGGCAATAATACGCCGTCGTCGTGAATGGGTTGCCGCCAATCAGCAACGGGTGAAAACTGAAAACTGTGCGCAAACGTTCATCATTGAAATAATCACTGACCTTGCCAAAAACCGTTCGATAGCCGCCAAGGCGCACAAGGTCGACCATGGTGCGCATGGTGAATGCGAGACTGTGAAATGGTTTATCGGCGAGCTCTTCAAAAGCAACCTTATAAATTCTCTCACTGTCAGCCATGAACCGGTCGTACCCCGCAAGGTCCTTCGATTCAAAGCGCGTGACTTCGGCGCGCATCTTCTCGCGATCAGCGCAATAGTTGAACACAGATCCGTCATCAAAACGGATTTGATAAAACGGATCGCAGGGGCGCAGCGTAACGTCGTCAGAGAATTTCCCGCCACAATCTTCCCAAAGACTATCGAATATGTAGGGCGCTGTGATAATCGTAGGGCCAGCATCGAAAGTGAAACCATCCTGGCGGTAGACATAGGCGCGCCCGCCGGGAGCGTCGAGTTTCTCCAGCACTGTAACGCGATAGCCTTTCGCCGCAAGCCGCGCCGCCGTCGCCAAGCCGCCGACGCCGCTGCCGATCACAACAGCATGTTTCTGATTTGAATTCATCGGTGAAGTGTCCGTCATGCTTGACATCTAGCGCTGTCCAGTTGGCGATGCTATTACTTTTTACAGGATATGAAAACGTCGGTTCTTCTAACGCTTGGCAGGTTGCCGAAGTCACTAGAACTCGCCCGCAGCCTTCATGGCGCCGGCTGCGATGTCTTCATTGCGGAACCTTTCAAAAACCACCTTTCCAAACCATCGTGCGCTGTGAAGCGCAGTTATCAGGTTACGGCCCCGAATATCGATCAGACCACCTATCTGAAAGAATTGCTGACGATCATTCATGATGAAAAAATCAACCTCGTGGTTCCGGTATCAGAGGAGTCATTACATGTCTCGTTGCTTGCACCGCACCTGCCCGAACATGCCCGCCTGTTAAGCGCTCCGCATGATGTACTGAAGCGCCTTCATGACAAATTTGCATTCACCCAAACCGCGCAGCGCCATGCTTTGACCGTCCCGGCAACCTATAGGGGCGACGATGACAATGCGCAGCGCCTCATCGCGGAAAAGGATTATGTACTGAAACCGACCCATGGTTGCTCAGGGTCCGGCATGACCATGCATCGGCGCGCAGAGCCGCCAGACAAGCATTACCTGTCCTACACGAATATCCTTCAGGAACGCATTTTTGGCCGCGAAGTCAGTTCTCTGACGCTATGCGACCAGGGCCGGATTCTGGGCGGCGTTCTTTACGAAGGGACGGTCTATTCCGGTTCTGTTTCAACTTGTTTCCGGCGCGTCGACGATGCGCCGGCAGTGGAAGACTGGATCAAGCAGTTTGTGTCAGCGGAAAAATTCACCGGCTTTATCGCATTCGACTTTATCATTGATAAGAACAAGACGCCCTGGGCGATCGAGTGCAATCCGCGCCTCACCAGCGGCATTCATTTTTTCGACCACAGCGATCTTGCCGCTTGTCTTCTCGGCCAATCCCTTGGGCGGCCAATCAGATTAAAGCCGGAGCAGACGTTTCAGGAAGGCCACACCACGCTTCTTGAAGCTTATGGCCGCATCCTTCATCCCAAAGAGTTTGTCACGCGCATACGCCATATGCTGGGCGCACGCGATGTCTTGTGGTCGTTGTCAGACCCTGCGCCGTTTTTTCTCATGACCCCTATGTCGTGGGAAGTCCTGAAGAAAGTGATGTTTGAAAACGCAAGCTTCGGCGAAGCGGCGACCCGCGACATTGAATGGCGCGAGGGTGACGGCGCAATCAAAAGTTTATCGCTTGGCGATGCTATAACCAAAGATCTTTTACAGAACACATAATCTGTTCGCGCGGGCGGGTCGTTAACCGCGCTGCGGGACGAATTTTTTCCGGCGCATCAATATGAAGATCAAATCGCCGCGCCAACCGCGCGATGATCAGCGCGCTTTCAAGCGCCGCAAAGCCTGCGCCAACGCATGTGTGCGGCCCCAGGCCAAACGGAATATAAGCGCCGGGCGTGATCTCTTTCTCCCGGTCCGGCATGAACCTGTCCGGATCAAATGCATGAGGCGCCGACCAGTAGTCGCGATGGCGATGCAGCGTCCATGGCGAGATCATCACGATGGCGCCTTTTCTGACGCGGTAGGGTCCGATTTTTGCGTCACGCATCGCAACACGCGGCATGAATGTAATCGGCGGATAAAGGCGCAATGTTTCACGAAAGAAACTGCGAACAAAGTGGAGCTTGCGAATATTCTCAATGGTGACATCGTCGTCGCCGATGACCGCATCAACCTCGCGTCGAATGCGCGCCAGTATTTCCGGCTGCATCGCCAGTATGTAAAACGCCCATGTCAAAGCACTGGCGGTTGTTTCATGGCCAGCCAGAAAGAAAACGCCGAGTTGGTCAATCAGTTCATCACGTGAAAAACGCGCGCCGGTCTTTTCATCACGCGCCGCAATGACAGCGCTTGCAATGTCATTATAGCGCTGCTCCCCGGCGCCCTCGCTCTGCTCCAGATGAGTGTCGATCAACTCACCAAGTCGTTCGCGAATACGCGCACAAGCGGCGAGCACCGCCGCCGGCTGCGGCGCCCGTTTCCATGCCGGGTCCGCAATCAATCGCCAGATTTTAACCTGTGCGACATCGCGCTCAAAAACCGTGAAATCATCGAATACGTCTTTGGCCACATCGCTTTGCAGCGAAATCGAGAACACGGTTCTGCATATGATGTCCGCCGTCAGGTGGCTCATCGCCAGGTCCAGCGAGAATGGCGCGCCTTTGCCCGCGTTCCCGGCGAGCGCTCCTTCCGCGGCGTCAACCGCCGCCGTCATTGGCGCAAACGCCAGGTTCAACCGCATATGCGAGAACGTCGGGTCAATCATCGCGCGTTGCCGACGCCACTTGGCGCCATCGGAGACAAAAATTGAATCGCCGATCAGCGGCTCAAGCGCATTGACCATTAAATCGCTCTTGGGAAAAATTTCCTGCTCATCCATCATGATTTCCCGCACCAGCGCAGGATCATTAAAAAGCTTAGTCGAGCGCCGGGAGTAACCAAGCTCGCCGGCCCTCATTGTGAACGCAGCTGCTGGCAACAGACTCAAAAGGTCGCCATCGCCGCGCCATAGCGTACGCGCCAATGCGGCGACCGGCGGCAGTGAAGACGGCCTTGGGGGATGGAAAAACGCTGCTGTTTCCGGCATGCTGTTAGAAACCAAAATGTGTTGAAATCCCATTATCTGGCGGTGCGCGGATCATGTCGAGCCTGCATCTATTCGAGACTCTGATCGCGCTTCACATCACAGCTGGCGCGCCGGGGCTGATCAGTTTCTGGGCGCCGGTGCTTTCCAAAAAAGGCGGTGATCGACACCGTTTCTGGGGGCGGTTTTTTACCGTCGCTATGCTGATCGCAGGAACCCTCGCGGTCTGCATGTCGGTCATGACGTTGATCGCGCCGATGGAAACGCATCCGCACCTCGTCGCCCACGAGGAATTTTCTGACCCGGCGTTGGTGCGCGGCATATTCGGCTGGATGATGCTTTACCTGGCGATCTTGACCATCAACCTTGCATGGTACGGGTGGCAATGCGTTCTCAACAAACGCGATCATCAGAAAAATCGCGCCTGGCCCAACCTTACTCTACAGGTCTTGTTAGCCATGGCCGCAATCAACTGCGTTTACCAAGGCGTCATGATCGGGCAACCGATGATGATCGGCATTTCTTTTATCGGCTTTGCGACAGTAGCTACAAATGTCTGGTTCCTCGCCAAACGCAACCCTGGCCCCGTCGATTGGTTACTGGAACACATCAAGGCGATCGTCGGAACAGGAATTTCCGTCTACACTGCATTCTTCGCATTCGGCGCCGTGCGGTTCGTGCCAAGCCTCGCCTTAACCCCCGCGCTTTGGTCGGTGCCGCTTGTGGTCGGCCTTGCGCTTATTCTTTATCACCAAAGGCAAGTGAGGCGACGGCTGCGCCCAGCCGCAAGACCAGCGCCTGCATGAATTGCTCAGCCAGTACGGTACAGCGCTAACGAGTAGCGCACTGTTTCCCGCATAAACAAAAAAGAGTGCGCTACCTGCGCACTCTTTTTTCTTCGCATTTTTATAAAACTCTTAAAAGCGTGCAAACCCGTTGTCAGCACCCCACAGGAACCAGTTGTCTACGACGGTTCCCGTCAGCAGGATGCCGATACCGCCGGTTATCGGACACAGGATCGCGAACCACCAGGCCCAGCGGTGAATGGATTCCATCGACGCGTTAAAGCCCATGGTCCAGCGCCAGAAGAGCGCTGCACGTTCCGATGCGGTCCCGCGATCGACAATCTGTTCAATCTCGCGCTCACCGCCATACCGGCCAACCGCGAGAATGGTCGCGCCATGCATCGCAAACAACAATACGGAACCATAAAGGAACACAATTGAAAGCATATGGAACGGATTGTAGAAAAGATTGCCGTACACAAGCGAGAAATTGTTCGTCCAGTCAAGATGCGGGAAAATACCGAAGGGAACTGCTTCGCTCCATGATCCCATGAGCACGGGGCGAATGAAACCAACGACAAGATAAAGCCAGATCGCGGCAGCGAAGGCCCAGCACACATGCAGCCCCATGCCAAGATGAACCGCCCGGCGATATGTTCGCACCCACCACAAGATAATAGCCGATGTCAAAAAGAAACCGGCAATCAACCACCATCCACCTTCATCGAGCGGCGGCAAAATCTTTAATCCGTGCTCCGGTAATGGCGCGTTTAGCGCCAGCCATGGCAGCTGACCGAAAAATTTCAGCGGATCCCAGCCGACGCTGGCCCACATATTGAGACCAATAATTTCAATCGCAATAAAACCGCAAATCAATGACGCAACGCCTGTGAAGCCCAGGTAAACAGGACCAATCTGCGCATCGCCAATTTTGCCAAGCCAGTAGCTGAAGGATCTTATGTGTTCGCGTGACCAATCGCCTGCAGGCAGTTCAACACCAGGATCATAATGACCGCGGACCTGAACTTGGGTGAGAATATTTTGATAATCCGCCATGGTTCTGTGCTCTCTCTAGTTCCAGATTGGAAGGTTTTTCCAACCATTCCACCACTCAATCCACGAACCATCATAGAATGGTCCACTAATCACGATACAAATCGCACTCCATATGCCTGCGGAAAGCGCCAGAAAAACACCCAGTCGGTGAATGCCCAGCGTACCGATCGAATAGCCCATCACATCCCGGAAGAATGCGTTTTCATGTTCCGGCGCTTTGACAGCCTTGCCGCGGCCCGGATTTGTCGCCGACAGGATCGCGCCGCCATGAAGAGACAACGCCAGCGTTGTCGTGAAGAAAAACGTGATGGCGATCATGTGCGCAGGATTGTAGTGGAAGTTTCCATACTGATAGCCAGTATTTGAAACCCAATCGAGATGACTCATGATGCCATAGGGAAAGCCATATCCCCATGCGCCCATCAGGAACGGGCGAATAACGACAAGTGTCACGTAAGCGAAAATTGCTGCGCTGAAAGCGATCGGCACATGATAACCGATGCCCAGCTTTCGGCAGATCTCGACTTCCCGGAGCGCCCAGGAACCGAACGCGCCAACAGCGCAAATCGTAATAATCTGCCAAAGGCCGCCTTCCGCCAACGGTGCAAGCCCAAGGCCGTAACTTACATCCGGCGGATCGATACTGATCAGCCATGGATTCCACGTATCGCCCAGAGCGGCGCCATAAAAAATCAGCGCTGTCCCAAGCGTTGCAAAAAACAACGACGTTACGCCGAAAAACCCAACATAAAATGGCCCAACCCAGAAATCGAAAAGGTCACCACCGATCAACGTGCCGCCACGTACGCGATATTTTCTTTCAAAGCTCAATAACGCCATCGACGCATCCTTTCCCGTTTTATTGGTGCTTCTTTATATTCAGAGCCACTTATTCAAGTTGCAGCTTTCGTCTTTAGAGCTGCGTCACGCTTTAGCTGCACAGTCGACGCCCAAATTTGAAACGTCGACTGTGCTACATGGCCGTCAAGTCAATCTGACGTTGGAAACAGGCGTGCTGATTGCAGCTGAATCAGATGCCGTTGATCCACCAAGAAAATTAAAGCGCTCTGTGCTCAGCATGATGAAGTGCATCAGCATCACAACCAGAAACGCAAAAGTGAGAATTCCAATCAGCGCACGGCGCGGATCAAAAATAAGCCAAATTCTCCACATGATGTAGTCCTCCTAAGAAACGAATTGGCTTAATTGCACAGCAGCATGTCTGGTGCTTTCAAGCAGCGAACCATATGTTCCATCAGGGTTTGGAAACCATGGCCAGCGCCACAACACAGCGACCAATATATGCGCAACTATTGATATCGCGATGAATCCCAAAAATCCCTGCATAAAGAATTTATGAAATTCTTTAGCTTCGTTCGCCGTCAGGCCTGACATCGAACCAGACCTTTCAGCCGTATCACTTGGCATTTCTTGCCTCCTTTTTCTGACCAACGGTCTTCGTCGCATATCCAGCCCTGCGACCCAGGCTCTTTGACGGCCTTTCGGCCGTCAAATCTTTTTCGCGACCCGAAACCCGGCCGCTTAATCACTATCAGCGCCCTGAAAAAATCCATGGGATGACGCTGTGCGCCGCTTCCGTCGCCTCTTCAAAAACGGAAGGTCGCAAATTGTTCGATACTGAAGGCCTTCGTCGCCCCGGGATGAGCCGGCCAATGAGCGCCGCGAGCAGGAAGAAGGGATAAGCGGCGATAAAATAGAGCCGGTACTCCGTCCGGTCGCCGGCGTGGGTATGCTTACTCTCAGCTATCGTCACATTCGCCATGTCTTTCTCCCTTTGTTATGTCCGCCCGGTCTTTTTCGTTCTGCTTGTTACGCCGCCTTTATTCCGCTGATGAGTTCATGGCTGACGGCCACACGCGCCGCCGTCACTTTTTCTTCGCCCAGACGTCGCGCCTCTTCTTCCGCATGATCGCGCAAGCGCTTCGCCGCGGAAATGCGCGTCAAAATCGGATACGTTTCGACATAACGGTCAAGCGTGAGGCTCGCCTCTTCGTCCCACGCCAACTGACGCGCCATCCGTGACGGGGTCGCTTCCGCCTTGTCCATGTCAGCGCCAAGAGGAAGAATATGAAACAGCGCGTCAAAAAGGGCGTTGCAATATTCCTGCACAATATAGGTGGCGCCGGCATATCCCATAAATGGCGTACCCGTGTGCCGGCGAATAACCGCGCCCGGGAATGAGGCCGCAATGTAAATCGATCGCGAACCGGCTTCCTGCAGATACATTCTCTCATTGAAGCTGCCGAACACGACAAACGGCGCGCCGGATTTTATGTCCTCGCGCACTGCGTCATTGTCGGGTTTGCGACCGGCGGTGCGAGCGTAAGAAAAGACACAAGGAAGACCGAGATCGGACTCAAGAAAATTACGCACGCCCCGCGCATAGGTTTCGTTTGCGACAATGCCGAAATTCGCCGTGCCAAAGAAATCCTGCGTTACGGAGCGCCACAAGTCCCAAAGCGGCTTGATGGTCGTGTGCTTTTCTTTCTCGATGAAAGGGTCCGGATCAAGTCCCGTCAGATCGCCAAGCTTCTGCAAAAATTTCGTTGTTGAATGAAGACCGATCGGCGCCTGCAGGTAAGGCTTATCAAGCGCCTCACACAGCGCGCGTCCGAATTCGCGATACATGCAGATATTGACATCGGCGTCGACCAGGCGGCGCACATCGGCGATGTGACTGCCTAGCGGAAAGACCATGTTGACTTCCGCGCCGATCCCTTCGACCAGCCTGCGAATTTCCGCAAGATCTGACGGCATGTTGAACATGCCGTAGGACGGGCCGATAATATTGACTCTCGGCTTTTCGCCATCCTTGCGTTTACGCGGTTTTGGACTGCGTCCCTTGGTCTGGGCGAATTCCGTCCATAACCAGAGCAGTGCGCGATCCGCGCTCTGCCATTGGTCTTCATCAATCGTGCGCGGCAGAAATCGTTGAATGTTAGAGCCTTCCGGCGTCACGCCACCGCCGATCATTTCCGCAATCGACCCGGTTACGACAACGGCGGGAAGCTCAGGATCAAGAGCAGCCCGAGCGCGCTTCATCGCGCCTTCCGTGCCATGCTGCCCAAGCTCTTCTTCGGCAAGACCAGTAACAACGATCGGCAATTCATGAGGCGGCAAAGCATCCGTATAGTGAAGAACGGAAGTGACCGGTAAATTTTCGCACCCGACAGGGCCGTCAATCACGACCTGCAGCCCTTTGATCGCCGTAAAGACGTAAACCGAACCCCAATAGCCGCCCGCGCGATCATGGTCCTGAATCAGCATCGCGAGCCTCCCCGCGCATCCGGATCGCGCAAAACAAAAATGATGCGATCATGGTTCTGGATCAGCATCCTACCGGCTCCTCCAGATTGGCCTCACGCTTGGCTTTTATTTCCAGCTTGCGTTGCTGTTTACGGCGGAAATCAGCATGTTCGACGGGCGTATCTTCCCAAACGCCCGCCTTATCGCCGGCGCCAACGCCCTCAAAGAATGCATGCATTTCATCAAAGCGCGCTTTGCCCGCCATCGCCGCGCTGACGACTTGCGCCAGAGAGCCCGCCCCCGCCGGCCCCATCAGCGGGCGCGCGGAAATCAAATTGGTAAAATAAAGCGCCGGCGTCGATTGTTCTTTCGCTTTTTGAACAACCGGGGTGGTGCCGATTGCCAGATCAGGCTTGAATTCTTCGAACGCAGCAAGATCCTGCTCAAGGGAAGCGCGATACTGGACATGAACACCGCGCGCTTCAAGCCAGTCACGGTCGCTATCGGACCACTCCGTTCGCGGGCAGGCCGTTCCTACATAGCGAACGTCAGCGCCACTCTCCACAAGAAGGCGCGCGACAAGAAGCTCGGACCCTTCATAACCGGATAATGTGATCCTACCATTGATGGGCATAGCGCCAAGGGCGCCTGCAATGGCGGGCAGAACTGCATTCCTGGCCGCGTCAATTTTAGATCGCGACACGTTGCAGGCGTTTCCAATCGCCTCAAGCCAGGACGCCGTACCGTCAAGGCCGACTGGCGCGGACCCGACGACCGAGCGTTTGGCCGCTTTAAACTCGCGAATAGATGCTGTGTAGAAGGGGTGGATCGCCGCGACCGCCGCGCAGTCGAGAGCCGTATACAGTTCGCGCCATTCACGGGTTGGCGCGACCGCGCCCGCCGCCAGCCCCATCGGCTCCAGCATGCGACCGACGCCCACCGGATCGGCGGGAAACATCTCGCCGAGCATCGTAATTTTCGGCAGGTCATTATGATCATTCGGCGCGCGCTGAACCGGCCCCTGCTCCGCCTCAAGACGCGCATAGTTCAACATGGCGCCGGCAAGAATATCTTTAGCTTCCGCATGCGTTGGAACGCCAAAGCCCGGCACGTCGATACCGATGATCCGCACGCCGTTGATAACTTTCGGCAGCAGGCGAAGGGGCACGCCCGATGCAGTCGGCACACAGAGATTCGTCACAACGATAGCGTCGTATTTTTCTGGGTCCGCGGTCGTTTCAACCGCCTCTTTGATATCTTCAAAGAGCTTGCCGGTGACCAATGTCTCCGAATTAAAGGGCACATAGCCGACGCTGCGTTTAGCGCCGTAAAAATGCGATGTGAATGTCAGCCCATAGACGCAACACGCCGAACCGGAAAGAATAGTCGCCGTCCTGCGCATTCGAAGCCCCACCCGGAGCGAACCGAATGCCGGACACATGCTTTGCGGTTGGTCGTGCGGCCCTTGCGGGTAGTCCCTGGCGTATCGATCAAGAATTTCCGACTTGCCCGCCGCCTCTGCGGCCTTGCGCATTTCATCCGCACCGGCGTGGCACCCGCCGCCCGAAGCCGCCGGGGGCGCTGTCTCATCTGCAGGAACAGCTTCGCCAAGGGCCACCGGCGACACGCCAGCATCGTCATAAATTACTTCGCCATCATGGCGCGGATCATTCTCTATGTCGCTGCGATCATTCATTTATATGTCTTCGTAGACGACTTCCAGGGACGGCTTCTCAATGGAGTCCTTGCCGCACATGTCGGCAATGGTTGCAGGCTGTAATTGAAAATCAGCACCCGTATCTTCTGCAGAAAAAAGACCCAGCAAATCATCATGCACAAGCGGCGTCGGATGCATCGGCGGCGCGGTTGCGACATTGGACGCCAGGGTCTCGAACATCTCACCCCAGCGCTCGCCAGGCCGCCCGACAATCTGATAATTGGCGCTCTTGCGCCGAATATCCTCATCGGCAGGGATAGCGGACAGAACAGGTATGCCAACGGCTTTGGCGAAATTATGCGCCTCGCCGGTGCCGTCATCCTTGTTGATCACCATGCCAGCGACGCCGACATTGCCGCCGAGCTTCCTGAAATATTCAACCGCCGAACAGACATTGTTAGCGACATAAAGCGACTGCAAATCGTTGGAACCGACAACAATCACTTTCTGACACATGTCCCGGGCGATCGGCAGTCCAAACCCGCCACACACCACATCGCCAAGAAAATCCAGCAATACGTAATCGAAATCCCAATCGTGGAATCCGAGCTTTTCCAGCAATTCAAATCCGTGAATAATGCCGCGCCCGCCGCAACCGCGGCCGACCTCAGGCCCGCCCAACTCCATCGCGAAGACGCCGTCCCGCATGAAGCAGACATCGCCGATCTCGACTTCTTCGCCCGCCAGTTTTTTCTTTGTTGACGTTTCAATGATTGTCGGACATGCGCGGCCGCCGAACAGAAGCGACGTGGTGTCGCTCTTCGGATCACAGCCGATCAGCAGAACTTTCTTGCCCTGCTGCGCCATCATGTAGCTCAAGTTCGCCAGCGTGAAGCTCTTGCCGATGCCGCCCTTGCCGTAGATGGCGATGATCTGCGTTTCTTTTGTCGCCGGCGTTGTTGGCACAGGATCAGGCTCAATCGCCGCCTCATCGCGCAGGGCGTTATCCATCACCGCCGTGGCGTCCTCACGCCCCTTGAATTCTTCATCGTCAAACGATTCAGCCATTCATGTGTCTCCAATCAAGAACCATTTTAAGGCAGGATTGATCTTCAAAGGCGGTTTTGTAGGCTTCATCAGCACACGTTGCATCGATTGTGTGGGTGATGAGGTTGTCAAGGGAAAGCTTCCCTGATGAAAGCAGCGCCAATACGCCATCAAGGTCGGACTTCTTCCATTCTGCTTCGACACGCAGGCGCGCCTCTTTCATAAAGGCCAGTGGGAATGCAAATGATGGCCGCTCCGAATAAAATCCGGCGAGCACAATTTCTCCGCGCGGATGCATATGCGCAATCAAATCATCGATAATGCCGGCAGCGCCGCTGACGTCGTAAATTGCGTGGTAATCAGAACGACCGTCACAGTCCGGTTCCATGACAGCATAACCGTCGCCATCAGCACGTTCCGGATCAATTTCCCAGACATTCGGCGGCGTGTGTTCCATCGCCATGGTTACGCGCGCAAGCAAACGTCCCAAAACGCCATGTCCGACAATAAGATCAGGGGGTTTGCCGCCAACGATGGCATGATAGGCGGTCGCAGCCAACGCCAGCAATACGCCTTCTTGCGGTGTGGCGAGATCAAGCGGCGTCGCGCGCTCAGCGGGCAAAATGATTCGCGACGCCGTTGCGCCAAATAATCCGTGTGCGTTTTTATAACAATTAGCGCCGGGCGCAAATACGCGCTGTCCGATCAGCTCTTTATGATCTTCCGCCCAGATGACGCGACCGACCGATTCATAGCCAGGCACAAGCGGATAACCCATACCAGGAAATGGTGGCATATCGCCGGACCAGAGCAGGCGTTCAGTGCCTGTGCTGACGCCGCTCCATTCAACATCAATAACAACATCGGACGATTTCGGCGCTTTCAGTTCAAGCGTTTCCACGCTGAGTTCCTTATCGCCTGCAAATACGACCGCATCTGCAGAAAGGGCGAGATCATCGCCGGCCGCAAATGATTTCTCGGCGTTTTGGTGAGCGCTGGAATGCGCTTGCGGGTCTGAGAGAACAGCCTCCATAGGCTGTCATCTTAAGTAGACAATTAAAAGTGTCAATCAAAATTGACAATCTTATAGTGCTGGTTTTTATGACGCTACCAGCATCTGCGTGAAAATCGGCCGACGCGTTTTGATCAATTGAACCTGCGAAAAGCCGGCTTTCCTTAGGAAATGGCGCAGTTCCTCCTGCGAACGCGGTCGCCCGCGCCCCATCGCCCATAAGTAAAAACCAAAATAAGCATCGCCCATTGGCGCAGCGCCCGGCGCTTGCGAC
This sequence comes from Pseudomonadota bacterium, assembly GCA_039196665.1. Taxonomy (GTDB): domain Bacteria; phylum Pseudomonadota; class Alphaproteobacteria; order Caulobacterales; family Parvularculaceae; genus Hyphococcus. The sequence continues at coordinate 544,981 of JBCCUQ010000002.1, read as the reverse complement.
ATCGGTTCCGCAATCAGTAATTTGCCCGTTTGCGGCAGCGCTTCGCGAATCGCCGATAGAAGCGGACGCACGACATCATCGTCGTGATCATGAAGCACGCGAACTAATGTGATAATATCCGCCCCCTTGGGCAACGGATCAATGCGAAAGTCGCACGCGATCGCCCGCGCGCGCGATGCAATGCCCGCTCGCTCAAAGCGCTGCTTTGCGAGCATTGCAACGGGCGGCAAATCGCAAAGCGTCACCTGCAGTTCCGGCGCCTGCTTTGCCGCAGCGCACAAGAAAGCGCCCGCACCGCCGCCAATATCCATCAAATGAGTGTGGTCCTTGAAGGAATAGGCATGAAGAATTTCGCTTGAGATTAACGCCTGCGTCTGCGCCATCAAATCGGAATACGCCGCCGCATCAGCCTCGACATGCTCACCAGTCTGGTCGGCGCCAGCATAATTCCAGAATGCTGAAAGGCGTGTTTTGTCACTGCGCTCGCGCAATAGCGCTACCGGATCGCGCAAATCTTCGTAAAGCGCAGCATGGTGTTTAACCATTGCAAATACCGAGGGGTTTCCAAGCAACGCAGCGCCAAGCTCACCAAGGCCGTAGCAGTTCGCGCTGCGCCGTTCGAGTAATTCCAACGACACGCCAGCCCGCGCAAGACGATCCGTCCCCTCGACAGGCATGCCGATTTTTTCCGCAAGCGCCTCGATGGTCAGCGGCTTTTCCCGCAGAACGTGAAATATGTTCAGTTCCACGCAAGCGAAAAGAACCTGCGAGTAGACAAAGCCAACGGTGATATCAAAAAGATTGCGCGCGCGCTTTCGGGCCAGTATCCGGATCAACGGAAAAGACGCCGCCCAATCCTGAAAGGCCGCATCCGCAACCATCCTGTCCCGCCACTGCAAAAAGCGATCGCGAAGACTCATAGCGTTCTCACAACGGCGCTTCAGTTAAGCAATTCAAACGGCGCTGCGCACAAGGTTTTTGGGAGTCAGCCGTTTCGCCTGAGCGTGGACCAACGAGCGTAACGCTGACGCGCCGCGGCAGTCCGGCACAGCGTCCGCAGCGTCGCTGACAAGATCGTTGAGTTGTTCCAGCGCGCCTTCAAGGCCGAGAGAATCAACAGCGTTTGGCCTCGCATTCGCAAAGTCCTGCCCCGCCGGCTTGCCAAGCGCCGCCGCATCCATTGAAAAGTCGCGAACGTCATCCGCGATTTGGTAGGCTTCTCCAAGCCGCTCACCAAGTCGTCGCCACGGCTTTTCATCGGCGCCGACCGACGCAGCCCCCGCAATCGCCGCCGCAACGAACAGCGCGCCGGTTTTTGAGCGATGATATGCGCTTAAATTAATCTCCGGCTCGCTTTCCCAGGCCTGTCCGGCGACGATGCCACTGGGCGCGCCCACCGAGCGGATCACAATAGACATCAGCCTTTCAAGCTTCGCCGGCGATGACCCGCATTCCCTGACCAGCGTTTCAAACGCCATCACAATCAACGCATCGCCGGCCAGAACAGCCAATGGTTCGCCATAGGCAACATGCACTGATGGTTTGCCGCGGCGGATATCCGCGGAATCAAAACAAGGCAAATCATCGTGGACAAGAGATGCGCAGTGCATCAATTCTATTGCAGCACCCGCACCGGCTGCAAGATTGAGGTCATCCTGATCGGAACACGCATAAGCAACGGCAAGACAGAGTTGAGGCCGAACCCGCGCGCCACCCGGAAACACCGCATGACGCACAGCTGCTGCGAGCCTGGGCGGTGCGCTCTCGCCTTCCGACGACGCCACTGCGCGTTCAATGGCTCGCTCTATCAGCGCATCCGCATTCATGGGCCATTCCTTTTGTGTCATTTTAGGTTGTCAGTTTAGTTTGTCAATTCCAATTGACACTTATGACTGTTTGATTTCCGGTACCGCAAAGCATGACCAGTAAAAAACGCATTGCCATTATTGGAGCGGGAGTTGGCGGTCTGACCGCCGCCGCGATATTAGCACGGTCCTTTGATGTGCGTGTATACGAGCGCGCGCCACAAGCCGGCGGCAAAATTCGTCAGGTTGCGATTGGCGACAGCGCAATCGACTCAGGCCCTACCGTCTTCACCATGGCCTGGGTGTTTGAAGAGATTTTTGCAGCGGCAGGAACGGCTCTCAACGATCATCTGTCGCTCAATAAACTGGATGTGCTGGCCCGGCACGCGTGGCGCGATGGCGGACGGCTTGATCTTTATGCCGATGAGACACGCACTGCGGAAGCGATTGCGGAATTCTCCAGCCGGGCCGATGCGGAGAATTATCTTGCCTTCTGCGCCAAAACAAAAAGAATTTTTGAAACGCTGCGCGATCCGTTTTTATGCGCGACGCAACCAAGCTTCGCGTCTTTGATGATGCGCAGTAATCCGATTGCGTTGCTGGGGACCAAACCATTCTTCACGATGTGGTCAGAATTGATGGCGTCATTCAAAGACTCCCGACTGGCGCAATTGTTTGGAAGATACGCCACCTATTGCGGCTCCTCTCCGTTTGAGGCGCCTGCGACTTTAATGCTGATCGCGCATGTCGAGCAGGAAGGGGTGTGGTTCCTTGACGGAGGTATGCAGGCGATTGCAACGGCGCTCGAACGGGTCGCCAAACAAAACGGCGCCGAGTTCACGTATAACGCTCATGTCACCGAAATAACCGCTGGCGCAAACAGTGTTTCCGGCGTCAAATTATCAAATGATGAGAAAATTGACGCTGACATTGTTCTATACAATGGCGACACCGGCGCGATAGATAACGGAGCCATGGGCGCCAGCGCCCGCCGCGCCATATCACTGCCGACTGACAGACGCCGCTCGCAATCAGCCATCACGTGGTCCGCATCAGCAACCGTGACAGATTTTGATCTCTCGGCGCATAATGTATTTTTCTCCGACGACTACCAATCAGAATTTGACAGTGTATTCAAACAAGATCGCATTCCCGAAACACCAACAACTTACGTCTTTGCTCCTGATCGCACCTCCAACCACGCTATACACGGCGCGCCTGAAAGGCTTTTTATTCTTGTCAACGCGCCGCCAATCGGCGACCGGCATGATTATACGCAACATGAGATCGACGCTTGCCAGACACGGACGATCGATCACCTTGAACATTGCGGCGTTACTGTCCGAATAAACGAAAACACGAGCACAGTGACAACACCCACAGACTTCGCCAACATGTTCCCGGGCACAGGCGGCGCTTTATTCGGCGCGGCGTGCCACAGTTGGCGCGCCTCTTTTCAACGGCCCACAGTGCGCGCAAAAATTCCAGGCCTTTACCTCGCAGGCGGCAGCGTTCACCCTGGACCGGGCGTTCCCATGGCGGCGCTTTCCGGCAAGACGGCGGCGGCGGCGATCCTCAGCGATAGTGGCGTAAAATAACAAACACCGCATAGGGAGTAACGATTGCAGTTTGATATTCGTGTTGCGCCGGACGGATATGCCTGGTGGTATGTTGACGCAATCAGCGACGACGGCGCCCATGGGCTGACAATCATTGCTTTTATCGGCAGTGTGTTCTCGCCCTATTATGCGTGGTCGAAAACACGCGATCCCTTTCATCACTGCGCATTGAACGTGGCGCTTTATGGCGCAAAGCCAAACCGGTGGGCGATGACAGAGCGCGGGCGAGACGCCATCAAGGTCACAAAAACACAGTTTCAAATCGGCAATAGCGCGCTGTCATGGGACGGCGACAGTCTGTTTATCGAAGTCAACGAGACAACAGTCCCGATCCCCTCCCCTTTGCGCGGAAGAGTGCGCGTGAGACCTCAATTCCTGTCAACAACGGAATTTATGATCGATGATGAGGCCCGTCATTTCTGGCGCCCTGTTGCGCCATGCGCTCATGTTGAAGTTGATTTTGAGAGACCGGATCTGAAATGGTTCGGATATGGGTATTCCGATACAAACAGGGGCGATGAACCGCTGGAAAGAGCCTTTCGATACTGGGATTGGTCGCGCGCGGAAATTTCACAACATGAAACAGCCATTCTGTACAATACTGACCTCTGGAATGGCGGCAAAAAATCACTGGCGTTGCGCTTTGGATCAGACGGGCGATGGGAAGAGTTTGCTCCGCCTGACGTCGCCTCTCTGCCGGCAACCCCAATCTGGCGCATTAAACGCCGAACCCGCGCCGAGAAAACGCACCCTGTAAAGATTCTCAAGACATTTGAAGATACGCCTTTTTACAGCCGCTCAATGATTGAAAGCGACCTTTTTGGCGTAACATTCAGGTCAATGCATGAATCATTTTCAGGCGAACGCCTGCGCCTGCCAATTGTCAAAGCGCTCCTGCCATTTAGAATGCCACGCATTGCGCGCTGAGATTTATGCTCGCTTTGCCAGAGACGGCGCTTAAGCGCCAACGCCAAACGGTTTTGATCTATCGCGGTTTTCAAGGCGCATGAAAAGATCAAGCACCTGTCCGATCGCATCGCCTTCGTCATCAAGCTCGACAGATTCACGCCCCACCGACTCAACTGCATCCACAAGAAACGCATTGGCTTCAAGCGGCGCGCCAGCAGGCGACATATAAGAAAAGTTTGGCGCCGCGAGCGCGTTAAGAAGCAACAGCAACTTTCTCCGGGTCGAAATAAAAGCGCGTCTTGTCACCGAATCATAATCATTCGCCGCGATCTGACGACCGATATCGGCATAAATATCCGCAGCAGCCACGATGCCGGCGCGACAGTTTGCAGGAAGAAACTCAACGCCCGTCAGGCCGCGCTCATAATACTGATCCGCCGTTTCCAGAAGTCGTCGCGTGGCGCCGGCGATCGCGTCAGTAGCCTTGGGCGCTGCGAGCCATTGCTCAACATCAACGCCTGCCTCCTCCAACCACTCAAGCGGCAGATAAATCCGCCCCTCACGCGCATCCTCGCCGACATCTCGCGCGATGTTGGTCAGCTGCATGGCGACGCCCAGGTCACAGGCCCGGGCGATCGCATCCTTGCCCCGCGCGCCCATCAGCACCGACATCATTGCGCCAACCGAGCTTGCGACACGGGCGGCGTAGTCATAAAGATCATCGATGGTGTTATAGCGACGCCCCTGAACGTCCCACGCCAACCCTTCAAGCAAGGCGAAAGGCAAGGTCGAAGGGATTGAATACTGTTCGACGACTTGAGCGAATGCCCGGTCCGTCGCAGCCGGAAACGGGTCGCCATCATAAATTCGCTTCAAGCGGGCGCTTAAATCGTCAACCGCTTGCTTGTTGCCGCCGTGGATATCGATTACGTCATCAGAATATCGGCAAAAAGCGTATAGCGCGTAAGCCGCCTGCCGAATGTCTTTCGGCAACAAAAATGACGCCGCGTAAAAGCTTCTAGAACCTTCGCGAATAATGTCGCGACATCGTAGAAAATCAGCATCAATGTGAGATTCGCCACTCAGCGGCGCATTCGCCATAGAATTTCGCCTCTCTGATCTCACCTGAGTTGACATTTAATAACGTCTTTTCCGGATACGCAAGGGCCGCACCCTGTTAGCGCTGGCCTTTGCGGATAACCGGTCGATAGCCCGCAGCAAAGTTTTCAGCGAGGTATGACGTCACCCATCCGATTCTGTTTTTGATTTGCGCAAAGCTTCAGCCGACGCAAAAGATAAAATCAATTCCGCAATAATTTCGGGGTTTTCTTCATGCGCCAGGTGACCAAGGCCCGTCAGCAATTGCTGCTCACCGCCCGGCGCCAGGTTTGCAGCGATCTCAGTGTCTTTTGGCTGCACCGCTTTATCCGCCTCACCTGCAATAAACAGCGTTGGCGTCGTCAGCATTTTTATCGCTTCCGCAAAGCCTGAGAGATTCCAGTGCGCCATCATGCCAAGCGTACCGGAGATATGGGCTGGCCGGCGCAACAAGGTCGCGTAACAGTCGATGTAAGGTTCTGAAATTTTCGATCCTGTCTTAGCAATGAGCTTCGCGACACTCTTCGGATCGCCGGCGCTTCTGGAAAACCAGTAAGCAGTAAGCGGATTATAATAAAGCGCCTTCGCTACAGCCGGAAAAACAATACCAGCCGCGCCGCCAAAGGGCGTAAAAGCGCCATTGATACTGACTGCGTGGTCGGGTGCGACCGCCCCATCCCGTATCATACGGATCATGATCGCCGCGCCAGCGGAATGGCCGATAATAAGCGCAGGCTTTACATCTAATGCTGATAACGATTCGCTGATACTGCGCGAGACAGACGATAATGACGGCGGCGACCAGCGCGCTGTTTTCGTAAACCCATGCCCCGGCAAATCGACGGAAATCGTTGTGAAGTTCTTTGCAAGCAATGGCGCAAGCCCCGCCCATGAATGGGTCGAGGCGCCAGTCCCGTGGATCAGCAATGCAACCGGGCCGGCGCCCATGCGTTGCACATGCCAAGTATAATTACCGGCCTTAAGAAACTGACTGTGCGCGCGATGCGGCCACTCGGCGCCGTCGGTGTTCCAGTCTGGGGCCTGTGACAACATTTCCGATTTCTGAACCAAAAGCGAAGCGTGTTCAAGCAGCCGCAATCGCCGCCTTCACGGTCTTGGAAACGGCGGCGCTGTCAGCATAGGGCAATGGCTGGTAAAAAGCGCGAAGTTCATTGCTCAACCGTTGCGCACGCGGACTGGGCCGGTTCGAAATATCAAAAAACAGGGTTGTACAATTTATTTCGCGTAATCGGCGCGCTGTCATTACCGCATCTTCCTCAGCCGCAGCGCGGCCTGGTTCGCCATTAAGGCCAATGTTGCCCCTGCCATCGGAAAGAATAACGACATAGGGCGTTTTGCCTTTTCGCTTTTCGGTTTCCGCCAGTGTCGCTGCGGCGGCAAGCCCCGCCGCCAACGGCGTTCCGCCGCCGCCCGGCAACGCCCCAAGCGCGCGCCGCACCCGCGCCAGCGAGCGCGTTGGCGGCAGCAGCAAGTCAGCGCCCTGCCCTCGAAAAGCGATGAGCGCGACATGATCGCGGCGCGTATAACAGTCAGCAAGCAGAAGTTCGACAGCGCCTTTGGCTTCCGCCATGCGATGCATCGCCGATGATCCGGATGCATCGACAACAAAGATCACAACAGATTCAGTTCTGCCCTTGAACCGTTTGATGTTGATGTCTTCAGGATAAACGCTAAGCCGCACCTGGCGGTCGCACCCCGCGAACGCACTTTGAGAACGCAACTTCTGCCAGGGCGCAGCGGTGCGCAAAGTGGCGATCACGTCGAGGCGGCCGCCATCGCGCACGTTGCCCTTGCGCGACCCTAGAGGGCGCCCCTTCAGTTTTGATTCAACCGGCGCGCCAGACTTTCCCCCGGAGCCGACTGATGCATTACGCCGCACAGATCGCGATGACTTGCCAAGCAGGGACGTCATCGCCACGCCGCGCACGGCGTTGACAATCATATCTTCGATCTCGTCGGTTTCGAGAGACTCTTCTTTTGATTCTTTATCGTCGCCGGCGTCATTTTGCTGTTTGGGCGGCGGCGCGCTTTGTTCCGGCTCCATCACTAATGGCGGCGCAAACCGGGGAGCAAGCACCAGTCGGCAGGCAAGTTCCGCATCAGCATCTATCACGGCGTCGCGGCCTTGTATCGCAGCTGAAGCCCGCGCCACCGACATGCAAAACAGCAATGCGCGCATGGAAACGACTCCCAGCGACAAACTGGCGGCGTTGATTGCTTTTGCTATCTCCGCCGGCGTTTCTATGCTGCTGAGGCTTTCGCGCGCCTTCGAAACTATTGCGGCGTCAAAATCACCGGCGGCGACATCGCGAATGGATACGTTGTCGAGGTCGATGTGAAAGGCGATCCGGTCTAGCAGCAACTGCGGCGGGCGTTCGCTCGCAGCGACGCCCTCATCAAAGAGCACGCAGGCAAACCGGGTCTCGTCGCGCCGGGAGACGCCATTGCGTTCAATAATGACGCTTCCCTGATCCATGGCGGCGGCAATATTTGCGGCCGTCGCCGGCGTCATCCGTTCCGCCATTGCGGCTATTATGGCGCCGCCGTCAGCATCGGCGAGAAGTCCGCGCTCGGCGACAGGCTGTCCGGTACTGAGCGTCATGGAAAGATCCAGCCCCCCCAGCAGGCGTTCTTCGCTAGCGCCTATCGGCAGCTTACGGCGCGGCGCCGGCGCGGGCAAAAGCGCAAAGAACTGATCCGTCCACCAATCACGCACCGGCCCCGGCCCGGAGCGAATACAAACACCGCCCAACCCAATCGGATCAACGGCAAGCAACCCGGCGACGACATAGGCGTTGCGCCATTGTTCCTTACCGCTATCTGCAGGCTCCCTTGCGCCCCCTTCTTCCTCCCCTGATGGATGCGCCGTAACGCTTGCCATCAGCCCAGCACCTCTTCCACGGCGCGGACGACACGCGTTCCGGAATCGGTTTCATCCAGCGGGTCTTTACGCAAACGATGCCTGAGCGCCGATCCCGCCACAATCTGGAGCTCTTTAAGCGTCACCTCTTTACGCCCCTCCAGCGCGGCGCAAGCGCGGGCGGCGCGCATCAGTGTCAACTCGCCTCGAAGGCCGTCTGCGCCAAGCGTAATGCATAAGCCTGCAGCCTTTTCCAAGACAGCATCAGGCGTTTCAATGGCTTCAATGTTTTCCCGTGCACGTTCGATCTTTTTGCGAACGGCGCTGTCTTTTCTCTTCCATTTTTTGACAAACGCTTCCGGATCGCGTTCAAAACTATCGCGCCGGCGGACAACTTCCATGCGTTCGCTGATATCGGTCGGCGTGCGCACATCAACAGAAAGCCCAAAACGATCAAGAAGCTGTGGACGCAACTCTCCTTCTTCGGGATTACCGCTGCCGACCAGAACGAATCGCGCCGGGTGGCGCACACTCAATCCTTCACGCTCAACAACGTTTTCACCAGAGGCGGCCACGTCAAGCAGAACGTCAACAAGGTGATCGTCGAGCAAGTTTACTTCGTCGATATATAAAAACCCGCGATGTGCACGCGCCAGGAGGCCGGGTTCAAATCTTTTTTCACCTTGCACCAGCGCCCGTTCCAGATCGAGCGCGCCAACAACGCGATCTTCAGTGGCGCCTAATGGCAGATCGACAACCGGGGCGGATTCATGGCTTATCTTTAACGTACCGGATTTGGCCGCTAGCCGGCAATTGTCGCAGAATTTGTCTGGCGCTCCCGGGTCGCAATGATAAGCACAGTCTTTAACGACTTCTATCTTTGGCAATAGCGCCGCCAGCGCCCGGATAGCCGTCGATTTTCCCGTTCCTCTATCGCCAAATGCGAGAACCCCGCCAATATTAGGATCAACAGCGGAAACCAGCAGCGCGCGCTTTAAATCATCCTGGCCGACAATTGCGCTGAAAGGAAAAATTGACACGATAAAACCTTTTTCGCCCGACCTTATTGTATTTCGCACCGAGACACAAAAGCCGCCGGAAATATCCGGCGGCTTTCATCAAAATTCAACAATGCAAGCAGTGCTTACTCGGATGCCGACTTCAGATAAGCAATTACATCAGCGCGATCCTGTTCGGCGGGAAGGCCTGGAAAAATCATCCGCGTACCCGGAATATATTCCTGCGGATTTTCGAGATAAGCAAAAAGCGTTTCTTCCGTCCAGGTGATGCCGGAATTCGCATTTGCATCGGAGTAGTTAAATCCGGCGACCGTACCCGCCTCTCGTCCAACGACACCGTAGAGCGACGGACCAACACGGTTCTGCCCTTCCTGAACAGTATGACACGCCATGCACTTCGCAAAAACACGCCGCCCTTTTGCAGCGTCGCCAGTCAGCGCAGCATATGCGGCGTTTGCGGCGTTTCCTGCCGACGTTGCAACAGCTTCAGCTGTTTCGTTCGCAGACGCGACAGCATTTTCAACCGTCGCTTCGGTTTCCTGCGCCACCGTTTCCATTGCGGCCTGAGCATCGTTAGCGGCGGACTGCGTTGCGTTAGCAACTTTATCGGCGGCGTTATCAACCATGTCCGCGGCTTCTTCGGCTCCGTCTTCAGCTTCAACGGCTACATTCGCAACCGCCGTTTCCGCTTCATTAACAACTTCACTCGCGGAGCTGGAACTTGTTGATGATGACGATGCGCTCCCACTGTCAGAACCACCACACGCACTAACCGTCAGCATGAGCGATCCAGCCATCACAACCAGAAAAGATTTGTTCAAGAAAAGACTCACGGATTTTCCTCCAAATTTAGCATGTGTGCCAGCCTCTAGAAGTCTAGTATCAATTCTCGCCACAAATGTCACCCAATGCTCGTAGCGTGTACATTTTCCAGCGCACTGAAACTGTTACGCAGATTGGCACAAGCCGGATCAGGCGTTTAAGGCCGTTAGCGGTTTCTGCAGACCCTTTATTCAACATGGAGGCGACTGATATCCTGAGTGTATAAAGCCTGCAAAACTTCGCAGGCATAAGGAAGTTTAATTCTGAGCCCCTGCAGATTTCAAATTTGTAAGGAGATATCGCCCTTCCCCCCCTCCCGAAAGTCAATTCGCCATCTGTATAAAGAGACTTTAGTTTCAAAGCATGAAAAAATGGCCGCACCAAAGAACCGTTGGTTTTGAACACGCCCTTACAAAAGCCAACAGGCTGCTCTCTTCAGCGGGACTGAAAAATTAGCTGCATAGTTGACCGCGACTTCGCCTCAGGATGAAGCCATAGCCCTTCAGATAATAACCTCTGAGAGTGCGACGAAAATAGAGTAATTTGATGAAGGCGACGGCGGATTAGTCTATCAGGGCTTTGCCGGACTTGAATACGCCTTTAGCGGATCCTTCACGATGAATGTAACCGGCCGCTACTTGGGATTATCCGATACTGAAATTCGCGACGACAGCTTTACAGCAGACGCCCAGCTCGACTCGATCGTCGCCACTATCGGCTTCACGTGGACGTACTAGACGTTACATAGCCGTCAACTGAACCTATGCGACCAAAGCTTCTATGCGCCGTTGGAATTATCCAGCGGCGCTTTTCATTATGATGTTATTTTCAGATCAGCGAAAAAGCCTTTGAAGACATTGCCCGGCAAGACTGAATGGTGGGCGGTGACGGGTTCGAACCGCCGACCCTCTCGGTGTAAACGAGATGCTCTACCAGCTGAGCTAACCGCCCTGGATCGCGATGCCGCGAAGGGCGCTTTTCCTAGCGCGTGACGGACGCCGCCGCAAGCGCGGAAGAAGACCAAAATCACCGACTTCAAAAGAAAACGCCGGCGCGGAGATTTTTCCCCGCTACCGGCGTTTTACTTAAGCCGTTAAACGTCTAGTTCAACGCGTCCTTCAGGCCTTTGCCAGCGGAGAATTTCGGCTGGATCGACGCCGGGATCTGAATGGTCTCGCCCGTGCGCGGATTGCGGCCTTCGCGCGCTTTGCGCTGGGCGGCGGAAAAGGTGCCAAAGCCGACGAGACGCACATCGTCACCGCCTTTGAGCGCATTGGTGATCGAGTCGAAGACCGCGTTCACCGCGCGCTCCGCCTCGCTCTTACTCATGTCCGCTGCGTCAGCAACCTTGTCGACAAATTCGTTCTTATTCATTCCTCCGCCCTTTCTATTTTGTACTGGGATTGGGAGATAACTGCCGAAAAACAAAGCTTATCGCGCGCATCGCGGGCCCAGGCCAAGAAAAAACGGCTTAAAATAAGGGTTTGCTTTCCCCATGCAGGCTAGTGCACTGTTATTGCTGTACTTTTTTTTGACCCGCAGAATGGGCCAAATCCCATATTTCGTGCTCATGAGCGATGCATCGGTCGATTAATTCGCGCCAGACGGGCTCAGCGATTCGTTTTGAAAGGCCCTGCCGGTCCGCTTCCGCGAGGACTTTGGCGACCACATCCTCAATCCGCCAGGGCAATCTGACCTCATCCTGACGTGGTTTTATGCGCCCCGCAGCCTCGATATATTGCTGACGCTCAGCCAGGAGCGTGACGAGAATACGGTCGAGGCGGTCAATTTCCTCGCGCACCTCATCCATGATTTCGCAGTCTTCAGGGCGCGTTCTGGCGGGCGGATGCTTCATGGGTCTGATTTAAGCCAAGGGGTTCATATAAAAAAGGCGCGAGCGCCAACCATGGCGTCGCACCTTTTTAAGCCGAATTGTCACCGTGCGTCAGTGGGTCATCACCGGCGCGTCATCACCGTCGCCGGACGGCGCAGGGCTGTCCACAGGCTCCGTCCACTCAATTGGCGTCAGTTTCTTCGTCAGGGCGTGTCCAAGCACCTCATCAACCGTGGAAACCGGAATGATTTTCAGGCCATCCTTCACATTGTCAGGAATATCGGCCAAATCCTTTTCATTTTCTTCCGGAATCAGCACGGTCTTGGTGCCGGCCCGCAGGGCCGCCAACAGCTTCTCTTTCAAGCCGCCAATCGCCAGCACGCGACCGCGCAGGGAAATCTCGCCGGTCATGGCGATATCCTTGTGGATCGGCACGCCAGTCAGAACCGAAACGATTGACGTCGCCATGGCGACGCCGGCGGACGGCCCGTCTTTTGGCGTTGCGCCCTCCGGCACGTGAATGTGGATATCGGTCTTTTCGAAAACCGGCGGCTCAATGCCAAATTCCGTCGCACGGCTGCGCACGTAAGACGACGCGGCCGAAACCGATTCCTTCATCACGTCTTTCAGATTGCCCGTCGGCGTCATGCGGCCCTTGCCGGGCATCTTCACCGCTTCAATCGTCAGGATATCACCGCCAACCGATGTCCAGGCGAGACCCGTGACAATGCCGACCTGATCTTCACCGTCGATCTCACCATAGCGAAACTTCGGAACGCCCGCATAGTCGCTGAGATTTTTCTCGGTAATCGCCACCGTGTCGATGCCGTCCGCTTCCAGCTCACGCACGGCCTTGCGCACCAGGCGCGCCAGCTCTCGCTCAAGATTACGAACGCCGGCTTCGCGCGTGTAACGGCGAATGAGCGTCAACAGGCCCTCGTCGGAGATTGACCATTCCCCATCCTTGATCCCGTGATTTTCACTAAGCTTCGGGATCAGGTGACGGCGAGCGATTTCAACCTTCTCATCCTCCGTGTACCCCGGAATACGAATAATCTCCATCCGGTCCAGCAGCGGCTGCGGCATGTTCAGGCTATTGGCCGTCGTGATGAACATCACATCCGAAAGATCGTAATCGACTTCAAGATAATGATCCTGGAATGTCGCGTTCTGCTCCGGGTCGAGCACTTCGAGCAACGCCGACGCAGGGTCGCCGCGGAAGTCCTGACCCATCTTGTCGATCTCATCGAGCAGGAAGAGCGGATTCGATTTTTTCGCCTTCTTCATCGACTGAATGACCTTGCCGGGCATGGAGCCGATATAGGTCCGGCGGTGACCGCGGATTTCCGCTTCGTCACGCACGCCGCCAAGAGAGACACGCACAAATTCGCGGCCCGTGGCGTTTGCGATCGATTTCCCAAGCGAGGTTTTACCAACGCCCGGCGGGCCGACAAGGCAAAGGATAGGGCCTTTGAGCTTATTCATGCGCTTTTGCACGGCGAGATATTCGACGATGCGCTCCTTGACCTTTTCGAGACCATAATGATCCTCGTCGAGCACCTCTTCGGCCTTGGTCAGGTTTGTCTTCACCTTCGAGCGGGTGTTCCAGGGAATGGAAACCATCCAGTCGAGATAATTGCGCACAACCGTTGATTCCGCCGACATCGGCGACATCTGGCGCAGCTTCTTCAGCTCCGATTCCGCTTTTGTCCGCGCCTCTTTGGTGAGTTTCGTCTTGGCGATCTTTTCTTCCAGCTCCGTCAACTCGTCGCGGCCATCATCGCCTTCACCGAGTTCCTTCTGGATCGCCTTCATTTGCTCATTGAGATAATATTCCCGCTGCGTCTTCTCCATCTGGCGCTTGACTCGATTGCGGATTTTTTTCTCCACTTGCAGAACGCTCATCTCGCCTTCCATCAGGGCGTAGACGCGCTCAAGGCGTTCGCCGACCGAGACAATCTCAAGAAGCTCCTGCTTTTCCGAAAGCTTGATGTTGAGATGTGAGGCGACCGTGTCGGCGAGCTTCGCGTAGTCATCGATCTGGTTGATCGAAACGATCACTTCCGGCGGCACGCGCTTGTTCAGCTTCACATATGATTCAAACTGACCAACGACGGAGCGGGCAAGCGCTTCGATTTCCGCGTCGTCCGTCGCCGGCTCCTCAATGAAGACCGCTTCCGCTTCAAAATAGTCATCCGTACGAGTGTATTGTTCAATGTTGGCGCGGCCCTCGCCCTCAACCAACACTTTCACAGTACCGTCGGGCAATTTCAAAAGCTGCAGCACTGAAGCGATCACGCCGATATCGTAAATTTCATCTTCAGACGGATCATCGTCGCCCGCATCTTTCTGCGCGACCAAGAGAATTTTCTTGTCGTTCTGCATCACATTTTCGAGCGCGCTCACGGATTTCTCGCGCCCGACGAACAACGGCACGATCATGCCCGGGAACACGACGATGTCGCGCAACGGCAGAACAGGATAAATTACAGTGTCACTCATCAACCACTCCTCACGGCGCAAGACCTGGCAATTCCAGCATCTGGCCTGGGTAAAACAATCGCTTCCGGCCCATTCGGCGTCAGTTTGCGCGCCAACGCAACAAGCCAGTCAGTATAGCTTCTTTTGACGACAAAGCCGTTAAGACCACAAAAACGCCGCTCGGACGGCGCCGGACGCGAGCGTTAATGTGGCGCGATTTGAGCTGAATTCAAGGCGCGTGGGCAGGCTTGCGGAAAACCAGCGCTTTACGCGCTGGCGTCCGCCTCCACAGCCTCATCCTTGCGATCGGCGTAGATATAGAGCGGCTTGGCGTTGCCTTCGACAACTTCGCCATTGACCACCACCTCCACCACGCCTTCGAGGGTCGGCAATTCGAACATGGAATCGAGCAGAATACCTTCCATGATCGAGCGCAGGCCCCGCGCGCCGGTTTTGCGCGCAATGGCTTTTCTAGCGATCGCGATCTTGGCGTCGTCAGTGAAAGTCAACTTGACGTCTTCCATCTCGAACAGCCGCTGATACTGCTTGACCAGCGCGTTCTTTGGAGAGGTCAGAATTTGTACGAGGGCGTCCTCGTCCAGATCCTCAAGCGTCGCGATGACCGGCAAACGGCCGACAAATTCCGGGATGAGGCCAAAGCTTAAGAGATCCTCAGGTTCGACTTCCTGCAGAACCGCACCGATGCGCCGGTCGTCAGGGCTGTTCACATCAGCGCCGAAGCCGATGGACGATCCAACGCCGCGTCGTGAAATGACTTTTTCAAGACCCGCAAAAGCGCCGCCGACAATGAACAGGATGTTCGTCGTATCGACTTGCAGAAATTCCTGCTGCGGATGTTTGCGCCCGCCCTGCGGCGGCACAGAGGCGACTGTGCCCTCCATGATCTTCAACAGCGCCTGTTGCACGCCTTCGCCGGAAACGTCGCGTGTAATCGATGGATTGTCAGACTTGCGGCTGATCTTATCGACTTCGTCGATATAGACGATGCCGCGCTGCGCACGCTCTACATTGTAGTCAGCGGACTGCAACAGCTTCAGAATAATGTTTTCGACATCCTCGCCGACATAGCCGGCTTCGGTGAGCGTCGTTGCATCGGCCATCGTAAACGGAACGTCAAGGATGCGAGCAAGGGTTTGCGCAAGCAGCGTCTTGCCCGAGCCGGTGGGGCCGATCAAAAGGATGTTGGATTTCGCCAGCTCAACATCGTTGTTCTTGGCGGCGTGATTGAGGCGCTTGTAGTGATTGTGAACCGCCACCGACAGGACGCGCTTAGCCTGCGCCTGCCCGATCACATAATCGTCGAGCACTTTATGGATCTGCTGCGGGGTTGGCACGCCGTCGCCAGCCTTTACCAGCGAAGACTTTGACTCCTCGCGGATGATGTCCATGCACAATTCTACGCATTCATCACAGATGAACACCGTCGGACCCGCGATCAGCTTTCTGACCTCGTGCTGGCTTTTCCCGCAGAACGAACAGTAAAGGGTGTTTTTCCCGTCACCGCTGCTTTTGCCGCCGATTTTGCTCACTCTCACCGAACTCCTTATAGCGCCGCTCTTAAAAGGCGGACCGGGCGAGCCCGGCGCGATACCCGACCAAGACGGGACCGCCGTTTCTCAGGGTAGGTGCACGAAGGGCGCCATACCCTGCTCTGATTACCTATACGACCATAATCCGGCCGGAACGATCAACAATCCATTTCCTAACTGGGTAAATGATTTAGGTAAATATTAGTCCTCAGATTCCGCTTGCGGCGCGCGTTCCGACAGCACCTTGTCGATCAGACCGAAGTCAACCGCCTCCTCAGGCGTCATGAAATGATCCCGGTCGAGGGTTTTTTCAATGATTTCATAGGACTGACCGGTGTGCTCCACATAAATCTCGTTCATGCGGCGCTTCAATTTGATGATATCCTGAGCGTGGCGCTCAATATCGGACGCCTGTCCCTGAAAGCCGCCCGAAGGCTGGTGCACCATAATCCGCGAGTTCGGCAGCGAAAACCGCATGTCCTTGTCGCCGGCGGTCAGCAGGAGCGACCCCATGGACGCAGCCATCCCGACACACATGGTCGATACTGCAGGCCGGATATAGCGCATGGTGTCATACATCGCGAGCCCCGCAGAGACGGAGCCGCCCGGCGAGTTAATGTAAAAAGCGATCTCTTTTTTGGGATTTTCGGCCTCAAGAAACAAAAGCTGCGCGACAATCAATGTCGAGACTTGGTCATGGACCGGCCCGGACAGGAAGATAATCCGCTCTTTCAACAGCCGTGAGTAAATGTCGTAAGCGCGTTCGCCGCGGCTCGATTGCTCCACCACCATCGGCACGAGCGTATTCATGAAAATGTCCTGGGGATCTTTCATTGATGTCCTCTTATCACGGCGACAGTGAGCCGGCGCTTTCGTTAATTCATAGCCTTAACATGGGGGCTTTCCAGAACGGCGCCACCCTAAAGAATACGACTATATCGCTTCTCGCTTAAGCGAGGGTTATTCTTTGGGAATTGCAAGAAAATGTTCAAGACCGGGCGAGATTTCATCCCGATCGTCACTTTTTGCGTCCCAAAACTGGAGATAAGCCTGCCCGGCCGGTCGTGATGATACGCCGCCCCGCCCCACAGTTGGCTCGATTTGAAACCGGAACGAAGACCTTTTACGCGGGGTCGTCTTCGCCCTCCGGGTCCTCCATGAGCTTTTCCTTGGAGACTTTCTTATCTTTCACCTCGGCGCGCTCGACGATGTAATCGACGACCTTTTCCTCAAACAGAGGCGCGCGAAGCTGTTGGATCGCCGCCGGGTTCTGCTGGTAGAACTCAAGGACTTCCTTTTCCTTGCCGGGATAACCGCGCGCCATATTGATCATCTCGCGCTGCAGATCTTCCTGGGGCACCTGAACGTCGGCGCGTTTGCCGATCTCGGCGAGCACCAGTCCCAAACGTACGCGGCGCTCGGCGATCTTGCGATACTCTTCTTTCAGCTCGTCTTCGGATTTGCCTTCGTCTTCTTCGTCTTTGCCGGCGGCTTCGACCTGCTGCCAAATCTGGTCGAATTCTGAATCAACCATGCCCTTCGGCAATTCGAATTCATGCGCAGCATCGAGCTTGTCGAGCAGCGCGCGCTTCAGATGGCCGCGCGAAAGCTGCTTGTAGTCATCTTCAAGACGTTCGCTGATGCGCTTTTTAAGATCGTCGAGACTGTCGACACCCATTTTCTTGGCGAGTTCATCGTCGATCTCGACTTTTTCAGGCTCCTTCACCGCAACGACATTAACCGCGAATACGGCGTCTTTGCCGGCAAGGTCTTTTGCGCCGTAATCGTCCGGGAATGTGACCTTCACTTCAACATCTTCGCCCGCCTTGGCGCCCGTCAGTTGTTTTTCAAAGCCGGGAATGAAGGTGTCGGACCCAAGAACAATGTCAACGCCATCGCCCTTGCCGCCTTCGAATTCCTCGCCGTCAATCGCACCCACGTAATTAACAGTCACCATGTCGCCTTTTTTCGACTTCTGCGTTTCCTTACGCGGCGAATAAGTGGTCTGCTGATCCGCAATGCGCTGCAGCGCTTCCTGGATATCGTCTTCAGGAACCTCGGACACCAAACGCTCAAGCTTTAATGTCGAGACATCCATGGGCTCAATGTCCGGCAGGATTTCCGCGTGCACATCATATTCAAGGTCGCATTTGCCTGCGATCACATCTTCCATGTCGGAATGGAAATCAGGTTGCGGCGCCGCCGCCGGCTGCAGGTCGCGATCGGTGAAAGCCTTTTGCGACGTCTCGTTGACAATCTCCTGGACGATTTCGCCCATCACGCCTTTGCCATACATCTTTTTCAAATGCGATACCGGCGCCTTGCCCTTGCGGAAGCCCTTCAGGTGCACCTGGCCCTTGATTTCTTCCAGCCGCGCCAGGAGTTTTTCATCCAGCTCGCTTGCCGGCACTTTGACAGTGAATCGGCGGTCCAGCCCTTCGGCGCTTTTTTCCGTGACTTCCATGTTCTTCCCAGGCCTCGTCTTAATCACTTATGGTGCGGATGAGAGGACTTGAACCTCCACGCCTCTCGGCGCCAGAACCTAAATCTGGTGCGTCTACCAATTCCGCCACATCCGCAAAACATAAAACGGGCCGCGGCTAGAGCGCTGCGACCCCTCTAAAGCGCGCTTCTATAACAGAGAATCCGGCGCTGTCGAGGGCGTCAAAAGCGCTTTTCGAACCACATCACATCATAATAGCGGCCAAATTTACGGCCGACCTCGCTCAGCGTCGAAACATGGACAAAGCCGAAGTCTTCATGGAGTGCGACCGACGCTGGGTTTGGCGCAACGATCAGCGCATAGGCGCGATGGACATCCGCGCTCGCCAGATCATTGAAAAGCGCCTCGTAAAGCTTTTTCCCGACGCCGCGTCCGCCTGCGCCCGGTTCAACAAAAACGGATGTCTTCACCGATGTTTCATAGGCGCCCCTCGGATCGAACGCCGACGCACTGGCGAAGCCGCAGATCTCACCTTCTAGCATCGCCACCCAGACGGGGTGGCGCGGATCGCCCTGATGCTCGGATATCCAGATTTCACGCTCTTCAGTCTGGTGCTCCCGGGTTTCGAAAGTCGCCGGACTCGACACAATAAACGGGTTGTAGATGGCGTTAACGCCGTCCGCGTCATCGAGCGTCGCAGGCCGGACCTTGATGTCCGTCACGATGACGCGCTCCCGCCGGTCGTCTCACCCACTCCCGCTTTTTGCGGTTGCGGCGGGGCGAGGAGCGCGCGGAGCACCGATGGCGCAGCCGACGGCAAGTCTTCCGCGATCAGCCCCGGCCCGACGGCCTGTCCGCAGGCGCCGTGAAACCAGACCCCGGCGCAAGCCGCGTCAAACGCCGGCATTCCTTGCGCGCGAAGCCCCGCAGCAAACCCGGCGAGAACGTCGCCGGCGCCGGCGGTCGCAAGATCGGCCGGCGCATTCACATTCACCGCGGCGCGCCCGTCCGGCGCCGCAATCACGGTGTCAGGACCCTTTAGAACGATAACGCATCCGGCGCGCTTACTCGCCGCTCGCGCTGCGGCAAGTTTGCCGTCACCGAGCGAAATGTCCGGAAACAGCCTTGCGAATTCGCCCGTATGCGGCGTCAGAATATCGCCCTCACGCAACAGCTCGAACAATCGCGCCTGATGATCGGTGAAGCTTGTCAGTGCATCGGCGTCGAGAACCGCACCGGCCTTGCTGTGTAAAATTGCAATCGTTTTGTCGCGGGTCGCTTCTCCTACACCCCCGGCCGGTCCGATAACCGTAACAACAGGATATTTATCCGTACCCTGCATATTCTCGGCGACCTCTTCCGCCGTATCCGCGCGGCGCAACATGATCGATGTCAGATGCGCCGCATGCGCCGCCGCCGCCTCTCCCGGCGACAGGACTGTCACCAGCCCAGCGCCAATTCGAAGCGCGCCCATGGCCGCCAGCCGGATGGCGCCGGTATTCAAAGGCCCGCCGGAGACGGCCATGACGTGCCCGCGATGATATTTATGCGCCTGCCATGTCGGGCGCCCGAAGGCAGCGCCCCAGAGCGGCGGCTGGTTCTCGAATGTATCCGGCGAAATCCCGGCGACGGCTTCCGCCGTAATCCCGATATCAACGACATCCACCGCGCCGCCAAGCGCCCGCCCTGGAAAGAGAACGTGACCCGGTTTCTTCTGGAAGAAAGTGACGGTGCGCACAGCGTTGACGCCGACGCCCATCACAGCGCCGGTATCCGCATTAACGCCCGACGCAATGTCGACGGCCAATACGGGCGCCTTATGCGCGTTCATCGCCTCGATTGCAGCCCGGTGATCCCCTTCCACCGCACGGTCAAGGCCCGTCCCGAAGACCGCATCGATAATCAGCTCTGCGCCATCCATCACCGCCGGTGAAAACGCGGCGACCTCACCCTCATAAAGCTCCGCCATCAGTTTGGCGTCGCCTTTCAGCGCCTCGCGCTTACCAAGCAGCGCAAGCCGCACCTGCCAACCCGCTTCGGCCAGCACGCGCGCAGCGACAAACCCGTCCCCGCCATTGTTGCCCGGACCGCAGATCACCGCGACCGGCCGCTTGGTCCAGGCGCGCATCGCGACCTCGGCGACAAGCCCGCCGGCTTTCTCCATCAAGGAGGCCGACGCGACCCCGCCCTTGATCGCCGCCTCTTCCGCTGCGCGCATCTGCGCCGATGATAGAAGAATAAATCCCGCCACGCTTGACACCTTCCCTGACCCGCGCTCTGTCTTACCAGAGTTCTGGTTTTTGCAAAAACACAGCTGGCGCCATGAAAAAGATCGAAGCCATCATCAAACCGTTCAAACTCGACGACGTCAAAGAGGCGTTGCAGGATATCGGCCTGCAGGGCATGACCGTCACCGACATCCGAGGCTTTGGCCGGCAAAAGGGGCATACGGAGCTTTATCGCGGCGCAGAATATGTAGTTGACTTTCTGCCGAAAGTGAAAATCGAACTAATTGTCGATGACGGCATTGTCGAGCGCACGGTCGAGGCGATCAAGACCGCCGCTCATTCAGGGCGCATCGGCGACGGCAAGATTTTCATTATCCCGGTCGACGAAGCGGTTCGCATCCGCACCGGCGAGACCGGGCGCGACGCTCTGTAACATAAAGTATGCATTCATATGAGTAAGTCCGACGAAACAAAGATCGCCGAAAGCGTAACGCACGCCTTTGAACGGGCGACGCGATTTGACGAACCCTATCGCCACTGGACGCTGGACGGTCTTTTTCCCGAAGACATCGCCGCTGATCTTAAGGCAATCGAATTTCCTGTCGCCGATCTTGGCGGCGTTTCCGGCAAGCGCGAACTTCATAATGACACCCGCCACTATGTGGACAGCGATAATCGCGCGCGTTTTTCCGCCTTCGCCAGCATCGCCAATGCGTTTCAGACGCCGTCACTGGCGGCCGACATTGAACGCTTTACCGGCGCGGACTTAAGCGGAACCTATTTGCGTATCGAATATGCGCAGGATGTGGAAGGGTTCTGGCTGGAGCCCCATACGGACCTGGGCGTTAAGCGCCTCACCGTGTTGATCTATCTATCATCCGACACCGATCACAGCGATCTCGGTACTGATGTTTATAATGGCGACAAGAAATGGTTCAAGCGCGCGCCCTTCGCCCACAACAGCGCAATGATGTTCGTTCCCGGCGATGACACCTATCACGGCTTTGAAAAACGAACCTTTAGCGGCGTGCGCAAGTCGTTGATCCTCAACTATGTCACCGAAGACTGGCGTGACCGCGATCAACTGGCGTTTCCGGAAGAAACCGTGCGCGTCGGCTAAGCCTAGAGCTGGCCCAAAGTTGCTTTCAAGGCTTCATCTACGTGCTGTTTATTTTGAAAGGTCTTGAGCCAGCATGAGAGCGTTGCCGTCTGGGTCATAGAATGTTGCCGTGCTGACCATCCCCTCAATGGTTTCGGTTTCCCCATCAAATTTCACATCAACCTTTTCCAAAGCCGCGCGCGCAACCGCGATGTCCGCCACGCCAAATACCGGAACAGTGTTGCCGGGGGCGGGCTCTGATTGTTCGCCCAATCCCAGCGTGACGCCTTTGGTATTGGTCTGCATCTCGCTCCAACCGGCTTCGTCGATATGAACCAGCAACCGGAAACCAAGGTTTTTCTCGTACCATTCAGCACTTGCATGCCTGTCGCGCACTGAAAGAGCCAAAGTGATTGTATTATCCAAAGAAACGACCGCCATGATGCTTCCTTATGTAGCAAAAATATAGTAACTATATTTCATGGATATCTCTCTGCTTGTCAAGCTCACATCCAAAGCCTGGGTCTTGAAAATTCTGGCCCTTTTGCATTCAGGCGTCCCGGGCCGGCAGGCGCCGCTGATCGCGGCGACCAGTGCAAGCCGCACTGCGTTTGCATCGAGCCTCAATCATCTGGTTGAGCTTGGATTGCTGGAGAAAAACCCAGGCCATGGCCACCCCTTGCGGCCAGAGTTCCGGTTGACCCGCAAAGGTGCGACAGCTGCAGCAATGGCCGACAGCATTATAAAGATGGCGCCAGATGACGATGCGCTCACTATAATAAGGCGGAACTGGACAGTGCCTGTTCTGGCTGTAACGGGCGCCCCAAAACGCTTTTCGATTATAAAATCCGGACTGAGCCCAATTACGGATCGCGCTTTATCCCAATCATTATGCATTCTTGAAGAACGCGCGTGGCTGAAGCGCGAAATAGATGTTTCCCAGCGTTCGCCATTTCCGACATATCATGCGGTAAACGCAGGCAAAAGAATTAACCAGGCGATTGGATTGAGTATCTAGGCGCGGATGATCAATTCCGCGAATATCCGCCGGTGCGGTTCTACGGTCAGGGCGTGAATATTTTCTCGCCTCAATCCGAAAAACCGGTTGACCTTACAGCTGCGTGATACCGTATCGAAAAACCATGGCGCAGAAAAAACCATATACCGTCGCAGAAGTCGCCCGGCATACCGGCGTGTCCGTGCGCACGCTGCAATATTATGACGAGATCGGCCTGCTTGTCGCTGAGCGATCCGCCAAGGATTATCGTCTGTACGGCGAGGAACATTTGTTGCGCTTACAACAGATATTGATTGAACGCTCGCAGGGTCGATCGCTGGAGGATATCCGCCGCTCTCTCGACGACCCTTCGTTTGATCATGTCGCAAACCTTAAAGCGCAGCGGCGGCGTCTTGTTGAACGTTTATCCGAAACGCATCGCGCCATCGCGTCCATAGACGCCGCGCTTGATCATTTGAACCCAATAAAAGGAAGGGGCCACGATATGAACCCGAAAGCATTATTTGACGGTTTCGATCCATCCGAGTTTGAAGCTGAAGCCGAAAAGCGCTGGGGCGATACGGACGCCTGGTTGGAAAGTTCACGCCGAACCAAAAAATACGGTGAGACGGAATGGCGGCGAATAAAGGATGAGATGAACTCAATCTGGAGCGACGCCGCCGCCGCAATGAACGCCGGCGAAGCACCCAACGGCGACGTTGCGCACGCAATTGTGGAGCGCTATCGCCAGCATGTTGACCGCTGGTTCTATCCGCTCTCCCCAGCCGGTCACGTAAACCTTGCTGACATGTGGGAAGCGGATGACCGGTTCAAAACCAACATCGATAAGTTCGGCGCCGGCCTTACGCAGTGGATCGCAAATGCGGTTCGATCGGCTGCGGGTTGATAGACCACAACAATAGCGGGCGCTTGAAAGGTTATTTTCCAGCGCCCCTCACCGGTCCGCCAACGCCAATCGATGTCGTATCTCTTCAACAATCTCATCCGTTGCATTGATCGGCGCATTTGCAAAAATATCGGCGCGCCCATCAAAAGGCCGCACGGCCACCTTCCTTTCAAGCTCGCTCAAGAACCATGCAAGCTTCGACGCCAGTTGCGGCGGACGATAGGCGTAAACGCCTGTTCCCGCCGCCAGCGCCTCACTCATCATATTGTGAGAGTCCGCGGTCACGATCAACGCATCTGCATTGGCGAGAATATCCTTGTAAGGATTGTTTCCAATACCGCTCCAGACAAAAGCCTTGCAGTCCGCGAGGGCGTCACGAACCGTATTCAACACAAAGCCGGGCGTGCGCCGCGACGGCGTGACAGCGACTGACGCAAATGAAGACGCGGCAGATTTCACTTTTGCGGCAAGATCGGCGGCGACTTTTTGATCATAACGCGCGCCGCCGCCGGCACCGCCAAGCACAACGCCGAGCATCGGTTTTGACAGTGCGGCGATTTCCGGCGCAGGATCGCGTCTCGATGCATCGAGCAAGGGCCCCAGCCCATGGGGCGATGTCAGGGTCGAGAATATGTTCTCACCGTTGAGCCGGTCATGGGCGGGCGCCCAGATCACATCCGCCTCGCTGAACGCCGTGCGCGGGTTTTTCAAAAACACCAGCAATGTCTTCCCGCCGCTCGCGCGTTTCACTTCACGCGCATAGGGAATGGCGCGCCGCCCGGAGACAACCGCGACATCGGGAAATGGCGGCGCGATCGGGCTTTGCGGATTACCCGCTGCATCACGCGGATCAAGCGGCCCCCATGGCGCCATCCACACCCATGGCGCGCGCGGCGAAACTTGCCGTTCTTCAAACCGCGAAGACAGTCCGTCCGCGACCGCGCGACATTGGACAATATCGCCGATCTTACCATCGCTGATGATCCAGACCGTCGGATCAACGCCAGTGGCTTGAACTTTTGTATTCACGTCAGGCCGCATCCACCGGTTTTCTGGACAAAAAAAGAATCAATAGCGCCAAGTCTTATCCAGCCTGCCGGACGCCGCCAATGCCAGTACCTTTTTAAGTGCGCATGACGAGACGCGATTCGGATGGAACCAATATTCCACCGATCCATTATTAGTATTGTCATAAACACTCTGGGACTTTGGAATCTTCCGCTAATTTAGGGCATATTTGACGCATATGCTGCGCTTTAGACCCGTTTGTTATGCTGCGGTGCAATAATTTCTTGCGTCTACGCTGCGAGTTGACGCATCTTCGAGCATCGATCGAAACGCCGAAAACGGGTCCTCATGGCCCCCGGGAAAAGCCTTTAAGGAGAACTCATCGATGAGCGCCAAAGACATTCTGAAGCGGATCAAGGACGAAAACATCAAATTCGTCGATCTTCGATTCACCGATCCAAAGGGTAAATGGCAGCACGTCACCTTTGACCAGTCGCTGGTTGACGAGGATTTCTTCTCCGAAGGCACGATGTTTGACGGCTCGTCCATCGCCGGCTGGAAAGCCATCAATGAGTCCGACATGGTGCTGATGCCGGATCCGTCCGCCACCGTCATGGATCCGTTCTTTGCACAGCCAACGCTGACCATTTTCTGCGACGTGCTTGAGCCTGCCACTGGCCAGCCTTACGCCCGCGATCCGCGCACGACGGCGAAAGCGGCCGAGGCCTATCTTAAATCCTCCGGCCTTGGCGACACCGCGTTCTTCGGACCGGAAGCGGAATTTTTCGTCTTTGACGACGTGCGCTGGTCAGTCGATCAGAACAATATGGGTTACGCGGTTGATTCGACCGAAGGTCCTTATAATTCGTCAACGGATTACGACGCCGGCAATCTGGCGCACCGCCCCGGCCCGAAAGGCGGTTATTTCCCCGTCCCGCCGGTGGACAGCGAACAGGATATGCGTTCGGAAATGCTCACCGTGATGAACGAAATGGGCATCGAGCCGGAAAAACATCACCACGAGGTCGCGCCGTCTCAGCATGAGCTGGGCATGAAGTTCGCGACCCTCACCACTATGGCCGACCGGATGCAGATTTATAAGTACATCGTGCATCAGGTTGCAGCGGGCTACGGCAAAACTGCGACCTTCATGCCGAAACCGATCTTTGGCGACAATGGCTCCGGCATGCATGTGCACCAGTCTGTATGGAAAGAGGGCCAGCCCCTTTTCGCCGGCGATCGCTATGCGGACCTTTCCGAAACATGCCTTTATTATATAGGCGGCATCATTAAACATGCGCGCACGATCAACGCATTCGCCAACGCGTCCACTAACAGCTACAAGCGGCTGGTGCCCGGATTTGAAGCGCCGGTTCTCCTCGCCTATTCCGCACGCAACCGATCGGCGTCGGTTCGTATTCCTTGGGTCTCGTCGCCCAAAGGCAAGCGCATCGAAACGCGTTTCCCGGATGCGGCCGGCAATCCATATCTCACCTTCGCCGCACTCTTGATGGCGGGTCTTGACGGCATCGAGAACAGGATCAATCCGGGCGACCCAATGGACAAGGACCTTTACGATCTGCCGCCGGAAGAATTGAAAGACATTCCGACGGTCTGTGGTTCTTTGCGCGATGCGCTCTCGGCCCTCGACCGAGATCGGGAATTCCTCAAAAAAGGCAATGTCTTCAATGATGACCAGATCGACGCCTATATCGCGCTGAAAACTGAAGAGGTGACGCGGTTTGAAACGGCCCCGCACCCGATCGAGTTTGCGATGTACTATTCCGCCTAAGGCCAAATCAGGCAGATGCTTTGACAAGGCCGGGCCATCGCCCGGCCTTGTTGCATATTGTTTACGATTTCGTCGTTGAATAAGCGCAGATTTACGCGCTCCAGCACGGTGCGCGCGCAAGGCGAAAACATGCTCAGGCAGATTGTACGATACGGCCTTGTCGGCCTCGCCAACACAGTCATAGGACTGGCGTTTATCTATCTCGCAATGGGCGTGTTCGGTTTCGCGCCGGGCGTCGCGAATTTCAGCGGTTTCGCTATCGCGTTCCTTGTCAGCTTTTTCCTGAACCGGCGATGGACATTCGAAAGCAACGCCCATTTCGGGCAAAGCTTCTTTGCATTCGCGAGTGTGTGCGCCGCCGGTTACGGGCTCAATCTGGCGGCGGTGCTGACGGCGATCAACCTTGCGGACGTGAACGCCTATATCGCTCAATTGATCGGTGTCGCTATTTACGCAGTCTTTGTTTTTATCGGCAGCCGTGTTTTCGCCTTCAGGACGTGACCGGCGCCTGGCGCGCCCGCACTGCCGACCCATCGAGTGGCTTGCGCACAGCTTCGGCGAATTTTTCGTGATAGAGCGGATGTTCCGTCCCCATCAGTCGATCCCACCACGTGAAGTACAAACCGTAATTCCAGCCTGCTTGCGCATGATGCAAGTCGTGATGTGTGACGGTCGTCAGCCAATCGAAAACCGGCCTGCCGCTTCTTCGGCTTGGAAAAATTTCATAGCCGCAATGACCGATGGCGTTCCGCAACATCATATGCCAGACGAAGAGAAAAATCGCGAGCGGCGATGAAGGCACGAGGAACAACGCCAACGGCAGGTAAGCCGCGTTTATCGCCGCCTCACTGATATCAAAAGAATAGGCTGTCCACGGCGACGGGTTGTGCGATTTGTGATGGGTCCGGTGAACGCGGCGAAACAGCCGCGGATCGTGAATCAGCCGATGCGTCCAATAGAACCATGTATCGTGCAAAACGATCAACGCAACCACACTGAAGGCGAAATACGCCCAGCCGCGCTCCGCGGGGTCCCAGTAAACATCGATCAGACCGGCCCCGCGCAGAGCCCAGATCATCGTCCCGAAGATGGAGAACACCAGAACCGTTCTGAGCGAGGTCAAAACCTCGCGGCGCATTTGCGCGCCCGGTGGTGACTTCGTTCTGATTTTTCGCCCAGCCAGCAATCGCCCCAGCGCAAGATTAACAACCACGAAGACAAGCCCGGCGCCGATCAGATATCGCGCCGCATCGAACTGAACGATATAGCCATAGGTCGATAGGATTTCTCCAGCAGTAAACGTCTCCAGGGCGTGGTTCTCGGTCATTGTTTGCTCTTCTCAGACTACCCGTCCGAGATGAGGCGAATGTGGTCTGAAGTCTTATTCACTTTGGAAAAATTCACGCCAATTTCGAAAATGATCAGTGATATTCAAAAATGATCAGCCGGCGCCCAGCTTTTCTTTTCGAAATTCCGTCGGCGTTTGGCCGGTCGCGTTTTTGAACGCCCGATTGAACGGCGCGATCGAGCCGTAGCCCAGATCCAGCGCGATCTGAAGCACCTGTTTTTTCGCCATCGACGGGTCGGCCAGCTGCAATTTGGCGTCCTCGACGCGCCGCGTATTCAGGAAAGCGGAAAAGTTTCGAAAGCCCAGCTCCCGATTGATCAATCGGCGCAACTGATGCTCCGGGACGCCGACCTTTTCCGCAAGTTTGGCGACACTGAGGGCTTCCTCCCTGTAAACGCCAGACTCCATCAAGGCCGCCAGCTTATCAAACGCCGGCTTGTCGGCAGGCGCCAGCAGTCGTTCTGGCTGGTTGCTCGCCTTGGCCGCGCCTGTTTCGGCGGCGTCGACAACCGGTCCAAACAACGCCCGGTTTGCGCCTAGCAACCAGAATGCAAAGAAATAGGTCAGCCCCGATAAAGCAACCGCGTGCACTAGCGTCATCCAGCGCGGCAGCCCAACCGCCAGATGAATATTTTCCCCGATCGCAATGATAATTCCCGTGACGCCAACGACAACGGCGAACGCCAGCCGGAACCGGCGGCGGGGATCGACCAGGTCATCATCGCGGTTGCTTAATGCAATCCACACAGCGTGGCCAAGCAATGTGATCGACAATGCGCTGTGCACAACCATCTCAATTCTGCTTACGTCGATACCCCCCTCATATGCTAAAGGCGCATGCATCACCGTCAGCGCGATAAAAGGCGCAACCTTCAACCACGTCCAACGAAAATCGTCTTCGAACAGCGAGCGAGCGAACCACCAGAAAAAAACCGTGTTCAAGATCGCCATCGCCTTTGTCACGCGATCCAGCATGCCGCTGAGCGGTATGATGTCAGGGGCGGACTGCAGGATGTAAGCGCTTGTGGCGGTAATGAAAATCACCGCCAGCCAACGGCGCAATGTCGGCGCCCGGCTGATCATGATCAGCCCCGCAACAAGCAAGTTCACGCCCATGGCGGCGCCGCGAAGGATGATTTCCGTAACATCAATCGGATCAAGCATGGCGGGAACGCTGCTGTGCGCCTTTGCTTCTGTCAACGCGCAATTGATGGAAGGATCAGACCGCGGGATCGGTTGACAGGCTGAAAATTATATGTAACTTACTGATTACATGTTAGATAACCGCGATATGGACGCCGTTTTTCAGGCGTTGGCCCACGAAAGCCGCAGACGCATGCTCGATATCGTCAAGGAAGAGCCGGGCATTGGCGTCGGCGCCCTCGCAACGGAATTCGATGTCAGCCGCATCGCGGTCATGAAGCATCTCGCCGTGCTCGAAGACGCCGGGCTTATCATCTCTGAAAAAGACGGTCGTGTGCGCAAACTCTATTTCAACGCCGCGCCAATCCAGATGATCCACGATCGTTGGACGACGGAATATAGCGCCTATTGGGCGGGACAGCTCACGCGTATCAAATACCTCGCGGAAGCCCGCCAGGAAGAAAATGAAAAGAAACCAAAAAAGGGGAATAAAAAGTGAGCGATAAAAAATTTGCGGAAAAGCAAGTCTTTCGCGTTTTCATCAAAGCGCCGGTCGAAACTGTATGGTCGGAACTTATCAAGACCACGAAGCCGCGCCCCTTCTTCTGGAATGCAAGCTGGGATACGCCTGAAATGGCGCCGGGAAATCCATTCCGAATGGTTTCCGGCGGCGGAAAAATAGTTGCAGCGCTCGGAAAAATTCTGGAGTTCGAACCGCCTCACAAGCTTGTGCACAGTTTTCGCCTGACGGCCGCTGAAGACGTACCGTCAACGGTTACCTACACCTTGAAAGAAGTCGATGGCGGTACGGAATTTTCAGTGATCAATGAAAATGTTCCAGCCGGATCGAAAGCCGAAAAGTCGAAAGCACAAGGCGCGGAATTTATCGTCAAGAATTTCAAGGCCTATGTCGAAACCGGAAAAGTCACCTTTGGCGCGCAGCTTATGCTGGCGATGTTTTCGCTGATGGCGCCGATGACGCCGAAAGCAATGAGCGCCGACAACTGGCCGTTAGAGAAAGCCGAATAGGGAGAGAGTCGTGGCGCAATCACCAGAAGAGATGGCGGCTACAATGATCGCAAATATGAAAGGGAAAACCGGAAAAACGCTGACGCAATGGATCGCCATCGCGAAGAAATCCGGCGAAGAAAAACATGGCGCTCTCGTCAAACATCTCAAAACCGAACACGCAATGACCCATGGTTTCGCAAGCCTTGTGGCGCACAAATATCTGAAAAGCGACGCGGGCAGCGCGGGCGGTGATCTTGTGAGTGCACAATATAACGGCGCGAAAGCCGATCTCAAGCCGATTTACGACGCCGTCGTCAGAGCGGTAAGCGCGCTCGGGAAAGATGTCGAGATTTCGCCGAAGAAGACTTATGTCAGCCTGCGACGGAATAAACAATTCGCAATCATTCAGCCTTCCACAAAAACGCGTGTCGATCTTGGGCTTAATTTTAAAGACGAGGCTGCAGCAGGGCGGCTTGAAAAGTCCGGCAGTTTCAACGCGATGGTTTCACATCGCGTTCGGCTCGAAAAGCCCGGCGACGTAGATAAAGACGTCAAAGCCTGGCTGAAGAAAGCTTACACACAAGCGTAGCGCGAGAACGCATTCAATTCATGACATTCATGGGAGAGAGAAACATGTCATCAATCGCTTCAACAAACCTTCCTAAATGGTTCTGGTTCGCTGCGGGCGGCGCCCTCATCTGGAACATATTGGGCGTTGTAAGCTACCTCACCTACGTGACGGCCACGCCGGAGGCTATCGCAAGCCTGCCGGAAGCCCAGCAACAAATTCGTGAAGCAACCCCCGCCTTCGTCACCGCCGCTTATGCGATTGCAGTATTCGGCGCAGCACTTGGCAGCATTTTTCTGCTGCTCCGGCGGTCATGGGCGGTCTCCATGTTTACAGCATCATTCGTCGCTGTACTCGCACAATTCGGCTATATGTTTCTGGCGCTGAATGTCCTCTCAACTGGCGTCGCATCAGCCGTACTGCCCGCGATGGTCATCATTATTGGTCTGCTGTTGCTTCGTTTTTCTATGTCGGCGAGGCGCAAAGGGTGGCTGCAGTAATCACCGGCGGCGCCGAACTATCGAACAAGCGCTTTCGCCGCTTTCATTTCCTGCATCTGATATTTGATGAACGCCGGCAGGACCGACATTTGGGTTTTCGCGTCCTTGCCATCCGCCAGCCGGAAGATGTTCTCGTAAAAGAACGCCATCACACCAAAACCGTTCAGCGCCTTGATGAGATCGACAGTTGAGTTCGGTCCGAAAACGCCGGGGCCAATGCGCAGCGTCTTCTCCCATGACGGCGCCGCGTCTATCTCACTGCTCATCAGCTTTTGCGGCGCATCGGGATCGACACAGAGCGGGCGCGCCATCCCGCAAAGGTCGCAGGCGCCGGAGGCAATCGCTTCCTCCATGCCGGCGCGCGAGCGAAACCCGCCGGTCACCATCAGCGGCATCGTCGCGACTTGGCGGATTTCCTCCGCATAGGTCAGGAAATACGCTTCGCGCGCCCGGGTAGACGCCCGTTTCGTCTCTTCAAACCGCGCCTCCATGCCTTCAATATCCATCATCGCCGGCTGCTCGTAAGAGCCGCCGGAGATCTCCAACAGATCAACACCCGCATCGTTCAGCCAGCGCGCGACCTGCAGGCTGTCTTCGGGACCGAAGCCGCCCTTTTGAAAATCCGAAGAGTTCAGCTTCACCGACACGGAAAACCCGGAGCCGACCTGCGCACGCACTTCCCTGATCACACGCATCAATAACCGCGCCCGGTTTTCAAGACTCCCGCCCCAGTCGTCATCCCGCAGATTGACCAACGGATTTAAAAACTCCGACAGAAGATACCCATGGGCGGCGTGAATCTGCACGCCGGTAAAACCGGTCTGCTTGGCGACTGACGCTGCGTGGGCGAAGCGTTCAATCACCTGTTCGATTTCGCCCTTGGTGAGCGCGCGGGGTTTTGCGAAAGTTCCCCCCGGCAGCCCGAGCGCCACCGCCGAGGGGGCTACCGGCTCCGTCGCAACAATCTTCGGCGACTGGCGCCCCGCATGAGAAATCTGCATCCAGATATCGGCGCCCGCATCGCGCGCCGCGCCGGACCAGCGCCGTAGCGCATCTAGTTGTTCATCCGTCTGCGGACCGTCAATGGCGACATTGCCGGGGCGCTCTAGATAGCGCCGGTCCACCATGACATTGCCGGTGAGCAGCATCCCCGCCCCGCCCTCGGCCCAGCGCCGGTAGATCGTCACATGCCGCCCCGTCGCGCGATTTTGCGCATCGCCCAACCCCTCGGTCATGGCGGCCTTGGCGATGCGGTTTTTCAGGGTGACGCCGTTCGGCAGGGCGAGCGACTTGTCGAGAATGCCTGACATAATTTTTCCACAAGGGAATCAGTGAAACGGGCGGACGCTTCAGACTTTACCATGGCCCGCACCCGTGCGCGAGCCGCAAGCCATTGCCCATCGGCGCGCCCGCCGCGTAAACAGGGCCGAATCACGCGAGATATCCTGGCCTGTGAGCGTCGCTCAAAACCCGAAAGACGAGTCCATCATCCTATGGCTGGAAGCAAAGAGGTGATTGTTTTCTGCGCCGGCGCGCTTTGCGCCGCTTCCGCCGCGCAGGCTGCGTCCTGCCACACAGGCTATGTGCCGCCGGACCATCGCGGACATGGCCAAGTCGCCTACACTGGCGACACGCCGATTGGCTGGACGGTGGTTGATTTTGCTGACGAGGCCAACCCCGGCTGCGCCATCGCCGTCTGCCGCCACGGCGTCGCGCCGAGGCCCGGCCTTGACGATGTCGACTTCTTCGAGGTCGACGGCGTCATGTACAAGCTGATCAGCGGCGACGTCGTTATCGATGACGCCGGCTATGAAGTAACGCCGAAGCGCGCCGTGCGTATGAAAGTCTTCAGCACCGCGTCGGCGTTTCCCGCCATCCGGACGCCCTGGCTCTATAAACTCAATCACTGGCGCGAGGACAGAAAATTCAGGCGCAAGACTCTGTCGCCGCATGAATATCTGGAGTATCTCAAGGCCAATAACGACACATGCGCTGACCTGCCCTTACAGGATTAGGGACGCCGACAGCTGACCCGTTCAACGAAACGAAAGACGTAAAGTACTCAAATGGCCAAACGCGCTGCAAAGAAACAGGATGCTGATTTTTTCGAAGACTACACCGCCAAGGACATCGAGGTCCTGGAGGGACTAGAGCCCGTGCGCAAGCGGCCCGGCATGTATATCGGCGGCACTGACGAAAAGGCGCTGCACCATCTCTTCGCCGAAGTCCTCGACAATTCCATGGACGAAGCGGTTGCGGGCCACGCCACCCGGATCGAGGTTGAGCTGTTCGAGGACGGCTATCTGTCCGTCACCGACAACGGGCGTGGCGTGCCCATCGACCCGCATCCCAAGTTCAAAAAGAAATCGGCGCTGGAAGTGATCATGACAACGCTGCATTCCGGCGGCAAGTTCGAAGGCAAGGCTTATGTCACCTCCGGCGGTTTGCACGGCGTCGGCGTCTCTGTCGTCAACGCGCTCTCCGACGATCTGATTGTCGAAGTGTGCCGCGGGCGCACCATGTATCGCCAGTCCTACGCCGAGGGGAAGCCGCGCACCAAGCTGGAAAAAGTCGGCCCGGCGCCGAACAAGCGCGGCACCATGGTGATGTTTCACCCGGACCCGAAAATCTTCGGGCCCAAGCTTGCGTTCAAACCAGCGCGGCTTTTCAAAATGGCGCGCTCGAAAGCTTATCTTTTCGGCGGCGTCGAGATTCGCTGGAAATGCGCCCCCGACATCATCAAGGACGACACCCCCGCGGAAGCCGTCTTCCATTTCGAACGGGGACTGACGGATTACTTAAAAACCCTCGCCGGATCGAAACCCACCGTCACGGAGGAGGTTTTCGCCGGCAAGGTCGAGAACAAGGACTCGAAAGGCCACGGCAATGTGGAATGGGCGGTGTTGTGGGGCGCCGCCGGGTTCGGTGACGCCGACGGCTTCGTCAACTCCTATTGCAACACCGTGCCGACGCCGGAAGGCGGCACCCATGAGGCGGGACTGCGCGCGGCGCTGACCAAGGGCCTGAAAGCCTATGGCGAGATCGCGGGCGTCAAGCGCGCCAGCGCGGTCACCGCCGAGGATGTGCTGGGCACCGCAGGCGCCCTCCTTTCCGTCTTTGTGCGCAATCCGGAATTTCAGGGGCAAACCAAAGACAAGCTCGCCACCGCCGAGGCGCAACGGATTGTTGAAAACACCGTGCGCCCGGCTTTCGATCACTGGCTCGCCTCCAACCCGAAACAGGCGGGCGCCCTTGTCGACTGGGTGGTGGAGCGCGCCGAAGAACGCCAGCGCCGGCGCAAGGAAAAGGAAGTCTCACGCCAGCGCGCGACGCGCAAGCTGCGCCTGCCGGGCAAGCTCGCCGACTGCTCCAGCGCTAACCGTCAGGGGACGGAGATTTTCCTGGTCGAGGGCGACTCGGCTGGCGGCTCCGCCAAACAGGCGCGCAACCGCGCGACGCAGGCGATCCTGCCCTTGCGCGGCAAGATCCTCAATGTCGCCTCCGCCGCGCGCGATAAAATCCTGGCGAACCAGGAAATCGCCGACATGACCCAGGCGCTGGGCGCCGGGATCGCCGGGAAATTCGATCTTGAAAACCTGCGCTATGAAAAAGTCATCATCATGACCGACGCCGATGTGGACGGGGCGCATATCGCGGCCCTCCTCATCACGTTCTTCCATCAGGAGATGCCGGAGCTGATCAGCGCCGGGCGGCTTTATCTGGCGCAGCCGCCGCTCTTTCGTCTCACGCATGGGGGAAAGTCCGTCTACGCCATGAATGAGGAGGAGCGTGACGCGCTGTTAAAGTCAGAATTCAAGGCCGGGGCGAAGGTCGATGTGGGCCGCTTCAAGGGTCTTGGGGAGATGATGCCGGCGCAGCTCAAAGAAACCACCATGAACCCGGAAACCCGCCAGCTCGCCCGCGTCGTGATCGCCGAGGACAAGGCCGCGGACGCCGACGATCTCGTCTCCCGCCTCATGGGCAAAAAAGCCGAAGCGCGCTTTCAGTTCATTCAGGAAAACGCGGCCTTCGCACAGGATGCGCTGGATATTTAGGTAATGTCTGACGATCTCCTGAATACTGCTCTAAAAAAAATTGAGGAGCTACATTCTAGGCGGTTTGTAGACAGTTTGAGTCCCCTGATTGAAAAACTTTCAAGCAAGCTATCAGCAGGAAACCGCCGAGAATTCTTGAAAGCGCTCGGCGGGAACTCACGCGAAAAACGATACCAGCGTTACGCTGAAATTCACCTATGCCAATACTTGGAAGAAGTATTTGATATGGTCGAATGCCCAGAAGATCCGGCTGACTTTTGTTTGACAGATAGTAAATGCCTAATTCAAGTAACAGCTCCAGAACCTGGACAGCTTGAATCAGTTGTTGAGTACGCAAAACCTATCAATGAATTTTCCGTGAAAGAAGTTCCTACAGACGGGGTCGTTTTCAAGTACAGAGACGCGTTAGAAAAAAAACAGAATGATTTCCAAAAAAAAATCGACCAAGGAAAAATATCACCAGATACGTGTTTGGTGATAGCAATCTCCCCAATCTTATTTTCCGAACCGCCATGGGCCGGGCTTGGGCATAATAGTTATGATTTCCCTTATATCACTAAGGCCCTTTTCCCGATTGGCGAAAAATACTTTTGGATGGAACCTAAGACGGGGCGCTCTGGATCAGGCACAGCGAGAAAGGAAACTGTGCCGTCCGTAGGTGGAGCACCTTTACAGAAAAATTTGTTCTTAGATGATAGAGGGAATCACATATCCGCCGCGATCGCATTCGGACCAGAAGAAGGCTGGTGCGACTTATGGCGGCCAATTGTCGTTCACAATCCGAATGCGACTAACTCGCTTCCAGATCAATTCTTCCCCAATCCGTTGTCGGAATATCGAGTCGAAAAAAGTCATAATGGATTCGTGGTAAAAAAAATCGCCTAGAATAATTTCTTAGAGATAAGCACGATGAAAACAGCCGTAAATCTAAGTTAGCTTTTAAGCCTTGCAGTTTGCATAATGTCTTGCAAACTTACGGCAAGCTTAGCCGACTCATGGCCAAACATCTCTCCATTTGCAATTTTATGCATCTCTGAAAGTATTTGCCACTCAACTGCATCAATTACTTTCGCAGGATCCTTAAAGGTTTGGGTAGTGGTATCTTTGATCTGCTCAGCAGTAAGAGCATATGCTAATATGTGCCGAATATGTTCGTCTCTATACCAAATACACTCTGATCTTCCATTGGAACACTGTCCCTCCAAGAATATTAGTCGACCAGCGATTGCCCTGTATACAAAATACAGTTGCCAAAGCTTTTGAGTAATGAACGGTCGAAGCTCTTCTAGATTTAAGCTTTCGGTGAATTTAATATACTTAAATGCTTCTTCCTTCGAATCCGGTATAGCGTATTCTGGATCCCCCGAGGTTATACGTTCGATATACTCATCCTCGGTCAAAAAGCTTAGTAACGCAAACGGCCTGTAATCACGATTTCGAATTTTACAGATGCTATTCCAAAGCTTTTGAATTGCTTCTATTCTTTTTTCTGCACCCAACATTTGAGCAGAAACGGCTGCTCCATGCACCGATAGTTCACGAGAAGTTTGAGCACTTAATTTAGACT
This sequence comes from Pseudomonadota bacterium, assembly GCA_039196665.1. GTDB lineage: Bacteria > Pseudomonadota > Alphaproteobacteria > Caulobacterales > Parvularculaceae > Hyphococcus. Next base: position 508,297 of record JBCCUQ010000002.1, on the reverse strand, counting down.
TAAACTCTTCCAACTTAATGTCGAACCGGTGCTCAACACCCTTCACAATCTTGGATGTGAACCAATTTCTTCCCAACCATATAACAAAACTAATTACTAGCGCCGATCCAATCGAGGCAATTCCGGTAGAAAAAAGTAGCTCTGACATAACCCAAAATTCTATTTGAAAAAGACGACATTCGAACACATGACGCATAAAGCAACTAAAGCCAACGATACATACTACCTATTTCTCGGATTCCGGATCAAACTTAGAAATTACGGGTAAAATATAGAAACAAAAGATTTATACCCGTCATCCCGGCGAAAGCCGGGATCCAGCATTAAAAAGTATGCCGGGCGAAGCCCGTCTTTTTGATGTGACTGGATCCCGGATCTACGCAGCAGCATTTCATGCTGCAGCGTGTCCGGGATGACGCTGAAGGCGGTAGCAAGCAGCGTGCATCACCCCCTCCGGCCCTTCGGGCCACCTCCCCCGTAAACGGGGGAGGAACAGGCCGAGCCTGCCGCGCGCTTCTTTCTTCCCCCATTCATGGGGGAAGTGTCAGCGAAGCTGACGAAGGGGGTTTACTGCTCCAGCTCTGCGATGATGGCTTTCGGATCAAACCCGATAGCTTGAGCTACGGCCAGAAACTCAATCACGTCCAGACGCCGCTCTCCAGTCTCGTATTTAGAGACATAAGCCGGGTAAGCGCCCAGTTTTTTGGCGACTTGCTTCTGCGTGAGGCCGGCGTCTTTCCTCTCCCTCTTGAGAACTACGCATAGTCGCTTCTGTAGCTTCGTAAAAATGGACTTGCGCATACCTGCTGCCTCATTGCTGATCCAGCAGGTCCGGTATTCCCAAAATAGGGATTATCAAAAATAGAGAATTCTCTATAATAGAGATTTTCTGTTATAGATAAACAAAGGGGATTACCAATGGAAGCCATAGACCTGAACCGGCGCGTGCGCCTTTACGTGCGGATGGATTGCAGCGAGGCGGACGGCGTCATCGCGGCGGAGTTCTTCACTGTGTTCCAGCAGATCATTGGCAGGCGTTTCATGGGGGCCGCGATCACCGCGCGCCAGTATGACAGGGCTCGCCATCGTGAGCGGATCGGCCAAGACGAGACGGTTCATTACGCCGCCTTTGACGGCAAGCCGGGCGCGCCCTTCGTCGCCGCTCATAACGGTGAATATGTTCTTTGCTTTCGCGACGAGGACGCGAAGCTGGAGGCCGCCGACGTCTCCGAAGAGTTCGCCCGGATATGGATTGAGGAATTCGCGCCGGCGTGATGTGGCGGGTGGCGGCCGCCCCTCTCTCCGGTCATCCCGTGCGCGGCGCGGCATGAAATGACGCGCTGCTAACCCGGGATCCATAAACACTCCAGCGTCATGGATCCCGGCTCTGCGCAGCAATATTTCATATTGCAGCGCGTCCGGGATGACGCGGTGCTAAATATTCGTTCAACGGGATGACCGGGGAGAGGTTTGCACGACACAATGCCCCCCGCCCTCACAAGGCGCGCCCATCATGGCGTGTTGTAGAAGTTATCAAAAAACGCCCGGTCGCCCTGGGAAAGCGATATTGTTGGCGTGCTGATGAGGCATTTGGAGTTTGCCCCGGATTTAAAAATAAAGGCCGGCATGTCATAGAGCATGATCGAATTTTTATCGACGGCCGGGGAAGGTTGGCCCATGCCGCCGGCGCGCTGATCTTCTTCACGGGTCAACGCGGAATAATATCGCCAGTTCAGCGCGAAGAGCGCATCGCCCGCGCCAAATTCATTGGGCGGTCCCTGCATATAAAGATAGGCGCCGGGCGATCGCCCCTGAACATCCTGCTTATATGACCCGTCGGCGGCATAATCGGGTTTGTAACCCTCCTCTGGCTCAAAGATCAGATCAGCCTGACAGTCAGGGTGAAAGAGTTCATGCGATAGCCCTAGCGCATGGCCAAATTCATGAAGGACGGTGCCGCGCGAGTAACTCCGGGACCATGCTCTGGGACGGCTGGCGAAATTTTCCCTCACGATATCGTCTGAGATATCATCGAGGTTCATCGTTGATTTATGCGCCTTAACCTGATCGGCCGTTACGCCTAATGCGGACCAGTATCCGGACTCATCGCCCTGGGTAGCGAAGCCGATACGGATATCCGCGGCCGGCGCCGTATCCGTATCCGACCATGTCCGATAGGCGCCGGCAGCATCTTTGAATTCAAATTTAAATCTTGAAGAATTGCCGGTCCAATCGCGCACCGCCTCCTCAATCAAGCGGTAAGCGGCCTGATCGCCGCCATTAAATGCCACGGTTAGCTCGCTGCGTCCGCGCCATTGCAGCCCTTCAATGAACACAAGCTCAACGGATGACGCAACGTTGCGATTGTGGTTTGACAGGGCCTCATAAATACGCGGCGGCGCCTTGTCACGAACGCCGCGCCGCTCCGTAACGGCAGTTTCCGTTTCGCCGGAGCATGCTGAGGGCGCCCATAGCAATCCCGTGATCACAACCAACGCCATAAAGACCCTTTTCATGCCCCTCTCTCCATCGCCGTTTCCATTAATATTATAGACGACATGTAAGCGACCGTCTTCCGTTTGACGGGCGGCGCTCTTTTTCAGGGGTTTCGTTGGACATTTCACGTCCGCCCCCCATATTGGGCTCCCATGAACATTGTCCTCATCATCGTGATCGCGGCGGCCGGGCTTTATCTCGGCGGGCGCTGGGCGCGTCAGCGCCGACGGCGCGAGGCGCTGCTGGCCGCGCCGCTTTCCGCCGCGCACAAAGCCATCGTCGTCAAGCGCGTGCCGCTTTATGAAAAGCTGCCCGACGACTTACAGGCAAAACTCGACGGGCTGATGAACCGGTTTCTCGATGAAGTGAAATTCTTCGGTCAGGAAGGCGTCGAGATCACTGACGACATGCGCGTCACCATCGCGGCGCAGGCCTGCGTCCTGATCGTCAACAAGGAGAACCGCTGGTTCACCTCGCTGAAGACAATCCATGTCTATCCGGCGGCGTTCAGGTCAAAGCTGGTCGGCGTCGAGGGGCATGTGCATTCCGAACGATCCGAGACGCGCTCCGGCGAAAGCTGGGCGAAAGGCCCGGTGATCCTCGCCTGGGATCACGCGGCCTACGGCGCCTTTGTCGCCCATGACGGCCAGAATGTGGTGATGCATGAATTCGCGCATCAGCTCGACGAGCAGACCGGCAAGACCGACGGCTCGCCGCTTCTCGACAAGGACCACGACGCCGCGCGCTGGGCGCGGGTCTTTCAGACCGCCTACGGACGATTGCGCGACGATATCGCATCGGGGCAAGCCAATGTCCTTAACGGCTATGGCGCCACCAACCCGGCGGAGTTTTTCGCCGTCGCCACGGAAATGTTTTTCGAACGCCCCCGCGATTTGCGCGCGCAGGAGCCGGCGCTTTACGGGGAGCTCAAGCAATATTACCGGCTCGACCCCGCAGCGTGGGGGTAGCCGATAACGCCTTGTTTGCCGGGTGGGCGGCAGTTTTCAGCTCTTGACCAGGCGCCGCTTCACCGCGCGCAAGGCGCTTTCCAGTTGCAACATCGGCGTGGCGCGCTGGATCGCGAAGTCCACATAGTCCGCCCCCTGCTGGCCGAGGTTGAACTTGTAGCGGTCATCGCCCGCGAGAAAGTCATAGCGCGCACGCCCCGCCCGCACATGATCGGCGATCAGCAGCGCATGCGCCACGAGGCCCGGCTTTAACCGGTTATCGACCTCGACCGCAAAACCGCCCATATTGAACAGAACGTCGTCGCCGTGAATGAAGTTATAAACAAAGGCGAAGGGCGCGCCGCCCGCCGAAAGACGCGCGAGTTCAACGCCGTTCTTTTCACGCAGGCGATTAATCAGCTTACGGTGAAATCGCCAGAGATAGTCCGACTTCGCAGGGTCGTTGACGCCCCGCGCGCGCCATTTGGCGGAATAAAGCGTCGCCATGTCGTCAACATAAGCGTCCGCCTCCGCCGGCGTTTGCGCCCGGTCAACGGTTAAGCGCCCGCGCGCTTCGTAAAGCTTGAGGGAGCGGATCAACTGACTGCGCGTGCTCTTGCCGAGCGTTGCGGCGTAGTCCGCCGCGGTCCGGGTCCCCTTTTCGCGCAAACCCGCCAGATCGACATAAGCGGAGCCGCGCTCCGCCCGCCGATGAACGCGCCGTCCGGCCCCTCTTGTTTTTTCCTCCAGCGCCGGGAACGCGTTCGAGACGACGATCTCATCCCACATCGGCGCGCCCGGTCCGTCCAGCGCTGACAGAAACGCATCCCAGGCAGGCGTTTCCATGCCGCGCGCGGCGAGCAAGCCATTGCCTTCGGCGACCAGCGTTGCATTCGTATGCGGACCATCTTCGTTGAGGCGCAATTGGGGAACGCGCATCACGCCATGGCGCGCCTCCCGCATCGGCGACAAAAGCCCGAGCGCGATCACTCCGTCCGCATCCGCGACGCGCACAACAAGAAGGTCGCCCTGCGCCATGGCGATCGCCGTCGCCGCCCAGTCCCAGCTTAGAAAAAACGAGGCGTCAGCGCGCGTCTCCAGCGCGCGCCAGTCGTTTTCCAGCGTAACAATATCGCCGAGCGGCTCAATGGCGGCGGTAATGGCTGAAGACAACGGCAAGGGCGCCTTAAATCGCCGGCGCCGGCAACCCGCGCCGTCGCGCGGCGGCGATCACCGTGTTGCGCAACAGGCAGGCAATGGTCATCGGCCCGACGCCGCCGGGCACCGGGGTGATCGCGCCTGCGCGCGTCTTCGCCGCATCGAAATCAACGTCGCCCACCAAACGCGACTTGCCGCCTTCCTCAATTCTGTTGATGCCCACATCGATGACGGTCGCGCCTTCCTTGATCCAGTCGCCTTTCACAAGACGCGCCCGCCCCACCGCCGCGCAGATGATATCAGCCTCCCGGCAGACGGCGGCAAGATCTTGTGTCCGCGAATGCGCCATGGTGACGGTGCAGTTCTCGGCCAAGAGCAACATCGCCAGCGGCTTGCCCACAAGGATTGAGCGACCGACCACCACCGCATGAAGACCGGACAGGCTGTCGCGCACACTTTTCGCCAGAATGACCGAGCCTTGCGGCGTACACGGAACAAGCCCTTCCTTGCCCAGCATCAGCCGCCCGGCGTTCGCCTCCGTCAGGCCATCGACATCCTTTGACGGATCAATCTCGTTAATCACCAGTGATGAATCGATGTGGTCCGGCAAAGGCAGTTGCACGAGAATGCCGTCGACATCGTTATCGGCGTTTAAATCACGCACCAGCGCGATGACGTCATCCTGCGCCGCATGCGCTGGCAGGCGATGTTCAATCGAGCGCATGCCCGCCTTGTGGGTCGCAACGCCCTTGTTGCGGACATAGACCTGACTGGCCGGGTCATCGCCGACAAGCACCACCGCCAGCGCCGGCTGCACGTCGCCGTCGGCTTTCATCTTCGCGACCGCGCCCGCGATGGTCTCGCGCAAGGCCGCTGCAACAGCTTTTCCGTCAATCAGGTCTGCGGTCATTTTATCTCTCCGCTCAAGGATTTGATCCCGGCAATGATAGCTTGTCGATCGGCCGATATGCGCAAGGTTTTCAGCCGGGATGTTTCACCTGCCATAATCGACAGCGACGATTTCGGCAATCCAAGATGAGTTGCGATCAGCTTGATCACCCTGGCGTTCGCCTTGCCCTTGTCGGGTGGCGCTGTAACTTTAATCACAAGACGCGTCTCGCCATTGGCGCCGTTCCAAAGGCCGGCAATCTCATTCTTCGCCGCGCTTGGGCTCACCCGCACAAACATGCGCACGCCGCCATCGCTGGTAATGCCAAAAAAATCGAGCGCTTCGCTGCGTTGCGTCAAACGCCGATCCGCGCCGCCAGCCAGACATTCATTTCCCGCAGGAAGAAGATCGCGAGCAAAAGGATCAGTGGCGACAGATCAATCCCGCCCAGATTGGGCATCATGTTGCGGATCGGGCGCAGGACCGGCTCCGTCAGGGCCACCAGCGTACGCCATATCATGTCGACGAACTGGTTATGCCGGTTGATCACGTTAAAAGAGATAAGCCACGACATAATCACCATGGCGAACACGATGAAGACGTAAAGCTGTAAAATCGCATCAATCAGCGAAAAGACCGGCGTCGGGATCATGCGAAAAGGCTCCAGTAAGGCAACTTGCTCTGGTCGGGACTTAAGGGGAGTTGGGCCCGCTTGCAACCGCGCCGTCCGGCGAACGGAGGCAAAGGAGCGGCGTGGCGAAACCGCCGACGCGCACAAAGCCGACGCCGTCTTTTTCGATGATCAGGAGGGAGACGTCGGCGGAAAACCCGCCCTCGCCCGATGAAAACTCTACGTCCTCCGCCGCCCAGAGCAGCCGACCACTGGTATCGGAGACTTGCCCCTCGCCCTCCCAACAGCCGGTATAAGCGCAGATGGCGAAGCGGCCATTGTCGCGCCGCGCCCAGATATCCATTGGCGTTGTCTCATCTTCGGCTTTTGCAGCACAGCCATCAACGGCGCACCAGACCTCGATCTGATTCTGGCACGCCCACACATCCGGCGGCAGCGACGAACGTGACGACATCAGCATTAAGGCGGACAGGATAAAGGCAACCATGGGCGAGCTCCTCATCATCTTGCGCCTGTATGCTAACGCGCGGCCCGCCTGATTGACAGGCGCGCGCACAAGGCCGTAAATCGCGAGCCTCACCCATGCGGGCGAGACGTCCGCAGCCCGGGGCCGTAGCTCAGTTGGGAGAGCGCGTCGTTCGCAATGACGAGGTCAGGGGTTCGATTCCCCTCGGCTCCACCAAGGACTATTTTAGTATGCACCAACAATCTGCCGCCCTTGATGCGATTGTTAAGAGAGATGAATAAATCAACATGACCGCCATTGTATTTTTGCTCATCAGCAATCTGTTGATCCTGCTCACCTTGCTGACAGTATTATGGTGGGTCAGTACACGCATTAAAGATGCGAGCATTATCGATATTGCATGGGGACCGGCCTGCGCGCTGCCGGCGGTTCTGACCTTTTTGCGCACTGACGGCGCCGATCCCCGGGCTGTAGTGTTGACAATACTCGTATCACTGTGGGCCGGACGTCTCGCTTTTTATCTCGCACAGCGCAATCTCGGTCATGGCGAGGACTATCGCTATCAAAAGATGCGCGCCGCAAAAGCTTCCGATGCGGCGTTCGCGCGCTGGTCATTGCCCTATATCTATTGGCTGCAAGGCGTGATCGCGTGGACCGTCTCGCTTCCCGTACAGCTGGGCCAGTTCGGCGCTGACGGCTTCGGCGCCATCGCATGGATCGGCGTCATTATCTTCGCAATCGGCCTCTCCTTCGAGGCGATCGGCGACTGGCAGCTAAAACAGTTCAAGACGGACCCGGTCAACAAAGGCAAGCTGATGACCAGCGGTCTTTGGTCGTTAACGCGCCATCCAAATTATTTTGGCGATGCGATGGTGTGGACCGGCCTCGCCGTCATTGCACTTGAAAGCCCCTACGGTGTCTGGACGATTTTGTCCCCGATCGTGATGGCCTATTTTCTGGTTAATGTTTCCGGCAAGGCGATGACCGAACGCGCCATGACAAAAAAATATCCCGAATACGCGGATTACAAACGCCGTGTCTCCGGGTTTATTCCCATGCCGCCAAAACGCTAGCTGATCTTGCGGCGCCTAAGACGGTAGACAACGGCCTTCGCCTTGACCACATTGCGCTTATGGCACACGAGCGAGGTTCTCCGATGGCCGCGGACACCGCCCATACGATTGACGCCGCCAAGTCTGACGGCGAACGTGAAATCGAACGCATATTCGCGCTGCAAAAAGAAGCTTATCGCGCCGACACTTTCCCGTCCTATGACCGGCGTATTGCTGACCTCGACAAGCTGATCCGCTTAACCGAAGGCAATGAAGAGAAATTCATCGACGCCATCAGCGCCGACTTCGGTAACCGCGCACGTCATGAGACAATCATCGCGGAAATCGTCGTCACCGTTTCCGGTGCGAAGCTCGCCAAGCACAATTTGAAAAAATGGATGCGCCCGCGCGGCGTTCCGACGCCACTGCATATGCTACCGGCGAAAAGCAAAATCGAGCCCCAGCCGCTCGGGGTCGTCGGCATTATCTCGCCCTGGAATTATCCGCTGCAACTTGCCCTGGCGCCGGCCATTGCAGCACTCGCCGCCGGCAACCGCGTCATGATCAAACCGAGTGAGCTGACCCCCCGCCTCAGCGAAGTATTGCGCGAAGCTATCGCAGAAAAATTCGATGAATCGGAATTCGCCGTGATCACCGGCGGCGTTGAAACCGGTCAGGCGTTTACCGAGACGCCTTTCGACCACCTCCTGTTCACCGGCTCCACCACCATCGGCATTCGGGTGGCGCAGGCGGCGGCGAAGAACCTGACGCCGGTGACGCTGGAACTCGGCGGGAAATCGCCGGCGATTATTGACGAGAGCGCCGACCTCGAAAAGGCGGCGAAGTCCATTGCTCACGGCAAGATGCTGAACGCCGGCCAGACCTGTGTTGCGCCGGACTATGTATTAACGCCTGCGAACCAGCTTGATCAGACGGCCGATGCGATTGCTGCGTCGGCGCGCGCAATGTTTCCGGAAATTGACACCACATCTGACTACACATCGATTGTCTCCGACCGACATTTTTCACGCCTTCAAGACCTCGCGAACGAAGCGCGCGACATGGGCGCCAGGATCATCGAGGTGGGCTCTGCAAACGCGCTTCATCCCCAACGAAAGATGCCGCTCACGCTGATCATCGACCCGCCCGCCGAGGCAGGCGTCATGAAAGAGGAAATCTTCGGTCCGCTATTGCCGGTTTTGTCAGTGACATCGCGCAAGGAAACCATTGCGCGCATCAACGCCGGCGACCGGCCGTTAGCGCTTTACTGGTATGGATCGGACGATAGCGCCCGCGATCAGGTGTTGCAGCAAACCGTCTCCGGCGGCGTTACGGTCAATGATTCCCTATGGCACGTCGCACAGGAAAACCTTCCCTTCGGCGGCGTCGGAAAAAGCGGTATCGGCGCCTATCATGGGGAAGCAGGCTTTGAAACCTTCTCCCATATGAAGCCTGTCTTTTATCAGAGTAAATTCGCCAGCGGCGGCCTCTTGCACCCGCCCTACACGGCAAAGACCGACAAAATTCTCTCCTTTGTACGCAAAATTCTTTAGACGGATATAATCTATGGCAAACAACGACGCACGCGAGGCGATCGGAGAATTCGACTATGTGATCGTCGGCGCAGGCTCCGCCGGCTGTACGCTCGCCAATCGCCTGAGCGCAGACCCGTCCGTCAGCGTATGCCTTCTGGAGGCGGGCGGTCCGGACAAAGACCCGTTGATCCACGCGCCCATGGGTTTTGCATTTTTTCCGCCGTGGACACAGGTGAACTGGAAGTTTGACACAACGCCGCAAAAACATCTGAACAATCGCATTTGCTATCAGCCGCGCGGACGCGTGCTCGGTGGATCAAGCTCCATCAACGCGATGATCTATATTCGCGGCACAAAGGCGGACTACGACAACTGGGCCGCCCATGGCGCCACCGGATGGGGCTGGGACGATGTCCTGCCCTATTTCAAAAAAGCCGAAGACAATGAACGGGGCGGTGATGCTTATCACGCAACCGGCGGCCCTCTTACTGTTTCCGATTTACGGTTCAAAAATCCGCTCTCGGATCTTTTTCTGCATGCTGCTTCTGAATTGCAGTTACCGGCGACGGAAGACTTCAATGGCGAAAGCCAGGAGGGCATGGGCTATTATCAGGTCACGCAGCGCAATGGCCGGCGATGTTCAGCGGCGGTGGCGTATCTCAACCCCGCCAGAGAGCGCCCCAACCTCACCGTGATCTCTCACGCACAGGGTGACCGCATCACTTTCGACGGCAAACGCGCGACAGGCGTTGAGTTTCGAGAAGGCGGCGAGTCTAAATTCGTGCGCGCGCGCGGCGAAGTCATCCTCTCCGGCGGCGCATTTCAGTCGCCGCAACTTCTCATGCTTTCCGGTGTTGGCCCGGCGGCGCATCTTACCGAAAACGGCGTCGATATCGTCGCGGCTTCGCCGGAAGTCGGTCAGAATTTACAGGATCATCTCGACTGGACAGCGCTTTATAAATCCGTTTCACCTGAAACCATCGGATTGAATTTCACCCTGCTCAAAAAGATCTTTCCGGCGATCAGCGCCTATCGCAAACGGGGCGAAGGCATGTTGACTTCCAACATTGCAGAAAGCGGCGGCTTTTTAAAAACAACGCCTGATGAAGCCGAGCCCGATGTGCAGCTTCACTTTCTTGCCGGGCTTGTCGACGACCATGGCCGCAAGCGACATCTTGGCGGCGGCTATTCCTGTCATGTGTGCGTGCTGCGCCCCAAAAGCCGAGGTACTGTCAGCCTCGCGAGCAATGACGCCACGGCGGCGCCGGTCATCGACCCCAACTTCCTCAGTGATGAAGACGATCTGCAACGCTTGATGCGCGGCGCGCGCCTTGTCGAGCGCATTCTCGCTTCCCCGAAATTTAACGATATCCGGGGCGAACGGCTTTACCTGGAAGATCGCGCCAGTGACGATGCCCTCGAAGCCGATATACGCGCCCGTTCCGATACCATCTATCATCCCGTCGGCACCTGCCGGATGGGGGCTGATGAAACCGCCGTTCTCGACCCACAATTACGCGTTAACGGCGTTGAGGGCTTGCGGGTTGTCGACGCCTCGGTCATGCCGTTCCTGGTGTCCGGCAACACCAATGCGCCGACGATCATGATCGCGGAAAAAGCGGCGGACGAGATTATCAAAGGACGCTAGACGCGCTCGAAATACGCGCTGTCCTCATAACAAGTCGGCCGTAATAAAAATTTCATGCTAAGCAGCGGCGCGTGCGCCGCGATAGAGCGCTATAGTCACGACAAGTATCGCCATTTGGAATTCGGTGAACTCGTCGTGAAATGATCAATAAGGGAGAATTGAAAATGCGCCCGCATATTCTTGTTCTGTCTGTCGCTACGCTCTCTTGCGTCAGTGCTTGTGATCTCAGACCACAATCGTCTCATGGATTTCGTCTGCCGGATGGCGATCCCGACCATGGCAAACAAGTCTTTATCGAGATGCAATGTGCAAGCTGCCACGCTGTTGCAGATGACGAAACCCTGCGGGAGGGCGTTGAACCGGAAATGACCGTTATTATCGGCGGCATGGCGACGCGCGTTGACACCTATGGGGAACTGGTGACTTCGGTTATCAATCCGTCTCACCGAATTGCGCGAAGCTATCGGAACGAGGAATTCTCCGAAGACGGCGGCTCAAAAATGCGCAATTACAATGACGTGCTAACAGTGACAGAGATGATTGATCTGGTCGCGTTTTTGCAGGACCAGTATACTGAGTTTCCGGACTATTAATTCGCTTCAGATTTTGTGAGATCCGCCGCGAGCTCCCGCGCCAGCTCAACACGCTTTTCCGCGCTGCGTTTCTCATCGCCTAAAGCCATCGCTTTTTCGAGGACAAACCGCAATCCGCGGCGATTGGCGATCTGGATGGAAATACCTGGCCGCGCATTCAACTCCAGCAGCAGCGGGCCGCGCTCACGGTCGAGCACAATGTCAACGCCCACATAACCGAGGCCCGTCATTTCATAGGACCGCGAGGCCATCATTAAAATGTCATCCCAATAGGGCGTGTGAACGCCCTCAAGCGGGTGCGCCGTATCCGGATGAACCTCGATCAACGAATCATATTGCATGGCGCGCAGAGTTTCGCCTGTGGCGATATCGACGCCGACTCCGACGCCGCCGCGATGCAGGTTGGCTTTTCCATCAGACGCCGCCGTCGGCAAACGCAGCATTGAAAAAACCGGAATGCCTTTCAGCACAATGACGCGAATATCCGGCACGCCTTTGAAAGATATCTTGCCGAAGACGTCGTCAAACTTCACGCGGTATTCAATCAGCGCTTTGTCCGGCTGACCGCCCAGAGAATACATACCAGACAGGATATTGTTGATCTGAAACTGCAGCGCATCGAGCGTAATGCGCCGCCCGCTGGAGAGACGCCAGCCGCCCTTCAACGGGCTGTCGATGACGATAATGCCCTTGCCTTGCGACCCTTGTGCGGGTTTCACAACAAAGCCGTCCGGGTGCTCGACCATCTCGGGGAGCTTTTTCATGTCCCGCGCATCCCTGATCACGCCATAGAGTTCAGGGGTTGGAATATCGACATCCTGCGCAAGCTTTTTGGTGATGTATTTATCGTCAACCGTAACCAGACTGCGACGCTGATTCAGCGCATTCACATAACGAATATTGCGCTCATTGATGCCGATGACGCCGTTCCGCCGAAGATTTCTGTACGCACCAAACATCGTCATTGCGCCAGTTGCCGGAAGCGCCACAATTCACTGAGTCGCAACCCGGTGTAACGGCCCATCAAGACGCAAAGCCCCATCAGCACCAGCAGCAATTCCGGGAATTGATACATCAGATATTCAACCTGGCTGTTGGTCATGGCGAGATAGGCGATGCTCGCCACCGCAAGACTGCCAAGACCCTGTTTAATGGCTTCCGTAGCAGAGCTTTCCTCCCAGACAATCGACATCCGTTCAATCGTCATGGTCAGAATAACGATCGGGAATAGAGATATGGAAAGCCCAATCGCCTGATTGGCGCCGGTCAGCGCAATCGTCACCCCGGCCATCACCATAACGATGAAGATCACGACCACGGCGAGCCGCGGCACAAGAAGCAATTGCAGTCGCTCCAGATAAAATCGCAGCGCAAGTCCAAGCGCCACTAACAACGTAAATAATGCAAGACCGTTGATGAGCGCCGTCTCGCGAAACGCAATGCCGATCAGCACCGGCATGAACGTACCAAGCGTTTTGAATCCGATAAACTGACGCAGGAAAACAAGAATGGTGATGCCAACGGGTATAGTCACCAGCACCTTATAGACAAGCTGGGTCGTCAGGGGCAGCTCGTTAAATCCAAACATCCGTCCGACCGCGCCGGCGCCGCCGCGTGTGCTGCGAACAATATCGATCGCGGCGTCACGCTGCGACTGCAGCCCGATTTGAACATCCAACTCCTCGATGCCGCTCACCGTCACAAGACCGGCTTCACCATACCAGATTGTAAAGAATCTGCCGGGCGGTTCTTCAGGAAAGTAGCGGAAATCTTCGCCATCCACGTGATATTCAAGCCAATGCTTGATATCCACCCGGCGCCGTGCGTCCGAAAGATAAACGCCGTTGGCGATCCGCGCTGGAATACCCGCTGAGTGCAATGTGTGGCGCGCGAGCTCCAGCCGGGCGCGAACGCTTGTTCGCCCGTCAAGAAGGACTGCAATTTCATCGGCGTATTCTTCACCGGCTGTCCTGTTTTCAAATGTCTCGCGGATAGTCAGGTTGGCAAAGGAGAGATCGTCAGCAGAGCGCCGCCGCAAATCGCCAGCCCAGACGATAAACGCCTGACGTTTGATTAAATCGGATTCAAACGGAATGACGTCCGGCTCAGCCTGCGTAAACGAGGTTGGCAGGGGCGTTGACTGAACCTCACCTACGGTCTGCGCCAAGTAGCGTAACACTTTGCGATTGCTTGGATATCGATATGTCCACACGGCCTTGCGGTTGCGGGTCGCAGGCTCCGACTCAAGGCTGAGGCCAAACGGCCCATTATAGAATTGCTCCTGCGGGAAAGAGCGCTGCACATCGCCGGCGGGGAGATAAACTTCGAGGCGCGCCGGTTCGTCCTGGCCCTCAAACTCCAGATAGATTTCGAAATCCCAGATCGTCGCTGTCGCGCCGGGCGTTAATGGATAACCGAGGCGCACGGATTTGATCAGAAAAACACCAAGCCCGGCGATAATCAGAATGAGACCCAGAACGACGGCCTGGCGCAGTTTAGTCTTCATCGGCCTGCTCGCATCCGTCAGCGCTGACGAATGTCTGGCTCGGGTCCACCAGGATGCGATGAGCAAGAAACTCGCGCCCGATCAGAATGTCGTATTCAAACTCCTCTCGGTCCGCAAGATTGATTTCCGCCAGACCGCTCTTGCCGCCCACACAAAGCGGCAGGTGAATCACCGGGCGGCGGATGGTGCCGCCGGTCTTCGTCTTGATCAGCGCAAAGCGAGTGACGTTTTGATCATAGCGGATTGAACGGCCATCCTTGCCGATCAGCCGAAACCGCACCCAGTTGTCTTTTTTGCCGCGCTTATAGATTTCAACATCACGCGCGTGAACGGAACTGGTGTCGGCGCCGGTATCGAGCTTGCCTTTCATGGCGAGGCCAAGAGAGCCGACCGCCACATCTTCCAGATAGCCAAGCGCAATCGGATCGCCTCGCGAGGTTGTCTCGGCGTCATCGGCCCATGCGGGGCCCGCGCTTGCAATAGCGACCAGCACAGCGACAGCGGACAGAATGTTTCTCATTGAGCGCCCTTCAATATTGCTGAAAATTCCCGAGCGAGAGGCCTTACCAAACAATTATATAAAGTAAACCGGAGCCGGCGCTTCGATCTCTTCATGCGTGGTTAAGCATGCGAAAGGTTTTGGTCGGTACGCTACATGAGCGGGCCTTCTCCGGCCCCTTTTTTGCTGTATTAAGGCCCTGAACAGGATCAATAAAGGGCCTGGGGCGGCGTAACAAGGAGCCAGTATCGCAAGATGTGCGGTATTATTGGAATTTTAGGATCAAATGACGTGGCGCCGTCCATTCTGGCCGGGCTGAAACGCCTCGAATATCGAGGCTATGATTCGGCTGGCGTCGCGACCGTTAACGAAGGCCGGCTTGAGCGCCGGCGCGCGCCCGGCAAACTCTCCGCCCTGGAGGCGGTGCTGGATGAAACGCCGCTCAATGGCGCCATCGGCATTGGTCATACCCGGTGGGCGACCCATGGCGCGCCGACGCAAACCAACGCGCATCCTCACACGACGAACCGGGTTTCCGTCGTCCACAACGGCATTATCGAAAATTTTGCGGAGCTTCGTCAGGAGCTGATTGACAAAGGCGCCCAATTCGAATCGGAAACTGACGCCGAAGTCTGCCCACAGTTGATCACCTATTATCTCCAACATGAGAACTGCTCACCCGCCGATGCTTTTCATAAAGCGATCAGCCGAATGCGCGGCGCGTTCGCCTTCGCCGCAATCTTCAGCGGCGAGGAAGATCTGATGATCTGCGGCCGCAAGGGCAGCCCCCTCGCCATCGGTCATGGTGACGGCGAGATGTATCTCGGCTCCGACGCCTATGCGCTGGCGCCATTTACGAACCGCATCACATATCTGGAAGAAGGCGACTGGGCGGTGTTGCGACGCGCCGGCGTTCAGATATTCAATGCGACTGGAAAAAAGACGGCGCGCAAAGAAACGATTTCCTCCGCCTCAGCCGGGTTGATCAGCAAGGATGGCCACCGTCATTTCATGGCCAAGGAAATCCATGAACAGCCCGAGGTTATCGCCCACACGATCTCGCGCTATGTGGACCCTGTTGCAAAGGCGATCACCCTGCCCGACGGATCGTTTGATTTTGCAACGCTTGATCGGCTGACAATATCCGCATGCGGGACAGCCTTTTATGCGGGACTGATCTCGAAATATTGGTTTGAGCGCTGGGCGAGGCTTCCCGTGGAAGTCGATATCGCTTCCGAGCTTCGTTATCGCGATGTGCCCTATACGCAAGGCGGCGGCGCCCTGTTCATTTCGCAATCCGGCGAGACGGCCGATACGTTGGCGGCGTTACATGACGCCAAAGCTCATGGGCAGAAAATCGCCGCCGTTATCAACGTGCCCGAGTCTTCGATTGCCCGGGAATCCGATATCGTTTTCCCGATTGCTGCGGGCCCGGAGATCGGCGTCGCCTCGACCAAAGCTTTTACCTGCCAGCTTGTGGCGCTCGCCTGTATCGCCATCGCCGCCGGCCGCGCGCGCGGCGTCTTGTCCGCAAAAGAAGAACAAGACCTTGTCAGCGCGTTGCTTGAAACACCGCGCAAGCTCGCCGAAGCGCTGAACGCAAGCGATGATATTGAAAAGATTGCTCATGACATCGCGAAGGCCAGCGACATTCTTTACATCGGCCGCGGCGTATCCTTTCCTCTGGCCCTTGAAGGCGCGCTGAAACTGAAAGAAATTTCCTATATCCACGCAGAAGGCTACGCCGCTGGCGAGTTGAAACACGGACCGATTGCTTTGATCGATGAAAACCTTCCGGTCGTGGTAATTGCGCCGCTGGATGCGCATTTCGAGAAAACAATTTCCAATATGCAGGAAGTAATGGCGCGTGGCGGCAAGGCGTTGTTGATCTCGTGCAAAAAGGGATTGCTTGAAGCCGGCGACGGCGCCTGGACATCTATAGAAGCGCCGGAAACGGACGATATGCTGGCGCCAATCGTTTACGCGGCGCCTATTCAACTCCTTGCTTATTTCACCGCGACCACCAAGGGCACCGATGTCGATCAACCGCGCAATCTTGCGAAGTCTGTCACAGTGGAATGATATGCAGCGCCACGGGGGCGTTTTTAATTCAGCGCTGATCATGGAAGCGCTCACGATTTTGGGCTTATGGCGTCTGTCGAAGACTTCTCACAGCTGATTGCAACAAGATTACGGGACGACGCGTCCCGCCTTGGCGCCGCCTGGCATGCGCCGACGGACGGACGTGCGCGCCATTTCTTTATTGATGACCTGTTGCCAGACGACCTGGCGCATGAGGTTGCTCAGGGCTTTCCGACAGATGGCGCCTTCTGGCGCACCCTCAAAAGCTTTCGGGAAAGCAAAAAGACGTTCGCAAAGCTGGACGCTCTCAATCCGGTAATCGCCAATATAACGGACGCGTTTCATCAATCGGACGTACTTGGCGCCATTGAAGAGGTCACCGGGCTTGAAGGTCTTGAAGCCGACCCAAGCCTTTATGCCGGCGGCATTTCACTAATGCAGCAAGGCGATTTTCTAAATCCTCATATCGATAACAGTCACGATGCGGAAAGGCGCCGCTATCGGCGTCTCAACCTCCTCTATTATGTCGCCCCGAATTGGGCGAAGGAAAATGGCGGCAATCTCGAACTCTGGGACAAGGGCGTAACCTCGCCTCTCGAAATTACATCGCGCTATAATCGGCTTGTCGTGATGGAGACAACCAAAACTTCATGGCATTCGGTCAATCCTGTTACCGCCGATGCGGCTCGATGTTGCGTCAGCAACTACTATTTCTCCAAAGCATCACCTGACAGCGCTGACTATCATCACGTCACTTCTTTTATGGGCAGACCCGATCAACACTGGCGGCGTGTCGCCGGGCGGATTGATAACGCCCTCCGGCAGCTGATCGCATCGACGCTGGGCGTCACGCGCGGCAAGCACCTGCGGCGGGACGTGTCATGACAGACATTGTCAAATCCTGCACGCGCCTGCATGAGTGGTTCGTCAGCCACGCTCTGCCCCTGTGGTCAGAACGTGGATACGATCATGTCCGTGGCGGTTTTTATGAAGCGCTGGATTTTTCCGGCGCCCCATTGACGGGCCGCCCGCGCCGGGTGCGCGTTCAGGCGCGCCAGATTTATACCTTCACGCAATCAGCTTTGCAGGGATGGTGTAGCGATGGCGAGCCCCTCGCCGCCAAAGCTTTTGATTTCTATATCGATAAGGCCTGCCCCGATAACGGCGCGCGAGGCTGTGTTCATCAGCTGGCGGACAATGGCGATATTATTGACGATCGCCGGGATCTTTATGATCAGGCGTTTTTGCTGCTGGCCTGTGCTGCGCGTTTGCAGACGGGCGATGACCGCGCACGCACCCTTGCTGACAGAACTATCGATTTTCTAAACGCCGAACTCTCGAGCCCTAATGGCGGCTGGCTCGAGAGCGACGCGGGCGAACTTCCCCGTCGTCAAAACCCGCACATGCATCTGTTCGAAGCGTTTATCGCTTTGTTCGAAACGACAGGCGACAAGACGTATCTCAGCTATGCCGATGGTATCCATACACTGTTCAGGACCAGATTTTACGACGCCACGCGCAGCGTTCTCATCGAATATTTCAACGCGGACCTGACGCAAACCACCCAACCCAAAGGTAAGCTGATCGAGCCCGGTCATATGATGGAATGGGTCTGGCTGCTTGATCGCTACGAAGATTGCGGCGGCAAAATTGATCACCATCAAGTGGACGAGCTGTTCCATCGCGCAATTTTGTTAGGCGCCAACGATAAAGGTTTTCTTCTTGATCAAATGTCACTTGACCGTCACGCCCCCTCCGCCGCCATGCGCCGCCTGTGGCCGCAAACCGAATACGTCAAGGCGGCGCTCGTGATGACGCAGCGCAGCGCAAAGACAGCAGAGACAAAAGGCGCGCAAATGATTGACAGGCTTTTCGAAACCTATCTCAATCAACCCGTTGCCGGATTGTGGTGCGATCGGTATTGCAAAACCGGCGACGCAGCCGCACAGGATGTTCCCGCAAGCATTCTCTACCATTTGTACGAAGCGGCGGCGCAGGCGTCGACGCATGTAAAAACCATAGAGGCGTCATGAAAATTCAACCTGTCATCATGTCCGGCGGCTCCGGAACACGGCTTTGGCCGATGTCGCGCGCGTCACGGCCTAAACAGTTTTTGAAACTGGTCACTGACAACACCATGTTTCAGGAGACAGCCTTGCGGGTGTCCGCGTCAAGCGACGCATCATATCTCAACCCCGTTGTCATCGCCGGCGGCAAGCATGGCGCCGTAATCGCGGAACAACTCGCGGAGATTGATGTCGAAGCGGCGGAGATCATTCTTGAGCCTTGTGCGCGCAACACGGCGGCTGTCGCCGCTGTCGCCGCCGCCTGGGTCGCGCGCGGCGAAGAGGACGCCCTGGTTCTTCTGATGCCCGCGGACCATCATATCGCCGACGCCAAAAAATTTCGCGCCGCTGTTTCGAAAGGCGCCAAAGCCGCCGAAGACGGCCACATCGTGACTTTTGGCATCAAGCCGGAAAATCCGCATACAGGCTATGGCTATATTGAGACTGGCGATAAGATTGTTGACTCCGTTTTCAACGTCGCCGCGTTTAAAGAAAAACCCGATCGAGCGAGGGCGGAGCAATATCTCAAAGACGGCGGTTATTACTGGAATGCTGGGATTTTTCTGTTTCGCGCAAGCGCAATGCTCGAAGAACTTGAAAAACATGCGCCTGCTATCAAAGCCACAGCAACGAATGCTTTACAGGAAAGCGCCATGTCCGGCGCCGCCCTGCGCCTTGATGAACGGGTTTTCTCTGAATGTCCGTCGAACTCCGTCGACTATGCTGTCATGGAAAAAACCGACAAGGCGGCGATCGTCGCACCGGTTGATGTTGGCTGGACGGATATCGGCAGTTGGAGCGAAGTCGCAACGCGGGAAGATGAAGACAATGTCATCACCGTTGGGTGCAAAGATACGGTAATCCGCACAAGCGGCCCGGTTATTGGCGCCGCCGGCATTGAAGGCCTCGTCATCGTTGCGACAGGCGACGCCGTATTGGTGGCGCGCCGGGACGACGCTCAACAGGTCCGCGCCATTGTGGGAGAGCTGAAAAAGCGCGGGCGAACGGATCTCTTATAGAAAGGCGAAACATTCATGGCGGATCGTATCGTCGTTACCGGAGGCGCAGGCTATATTGGCAGTCACGTCTGTGTTGAATTACTGAACGCCGGGCGTGACGTCCTCGTCATCGATGATCTGTCAAATGCCCATCCGGAAGCGTTGAACCGCATTCGCGAGCTCGCGCCGGGCAAGCTGGAATTCCTCGAACGCGATCTCGCCAACGGCGCTCATACAGATGAGATCGTAAACACGGTGAAAGCGTTTAACGCCGACAGCGCCATTCACCTTGCCGGACTGAAGGCGGTCGGAGAATCCGTGGCCGAACCCGCCCGCTATTACAGCACCAATATCGGCGCGGCGTTAACGCTCATCCGCGCACTCGAAGCCGCGGGCGCCAAAACGCTGGCTTTTTCATCGTCCGCAACCGTTTACGGCGAGCTGAATGAAAATCCGGTTACCGAAGACGGCAAAACCGGCCCAACTAATCCTTACGGACGCACCAAATTTTTCATTGAGGAAATCTTGAAGGACCTGGCGCGCAGCGATGATGGCTGGCGCGTTATAAACTTGCGTTATTTCAATCCGGTCGGCGCCCATCCGTCAGGCCAGATTGGCGAAGACCCGAACGGTATTCCCAACAACCTCTTCCCTTTCATTGCGCAAGTTGCGGTTGGGCGGCGGGAAAAACTGATGGTCTTTGGCGATGACTATCCAACACTGGATGGTACGGGCGTGCGCGACTACATTCATGTTTGCGACCTCGCGCGTGGCCATCTCGCGGCGCTCGATTATATGACGAGCCTCAAAACCGGCGGCGCGCATGACATCAATCTCGGCGCGGGGGCCGGATATTCGGTGCTGGAAGCGGTAAGCGCCTTCAAGCGCGCGTCCAACCGCGATATCCCATACGAAATTGCGCCGCGTCGCGACGGCGATATCGCGGAAATTTACGCCAACGCCGATCTTGCGTTCAAGAAAATGGGCTGGCGCGCGGAGAAAACACTTGACGAAATGTGCGCCGATCACTGGCGCTGGCAAAGCCAGAATCCGAACGGGTATGGGGCCTAGGCGGGTTTTTCCGCAAACTGCCCATAACGACGATAGCGCACCATATAACTCGGCAGAATAGACTCAACCGTGTGCGGAGTAACATCGAAATCATCAAGCGTACCGACGGCGCCGCTCTCATCCACGATATTGTCATGCTTCAAAAGCTTGACCTGATCGCGCGTCAACGGCGGCTCTATAAACGGCGCCGCCCCGGCGATCTCACCGGCCAGTCCGATCATTGATGCAATCGGAAACGGCACCGGCGCCAGAAATCGCTTCTGGTCGATTTCGCGCAGCATCAGTTCCATCAACTCCTTAAATGTATAAACGCGTGGGCCCCCGAGTTCATAAATCCGCCCCATCGCATCAGGACGCACCAGCGACTCGCACACAGCATCGGCGACATCATCCACATAAATTGGCTGGAACTTTGTCTTACCGCCGCCGATCAGGGGAAGCGGCGTCAACGGCGTGGTCGTCGCCATCGCGGCGAATTTGTTAAAGAACCCGTCTTCCGTTCCGAAGACGATGGAGGGGCGCAAAATTGTCGCCGTCGGCACGGCCTCGCGCACCGCGCGTTCCGCCTCACCCTTTGTCCGGGCGTATGCGCTGTCGCTTTCTTCATCTGCGCCGATGGCGGAGACATGAACGAAATGCTCAACGCCCGCTTCGCCTGCGAGTTGCGCAATTGTCGCCGCGCCCGTCGCCTGAACCGTATCAAAACGCTGCGCGCCAGTTTGATGGAGGATGCCGACAAGGTTGATAACCGCATCGGCCCCTTGAATAGCCTCTGCGACCGACGGGCGATAGCGGACATTGGTTTGCTTTAGCTGAATCTGTCCGACCGCGCCCATGGGCCGGAGAAACTGCGCCAAATGGGGACGGCGCACCGCCACCCGAACTCGCCAGTCCCGTTTTGCGAGCTCGCGCACCACATTGCGCCCGATAAACCCGGAACCGCCAAAAACGACCGCCAGTTTGCCCGTCACGCTTCAGTCCTCCAATTCACCATCATTTGAGGATGGCCTATCCGAATTTTAAGGGCGGGACAATCGCGCGCAATGGCGCGGGGATGTGAGGCAGCGCCAGTGCTTGCCGCCATGGCGCCGGCTTTGCTTTGTCATCACCTGAGAAATGAGACCCATCCGGCCGGACACTGGCGGGACGGGCGCGCCGACAGCGCCGCGGATCCATGCGGAGGGGTTGTGCAATGCTCCGCTATTCTGGTCCTTGGGGGGCGTCGATGGCCATGCGCTGCTTTGCAAAGCCGCAGCGCATCGCGCGCGACTTCTGCGCGGCGCCCACCCGCCCAGGGCTTCCCCGAAATACCGCCAATCAATTGACAAGGCCTCCCATGGCTCGTAAGCCGTCGCCCCTCCCCCTGCCCAGGTGGCGGAATTGGTAGACGCGCTGGCTTCAGGTGCCAGTGGCCGCAAGGCCGTGGAAGTTCGAGTCTTCTCCTGGGCACCACTGGACGCTCCGTTGACATCCAAGAACGTCTAAAACTACCATTAAAACAATTGGTTATGTCGGTCGAGAATCCGGGCCCATCCGGCTCTGTCCGCACAAATCCCGTCACGTTGGCGGTATTTTTGACGGTATTTGCCGGAGTGAGTCCCAAATATACCGCCAACCGATTTCGGAGTGAGTCCTCGTTTGGGCAAAACCGACGGAACCAAGACGAAAAAGGAGAAGTAGTTCGAGTCCCAACTTCGAATGTTGCGTAAGGAGTGAAGGATGACGCTTTCGCAAATGGCGATCAGAAACGCCAAGCCGCGCGAGAAGAAATACAAACTCTTCGATGGCGGCGGCATGTACCTGCTCATTGAGCCCGACGGCAAACAATATTGGCGCCTGGACTATCGCCATGGCGGCAAACGGAGAACGCTCGCTCTTGGTGTCTACCCGGAAGTTTCACTGAAACAGGCGCGAGAGAAACGCGCGGAAGCAAGGGCGCAACTCGAAGAAGGCCACGATCCGGTTCACCTGCGAAAGATTGCAAAACTCACCCGCTCCGAAACATCGGCCAATACATTTCGCGCAGTCGCAGGCGAGCTCATTTTGAAAATGCAGCGTGAAGGCCGCGCCGCAATCACAATCGATAAGACGCAATGGATGCTTGAGTTCGCATACCCCTATATTGGCGATCGTCCCATTTCTGAGATCAGTGCCGCTGAGGTCCTGACCGCACTACGATCAGTGGAAGCGCGTGGAAGGTATGACACAGCGCGTCGCCTACGAAGCAAATGCGGTCAAGTATTCCGCCTTGCCATTGCTACGGGTCGTGCAGAGCGCGATCCGACGCAAGACCTTCGAGGAGCGCTAAACGCCGTCTCGTATCGAACACCAAAAGATGACCGAGAAGGACTCACTTCATTATCGGATTGCATAAAAGCAGGTGCCGAGGAACTAGAGTTGCTGTCGCGCCACGCTATTGCTTCCACAGAGGCAGCATCAAATGAGCCAAATGCCGCCACCGAGCGCACGATCGCCCTCAAAAAGTTCGCTATCAAAGAAATATTCGAGCTGATAGACAAGCCTGAAAAGCGAGCACCAAACAAAGAAACGGCAGTATTGGCCTCAATTCTTTTGAAGAAAGAGGTTTCGCCAAACGATGTTACTCAAATCAGAAAAGCCGAAAGACGTAGATACTATCATAGCTAATATTATACGATCGAGAATAATTTAAATCGTTAATAGAGTCTAATGCTTCGCCATTATCATGCAGAAACCGCTCACTGTTCACCGCTACCTAGTCCTCTCGCAAAAGTGTGCGTCTTATCGTTACGACAGATTCAACTTGGAGGGTAAAATTCCGTTACTGGCCCACGTGTTCCTCCAAAGTATGAGGGGTAGGTTCGTACTCGATCTTTTTTGGATATTTGGGCTTAACTTCAATGTGGAACTCCGATAAATCCGCCTCACTAGCCGCTTTGATGAACTCCAAAATCTTTTCTCTGTACAGGCTGTTTGTGAAGACAATATCTTTCACTGCTGTTCGCTCTAGCGTCAACGTGGACTTGTCCCAAAGCATAATTCTAATAGGCGGCGAGTTATCTTGCTTGCAATTCCTTCTTAGATCACGAACGTAATATGAAGGCTTGTCTGGGCCATCTGCAAGGGTGGACTTGCTTACGACTCGAAAAATCACTGATTGTTGCCCAGATCCGTCCTTTTCGGTCCATTTAGCCAATTTCAATAAATTAGATATTTCTCGATTCCGGCCGCACACAGAAATTTTGTCGTCCAAAATTGCACCTAACGCATACTTTGTTTCACCCTCGTCTACGTATTCAACTACATCTTCGAGGCCTAACAAAGCCTTGTAGAAATTCAAAAAACCACCAGCATACAGCTTTTCCGTATACTCACCAAAAATGTCTACCGAGCTAAGCAGACGGAACTTGAGTTCATGTGGGCGCTCGTACCCCAACCGATAGAGTTGGCTTGCAACAAAGCTCACTAAGGGGGCGGCTTGCGATGTCCCAGTATACTTCTTTGTGCCTCCTTTCGCAGAATATGATTCTATGCAAACACCAGGGGCAGCAAAATCAACGCTACCCTCGGGCGGAGCATTCTCAACGCTTCCGAAGTTTGTATTTTTGTAAAGTAAGTTGCCTACGTCGTGTGCCGCTATTGAAAGAATGTGTTGGTTTCGGTAACCGCCATAAATTGCCGGAAATAGCCCATGCTCATTAACCGAGCGAGTATCTTGATCTGCTGCTAAAATAAATAAAATATTTTTTCTATCTTCTAAGAAGCGTAAGCTATTCTCGTTTTGCTTGCTTTGGATACTGAGATTGACAATGTGAGCTCCTAATCTTTCTGCCCATTCGGCAGCCTCCGATATCCACTTTGTTTTTATTTGTCTTTTGCCAGCGTTAGTAATCTTCAATGCATAAATTCTTACATTATTTGTCACCTTGCGAATTTCATTGGCATCGCCAAGAGCACTCGCCATTATCAATCCGGCCACATGGATTCCATGGTTGTATGCCTTGCCGTCAGGATTCCTGCCGTTGTCGGATAGGGGAAACTGATCACCACTGAGGCTGGTGCCTGTAACGTCTATACCTTCATCAAATGGGAGGTCTTTATGCCGATAAAAAGCAATTCGGTTGCGCGAAGCTTCATTTCGATCCAATCCCGAATCTGCCACTACAATTCGAACGCGCTTATCTTCCAATTTTAAACGTTCGAGCAAGCGAAAATTCCTTAGTATAATGTCTTTCACTTGCCGCTCATTGAATGGCCAATTTGCGTAGTTATGCTTGTCAACACCACAAGAATTTGCCGAAGCAAGACCATCTTCAGGATCAATCAACTCAAAAGAGTCATTTACGATAGATCGAGCAACGCCGTCTTCTGATTCCAATTCCTCAGACAACTTTTTCAGGTTTTCCAAAGAGTTTGCTGCAGTGCCTTCTCCGTTCGGTGACACGTCGGCAACTTTTACAGTTATCGGAGGAGCAGACCAAACATGTGTAGTCGTTCCAGCTTTCACTGAATCGCAGTTACCATTTGATTGTATGTTTCCAACGCCGCACTGAAACTGAACTATTTCCGCAGCGTCAGAACCTAATTCCCTTTGCAAAACATTGCTTAGCTTTTCAGTCGCTCGAACTTTCACTGCTCTCTGCTGCAATTTTGGCCCAGCAGGCAGTACGAAAGCCTCTATATTCCGAGGCGCAATCAATTCTCTTGGCTGAGATTCGTATTTAGTAAGAGATCTCAATGCCCTAGTGTTTGCTCTGACTATAAGTGGCCACATGTCTATTGTGGCAAGGCCATATTTATCAGCGATCACCTCTATTATGTCGTCGCCTTTATTGATGTGCGTTGTTTCAGGCTCGCTTATTGCTGCAATCTTTTCTAATGCTGCTTGATCAAAGCTCAAACGATTCGCTTGTACGTGCGGTCGAAGCTGAACTAACAACTCGTTATTAGATTCATTGTCTGTTTCAATCGTATGCAACGAATGCACTTGTGCAATCGCTACAGCGTTGAGCTTAAATGTCACAAGAAAGAAGGCACCGCCAAAAAGAATATTTAGCAGTAACTTTCTTTTTTGGTGCCTTTGTGAGTCAGATAGCTTCACATGACCAGCCGTGATACCAGCGTCTGACTAACAGCTAGCAGTATCGATTCCGTATGCATTACACCGCGCACGCGCCTCAGATTCAAGGGCCTCCCGCTCATCCTCTTCATCTCCCGCCAAACCATCTTCTGTTTCAGCGAGACCCGCATTCAATATATAGAGCGTGTACGGATTATTCATCTCACGAAACTCTGCTTCCGCTGGGTTAAGCGCGCATTGCTTTTCAGCGTAGTGTACGGAAAAGTACGGCCTCAAAACAGCCTTCAGGCAATAATCGGATAAGCGTGAAATATCAACTATTCCATCTTCGCCCTGGGAATCATAGTCCGAAACTACTGCTATGGCACCCGTCCGCTCCTCATCGAGAGTGCAAGTGTCATCGTCCGAAAAGGAAAAAACCAACTGCCCAGACTTCACATTTTTATCTATTTTGTTTTTGCTGTTGAGAGTTTGATCAACTAACCCGTTAGCGTAAGACGCAAAAAACTTAAATGAAGCTGAAAATGGGTCAATGGACGCTGGGATGGTCTTCGACACGTTAGCCAATTGCTCAAGGACTACGCCAAAAGGTGCCTTCTTTTTTGTCTTCAAGTATGTAAATGCTAACCCAACGCTCGACCGAAGTGAATCGTCAGACTTTAATTTGAAAAGGTGAAAAATCTTTTGCTCAACCGGTAAGGAAACGATTCCTTCGTCCAGTTTAAGGTCACCATAGCCGATATTAAAAAGCTTCGGATACGAAATTGTTTTTGCTTCATTCGTAACTAAGTCATTCGAATCTATCGTCGTTTCCAACAAAAGACCGTGTGCTGAATCTTTATAAAATAGTCCCTTCTTGTTTTCCACTAGATAGCGGCGCAGATGGAGGGAGACTTTGTGCTTGTTAGCGTTGATGCAAGTTGAACTGTTTTCCTGTAATCGTACTGCAACAGCGCCATCATAGTTTTTCACATCTGCTGCATGCGCACCAAGTGTAAGGAGAAAAGTGCACGCGGTAATGCTTACTAAGTTTTTCATGAATACCCCCGTATAAATGTCGAGTTTTAGTTAGTATTTGTAACGAAAACCGTCAACGTTACTTAGTAACGGCTGAATGTTATACTATCTCGATATTGTTAGTACAAAGGCTAGTTTTGAAGTAGTGTAAAATGGTCTTGCGAGATCAACCCGATGAAAATAGTACCTGGCTCTCCCAATTCCCCTTCGGTCCCTCTAACTCCATCGCTCCCACGGGCACCATCACGCCCATTGCGTCCATTGCGCCTGCAATGTGGTAGAGCTTCTTGGCCCGCTCTACCGCCGTAACCTGGATTGCCACCGCTTCCCCCGCGGCCGCCAACCCTAGGCTTTCCACCGGAAACAATGTACTCAACATTGTCTTGCAATGAACCGAACTGTTCGAACGGCGCCAAAACTACTACTTCGCCACCTCTTCCACCATTCCCGCCTTTGCCGCCATTCCCACCCGGCCCGCCATGTCCTCCGTCACCACCATCGCCCGCACCACGCTTGCAGTCGAATGCACTTTGCGAAGCTGGTCGCCCAGTTGCACCATTTCCGCCATCACCTCCTCGTTGGCCAGCTTTCCCGACTGCCCCAGTCGCCCCTGAAAAATCCACAACAAAAGGTTCTCCAACGAATTCCATAGTAATCAAAGTAAGTTTTGGAGCATCCGCGCCCCTTTTTCCCTCAGCACCGTCTAGACCTGGACCACCGGGGCCGCCGGATTCGCCATATCCTCCACCAACAAGCCCTGTACTTCCACTTCCGTTAGCCATTGCCGGTTCTAGCTGCGAAGGCTTCATGTAGGTAATTAAGGGTGGATTATCTCCACTCTCTGCAACTATCTTTCGCGCAATTATCCGCACTTCGTCGGCATAATTTAGCTCGTCGTAGGCAAAAACTAGCGAAGAATTAGGCTTAAAAATCAAGTTTTCGGTTGCAATTAACCGACCATGGAAAACCCTGCTTCCCTCTACAACAAACTGCCTAGAAAAAACTGGACGTTGTTGTCTAGCAGTTTGAAGTTCAAAGACAGTTTCATCTTCTTCCAATAAGGCGAGACCTTCGTTCAACACGAGTGGTTTGGATTCGTCGCCATCGACACCACTGGGTAATTGCAGCGATGCAGGCTCAACTTCGGGCTGCTCTGCTTCTTCGCCACAAGACAGCAGTCCTAGTACGACAAGCGTGCACCAAAAATTCCGAACAATCATGTCGTCAACGTTTTTCCAAACCCTTTTCATACAATTACAAGTTATAGAAGAGATCAATGCCTGCAAACTCAGAAAAATAACTTGCTGATGTCAACCTGACGAACAGGCCTTCACTAAGCATCACGCCCCAAACAAGGAAAATATTGACGCCTGTCGGTGTGAGGTCATGATTTTTGGGCCATATGTATAAGAAAGTGTGTGCCAGCCATTCTCACAGCAGCACTGGCAGAATGTGAAGTGAAACTTTGTGCTCTCGCCTATCAAAACATTCATTTTTCGACGGGCGGTTTGTTACTCGATACCCTACATCCGTAATCGTCCAGGCGGAGATAAGTAAATGGTAGAGAGTACGAAAATCGCGGCTTACGACATCAAATCATTCTGCAAAGCATACAGCGTCTCACGAAGCTTTACTTACGAGGAAATCAAGTCAGGAAGGCTTAGGCGTGTTAAGGTAGGCAGGCGAACTCTAATTCCGAAGCAATATGCTGATGAATGGCTGCATAATCGCGGGCCGGCAGCGGTGTAAGCAGCTGCCGGGAGTTGCTTACTTAGTTCTCATCAAAAAGTAATGACTTGTTATCAGCTACGACCACATCAGAAGGTTTTAGCAGGATACTGTTTGTACGGTTCAAAGCGCCCATCACCCTGGCGCTGTGCTGGAACTTCGCAAGCGACTCCAGATCGCGCCTGCCCGCAAGATAGTCGGCTAAGGCTGCAATGGCCGCAATGCGACTTTGATCTTGCGGATGTGATCGAAAGAACAGCTCTTGCTGTTGATAGGCTGCAGCGTGATTAAATTGGGCGGCATTCTGGTTGTATTGCAAGCGCCTGTTTTCTGCATCCTGACACACAGCATTCGCTTGGTCTGCATTCTCTTGTGTTTGGTTTTCCCAGGCTGCGTAGAAGAACTCAGACCATTGTTGGCAATAGGTTTGCGCCTGTTGAACGGCTTCTAACTCTTGCGCAAGCGCAGTTTGATAATCGCTCCAATAGGTGTCTTGCTGACGCTTCATGCGACTGAAGAAATCAACACCGCGTAGCGGGTCAAAACCCGCACGCCGGGTAATTGCGACGGCCAATGCGTCCGCCTCCTCTTCATCCAATCGGCTGTAAGACGCTTCAAGGAACCGCGCCACGTTCTGAATATCGCCAGCATGGTTTTGAGAAAGCATGGCGCCAAGTTGAGCGAGCCCGATCAGCAATGTGCTGTCGTCATTTTGCTGCCGGATGGATTGTTTCAATAGCGAATGCCCAAGCTCATGGGCGAGCACAAAAGCAACTTCGTCTTCGCTGGTCGCTTGCTCAAGGAGCCCGTGAAAGACGTAAATGTATTTACCGCCCGTCACGAAAGCATTTCCGGAGGGTCTTTTTAATTCGTAGCTTCAAGTTGCTTGCTTCATCATGGGCAACATCACTCGCCTCCGGATAAGTCGGTTAGATCCTCAATACGGACATTGAGCATGGGCTGTTTACAATAAAGACTTGGCGTCCAAAAGATAAGTGATCACTGACGCGATAGATCAACTCGCAGATTAAAGCATACGCACTTACCAATGGGATCTTACTTCAGTCGTTGCCTCCACTGACACGGTTTGTGCATTAAGCCGCCGCATGATTTCCGAGAGCCTTGACCAGCTCTGAAGGGTCACTGGCAAAGCCAAGGCGCTTTCGACAAACTCCCAAGAGTAGCTGATGATGGAGAATGTGGCGCCGACCGTGTTGCTGAGTTCAATCGTTGCAAACCAGAGATTGAACAGGATCAACCCCAGAAGCACAAAAAAGATTGCGCCGTAGAGTATCGCTTCGGTGTCTGATAAACGAACCTCAAGATGACGCAAGCGCGATAGATGCTCGACCGTCGGCGTTGTTTTGCGTTTTTGCAAAATCCAGACCTGCCGTTCGGTTTGTTGATTGAGAGCGCCGTTCAAAGAGTAGAAACGACGGTGAAAGATGGCGTAGATCGCCGCCATGCCTAATGCTGCGATACCGCCTGCAAGCGCCAGAATTGGCGAGAAGGCGTAAAGAATGATAACCGAGATCACTAATTGAACACTCGCGGCCATCGCCGCGGGCAAAGTCTCTTCCAAGAAATCGACAAGTTCCCGCCCCATGCCGAGACGTGCATTCAATGTCGAAACAGAGACATCATGTGATCGGGCCGCCTGGGCCTTGCCCAGTTCGACACGCATCGTTCCATAGGCCCTGGTATCACAGATACGACGTATAACAGCCACGACAATCAAGACCGCCATGAGCCCAGCCAAGCGCCATAATTCGAGCGAGTTTCCCGCGAGCAGACCGTCGATGGCGAAACCGATAAACAGCGGTATCAACGCCATCAGGCCAGTCTCGAACAAGATCATAATCCAAGTTAGAGAGATGCGGCCGCGAAAAACACGTAAGAGCGTTGCAACAGTAAGATCACGGCCGTTCAGCATGACACTTCTACTCGTCGTAAAAAATGCGTACAGTGACGTCGCCGGGCATGACGGAAGCTTGCGCGAAAGTGGGCTCTGATATCTCCGCCGTTGCCCCGGAAGCGCCGACGCCTTCTAGAAAACGTTCGTCGTTATAGTTCAGATTCTGGTCGCCGTTTTCGTCGTGGAAAACGAAGATCGCATATGGGCCCGCAGTTAAGTCGGAGAAGTTGTGCGATAAGCTTCCAACGCGTGCGGGAATGTCCGCATATTGAACTGCATTACGCCACTTAAGTTGCTCAAAGGCGCGCTTCTTGTCGAAGACGAGAACAATAATTGAGCCGTTCGTATTGCGGACGCCCTCAACTGTAAGGTTGAGGCCGTCTGCAAAAGCGGGCGTTGCGATCATGGTCGCCGCTGCGACGCCGGCAATTCGCTTAAGGGCTTTTGTCATGTTGTTATCACCTTTGCTTTTTGAGTTTGGGGAATTGGTTTGAAGAACGCGATGGCGTCTTCTGCGATCGCAATCAGGACCGGCACGAGGATCAGCATGAGCGCCGTTCCGAAAAGTTCTCCGAACGCCAATGAGACCGCGGCCGGGATCAGATATTGCGCTTGTTCCGATGTTTCGGTGAGCAAGGGCGTTAGGCCGATGACGGTGGTGGCGGTGGTCAAGAAAATCGCCCGAAAGCGGTCGACGCCCGCAGCGTGAAGAGCGTCGGATACAGTTTCGCCCTCGCGACGCGCCTGGTTGTATCGCGTGATCATCACCAGGCTGTCGTTTACGATTACGCCAGTCAGCGCGAGCATGCCGAAGAACGACAAGAGCGACAGCGACACGCCCATGATCATATGACCGACAGCAGCCGCAACGAATCCGAACGGAACGATGGCCAGGATTACAAATGGTTGCCAGTAGCTTTTCAGCGGCACGGCCATCAGCACATAAATGAGTACGGCGGCAAGCATTAGCGCGTTTAGAAGACCGCCCCGAATTTCGCCCATTTCCTCCAACTCGCCGGCAGCAATAACTTGAACGCTCGGATATTTAGCCGCCAGTTTCGGCGCCAATTGTTCGAACACGGCCTGTCCGACTTCTTCCGGCGCTACTATGCTGCGATCGATTGAAGCGAAAACCGTGTTGACGCGTTTGCCGTCTCGGCGGGTCACGGCGCCGGACGCATAAGAGCCCTCAATTTCGGCCACTGTCGTAAGCGGCGCCCAGGCGCCGGTTGCGCTGCGCAGGCGGGCTTCCATTAGGTCATCGATTGTGTCGCGAGCGTCGCGGGCGTTTTGTACGACCACGCGCAGTTCGGCCCCATCGCGGCGAACGCGCGCGACCTCTGAGCCGCCATAGCCTAAGCCGATCTGGCCAGCCAAAGTCTCCGCGGTAAATCCGAGACTGCGCGCCTCAGAACGCAGGCGCAGTTTGAGCTCGGGTTGGCCGCCGTTAAGACTGTCGCGGATATTCGACACGCCGTCGAGCGCGCCCAAAAAGGCGCGCATCTCGCTGCTGGCCTGCCGCAACAGGTCCGTATCTTTCGAGACCAAGCGGATTTGAAACCCGCCGGCCAGCGCCTCGGAGCCGGTGAACTGTAGTTCTGTAGCGCCTTCTGCAACGCCGACACGCTCGCGCCATTCGCGCACGACGTCGAGGATTTGCACATTCGGCCGTTCGGCGACCGGCGCCATTTCGGCGTACATCTGCGCGCTGCCCGCGCTATTGACGATGGCGAAAAAGGTCTCGATCGGCGCGGCGTCCATTCCCTCACGATCGCGCAGTTCTTCGTTCAACGCGCGACCGACGCTTTCGATACGGTCGATATTAGACTTGGTAAGCGAGAATGGCGCGCGGGCAGACCTTGAGCCTTTTCTAATAATGTTGGCGAAACCTCGGTCGGCGGGAATTGTCCTGGAGAAGTTTATTAAAGCATATGCGAATTATCTCGCTGCTCCCGAGAACATTATTCTTACGATAGAAATCAGTAGCGAAGCTGTTCGCAAACCGGATATTGGCGAACTCTTTGTCGCCAACCGCGAGGAGCTCGTTACAGCTTTGACGTCAGTTTTACAGCGCGGCGTCGAAGCTGGCGAATTCCGCAAAGACCTCAAACCAAATGAGGCGTCCCAATTGATCATTGAGCTTATTGACGCCAGCGCCTATCGCAGCGTCTTAAGCGATATCGCCATGCGAAAAATACTGGGCGGTCTGAAAGACTTCATCTTTGCAGCTGTAGGAGCTACTTGAATACCGCCCCCACCCTTTAGCTCTGGCGAAAATCAACTTCGGAGTACTAGCAAACTATATTGAAATGACAATTTTAGGCACAACTCTTTGCGATCGCTTTTGCGCGCGTTTCAGCCGTAGTAATCATTTTGGGAACCGGCAATTAAGCGCCAATCTTTGCCGTTCACTGTTGAACTTTCTATGACTGGTGTGCGCGCGAAAAAAGACAATCGTTCTGCGGCAGAGGCCTATAGATCCAGTGCGATCGCAAGAATGTACAACCGAACATCAGCGGGTTTTTGATACTCAGGCCGAGATTTTCCGCCAAGTCAAAGTATGATATAACCGAAATCGTCATCGCGCATAACAGCGCATGGAGCATCTTCATGAATGTTCGCCTTATCGTCTCCCTTCTCGCGAGCGCATTGCTGGTTGAAGCTTGCGGCGGTGACAATGAAGGCCGCGAGACGCAACAGCCGGGCAAGAACGTCGAAACACCATCGCCTACCGTCTCCGCGGCGGCGTTGACATTTGCCGGATTGACTGTGGATCTGGAAGTTGCAACCGCTAACGCGCAGTATAAATCATTTGACCCAGAAACTGAAGAAACTGTGATCTTCAGGGCTGCTGATGTTTCCATCGAGCCCAGTGGCATGCTGCTCGCCATATTGGCGTCGTGCACCTTTAAAGCACCCGTAGCAGAGAACGACGAAGATATACCAACGATTGAAAACGATAGCGCCTTTTGCGACGACTTATTTCTTTGGCTGCCGGCGCAGCAACTGGCGAGTCCATGGGAGCTTGACCCGGGCTCAATGCGCATACAGGCTTTCTTGAGAAATGGCAGAGCCCATGACCCATTAGGTATTTTAGACGGCGCCTTGCCGCCCGGCGTTGATGAAGCCCTAACAAGAACAGCGGAAAGTTTTGCGGTAATCGCCACGTGTAAAAGGAATGCAGATTGTGTTTCCTATGGTGATGACGCTGTTGGAACCACCATCTATTTACCGTGTAAGGATAAACTTCAATGCGAGGCGGCGCGCAAGGCGTTGCGTGGGCTCGCTACGGCCTCAGACATCTCAGAGACAGCGCGCGCCGAACTCGTCGCTGACTACGCACAGATTGCTTATCCCATAGCGATGATCGCGGGTGAAAGCGATGCGCAGGAAGCTGCAGCCCGCGTTGCACAGAAATTGAGCCAAACGCCATTTTTGATGAGTGGCGCAGATGGCTGGAAATACTCAATTACATTTGAGGGCGCATCTTTTGCCCCGCCAAATAGCCTGATTTTTCAGACCAATTACAAAAGCGAAGACGAACAAGAGCCGGCAACACTAGGCTCCGGACAAACGACAATAGACCTCAGCCAAATCAATCCGGACACGATGGCGCACGCCAGCTGGGGCGACGTGCTGCCCAATGGCGTGTTTTTCGTCTGCGAAGAAAGGCCATGCGTCACTGAAACCCTAGGTGAACGAAACTATACGCATTCGGATTGGCTACTGGACTGCGAAACCAAGGAAAGTTGCGAGGCTATGGCGACCGATCTGCGCGGATTGATTGTCTTTTCCAGGGGCGAGCATTCTGCGACGGGGAACGAAGCCGCCCCTCGTCCTCAAGCCTCCGGTCCGGCAAGACGCATCAGAAGTGAACGCGATGCGCGCAAAGCCGCCGACCGGATCACAAAGAACTTAGCGCCAAGGCATTTTTCCTACCAGCAATCGAGCGCGGGAACGCTCTATAAGATAACCAACTCCAAAGCGTCAATGGCGACGCCGGAAACAGCAGTGACAGCATCCGTAGATGACAGCTATTCGCCTCCGGCGCTTCTATTTGATCTTGTCTATAATGTGGACGAAACAGCGCAATCAGACTTTGAAAGCGGGGTCGGCAAAGCTGAGCTGTTTTTGGCTGGCTTGAAACGTGATCAAATTTTTCCGGAACAAGTATCGGACGATCGTGGCGATTGGATCATTCGACTTCAAAGCACAGGCGAAAACGCAGTTGAATTGAA
The DNA here is from genome assembly GCA_039196665.1 of Pseudomonadota bacterium. GTDB lineage: Bacteria > Pseudomonadota > Alphaproteobacteria > Caulobacterales > Parvularculaceae > Hyphococcus. The sequence continues at coordinate 473,703 of JBCCUQ010000002.1, read as the reverse complement.
AAGTGGCTCCAGAGAAACCCTGCTTCTCGCTACTAAGTGGGTGGTCGAATGCAAAAGCAAGAAAGCCTGCGAAGAGATTGCGAAAGACCTGCGCGGGCTTGTCGACTATGCGGTTGCCTCATTGGAGAGCGGCGGCAAAAAATCCACGCCAAAAGAACCCGAGGCAGATGACGCACTTTCCGGAGACGCACCTGACGCGACAATTCATGCGAATCTTTCGCGGGCTGAACGCCGCCACATAAACGCCTTTCACAAAGCGACCTTTGGCAGCGAGACATATTTTCCAGTGACTTGGGGTGATGCAACTCGGTTGATGCAAGGACGCGGGGTCTCAGTCAACAGCGATGGCGATTTGATTGTTCACCGGCGAGCATGCCTTGCGCTGACGCCGGCTAACTTCGAACCGGGCGATGAATGCAAGCTCGACACTTTGTTTCAGGATTACGATCTCATCATCGAACTTGGCGGACTAGACACATCAAGCATAAAGGTCCGCAAAGCGACAAACGAAGATGCGCGCGGACGCTGGGTAGAAGCGGCGTGCCGGAAGAACGATTCTTGCGCGCGCTTTGTCCACACTGGCGGTCAAGCGAGCTCCATCATCCAAAGCCTTGGGGAAGTGGAAAGCGCGCCGGAAATCCGCATGCCATGCACCGACCGCAAGCACTGCAATGAGGCGGCGAACGCCTTACGCGAACTTGTCAAACGCGCACCAAAACCGAAGCGCAACACTGATGCTCGGAGAAATTCGGCGGGCGGCGATCTTGTCGGGACGTGGACCCTGCAGCAGCCAACCAACCCGGGTTGGGCTGTCGAGTATCGCACTGACGGCACCTATCTTTTCACCGCGCCCAACATCCGGATAAACGGCGTTTACGAAGCAGCGGACGGCTCATTTTCGACCCGTGCCCCTGACATCGGATCAGAAGATAGCGGCACATACCGGTTGATTGACAATGATACGCTTGAAATGCGCGGCAATCTCGGGCGCAGCGTTTGGAAGCGGCGTTCTTAAACGCGTATTGCCTTGAGCGGCGTCAAAAATAATTGCACCGTCGAGCGGTTAGCATTCATATTGCGAAGGGTTGTTCGTATTGTAGACCCTTTGGCGAACGGAAGCTGCTCCTGATCTGATTGGTTCAAATGTCGATTGAGTCATCGTGCATTCGGCGAGCCTACTCATCCATCACAACATCATAGTATGTCTTATACTTACGCAATATCTCATCAAGTGAGGCGTTCTTCTATTTCTTATCAAAAAAATCCCGCCGCTTTTCTTCACGGTTAAGTGGTTGCACCCAACTCCACCTTTAATTAAGGCGCCGATTTGCGCGGCGACATTGATCCTTTATTTTATTGTCTGTCGAGTTATAATGCCAGTCGTTCCGGTCGTTTAACGGCAAGACCTTTCGGTTTTTGAACCGGATTTTGCGGGGTTCAAGTCCTCGCCCGGAACACTAGCGTTGTTATCAGTAGTAAAGAAGCGCGGAGTGTATACCGCGTATAAAAGGTTCACTTCAATCCGCACGCATCAGTTTTCGAACCAAAAAAGACGTACCTGACACTAACCGCAACGGCTACCTCGTAATGCAGGATATGCGATTCACACCGATCGTTTAAATTATTAAATGCTACTTCCGATTAAGGCCAAAATTATCCAGTCGGTTGCAAAAATCTAATGTCCGCTTTTGCGCGCGAAGCTGACAAGCGATCACTGAGGTGAGGTTACGCCGCTTGCCAAACCCGCCCTTTTCCCTGCCCCCTCAAAGCAGACGTTAAATTGGCGGCTTCATATTACAGCCAAGGCTGCATTATTGGACATCAATCGAAAACGCCAATGGCTTTCAAAAAATCACCGTTTTATTTGCCGCCTTTCTCATCGAGTGGCACCCCATACAGCTCAAGCTTATGTGAAAGCAATTTGTACCCGTACTTTTCTGCAATTTTATGCTGTAACTGTTCAATTTCGTCATTGACGAATTCTATGACCTCGCCGCTACGCAGGTCGATCAAGTGATCATGGTGACTTTCTGAGACTTCCTCATAACGCGACCGGCCATCCTGAAACTCGTGACGCGCAACAACGCCCGCCTCTTCAAACAGGCGCATCGTACGATAAAGGGTCGCGAGCGAGATGCCAGGGTCTAGACTTAGTGCACGCAAATGGAGCGTTTCAACGTCCGGGTGATCATCAGATTCTGAAAGGACACGCGTAATGACGCGGCGTTGCTCCGTCATACGAAGACCTATCTCGACGCACTTTTTTTCTATCCGGTTCACTTCTGTCATCACGTGGTTTCCTTCAAGTTCAGTATTTTACTTTTCAGTTTCACTCAGGTTGCAGAGCAGCGATACAAAACAATGAAAGCCAACCGCTGGAAATGGTATCTACAAACATCTACAAAAGCGCATTTGCGACCGCATGGGTCATACCGGCGGCCACATAAGCTATCGACATCAGATAACCGAAAGCAAAAGCTGTCCACGCCCATGAATTCGTTTCTCTACGGACTGTTGCAAGCGTGGCAAAACACTGCGGCGCGAACACATACCAGGCAAGAAAGGCAAGTGCTGTCGGCAAGGTCCATGCACTTTGAAGAACGGTCGCAAGGCCTTCGACATTTTCTTCTGGGTTTTGAATGGCGTAGACCGTGCCGAGAGCGCTGACCGCAACTTCACGCGCGGCCATTCCAGGGATCAGGGCGATGGCGATCTCAAGATTAAAACCGATGGGGGCAAGAATAACTTCAAGAACGGCGCCTATGCGTCCCGCAAAAGTCTCACGCAGTGTTGTCGCTGACGACGGATAGCTCGCCAGAAACCATAGCACAATAGACGTCGCAAGAATGATCGTGCCCGCACGCTTCAGGAAAGCGGAGGCGCGTGTCGCAAGGCCAATTGCAAAATCTCTGGGGTCGGGAAGTTTGTAAGTGGGCAACTCCATAATCAACGGTTGCGGGCGCCCCTTTGTAAGCGTTCGCTTTAGGACAAAGGCAACCGTAACCGCACTGACGATCCCCGTGATATAGAGACCAAACATGACAAGCCCCTGAAGGTTGAACGGGCCTACTGTGTCGGGCGGAATGAACGCGGCGATTATAAGCGTGTAGACAGGCAGGCGCGCCGAACACGTCATCAATGGCGCAATCATGATGGTGGTCAGGCGGTCGCGCTCGTTTTCAATAACGCGCGCCGCCATGATGCCAGGAATAGCGCAGGCGAAGCTTGATAAAAGCGGGATGAAAGCGCGGCCATTAAGCCCCACACGCATCATAAGCTCGTCCATCAGGAAGGCGGCGCGCGCCATATAGCCGGATGCCTCAAGAACAAGAATGAACGCGAAGAGGATTATGATCTGCGGCAGAAAGATAACGACGCTGCCGACGCCCGCAATCACGCCATCAACAATCAGGCTTTGTAACCAGCCCTCACGCAATGCGCTTCGCACCCATCCGCCAAGCGCGACAGCGCCGCTGTCAATGGCGTCCATCGGCGCCGCCGACCAGGAGAACACCGCTTGAAACATAAGGAACAAAAGGCTGAAAAGAATAAGGGGACCGACGACAGGGTTGAGCACAATCCGGTCGGTTTCACGAGTGACGCGGTTCATAATCGGTTCGCGGATAACAACGTCGCGGGCGATCGCCCGCGCCTCACGCTGAAGGTCTTTGAGCGACGCGGTGCGGTCAACTGCTGTCGGTTTCACGTCGTCGCCCAGCACGCGATCAAGCCGCGCAATCAAGTCAGCGCGCCCGGCTTTGCGCGTGGCGCGAGAAGCAACCACTGGCACGCCAAGGCGCGTTTCCAGCTTTTCAATATCAAGCTTAAGTCCATCACGCTCGGCAAGATCGATCATATTAAGCGCAACGATCATCGGCCGGCCAAGATTGCGAAACTGCAAGACTGAATGGAGATGCGTTCTGATATGCGAGGCATCCATCAGCACAAGCAATATATCTGGTGCGGCTTCGCCCTTCGCTTTTCCGGTGAGCATATCAACGGCGACACGCTCATCCATGGAACGCGGCGTCAGTCCATAAATTCCCGGCAGGTCGATAAGTTCAACTTCGCTGCCTGTCGGTGTCTTGAATTGACCTGAACGCATTTCAACCGTTGCGCCTGGATAGTTTGCAACTTTCGCCCGACCTCCGGTCAATCCGTTAAAAAGAGTCGACTTGCCGCAATTGGGTGCGCCAACCAGAGCCAACCGGGCGAGCGTCACGACAACACCTCAACCTTGATCGCCGCTGCTTCTTCTATTCGCAACGCAATCAAAGTTTGGTTCAGGCGAGCGCAGATTGGCTTTCCCCCAATCGGACCGAAATGGACAATTTCAACTTCATCGTCTTCCGCAAAACCAATTTCGCGAAGCTTTGCTTCCAGCTCCGCGTCAACTGATGAGATTTTAGTGACGCGGGCCTGCCCGCCTTTTTTGAGTTCGTGGAGACGCATCGAAATTCCTTTTATTTCATGTGACATAAATGAGAATGACTTGCAATCTCATAAAACTGATGGCAGTAACTTGCGAACGATTATCATCTTTGGGTTCAACAATGACGCTCCACGGCATGATGAAATGAAACGAGTTTGGCTGAATCTTCATCGCTGGGTTGGGCTTAAGCTATTCATTTTGTTGAGCTTTGTCCTGATCACAGGGACGCTCGCGACGATCTCGCATGAGATCGACTGGTTGATTGATCCGGCGCGGCGCGTCTCCCCGGCGGCGGCGCCAGCCAAGCAGGATTGGGATGGTCTGGTCGAGGCGGCGCGCGAAGCGCGTCCCGACTGGTCAATTCACTGGGTCGCTGCGCCGCTCGATCCATGGCACAGCGCAGAAGTCGTCGGCGCGACGCCGGAGGGTACGCTTAAGCGACTGCTTATTCATCCGGGCACGCTGGAAATCCGCGGAGAGCGCGGTTGGTTTAATGCGCAGCGTCTATTTCGCGATTCTCACCGCAGGCTGATGATATTCAATGTCTGGGGAATTATTTTAGTTTCAAGTCTCTCGATCCTCCTTATGCTGTCTTTGATTTCGGGACTTTTCGTCTACAAGAAATTCTGGCGGGGATTTTTCAAGAAACCGAGAATGCGTGACGCCCGAACTTTCTGGGGCGACATGCATCGGCTCGGTGGCGTGTGGAGTCTTTGGTTCATCGCCGTTATTGCATTGACCGGATTTTGGTATCTTATCGAAGCGCTGGGAAATGCAACCGGGCAACGCGTTGGCCCCTTCCCCGAGCAAGCGCCGCCAGCGGCTTACATGCAATCTGAAACCGCGCAGACCTCAATTTCATATTTGGAACTAGCGGCGCGCGCAGAAGCAACCCTTGAGAACTACCGAATCACTGCGCTGCATATGCCTAAATTCGCTGGAGACCCCGTGGAGTTTTACGGTCACAGCAAAGCAATCCTCGTTCGCGAGCGCGCCAATCAAGTTACCTTTGACAGTGCTTCAGGAGAAATGACCAGCGTCACTAAGGGGGAGACGCTGTCAGCGATGCAGCGGGTTAGCGAAATGGCTGACCCGCTGCATTTCGGCACCTTCGGCGGTTTCTGGACAAAGATATTGTACTTCCTTTTCGGCGTCATTCTCTCGGCGATGTCCCTTTCCGGCGTTTATGTGTTCTCGGCTCGTATTCGCAATGCTGACGCCAAGGCTGTTCTGAAAGCCGAACGTAAACAGTTTACGCAAAAGGCGACGGCGTGATATCGAAACAAAAAACTCTGCGGCCCGCCTGGCGGGGCATGGAATTCTGGAAATGGCCGGCGATCCTACTGCTGCTCTTCTGCATAGGAATTATTTATCCTTATGCACAAGGAGCAGGCGGCTCGAACGGCATGTCCGCCAAATTGCATTCAGCAGAACTCCACGAATGTCCCGTTAATTATGAACTACGCCATGGCGAAGGCGCGGCGACAGTCCTTGGAAGGGTGGCGCCGCGTTGCGCCGTCGGACTGTCGCCGCCGACCCTTGCTATCATCGACGCGCATGGCGAACCGATTGCAGAAACCGTGATGCGTGGTGATCCCAACGGCCTTAGGGCGCGCATTGAAATACCAAACGATTTTGACGCAAAGCACATGCAATTGGCGATCTTTTCCGCCGACACTAACGGTCTGATCGACCAGGTCGACATTACCGATGCTCTGACAGCCAAACCCGACACCCAACAAGAGGACTAATCGACCATCCGCACCGGCGGCTCCGGTAATTATCTAGCTAGTTTTTGCGAATGAGACGCAATAGCAATTTTAAACACGATAACGAGGGGATATTCATGAGAAAAATACAAGCATCGGCGCTGGCCATCGCGATCAGCATAGCAACCGGGAGCGGCACATACGCCCAGAGCGACAGCGGCGTAAACGCGTCTACTGACGAAATTATCGTTATAGGGCGTGCACAGGAATACTACCTGCAAACAGCACCAAGCTTGAGTAATAAGTTCCCCGGTGACTTGCGTGAAATCCCGCAGTCGATCCAGATTCTTTCTGAACAGCTTATTGCGGACCAGGCGGCGGTCGAAATCACTGATCTTTACAGAAACATTTCTTCCGTCTCAGTTTTCAGCTATTCCGGCGTCACCTTCCGTGGCTTCCGCCAAGACGAAATTCGGTATGATGGGTTGCTCGGCGATCCGTTTTCCGGATTCTCCGTACCGCTCCTGTTCGATATTCAACAAGTCGAAGTGATTAAAGGGCCATCCGGCGCCCTTTTTGGCGGCGGCGAACCGGGTGGGCTCATCAATTATGTAACCCGATCGCCCAGTGATGAATTGTCGGGTTATGTGACCGGCGTTTTTGGCAACTTCGATCTTCACGGCGGGCGCGGCGAGATCACAGGGCCGATCGATAAAGACGGCCACTTTTTGTTTCGCCTTGGCGGCGCCTACGAAAATACTGACACCTTCCGCTTCAACACTAACAAAGAAGACATTGTCCTGGCTGCCGACTTTGAATGGCGTCCAAGCGATGCAACGTCGGCGCTATTTCGCTTCGATTATATTGAACAGGACTTTCAGGGCGCGCGCCTGCGCGGCGTACCGGTGGATGACGATGGAAATTTCCTGACCACACGACGTTTCAACACAAATGAAGAAACGGACTTCCAGCGCCTCGAAGCGTCCGTATTTACGCTAACGGTAGACCATCAATTCACCGATCATCTCAGCTTTACCCTCGCTGGCCGCTATATAGACAGTCAGGAAACGCAGAACTATCACGAGAATCGTGGATTGTTCACCGATACGAACGACGTCACCTTCGCACGACGGGAGTTTCGGGACCAACTACGCGACATCCAGCAATACACCGCCCTTGCTGAGCTAGTTTATGATTTTGATCTTGGCAAAACGGAACACACCTTTCTTTTCGGCGGCGAATATTATCGGCGCGAAAACGAAGACTTCTTCCTTGTATCCTCAGATTCCAGGCGCGCCGGAGAACTGCCGCCAAATTTCATCGTTCCGGACCTCAACTTCTTTAACCCAAACTACGGAAACTCAAACCCCTCGTTGTTCGACCCCTTTGTTGAAACGGACCGAGAAATCAGTTTCGACCAATGGGCGATATACGCGCAGGATCAAATTGGACTGACTGACCGGCTGACGGTCTCCCTTGGCGGTCGGCTTGAAGGCTTTTCTGAAGATCTGGATTCCGCGCAAACCGTAATACCCCTTGCGGCCGTCACGGAAACAATCGCATCGCAAAGCGACGAAGCCCTGACCGTGCGTACGGGCCTCGTTTATGATCTCGCTGATAACGTCGCGACCTATTTCAACTATTCTACAGGTTTTACGGCGCAAGGCGCCGGCAGCCAGGATGTTGAGGCTGGCGGACCATTCGCTCCAGAACGCGGGCGACTCTTTGAAGCCGGTACGAAAATCGATCTCTTTAATGATGCAGTCTATCTGCAACTGTCAGCCTATCAAATTAACAAAACCAATCTGCTGGTGGCTGATCCGACGCCGGGAGCGCCGACAGGAGCGCTTTCAAATATCGGCGAGGCGCGTTCGCGCGGTATCGAACTCGATATTGTCGGCGACATCACCGACGATTGGACCTTCACGTTCAGCTATGGCTACAACGATACAATCATTCTCGAAGGCCCAGATGAAATCAGCAACGCCGTCGGCGATGAGTTCGCAAACGCCCCCGATCATCAAGTTGGTTTCTGGACGCGATATGACATTGCACCGATCAATTCAGCCATCGCTTTTGGCGGGCAATACGTGTCCGAGCAGCTCAGCCTGAGCGGCCAGCGAGTACAACCTTTTGCGATCTTTGACGCCAGTTGGATCACGACCTGGCGCAATCTCCAGTTTCAGCTCAATGCGCGAAACCTGTTCGATAAGGTGTATGCGGAAAGCGGATTTATCTCACGCACGGGACACTTCCCCGGCGAACCGAGAACATTCCGTGCGGAAGTCACGGCACGGTTTTAAATAACAGCTACTCTCAAAAGGAAATCGCAAATGACATTTGTTCGCTCCCTGACATTGCAGCAGCTAGGAACTGGCGCGGGATTTGCGATTTGGGGCTTTAGGGCAATCGCCATAGGACACAGCGATTGCCCTGCACTGCTGCGCGGATATGAGCGTATGTTTGGCGAAGATTATCCGCCAGCGCTCGGCGCGCTGCATCTGCTGGCGCGTTCAATTGGATGCAGAGGCGGCAGACGCGTCAGCCTTGCGGCGCCGGGCTGTTGCGGCGTCACCGCAGACGAACTGAGTCTCATTGCAATGCTATCAGCGGCGCAAAAGCATAATCCTGATCGCCGGGACGCGCACTTACGCTGGTTGACCGGCGGACGAATAGAGACCGCCGCGCAAAGCGCCGCCGACGCGATAGGTGAGATTTTTTGGAAAGCAGACGTCTCGATCAAAGCGCCGTCTGTCGAGCTTTGGTCATCGGAACAACAGACGCCGCACCGGTATCACCACGCGCCGGGTAATGCGTAACTGTTGATGCTCGAAAAGAATGCCGGACTACAGACTTACATCCTTACTTGGAGCTTGGTGACTATGCTGCGACCATTTGTGAGAAATCCATCTTAGCGTCCATGTCTTAGTGGATAATTCCAGCGATTAATTTGGAATTCCTAATGTCTGCTTCAATTCTCAAAGCCGACATTAGCCTCTCTAATTGCTATCGACCGTAATTCATTGTAACCTGCGCCTCTCAGTTTCTTTGCCGGTCAGGTTAACAGTCAAATTTTCCCGCAAGCTGAAACGAAGCCACGGTCAGTTGGTTTCCTCGATCTGCGTACGCACTTCACTCAGACGATCGTTCAATTCCTGAAGGCGTTCTACCGCATCTTGCCCAGGTGACTGGTCCGCGCCGCTAAGCATGTAATAAAGATAGTTAAGCTGATCGACGAGCATGGGCTGATTGTAGAAACCTTCCTCCTTAGTTTTCAGTTGCGCGAGTGCGGTGTCGAGTTTGACAAGACGCGCGGCGTCATTATCGCCCAGAGGATTGTCTGCGCCTTCGAGCGCCGATTTCTCCGTTTCTAGATCGTGCGTCAGCCTGCGCGCATCGCTGATAAGGTCGCGAACTTGAAGCACAAGCGTTGTCTGTAAATCTATATCTCCGGCCGTAACACCTCGATTGGCGAGACGCGGATCAGCCAGTAATTCGACCGTTTGGTTCGTCGTCATGTCCCCATAGGATAATTTCAGCGTATAAACGCCCGGCGCGGCCATCGGCCCATTCCGGTAACTCCTATCCGCCTCGGCGCGCCACGGTCCCTGATGGTCCATGGTCCAACGGAAGCGATGCATTCCGGGCGCGGCTCTTAAGGCTTCATCGGAAATATAGGTGACAATTTCGGTGTTCATGTTCCGAGTCTCCGTCTCGCCTTCTTGTTCGTCTTCTGTATCTGCTTGTTCCGCCGGCGCACTCTCGAAAGCGTTCACTGTTTCGCCATCGGGACCGACAATCTCCAGACGGACAAGGCGCGACGCATCTGAGCCTTCACCTTCAAGGTCGGGAATAAAATAATCGACGGCGACAAACGCACGCGGATAGTCAACGACGCCCTCGCCGTCCTGGAATGATGCGCGATAGCGATAGGTCGGCTTCGGCTTGAAAAGAAGAAGCTCTTCGCCCTGCTGTTCGACCGCATCCTGGCGCAATGCCGTCATATCGTCGAGCACCCAGAACCCGCGGCCCATGGTGGAGAGAACGAGATCGCCGCGATAGATCTTGATGTCCGTCACCGGGGTGATGGGAAGGTTCTGCTGAAACGCCGTCCAGTTTTCGCCGTCGTCAAGCGAGATGAAGACGCCTTCTTCCGTCCCCGCGAAGAGAAGTCCTTCACGCACGGGGTCTTCGCGGACGACGCGCGTTGGCGCATCGGCAGGAATCCCGTTTCTACCATTCGTGAGCAGTGTCCACGACCTGCCAAAATCCTCCGTACGGTAAATATAAGGCTTCCAATCACCAAGCATGTAGCGAAGGACCGAGATATACGCTTTCCCGGCCGCATGGGGCGACGGCTCGACCGCATCGACGCGCCCGCCGGTCGGAAGACGTGAAGGCGTTACATCCGTCCATGTATCGCCATTGTCGCGGGTAACATGAACGGGACCGTCATTGGCCCCTGTCCAGATCACGCCTTTCTGCACAGGCGATTCCCGTAGGGAATAAATCGTACTGTAAACCTCCTCACCAGTGATGTCCCGCGTGATCGGCGATCCGGAAATCACTTGCTTGTCCAGCTCGAAAGCGGTCAGGTCCGGCGAGATCGCCTCCCAAGTCTTACCCTCATCCGTCGTGCGATGGACGAACTGCGAGGCGTGATAGACGACATTCGCGTCGTGGGGCGAAACGTGGATCGGCGCCACCCGCTGGAAGCGATACTTCAAGTCCTTCGGGTTGTGGCCGTACATATTCGACGCGCCGACATAATAGGCTTTTTCTTGACCCGTTCGTTTGTCGTAAACGCCGAAACGTCCTTTGCAGTTAACATAGACGATATCGGGATCGCCAGGTTTCGGCACGGCGGGCCCTGTCTCACAGCCCCCTGTATGCATTAAGTAAGCTGCCCGGTTTTGCGCTGGCGTCGGCGCCATGCTGGGCGCCGAAATCGTTGTATTGTTGTCCTGCTGACCAGCATAGACCCAGTAGGGATACTGATCATCAACCTCCACCTGGTAGACTTCCACCGTCGGCTGATTGAACAGTGTTGACCATGTTTCTCCGCCATTGAAAGTAACTGTGGCGCCGCCATCGTTCGCCTGAACGAAATGGTCCGGATTATCCGGGTGGATCCACATGTCGTGGCTGTCCCCATGAGGCGGGCGCAGTTCTTCCCAGGTCTCGCCGCCATCGACCGACTTCCAGTACTGTGTCGCCATGACGTAGACGATATCCGGATTGGTCGGGTCAACGTCGACATTGGTGTAATAGAAAGGCCGGTTGACGAGTTCTTTCTTGTCGGAAACCAGTTCGAAATTCGCACCCTGATCAGTGGACTTATAGAGACCGCCGATGCCTGGCGGCGCTTCAACAAGGGCGTATACGATGCTTGAATTCGCCGCGCTAACGGCAAGGTCGATCTTGCCTGTAAGGCCGTCCGGGAGGCCGTTCGTCAGCTTTGTCCAGGTCGCGCCGCCGTCGATGGTCTTCCATATCCCCGCTTCGTCCGCTGTCCCGCCGCTGATGATCGTCCATGGTTTGCGCTCGGCTTTCCAGGCGCTGGCGAATGCAATATCGGGGTTGCCAGGCAGAAGCTCGACGTCCGTGAACCCTACCCTGTCGGAATGATACAGAACTTTATTCCAGGTCGCGCCGCCGTCCTCGGTTTTGTATACGCCGCGCTCGTTGTTCGGTTCGAACGCTTGGCCGATAGCAGCGATCCAAACGATATTGTGGTTGCGCGGATCGATCTCGACAGCGCCGATATGACCCGTCTCATCGAGCCCGACATGATCCCACGTTTCGCCTCCATTTACGGACTTGTAGACGCCGTCGCCGCGGATCACATTGCTGCGAAGCCCGTCCGAGCCCGTACCGACATAAATAATGTTCGCGTCATTTTGGGCGACGGCGATGTCGCCGATGGACGGAGATCCGAACGCGCCGTCGGACACGGGCCGCCAGCTCTGGCCGTAATCGCTGGTCTTCCACACACCGGCGCCGGATGCGCCCATGTAGAATGTCCCGGGTGCGTCGATCGACCCCGCTACGGCTGTCGCTCGTCCGCCACGGGCAGGCCCGAGATTTCGATATTCGAAACTACTGAAGTCCTGCGCGGCGGTCTCGGTGGCGATAAGAGCGAACACAGTCGATGCAAATAGTCCTAATAGAAACCGCATGAAACCCCTCGTTTATTCTAGCTACGATCGCGCTTGGTAAGCGCCGCGCCAGTTATAACTGTCCCACCGCAGCCTTGATGGCGGCGCGAAACTTTTAGCGCGTAGGAGAGCAGAAGCGCAGTTTGATAGCAAGCAACCGGCGAAGGGGAAGACACATCGCCATATGTTTGGATTTGGATACCTCCGGTGAAACGACAAAAGACAATGTCCGCTTCTGCCTCGAGCAAGACGTCGTCGCTAGTCCTTCGCCTCCCGGCCCCCGCAAACCTGATGGCACGCGCCAAAAGCCTCGATGCGGACATCGCCCGCGGAGACCTCAATTGGAGAAAACAATCCGGCGATCTGGCGCTCATCGAGCATTATCTCTTTCGCCTGCATACATTCCCGACAGATTAGGAACGCGCGTGCGCGCGGCGTGCGATCAAACCCAACGGCAATAAAGGCATTGAGACTCTCAATCTTTTTCACGCACTCTCGAGCGATTAGCGCTTCGAGCGCCCTGTAGATCGTCATTGGCGCTCTTACGCCGTCATCTTGAAGCTGTTCTAAAAGCTCGTAGGCTTTCAACGGCGTTTGCGACTGACAAAGCGCGTCATAAACCAGTTGCTCATTTCGTTTGAATGTTCCGACGAGCGTTCCATTCCGAGGTGTTATACGCTCGATGTGGCCCTCGGCCTTTGCCGGGGCGTCAATTTGGATTCCCATTTCTCTCTCCTGTTGCGTGGCGCTCCTTGAGCGCGCGTTTCTTTCAGCAAAAAGAAACGGAGAGAGGCGGGCCTCGTACGGGATAGGTGTTGGCGTGAAATGAATCGGCGATCAGAGCCCGGTCAGGCAGCCGAATTCCGACCAGTGATATTTCGGGCGCAACTGGTGACGGGACTTCCGGCGAAAGTTTCACTGCACCAAGCGCCGCCAGGGAGCAAACCACGCACTCACCGTCGAAATCGGCGGCGTGGTCGTCATGGTCATGAGCGAACGCATAGGTAGCGCCAGCCAGCATAAAGAGTGCGGCAATGAGGCAAGCGATCAGAGAAATCCGAGAATTTCCTGAAAACCTTGCTTTTTCGCCAGTATCTGGTCTCCAAGACTCCATTTACGGATGTTATCATATCCGCAACACAACCGTCACCTAAAATCCGTATCTCAGGATTTTGCGACCATGACCGGCTGAGACTCAGAGACTCAGAATTGTTCCGAGAGGGTCAAAACGGCGAACACACCGCGGTCGCGATAAATTTAAACGCCCCTACCCAATTTTATGTTTTATAGTTATGCGACCGCCGCAGAGAGTTTTCGCCACAGCGCCTCCACCGGTCCTTGTTTAGAATGTGACAGCCAGGCCCAGCTAAAGGCGATCTGAAACGCCCAGGTCATCAGTACAAGAATAAAAAACGCATCATGATCGAGCGTATCGAATGGCAAAATCTTGAATATATGAAAGACGCTCAAAAAAATTGCAGAATGCATTAAGTAATTCGTCAGCGCCATTCGACCGACGCGCTCTATCGGCTCTGTAATGAGCCCGGCATATCGTTGAAAGAATAGGTGCGCGCCCCCCAGAACGGCGAAAGAACAAATCGCGCATCCCGTCAGGAACGTGACGCCGCTTAACGGCAGCTCACGTGTAAAGCCGAGATACGGCCCTACAGTCGAGTTTGCGCCAATGCGTGCAAACACGCCGTAAATGACCAGCGGCGCGCCGAGCGCTAACGCGGCCAGGGCCATTCTACGATAGAAAACCGGCGATCTCGCGCCCTGTAGAATGTTGAGCTTGAAGAGCGCCATGCCGATGAACATGAAGCCCAGCGCATTCCAGATCCGAAAATAAGGTAGCGCCGTCCATTGAATAAACTGATTGCGCCATGCGTTATAGGAAAACAGATCGCCGTAGCCGCCGGCATAAGCTTCCGCAATCGTGGAAGGGGCGTCGCCATAGTCCACCCACCAGGAGAACAAGAGCTGTTCCAACGTGGCCTCATAGATCCCAGGCCACTCATTGAAGACAAGATTGATACTTTTCAAAAGCACGCCGATCACGATCAATCGGCGCGGACTCCAGTTCAAAGCCAATAACAGAAAGGGCGCGCAGACGGCATAGGTGATAAGAATGTCGCCCGGCCAAAGCAGATAGGCGTGCGCCACGCCAATAAAAAACAGAATAAGCATCCGCTTCAGAAAATACGGCGCAAAGGGCGACGGCGCGCTTGGGCGAGACGCCAATAGTAACGCGCTTGCGCCAAACAGCATGCAGAAGATCGGCAGGAAACGCTGGTCAAAAATCAGATACTGCGACAACCACGCCGTGACGCTGGCGACATCTGGGTCCCTTAACCGGGACATGGAATCGCCCGCATGCCAGGGAATGTTGGCGACCAGCATTCCAAGGATCGCCAGACCGCGCAAAAAATCGAGAGAACGGATTCTCTCTGTCTTCAAACTTTGCACAGTGTTCTGGGTGGTTTGCACAGCACGAATACTTGTGAGGGCGCTACAGCATTTTTTCGAGTGGCGCAGCCATACGGCGGCGTGCGCCCAGAAGCAGGAGCACAGCAACCACGATCAAAAAGCCCAATGGCGCTAAAAACGAACCCACTTTTTGACCGAGCGTCCGATCGCGGAATTCGAATTTCGGGATCGCGTCAAACTCCGCGACGGAAATACGCTGCTTTGCGACGACAGCAGGGCCAATGCGCTCGAACAGGTCGTTTAACGCTGCGCGCGCCTGTTCCTGATACGCCATATTACGGGCGACGTCGCCGCCGGCAATTGTCACAAGCGCATTATTGGCGATGAGCGCGGGCGACAGAAACTGCAACCGCCCTACGAGCGCTTTGCGGTTTTCCCGTGACTGCGTGAAAGCTTCGAGCACCGGTGTCGTGCGCTTGCCGGCTTCCCGGTTTGACAAAAATGCGCCTCTGAAAAAGCCCGGCACATCTTCAGTACTGAGCGCCATTTCAGGATGGTCCGCGAGAAAAGTATTAGTCATTTTTTCCGCTTCCCTGACAGCCTCGACTTCGCCTTCGCGCATCTCCGAAAGGAAGACAAGACGCGACGGCGGCGGGTACGCAGCCTCTGCAACGGCGCCGCCAATCGCCGGAACGGCGAATACAAAAACCGCCCATAGAGAAAAGAGCGACGCGGCGACGGTTTCGCTGCGCTTTCCAAATGCAACAGCAAACGCGATCAGCGAATACCAGAACAAGCCATAACCCCATGCGACACCCAGCCAGACAATAAAGCTGAGGAAGCGGGCGCCAGACATTTGCGGCGCCGGCGCAAGGAGCGCTGCAAGCAAAGCGATCATTGAGAACACCAGCCAAATGACGGCGTTCCGCATAAACAGTCTTTTCCAAACGGATGACTGAATATCCCCGGCCTGCGCCGCGGTTATTCTTGCACGCCCGCGCTCTCGCTCGCCGGCAAAAACATCAAACGACGCAGCAATCATGACCAATGGGAGAATCACGATGACGAGAAAGGTGAGATCGAAGCGGCCCATGCCAAGGATTGTTGGGTTTGCAAACTCATACTCAATGAAAAGATCGGCGGGATTGGCCCAGCCGGTCAGTTTGGTCGTTGTCGGAAACAGATCGCCAGATCCAATTGCAAAATCCGCGAGCGGCGCCGGCGGCAGGCTCGCTGGCAATCGCAAATTCATCGGTCGTGCTGCATAAGGAGACGGCGCTTCGTCATTTGCTTCAATTTCGACAAGCGCGTCGCGCCACTCGGTTACGGCGTCATTCGATTGAGCCTCAAAACCGGCCTGCCCGGCGATCGCTTGCTCCACATAGGACTTTCCGCTGATGGCGGCGTACGACCCAAGCAATACAAGGCAACTGACAATCAGCGTTCCTGGTAACGCGAACAGAAAAATTCTGCGCTCAAGCGCAAATGTCATCGAGTTGATCATGATGCGATCCTTTTCTGCGCGCGTTTGACGGCCCACATCGCAAAGACGAGACCGCCGACAGCGTAAGCGAGAAGAACGATGGCGCTGAATGCATAGGCGCCCAGTAACGAAATGAAGCGCGGCGGCGAATAGGTGAAGTCTTCAATTTCACGCCACAGCTGTTCATTGGCGGTATAGCTGTATCGGGCGTCACCCGCGTTATACATTAGGTCGTCGTTGAGTTGCTTGATGATTTTTCGGCGATGCGTTTCGGCGCCTTTGGCGAAGACTTTTTGATGAACACGATCAGCGCCCGAGAGCCCAGCCGACAATGTGTTGAGCGCGATCACCGGCGAGACAAGCGACGCCATGCGCAAAACGCCCTCCTGGCTTCGGTGAATATCGTCTAACCGTTCATAGACCGCTTCAAACAGCGGGTGCGCATGTTCCTCACTTCGTTGCAGTGAGTATGCTCCGTAGTTGATCGGCAGGTCATCAGTTTCTTCAACGCCATATTCTTCAAGAATGGCGGTTTCAATTGCAGCGCGATAGTCATCGTCTTGATAAAAGGCGCTGGAAGCATCATCGAGTTGCCGTGACACCGATGCGGCGTCGGGCTCAGCATAAACTGTTGACGCCGCATCACTCGCAATACGCGGAACCAGGACGATGCTTCCGGCCCAAAGAGCGACAAGCGCTATCAACGCCGCGCGTTTTTCAGACAGAAGCGCTGAAACGCCGATCGCAATGGCGCCAAGCGATATGAAGTAAACTGTGTAGCTGACAATCAAACCGCCAATTCGAATGAATTGATCAGGGAGAAACGCCTCGCCCCCAGCGCGTCCGGCAATCCATATGGCGACGGCAAGCGCTGGCAAAATGATCGCGCCAAGCCCGACGCCCGCCCCCAGAAGTTTTCCTGAGAACAATGCCCCCGGACTAACGCCCATCGCAGCCGCCTGCCGCAACGTTCCGCTTTCCCGTTCGCCTGCAACAGCGCCAAACAAAACAAGGAAGACAAAGAGCGGGGCAATGACTTGCAGCACCCAGGCAGGCGATAGATTGGCGATGCGGCCCGCATCACCTAAGTCTTCTGCGCGCCTGAAAACGGCCGGGTTTTGATAATGAGCCTCCATCCACAATGCTATGCCCGCATAGTCCGTTACGCCCGGATCGAACGCCACCAGCCCGGGAATGGGTTTGAAGGCGTAACGCGCGAAGTGAGCGGCGGAGTGCGGGTTGCGTTCGCCTTGCGTGTCCCACACTTCGCGATCAACCACCTCAGCGGCTACGCGCTCGCGTTCAAATGTTGAAACACGCTCAACGGAAAGCATCGCCGCAGCGGCGAGTA
This sequence comes from Pseudomonadota bacterium, assembly GCA_039196665.1. GTDB lineage: Bacteria > Pseudomonadota > Alphaproteobacteria > Caulobacterales > Parvularculaceae > Hyphococcus. The sequence continues at coordinate 456,143 of JBCCUQ010000002.1, read as the reverse complement.
GCGCAAACAATGCAGCGGCGATTGAAAGAAAGACACCGCTGCGCAGGAATGACACGATTTCTCTTTGAGCGATGGCGGTAATCATGCCGCCGCTCCCGTTCTGGCTTCGGAAACATCCCCGTCATGCATATGCGCCAGGTAAATTCGTTCGATCTCACTGGCGTCCAATGTGGATGCATCGAGATTATCAACCAGATTGCCTGCCTTCATGATACCGATGCGCGTTCCTACCTCCTTCGCCCGAAAAACATCGTGCGTCGCCATCAGGATGGCGCGGCCATCATCGCGAAGCCTACGGAGCGATACGCAAAGCGCATTGGCCGCGGACGGGTCCAGGCCGGACAACGGCTCGTCCAGCAACAGCGCTTTTGCATTCTTGGCCAGCGCGATAGCGATGCCGACTTTCTGGCGCATGCCCTTCGAATAGGAGGACGCGCGCCGGCCTGCGGCGTTCTCGTCAAGTCCTGCTTCTTTGATTACTGAAATCAATTGGCTTCGCGACTTACGAACGCCGGACAGACGAAGAAAGTAGTCAAGGTTTTCAACGCCGGAAAGCTGCGGATAGAGCGCGACCTGCTCAGGAATGTAAGCAAGGTGCTTTTTCGTTTCCAACGGCGCCTGGGCGACGTTCAGCCCGTTGACGAAGGCGCCGCCGGATGACGGTTCCAGGAACCCGAGAAAGAGGTTGATTGTCGTTGTCTTGCCAGCGCCGTTGGCGCCGAGAAGACACATGATATCTCCTGTTCCAACCTTGAGATCGAGACGATCAAGCGCCGTCAGAACTCCGAACTTTTTTGTGAGTTGTTTTGCTTCAAGCATGAAAACCTCGCAATTGATTAGCACGCAAACTACCGCGCTGCGATCTCTTTGATCGCGTTTGAAAACGCCGTTATGTGGTTGCTGGAATTAAAAACATTCGGGGAGATATAGACGCCGTCATGTGGTCCCGGAAAGTTTCCATAGGTATAGATGTCGAACTCTTCGCGTAGCGCAGTTGTGAGGTCTCTCCCTGACATACCCTCAACAACAACGCGCGCGAGACCTGATCGTTTTCGAACATCCGGCTCGGTGATCACGCGAACGCCGTTAACTCGTGCGAGGTTGTCCGTCACGATTGATAAGAGATATCGAAGCCGTGCCGCTTTGCGTTCGGGGCCAAGCTGCTCATAGAAATCAAGCGCCTGACCAATCGCGGCGATCGTCGGCCCGCTTCGCGTTCCAATGTCTTCAAACTTGCGAATGTCGTCAGCTTCACGCCGCGTGCCGTAAAGCGGCCATAAGCTCTCTAAGCGATCGCGGCGTACGTAAAGCGCACCTGTACCGAGGGGCGCGTTCAACCACTTATGCAGTGAAGTCGCATAATAGTCGCAACCAAGCTCCTTCATGCTGACCGGGACATGCCCAAAACTGAGCGCACCATCGACGAGGACTTGCGCGCCTCGGTCATGGGCGAGGTCGGACATCTCACGGATCGGTAGCACATAGCCCCAAGCATCCGCGATATGACTGGCGACGATCAATTTCGTTCTGGGCGTCATCGCCTCTTCGAACAGCCTGACGGTTTGCCTCGCCGTTGGTGAAACCGGTAATTCAATACGCCGCAGCACAACGCCGTGACGTTTTGCCCGTTGTTCAAAAATCTTTGCAGCATAGCGGTCATCAACATCGCTCATAAGAACTTCGTCGCCTTCGTTCAACGACAAGCCCCAACCGACAATGTTCAGACCTTCTGTGGTGTTCCGTGTAATGGCCATCTCTTCCGGCGCACAATCCATCAATGCAGCAAGCCGTTCACGGTGATTGTCTATCCGCGCCCATAACCGGTACATATGCGGGCGGGGAGCGCTCGACGACATTGCATTGTAACGGCTGAGGGCCTCGACAACGGCAGTTGGGTGTGGGTTATTGCCACCGCCATTCAGGATGATCCACCGCCCGTCAAGACGATAAGCCCGTGCAACCGACATCCAGAAAAGCTCGTCACGGGCCACATCGTCAGCGCTGCGCCCGCGCGCGCTCTGCGCTGCTGCGGATGCGATAGAAACTGCGTTGGCAGTAAGCGCCACAGAGGCTGCGCTGGCGCCTGATACAATTGAACGTCGCGTTAACATGGGTTCTCCTTGTCATCGGCTAGGTGCGAAATTTCCAAAAAGTACGCCCGAACGCTTTGAGAACCGGTATTCTCAATAACGCCCGGGCGCTCAGGAGCCGACGGAGGGAACGCTAGACTTGCGTCGGCATGGTGATTTGCATTGGAGCGGCGCATCAGAAGGTTTTCCTGAGCGTTGCCCGGAACTGCCTCGGCGGCCCGGGCGTGACGTTCGTCGCCGCTTCGCGGAGACCGCCGAAGAAATAAAAATATTCGTTGTCGAACAGATTGAGCACGGATAGCGACAACGAGAAATCGTCGCGACCAGGTAAGCGCGCCGTAGCGCTTAAGTTCACAAGGTCGAAGGCGCCGCGCTCAGGTACATTGTTCGCCTGGGTTACCTGATAGTCGCTGTAGTATTCATAGGTCGCGCGCGCGGAAAGCCAGTCGGTGATGTCCTGATTGAGTTCAACATAAACAATATGGTCGGCGACGCCGGTCGGATCAGTCCCCGTCAGATCAATCTCGCCGCCGAACGAAGACAGAATAAGCTCGTCCCATTCAGGATCGAGATAGGTATAGTTGACAACGAGTTTCGTCCCGTCGGTTGGATAGAAACGAAACGACGTTTCTATGCCGCGGCTTGAAAATTTCTGCCCCGTTGTCGCCAGTGAAGAGGGACCCATCGGATCAGGATTTGCGACGAATAAACGGCGATTGCGCTGTTCAAGGTAGAATAGGGCCGCTTCCCATTCGAAACGTCCTTCCAATGCTGCGCCTTTCCACCCGGCTTCAAAGCTGTCTATTGTCGTTGGCCGTTCAACGCGCGCAAATTGCGACGTGTCCCATTGAAAAACCGGACCGAAATTGGAGTTGAATCCTCGTCCGTAGGAGGCGTAAATCAGCCCAGGGCCGTAATCGTAAGCGAGCGAGGCTTTTGGCGCGAACGCCCCCTCGTCACCCTCTGCAACTTCATCAGTTGGAAAAGTCCCCAAGACATCAAAATCAACTTTTCGGCGGAAGGCGTCGTAGCGCGCACCCACGGTAAGAGTCAGATTGGATGTCAGAGTAATTTCGTCCTGAACGAATGTACTCCAGAACGAGTTCGTGGTGTCAGCCGCGGTTCGCAACTGATCGTTGACGAAACAGGGATTGTCGCGATTTAAAACCTCACCCGTCGTATAGTCGATTTCGACCAGGTAAAACGCAAAACCGCAGTCAAACGTAAAGCCAAACTGACCAGTCCATCGGTCTTCTTCATCAAGCGTCGCCCGCTCACCTGATACGCCTGCAACGATGTTATGGCGGCCGGTCTCCCAGTTGACGATCGCTTCGCCGACAAAGACTTTCGCGTCTGTCTGCGATGCAAAGCCGTTGATCGCCATCACATTGCGCGACGGATCGAAACCGAATGCATCATAGAAATTTAACCGGACGTCGCTGTCGAACTGACGCGCATGCCCTGTGATCTGAATGCTTAAATTATCTGAGAAGTCATGGTTTAGCCGTAAGGCGCCAATAAAACCTTCAACATCATTTCTTGTCGGCGCCAAACCCAAAAATGATTCACGTCCGCCAATGACGTCTACAATCGTCCCGTCGCTGAGGGTCGGGATGGTGCTTGGGACCTCCGCATCGCGATTGATATAACTGAGATAAGCCGTGAGCGCTGTTTGATCCGTTGGTGACCAAATGCCTTTCAAAAAGATGTTGACCGTTTCGCGGGCGCTGTTTTCACGCCAGCCCTCATAATTTTCATAGGCGGCGTCAGCGAGAAGTGAGAAGTCGCCAAAAACGCCCTCTACGCCGCCGGCCGCGCGGTAATAGTCATCGCTGCCGCCGGTAAACTCGAGGCGGGCGCCGTTTCGCGTCGGCGTGCGGGTCAGATAGTTGACGGCGCCGGCGATAGCGCCGCGGCCGTAAAGCGCCGAAACCGGACCGCGAACGATTTCCACATTCTCAACCGATCCATATGGAATTTCGGTTAGCAAGACTTCTTCGTCCGGCCCGACAAAAGGAATACCATCAATCAGTGCGAGAAAAGTATCGTTGCCATGGTTCCCTGTTACGCCACGAATTGTTACGAAAGGAAACTCATCGCCGTCGCCCTCGCCGCGACGGAAGAAAACGCCGGGCACGCCGCGAAATTCATCAGTGCCGTAAGTGAACCCCAGCTCGCGGAGATCATCGAGATTTTGAACGGTGATCGCCGCTGGCGTTTCCAATAACGGTTTTGCCGTACGTGTCGCTGTGACAACAATCGTGTCTTGATTGTTTGAATTTTCTGTTTCCTGCGCCTGCGTAGGCGTTAACGCCGATACGCCCGCAAAGATTAGCGCATAGCCCGCGCCCCAAGAGCCGCCCTTGTACATAAATACTGTTCCATAGATAACTGACGAACTTCGCCAACATTTACTTGTTGGGGCGCGCTTCTTAGCGCGCGCCCAAAACGCAAATACTTGTCGGGATCAGTTGTGCGGCGGACCGCGGGCTATGGAGTGAAGATCAAATTTGGCGACCGGAATTTGCGCAACCGACATCGGCAGACTAAAGTCCAGCCGCTGGCTTGGGGCTACGGAGTCAATAATCGGCGGCAGCGCATCAACATCATCGTCGAAAAAGGAAAGACAACAGATTGCACAGGAAGTCGTAGACGCATGGGCGTCATGGTCATCTTCAGCATGCGCAGCAACAGCAAGCTGCGCCAGAGCAAAGACGACAACGGCCACAATATGTGCGAGCCGCGCTTTGCCTCTATGTTCTGATCGTATCGCCATGCTTGCCCGCCTCGGAATACAGTTAGCACCGCCTTGAAAAGCGGCGTTCAGAATCCCGAGGGGGCAATAAAATCAAAGGCAGGACCGTGATACTATCACAAAACTGAACGGTTTATCTCAGAATCGAGGCTTACCGTCGAGAAAATTTTCAGAACGACGTCAGTCGCCTCAATTAAGGCCATGAAAAAATGGACCATCTCGCTCCTAAAAGTGAGCAATAGCCGAAGGCGACGAACTCAGCTTATTGAGTATTTGAAATATAAAAATCAATTGGATGTCGAGCGTGCGACGGGATGTTGCGGAACTCGACGCTCAATTCTTCATGTCCGCATTTGCGCGCATAACGGAAATCATAGCCCTCAAGCCGGACGGCGACTTTTTATCCGTACAGTCTCGAATTTAGTGAATTGTACTAAAAGTTCGAGTCTTCTCCTGCACCACTGGATGCTCCGTAGGCGTCCGGTGAGACGGATTTTGGAACGCCAATCATTCCTTTCTGTCAGCAACGCGTCGACAGCGTCACCGGCGGCGCGGGCGACGACCTGATCGGCAATATTCACGCGCCGACATTCGACTACGCGTCGCTTACCCCAACGGAACGTCAGGCGATCATCGACAGCGAAGACGATGGCGTGGAGACAACGCTTTCCGGCGCAGTCGTTTTTGAACATTTCAATGCCCGAATATTTGAAGCCATCGCCGCCTGAAACCACGGCTTAATAAGATCAATATTCCGTCACAAGAATCCCTATATATGCGAACAAGGTGACGAATAGACTTGAATGAATCGATAGCAGTAGCCTTGAAAATTAATCACTTTTTCATGGGTTTTAACAAAGAGTTACTTTGTGAAGAAATTCATGCATGACATTATGAAATAGGAGAGCGGTTCGATGATGAAAATGCATTCCTTATTACTTGCGACAGCGGCTATCGTTTCCGCATGCGCTTCGACAAACGCCCATTCAACCGGCGCAGAGCATTCAAATGAGAGCGCCTTTCAACAAATTTCTTGCGAAGGGGCGTTTGACGCCGCGCAACCAGTCGCGATGCAACGTTTTCCCGAAGAATATTACTGGCGCGGCTGGCCGGCCGCCGTTCATGAAGTTGACGGGCCGTTGGATCTGGACGGTGACGGCACGCTCGAACGGGTTTTTATTGGCACTTACATACCAAGCGGGGGGATGAGACAGCACAACGTTAGTGTGCTTGTGCTTGTAAACGAGCAGAGTGAGGATTTTGAAACTATCGATCCAGATCGATTGAAAGCGATATTCAACACGCAAATGACGCAATTAACAGCAGAGGATTCAATTTCTAATCTGGAGAGAATTTCTTTTGACGGTTTTCTGTCGCGTGTGGCGCTAGTTCCAGAAGGTAAAAATCGTAATCAAGGATGGAACGGTTATCAATACGCGCAGTATTTCGACAAGCATGACGTATTTTTAGGGCAGCAGGAAAGGCTGCCGCAATTGGCGGAAACGCGCACGTCGGTTGTAACAATTGATCAGGAGCCTTTACTTTTGCTTGAAGCAACAAGGGGCGATGTTCTTCCTGCAAACACCATCATTACCAATTACCGGTTTCTCGCCCGTTATCTCGGCGATTTTAAACTGCAAGTGCTTTGTGGCGAAAGCTTAGATGCTGACATCAGGAGTACAGTATAATGGTTGTCTCAAAATCACAGACCTTCCGAACTCATTACATAGTTTGTGTTTTAGCTTTCTTCGTGTTTGTTTCTGGATGTAAGCCTTCAGAAGAGAAAGAGACACTTACCGAGCATACACTAGCTAAGTTTGGCAAAGACAATCCTGAATGTCAGCTCTGGACGGACTGGCGACAAATGTGCTCGCGCACCGGCCCAAATGGTGAAACTGTTTGCGTTAATGATCCAGATCGTCAGGTCGAACCGTCTGAGCCATTCTGTACGGACAGTTCTTTGGGTTACGATGCGCTCAGCTTGAACGAATCGCAAACGCAGTCCGTGCTTCGATTTTGTGACGTTCTCGCCGAAATGGAAATTCCCACAACAGAGAACAGTCAACGGGTCATGGTTCCAATCAAGCTCTGTCAGAAATTTGCCTCAGACCGGCCTTTTAATGGTCGACGGGCGGCGGCGCGGTTACACCCGTGGTGCGGCGAGTGGTCTGACTCAGCCACTGGAGCTGCTGTATGCACTGTATCATCCGCAGATGACAACGATACGCCTAATTGCGACGCAATGGCTGCTGAGAGTTACGAACACGGTACACGGCTTTATTGTTCAAAATGGGAGTTGCCGGATTGGTGTCGTGAAGGACGTGAATTTTACGATTTCATTTCCGGCCAACCAGCCTCAACCGATGAAGCGCAAGACTACAGCGAAGTAATATACTTCGGAGGACAGCCACCAACAGCAGCGCCAGTTTATGGCGTACAGTGTGAAATGACACTGGAAGCATTCAAAAAATTACAAGGGAATAATCGATGGCGAACAACAGCTTGGTAATAACGGGTCCAGGTCCCAACGATCAGAACTCTGGATACTGCAGTGGGCATGCCGCAAATAGAAGGAACTGAACCATGCTGATGGTACGCAAAAATTTTGTTAGCACCATGCTTATTTTTTTTGGTGCTGGTATGGTCTTGATTGGGTGTGAGCGCTCCGCAACAACCCCTCGACACTCTGTTGACGACGAAACTTCATCCAACCAATTAGCGCAAGAATATTCACAAGCTGTTCCAGAAGTGCTTCAGAATTTGGATGTCAGCGATGATGATACATTAATTTGCAATCCCGGATGCGCATTACAGAATGATACGCTTGGCAAGCCGATTGTTCCTAATTGGTGCGAGGCTTGGAGCCCAATAACACCTACCTGCGTCAGGTTTAAAGAAAAAACTTACTGCGTCGGCATGTGGGAGGGAGCAGCAAGGTCTGTGAATGAAGTCACAGACAATGGAACAGTTTTTCATCTAGATGAAAACCCTGCAAAAACCCGCGAAAGGGCGCAAAAAGATTCTACGTATTTTGCATGCACCAGAATTAATCGCCAAAAATTTGCTACTGGTGATGGTTTATACGATTTAAAACCAGACTTGCCAGGTGCTCCAAATTCTATGTCTTGTTCTCCCGGTTGTATTTACGACACTGAGAGCACATCACGCGATTTTGGCAACAAGCCTTCTTGGTGTCTACGTGCGCAAAACAGCGGTTGTAGTGCAAACTTGGCAGCATCCTGCACCGACCCTAAACCACTGAACCTTTGCTACGGAATAAAACCCGTCGAAAAATAACTGAAGAGAACTGTGAGGTATAATGTCCGCACTAGACTCCGTAGGTCAGACAAACGTTTTTAGAACTAATGACTCAGTTTCTGGGAGTTACTTCGCGGTAGCTCCAAATCTAGCTGTTTCCGCTGGCCATGTTTTCATTTCTTACGATCCTATTACGGATACAATTTCTGATTTCACCTCAGGCAGCGTATCAACATCTTCAGGATCAATTAATACGGTCTCGTATCTGCGTAACTATGACGTGAGGCAAAATATAAAAACCCCGTCAGATTCAAACTATGATTCACAGGACATCAATCTTGATATAGCGACCTTTGACCTCACAGGAGGTACTTTTTCAACAAACGACTTGGTGGGTTTGGCGGTATTCATCGATCCCAATGATTATGTTGCAAGGCAAATTACATCTGCCGGATTCCCTGGCCCAAATTTAGTAACGACCAGCGGCGTAATTGACACCATCGTATCTCACACATCTGCGGCCTCGGGTAACTTAAATATTCAATCTGGCATGAGCGGTGGTCCTGCACTTTATTCTCCACAGGAATTTGTGGGTGGGAATGAGCAATTTGCAATCGGTATCAACGCTGCAACGGTTAATAATGATCCCCGCTCCTTTTTGACCACATTTTCGCCAGCAGAGGTTTATCAAATCGCTTCCTTGGTTGCTGCGAGTGGAATAGCATCCGATACGTTACCTAGGTACTTATTTATTGGTTCAACAATTGCAGATGACGAACCTACTGCAATTGATGGAACAGCGCTGCGCGACTTGATAATTGGCGGCTTAAGTACAGAAACACTTTCAGGATTTGCGGCAAGCGATGAGATATATGGGGGAGATGAAAACGACTGGCTAATCGCTGACGGCGATGGCCTGCTATCAAGCGCCGCGGGAAATGACACCCTCCACGGCGGCGATGGAATTGATGTCGCGGACTATTCATCCGAAGACGGATCGGTCAATACGAATGTTACGTTTACGGATGGCGGCGTTAATGGCGACGGCGATCAGGTCATTAACGTTACCGACACCTATGGCAAAGCCGACACCCTTATCTCAATTGAATATCTCATCCTCAACAATGAGGGCGATACCGTTGATCTCTCAACTTTCACCGGCGCCATCGGCATTGACGGCGGCGGCGGGAACGACGATCTCGACGGCGGCGCAGGCAATGACAGCCTGTTCGGCGGCGAAGGCGTCGACAGCGTCACCGGCGGCGCGGGCAATGATTTGCTCGGCAATATTCACGCGCCGACATTCGACTACGCTTCGCTGACCCCAACGGAGCGTCAGGCGATCATCGACAGCGAAGACGATGGCGTGGAGACAACCCTTTCCGGCGGCGCCGGGGAGGATGTTTACCTCATCGACTATTCATCGGCATTCGACCCGCAAAGCACGCATGGCGCCAGTCACTTCGAGATTGACGACGCTGACGCCGGCACGATGATTTTCATTCGTGATATCGTCACTGGAAAAATCGATCCGGTCGGCCTGAATTTGTATGTGATCCCAACTTCAAGCTCTACTCAAGTTACTGAGGTCGACATAGGCGAAGGGGAAACCGTTCGATGTGTCACGACAACATCACCATTTGCGACGTTTGGATTTATCGGCGAGGGATCCGGTGCGTTTTATGTTTACGGCAATACGGAAGGCAGTATCTCCATATCCGGTCCTGAGGAGCATTGCGGAACAAGCCCAACAGGGGGCGGCGGCGGATTCGACCCCGGCGCAACGCCGTTGCGCCTCACCCGCTACGATAGTCTAGAAGATTTCAAACAATCCGGCGCAGGCGGAGGAACCGGCAGCCCGCCAACGCGCATTGTCATCAATTCAACAAATCTGACTTTCAATGATTTGACCGCAGGTTGGCGCCCTGACCTTGGGATTGTCCCACAACCTGGCGACCCCGGGCCGCCGCCTTCCGCCAGCGCGGGTATGATGGTTACGGCGACGGCCGGAGGCTACGCCGCAACCGGAACTTCCGGGGGGGACTTTTTGTTGTCGGTTTCAGGCACACAAGACGTTGATCTGCTTGACGGAGACGACACGGCATTCACCGGCGACAGCAATGACACCATCGATGGCGGCGCAGGCGACGACTCGATTGGCGGCGGCGGCGGCGATGACGATATCACCGGGGGCAGCGGCGCCGATACGATTGACGGCGGCGACGGCCTGGACACCATACGCGGCGGAACGTCCGCCGATGCGCTGGTCGGCGGCGCCGGTAATGACAGCCTCCTCGGCGAAGGCGGCGCGGACACGCTGGAAGGCGGCGACGGCGCGGACACACTCGAAGGCGGAGACGGAAATGACACCGTCCTTGGCGGCGCTGAAAATGATGAAATTCATGGCAATGACGGCGCCGATGCGCTTCTCGGCGATGCGGGTAACGATACCCTGACCGGCGGCGCCGGCGCCGATACCCTTCAGGGGGGAGACGGAACCGATACGGCTGATTACTCTACCGCGACGTCGGGCGTTACACTCAACATTGCAACGGGTTCTCACACCGGAGACGCGGCTGGCGACGTGTTTTCGGAAATTGAATCTTTTGTCGGATCAGCATTCGCGGACACGTTTAATGGCGACGCAGGCGTCAATGTTTTTACCGGCGGCGGCGGCGCGGATTCGCTTTCCGGCAATGACGGCGACGACTCCCTGTCCGGCAACGCCGGCAATGACACGCTGTTTGGCGACGTCGGCGCAGACTTTCTCGACGGGGGCGACGGGAACGACCTGGTCAACGGCGAAGACGAAGCTGACGAGATGTTCGGTGGCCTCGGCGACGATACTCTGAATGGCGGCGGGAACAACGATACGATCGCCGGCGGTTCGGGAGCGGACGAGATTTACGGCAATCCGGGCGCTGATGAGCTATTCGGTGGTTCCGGAAATGATCTCCTCGACGGCGGCGACGGGCTGGACACAGTCTCCGGCGCCGATGGCGACGACGAGCTGTTTGGCGGGTCATCGGCGGATCTATTGTTCGGCGGCAATGACAATGACACGCTCGCCGGCGGCATCGGGTTCGACACGCTGAGCGGCGGCAACGGCAATGACCTGCTGTTCACCGGCTCGGGTAACGACGTCGCGCTTGGCGACGCCGGCGACGACACGCTGGACGGTAATACCGGCTCCGATACGCTGGATGGGGGCGATGGTGACGACCGCATTCTTACGGCAACCGGCGACGACGTCATTCGGTTCGAGGTCGGCGACGATGCGGATACGGTCACGGACTTCCAGGCTGGCGCGGGATCGTTTGACGTTATTGATTTGTCAGGCATGGGCGCTTCATTCGATACGTTTGCCGAAGTCCTGGCGGCGGCGAGCAACAGCAGCGGCGATACATTGATCGATTTCGGCGGCGGCGATTTGATCAGGCTTGTTAACGTTAACGTCGCCAGCCTGCATCAGGATGACTTTGTTTTTGCGTGACCGCAATTTCCAAACGAAAACACAGTTCAATGGCTCGTCTATTTATCGAATGCGAAAAAAAGCCGGCCATCGCTTATCACGATGACCAGCCAAGGAACGTAGGTAGAAGCTTCAATATGTTGGTGACTAGAACTCTTTGAGCTGATCGCTAGGCGGCGTTGTCCGCCGGGCGCGCCGCCTCCGTTGCTTGCTCAGCAGCGATATTTGTAAATTGTACGGCGAAACCATCGTCTATGTATCGGCAGACGCTTCCACTACGATGTCGGTCGCAATCCGGGCTGTGTCTCTGCGGTCGCTCTCGCGTAGCACATCTTCTCTCCTTTAACGGCGCCACATTTTGCTATTGGAAATGTAAGACATGACGACGTTCCGCAATACCTCCGAATAGGGGTATTTTGCGCGAAAATGAGTGGTGTAACTACTAACCGGAAGTTAAACCCGGCTCACCCTGGCAAATCTCGGCGCCATGTCACCATTTCTGCACTTCGTTCTAGCACGACCAAAAGAGACTGGTGCAGGACGAACCGACATCATCAAAATGCTTCGAAAAGGACGCCTTGTTGAGGCGGTTTTTATGTCCTTGTCAAAGAACTCCTCCACCGATTAGACGGGCCGTGTGCAAGGGTCGGTAAGGCGCTCAAACCAGGGTCTTTCCCCTCTGGAAAACGCGCCCGCAATTTCGGAGATTAAAGACACCGGAAGTGCATGAGTGAGAACGCGAAACCAGCGCCAGAATGAGCGCGCCAGAAGACGGGATTAACGAGACCACAAAAATTCACGCCGGACACGCTTTCCGCGCCGGGCGGTAAGCTGCGCCGAATTGCGGCTGCGCAAAGGAGTTAAAGTAATGGGTGCTCGTTTTCTAACGATCAAGAAGCCAAAGGACATTGGCCTTGCAGTAAAACGGCTGGTCGTTTTTGCATTGCCCGCCGTCGTGCTTGTCGGCGCGATCGGCGCCAATATGGCGATGAGCATTTTTTCTCCCAAACCGGAAGAAAAAGAAGAAGTGATCAAGGCGACGCCCGTTGTCGTCGCCGAAGCGCAAGCCGAACGCGTTCGTCTTTCCGTCAGCGCGCAAGGCGAGGCAAGACCTCGGACCCAGATTAACCTGACCTCGCAAGTCAGCGGCAAGATCAATTATGTCTCGCCGCAATTTATCGAAGGCGGCGCCTTTGAAGAAGGCGACGTGCTGGTGCGGATCGAGCCTGCGGAATTTGAGTTTCGCGTGGTCCAGGCCCGCGCCAACGTAGCCCAGGCGCGAAACCGTTTCGCCAGCGAAGAGGCCGAAGCGCGCATCGCCCGCAAGGACTGGGAAGAGCTCGGGCAAGGCGAAGGGTCCGCCCTCGCCCTGCGTGAGCCGCAAATGGCCGAAGCCGAAGCCGCGCTGGCTTCGGCGCGCGCGATACTGCGCGAGGCGGAGTTGCAACTTGAACGCACAACGATCCGCGCGCCGTTCAAAGGGCGCGTGCAAACACAGCTCGCTAATCTCGGACAGTTTGTAAGGCCTGGCGACAACCTTGGAGAAATTTTTTCCTCCGATGTGATGGAGGTGGCTTTGCCGCTGACCGACTCAGAGCTTGGAGAATTGGGCCTGACAATTGGTTTTCGCAAAGACGCGAACAATCCGGGCCCTGATGTGGTGCTGACGGCGCTGGTTGCGGGCGAACCACGTATCTGGCGCGGGCGCATCGCTCACACCGATAGCGGTTATGACCGGCAAACGCGCGTGCTCTTCGCTTATGCTGAAGTTGACGATCCTTATGGCGCCGGCGCCGATAATGGTGCGCCGCTCGCTGCAGGGCTGTTCGTAACAGCGGAAATTCAAGGACGCGAAATCGACAACAGCGTTGTGGTGCCGCGCGCGGCGCTGCGCGGCAATGACCAGGTGTTTGTCGCGCGTGATGATGACACGCTGGAAATAAGAAAAGTCGCCGTCGCCAGCTCCGACCGCAATCGCGCCATTCTTATCGGCGGCGTAGAACCGGGAGAAAGGGTTATCACCTCCCCTGTCCGCGGCGCCGCTGACGGCATTGAACTCGCTGTCGCCGGTTCGCCGGCAAGCGAAAGCACAACCCTCGCTACAGCCACAAACTAGGAGAAAACCCATGGACGGCGTCATTTCCTGGTGGGCGAAAAACAAGGTCGCGGCCAATCTTTTAATGTTCGGCATTCTGATCGCAGGAACGGTCAGTTTCATGCGCATCGAGCGCGAACTTGATCCTTATGTGGAATTGCCGGGCGCCGTTATCACGGTGCAATGGCTCGGCGCCTCGCCACAAGACATTGAAGAACAAATTGTGGTACGCCTCGAAGAGGCTGTCAGCCGCGTCAACGGTATCGATCAGATGTGGTCGGAAGCCAGCGAGGGACAGGGCACCGTCTGGGCGATCGGCGACGATGATCTAGATGAAGCCAAGTTCCTGCAGGATCTGAAACGCGAGATCGATTCCGTCAACACATTCCCCGCTGCGGCAGAACCAGCGCAAATGCGACTCTTCAGAAGTCAGAACGAAATCGTGCGCATTGCCGTGCGCGGTGAAGTCGATGAACGCATATTAAAACGCTACGCCGACAAGATACGGCGTGACATCGCACTCTTGCCGAGCGTACCGTCGGTTGATCTCTTCGGCGTGCGCGAAGAGGAAGTCTCCATTGAAGTCTCCGAAGAAGCCCTGCGCCGTTACGGCCTGACCATCAACGATGTCGTTGAAGCGGTGCGCGGATCATCGGTAAACCTTTCCGCGGGGTTAGTGCGAACTGGCCTTGGCGACATGCAATTGCGCACACGCAAGCTCGCCGACTCTCAGGCCGACTTTGAAAATATCATCGTTCGACAACTTGCTAGCGGCGCCGTAGTGCGCGTTGGCGACATCGCCACGGTTAAGGACGGGTTTGAAGAGGTGAACCTTCTCGCCACCGTCAATGGGGAGCACACGATCCTCGTACAGGTGATGAGCGGACCGGAAATGGATGTCGTCAAGATTTCCCGCGAGGTTGAAGAGTACCTCGAAAATGAACGTCCGAACGCCCCTGAAGGCATCTCGCTGACGGTCTGGGACAATCAGGAAGAAGCCTATTCAGGCCGCATCGGTACAATCATGTCGAACTTCTTGACCGGGCTCATCCTGGTGCTGATTACATTGATGCTGTTTTTGCGCCCAATCGTTGCGCTCTGGGTGGCGATCGGCATCGGCGTCGCTTTTGCCGGCGGCGTCGCCTTCATGCCGATGGTCGACGTTTCGTTCAACATGATCTCAAGCTTTGCCTTTCTACTGGTAATTGGCGTCATCGTCGATGATGCGATCATTGTCGGCGAAGCGATACACACTAAGATCGAGGATGGCGAAACGGGTGTTAACGCCGCGATCAACGGAACGAAGATGGTGATCATGCCGGTGATTTTCGCCGTTTTGACAACCATGATCTTTTTTGCGCCGTGGATGTTTGTCGGCGGCGGCACAGCCGAATTCACCCGCGCAATCTCTCTGGTTGTCGTACTGGCGCTAACGTTTTCTCTGGTTGAGTCCCTTCTTATCCTGCCGGCGCACCTGTCGCATTTGAAGCCAACCAGCCCGACGAGCAAGATTGCGCGCTTTCAAGCAAAGATCGCGGACTCGGTCGTCTGGTTTGCGCGCAACGTCTATCATCCGGCAATCACGTCGGCGATCAAGCGACGTTACCTGACGGCAGCGTGTTTCATCGGCGCGATGATCCTGTCGATCGGCCTTTTGACCAATGGCATCGTGCGCACTTCATTCCTGCCGGAAGTAGAGTCTGATCAAATTGAAATCACCGTCAACCTTCCGCAGGGAACGCCATACGCCCGCACGCTGGAAGTGCTGAAGCAAATACAGGTCGCGGAGAAAGCGCTCGTAGACGAAGTCAATGAATCAACTGGCGGCGAAGGCGAACTGATCGAGAACTGGTACACGCGCTCGCGCGACAATCAGGTGCTGGCGCTGGTCAAGCTCGTGCCGCCGGAAACCCGCACACTGACAGCAAAAGAAACAGCGGAGCGCCTGCGCGCTCTGATCGGCGAGGTTCCCGATGCGGAGACGATTTCGGTTCATTATCAAAACGCCGATAATGACCCGCCAATTCAATATGTGCTGAACTCCAAGAGCCTGGAAGACCTGAATGTCGCCGCCGAAGATCTGATGGACAAGCTGCGCAGCTTTGACGGCGTCTATAACGTCGTCAACGATACGCAGTCGTCAACCGACGAAATTCGTTTCGACTTGAAACCCGGCGCCGAGGCGCTGGGCGTCACGATTGCCGACGTCGCGCGTCAGGTGCGGCAGGGCTATTATGGCGAGGAAGTTCAGCGCCTCCCGCGTGACGGGCAGGATGTGCGCGTATTTGTCCGCTATCCCCGTTCGGATCGCGAGTCCCTCGATCACCTACGTAACATGCGCGTGCGAACCGCCGATGGCCGCGAGCTGCCACTCTACACCGTCGCCGATATCGAATTCGCCGACGGCATCACGCGCATCCTGCGCCGCGAGCGTCAGCGCGCCGTCATCGTCAGCGCGGAAGTCGCCTCCGAACGCATTGAGGAAATCCGCACCGCCCTCTCCGATGACTTCTTTGAAGAATTTGACGCCCGTCACGCAACAGTCAAACGCGGCAATATCGGCCGGGCGCAGGGCGAAGCGGAATTCATGGCGGAAATCCTGACACTCGGCCTGATCGCGATTGGCGTCGCCTATTTCCTCGTCGCGGTCGCGTTCAAATCCTATTTCGAACCGGTCCTTATTCTCTTCGCCGCAATCCCTTTCTGTTTTACGGGCGCGATGATCGGGCACTTGTTCCTTGGCTTGTCGCTGTCGTTGTTTTCCTATCTCGGGATCATGGCCGCCGCCGGCGTCGCCGTGAACGACAATCTTGTGCTGATCGATTACATCAACAAGCTGCGTGAGAAAGGCATGGATGGCGCCGAGGCGCTTGTCGAAGCCGGAACGAAACGCTTCCGTCCGATCCTGCTGACATCACTGACCACATTTGTCGGATTGCTGCCGCTGATGATGGAGCGCTCAATCCAGGCGAAATATCTGGTGCCAGTTGGCGTCGGTTTGTCCTTCGGCGTTCTCTTCGCACTGTTTGTGACGCTGTTCTTCGTCCCCGCGCTTTATGCTATCGGCGCGGACATCCGCCGCTTCTTTATATACCTCATCAAAGGCGCCAAACAGCCGAACTTTGATGAAGCGTTGACTGAGGAAAAAGCGCCCCCGGCGGGAGACGGCGCGCCTGCGATCTTCTGAAAGAAAAATCCGGTTCAGCGGGCACTGAACCGGATCTTTCAGACAATCATCGCCAGACCGAAAAATACGTCTGCGATGCATATGATGACGCCGGTCATGATAATCATGCCGCCGCTCACATTCATTGCGTCTTCCATTTGATCTCTCCTTTTGCGCCGGCGACCGGGAAAGTCGCCTCAGGGACAGGTCAGCGCTTTAAGAGATCAATACGCACGATGGATGTAGTGTTTGTGGGGCGTAATCTTCAATCCTGTAATTGGCGCCAGCTTTATGCTAACTTTTGACAGGGCTGATTTGACAGCTTTCCAAATTCGAATGACGCCCGTCAAATCAGTTTTTCAAAAATATTAGATAGACGCGCTTTAAATGATGAATGGCGCGCCACTGAACACATGCGCCAGACCCAATGTGATGCAGATCATCACAAGGGCGCCGCCAATGATGCTGATGATCGTTTCCATGGGGTTCTCCTTACTGACTGACGGTGACCAATTCACCGTTGACGCGCCCGACATGGTGTGCGTAAACACAGAATACAGCTTGCGAATGGCGCTTATCGGTCCTGCAATTCGTCAGTAATGCACCTGTCTTTAGTCAGGGGCGCGAAACTAACCTTACGAAATTGTATACGGAGTGCGGATGCCGGACGCTCACGATGCTATGATAGATCAAGATCACTTGCGGGAGATGATCGAGGTCATTAGCGGGGAGCTTGAATTACGCCCCCTGCTGACGACGATTGTTCAAAAGGCTTGCGAATTGTTGCGCGCCGATCGTGGATCTATCGGACTTGTGCTGCCGCGGGAAAACGCCGTGAAAATCGAAGCCGTTTACAAAATGCCCGCCGAGGAACTCGGCTCAATCGCATATCCGGGCGATGGCCTTGCCGGTAAAGTCTATCGTGATCGCGGGCCTGTCCTGATTGATCGGTATGCAGAGCTGAAAGGACCTTTACGCAGCGGCATGGATGAAGACAGCGTGGTCGGCATGCCGATTTTATGGCGCGGCGACATCATCGGCACTTTTGGCATCGGCGCGGCGCCGCCAAAACGGTTTGGTGATAACGACATACACATGCTCGAAGTCTTTGCCCGCCACGCGGCAATCGCTATTCACAATGCGCGTTCTTATGAGCGGGAAAAAAATTACGCCGCTGTCAAGGAACGGCAACGTCTCGCTCGCAATCTCCATGACAATGTCAGCCAATTGATTTTTTCCATGACGCTCGTCGCGCAGTCTATCGGCCCCGGCTATGAAAAAAACCGCGAAGAGGGCGAGGCCCGCGTTCGGCGCGTCATGGAAATCGCCGGCATTGCACAAAAGGAAATGAAAGCGCTGCTGGCGGAGTTGAGCGGCCTTGACGATGACGGATCGATGGCGGCGTTTGTCCGGCGCAATGGTCTGTTGAAAGGACTGCAACGCCACTGCGATTTGACCGCGCCGGAAGACGCCGTTGTGCATTTCAATTTTGATGAGACAATGGAGTTGGATGCAAATATGAGTGAAGCTTTTTTGCGCATCGCGCAGGAAGCGCTCGCCAATGCGTTTCGCCATGGAGAGGCGAAATCCGTCCATGTAACATTGAAACGTGAAGGAAATGAGCGGTGCTTTTTTATTGAAGATGATGGCCAGGGCCTAAAGCGTCATTCAAACGGAGCCCATGGCTCAACGCATATCGGCAAGGAAAGCATGCGCGCGCGGGCCGTTGCAATCGGTGGTAAGTTTGTGATTACGAACAGGGCCGACGGCGGCGTTTGCGTTTCTGTCAGACTACCGCTGGCGTAAATAGCCCGGGGAGAGAATTATGAGCAACGACGATCCAGTCAAAATCGTAATTGTGGATGACCACGCGATGGTGCGCGAAGGGTTGCATATCTTGCTTGGCGACGACCCCACGATTGAAATTATAGGTGACGCCGTTACAGGTGAAGAAGCCATTGCCCTGGTCGTAGAATTGAATCCTGACGTCGTTCTGATGGATGTGGCGTTGCCTGGCGCCATAAATGGCATTGACGCCGCCTCCACGCTCCGCGATTCCCAATGCTCCTCAAAGGTTATCTTGCTCACGAGTACGCTCGGCGATGACATATGTCTGCAGGAAGCCATCGATGCGGAAGTCATGGGCTATCTGTTGAAAGATGTTTCCAAGGCTGAATTGATCTGGTCGATTCACAGCGCCCATCGCGGCGCTCCGGTGTTTCATCCCGCCGTTCAAAAACAACTGCTAAGACGTGCTTCCGGCGAGCGCATGCCGCATGAACAACTGACACCGCGCGAGCTGGATATCCTGAAAGAAATCGCTGCTGGCAAAAGCAATAAAGCCATTGCGTTTAACCTGAACCTCACCGAGGGCACGGTTAAGGGATATGTGAGCGTTGTTTTATCAAAGCTCGGTGTCGATGATCGCACCCAGGCCGCGCTCTATGCCGTCAAGCACGGACTGACGGGGGAATAACCCCCCCGTCATGGTGCATAATCGTCAGGACGGCGCTTTCCTGTAAGCATAAAAAACAATCGCTGCATCGACCGCGGCCAGCCATGGCGTCGCCTTCGCGACTTGAATATGCGCCGCCTCCATTTGCGAATGCAGCTACGGCATTTTCCCGATGACGTTGGGGATGGATAACCCGGTCAGGATCACCAAAATTGACATCATACAGGGCGGTGTGGATCGACTCTCGCTGCTCACGCCGCGACACGCTCGCTGATTTCGTTAATACGCGCAGACAGCCAGCATCGGTGCTTTTCAAGCATCGCCACCATCTCATCATTACGGCCCGGCGACGTTACGACTTCATCGATCCACAGGCGAATGATCTTTTCCTGACTCATCAGCCACGGGATAATCGTACGGCATTCGCCTTGCTCAATATGCACTGGTCCTCTCCTTCTCTCCAATGTTGACGCCCCCTGCTGCTAAAAACTTTGCTGCCAGCTGATCGTGGCTTTGTAGTTTCTCCCCGGCTGACTGACGCCGGCGAAGACCACTTCGTAATCCGTGTCCGTTACGTTATCGACGCCGAGATCAAGACGAACGCCTTCTAAAGGGCCTGTCCGTGGCTGCCAGACGGCGTAGATGTCTCCCACCGCGTAGCTGTCGCGGGCGTCGGTGGGCTCATTCACTTCATTGAAGTCTTCTGCAAGCGTCAGGCGGGCGCCGACACGCAAGCCCCATGGCTGGTATTTCAAACCGCTGTCGACAAACAGCGTATTGGGCGACAGGACGCCTTCCAGAAACTCGCCCGAATCGGCGTCAACGCCATTGATCGTGGTGATATTGCCGCGCGTGTAGAAATATTCAGAGTCGTAGTAAAATTCCATTTCCACGCCTTCGATATCGGCGTTGGCGATATTGATGTTCTGACTGGTGTTGCCAAATGCGGGCCCGGAACCGCAAGGCATCGATGCGACTACGAAAGGCGGGATGCCAGGAGGTGCTGTTGCCGGTGTAAAGAAACAACCTAATGGCGTATTGACATCGAGGCCGATTAGGTTGTCCACATTCGAATTGTAGTAAGACGCCTTTGCGGTGAAGGTATCACCGTCGGTAAAGATGTTATCGAAATCGACGCCCAGCCCAACTTCCCAGGTCGCGGAATCTTCCGGTTGAATATCCGAATTACCGATGAAGAGATTAGACACGAATGACGGCCCGAACGGTCCCGGCGGCGCCGTTAAATTTGGAATAACAAAATGAACGCCGTCCGCAAAGGCTTCGTTAAACGACGGCGCCCGAAAACCCTCGGCGTAATTGCCAAAGAACAATAGCTGTGGAACAGGTTTGTAAGAGACGCCGATCTTTGGCGATATCTCGCCTTCTTCGATATTGAACGCCTCGCCATCTGCTGACGATTCAAATCGATCCCACCGAAAGCCAGGAATGATGTTGGCTTCACCCGGCAAAAAGCCAAGATCGCTTAAAGCCAGGTCGGCCTGAACAAAGGCGCCGTAAAAATCCGTCGTCGCATTCGGAACGCCGCCGCGCGAACCATCCGCCGTATCGGTGTCGAGACCGGTCTGCTCGTCGCTGTAATATTCGCCGCCATAGGTGAATGTGAGAGATGCGCTTTGCCCAAGCGTGAAGATCGACCGGTTATCGAGCGTAAAGCCCAGCGTCTCAACGGCGCGGTCCGTCGTGCGAGGACTTTCCACTTCATCCTCTTCTACGGAATTCTCGCTATAGTAACCGACGAAATTCAGGTTGATAAAAGGGCTCGCCGGGTCCCAGTTAAAGCCGCCCTGAAAGGTTGAGTTCACCGCGTCGCGGAAAACAAGATCGTTCCCAGGCCCGGCGACATTGGCGCCTTGCGGGTTTTGCGGGTCGGTCGAGTCCGCATTGTAGCGTATGTAAGAACCGAAAAGCTCCAGCTCGTCCGAAGGTCGAACCGTAATCTTTGCCAGGGACGAATAGATTTCATCGTCCGCGGGCAATGTTGTGCCGTTGCCAAGTTCAATATTGCCGGAATTGCGATAGGTCAGATGCCCAACGACATCGACGACGCCGTCTTCCGATTGCCATACGCCAGTGCCACCGACCCGATATTCGTCATTAACGGACTGATATCCGGAATTTAGTCTAAAGCCGAATGTCTCGCCATCTTCTAAAAAATCTCGCGCCGTAATCGTCCGTGTGGCAATTACCCCGCCAAGCGCCCCGGAGCCATAAAGCGCTGACGTCGGCCCACGCACAACCTCCACCGCCTGCACCAGTTCCGGGTCAACGAAAAAGCGTCCGTCATGACCGGAGAGAAAGCTCTGTCGCGCACCATCGAGAAAGATAAGAACGCCATTGCCGCCAAGGCCACGAACCGTTGGCGCGTCTCCTGTCCGGCGTGGTCCCGAATCGAACTGCGCCCCCGGAATGGCGGCGAAGACATCGCTCAAGGTTGACGGGTTGAAATCGAGAATGACGTCGCGATCGATGACCGTCACCTGCCCGGCATAATCGAACGCATCAATCGGGTTCCGCGTCGCGAAAACCGTAATCTGGTCAAGCTGCGCCAGTTGAATGGTCTCAGCGTCCCCGCTTGCTTCCTGGGCGCCAGCCGTTCCGATCATAAGCGCCCCGAAAGCGCACCCCACCATAAGATCTTTCATGTCGCCTCCAGATGTGCGAATAATTATCAATTACAAATTTCCTATAGACTGGTAACTTCTCGATTGCAATTCAGAATCGTTCGCAATATGAAAATATCCGCCACGAAACATGAAAGGAGGCCGTCCATGGCTTTCACCCGCACGATTGGCGCATTTGCCGCCGCCGCCATCCTTCTCACCGGCTGCGTTACGCCCGCCGCCCAGAACGCACAGAGCGCTGTCGCCGCTGCGGCCAGCGATGAGCAACAGTCATTCGAGCAGGACCGGGCTGCCATTCTGGCGATGGCCGGGGACTATCGCGTCACTTTCGACTTCACTGAAACGGTCGCCTTCGTCGAAGGCTATAAGCTGAAAGACCGCTACACGACCGGCGGCTATGAAAGCGTCCGTGTCATTGAGGACACCGGCAATTTCATCAGCCTGCAGCATATTCTTGTCGTTGGCGGCGAGGAAGGATTTCCCATTAAGCACTGGCGCCAGGACTGGCGCTATGAGCCAGCGAGTGTTCTTACTTTTGTCGGCGGCAATGCATGGCGCCAAAAAATCGTGAGCGCTGCTGAGCGAAAAGGAAAGTGGTCGCAGGTCGTCTATCAGGTTGACGATGCGCCGCGCTATGGCGCCCTCGCCGCCTGGTCTCACGAAAACGGCGCATCTGCCTGGACGCCGCCGGCGGAATGGCGTCCCCTGCCCCGGCGCGATGCAACCAAGCGCGACGACTATCACGCCATCAAGGCCGTTAACCGCCACGCCATTACGCCCGACGGATGGGTGCATGAACAGGACAATTCAAAACTTATCCTTTCAGGCGAGCCGCAAATTCTGGCGCGCGAGATAGGCGTCAACAGCTATCTGCATTCGGATGAATATGACGCCTCTATCGCTGACGCCTATTGGGCGAAAACCGGCGACTACTGGGCCGGCGTGCGGGAAAAATGGACTGCAATGGAAACCGCCAACACCGAATTCGGCCTTACCATTCAGGGCGAGCCTGAAGAGCTTTATATGAAACTGCTCACCATCGCTGACGCTGTTTCGAAAGGCGAAGAGCAAACAGACGCAGCCATATCAAACGCCGTTGCGATCATCGACGATTACACAACGACTGAGATTGGGGCGCTATCCGCCCGGCTTGCTTCGAACGACAACGCCAAGAAGGCCTATTAGTCCCTAGAAAGCCATAAGTCGGAGCCTTGTGTAAACTGGCTCCCGCTTATGCCGGCAATTCATAATCTTTGAACATTTTTCGAAGTTCGGTTTTCAAAACCTTACCTGTCGCGCCAAGCGGAATTGCATCGACAAATTCTACAGCATCCGGCCATGCAATCTTGTCCAGCTTATCCTGCAAGAACTCTTTGATCTCATCCGCCGACGGATCTTCGCCCTTGGTCTTGACGACGATTAGCAGCGGACGCTCCTGCCATTTCGGATGATAAACACCGATCACCCCGGCCTGAGCGACGCCGGGATGCATTAGCGCCGCATTCTCGATATCAATCGACGACACCCATTCGCCGCCGGTTTTGATGACATCCTTTGAACGATCGGTGATGGTCAGGAAACCGTCCGGATCGATGGTGGCGACATCGCCGGTGTCAAACCAGCCGTCCGCCGTCAGTGTTTCCTCCTCGGCTTTGTAATACTCGCCGATAATCCAGGGGCCACGCACCTGAAGGTGACCTTCACAGACACCGTCACAGTCAAGGACATGTCCTTGCGCATCGGTGATCCGCATATCGACAAAAGGCAGCGCCCGACCGGCCTTAATCTGGTAAGGGATTTTTTCATCCGTCGACAACGCCGCAATCGCTGGCGGCAGAACATTGACGGTCCCGATGGGCGACATCTCGGTCATGCCCCAACCCTGTTGAAGCTCAACACCGTAATCAAGAAACCCGCGGATCAGCGCTTCCGGCAGGGCCGAACCGCCGCTCATGCCTTTTTTCAAATGCGTAAGCGTCTTTCCTGACTCCCGCAAATACTGCAGCAGCCCGAGCCACACCGTTGGGACGCCTGCGGAATAAGTGACCTTTTCATTCTCAAGCATTTCATAGAGACCTTCGCCATCAAGACGGGGCCCAGGAAACACTTGTTTGATGCCCACCATTAGACAGGAGTAAGGCGTGTTCCACGCGTTCACATGGAACATCGGCACCACCGGCAGCAACACGTCGCCTTCCTGAACGCCAAGCGCCGTCGGCAAGCATGAGGCGAAAGTCTGTAATACCAGCGCTCGATGAGAATAGAGCACACCCTTGGGATTGCCCGTTGTCCCGGACGTGTAACACATGGTGACGGCGGTGTTCTCGTCGAACTCCGGCCACTCGAACGTCTCGCTCTCACCGGCGATCAGATCTTCATAGACGACGGCGCCCTCACCCGCGTCGCCGGCGTGATCTGCGTCGGTCATCAGAATAAATTGCTTCACCTTCTTCAGATGCGGGCGCAGCGCCGTAACCAGCGGCGCGAACGTTGTGTCGTAAAACAGAAAGTCGTCTTCGGCGTGATTGATGACGAACGCCGCGTTTTCCGGCCCCAGACGCGGATTGACGGTGTGCAGAACAGCGCCGATCCCGCCGACCGCATAATACATTTCAAACTGGCGATAGGTGTTCCAGCCAATGACGCCGATGCGGTCGCCCTGTTTGACGCCCATTGCGCGCAAGGCATTCGCAAGCTGGCGTATGCGTCTGTCTGCATCCCCGATCGTATAGCGATGGATGGGACCTTCCACCGTTCGCGTGACGATTTCCGTCTTGCGAAAATTACGAACCGCGTGATTGAGGATATCGGTCGTCAGCAACGGCCGATCCATCATTAATCCCATCATACTGGAAGTCTCCCTGACGTTTGTTGTTTTGCGCCATAAAATCGTCTGTGCGCGTCCGGGTCAAACAGGAAACGCGCCTCAAACGCAAAAAAATGATAGGATTTGATGATTAAGCGCCATAATCGGCCAGCGGTCAGTGCGCTTTGACCTGCAGTTCGAGGATTTCACGGACGCGCAGCTCATCCGGGAAGCCTTCGTCAATCCATTGCCGTTCGACGCGCGCCAGAATATGCGCAACCGCCGGCCCCTGCTTTATGCCCCTATCCACAATGTGACGCCCGGACACCGGCAAGACCGGCGGCGTCCATTGGTCGACAAGACTGATCAGCCGGTCATAATCGCTTTGACTGATTTCGCCTTGGGCGGCCGCCACGGCAGTTGCATCCTGAAACACATCCTTGCCAAGCCGGTAAATAAGGACCCGCGCCTGTGGCTCGCTCAAGTCTGGAACAATCGCATCGGCCCCTTTCAGGGCGTTGGAGCGGATTGATTTTTCAGCATTGGACAGGCGCAGTCGCGCGCCGATGCCGCCTCCCGCCTCGCCAAACAAAATCGCCAGCGCAACCGGCGCCGCAGCATCAGGCGCTATTTTTTTCAAGCGTTCAATACTGTCGATGTCGGCCGGCGCATCCCAGATATGGTCCAGCACGCCGATATCGCGCATCGCCCGCAGAGCGGCGCCGGCGCGCGGCAAAGACAGGATCGCCATCATCTCGGCGCCAATACGCTCCGCAGACAGAACGTCGATCCCGGTTTTAAGGCGATCACACGCGCCAAGGCCGTCTGCATCGAGATTATCGGAGAATCGCGCCGTAAAACGGAAGAAGCGCAGGATACGCAGATAATCCTCGCGAATGCGCTGATCGGGATCGCCAATGAAGCGTATCCGCCGCGCAGCAATGTCATCGAGACCGGCCACTGGATCGAAAAGGTGACCGTCAGGCGTTAAATAGATTGCGTTGAGGCGAAAGTCGCGGCGGCCTGCGTCCTCCGCCCAATCCCGTGTAAAAGCGACAACAGCCCGGCGGCCATCGGTCGCCACATCGGCGCGCAAGGTAGTGACCTCAACGCCCTGATGATCAGCGATTGCTGTGACCGTACCGTGATCGATCCCGGTCGGCGCCGCCGCCAACCCCGCTGCTTGCAGCGCCTTGATCACCGCATCGGGCGTGAGCAATGTGGCGACATCGAAATCCTTGGGCGCCTCGCCAAACAGGCTGTCGCGAACGCAGCCGCCGACAAAACGCGAAGCGTCCGCTTCCGCTTTATCCAGCGCTGAAATAACTTTTTTAAGATGCGGCGCATCCAGCCATGCAAAATGACAGCGCTGCTCAGGGCTCAACGCCACCAGCGACGCCGCAGCGGTCATTTGACCGTCTCACTGTCCTGCAGGGTTTCCGCAAGCGTGCGCAAGATGCCTGCGGTCAGGCCCCAAATGTGAAAGCGGCCATAGGGCGCGGCGAACATATTGTATTTAACACCTTTATGTTCGCGCTGTTCGGTCACATGGTTATTAAGATCCGCCACAAAATCGATGGGAACCTC
Source organism: Pseudomonadota bacterium (assembly GCA_039196665.1). Lineage (GTDB taxonomy): Bacteria > Pseudomonadota > Alphaproteobacteria > Caulobacterales > Parvularculaceae > Hyphococcus. Next base: position 429,817 of record JBCCUQ010000002.1, on the reverse strand, counting down.
AAAGATTTCCGCGACCTCGCGCGGGCAAGGCGTAAGGTCCGCTTGCGGATCAACAATCCCGACAATGGGTGTTACGGAAAAGCCGAGCCCGCCCTTGTGCACGCCAAGGGCGCCGACGACATCCACGCTGTCGGGCGTAATGTTCACTTCCTCATGGGCTTCGCGAAGCGCGGTCGCAACGGGGTTTTCGTCTTCCGGATGCGCCTTGCCGCCGGGAAAGCTGATCTGACCCGCATGAGAGGGCATATCGGAGGACCGCACCGTCAGCACGACCTTCAACCCTTGTGGGCGCGGGATCAACGGCACCAGGACGGCGGCGTCCTTGCGGATATCGCTCCACCGGCTTTCAAACAGTTTGTCGCCGACAAGATGCGGATTGATCTCGCTGAACATCGCGCGCACGCGCTGCGCAGAGGCGCGATTTAGATTCGCTTCGATACGCGCGCGCCAATTCATCTCGTCCGCTTTCAACTTATCCGTTTTCAACATTTGGGTCATCGCTGACATTATACGCCTCAGACACAAAACACTTCAGGCAAAAACCTCATCCGCCGGCCCAAAAGAAAAAAACAACCCTTGCGACCAGACGCCAAACTTTTCGACGCCCTCTATCTGGTGGGTTTCGCCCAAGGCGACAAGGTCATAAAATACAGCGCGCGCGACCCGCGCCTCAAGCCCGGCGCGCATATCGATATAAGGCGCGCCCTCGCCTTTTGCGGTCCCCTTTCGGAACACAAGTTTGTGTTCAGGCCCGACGACGGCCATATCGCCGACATTCGATGTAAAGATCAGTCGCTGATCACGATCTTTCCCTTCAACACGCATCAGGACGGCGATGAACGGGGCGTCCTCGACAGTAATGCGCATTTTTTCCACCGGCGTTACGAGAAAAAACGCATCGCCTTCCCGCTTGAGGACTGTCGAAAACAAGCGCACCAGACGCGCACGCCTGATCGGTGTTCCTCCATGGACCCAGACGCCATCGCTTTGGATGACCATGTCGCTATCGCCGCAGGAATCCGGGTTCCATAAGTGAACCGGCGGCAGGGATTTGCCGCCCGCCCCCTCCAGCTCCGCCGCATAACGCATAAGGTCTTTCATAAACAAAACCGGCGCCGCAGTGACGCGGCGCCGGCCTCTTTTTCAATTAGCGCCGACGCGCTGGAAGTTATTGGCAAGCAAGGCACCGCGCGTAAGCGGCGTTCGGATCGTTGAACTGAGAAAAGAATTCAATGTGCTTTTCCGCCTGGTTTATCAAGGCGCCGGCAGGTGAATTGCGGTGTGCACGGATGGATCGGTCAAGGCCGCTCATCGCCATCACTTTCGAGGACATGCCGCCGAACAACATCTGGAATGGCGTGCGCTTTTCCGTCATGTCAACGACGTCGTACTTTTCAAGACCAGCAAGCGCCGCCGCCGATGCAATGGCGTCGTCAATGTCGCCAAGCTTGTCGACAAGGCGCAATTCCTGCGCGCGCCCGCCGATCCAGACCCGGCCCTGGCCGACAGAGTCGACATAGGATGGTTCAAGTCCCCGGCCTTCGCCGACGACATTCAGGAAGCGGTCATAACCGTTTTCAATCGACTGCTGAATAATGTCCGCAGCAACATCAGGCAACGGCCCGATACCGGTGGCGAGGATCGGCGACAAGGTCGTGGTGCCGACGCCGTCTACATAAAGACCGACTTCAGCGGCCGTATTCTCGAACGTATTGAAGTAACCGAAAATACCTATGGAGCCGGTGATCGTAGTCGGCGCAGCCCAGATTTCGTCCGCTGGCGCGGCGATCCAGTAACCGCCTGATGCTGCGAGCGATCCCATGGAGGCGACAACCGGCTTGCCGGCGGCTTTTAGCGCGAGGATTTCGTCACGCATGATATCCGACGCAAAGGCCGAGCCGCCCGGGCTGTCGATACGCAGGACAACCGCTTTTACATCGTCATCTTCGCGGGCTTTTCTAAGATAGGCGGCGATGGTGTCGCCACCAGCGGCCTGACCGCTTGGCGCTTCACCATCAACAATGACGCCGGCCGCCGTGACAATCGCAACATTCGGATCGCCGTCGTCCTTGTCATCGTCGATAGCCGTCAGATAACGGCGGAAGCCAACATTTTTAAATGTTTTGCCGTCGCCATTGTCGCCATAGACGCTAACCAGATATTCGTTTTGTTCCGCACGCGATTTCAATTCGTCGATAAGGCCGGAATTAAGCGCCGCCTTGGCGAAGTCGCCATCGACGGTCTCCATGACCTGGCTGAAATTGTTTGCATATTGTTCAATGGAGCCGGGCTGGAGGCCTCGCGCCGCTTCCACAGAGTCCGCATAGCGGTCCCACAGAACATTCAGATAGGCGAGGTTTGCTTCTTTCGCTTCCGGCGACATGTCATCGCGAAGGAAAGGCTCCACCGCCGACTTGAAGGTCCCGACACGGAAGACGTGGCTGGTGACTTTCAGTTTCTCCAGCAGCGATTTCACAAATGTCGAATAGCGGCCGTAACCGTAAATGACGATATTGCCATAGTCGTTCATGTAAATCTGGTCGGCGTTCGCCGCAAGCAGATATTGATCCTGACTGTAATAGTCGCCAATCGCGGTCACCGGCTTGCCGCTTTCCTTGAAGGCGCGAATTTCGTCGGCGATGTAATGCAGTTTGCTGGCGCCGCTGGAAGGAACCTGCAGGCTGCCAAGGTCGAGAACCAGACCTTTAATGCGCTTGTCGTCCTTGGCTTTGCGGATTACCTGAACGATATCGTGAACTTCGATTTCTTTCGGTTCATCGACGCCATAAGCCTCCTCGATCAGAACCTGGAAAGCGTCGACCTCTTCGGCCTGCTCCACAAGCACGCCATTCGGATTGAGGACGAGGGCGGCGCCATCGGGCACCGTGATCTGAACTTTTTCATTATTGCCGGCAACGCCATTGCTGACGCTGACCAGAACGCCAACGAACAAGAGCATCACGATCAGTCCGATCAGCCCCTGCAACAGGAGCAACAAACCGATCATCAACTTGCCGAAGCCTTTGATGAATCCCCAAACCGTGAAGTGTGATTCGCTTTCAGACACGAAACGCCCCTTTTCTTACAAAACTACGGCCGCCATTGTATCGGCCGTATGGATAATCCATTTATCTCTCTGACCCCTCAGCGCCAGGCGCAGATTGGTACATTATGCGCCATGGACATGACGGCATCGTAAAGAAAATGGGGCTTGGACCGCAAGGGGCAAGACTTTTGCGACAATCCGTGTTGATTCCTTGCCAAGCGGTTCCGTAACCGGCATTCACCCGTGCTATCTGAATTTCCATCCAAAAAAGAAACACTTGAGGCCTATGACAGACGCGACGCCCGATCAGGACCTAATTCAGCAATTTGACGAGATTTCAGCGAAATTCGCCCGCGCTCGCGAGGGATTGGGCAAAATTGTGTTTGGCCAGCGCGATGTGATCGAATTAACCCTCGCGACCCTGGCGGCAGGCGGCCACGGGCTGCTTGTCGGCGCCCCGGGACTGGCGAAAACCCTACTGGTGACGTCAGTTGCGGACCTTTTAGGGCTTTCGGAAAAGCGGGTTCAGTTCACCCCCGATCTGATGCCTGGCGATGTTCTCGGCTCAGAGGTGCTGGAAGAAACCGCCGACGGCAAACGCGAATTCCGTTTCATTCCGGGACCGGTATTCTGCCAGCTCCTGATGGCGGACGAGATTAACCGCGCCAGTCCGCGCACCCAGTCTGCGCTGCTGCAGGCGATGCAGGAACGCCATGTGACGGTCGCTGGCGCTCGCCATGATCTGCCGGAGCCGTTTCACGTTCTGGCGACCCAGAACCCGATCGAACAGGAGGGCACCTACCCCCTGCCCGAAGCGCAGCTCGACCGTTTCCTTCTGCAGATTAATGTGAGCTATCCGGATCTCGATTCGGAACGGCGCATGTTGGCGGAAACCACAGGCGCAACGTTCTCTGAAATTGAACCCGTCATGACCAGCGCCGATCTGATGGCGGCGCAACAGCTGGTGCGCCAGATGCCGATCGGCGAACAGATTGTCGAGATGATCCTGAAACTTGTACGCGCCGCACGGCCCGGCGAGACAGCAAGCCAGCGCGTCCAGTCTCTCGTTGCCTGGGGACCGGGACCGCGCGCCAGCCAGGCGTTCTCGCTGGTGGCGCGCGCCATGGCGTTGATCGACGGACGCCATGCGCCATCGGTCGACGATATTCGACGTCTCGCCAAACCGGTGCTGCGCCATCGCATGGCGTTGAATTTCGCGGCGCGATCTGAAGGACTGGATACGGATCAATTTATCGATGAACTTCTGGCCGGGGCGGACTAGTTTCTAAGAGGACGCAAAACCGCTGATATGGCGCCAAGCGATCACAATGTTATTCGGCATGACGCGGAAGAAGCGGCGGCGCTTTTTCCCGCACTGTTGGTTGAGGCTGAACGGATCGCGCAAACGGTGGCCGCCGGTCTTCACGGGCGTCGCCGCGCAGGACCCGGAGAGACCTTCTGGCAGCATCGGCCTTACGCATTTGGCGATCCTGTCAACGCCATCGACTGGCGCCAGTCCGCCCGCGCCGCCGACCGTCTATATATCCGCCAGAATGAATGGGAAGCAGCGGCGGCGGTATATGTGTGGCGCGACCCGTCGCGCTCACTTGACTTCGCTTCATTAAACACATTGCCGAGCAAACGCCGCCGCGCCGACATTCTGACCGTGGCGCTTGCAATTCTTTTGTCCCAGGCGGGCGAACGGATCGGCGTTCTTGGCGAAGAGCGCCGTCCCTTTCACGGCCGCGGCGCGCCCACGCGTCTTTTGGAAGCGCTGCATGTGGGTGCTTATCGGGACACGGCGTCAACGCCGCCGCCGGCGCATCTGCCGCCGGGCGCTCGCGTCGTGATGATCAGTGACTTTTTCGCCGACATTGATGCGCTTGGGAAATCAGTCAGCGCCCTGGCCGCCGCCGGCGCTGCCGGCGCGCTCGTACAGGTCTGCGACCCGGCGGAAGAGGACTTTCCGTATAAAGGGCGCGTCGAGTTCAAGGATCTCGAAAGCCGGGACCGGCTGATCTTTGGCGAAACGGGATCGCTGGAACGCAACTACCGAAAAAAATTCGCCGCTCACCGCGACGCGCTGGCCAATCTCACCCGAACAGCCGGGTGGACTTTGATTACGCACCGTACGGACAATCCGGTGCAAACAGCGCTGCTTGCGCTTTACACGGCGCTCGGCGATGCGCGCCTTTGGACCTGAACGATGTTGAGCGCTTTGTCTTTCACATCTCCCCTTATTCTCGCAGCGCTGGCGGCGTTGCCGGCGATCTGGTGGCTCTTGCGCGCAACGCCGCCATCGCCGAAAACCGTGCGCTTTCCGGCTTTCATCATTCTGCGCCAGTTGAAGACATCGGAAGAAACTCCTGACCGCACGCCGTGGTGGCTGTTGCTGCTGCGATTGTTGCTGGCGGCTTTTGTGATTTTAGGGCTTGCCGGACCGATTTTGAATGCGCCGCCCCCTGCCCCCGGCGCTGGACCAATCATGCTCGTCATCGACGACACATGGGCGGCGGCGGCGCATTGGCGCGTCCGGCGAGACTTGATGGAAACGACGGCGGCGGAAGCAGCACAAAACGATCGCGAAATATTTATCGTGACCACGGCCCCTCAGCGCGTGCCCCCGGAGATTGCTCCAATCACTGGCGAAGAGATGCGTGGTGTTGCGGCTAATCTTGCGCCGGCGCCGCTGGCCGCCGATCGCGCGAGCGCTATTGAGCGACTGGTGGCGTTTCAGGAGACCCTGCCTGGCGCCGATCTGGAAGTGCGCTGGTTGAGCGACGGCGTCACGTCAGCAGCGGACGCGAAATTTCTTGAAGCCCTGAGAGAAATTGGTGCGGTTACAGTTTTTGCTGACCCACGCGCGCATGTGCTTATGCTGCAGGAGGCCGAACCACAGGAAGACGGCCCCGCCTATCGTATTGAGCGTCTTTCAAAGACCGGCGCATGGGAAGGCGATCTGGTTGCGACCGCGCGCGACGGGCGGGAAATCGCACGGCTTCCTGTCGCCATGAAAGATGGCGAGCGGACCATAGACGCAACGCTCTCGTTACCTCTCGCCTTACGAAACGAGCTATCCGCCGTGCGGATTGAAAACGCACTCTCCGCTGGCGGCGTTCAACTGATAGACGCGCGCGACCGGCGCGCCCTCGTCGGTCTCGTTTCAAATGCGGACCAGGGCCGCGACAGTTTACTGTCCGGAACTCATTATCTGCGAGAGGCGCTTAATCCCTATGCGGAAATCCTGACCGGGCCGCTTGATGAACTATTACGCTCAGATGTTTCAGTGATTGTCCTTGACGATGTAGGCACCTTGCGGACGAGCGATAACGATACGCTTACCGCCTGGGTCGAACGCGGCGGCGTTTTAATCCGCTTCGCCGGCCCTATCCTCGCTGAAGCCGCACAGGATCGAACGCCCGCCCTCTTACCCGTTCCCTTGCGCGGCGGCGGTCGGGCCTTTGGCGGCGCGCTCACCTGGGACACGCCGCAAAGGCTGGACGAATTTCCAGCCGAAGGGCCGTTCGGCGGGCTCGTCGCGGCGGAGGATGTGCTCATTCGCCGGCAGGTGTTAGCGCAACCGGGCGGCGAGACGACGGAACGCACATGGGCGCGGCTTCAGGACGGAACCCCGCTGGTTACCGGTGAGCGGCGCGGCAATGGCGCAATCGCGCTCTTCCACATTACCGCCACACCACAATGGTCAGACCTTCCCGTATCGGAGATGTTTATTCAAATGTTGCGCAGGCTGACATTTCTTTCCGCGCTTGGGCCTGAAACCGCGGACGCCTCAGTGGAAACCCGCTTCGCTCCTTTACGCCTGATGGACGGCTATGGGCGATTGCGCCCGCCCGCCGACGACGATCCGGCGCTCACTGCGGCGGAGCTTGCCGAGGCGCCAGGCCCAAACCGTCATCCAGGTCTTTATGGCGCTGGCGATGCGCCGCTGGCGCTCAACGCTGTCAACGCCGACACTCGCCTTGAACCCTTGAACGTTCCAGGCGCCCTAACCTTGCCCTACACAGCCGAACCGCCGCAGCGCCTCAGCGCGCCGCTCTTCGCCATTGCACTGGCAATGCTGCTTCTTGATGGCCTTGTAACGCTCTGGATCAGCGGACGCTTGCGGCTGCGCGGCGCATCGGCCGCCGCTGCAATTATAGTGACGATGATGACCGCAGCGCTCACCCTTCCAAACGATGCGGTCGCTCAACCCCTTGATGCTGAAATTGACGTGACAGCCATTGACGCCGCTCTTGAAACGCGGCTGGCTTTTGTCAAAACCGGTGATCCGGCTGTGGACGACCTTTCCGCGCAGGCGCTGACGGCGCTGAGCCGCGAGCTTTACCGGCGCACATCCATTGAACCGGCGCCGCCAACGATGGTTAATCTGGAAACGGATGATTTATCGCTCTACCCTTTCCTCTACTGGCCGATCGTTCCAGGCGCCGAAGCGCCGTCCGACGAAACCCTCGCCAATGTCGAAAACTTTATGCGCTTTGGCGGCCTGATCCTGTTCGATACGCGCGACGATGAGCGTGCGGTCGGCGCCGGATCGACCCCGGAAGCGCAGGCCCTGCAGCGTATTCTCACGCAACTGGACATTCCCCCGCTCACACGCGTTGAAGGCGAGCATGTATTGCTGCGTTCTTTCTACCTGATGGGCGATCTGCAGGGACGCCTGCGCAATACGCCCGTCTGGGTGCAGGCGGACGCGAGCGCCGCAGCCGATGGGGTAACGCCTCTGATTATCGGCGGGCGCGACTGGGCCGGCGCCTGGGCGACCGACGATCTTGGCCGTCCTTTACGCCCGATGCCCCGCGGCGGCGAGCGCGCCCGCGAACTCGCCTACCGCGCAGGCGTCAACATGGTCATGGTCGCTTTCACCGGAAACTATAAATCCGATCAGGTGCACACACCGATCCTGCTGGAGCGCCTTGGTCAGTGACGCTCGCTTTTGATCCTTTCGCGCCCTATTGGGCGCTGATCGTTATCGCCGCCTTTGGCGCGATGCTGGCGGCGCTCAGCATCTGGCGCAACTGGCGCAGCGGCGCCTTCCGGCTGCTCGCGATCGCCGGGCTCATCGGCCTGCTTTTCAATCCGCAATTGCGCGAGGCGGAAAAAACCCCGCTCGACGACATTGCCCTGGTGCTGGTCGATAAAAGCCTCAGCCAGACGCTGGATGGACGCGGCGCCGTCACGGACGCCGCCGTTGAAAAGATGACGCGGGACATCGAGGCGCTCAATAATGTGGAAGTGCGCGTCACAGAGTTTGACGGGGCGGAAGAAACCCGCACCATCGAAGCGCTGCGGACGGCCCTTGCGGATGCGCCGCGCGCCCGGCTCGGTGGTGTTTTCATTATTACCGACGGCCAGGCGGTTGACGCTAATGACGCGGCGACACAGCTTGGACTTGAAGCGCCAGTTCATCTGCTGGTCACTGGCGACGAGAAGGAAACCGATCGTAAGATCACCCTGACCAACGCCCCGCGCTATGGGATTGTTCGGCAATCCGTACGGGTATCATTTCGCATTGATGACCTCGGCGTTGATGAAAAACCGCTTGAATCAGACGCCTCCCCCATGGTCGCGCTTCGTGTGGATGGCGAGGAAGTCCTGCGCCAGCCGGTCCCGATCGGCACGGAGGTCGGTTTTGACGCGCCGCTCAACCGCCCCGGCAGAACGGTCATCGAACTGGAAGTGGAACCGCGTGACGGCGAGCTGACAGAACGCAACAATATTGCGGTCCTGCCGATCACCGCGATCCGCGACCGCCTGCGGGTGCTTTTAATTTCCGGCGAACCGCATCCCGGCGAGCGTGTATGGCGCAATCTGTTGAAGTCGGACCCGGCGGTGGATCTCGTTCATTTCACGATCCTGAGGCCCATCGACAAAAATGACGGCACGCCGATTTCCGAACTGGCGCTCATTCCTTTCCCTCAGGATGAACTCTTTATCGACAAGCTCAGCGAATTCGATCTCTTGATCTTTGACCGTTATACTTATCGCGGCGTTCTGTCGTCATTTCATTTCGACAACATTGCGCGTTTTGTCGACGAAGGCGGCGCGGTGTTGATCGCATCAGGACCGGAATATAACAGCGCGCTCAGTCTCGCCTCGCGCCGGAACCTTTCCTTCATCCTCCCAGCCCTTCCGATGGGCGCCGCTATTGAGGAACCGTTTCGGCCCGTCGTGACCGACCTCGGCAAGCGCCACCCGGTGACCGCCGGCCTGCCCGAACAGGATTTCTGGGGCCGCTGGCTACGCATCATGCCGGTCGCCAAGACACGCGGTCAGTCTTTGATGGCGGGCCCCGAGGAGGCGCCGCTTCTTATCTTAGATCGCGTTGGCGAGGGCCGTGTTGGTCTCTTCCTTTCTGATCATCCCTGGCTGTGGGCGCGCGGCTTTGACGGCGGCGGTCCGCATGCAGAGCTTTTACGCCGCATTGCTCACTGGCTGATGAAAGAACCTGAGCTTGAGGAAGAGGCGCTCTCCTTACGCGCCGATGGCGACGCGCTCATTGTCGAGCGGCGCTCAATCGCGCAGACGCCGCCGCCCGTCATTATCACCAGCCCCGATGGCGAGACATCCGAACATGAAGTCATCGAAACCGAACCCGGGCGGTTTGAAACCAGGGTTGAAAACCTGTCGCGCGGACTTTACCGGGCCGTCTCCGGTGATCTCTTCGCTATCGGCGCCATTGGGCTGACCGCCGCGCCGGAATTTCAGGATGTCTTGTCGAGCCAGGAAAAACTTGCGCCGCTCTCGGAAAATACCGGCGGCGGCGTATTCCGCATCCAGCGCCGCGACGAGGCCGCGCTGCCCGGCATCCGTAAATTACGCGGCGGCGCCTCGGTGCGGGCCGGGTCCGGCTGGGCCGGGATTGTGGAACGGGGCGGCGCACGCATTGAAAGCATTAAGGATACGCCGCTGGCGCCGCCATTGGCGTGGCTTCTTCTGATTGGCGCATGCCTTTTAGCCGCGTGGCTTGTCGAGGCCGGAAAGCCCCGGCGGACCATCGCATAACGCCGATCGTTCCTGCGCAAAGTCGATCAAATTTAATCAATTGCTTAACGGCGTCTAAAAACAGGACCGCTAGGCTTCACCTCTGTTTCGTATAGAGGAGCAATGCGCGTGGCGTTTGCATTGAACAAATCGTCTGAGGAAGAAAAGGCGGCGAAGAAGAATTCCTTCACCAGCTGGCTGGGGCGCCGTCAGAACGCCGAAGCCGGTGGCGACCTCCAGGAGGCTGACATCGCGGCTGGCGTCGATCGCGCTTTGCGCGGTCCAAAAGTGCCGCAGCAACGCACGCCCGCAGACGATAAAGAAGAACGCGTCCGCCAGGCGCTCGGCGCCATCGAAGCCGCGCTCTACGCCATTGACGGCATTCGCGACACGATTGAACAGGCCTGCGAAGTCGCTCTTTCAGCGAAAAGTGTTGAAGATGTCGGCGGACGCGCGCTGCTTGCCGAACGATATGACGAATTGCGGCTCTCGATTAACGAAGCGATTGAAAGCGCCGACCCCCGCGCCACGCAATTGATCGGTCCGTCGGCGCGCCATCTTGATGTCGTGCTTGGCGGCAAAGCGCGATATTCAGTGTCATCGACCCGGCTGGATGTGAGTGAGCGTGGCCTTAACGTGTCACCACCCCGCGACGCATTTTCGACTTTTGAAGAAATAGACGAAGCGCTGGAAGAACTGGACGCTGCGCTTGGCCGCGCTGATCGCGCCGCCGCAGGCTATTGTCGTGACGCGCAATATCTGATCGCCCGTATGAAGGGTGAATTCGAGGATTAACGCTTTTCAACAGCAGGTTATCTCTGCACATCTTGCTTATCCTTCGAGATGCAAAAATTTCTTCATCCTGAGGGCGACACGGACAAAGTCCGGGGAGCGTCACGAAGGACGAAGGCATTTTGCTCCTCAGGATGAAGAGTGCAGATTGGACGGGAATTACGACAGGCTAAGCAGGGACGTCGTAGATGCAGGTCTCGCCATTAGACGGACGCGAGACGCGCACGCGTACAAGACCTGGAAAATCTTTTTTCAATCGCTTTGCCGCCCAGACGCAGATATTTTCAAGCGTCGGGCGCTCCAGCCCTTCGATCTCATTCAAGAGACGATGATCGAGCGCCTCGCGCAAGGTTTCCAGCGCCTCAGCGATATCGCCAAAATCAACAACCCAGCCGGACTCTTTATCCGGCTCGCCTTCGATTTCCACGTCCATGGAAAACGAATGCCCGTGAAGGCGCGCATAGGGCCGCGCCTCAGGGTCATGACTTAAAAAGTGCGCGGCGTCGAAACTCATCGACTTTATAATGCGCATGGCGCTCAATCCCGTTTCCGCCGTCCGCTTATGGGATGCCAAGCATCTTGTGAGTCTGGATGCTCAGGCGCCATTGCGGATGGTGTTTGCAATATTCAATCGCAGCGGCGGTATTCGCCGCCAGCGAGGGGCCGTCCATAGGCTGCAAATAGAAAAAGTCAAATGCGAGATTGGTAAACGCCTCAGGGACCGCTTTCTCCTGCGGGTAGACAAGTTTCAGTTCATGGCCCGCCCGCTGGACCAGCGCCGCGTCCGCTTTGGGTGAGACGCAGACCCAATCGAGCCCGTCAGGCGCGGCGATCGTGCCATTGGTCTCAACGGCGATCTCAAAGCCTTCAGCATGAAGCGCCTCGATCAGCAGCGTATCAAGCTGCAATAGCGGCTCGCCGCCGGTGCAAACCACGAAACGCCGCCCGTCTTTGGTCTCAGGCCAGGCTTGCGCAACGGCGCCGGCCAGCGACGGCGCATCGGCGAACTTGCCGCCGCCCGGACCATCGACGCCGACAAAATCCGTATCGCAGAAATTGCACACCGCATCGGCGCGGTCACGCTCCAGGCCTGACCAAAGATTACAACCGGCAAAGCGCAAAAACACCGCCGGGCGCCCCGCATGCGCGCCCTCGCCCTGAAGCGTGTAAAAAAGTTCCTTAACAGCGTAGGTCAATCGTCAGTCTCCGGCGCGATAGGCCGCCCAGCCTTTCGCCCGCAAATCGCATGCCGGGCAATCACCGCAGCCATAGCCCCAATCATGGCGCGCGCCACGTTCGCCGCGGTAACAGGTGTGACTATGCTCGTTAATCATAGCGACCAGCTTCTGCCCGCCAAGCGCTTCGGCGAGACGCCAGCTCTCCGCTTTGGTGATATGCATCAGCGGTGTTTCAAGATGCGCATCCGTTTCCATACCAAGCCGAATGGCTTCCATCTGGATGCTGAGAGTTTTCTCCCGGCAATCCGGATAGCCGGAAAAATCCGCCTCGCACATGCCTGCAACGATAACGCCAATATCGCGGCGATAAGCAAAAGCCCCCGCCATCACCAGAAAGAACAGGTTTCGCCCGGGCACGAATGTTGTCGGCAGGCCGTTCTCCGCAATAGCAATTTCCGTTTCGTGGGTCATCGCGGTTTCGCCAAGGCCCTTGAAACCGGTCGCACCGATCAGCGTATCGGGGCCAAGCCTTGCCACCCAATCCGGGAACATCTCGCCGATCTTATTGCGAATGTTGTCGCGCGCTTCAAGCTCAACCGCATGGCGCTGGCCGTAGTCGACGCCGATGGTTTCGACAGCCTCATACCGATCAAGCGCCCACGCGAGTGCGATCGACGAATCCTGTCCGCCTGAAAACAGAACCAGCGCCTTTTTGTAATCGAGTTTTCGCATATGCGCCGATGGCGGGAAAAATCCCGCGCACTCCAAATCTGTGCTAGTCCATACGCCTCGCTAACGGAGGCCGCAACGTGTCCGACATCGTCTTCCTTTATGTCACCGCGCCCAACGCCGAAACGGCGGCGCGGATCGCCCGAACGCTGGTCGAGGAAAAACTCGCGGCCTGCGTCAATATTCACGGTGAGATGCGCTCAATTTATGAGTGGGACGGCCAGGTCGAACTCAAACTCGAGACGCCGCTGTTTGTGAAGACCACCGCCGCCAGAGCCGATGACGCCCGCGACCTGATCATTGCGCTCCACCCTTATGACGAGCCTTGCATCGCCGCCCTACCGATCCAAAGCACAGGGTCTAATCGTAGCTTTCTGGAATGGATCGAGGCGGCCACAAAACCGTGATGAGGCTTGCAAAGACAAAGGCGCCTGCCTTTATCCTGTAAACGCAATCGGGAGACCTCAGATGACACAAGAAATCGCAACCTTCGCCGCCGGCTGCTTCTGGGGCGTGGAACAGGCATTTCGTGAAATGACCGGCGTGATAGACGCTGAGTCCGGTTATACGGGCGGTCACGTGGACAACCCGACATACGAAGCCGTCTGCCGGAAAAGCACCGGTCACGCCGAAGCGGTGCGCGTAACATTCGACCCGGCTGTTGTTTCTTATGACGACTTGCTGGCGTTGTTCTGGAGCATTCATAACCCGACGCAAGTAAACCGTCAGGGACCCGATGTGGGCGACCAGTATCGCACGGCGATCTTCACCCATTCCGACGCTCAACTGGCGGCGGCGAAAGCGTCCCTTGAAGCAGAGGATGCGTCAGGCAAACACGCAGGACCCATCGCCACGAAGATAGAGCCCGCAGGCGTCTGGTGGAAGGCGGAAGAATATCATCAGCGCTATCTTGAGAAAAACGGCGGCGGCGCCTGCGCGATACACTAATTCGGCATATTCCGTTGGAGCGCATCCGCCAATTTGTCAAAATGCGCCCCAACGCCATGACGGCGGGATTCAGTGTCGTCTTTCCCATCGAGATAGACCGCCTGTTCGGTATAGGTCATCGTCGTTCCGCCATCATCGGGGCCGAATTCTACTGACGCCAGCGACACGGAGAGATACGCATCGTTGATGTGCATGTCGTAGACATAGACAAGACGCTTACCGACAATGATTTCATGAAATCTTGCGGCGTAGACCGTTCGGGTTCCGTCTTTGAATAGTCCCTCCAGCCTTTCCTCACCGCCCGAACGAAAATCAAGCTTGCGCTCAACCAGCTTCCAGCTTTCGGGACCAATGAACCATTGCGCTTTTGCGTCGGGGTCAGCCCAGGCTTTGAACACGGTCTCGGGCGGCGCCTGAAACCGGCGTTCAATCACGAATGATCCATGCATGAGCGCATGGACGGGTTCGTTCTCCATATAATTCTCCCGGAAATTTTGGTAACGACTTTACGCGTCCACGATCATTTCAAAGCCGCCGAAAATCATCCGCTTGCCGTCAAACGGCATTGGGTTTTGGTCCGGCTGCAGGCGCGGGTCGGCCATGATCTTTGGCATCGCTTCATTGCGCGCCTCCTTCGAAGGCCACAGAATCCAGGAAAAGAAAACCGTCTCGTCCGGTTTCTTTTTCACGGCCATGGGAAAGGATGTAACCTCGCCGTCGGGAACATCATCGCCCCAACATTCGACGACTTTCAGCGCGCCAAACTCTTTAAAGACTTCCGCGGCGTCCGCAGCATGTTTGATATATTTTTCGCGGTTGGCCGTCGGCGCCGCGCCTGCGAATCCATCTACATAGGTCATTTTCAATCTCTCTTATTTGCTGTTAAACGCCGCTTCCAATGCGGCAATGTCGATTTTCCGCATTTGCATCATTGCTTCTTGCGCGCGCCCAGCCGCCGCCTTGTCGTCATCGTTGATCAGCGCAACCAGACGCTCAGGCACAATTTGCCAGGAAACGCCATATTTATCGATCAGCCAGGCGCACATGCTTTCCTCGCCGCCGTCATCAGTGAGCGCCGCCCATAGCCGATCCGTTTCTTTTTGGTCTTTCGTCAGTACTGAGATCGATGCGGCGGGCGTATGCTTGTATTGCGGCCCGCCATTCAGAATCATATAAGGCGCGCCCGCAAGCGTAAACTCAACGACAAGCGGCGGGCCGTTCGGGTCAGGTTTATAGACCTTTTCGATTTCACTGTCCGGCAACAATGACGTATAGAACCGCGCAGCCTCCTCGCCTTTATCATCAAACCACAGGCATGTGCGCACCTTCGCTGTGAATTTCATGTGTTCTCTCCAATGTAACGGTCAAAATAACCTTCAAGGTCATCGAGTGTCGTCGTCCAGCTTGTTTCATAGCCGCTTGCTTGAGCCTCTTCGCGCGCCTTGGCGGACGGAAACACTGCGTCGAGCGTCAGTTTCGTTCCTTTGCCGTCTTCTTCAAATAGCACGGTAATAACAGCGCCCGGCGGCAAGCCTGCGCCGCATGCGTCCGGCGCATTCAGGTCGCCTTCGATCACCAGCCTTTCCAGCGGGATAATCTCTTTGATAACGCCGCGGCTCGGATGCTGCGATCCGTCCGGCGCCGTCATCGCCACATAGAAAACGCCGCCAACAACGGCGTCGATTTCGCATCGCGTTTCCTCCGGGCCAAACGGCCCCCACCATGCGGCGACATGGTTCGGGTCGGTCCAGACTTCCCAGACCAATTCTCGCGGCGCCTTGTAGAAGCGCGTCATCGCCAGAGTACAGTCGTTATGATCCATCAGCCTTTTCCGCCTTGCAAAGCAATCGCAATGGCTTCGAGTTGATCAACGCCGGTATTCCACCCATCAAAAAAGCCGAAACTTTCGTGCCGATCGCGTCCGTCACGGTCGGCGTGCATCACATGCGCATCATAGAGGGTGCCGCCGCCTTCATCGGCCATTGTAATAACTACCGTCATTGGCAGTTCGGGGCTTGGCGCCGGGCGCCAGCCGGCCATCATCAATGATGAAAATACAATTCGCTCACGCTCTACAACGTCCAGAAAGACGCCGCGACCGCCGCTCTCTTCGCCATTCGGTCCCAGCATCATCGTATCGAAGGCGCCGCCGGGCCTTAGGTCAAACCCTTGCACTTCCGCTCGCCACGGTTTCGGACACCACCATTTCTCAAGCTGTTTTGGATCGGCCCAGGCGCGCCACACCATTTCACGCGGCGCCTTCACGGTGCGTGTAATTCTCAAGTCTAGTTCATCTGAAAAAATCGCCGTCACTTCTCTTTCCCCTTGCTTTGCAACTCATCGAGATAGGCGTCGAGACGATCAAAACGCGCCTCCCACATGGCGCGCTGCTTCGATAGCCAGCGTTCGGCTTTCGCCAGCTCCTTCTGCTTGATCGAACAGGTTCGCACACGGCCGGTCTTTTTGGATTTCACCAGACCGCTGTCTTCAAGCACCTGTAAGTGCTGCATGAAAGACGGCAGCGCCATTTCAAACGGCGCCGCCAGCTCCTTCACCGAGGCTGGTCCTTTATTGAGGCGTTGAACAACCGCGCGCCGCGTCGGATCGGCAAGCGCGCGGAAAACATCGTCGAGAATAGCTTCTTGGTTAGGCATATGCCTAACTTATCAGGCGAGCACCTAGATTGCAATACACTAAGCCATATACCTAACTTTTATTCATTTAGGCGTTGTACGCATTCAGCACCTGTAAGACCAAACACACTTGTCGAAGCCTCCACATAGTCTTCTATTCGGGTGCTTCGTTCGCAACAAATGTCTTGGTGCGCGTCGTCACCCAATCGGCCACATCGCGCCATACGGTTTCGGCCTGTAAGTCGCGAAAAAGAAGGTGCCATCCGTCAGGATAATGGCGGACGTCAATTTCTCCGTCGAGACGACCCGCAGTTTTTTCCATGGCCTTCAAGGGAATGATTTCATCCTTCTCGCCAATAAGGAACAGGATGTCGCCCTCAACGTCTTTCGCGGCGCCATAAGCCTTACCCATCACACGGACGACACCGAGGATGGCGTCCATTCTTGTTTCCTTGATGACCAATGGATCACGATACATCTGGCGTAAGATTTCGATATTGTCCGTCGCCTGACGGCCGGCGCGTTCGCCAGTCAGCGTTTTGCCAGGCGCAATGCTGGCCGCCATGTTCAGCGTCAAACGATAGGGAATCGGCAACGCGCTCCCGCCCCAGACGCCGGGCGCCGCAAGGATAAGCCCGTCAGCGTCTAGCGGCTCTTCGGCGTCTGCCGCAAGCGCCACCGCCGCGCCCATGGAATGGCCGAGCACATATACCGGCAGCCCCGGATTGGCGGCCCGCGCCGCAGCCACCACCGCGCGCAAATCCGCCATCATGGTTTCATGTCCGGCCCAATAGCCAAAGCCGGGCGAGCGGCCAAAGCCGCGCTGATCGTAAGCATAGGTTGTAAGCCGCGCATTCTTCGCCCACCACGCGCCGGGCAACGCGAAGTTATTCGAATAATCATTCATGCCGTGCACCGCGATGATGATCGCACGCGGCTTTTCGGCGGGCCACTTTTGCAGCCCTAGCAAAGTACCATCGACGCTTTGCACAACATTCGCCGCCATCACCGGCGGCGCCACCGGCGCGGGCGCATCGGGGAACGACACGCAGGCGCTAACGAGCGCCGCAGAGGCGGACAGGACCGCGGGTTTCACAAGGCAACGGATCATTCGATTTCTAAAGCACGCCCGCGCGCCAATGTCATGACACCGGTGCGCATTTAGCCGCGCCTATGCTAAAGAGGGGCATGACCGATACGCATACCCACCCGTTCCGCTACGCCGCATTTATAAGCTACAGCCATTCCGATGAAGCGGCGGCGGGCTGGCTGCACCGGGCCCTTGAAGGGTTCAAGCCGCCGGAAGGACTTGCAATCCCGGCGAAGGGCGCCCTGCCCCGCGCCGATAAACTAGCGCCGGTGTTTCGCGACCGGGAGGAGCTAGCGTCTGGCGCCGATCTCCCCAGTCTGATCACGACAGCGCTGGAAGCGTCCGGCGCGCTGATCGTATTATGCTCGCCGCGCTCGGCGCAATCGCAATGGGTCAATCAGGAAATCCGCGCGTTTCGCGATATGCACGGCGACGACAGAATCTTCGCGTTGATCGTCGAAGGCGATCCGGCGGACGACATCTCCTGTTTTCCACCCGCGCTTTTGGAAAAAGTCGGGCCGGACGGCGCCATCCTGCCGGAACCGCGCGAACCCCTCGCCGCCGATATCCGTCCGGGTAAGGACGGCAAGCCGCTGGCGAAATTGAAACTCGCCGCCGGGCTGATGGGCGTCGGCCTTGATGACCTTGCCCGGCGCGAGGATGCGCGCGCGCGCAAACGGATGATGGCGGTGACCGCCGCATCGCTCACAGGCATGGTGTTCGCCGCGGGGCTGGCGGCTGTCGCGCTCCTCTCCCGGCAGGAAGCCGTGCGCCAGCGCGCGCGAGCCGAGACCGAGGCGATGACGGCGACGCGCACGGCGGAATTTATGATTGATCTGTTCGAAGTCGCCGACCCCAGCGAAGCCCGTGGACGCGAGATCACCGCAAAGGAGATTCTCGACAAGGGCGTCGCCTCCATCGAGACCAGCCTCGAGGGGGAGCCAAAAGTTCAGGCCGATCTCATGCACACCATGGGGCGGGTTTATACCGGTCTAGGGCTTAATCCAGATGCTGAGCGTTTGTTAACGGAAGCTCGCCAGCTAAAGCTGGATGTAGGCGCAACTCCTTTTGAAATATTCGAAACCGATACTGCGCTGGGTCGCGTCGTTTTTGAGCGCGGAGAATACGAAAATGCGTTAGCGCATTATAGCTCCGTCCTTCAAAACTTCGATTTCCAAAATGCTAAGTCACAAGACATTAAAACTTACATCCAAAGCCTTGCAGGCGCCGCTGACGTAAAAGCGCAGTCATCGGACAACCTCGACGAGTCGGCGAGCGATTTTGAAAAAGCCCTCAGCCTGATAGAACGCCACAGCTTTCTGGAAAGCGACTTACACGCTGAAACCCTACTCTTATATGCACGCCCTCTTATGCTCCAAGAGAAGTTCAATGAAGCCGAGGAGAGCCTGCTGCATTCCTTGGAGATATTGGAAAATATACATGGCGCCCAACACTACCTGAACAGTAGAGTGCTGCATGAAATAGCTACTTTACGATATTTCGCATCGGACATGACTGGCTCTATTGAGTATTTTGAGAGAGCGCTCCAGATTCTCCGTACCCATCTGAAACCGGACCATCCGGATATTGTAAGAGCTTTAAACAACATAGCCCGGCTTAAACTTGAAACCGGACAGATTGAGGCCGCATATTCTGACTTGTCGGAAGCAATTGAAATACAAACTCAACTAGGACGAGACGCCCACCCCGAAACTGTTTTCTTTCTTAATACGATGAGCGTCATTCAGGCAGAGCGTCAAAACTATGACGATGCAATAGAAGCCGCCAATAAGGCGATCAACCTACAAAAAGATGCAAGTCATAGACTTTCCGGACCAATGAAATTTAATTTAGGGCGGGCGCTATGTGCTGCAGGCAAGTCTGAAGAAGGACTTTCATCCATTCGGGACGGACGCGCAGAACTTAGCGACTACTATCCGGACGGAAACTGGCGTTATGGCGCCGCCGACGAATTTGAAAGCATTTGCCTTGCAAAACTAAGTAACGCAGCTGACGCAAAACCCTTGTCTGAGAAAGGGCTTACAACACTTCAAACCGCGCTTGGCGACGATCACTATTTCACGCGCCGCGCCAAGCGATGGATGGATAGTCTCTAGCCGGTTTGAAAGCCCGTCAGCCTAACCGGATTTCTTTTTTCTAGCCGTTCTGCTGAGTACAAGAGCGCCAGCCCCGAAAAGCCAAACCGCCGCCGGCAATGGCACCGCTTGCAGATCGACATTGACCGGCGCGCCATCGCGGAATTGAAACACATAAAAACCAGTTGCGCTTGGTTCACTGGGGTTCATGCCGCCAAAGCCCACATTGCACGCAATCGAGGTCGGTCCGCACATCGGATTGTTGTCGTTGTCGTCGCCAAGGAGCCCGCCATCAATGCCCGAGCCGTCAAAGACAAAACCGCTCCCCGCACCGTCGGTAAAACCAACCTGACCCGGATCCCAGTCAACATTGATGTAATTCATGATGAGATCGAAATCGCCTTCGGTGCCCACCTGCTGGAACGAAAGCTGGAAGCGGTTGGTTGTTCCGTCGCCGCCTTCCTCTTCGACATTCCAGGACAGCCACATGGCGCCCGGCCCGCCAAGTTCGAATCCAACCCGCACGCTCGGGTCGCTTGCAATATCGCCAAAGAAGGGCGCAATCGCCGGCGTGTCGAGCATTAACAGCGGCGTTGAAGGACTATCGGTGATCGGCGCGCCAAAAGTCAGGACGCCATTTTCATTGAGATAAAAAGAGCTGTAGGTCGTGCCGAAATAATTTATCGAAAAAGGGTCCCGGTTGGCCGGATTGGCGACATCGCCGCAATCGGGAAAGTCGCCGAGGTTCCAGTCCGTAATAGGAATTTCAATCGATCCGTTAGCCGGAATTGGCCCAAATGTCTGCTGAACCGTGCACGCTTCAATTGTCCCATCGATGACGCTTAGCCCAGCCATCGCCGGCGTTGCACATAACGTTAAACCCGCCACGCTAATGGCCATGAATTTTCTGAACATACCCGATACTCCCCAACGCCGCGCTATCGTTCCCAAACATCGCGGATAAACTTCGCCCACAAGATTGAGTGTATAGAATCTCCGCGGCGCTGCAACAAAAATGACTTTTTGTTGCTCAGAATTCACTCACTGGGCGAATTGCTTGCCTGCAATTCTACTCAACGGCGGCGTTTTCAAGCTTCTTCAGGGTGTCAATCAATGCAACGCGCTCATCGGGCGCCAGCGCAGATAGCATCTCGTCTTCAAACTCCACCGCCAAAGCAGCGACGCGGTCAAAGAGCGCCCGCCCTTCTTTCGACAGGGAGACCATGGAAACGCGCCGGTCGGTTTCGCTTACCGCGCGGGCGACGAAGCCTTTCGCTTCAAGGCTCGCCACGGCCCGGCTGACGGTCATTTTGTCCATGGGCGTGCGGGAGACAACATCGCGCGCCGCAACTTTTTCCGCCTGACTGATCACCGCCAGCACGCGCCATTCAGGGATCGTCAGGTTCTCGTCGCGATAGGCCTGCGCCAGGCGTCCGCTGATCGCGTGGCCGAGGGCGACGATACGATAAGGCGCGAACTCTTCAAGGATGAAGGGGCGCGCCTTGCCGGACCGGGGTTTGCGTGCAACGCAAGCAACTGTCATCGGCGTTTAGTCCTTACGCTGTCTCTTTCAGAACGCCGCGGCGGATTTGATCTTCCTCGATCGATTCAAAGAGGGCTTTGAAGTTGCCTTCGCCGAAGCCTTCATTGCCCTTGCGCTGAATGATTTCGAAGAAGATCGGACCGATCGCGTCCTGCGTGAAAATCTGCAGAAGCAGACCCTGATCGTCGGTTGGCGCGCCGTCGATCAGAATATTGTTCTTGCGCAACCGGGCCAAATCTTCGCCGTGATCTTTGACGCGCTCATCAACCTTGTCGAAATAGGTGTCCGGCGTTTGCTGGAACGGCACGCCGCGTTTCGCCAGCGCCTCCACCGTTTCGTAAATATCGTTCGTACCGAGCGCAATGTGCTGAATGCCTTCGCCATTGTAACGCGCCAGAAACTCTTCGATCTGGGATTTCTCATCCTGGCTTTCGTTAAGCGGGATGCGAATCCTGCCGCATGGGCTTGTCATCGCCTTTGAAACGAGACCGGTCAGCTTGCCTTCAATATCGAAGTACCGGATCTCACGGAAGTTGAAGATGTCTTCATAATACGCCGCCCACTTATCCATATTGCCGCGATGCAGATTGTGGGTCAGGTGATCGATATAGGTAAGGCCCATATCATTTTGCGATGCGCTCGCGCCTTCAATTGGCTCGAAGTCGACATCATAGATTGAATGCGCGCCATAGCGGTCAACCAGATAAACATTCAGACCGCCGATGCCTTCGATCCCGGGAATGTTCAATTCCATCGGACCGGCTTTGGCTTCAATCGGCTTGGCGCCGCGAGCAACCGCTTCGTTGAACGCGTGCTGCGCGTCCTTCACGCGAAACGCCATGGCGTTGGCGCCGGCGCCATGTTGATTTCGAAAGACTTCCGGCTGGCCCGCCTGTTCCCGGTTCAGGAGAAAATTGATGTCGCCTTGCTTATAGTGAATGACGTCTTTTGACCGGTGCTTGCCGACGGCGGTGAAGCCAAGCTGCTCGAACAGCTTCGCCAGCTCATCCGGGTTACCGCTGGTATATTCGACGAATTCGAAACCGTCGGTCCCGATAGGGTTTTCGAAAAGGTCTGCCATGATTTATGCCTCAATGAATGTTAGGTGATCTCGCGCGCAGAAAGTAACATATGTTACTAATTCTCGGCAACCATGGATTTTCACCGTCTCAGGAACAAAGGACAGGCTCATGAAATTGTTCGGTTATTGGCGCTCAAGCGCAACCTATCGGGTAAGAATCGCGATGGCGCTGAAAGGTCTCGATTATGACTACGAGCCCGTGAACTTGCTGAAGGGCGAGCAAAAGACCGACGCATATATCGCGAAAAACCCGACCGGGCTGGTCCCGACGCTCGCCACCAGTAACGGCGCATTTTTGAACCAGTCGCTGGCGATCATGGAATATCTGGAAGAAGCGCACCCGGAGCCGACGATTCTGCCGGGCAACGCAGTCGCCAAAGCCAACACCCGCGCCATCGCCGCAACCATTGCTTGCGAAGCGCAGCCATTGATGAATTTGCGCATTCAGAAATATCTGAAAAATGACGGCGGCTTCGATGACGACGCCGTGAAAGACTGGCTGAACGCATGGCCAGCAAACGCCATGGCCGCGGTTGAAAAAACACTGGCGCGCACTGCTGGTGATTTCTGCATTGGCGACGTTCCCACGATGGCCGATTGTTGTCTCGTCCCGCAGATGTTCGCCGCGCAACGTTTTGGCGTTGAGACGTCAGGCTTTACGAAAATGAACGAGATCTACGAGCGCTGCCAGAAACATCCCGCGTTTGAAAAGGCGCATCCGTTGAATCAGCCGGACGCGCCAGAGGGTAATTCCTGATACCAATTAACTCAGCAATGACATCTTAGTGCAGCAATAGGCTCGCTGCGATCGTCCACATGAAAATCGCGATCAACGCATCGAGGGCGCGCCACGTTACCGCGTGTGCGAAAAGCGGCGTTAGTAAGCGTGCGCCAAACCCGAGTGAAAAGAAAAAGATAAATGACGCCATGACGGCGCCGGCGCCGAAGATAAACCGCTGGTCATATTGCGCGGCGACAGACCCGAGCAGCACAACCGTATCGAGATAGACATGCGGATTGAGCCAGGTCAGCGCAAGGCATGTGACAAGCACAGGCCAGAGGCCTCTCTCGCCGTCATCGGATGAGACGAGCGCATTCCCGCCGCGCCAGGCGGATACGGCGCTGCGCACGCCATAGAAGAACAAAAACGCGGCGCCCCCGATTCGAAAAACCGGCTCGATCCATGATGCGCGCTCAATGATCATCCCGAAACCGGCGACACCGGTTGCGATCAGGATCGCGTCGGAGAACGCGCAAGTTGCAACAACCGGCAACACATGCTCCCGGCGCACGCCCTGGCGCAAAACAAAGGCATTCTGGGCGCCGATCGCCGTGATCAAACCAAAGCTGAGCGCAAATCCGGAAAAAAACATCGACATGGCGAACTCCTTTTGGAGCTTGCCTAGCGAGGAAAATAGAATAAAATAAATTAATGTTATTTCTTTAAAATAAGTTTTTCTAATGATTCTAACTTTATCCGGCTCAGCCGCGCTGTCAGCGATTGCCGACACCGGCAGCTTCGAGGCCGCCGCCGACAAACTCGGCCTCACACAGTCGGCGGTCTCTCAACGCGTGCGGCAGTTGGAGGAAACGCTCGGAACAACGCTGGTGGTGCGCGGCCGGCCATGTGTCCTTTCCAAAGCGGGACGGCGCGTTCAACGCTATGCAGAAGAAGTCGGCTTATCGCAGCAACGCCTTCTTGCGGATCTTGGCGTTTCCGGCGCGGAGCGCACAAGGCTGCGCATCGCGATCAACGCCGATAGCCTGGCGACCTGGTTTTTTAACGCGCTTGCAAGCGAGGATCGCCTTCTTTTCGATGTCGTCATCGCGGATGAAGGGCGCGCCGCGGAATTGTTGCGGCGAGGCGAAGTCGTTGCAGCGCTCGGAAGAACCGGACCGACGGTCGCCGGCTGCGATCAGTTTGATGTCGGCAGAATGCGTTATGTCGCCTGCGCCAGCCCGGCGTTTTTTTCAAAGTGGTTCTCCAAAGGCGTCAATGCGGCGTCGCTGTCCGCCGCTCCCTGTTTACGGTTTGGACCAGATGACTACCTGCAATATGACTGGGCGAAACGGCTCACAGGTCAAACCATCGCCCCGCCCTATCATTTGTTTCCGTCTTCGCAGGCGTTTGTCGACGGCTGCATGGCGGGGATGGGATGGGCCATGAATCCAAAGCAGTCCGTACAGCATCTAATTGACGACGGCCGCCTGACGCCGCTTGGAAAAAAAGCGTTTCTTGACGTACCGCTTTGCTGGCGCTGGTCGCGCGCAGCCCGGGAGGGGCTGGCCGTTCTCAACGCTTCAATTCGGCGTCGTGCGAAGTCATTCCTGTTGCCGCCATAATGACAACCGCGGTGTCCGGTTATGGTCTGACGCGCGAAGTTAACAGCAGGCCTAGTCCGTCCGCTCAAACACCATTCGAAAATGATCCATGGCGAGCGTTTCAAAACAAATCCTGTTGTAGCTGACGCTCGTTGCAAAAGCCTGCCGGAAATTGCGATCAAACAGATATCGCGGAATGAGGGACGCCTTAAACAACGTCTTCTTGATCGTGGGTGTACGGAAGCGCTTTCGCCATTGCCCGATCGTTTCAATGTAATCCAGCCGCCCGCTGTGTTTATGGATGAGGTTGAAATACGACGCCGCGTTTTTTTCAATCTGCTCCGAGCCATAAGGAAGCCAGGAGCCTGGAAACTGCTTTTCCATCAGCGCCAGCGCGTGCTCTATGGAATCAGGCGGCGCATTAATGTCGATTTCTTCGGGGGCGATCATATTCGGCCCGAACACCATCGTCTGTAAAAAAAACCGCCCTCCGGTCGGGATCAAATCATGCGCGACACGGAACAAATCTTTATAAACCGTATCTTGCTGACCCGCTTCAAACTGTTCACGGGAACAGAAATGTTCGAAAGCGCCGAGGCTGGTGACCGCATCAAACGAACCAAACGTATCCGGCGTGATTTGCCGGCAATCGATCACGCGCGCATCCAGCCCGTTGCGCTGACAGGCGGCGGCTTGCGCCTTTGAGAGCGTCACGCCCACAGCCTCAACCCCGCGTCCCTTCAGATAGCGCAAGACCGGCCCCCAGCCGCAACCCATATCGAGCACGCGTTGACCGGGTTGGAGGTTCAACTGGTCGAAAATGAAGTCGTGTTTGCGGCGCTGAGCTTCCTCCAGAGTCAATGAGAAATCGCCATCATATTTAGCGCCGCTGAAATCCCCGCTTTCTCCCATGCTGAGACGAAAAATCTTGTCCACAAGCCCATAGGTGAATTCTATTTCTCGTTGGGTCGCCATGGTGACTCCTGTGGTGTCGCGGGCCTGGTCAACACCGCTCGTTAATTGAATATCCGAACTACCTGTGATGTAACGCGGGAAAGATAAGCTGACGAACGGGCCGAGCGCCCTGAGGGGCCTTGGCTTACCATGGACCTCGACTAAGCGCCATGGCGTCGTGGAAAAAGTGACGGCGCGTCCTATTCTGTGAAATTGCCCGCACCGCGCCTATGTTCGGCTATATTATGTTCAGTATTTCCCAAGTTCCTCCGCGAGCAGATCATAGACAATACGGATGCGGCGGCTGGTGTGAAGCTCACGGTGCGTCACCAGCCAGACGGGAAACAGGAGCGGCCCGAGTTCGGGCAGCACAATCTCAAGATTCGGAAAGAGGCGCGCAACGTCTCTCGGCAGCGCGCTTACGCCCAGGCCCTCTTTCACCAGCGCCAGGATAACCGTTCCGCTTGCGGACATAACCTTGACATTGCGATTTGTCAGCGCAATGCCGCGACTGTTCATCTCGGCAAGCAATCGTTCGGAATTTTCATTGACGCCGACAAAGTCGAGCGCCGATACGTCGACCTTGGTTTTCGGGCGCCCGACCCTGTCGAGAAATTCCGTTGAGGCGTAAAGATGCGCGCGCGCCTCGCTAACCAGTTTTGCAATCAGGTCCGGTTGTTCAGGGCGCACATGACGAATGGCGATGTCAGCCTCCCGTCGCTGCAAATTCTGCAGTTCATTGGCGGCTTTCAATTCGATTTCGACGCCGGGCGCCTGGACGCGCAGTTTCCTGACAATCTCCGGCAGGTAATAGGTCGCCATAAGATCGCTGGCGGTGATGCTGACACGGCCCTCAACGGCCTGCGACTGACCCGACGCGGTGAGTGAAATGCGTCCCGCCGCCTCGCCCATGGTGCGAAAATGATCGAGAAGGTCGAGCCCGGTTTGCGTCAACGCCAGCGACCGGCCGATCCGTTCGAACAGCGCGACGCCGAGGTTTTTCTCCAGCGCCGCGACCTGCCGGCTGAGCGTCGGCTGGGTCTGTCCAAGCGCGCGGGCGGCAGCGGACAACGACCCTTCCTCCGCCGTCGCCAGAAAAGCGCGCGCCTGGTTCCAGTCAAAAGATACGGACTGCCAATTCATACATTTTTGTATATGGAAAAGACGGTTTTCGGCAATTTATTTTCGATTTCCGTATGTATAGGTCATCCCAAACAGAGCAATGCGGACCAGTACGGCCGCCTGGGCTCGTCTTTTATGAAAGCAAGAGGAATGTCTGAATCACCGAAATTCTGGGACCGTGTCGCAGAGAAATACGCCAAATCACCTGTCGCCGACGAAGCGGCCTATCAAAAAAAGCTCGGCGTCACGCGCGACTATTTTCGCGCCGATATGGAGGTGCTGGAGCTTGGCTGCGGCACCGGTTCGACCGCCATCGCCCATGCGCCTTATGTGAAGCATATTCACGCCGTCGATATCTCATCGAAGATGCTCGACATCGCGCGCAGGAAAGCGGCGGACGCGAACGTCGCCAATGTAACGTTCGAGCAAGCGACGGTCGGTGAATTTCAGGCGGCCAATGAGTCCTATGACGCCGTCCTCGCGCTCAGCGTTTTGCACCTCTTGGCGAACAAAGAGGCCGCCATCGCCAAGATCAAGCGCATGTTGAAACCGGGCGGCGTTTTCGTCAGCAGCACGGTTTGCCTCGGCGACAAGATGAAGTTCTTCAAAATCATCGGGCCGGTTGGAAAATTCTTCGGGCTCATCCCCCTGGTGAAAGTGTTCACGAAACAGGAGCTGCTCGACAGCATCACCAACGCCGGGTTCCAGATAGATCATCAATGGCAGCCGGGCGAAGGCAAAGCCGTCTTTGTTGTGGCGAAGAAGGTTGATTGATGAAGGCGGTGTTTGACGGGTTTTCGGTGCGCGCGAACACACCTCAACTGCGCCCCGCAATTGACGCGGCGGGTCGCCGCCTCATATTCCCTCCCCATGGAACCTTTGATCTTCGCCATCGGCGACAAAAAACCCGTCATTCACGAAACCGCCTTCATCGCGCCGGGGGTTGTTATCGGCGGCGACGTTGAGGTGCATGAAAACGCCTCCGTCTGGTACGGCTCGGTCCTGCGCGGCGACACCAACAAGATCGTCGTCGGCAAAGGATCGAATGTGCAGGACGGCACGATCGTTCATGTGGACGCGCCGCAATGGGGCGGCCTGCCGACGATCATCGGCGAGAACGCGCTTATCGGTCACAAATGCATGCTGCACGGCGCGACGGTCGAGGATGAAGGCTTTGTCGGCATGTGCGCGACGATGCTCGACGGCTCGGTGGTGAAGACCGGGGCGATGCTCGCCGCCGGCGCGTTCCTCAGTCCAAAGAAGATTGTCCCCGCCGGCGAGATGTGGGCCGGCATGCCGGCGAAAAAATTCCGCGACCTGCGCGAGGGCGAAGACAAGTTCGGCCTGATGGGCGCCGGCCACTATGTCGAGGAAGCCAAAGCGCACAAGGTTGCGTTGGCGGAGAAATAGACCTCAAGAGAAATTTGGGCGGCGCATGTTGCGCTATGTTGAAGTCCGCCTTCGCAAATTCAGCGCCAACGCTTTACTGCCGCGCCAGGCGGCGACCGTCATGATCGCCGTTATCACCAAGAGCCACCACCCCAGAACTTCTTCAGCGCCAGCGCCGTTATTAACGCCCATAAAATAATCATCGCCGCCCCTCCAGAGTCCAACACGGAGAGGATTAAGAACCTTGAGCACTGAAAAAAGCAGCATCAGTAATGTCGGCGCCCACATCACGATCATGCCGACAAGCGCAATGCCGGCAAACAGGCTGTGTGCGCCAGAAGACAAAAGCGTCTTTAGCATATGCCGAGGAGTGTTCTGGGGCTTCTCGGTATTTATGTCGAATGCATCCAGAAACTTTGCGGCATAGAGTGTCGGGTCCCCCAAGGAATTGATGATCTCACTGTCCGGCGCGCCAAGTTTTATTCTGTCGCTGATGTGAGATCGTGTCTCTTCCAGAATGTCTTCGCGCAAGTCTTTCGGTACCGGCGCCAGAGCGCTTCGCATTTCCGCTAAATAACTTTTCCAGACCGAGCCTTCGAGCGCCTTACTCATCACGAACTCCCTTCGATAATGAAATTCACACGGTCGCGCAGATCTCTCCACTCTTCCTGCAGCTCGTCAAGATATTTCGCACCGGCTTTTGTCAGCTTGTAGTACTTTTTCGGACGCGACCCGGACGGCTCGGAGCGCCATTCGGACGCAACACGGCCAAAATGCTCAAGCCTGTATAACAGGGGATAGATCGTCCCTTCGGCCAATTCGAATTCAGCCTCGTCCCACAAGCGCTGCAATAATTCGAGCCCGTAATGCGGACGCTGGCGCAACAGGCTCAAAAGAGCCAGTTCCGATAACCCCTTAAACAGTTGCGCGCGGCGGTTATCCGCGGCGTTCCTTTTCTTATTCATCAGCTTTTCATGCGGCTTGCTATCAAGGCGCTAAAAACCACGCCCCTCTTGATTGGGCCAGTTCCGCATAAAAGCAAATCATTCTTTTTCCAGCACCCAGCGCTTCCATGACTGAAGCAACGCTTCTTCAGTTGTGCCGAGAACATTCAAAAACTCGTCCTGCGTTGTAACCGGCAACAGGCTGAACAAAACGCTGCGCCCGTAATGCCGATCGATATACCTGGCGATGGAACCGGCGACGCCATAACGGTAAGGCCCCGACCACGCATTGACCAACAGATCGGGCGCGGCGCCCTCTTCAATAGCGTCGCGCGCGTCAGCTAACCGTTTCCTGTCGAGCTGGCCGGCCACGAGCACAGCCACGCCTTCCGCAAACCATCCGATTTCCTCCGTACCCGTAAAATCGCGCGTCGGATTGCGCTGCCCATGATAAACATGGGCAAGTTCATGAACGAGAATATCGCGGATGTGCTGTTCGTCCGCCGGATCATGCTCACAGGCCTGATCGGCCCACGCTGCGGGAGACAGCATCACCAGAAAATCGGCGACGCCAACGCCGACCATCCAGCATTGCGTGGATGACATTCCCCATTCGGGTGGAAAAGCGCTTTCGAACTCTAACCGGTCAGGGGCGAGCGTAATGCTCACCGGCTCCGGAAAAGGCGCGTTCCAGAACGCTTCAACCTGCGCATAGCCTGAAGCGGCAAACCCGGCGATGCGCGACGCGAACGGATCGCCCGACGCATAACGGAAACTGGAGTCCCCGTTTACGATCGCCTGTTCTTCGTAAGCGTTGTTGTTTTCAGCAACCACGCCGCCGGCATGGGCGCAAGCTGAAACGAGCAATAGGAAAGCTGCGCCGGTGATTTTCAGGATTGGATTGGGTTTCATTGGGCGCCCCTTTCGTCGCTGTTTGCGAAGGCGAATTCTTGCTTTTTCTTGTATTACAATGATACTTGTATTGCAAGACTGTATATTCATGATTGTCGGGCGGTGCGCGCCGTCGCTCATCCTCGCCTACCCAAGCGTGAACTTTCGCGGTACAAGTCTGGCGACGAGGGAATGAGGGGCGATCATGAAATTGAATCTATTGGGAAGCGCTGTCTTGGCGGCGACGATAGCCGCATGCGTGTCGGTTGATGAAAGCAATGAAAACACTTCCCAGCCAGTCGCTGGCGACGGTGAAAACACTGTGGTCGCCTCGACAGGCAACGCTGACGACAACACAACGCCAACGCGCGAAACCTATCCCTTGCCGGCGATTGACCGTCTGCCGCCGGACTTTGCCCATGGCGGCCTGGCGCGAGACCCGGCGACGATCGACATGATCGTTATTCACACCATTGGCGGTCCCGCCTGTGTTGACGGCGAAATCCGCTTCGGCAGACCACAACAATCGGCGGTGTTCTGGCGCGACTGGTTCACGGAGCAGAACAATAAAAGCATCCATTACATTGTGGATCGACAAGGCGCCATTGCGCAGCAGCGCCCGGAAAACCGCACCGCCGGTCATGTCAGCTTTGGCGGCGTCATGCCGAATGTGAATGGGCGCTCAATCGGCATCGAACTCGTGAACAATGGCGACGGTATTGATCCGTTTCCGGAGGTTCAGCTCCAATCCCTGATTGCGCTGTTGCAGGATATTGCAGCGCGGAGAAATCTCAGCGCCGATGCGATCTGGGCCCACTCGGCGCTCGATACCCGAACGCAAGCCGCCTGCGATAACTTTCCGCGCAATGTCGACCCGAACGACGCCTTTCCCATGGCGCGCATCAAGGCGGCCATGCCGCCAGCATAATTGGAGCGACTCATGCGTGCGCGAGGGCGAAGTCTTTGACGCCGCGCACCTGCCGCCCGCTTTTTCTTCCCCCGCTAGCGGGGGAAGTGTCAGCGAAGCTGACGAAGGGGGTTGGTTGCGACAGCATATTGTATGCAGTTACTTCCTCGTTGCTTTCAACAGATAATCCGGCGGCACGTTCAACGCATCGGCAAGCCGCACGATGATCAGGATCGTTGCGTTGCAGGCGCCGCTTTCCACTCTGCTCACATAGGCTTGATCCATGTCCGCCTCCAAAGCGAGTTCTTCTTGAGACAGTTTGAGTTCTCTGCGAATTTTTCTGACATTGTCGCCAATCGTCAGCCGGGGGTCCTGGCCGGTGTTTTTACGTTCAACTCTGATCGGTGCGGCAGAAGGGGTAATCGAGTTCATAGCGTGCGAGCCGTTTGCGTTTATTCAAACCTCAAACGATATCATGCCGTTATTTTTCTCGTAGACGATTATCGTCTATTTGCTTTCGCGATGAGGACGCGAAGCTGGAGGCCGCCGACGTCTCCGAAGAGTTCGCCCGCATATGGATTGAGGAATTTGCGCGGGGGTGAGCGGATGGCGTTCCCTCACCCTTCCGCCGTCATCCCGGACGCGCTGCAATATGAAATATTGCTGCGCAGATCCGGGATCCACAAACACCCGTGCGGCATGGATCCCGGATCAGCAAAGCAGCGTTTCACGCTGCATTGCGTCCGGGATGACGCGGGTTGGATGCTCTCGCTACATTTTAAGTTGTCATTGCCGGGTTGATGGTTCCCATCCTTCAACTTCCGGCAATCCGGCAAGCTTTGAATAAGGATCAATTCTGGATCCCCGGAATAAATCCGGGGATGACAAAGCATGTAGGTTGCCCTGCGCCGGGGTGAGCGGAAAATAAAAAGCCGGAATGAGCGGTTGAATCTCCCACCCGGTCTTACAACTCAGAGAGGGTATTCTTTCATAAAACCCATATTCGGTGCGTAGTTATCCCCGCCCCTCGCCGGCGCCCTTATGATGCATGCCATGTCGAGCGGCCTGACCGACAAGAGGCGCGCAAGGAAATCGCGAAACGCATTCTCCCGCGCGAACATTCAAATGGGCCGCACGGCGTCACGTTTCGGCGGCGTTCACGCGTCCGGCCGGGGCCGGCTCTTTGACATTGTGAATATTTTTGCGGCGGTTCGGTTCTGAACTGTGCGCCGCAGGTAAAGTCGCTGTTCATAACCGGATGTCAGCATTGCGCCATTTGTTGACTCCGCATGGACCTGCGCTCAAACTTTTGTTTTCGAGCCAAACCGTCTGTCGCCGGAAGGGTCGAATGCGTCTTTGCCTTGCGCGGGTCTATGCACGGGAGGCCGTATCGTTGAAAGTCTTCTTTTACGGCCTTTTCATGGACGAGCATTTGCTCGCTACGAAAGGGGTAAAACCTTCCGAAGCGAAGCGAGGCTTTGTGGACGGTTATGCGTTGCGCATCGGCGAGCGGGCGACATTAGTTCGCCGCCCGGACAACCGCGCCTATGGCGTCATGATGGATATCGCGCCAGACGAAGCGGCAACACTCTATACGGATGAAAGCGTTGCGGATTACTTGCCGGAGACGGTGACTGTCGAACTCATGGATGGCGCGCGGATTGAGGCGACCTGTTACAATTTACCCGGCGATAAAGTGACCGGGACCAACAAAGACTATGCGCAAGCGCTGTTGGCCGTCGCGACCGGATTAAATTTCCCCGATTCTTATCTGGACCAGATCAGGCAGGCGGGAATTGTTTCGTCATAGCTCTTTTTATATCGGCGGGTTTTTATCTCATCGCCTGGCTGCGACTTCCGGCCTGTTCGCAAAGTCGCCTATGAGTCGCGAGAGTTCGGCTGGCGCATCACGGGCCACCAAGTGACCGGCGCCTTCAACGGTTTCAATCAGCGCTTGCGGCGCAATGGACAAAAAGCTGGCGCGCGCGTCATCGTCGATCGGCGAGCGGGCGCCCCCGCAGACCAACAGAATTGGAAGGTCCAGGCCAGCCACGATATGTGAAAGCTGATCTGAGCGTGAGAGGATGTCATCAACCAATGGCGACGCGCCCAGACCGCCCCGCGGCGAAAGATACGCACGCGTAATTTCCGGATTCGGCGCGGGCGTCACATCCACCAGCACAAGGCCGGCAATGTCCGCTTGCAGCGCCTCCAAAGCAAGGATCAGAGCAAATCCACCCAGCGATCCGCCAACCACAACAGGCTTGTGCAGGAGGCCGATCATGGCCTTTGCGTCATCGCCATAGGCAAGAACGCCGTCCGCCGCGCCGCCGCCGCTGTCGCCATGACCGCGCTGGTCAAACGCAACTGAACGAAATCCCTGTTTCGCAAGTGTCGACATGACCGGGCGCCAGACATGGCGGGATTCTCCCCCCGCATGGAGAAGCAGTATCTCCGGGCCTTCGCCTTTCGCCTCTCCGGTCAGTTCTACGCCCTGCCGTGTGATGGTGACAAGTTCAGTCATGCCTGAATACTATCCAACACTCCGGTACTGCGTACACGAATTTAATGTCACGCAAACAGCGGTAGGGGCTGTTCCGGTTCGATCAGCTGCGGGCCGTCATTGCGCACGGCGTTGACCGCGCTTGAGACTTCATGATGCGCCCAAGTCGCTTTCGGCGCGGGCGCGAGCAGCGGCGCCAGCAAAGCAAGGTCACGTTCGTCGCCTTCCAGCCACAATGCAAAATGTTCCGGCGCAATCACTACCGGCTCGCGGTGATAAAGCCCGCGCAAATCGCTACCTGCATCAGCGGTCAGGATCGCCGCCGTGTCGACCTCCCCGCCATCGGGATCGCAGGCCGTCTCCCATATGCCGGCGAAGGCGAACATCGCCCCGTCCCGGCGCTCGATGGCGAAGGGTTGCTTTCCACCGCCGGGCAGCGCTTTCCATTCATAGAACCCGTCCGCCGGGATCAGGCAGCGCCGACGCTTATAGGCGGAGCGGAAGCTCGGCTTTTCCGCCGCCGTCTCCGAACGCGCATTGATCAGCGGCTTGCCTTCGACTTTTCGCGCCGAGCTGGGGATAAAGCCCCAGCGCGCCAGCGCATATTCGCGCTTGCGCTGCTCGCTTTGTCTGACAAGCGCGATTGGCTGGGTCGGCGCAATATTGTATCGCGGCGGGAAGTTGTCGCGCACATCGCAGCCAAAAAACACGGAGAGCTGCTGTGGCGTTGATTTCAGATAATAGCGTCCGCACATGGCGCGCGAGATAAAGGCGATTCATGACCAGAGACCAGAGCATTGCCGTCGGCGTCGGCGCTGTCGTTTTTCGCGGGGACGACGTCCTGATCATCAAGCGCGGCAAGGCGCCGTTCAAAGGCCAGTGGTCGATCCCCGGCGGCAAGATCGAGCCTGACGAAGCGGTCAAAGACGCCGTGGCGCGCGAAGTGCGCGAGGAGACCAACATAGAGATCAACATTCTCGCCCTGCTCGACGTTTTCGATGCGCCGTCCGGCGACAAAAGCGGTCGATATGCGTCGCAAATGGTGATCATCGATTATGTCGCCGACTGGGTGTCGGGGGAGCCGGTCGCCGGCGACGATGCGTCAGAGGCTGAGTTTGTTAGCATGAAGGAAGCGATTGCGCGCCTTTCCTGGGATGTAACGCGCCAGGCGATCGCCCAGGCGGCGGAGATCAGGGCCCGTTTTTACGCCGCGCCATAATCCGGCTATAGTTCGATGCTTGAAAGGCATGATATGAGACTGCGAACTCCCATGGCCGCCGCCGCTTTGTTGCTCATTTGGCTTAACGCCGCGAACGCGCAGACATTCGACGATTATCAACAGCGCCAGAGCGATCTTGTCGCCCTGTCGGCGCTGTTTGGCGAGCTGCATCATATCCGACGCCATTGCGACCCGCGCCTCGAAGGCGATATCTGGCGCGAGCGCATGAAAACGCTGGTCGAGCTGGAAGAACCGCAATCGGCGGCGCGCGAGGAAATGGTCGCCGCTTTCAACAAGGGTTATCGCGCCGCGCAGCAACGGTTTTCATCGTGCAACCGCAACGCCCGCGATCACGCCGCAGCCCGCGCCGCGCAAGGGGAGTTGATTGTCGAGCGTCTGACCGAGCCGCTTATCGAAGCCGCCGCCGCCGAGCGCGCAGCACAAGAGGAAGGCTTTGTCGACGAAGCCCGTTTCGACCCGCAGGACCGTTAACGGCGCTTAACGTAAACCGATATTAAGCAACCCTTAAAAGGCGCCTTTAAGATTTTAATAAAATAATCGCCACATCGCCAAAAGCGGCCAAAAGGATGTTGCGCATTTTTTATATTAGCGCTGCGAAGCGGCTCTCCACCGCGCGCGAGCTCAGCGAAATCCTCGCGGTTTCCCGTGAGCGGAACTTTGCGGACAATATTTCAGGCGTTCTTCTTTATAATGACGGTAGTTTCGCACAGGTGCTTGAAGGGCCGGAACAGGCCGTGCGCGATTGCTATGCTCGCATTCAGGCGGATCCGCGCCACAGCGGCTGCACAAAGATTCTCGAAGAACATGCGACGGAGCGATATTTCGAGGACTGGTCTCTCACCTGCGCGGTAGCTTCGACACTGGCGCCGCCCGAGCGGCATGACTTCATGACGCTCACTACATTTCAGAAATCTACACAGCTCAAGGCGGCGCAAAAAAACCTAATCCTGAAATCGTTTCTTACGAGCTTCCTGTCGAAGCCGGATATGGAACAAAAACCGCGTCGCCGCGTTGACGAACGCTTTCAGGAGAAGCCTTGCTTCACCGGCGGCGTCGCCGACGATTTCATTATTCCGCAATTCACGCAGCCTATGAATGACGATCCCGCCCAGCCGGCCATTGAGCTACACGCCATCGAAGGTCGCCCAACCGGGTTTCGAAGCGAAGCGATCCTGGGGGATGGCGCGCCAGGCCCTCAGACCGATAACCGTAAGGTCGGCATCGCCCCCAACGGTGAGACGCCTCTTGTAAGTGATTCCAAAAATCCGGCGAGGCCCGTCACGAACAAGATCGACAATACGCTGCAGGCTGAACCAGCTGCGAGCGATACGATCCGGCATCACTGGAGCGAAGGTCTGCGTGTCGGACATGCCGGAAGGCGGCGCCCGAAACGGGTTGGCTTCTTCCTCAGGATGTGCAGCGCATGAGCGGACCCAATCACGTCGGCAAAACACGCGATCAGGATTGAGAATTGGCCAGTCGCCAGTTGAGTCGGCGCCCCGCGTGAAACGGCGTGATGCGCGCATCTTTCGTCTCCAGAAACTCCGGAACGGCGACGTCTTTTCGCTCTAGCGTTACCTGTTCGGTATTGAGCGGCAGGCCATAAAAGCGCGGTCCGTACTCGGACGCGAAACCCTCAAGCTTGTCAAGAGCGCCTTCTTCTTCAAAAACGGCCGCGTAACTTTCAAGCGCAAATGGCGCATTGAAGATGCCGGCGCATCCGCACGCCGCCTCTTTCGCATCTGTCGTATGAGGCGCCGAATCCGTCCCCAGAAAGAACTTGGGCGACCCTGACGTCGCGGCGCGGCGCAACGCCAGCCGGTGCTGTTCGCGTTTTGCAACAGGCAGACAATAGTAATGCGGCCGGATACCGCCTTCGAACATGGCGTTGCGATTAACATGCAAATGATGCGGTGTGATCGTCGCGGCGACATAGGCGCCGCTCGCATTCACAAATTCAACCGCGTCCGCTGTCGTAATATGTTCGAAGACAACCTTCAGTTCGGGAAAGTCCTTTATCACCTTTGACAGGATACGCTCGATGAATACGGCCTCACGATCAAAAATGTCGATATCGCTGTCGGTCACCTCCCCATGCACCAGCAAGGGCATGCCGATGCGCTGCATAGCTTCCAACACCGGATAGATATTTTTAATGTCGGTGACGCCATAGCTCGAATTGGTCGTCGCGTTCGCCGGATAGAGTTTACAGGCGGTGAAAACCCCTGACGCATGCCCCCGCTCAACTTCCGCTGCATCAAGCGTATCCGTTAGGTAACAGGTCATCAGCGGCGTGAAATCCAGTTCCTTCGCTGTCGCTGCTATAATGCGCTTGCGATAGGCCTCGCCAGCTTCCACCGTCGTGATGGGCTGCGCAAGATTGGGCATGACAATCGCGCGCGCAAACTGACGCGCGGTATAGTTCGCAACAGTTTTGAGCATGTCGCCGTCGCGCAAATGCACATGCCAGTCATCGGGCCGGCGTAAAGCAATGTGGTTTTTATCAATTCCGGTCATGGCTTCTTCTAGGCCAGCCTCCGCCGCCTCGTCCAGATCAGGCTTCCGGCCATTTGCAATATAGGAAAAGCCGCTTACATCCGGCGCCTATGGAAAATATCGAACATCTCGCAAACCGCGCCGTCATCCGCCTTGGCGGCGATGAGCGCCGTGACTTTCTGCAAGGACTGATAACGCAGGACATTGCGCGCCTCACACCGGAGGACGCCCTCTTCACCACCTTGCTGACGCCGCAGGGCAAGGTTCTGTTCGACTTTTTCGTTGTCGAGACAGGCGACGCCTATTTGATCGACTGCGACCGGGAGACGGCGCCAACGCTCGCCAAGCGACTGACTCTTTATAAACTTCGCGCGAAAGTAACGATTGAGATTGATGACGCCCTCAAGGTCATTGCATCTTCAAAAGATATTTCCGGTCATGACGGCGACGCCTTCGCCGACCCCCGCCTGCCGGCGCTTGGCTGGCGGGCGATCACGTCGGATGCTGCGAGCACTGGCGGTGATGATTATGACAACCGCCGGATCGCCCTCGGTGTTCCCGAGTTCGGCAAGGACTTCAGTTCAGACGACATGTTTCTGCTTGACGTCAATTACGACGCCCTCAACGGCGTCAGCTATAAAAAAGGCTGCTTTGTGGGTCAGGAAGTTACGAGCCGCATGAAGCGCAAGGGCGAAGCGCGACGCCGGACGCTCATCGCGGAATTTGACGGCGCCGCCCCGGCGCGCGGCGCGAGCATCACCGCCGGCGCATCGACGCTTGGAGAGATCCTTTCGAGCGTGAACGGTCAGGCGCTGGCGCTCATTCGTCTTGATCGATGGAGAAAATCCCAAGAGGCTGGTGACGCGCAGGAATGTGAAGGTAAACCGCTGCGCCTTTCCATTCCCGCCTATCTTGAACCGGTCTAGGGTCCCCGCCAATAAAGAATATTGGAGGAGAGACCAATGACCCCCACCGCCTTTACATTGCTTTCGCTGGTCGCATGGACCGTAGTATTGCTGTTAAGCCTCGGCGCCTATCGAAGCGCGCTGGTGTTAGGCGGCGCCAGGGCGGCAAATTCGTTCAACGCCACCGGTGAGGACCTCGACGGATTTGGCAAGCGCCTGACCCGCGCCCACGCCAATTGCTATGAAAGTCTGCCGATCATCGGCATCGTCTTCCTTTACGCCATCGCCACCGGACAGACAGCTATAACGGATGGTCTCGCTTTTGTGGTGCTTGGCGCACGCATCGCGCAATCCGTCACGCACATTATTTCCACAAGCCGAACTTTCGTTTTCATCCGGTTTGGATTTTTTCTGGTGCAGATCGGCATCCTGGTTTTCTGGCTGCTTAAACTGTTTCAGTATATCTGATGGCGGCGAAAAAACTCCATTGCCTGTGGGCGCCGGAAAACGATGAAATCTATCGTCAGTATCATGACGAAGAATGGGGCGTGCCGGAATATGACGACCGGGCTCTTTTCGAGAAGCTGATCCTTGACGGATTTCAGGCGGGACTTTCCTGGCGCACAATCTTGTATAAGCGGGATAATTTCCGGAAAGCATTTGACGGCTTCAAGCCGGAAAAGATCGTCCGCTACACGCCAAAGAAGATTGACCGGCTGATGAATGACGCGGGCATCATCCGGTCGAAAACGAAAATTGACGCGACCATCGGCAATGCAAAAGCGTATCTGGACATCATGGAGGACGGCGACGGCGCTTTTTCCGATTTTCTCTGGGATTTTGTTGGCGGCGCGCCCGTCGTCAACAGGATCAAGAATTATAAGGATCACGACGTGAAGTCGCCGCAAAGCGAGGCGATGGCAAAAGCCCTAAAAGCGAAGGGATTCAAGTTCTGCGGACCGGTGATCGTTTACGCCTTCATGCAGGCGGTCGGCATGGTCAATGACCATGAACACGCCTGCCCGCGCTGGAAAGCCGTTCAAAAATACGCGCGCTAGCGCCCCGATAGTTGCGCCGGGGAAAAGATCGGCGCAAATAGGCTTTTAAGAAAAGAGAATTGTCCCTGAAAGCAACTGACATGACAGACACTTCCGCCGCAGACGTCCGTATCATCGCCACCGGGCTCTTTACGCCCCCGCAATCGATTTCCAACGAAGAGTTGGTTTCCGCTTTCAACGACTACGTTGACAGGTTCAATGCGGAAAACACAGCGCAGATCGATGCTGGCGAAATCGAACCATTACAGAAATCTTCCGCTGAGTTCGTGGAAAAAGCCTCAGGGATCAAATCGCGTTATGTTCTCGACAAGGCGGGCATCCTCGATACCGCCCGCATGGCGCCGCATATCGCCCCGCGCCCGAACGAAGAAGTGTCTGTGCTCGCCGAGATCGCCGTCAACGCCGCGCGCGACGCCATGCGCGCCGCCGACCTAGGACCGGATGACATTGACGGCGTGATCTGCGCCGCTTCCAACATGCAGCGCGGTTACCCGGCGGTCGCGGTTGAAATACAGGATGCGCTGGGGATCGACGGTTTTGGTTTTGACATGAATGTCGCTTGCGCGTCCGCCGCATTTGGCATCGAGACGGGGCTCGGCCTTATCCGTGCGGGCGCAACCCGTATTTTGATGGTCAATCCAGAAATCTGCACGGCGCATTTGAATTTCCGCGATCGTGACAGTCATTTTATTTTTGGCGATGTCGCCACCGCCGTTATTCTTGAACGTGCTGACGGCGCACCCACCGGCGAAGCCTGGGATATTCTCGGCACCCGTCTGAAAACGAAGTTCTCCAATAATATTCGCAACAATTTCGGCTTCCTCAATCACTGCGAGCGCGAGACCGGCGATAGCGCCGATGCGCAAAACGATCCCTTTACGGATAAACTCTTCATTCAGGAAGGTCGTAAGGTCTTTAAAGAAGTCGTGCCGATGGTCGGGGAACTGATTTCCAGCCATCTCAGCTCAGTCGGGATTGCGCCAGACGCGGTGAAGCGCTTCTGGCTGCATCAGGCGAACCTGTCGATGAACGAATTTATCGCCCGCAAGGTGTTGGGCCGGGATGCGACGCGCGAAGAAGCGCCTGTTGTCCTCGACGAATACGCCAATACGTCTTCGGCCGGGTCCATTATCGCTTTCCATAAACACCGCAACGATATCCCCGTCGGCGAGACAGGCGTTATCTGCGGCTTTGGCGCCGGTTATTCCGCGGGCTCGGTGATTGTGCGCCGGGCGGCCTAGCGCCCCGAGCGCCAACCCGGCTTCACAAATGCCGCCACAGTGCTAAGGCGGTTGCGAAAACCAATAACGGTGAAAGAGGGCCAATGACTAATCACCTGCACAAGGGCGACCTTCCCGAAGGTCTGGATCTCGGCAAAGTCGTGGCGATCGACAGCGAGACCATGGGCCTTAACTCCCATCGCGACGCCTTGTGCGTCGTGCAACTCTCCGCCGGCGACGGCGACGCCCACCTCGTCCAGCTTGATCGCTCGACCTATGACGCGCCGCGCCTGAAAGCGTTGCTGCAGGACCCGAAAGTTCTGAAAATCTTCCACTTCGCCCGGTTCGACATCGCCGCATTTGAGCAATGGCTGGGCATCCGGACAGCGCCGGTTTACTGCACCAAGATCGCCTCAAAGCTCTGCCGGACCTACACGGACCGGCATGGGCTGAAAGACCTGTCACGTGAGCTCCTTAGCGTCGACATGTCCAAGCAGCAGCAGTCGTCAGATTGGGGCGCGGCGGAGCTGTCGCCGGCCCAGATCGATTACGCCGCCTCGGATGTGCTTTATCTCCATGCGCTCAGGGAAAAGCTCGAGGGCATGCTGGCCCGCGAGGGTCGCGCCGAACTGGCCCAGCGCTGCTTCGAATTCCTGCCCACCAGAGCAACCCTCGACCTTGCGGGCTGGCCGGAAACAGATATTTTCGCCCATTCCTGACGCAGCGGCGGCGGCAACGCCCGCCAAAGCTCCGGCGCCCCTTGAAACATGGCGTCCAGAGCGCGACACTATATGGGGAAAAGGGGCGCAAGCCGGCTTGGGGACCGGTTTGAATGAATCTGTTGATGACCAAAGGAAAATAGGACTGAATGAGCGCCGCCGTCACAAATCATGACGAGGGAAAACCGGCTCGGGGAAAGTCGGTCCGCGGCAGCCGGGCGCTCGACAGCCTGCCCATGAAATCGCGCACGACCGGCGCCAAGGCGCTGGCGCGATCCCGTCTGGTCAAACGCCTCCGCCTTATTTTACCGGGGCTTGGGCTGGCGCTGGTTGCGGCTTTCCTTTTCAATACACGCTCCAACAAACCGGACGATGCGTTTTTGGATGATTTCAAAGACGTTTCCGCCAGCGCCGATGAATTGCGCATGGCCAACCCTCGTTTTGCCGGCGTCGACGATAAAGGCCGCCCTTTCGAGATCACCGCACAGTCAGCGC
This sequence comes from Pseudomonadota bacterium, assembly GCA_039196665.1. Taxonomy (GTDB): domain Bacteria; phylum Pseudomonadota; class Alphaproteobacteria; order Caulobacterales; family Parvularculaceae; genus Hyphococcus. The sequence goes on along the minus strand of JBCCUQ010000002.1, from coordinate 388,514 downwards.
TGCAAACACCAAATGACCGCAACTTTGTCAAACTGGATCAACCCCGCGCCGTGCAGGGGGACGGCGACGCCGTCTCCGTCGTCACCGCTGACAAAGGGCTCTACCAGTCGGAAACCAATATTCTCGACCTCGAGGAAAACGTCACGCTTTCCCATGAGATTGGCGCCGACACCTATGTCCTGCGCACGCCGTCTGCGCAGGTCACCATCAAGGATGAAGTGGTGACCAGCGATGCGGGCGTGGGCGGTGAAAGCAACGATGGCGGCGCGCTGCGCGCCGACCGCATGAAAGCCTATAACGGCGAAGGCCGTGTTGTTTTTGAGGGCAATGTCCGTATGCGTATTTATCCCAAATCGAAACAGACCGGCGCTCAAGCCTTAGAAAACGCAGACGCCGAAGAAAATGGCGTGGAAACCAGCGAGCAGCAATGAAGAAAACGATTATTATCACCCTCGCCCTGGCAATCACTGGTCCGGCTGCTGCTCCTGCATCCGCGCAGCTTGTTAGCGAAAGTGATGCGCCGATCGACATCACGGGCGATACGGCGGAATTTCAGGACAATCTCGCTGTCTGGACCGGTAATGTCCGCGTCCTTCAGGGAGAAGGCATCCTGACCACCGACCGCCTTGAGGCGGATCTCTCAGAGGAGGGCGATTTCGATAATATTCGCGCCATCGGATCCGTTCGCTATTCCAACGGCAAGGAGGCCATCACCGGCGACCGAGCCCTTTTTGACAATATCGCACGCACCATCACCATCACTGAAAATGTCATTGTCACACAAGGTAAACAGGTTATGTCTGCGGGCGCTGTAACCTACTGGGTTGATACCGGAAAGGTTAAATTCCTGCCGGAACCAGGCAAGCGAATCCGTGGGATTTTCTATACCGGCTCAGACGAAGAACAGACCTGAAGATTAAAGTTTTAATTTCACTGAAAGTTAAAGAGAGGCGCCCTTAATGAGTAGCGATATGGAAGCGACCACTGACATGAATGCGCCCGCGAATACGGCGGCGCCGAAGCGCCTGAAAGCGACGGTCGTCGAGGGTGGCGGCGCGCTTGTGGCGGAAAACCTCGGCAAGTCTTTCAAACGACGCCCGGTGGTTCGCGGTGTTTCCATGAGCGTCAAGCGCGGCGAAGTCGTCGGCCTCCTCGGTCCCAACGGCGCCGGCAAGACCACATGTTTTTATATGATCACCGGGCTGATCCCGGCAGACCGCGGCAAGATTTCGATCGACGGTCATGATGTCACCGATCTGCCGATGTATCAGCGCGCCCGTCTGGGCGTTGGCTATCTGCCGCAGGAAGCATCGATCTTCCGGGGGCTCTCGGTTGAGCAAAATTTGCGCGCTGTTGTTGAGCTTGTCGAAAAGAATAAGGACAAGCAACAGGCGATCATTGACGATCTCCTTAATGAATTTCACATCACGCATCTGCGCGGCGCGCCTGCCCTGGCGCTGTCAGGCGGCGAACGTCGCCGTGTCGAGATTGCGCGCGCATTGGCGACGGCGCCGTCCTTCATGCTGCTCGACGAACCGTTCGCGGGCATCGATCCGCTGGCGATCGCGGAAATTCGCGAGCTTGTCGCGCATCTCAAAGAGCGCGGACTTGGCGTTTTGATTACCGATCATAATGTGCGTGAAACGCTCGATATTATTGATCGCGCCTACATCATCCATGAAGGCGAAGTGTTGCTGGAAGGCGCGCCGGGAGACATTGTCGGCGACAAGGACGTCCGCCGTGTTTATCTCGGCGACCGCTTCCAGATGTAGGGTATCCAGGGGGAAATGTGGCGTTAGCTCCAAAACTTGAATTCAGACAATCCCAACAGCTGGTAATGACGCCGCAGCTGCAGCAGGCGATCAAGCTGTTGCAGCTGTCCAATCTTGAGCTTGCGGAATTCGTCGATGAGCAGCTTGAGCAGAACCCTTTCCTGGAACGTAATGAGGCGGCGCCCGATGGGCCAGCGGAACGGCGCGGCGAAAAAGAACCCTCCGCCGAGGAGACGACCGGGCCCCGCAAGGAAGTGGACCTCACAGACGACAGCAGCAACCGTGACGCCCGCGACTCTCTCGATGTCGAATATGAAGACGTCAATCCCGGCGATTCCGGCAGCGATACGGCGCCCAGCGATTACCGTACCAATGACTGGGCCGGCGCCAGTTCCGGCGGCAGTTTTGAGGGCGGCGACCGCGAATTTGGCGCCACGCTCAGCAAAGAGATTTCACTCGCCGAACATCTGACCGAGCAGTTACAGGTCGCAACCCGAGATCCGGTTCAATTGCTTATCGGTTCTTACCTCATCGATCTCATCGACGAGGCGGGGTATTTGCGAGAGCCGCTGGATGTCGTTGCAGACCGTCTTGGCGCCGACCTTTCCGATGTTGAAAAAACGCACGCGCTAATCACATCGTTCGATCCCATTGGCGTCGGCGCCCGTGACCTGAAAGAATGTCTGACGCTGCAGCTTGTTGAAACCGACCGTTTCGATCCGACAATGCAGGCGTTTATCGAGAACATCGAACTTCTGGCCAAAAGCGATCTGAAGGGTCTCTTGCGCGCAACGCAAGCGACCGAAGAAGACGTTCGCGACATGATTGCGGAGGTGCGCGCCCTCACCCCAAAACCTGGCTACGCATTTGGCGGCGGCGCTGTGCAGGCGGTGGCCCCGGATGTTTTTGTGCGCAAATCGCAGGACGGCGGCTGGAAGGTTGAGCTTAACAGCGAAACCTTGCCGCGCGTTCTGGTCAATCAAACCTATTATTCTGAAATCTCAAGCGCGAGCTCGGACGAGAAAGACAAGACCTACGTTACCGAGCAATTCACCAGCGCCAACTGGCTGGTCAAAAGTCTCGATCAGCGGGCCCGCACCATCCTCAAAGTCGCCAGCGAGATCGTGCGCCAGCAGGATGCGTTTCTGGTCCATGGGGTCAAGCATTTGCGCCCGCTCAATCTGAAGGTCATCGCCGACGCCATTGAGATGCACGAATCCACTGTCTCACGCGTCACGTCGAATAAATATCTGGCGACACCGCGCGGGCTTTTTGAGTTGAAGTATTTTTTTACCGCCTCAATCGCATCCTCAAGCGGCGGCGAAGCCCATTCCGCCGAAGCTGTTCGCCATCGCATTCGTGAGTTGATTGATGCGGAAACCAAGGACACGGTCCTGTCCGACGACAAGATTGTGGAAACCTTGCAGGCTGAAGGCATTGACATTGCCCGGCGCACGGTTGCTAAGTATCGGGAAACGTTGAATATTCCGTCTTCCGTGCAGCGTCGCCGCACGATGTTGCAAAGCGCGATATAACCCTTTAATCCGCGCGGCTGCTGCCAATATTAATAAACGCGGGTGGCGGCGGACGGATCGCGGCGGTGAGGAGGCTCAATGGACATTCAGGTTAGCGGCAAAAACATGGAGCTTGGCGACGCCTTGCAGGTTCATGTCACCGAGAAACTGGAAGACGGCGTGCGCAAGTATTTTGACCGCGGCGCGGAAGCCTCTGTCACCTTCGCGCGCGAGCGCCACCTGGTTGAATGCGATGTGACGGCGCATCTGGCGTCAGGTGTTTTTCTGGCGGCTCATGGCGAAGGCGGCGATGCGTACGGCGCCTTTGACGAAAGCCTTGAGAAGCTTGAAAAGCGCATTCGGCGTTATAAGCGGCGTCTGAAAAACCACCATGCCAATGGCAAGGAGCCCCTGCCCGCCGAGACCGCGTCCTACTATCTTCTGGAGCCGCTCAAAGACGAAGCTGATGACCAGGGCGCTTCGGAGGGAGACGACCCTAGCCCTGTGGTAATCGCCGAAAGCCAGACGTCATTGCGCGAAATGACCGTGGGTGCGGCGGTGATGCAGCTCGATCTGGCCGAACAACCGGCAATTGTATTTAAAAACGCTGCACATGGTAGAATCAATATTGTGTATCGCCGCCGGGACGGCCATATAGGCTGGATTGATCCAACAGCAGCCTGATAACGAATAAGCCTGTACCAGACTGGGACAACCAGCATTGGCGGGGTTTTTGGTAAGACTACGGCAAGTAGCGCCAATTAGACTGGTCGCTCAGAAAATGGCCAATTGGAATATGCGCATGCCGGCAACTGTAAGAGTTATGTGAGTGTGATGGGACTAGAAGATCTTTTAAGCCCGAGGGGCGTTATCCACAATTTGAAGGCCCGATGTAAGCGAGAAGCGCTACAAGCGCTCGCAGAACGGGCTGAGCAAATTGTCGATGAACCCGCGTCCGATATTCTTGCAACGCTGCTTGAACGCGAACAGCTTGGCTCTACGGGCGTCGGCGATGGCGCCGCTATTCCCCACGGTAAGATCAAAGGATTGAACCGGATTACCGGCCTCCTCGCGCAGCTGGAGACACCGGTTAATTTTGACGCTCTTGATGATCAGCCTGTTGATTTGATTTTCCTGCTTCTGGCGCCTGAAAATGCGACCGCCGCCCATCTGAAAGCGCTCGCAAGGGTTGCGCGCCTGTTGAAGGATACGAACTCATGTGAGGCGCTGCGCGGCGCAGATTCAGCAGAAGCCCTGTTTGCAATCGCGGCGGCCGATCAAAAGAATCACGCCGCCTGATAAAGCGCGATCTTTCTTCGAATTGAAATGTAAAGAATGTGTCTTCGTCAGTGAACGCTGACGGGATTCATCTCATGTTGGCGGGCGGCCGCAAACGCCAGTTCGCGATCACCGACCAACGCAATGCGCTCGCCGCTCGCAGCGTGCACCGAGTAAAGCGTGGCGTCTTCCTCAATATCGAGTTCAGCATCGCCAAACTCATCGGTAATGTCATGCATCACATCGCGAGCGATAACCGTGCGAATATAGACGAGTTTACGACCGCCGAGTTCAGCCAATTCCCGGACGCTGATCGACTCGTCGGGTGCGCCAAAATCCATGCTAATTCCCTTTGGGGACGCCATTTGCGTTCGCTTTCCTCTGTTCTTATCCGTCATCCACTCACCTTGCCTGATATTGGCTAGCAAAGAGTGAACATGACCCGCGTGACATTTTGGAATCTCTGTCCGGCAAAGCCGGCATTTTCGATATCCGCCTCACGGATAAGATGTAGGGATACAATATAACAAATCAATGATGGATTATACCCAACCGAAAAACCTACTATTTCTAGAAATTTTGTATTAATTTCAAATAATTAAGGCATTTTTGGCTAGGGATAGCGAGCCAGCATGTCGGCGAATAGAGGCGGATCCACATTGCCTCCGGAAATTGTGATCGCCGTCGTTTTACCCTTGCCATCGAATTTACCCGATAAAATCGCGGCGAGCGCCACCGCCCCGCCAGGTTCAGCAACGATTTTGAGGTATTTGAAGGCGAACACCATAGCCTGTCCGACCTCTTTCTCGGTGATAGCGACGCCCCCGCGCACGAGCCGCTGCATGATTGGAAAAGTCAGCCGCCCCGGGGTCGGCGTCGCGATCGCATCGCAGATCGTCCGCTGCGTGACATCCACTGAGACCCGCTCGCCCTTCTGGATTGATAGCCAGGTATCGTCGAACCCTTCGGGTTCGGCGATCCATATTTGCGTGTCCGGCGAAATATCTTCAACGATTGTCGCGCAGCCGCTGGTCAGGCCACCGCCTCCGCAACAAACGATGAATGCATCAAGTTCAAGCCCGCGCGCGCGAGCATCCTCTACAGTTTCCAGCGCAAGCGTCCCCTGCCCTTCAATGATATCAGGGTGATCAAAAGACGGCGCCAGCGCCATACCGGTTTCTTCGATAATCTTGTTGGCGATCGCCTCACGATCCTCCGAGTAGCGATCATAAGTAATGATCTCGGCGCCGAAGGCGAGCACCTGTTCAGCTTTCAGCTTCGGCGCGTCCTCAGGCATGATAATCTTTGCCGGCGTCTTAAAATGCCGCGCCGCCCTGGCGATCCCCTGCGCATGGTTGCCCGAAGACCAGGCAAGGACGCCGCGCTCTCGTTCTTCGGCGGTCAACTGTGAAACACGATTGAACGCGCCGCGAAACTTGAACGAGCCGCCATGCTGCAATGGCTCGGCTTTGACCAGCACGCGCCCACCCGCTGCATCGTTGAGGAACTTACTTTCGATCAACGGCGTTCTGACTGCATAGCCTTTTATCCGTTCCGCCGCCCGGCGTACGCCATCTGCTGTAATCGGCCGTGCGTCGTCATTGTTCGGCATCGCGATGTTCCATCATTAAAGTGATCGACAAAGGCTGAGATCAGGATTGTTTGCCTGAAAACTGAGGCGATTCAATAGCCGCGAAAGGGCAAAAAATCTTTAGGCGCATCCCTCCGCCGGTTCCCACAACTCGATAGGCGTGCCGGCAGGGTCGTGGATGCGCGCGAATTTGCCAAACTCCGGGGTTTGCCATTCGTCGCGCATTTCCACATCGATGCCTTTGGCCTTCAACTTGGCGACGAGCGCATCCATGTCGTTCACCCTTAGATTGACCATCCATTGCTGTTCTTTATCGCCGAAATAATCGGTATCGGCTTTAAACGGCGCATAGACCGTCGGTCCGGCTTCCTGGCTCCAGAAATTCTCACCGCCAATCTCCATGTCGAGATGTTCCTTATACCAAGCAACCACTGCTTTCGCATCAGCCGCCCGAAAAAAGACGCCGCCAATTCCGGTTACATGGGACATGGGATTATCCTTCCATAAGCTCGCCAGCGAAGACCAACAGCACGGTGCCAAAAATGACCCGGTACACCACAAAGGGCGTGAAGCTGATCCGTTGCGTAAGTTGCATCAGAAAGGCGATTGCAGCAAATGCTGAAAGAAAAGACAGGAAGGCGACAATCGCCGCGCTCATCATGTCCGCTTCCGCGCCCTCCCGCACCAGTGCAATGCCGGCGAAAAATCCAAGCGCGAGGATGGTCGGGATTGCGAGCAGCATTGAAAATCGCGCCGCTTCGGGCCGCGTCCAACCGAGATAGCGCGCCGTTGTCATGGTGATCCCTGATCGTGAAACGCCAGGAATAAGTGCGAGCATTTGCGACGCGCCGATTGTCAGGGCTTCGCGCAAACCAATGCGATCAAGCCCCTCCTTCGCCGCCGGCACCCTGTCCGCATGCCAAAGCAACACGCCAAAAATGATGCTGACCCAGCCGATCACGACGGGCGAGCGCAATGCCGAGGTCAGCTCGAACGCCACAAAAACCCCGGCGAGCGCCAAAATCGGAATAGTGGCGCTCGCGATATAAAGGAAGAGCTTACGGTCATCGCTGGGACGAAAGCGCAACGTATCCACACCGCCTCTAAAAAGCATGCCTGTTTCACGCCGAAAATAGAGCAGCACAGCACCGAGCGATCCGACATGCGCGGCAACGTCAATCAAAGGGCCCTGATCCGCCCAGCTATCGACCGCGAGGGGCGCCAGAATGAGATGGGCGGACGACGAAATCGGCAAGAACTCAGTAATGCCCTGAATAAGCGCCAGTACGATAAGTTGAATTAGCGGCATGCTCGTCGTCTCACGGGACGATTAAAAAAACCGGCCTAAGCCTGTTTTTAGACGAATGAAAGGCCAATTCGCGGGGCGCGCCCTTATTGATTGGCGGCCGTCCGGGGCGCATCGATATCGATCAATCCGATCTCGCTGAGCTTTTGCGCCAGCACATCGCGATCAAAGGGTTTAAGGACATGATGGCCGGCGCCCGCCGCTTTGGCGAGCGTGAACTGCTGGGGATCGTTTTCCGTCGCGCACAAAATGATTTCCGGCTTTTCTTCGGGATTAAGTGTCGCCGCCCCCCGCAGAAAATCAAGCGCGCCCATGGACGGCAGATCCCAGTCCAGCATCACCACCGCAGGCTTGTGCTCGCGGCAATATTCAATAGCGGTTCCGGCGTTTTCCGCTTCCCCCGTCTCAAGTCCAAGGTCGGCAATGATCCGTACAGCGATCTCACGGATGACACTCGAGTCGTCAACGACGAGGCATGTTTTTTTAGCGCTCATTCCAGGTCCCTTCGGCCGGATCGCTTCACGTAGCGCGAAAAGCACTGGCGGCAATCGGCGTAGGACTAATTGTGCCTCGTGAGCGTTATCCGAGCGTTAACAATTATCGATCTCAGCGCGACTTTCAGCGGCCAAAAGCGGCCGTAAGCACGACTTTTTCATCGTCTTTTATCGCCGAAATCTTGCCGCCACGCTCCCCAGCCAGTTTTTGCGCGATCAAGGCAGGGGTGTGTTTCGGCATTATCTCACCGGCATCACCTTGCAAAGCGTTTACGAAATCATCCTGCAGAATGATTTTCTTGCCAGTTGCGGTAATCGTGAAATCGTCAATATCGCCGGTGATTTCGACGCTGCCGCCGCGCGGCGCGCAATCCGCCGCCGCATATGCTAAGATAAGCAAAACTTTGACTTTTTCCTTGTCCGCCAGACCGCCGCCGAGGCCCCAATTGAGATCGGGCTTCACCGTATCAAACAGGTCAGCGAGCACTTTCTTTGCGTCATCAAGGCTGATCTGCGCGCCATAGCCGCCAGCGGCGCCATAAGCCAGTCGCGCATAGGAGAGCAGCGCAATTGCTTTGCCGGCCCCGGAGCGAACAAGGTCGAGCGCGGCCTCGCGCATCGATCCATCCATGTCCGGATCGTCGAGCACCTCAAGGCCGGAGCCAATCGCGCCGACCGGATTGATAAGATCGTGACAAATACGCGAGGACAACAACGCCGAAAGGGCGATCGCCTCCAGATCGGCGTCATCGTCTGATGGTTCGGCTGGGTGTTCGGTTTCGCGCGCTTCTAACATGACCTTGGGACTCTCCACTTTCGAAACGATGATTATCGCAGATTCGTTTCGAAATCCGGCCCCTCAGGCATTAAAATTATAGCTCAATCCAAGCGCCGTTCTGGTTACGCACACACTGGCCAGATCTCGCCTGGTTGATCAGTTTTTCGGCGGTCAGCGCCGCCGTCACCTCAATCGACACGCCGTTTTGTCGGGCGAGCCGGGCATAAGCCGTCTTGCGCTGCTGATTAATGTCGCGCACTTCCCTGCGCAGGGCGCTGCTCACGGCGGCGCCGGGCACAAAGCCCAGATAACCGTCAGCCTGTTCGCCGACAACGCACTCGTTTTTCGCCTGCTCGACGATAGCGCTCGCCGCCGCCGCAGACATGGGTGCAAGAGACGCACAGGCCAGAACGCCTATCGCCGCCGCACCAAGAAAAAATTGCTTCATTGAATTCTCCATTCCGGCGTCTCGCTAGAATATGTCCGGATTATCGGCAATCAGGTCTTCAATCTCGCGATCAAGTTTTACGCGCACTTCCTGGTCGATCTTTACGTTGAGATTGACCTCAATCGGTTTGTCGCCGCCTTCAAGTTTCACCGTCGTACAGGCTGATAGCGCCATGGCCGCAAATAGCGGGATCAATACCCTTAGTTCATTCCGCGCGATTTGGACCATCATGTTCGCCCTTATTACCTAACCGTCTGTTCAATGAATCGTGTTTACTCCTTACTGTCTACCCTTTTATAGGGCGCTTGGGGCCAAAAATTGACCAATTTAAGGGCGACCGTCACGATTGGCCTTATTCACGATCCTGCAGACCCTCCTCAATCTGGAGCTGGATGCTCTGCGACAGGTTGGCCTGATTGAGAAGCTCCAGAAGCGCCGCATCAAGACTGATGCGATAAATAACCGGCACACGGACATTTTGCTGGTTAAGTGCGACCTCCCCGGTGCCCTCAAACTTCAACTGAAATTGAAGGCGCCCATCAAGCGGGCCGTTAATCGTCACGCCTAAATCCGCATAGCGAAGATCACGAAGGAGGTCGAACGCAATCTGCGCTTGCTCGCCTGCCGCAGCGGCTTCTTCTCCGGCCTTCCCCTGATAACGAATGGCGCCCGGACCATCCGACTGCAACATACCGTTCTCGATACTGGCTTTTCCGTCTTTGACTACAAGCGGCAACACGCCGCTCAAAATTCCTTCACCGGAAAGGCCGTCCATATCGACATACTCAAGGATGAGAGATAGATCGATATTTTCAGCGCGTAACGGCGCAATCGCCTCACCGCCTGAAATCGACGCGCTTGCACCATAAACCCCAAGCATCCCTCCAAACCACGGGAACTCCGCTCGTTCAATGAGCAGTGTTTCATCCCCCGGCATGTCGAATCTGATTTCACCCTCTTCGTCGATCTGTAATGCGCCAAAATCGACGCCTGAGACTGTAATCGTCTGTATACCATCTGTTTTCACAGGCCATAAGCTTGCAAGGTTCAGGCGGCCATTAACGCCAATGGTCTGAGTGACAATACGGGTCGGGCCGGCAAATGTAATGTCTTCAAACGACAGGTTCGCGGATGACGAAAGGCCAACCGGATCCGGCGCCCACTCAAACAAGGCCTCGCCGGTTGTCGCGCCGCTGGTCTGGCCAATCACCCCTTGCAGAACCGGCGCAAGCTCATCTGGCTGAATGCCTTCAGGCTGATATTCAATTCGGTCAAACGTAAATGTTGACCGTCCCCGCGCCGTCGAAACATTGTGTACGCCAGATCCTGCGCCCAGTCGTTCGCCCTCCGGCGTCTTCAAAACATACTCAAAATCCACATCTTTACCGGTAAGCTGTAACGCTCCCGCTCCAACAACCGTCGCAACCATTGGGTTTTTCAGGTTTTGCGCGATGCGAACGGCGTCAGCGCGCACAGACGCACTCATCAATTGCTGATTTAACTCAAAATCGAAGTCACCATTAGCCTCCGAAAAAATCAACATGTCATTGAGGAGCAAGGCGCCGCCGGTAATATCGCCATCGATGGTCGTCAGATGCAACGCAGGCTGATAAAGACCGGCGAATTCAATCACCGGCGAACGACCTGCAATTGTGGTCTGTCCAAGACGGTATTGCAGTCGGCTTGTTGACAAACGGCCGGCGAATCGACTTTTCAAGGGCCCGGACCAATCGACAACGCCGAGCTGGCCTTCGCTTTCGCATAGCCGGGCGTCTTTCAGCGTGGCTTCCGTATCCTGTTGATCAATCGTGACGCGTGCGCTTTGCAGCGTGACGCACCCTCCCCGGGGCAACGATACCGTCGCTGTATTCGCGGCGTGATTTGTTTCAATCAGAAAATTTGTCTCAACCGGCGCATCAAAAATGCTCATCCGTCCGATGGAAAGCGCACGCAACGCTGACGTTGTCGTGATATCGGCGGATACGCCATTTGGTTGAACTGTCAGCCGCACAACCGCCGACGCATCCTCAAAGGAAACCCTGTCAGAACGATAATCACCGACACGAATGGGTGCGAGAACAAACCACCCATCCTGTATTGTCTCCGCATCTATCGTTCCATTGATGGCTATTCTGGCGCCGCTCACATCGAAAGACAGGGATGCTTCCTGCCCGTCCTCTGACCTGCGATACAAGCGCTCTCCAACAAGCTCAGCGATTGAAAGCTGAGCCCCATTATCGGCCCGAACGATTAGCGGCTGACCGCCAAGACCCGTTGAAATATCACCGCCAGCAGTTGTCAAATCAAGCGCGCCAGACAACTGCAGGGACGATACCGGCCCACCAAACAAAACCGCCGACTGATCGCTGTTCATCGCCGATGTTGAAGGGACTTCCGCCAGGTTCACTGTCGCCGACGCCACTTCGACGCGAGCGTTGTCAACTAGTTTTCCGAGACCACCACCAGCGGCGTCTCGCCATGACTGCGAGGCGGCCTCAAAGGCAATCTCGACGTCACGAACGGCGCCATAGGAAGTAAACGCATCGCCTGTGAAGACGCCGCCCGCCAATACTGAGTCATCAGTACCAAGATTAATATTAACTTCAACGGCGCCGCGCTCTATACGCATCGCCTGAATACCGGCGATGTCTGTCGCAAGGTTAAGCTTTGCAGACCCGCCTGCAGCTTTGTTATAGTCAGCGCTCATGGTCCCGCGAGCAGCGCCTTCCGGTGTATCAACAATCAGTGCAGCGTCCGCGATGGTCAGCTTTGAAAACGGCAATGACATGCCGCCGCCACCGCCGCCGACGCGCCCATCGGACGGGAGCCCAGGCAGCGAAACTTCACCAGCGGGCGAGACGGCTATGCGCAGGGAGCCAGGGCCAATGCGAACTTCCTCCGCCGCACGCTCGGCCAGCACCGTACGCCAGTCATAGCTGGCTTCTATTTCCTCAAAGACGAAACCTTCGCGACCATCGGGGCCAGCGGAAACATCTCGGAGTAGGACACGGTTGATGGAAAGGGCGGCCACTTGCGCGCGAGGATTGTCCAGACCCGCGCCAGCCATGGCGGACCTGACGGCAAAACCTGCGAGCGGAAAGCGCAACACATATGCCGCCGCTGCGATAATCGCCAGCAGCCCGACCACCCCCAGTAAAAACCGCGCCGCCCGCATATTACCCATATCCCTCAAACATGACCGTCCCCATTCGCCATTGATTAAGGTAGATTTTGTTTAATCAGCAGCGTCGCCAGGCAACAGCATGCAAAAAATTGCGGGATTTTGCGAGGCATGCCATGTAACGGCGGGCGTGGGGTCGAAATTAGCCGTCAGGCTGGAAAAAACCGAGTAATTTCCGTTGGATCCGGCGGATTGAGAAAGCAGCGCATAGAGCGATGACCGCACAATTCGTCAGAACAAAGCCAGGAGTTACCCCCGACGGCGCCGCCTATTGCCCGATTGAGCGCAAGCGCCGCGGCCCGGCGGCGCTTCTCGCCTCCATGGCGGTTATGTTCGCTGGAACGGCGTTCTTAACCCTTTCGGTCTTTTCCGCTCCCGCCCCGACTATGGATCAGCCGGCAAGCCGCGTGGTAATTCCTGTGCAGGCGCCAACGGTAGCGACGACGCCAATTGGCGAAAACGAACCAGCGTCGCAAAGCGATCTGACGATAGCTCCAGCCGTTCCAACGACGACATCAGAAAATGCGCCCACCGGGCCCACCCCAAGGGTCAAACCCATCACCGTCGCCGCCAAACAGGAAAAACCCGACGGGCTTTTGCCAAGACTAAAACCTGCCGCGCCCGCTGCCGCTGTTACAACTATTATTGCTGCGCGCCCAATGCGCCTTGGCGGCGTTACTTTGGCGTCCGCCAGCGATGCGCCGCCCCCCTTCTTTTTTGAAAGCGATCTGCAGCCGGTTCAAACCGCGCGCCAAGCCGTCGCGCTTTCCTTTGTCAGTGATATCAAACGCGACGTTCGTGAAACGCATATCCGCATCACGCGTGGCGAAACCTTTGTCGACGCCCTGAAACGCGCCGGCGTTAGCGCCGATGACCGCAACGAGGCCGCCTACGCTTTTGGCAAGCATTATAATTTGCGCCGCCTTCAAGTGGGACAGGAATTTGTGTTGAAGCTCGGCTGGCAAAACCAAACTCTTTTCCAGCTTGCGTCCGCCACAGAGGAACCAGCTGCGCGCCTTCTTGGTCTTGAGTTTCGCAGTGACGCGGAGAACCGCATCGTCATGCGCCGCTCCGATGCCGGAACGTTGGAGGCGGAAAAAGCGCCGATTGCGCTCACAACGCGCACCATGGCGGTTGCCGGGCGCATCGATGGCAGCCTTTACCTATCAGCAAAATCCGTGGGCGCCCCGGATCAGATCATCGCCGATCTTGCAGATGCATTTTCCTACGATGTCGATTTCCAGCGTGAGATTCGCGGCGGTGACGAGTTCGAGGCGATTTTTGAAGTGCAATATGATGACCGGGGTGAGTTGGTCTCAACCGGCGATATTCTTTTCGCACGCCTCAGCTGGCGTGGCCGTGCTAAAGAAAAAGGCTATTACCGGTTCACCGCCAACGCCGATGGCGGGCGCGCGGATTATTACGACGTCACCGGACAAAGCGCTAAACGGTTGTTGATGAAAACGCCTATTGACGGCGCCCGGCTGTCGTCAGGCTTTGGCACGCGCAAACATCCGATCCTTGGCTATCGGCGCGCCCATAAGGGCGTTGACTTCGCCGCTCGCCGCGGGACGCCAATCAAAGCCGCTGGTGACGGCGTCGTTGAACGCGCCAATCGCTATGGCAGTTTCGGGAACTATATCCGTATACGCCACGCCAATGGATATAAAACAGCCTACGCACACCTTAACGGTTTCGCACGGGGCATACGCGCGGGCCGCCGTGTGGATCAGGGCGACATCATCGGATATGTCGGCACCACCGGCCGCTCGACGGGTCCGCACCTTCATTACGAAGTTCACCTGAATGGTACAGCGGTCAATCCGCAACGGTTAAAGATCGCAGCGACAGGTAAGAATCTCAAAGGCGCAGACCTCGACCGCTTCAAAGCGCACCGGGATATGATCAACGCCATGCGCGAGATTCCCGAAGATGAGCCGGACTTACTCGCCAAGGATGACCGGGCCGCCAGGAATGCACTTTAGCGGGTAGCCGGAATATTTCTTTCGCAAGCTGCCTCATTGCTCTTTCATTTCCCTATTTTCACGCACCGGTGTGCGCCTTTGCCGCTTTGGGGAAAGGGCGGGCGGTTATATATGTCGAACTAAAAAGCAATCGCATCCACCCATGCGAGAAGCGCAGGCAATATGTTTCACATAGAAAAAAGTGAGCTTCCAGCCGGTTCGATTCTGCTGCGCTATTCTGAAATAGAAGGATGTTATACGGACTGTTATTTTGCGGACATTGATCGCGCCGTCAGCTTGCCGGATTTCGTCGCAGCTTTTTATGTCACATGGCTTTTTAAGCTCGAGCGTTTCGTACTCGAATATATGGCTTCTAAACCGTCAACCGACGAACAAGCCCGCCAGGTAGCAGGTGAGCAGACAGATCAGTTTGCGGCCTGGCGTGTTGAGCAACGCGCGGTACGCCAGCTGTTGATGTGCGATATGTCAGGGCGAACACGGTCGTGGTTTATGACAGCCCCGATTTCAAAGCGGGGACAGGACGCCACCCGTTTGTATTTTGGCTCTGCGGTCGTTCCTGAAAGCACAACAGAAAAAGAAAAACCGTCAATGGGGCTTGCGTTTCGTGCTCTGTTGGGGGTTCACAAACTATACTCGCGGGCGCTGCTCTCGGCTGCAAAATTGCAGTTGAAGCGGCCACTGGAAAAAAGTCAGCACACCTGACCAGCGACAGGCCTACCCCTTCTTCGTCTCCGCCAGAACTTCCCTGATATAGGCGTCGACATCAAGCGTCCCTGTCGCTTGGCCCTTCAGTCGCTCCTTAACTTTATGAGGGATAACTGACGGATCGATGGGCCCTGCAGCCATAACCGTAGCCCGGATTAACGCTTTCAATGCGTCCTCGTCCGGCTTCCACTCGGTTTTTTTGTCAGCCATGACGGTCACCTTTCCTAATTCAAGAGCGCGCCTGCCGGCGGCGCATCGGGTTTTGCGCCAAATGAGTAAACATCTCTGCCACCCACAGATTTCCCGTTCATTGTCAGGCCGTTCTCGTCAGCAGAAATGGCGAGGGTTTCACCATCAATAATGTCGCCGGCCAGCAACAATTCCGCTAGCGGGTCCTGCAGTTTTTTCTGGATAACGCGCTTCAAGGGCCGCGCGCCATAAACCGGGTCATAGCCGCTGTCGCCAAGCCAAGCACGAGCCTTATCATCCAGATCAAGCGTAATCTTGCGCTCCACCAGAAGCTGTTGTAATCGCGCTATCTGAATGTCGACGATCGCGTCCATATTGCCGCGAGTCAGACGGTGGAACAAAATAAGTTCATCAAGACGGTTCAGGAACTCCGGCCTAAACTTGGCCCGGACCGCATCCATGACCTGCGGGCGAACGGCGTCTGAATCCTCACCATCGGCTTGCGCAGCCAGATACTCCGCTCCGAGATTGGATGTCATGATGATCAGTGTGTTCTTGAAATCAACCGTATGGCCCTGCCCGTCAGTCAGGCGGCCATCGTCGAGCACCTGCAAGAGCACATTGAAAACATCCGGATGCGCTTTCTCGATCTCGTCGAAGAGGACGACCTGATAGGGTCGGCGGCGCACGCGTTCCGTCAAAACGCCGCCTTCTTCATAACCGACATATCCCGGCGGCGCACCGATCAGGCGCGCAACAGAATGCTTCTCCATGAACTCGGACATGTCGATACGCGCGATCGCAGTTTCATCGTCGAAGAGAAACTCCGCCAGCGCCTTGGTCAGTTCGGTCTTACCGACACCCGTTGGTCCCAGGAACAGAAACGATCCCATGGGCCGGTTCGGATCTTTCAAACCCGCCCGCGCGCGGCGCACCGCAGCCGACACAGCCGTCACGGCTTCGCGCTGACCGATAACACGACCGCCGATGGCGTCTTCCATAGAGAGCAGCTTTTCACGCTCCCCTTCCAGCATTTTGTCCACCGGCACGCCGGTCCATCGCGAAACAATCGAGGCGATATTCTCGTCATCAACGACTTCATGCACCAGCGATTTCGCATCATTGGCGCTGTCATCTTCGGACGCCGCCAATTGTTTTTCCAGAGCGGGAATCTCGCCATATTTTAGTTCCGAAGCGCGACCCAGGTCACCACGACGCTCGGCATCGGCCAGTTGCTGGCGCGCCTGGTCGAGTGTTTCCTTGACCTTTGTGGCCGAGGCGAGGCTTTCCTTTTCCGAACGCCACCGCGCGGTAAGGTCAGCCGATTTTTGCTCCAGTTCGGAAAGCTCTTTATCGAGATTTTCAAGTCGGTCTTTCGATGCCCTGTCGTCCTCTTTTTTGAGCGCTTCGCGCTCGATCTTCATTTGAATGATGCGCCGGTCGAGTTCGTCCAGTTCCTCCGGCTTGGAATCAACTTCCATGCGCAAGCGCGATGCGGCCTCGTCGACAAGGTCGATTGCCTTATCCGGCAGGAAGCGATCCGTAATGTAGCGATTGGACAAGGTCGCGGCGGCGACGATGGCGCTGTCGGAAATCCGCACTCCATGGTGCAGCTCATACTTTTCTTTCAGGCCGCGCAGAATCGAAACCGTATCTTCAACCGTCGGCTCATCAACAAAAACAGCCTGGAAACGGCGCGCCAACGCCGCGTCTTTTTCGACATATTTACGATATTCATCGAGGGTCGTCGCGCCAACGCAATGCAGTTCACCGCGCGCCAGCGCAGGTTTCAAAAGGTTTGACGCATCCATAGCGCCATCGGATTTGCCGGCGCCGACCAGCGTATGCATCTCGTCGATGAACAAAATGATCTCGCCGTCAGCACTGGTCACTTCCTGCAACACCGCTTTCAGGCGCTCTTCAAACTCGCCGCGATATTTCGCGCCGGCGATGAGCGCGCCCATGTCGAGGGCGAGAAGGCTTTTGTCTTTAAGGCTTTCGGGGACGTCGCCATTGATAATGCGTAAAGCGAGACCTTCAGCAATGGCGGTCTTGCCGACGCCCGGCTCGCCAATAAGGACTGGATTATTCTTGGTGCGCCGCGACAGCACCTGCATGGTGCGTCGGATTTCTTCGTCGCGGCCGATAACAGGATCGAGCTTGCCGTCGCGCGCCGCTTCGGTGAGATCGCGCGCGTAACGCTTCAAAGCGTCATAGGCCTGTTCCGCGGACGCGGTGTCCGCCGTGCGGCCTTTGCGGATGTCGTTGATCGCTTCGTTCAGCTTGGCGGCGGTGACGCCCGCCTCTTTCAGAATTTTCGCCGTACCGGCGCCGGCCTCAACCGCCAGCGCGGTGAGCAGCCGTTCCGCCGTGACAAACTTGTCGCCGGCTTTCTTGCCGATGTCTTCTGCGGCGGCAAGTACCTTCGCGGTCGGCGCGGCCATATAAATCTGGCCGCCGCCGCCCTCAACCTGGGGCAGCTTGCCGAGCGCTTCGTCGGTCAGTTGAAGCGCCACTTCCGGCTTGCCGCCGGCGGCGCGAATAAGGTTCGCCGCAAGCCCTTCCTGGTCGTCAAGAAGCGCCTTCAGGACATGTTCGGGGGTGAATTGCTGGTGGTTCTCGCGCAGCGCAATCGTCTGTGCGGCCTGGATCAAACCGCGGGCGCGGTCAGTATAATTCTCAAATTGCATATCGACCTCAGTTGAGCGTCAAAAGGTTAAAAAGCGCCCCAAAAGGCGACGCTTTATCTTGATCATAGATAGGCGCGAAACGATCGCTCGCAAGGTTTTGCGAGAGATTTTCAGGCAGTTAAATCAAACCCGCCAGCGGGCTTGATGGATCGGCGTAGCGTTTCTTCGGCATGCGGCCGGCCAGATAGGCTTCGCGCCCCGCGATGACGGCGTGCTTCATCGCTGACGCCATCATGATCGGGTCGCGCGCTTCGGCGATCGCCGTGTTCATCAAAACGCCATCGCAGCCAAGCTCCATCGCGGCGGTCGCGTCCGATGCGGTGCCGACGCCTGCATCGACAATGACGGGTACGGATGACTGTTCGACAATCAAGCGAATATTCACCGGGTTCATGATCCCGAGCCCTGAGCCGATCAGCGAACCCAATGGCATGATTGCGCAACAGCCCGCATCCTCAAGTTTGCGCGCATAAACCGGATCGTCAGAGCAATAGACCATGACGTCGAAGCCCTCTTTAATGAGGAGCTTTGCAGCGCGAAGCGTTTCCTCCATTTCCGGATAAAGCGTTTTCTGGTCGGCGAGGACTTCGAGCTTGACGAGTTCCCAGCCGCCCGCTTCGCGCGCCAGGCGCAGCGTGCGGATCGCGTCTTCCGCCGTGAAACACCCGGCGGTGTTTGGCAGATAGACATATTTTTCAGGGTCGAGATAATCGACCAGCATCGGCTTGTCCTTGTCGGTAAGGTTCACCCGGCGCACCGCGACCGTCACCATCTCCGCGCCAGCAGCCTCGGCGGCTTCGGCATTCTGCGCATAGGTTTCGTATTTGCCGGTGCCAATGATTAGGCGCGATGAAAATGTCCGCCCTGCGACCTCAAGAGTTTCACTCACGCTCATCCTCCACCAACAAATTGTACGATCTCAATCCGGTCGCCATCGCAGAGCGCCGTCGCGCCATAAAGCGACTTCGGCACGATCTCCAGATTGCGCTCTACAGCGATCTTTTTCGGCTCCAGCTCCAGCGCCGCCAGCAATCCGGCGACGCTGATCTCCGACGTCACTTCGGTGGTTTCTCCGTTGACGATGATATTCATAGGAATTTCAGTCTCTTCGCGTATTGCTTGGGGCTTTGAAAGCCTCCTATATGTAGGCGCTTCAGCCCCCGCAAGAACAGGCGTGCGAAAAGTTTATGGCGGCAAAACCGGTTTTCCTCTTCAACGGGCCGAATTTGAACCTGCTCGGCCAGCGCGAGCCGGAAATCTATGGCCATGCGACGCTCGCCGACATTGAGGCGGAAGCCCGCAAACACGCTGAAGATTTGGGATTTACGCTCGATTTTCGCCAGTCCAATTCGGAAGGCGCACTGGTCGACTGGGTTCAGGAAGCTGACGCCAAGGGAACCGGATTGATCATCAATCCAGGCGCCTACACCCATACCTCAATTGCCCTTCTGGATGCGCTCACAGCGGCGTCTTTGCCGAAGATCGAGTTGCATTTGTCCAACATTCACACGCGCGAAGCATTCCGGCGGCGCTCGGTGACTGCAAGCGGGGTTGACGGAATTATCGCCGGGTTTGGCGCTACGGGCTATCGTTTAGCGCTGGAAGCCCTTAAAAGTCTTGTAGAAAGCCGCGCAACCTGATTAAGGGGCTCTTCAAATCGCGGCGAAACAAAAAACAAAGCGGGAAACGCATGTCGGATAAAAAAGGCAATCAGGATCACGGACTGGATGCGGCATGGATTCGCGAGCTTGCGGGCATCCTTGAAGAAACAGGCCTGACCGAAATCGAGATCGAAAAAGACACGGTGCGGCTTCGTGTGTCGCGACAGGGCGGCATAGCCCCAACCGTCGCAATGCCGGCGCCCGTCGCTGCTGCAGCGCCGGCTCCGTCCGCCGCACCTGCTGTCGCCAGCGCTCCGGCGGCGCCTTCTGATGATCATCCCGGCACAGTGCGTTCGCCGATGGTCGGCACAGCCTATCTTTCACCCTCTCCAGGCGCCGATCAGTTTATCAAGGAAGGCGGCAGCGTCAGCGAAGGACAGACAATCATGATTGTCGAGGCGATGAAAACTATGAACCCGATTGCCGCGCCGCGCTCAGGAACAGTTACGAAAATTCTCGTCAGCGACTCGCAGCCCGTAGAATTCGACGAGCCGCTGATCATCATCGAATAGAATAATCGACGCCGCCAAAGTCCCGGCCGGAAAATAACGGAAGCAACATGTTCAAGAAGGTCCTTATCGCCAACCGCGGTGAAATCGCGCTTCGCATTCACCGGGCCTGCAAGGAACTTGGCATTTCAACCGTCGCCGTTCATTCAACTGCCGATCAAAACGCCATGCATGTGCGCCTCGCCGATGAAAGCGTATGCATCGGGCCGCCGGCGCCGAAAGACAGCTATCTCAATATCCCCGCAATTATTTCCGCCGCAGAGATTACTGGCGCAGAGGCGATCCACCCTGGTTACGGATTCCTGTCGGAGAACGCCCGTTTCGCGGAGATTGTCGCTGCTCATAACATTACCTTCATTGGCCCCAACGCGGAACATATTCGCGTCATGGGCGACAAGATCGCGGCCAAAGAGGCCGTAGGCTCAGCCGGCATTCCGCTGGTGCCGGGATCAAAAGGCGCCGTCAATTCCTATGAAGAAGCGCGCGTTGCTGCAGAGGAAATCGGGTACCCCGTGCTCGTCAAAGCCGCCGCCGGCGGCGGCGGACGCGGGATGAAGGTCGCACAAACAGCTGACGATCTTTCCGAGGCGCTGTCGACTGCGAAAGCGGAATCAAAAGCGGCGTTTGGAGACGATGCGGTTTATCTAGAAAAGTATCTGCAGATCCCGAGACACATCGAAATCCAGATTATCGCGGACTCCCACGGCAACGTCGTCCAGCTTGGCGAACGTGACTGCTCCCTGCAGCGTCGGCACCAGAAAGTGCTGGAAGAAGCGCTCTCGCCCGCCCTTACCGATGAGCATCGCGTCAAGATCGGGGAAACCGTACGCAAAGCAATCGAGAAGCTCGGCTATCTCGGCGCGGGGACGATCGAATTCTTATACGAGAATGGTGAATTTTATTTCATTGAAATGAATACCCGCCTTCAGGTTGAACATCCGATCACAGAGCAAGTCACGGACATCGACCTTGTCCGGGAGCAGATTAATGTCGCGACCGGTGCGAAACTGAGCTTCGCACAAGACGATGTAAAATTTAAAGGGCACGCCATCGAGTGCCGGATCAATGCCGAAGACCCGAAGACTTTTCGCCCCTCACCTGGTACAATCACGCATTTCCATGCACCAGGAGGGCCAGGCGTTCGGTTCGATTCCGCTGTATATACCGGCTACAAAATTCCACCTTATTATGACTCGATGATCGGGAAATTAATTGTCTGGGGTGACAGCCGGCAGCTTTGCATTTCACGCCTCAAGCGCGCGCTTTCGGAAATGGCCCTGGTTGGCGTCGATACGACCGTGCCGTTGTTTATCGACCTTGTGAGCGATCCCGAATTCCAAAAGGGCGAATATCATATTCACTGGCTCGAGGAATGGTTGGCGAAAAGCTGACGCTATATACACCATAGCTTTCGCACTTAGCTTCACATTTCATTGGACGGGCGCCGCGAGGAAGCGCATATTTCAGCTATGCCCCGCGATTCATCGACTGCGATTTCGACGGACGAGCTTTTAAAGGCTTATACACTGGGCTATTTCCCGATGGCCCGCTCACAGGATGATGCACAAGTTGTCTGGGTGTTGCCTGACGAGCGCGGCGTGATCCCGCTGAAAAGCGCCCGGTCGCCGCGGCGGCTGAAACGGTTTTTGAAAATCAATCCCTTTGAGGTTTGCATAAACACCGCCTTTTCAAGCGTGATCGCCGCCTGTGCAAAAAAGACATCTGCGCGGCCGGATACATGGATCAACGACGCCATCATTGAGGCCTATACGGAGCTTCATTTTCAGGGGCGCGCTCATTCCGTAGAATGCTGGCGGGACGGCGCCCTTGTCGGCGGACTATATGGCGTCGTCCTCGGCTCGGCGTTTTGCGGCGAAAGCATGTTTTCGCGCGAGACTGGCGCCAGCAAAATTGCAATGCTGCATTTGATCGCACGGTTGAAAGTTGGCGGCTTTCAATTCATCGACGCGCAATTCCACAATGATCATTTGACGCAGTTCGGCCTAGTGGCTGTGCCTGACGCTGAATACCAGGAAATGTTAGCAGACGCGCTGACGCACAATGCAGACTTTTTCGCGGCTCCCGATCAGTTATCGACAACGCGTGTTTTACAGCTGATCACCCAGACGTCGTAAACAGGATGTTCAAGCGGATTAAGCGCCGGGCTTGATGCGAACATCCAGCCGCGGAAAATATTCGTCCCTTCCGCCTGCGGCCCTTCCAAAACTTCCGGTGTTGGCCGTTCGCCAAAACTTGGTTCATAATCCAAATCAACTGGCGTTAAATCAACAACATCCTCACTCTCACCGAATGGCTCAGGCACAACTTCCAGGACTTCAAATTCTTCAGTCTTGTTTTCGCTTTCCGGCAGTTCCCTTTCAACGGGCGGCGGCAAAACCACCTTCAGGTCACTTTCACGATTGCCATATTCCGTATCGAAGATTTCCACGAACGCTGTGGTCTCAGGGAATTCTTCAGGCGGCCGCGTATCGCAAGTGCGCGGCTGAATTTCGAGCGAACCAAATTGTGCAATCTGGTTCATCTCAATCTCTATATCTTGAAAACGAGCGGTCGTCTTGTTCAGAGCACGAAGCGTAACGGTGATGGGTTCGCGTTGTTGGGACGCGATGACACCCGCAAACGGATCATCTCCTGTACGCGACAGTCGGTCCAGCTCACTAAGCTCATTGTCTAGCGCTTCTTCCCGCCCCGGCCCCTCACGCAATTCCTGCGCTATCGCCGGCCCAGCTAAAACACTAAACGCCAGGCAAACCAAAAAACGCTGCATTACAAATCTCCAAGCGGATCAAGCTCCGTCCGGTTATCGTCACTGTCAGGTGATTTTGTCGCCGCCTGGTTCGTGAACGACTGAACCGCCAGTCCAAGCAGGTCCACAGAGCCTTGCGTAATCGTTATCTTATCGCCGTTGCGCAACATTTCTTCCGATGCGCCAGGCTCGATCGAAACATGAGCGCCGCCCAGCAATCCATCTGACACGATTTTGGCGACGGAATCGTCGGGTATCTGAATGCTGTCTTCAATTGATAGCTGCAGATCGGCTTCATAAGTCGCAAGATTGAGCGCGTTCTCGGCCACTGACCCAATCTTGACGCCGGCGATCCTGACATCGGAGCCGACGGTGATTCCATCAACGCGGCCGAAAACGGCGTCAATGCGATAGCTATCGCGACCCAGATCCCTGCCGCTGGCGTCATAGGCGTAAATCATGAACGCCGCCGCTACGACGATCACAAAAACGCCGATAATCGTCTCAAAAGCTCCAGATCGGTTCATGGCTGACTTCTCCCGGTCTTAGGCGGCTTCGCCAGAGGCGTCAGGGTCCCAAGCTTCATAATCGTCGTTAACGTCAACCGGCCCGCCCGCGCGTGAAAGGCTACCCTTAGGATGATAGGCGAGCGGCGTGCCGGTCATATTCGGCAAATGCTCTTTTTCCCAGGACTGGCGCGCTAATGGCGCGACGGTCGGCGCTTCCTCAAATGTGTGATGGAGCCATCCATGCCAGTCGGGCGGAATGCGCGATGCCTCGGCGACCCCGTGATAAATAACCCATCGCCGGCGGCGCTTGCCCCCGCCGCCTGGCAGGCTGGGGTCTTTTTCCTCAAAATAGCGGTTGCCCTGCTCATCCAATCCGACGAGGCGGGCATTTTTACGCCAAAGGGTGAACGAAGTGCCGAAAGTGGCAGAATTCCACCATGTGAATAACTTTGAAAGCATCGATGATTTTGTCCTAAAATACCCGCCAATACATACGGTCCCAGTTGGCCGAAATATGGCGCCCGTCACGCCTCGCGGCAATAGACGATCATGGGGTCGCACTCCTTGAATTTACGCTCAAACTGGTGGAGCGAAAGGCCCCGGCATACTATATCTATGAATACTCAAGATTAAGGCCAAATATGCAGGTTGAACGCCGTTTTTCACCAGGATCAGACGCACCCTATGGTGCGATTACGTTCGTTCGCGCTGATTCGGAAATCCGCTCGTTCAACGGCGATATCATCTTCGAGATGCGCGATCTGGAGGCGCCAAAGGGCTGGAGCCAGACCGCAATCGACATTCTGGCCCAGAAATACCTCCGCAAGGCCGGCGTTCCCGCCGTAACCCGTAAAGTCCCTGAAAAGGGGGTCCCAAAATTCCTGCAGCGATCGATGCCGAATGTCGCAGCACTCGCCAAACTGCCCGCCGATCAACGCTACGGACCCGAAACGTCTGCAAAACAGATTTTCGACCGTATGGCCGGCGCATGGGCTTATTGGGGCTGGAAAGGCGGCTATTTCGATGATGAAGAGGCCGCTGCGGCGTTCATGGATGAAATGCGCGCAATGCTGGCGCTGCAGATCGGCGCGCCAAACAGCCCGCAATGGTTCAATACCGGCCTCCACTGGGCCTATGGCATTGAGGGCGCGGGTCAGGGGCATTATTATGTGGACCACGAAACCGGGAGCCTGACTGAATCAAGCAGCGCCTATGAACGTCCCCAACCCCATGCTTGCTTCATCCAGTCCCTGGATGACAATCTGGCGGGCGACGGCGGCATCATGGATTTGTGGCGCCGCGAGGCGCTCCTTTTCAAATACGGCTCCGGCGCCGGGGCGAACTTTTCTGATATCCGCGCTGCCGGCGAGCCTTTGTCGAGTGGCGGCAAAAGCTCCGGCCTGATGAGCTTTTTAAAAGTCGGGGACGCAGCGGCCGGAGCGGTTAAATCCGGCGGCACCACGCGGCGCGCCGCAAAGATGGTTGTCGTCGATATTGATCATCCGGATATTGAGGATTTCGTTCGCTGGAAGGTGCGCGAAGAAGAAAAGGTTGCAGCGCTTGTCACTGGCTCGCGCGCCATGGCGAAACGGTTACCGGCGGTTCTCGACGCCTGTTGGGAAAGCAATGACGATGAAACGCGTTGCGACCCAAAGAGAAACAGCGCGCTGAAATCTGCAATCCGCGAAGCGAAGAAGGCCTGCATTCCCGACACGTCTATCAAGCGCGTGATTGACTATGCTCGCGAAGGCTATCGCACGATAGAGTTCGACATCTACGATCTCGACTGGGATTCAGAAGCCTACCGCACGGTCTCCGGACAAAACTCCAATAATTCAGTGCGGGTCACCGACGAATTTTTGAAAGCGGTCGCAGAAGATGACGACTGGACATTGATCCGCCGGACCGATGGCGGTCCGGCAAAAACAGTGTCCGCCAGAGAATTGTGGGAAGAAATTTGCGCCGCCGCATGGGCGTGCGCCGATCCGGGCGTTCAGTTTCACGACACTATCAACGCCTGGCACACCTGCCCCGCAGGCGGTGATATTCGCGCCTCCAATCCGTGCTCGGAATACATGTTTCTCGATGACACGGCGTGCAATCTGGCGTCGCTCAATCTTCTGCAATTCAAAACCGATGATGGATTTGACGTCGATGCATTTGAACACGCTTGTCGCTTGTGGACGCTGACGCTGGAAATCTCCGTCATGATGGCGCAGTTCCCATCAGCGAATATTGCGCGACAGTCTTTCGAATATCGCACATTGGGTCTTGGCTTCGCCAATCTTGGCGGATTGCTGATGGCGTCGGGCATGGCTTATGATAGCGACGATGGCCGCGCGGTCGCTGCTGGCGTATCGGCGCTATTGACCGGGGTCGCCTATCGCGCATCTGCGGAAATCGCCGCCGCTGTCGGCCCGTTTGAAAAGTTTAAGGACAATCGCGACGCTATGCTGCGCGTGATGCGCAATCACCGGCGCGCCGCATTAGGCACCGCAGAAGCGGGTTCGTTCGAAGGCTTGAATGTCGAGCCGTCGCAATTCGATGACGCAGCGTGTCGCTGGCCCGAAATCGCCGAGCGGGTGAAGACCGTATGGAACGAAGCTTACGAACTTGGCGCCATCAACGGTTTCCGCAATGCGCAGGTTTCAGCGATCGCGCCGACGGGCACCATCGGTCTCGTCATGGATTGCGACACGACGGGCGTTGAACCAGACTTCGCGCTGGTTAAATTCAAAAAACTCGCCGGCGGCGGCAATCTGAAAATTATCAATCAGGCGGTGCCTGCAGCATTAGACGCGCTTGGCTATACCCAGGAAGAAATTGATGACATCACCGCCTACGCTATTGGCCGGCGTACGCTTGAAGACGCTCCCGGCATCAATCTGGCGGAGCTTCGCGGCGAAGGATTTGAAGACAGGCATATCAAGGCGTTGCAGGAGCGCCTGAAAACGGCGTTTGATTTAACCTACGCATTCACGCCTGCGGCGCTTGGCGAAGATTTCTGCCTTAACATTCTCGGCATGCGCGAGAGCCAGCTATCGTCAACCGGTTATGAGGTGCTTCGCGATCTCGGGTTTTCCGATGAAGAAATCCATCAGGCCAATCTCTATTGTTGCGGGGCGATGACCGTTGAGGGCGCGCCGCATCTGAAAGAAGAACACTATCCGGTATTTGATTGCGCCACGCCATGCGGGCGCATCGGGACGCGCTCGCTTTCGGTTGACGCGCATCTGACGATGATGGCGGCTTGCCAGCCTTTTGTCTCCGGCGCGATTTCAAAAACCGTGAACCTGCCGGCGCGCGCGAAAATTGGCGATTGCGCCCGCGCCTATCGGCTGGCCTGGCAGTTAGGACTTAAATCCATCGCGCTTTACCGTGACGGCTCAAAGCTCTCACAACCGCTCGCCTCAGCATTGCTGGCGAGCGACTTGGAAGAGGATAGCCTTGACGCCGACGATGCGCTCTCCGCTGCGCCATCGGCGCAGAAGTCAAAGATCGTCGCCGAACGCATTGTCGAGCGCATCATTGAACGCACGCCGGGGCGCAGGCGCCTTCCCGACCGGCGCAAGGGTTATATCCAGAAAGCCAAAGTCGGCGGACACAAAGTCTATCTCCATACCGGCGAGTTTGACGACGGCGAACTTGGCGAAGTCTTTATCGACATGCACAAGGAAGGCGCGGCCTTCCGCAGTCTGATGAACAATTTCGCCATTGCGGTTTCCCTTGGCCTGCAATACGGCGTGCCGCTGGATGAATATGTGGACGCCTATGTTTTCACCCGGTTTGATCCGTCAGGTCCGGTGCAAGGCAACGACCAGATCAAACATGCAACTTCGATCCTCGATTACATTTTCCGGGAGCTGGCGATTTCCTATCTCGGCCGAAGCGACCTTGCCCATGTAAACCCGGATGAGTCCGCGGTTGACGCCATCGGCCGCGGCGTCGACGAAGAAAAGACACAGGCCGACGCCACGAAACTGATCTCCAAAGGCTTTAGCCGCTCCACGGTTACCGACAATCTGGTGATCCTGCGCGGTGGCGACTTCGACCGCCTGCGCGATTCCGCCAATGAAGATACGCAAAGCGGCGGCGCTGAGGAAGAAGTCGTCGAGATTGTCGAAGAACCGGTCGCCAAGGCTGAAAGCCCGCCGGAAATTGAAGCGCAGGTCGCCAAGCTCGCCGATGCGCTTAACCAGAAAGCACCGCGGGGCGTGCTCGCCACACCCGGCGGCGCCAGACAGGAGGCCCGCATCAAAGGCTATGAAGGCGACGCCTGCCCTGATTGCGGGCAGTTCACGCTGGTGCGAAACGGCGCCTGTCTCAAATGCGAAAGTTGCGGCGCATCGACGGGATGTTCTTAATCTTCCGTTAACGGACTTGACTGATGCGTTCGCGCCGATGTCAAGCAATTGTGTGATAATTTTCCGGTTATCCTTAATTGATCATTGACGCCCTCTTGTAAGAGTGCTCCGCGTAGAAAAGCGGAGTGTTTTGGCGATGAAAATCGTCGCAGTTATTATTGTCTTCATGATCATGGTTTTCTCGCTCGTCACGTCGATCGTGCCGAACCGGCGAGGCTATACGCAAACCAACCCTGTCGCCGAGTTGGGCAAGGAAATCACCAAGCCGCTTGCAAAGGTGGACGAAATCGCACCTGAACTCTCCCATGTGCTTGATCGCGTTGATGTGAAACTGCCAGGCTTGTCTAACGCAAATAAGCAAGGCGGCGCCATGCAGGCGCTGACTGATCACTCCGATGCGGCTTTCTCTAACATGGACCTGCCGCGGGCGAACTTCGCCAGCTCCGTTGTTGGTAATACGCAATTCGACGGCGCTCTTTTGGACGGCGCAATCTTCGAAGGCGCCACCGGGGCCAACGCAAACTTCAATGGCGCACGAATGGCGAAAGCGAATTTGAACGCAAGCGCCCTCGCCGGAGCCGACTTCGCCGGCGCGGAACTGCGCGAAGCGATTGCGCGCGCAGGTAATTTCAACGGCGCCGATTTTACCGATGGCGATATTTCCTTCGCGTCTTTCTCCGGCGCGAAAATGCGTCAGACAACTCTGATAAACACCTATGCGGCCGGCGCTATTTTCGTCACCACGGACATGACTCAAGCCGATTTTACCGGCGCAGATCTCACGGGCGTGCGCTTTGACGGCGCCTCGCTCGAAAAGGCGACCTTCGCCGGCGCCAATCTGAAGCTCGCCCACCTGAAAGGCGCTCGATTGCACGGCGCCGACCTTTCCGGCGCGTTGAACCTAACAGCGGATCAACTCGCCGACGCCTGCGCCGATCCAACGACAAAGCTTCCTGAGGGACTCGCCGCACCGCGTTGCTAATCAACACAAACAGATCTGCGCCTCATCATCTCTAACTATTATCCATGACGATGCAGTACGGGATCGCGAAAGCGATCCGGCTGAAAAGCGGACAGATCGACCGAGAGCTTGCTCGCTAAAATCTCATCCGCGAGGGCCTCTGCGCTTACCGGCGCCAGAAGTACGCCATTTCGATAGTGGCCAAGCGCCAGGAAAACATTTTCCGGCCCGTCGGGATCACGTCCCAGGATCGGCGCTCCATCCGGCGTCGCCGGGCGCAAGCCCGACCATCGTTCTGTTTCATTAGCGCGCGCAATTTCCGGCACCGCACGCACGCCATTGCGCACCAACGCCACGACAGCGACAGGGTCAACTAGCAAGTCATCGTATTCACGCGCCTCACTGGCGCCGATAACAAGGCGCCCGCCCGCTTTTGGGCAAAGATAGGCGCCTGGCGCGCGGACAACCATTCGCAAAAGATGACTGCAATCGCCAAGCGCAACCGCATCGCCCTTCACCGCGAAGACCGGTGGCGGCGGCAAGCCATCTATCATCCCAGCGCAAGCAGCGGCGCCGCTCGCCAGCACAAGAGTCTTTGCTTCTAAGCGCGCGCCGCGCTCGTCGTGCAGTATGACGCCAGACGCAGACTGCCGCGCATAAGTTATGCGCGCAGCGATAAACTCACCGCCCTTCCTTTCAAATGACGCGCGCAGGGCGATCAGCGCTTTTCGCGGATCAACTTGCGCGTCGCGCGGCGCATGAAGCGCGCCGACTACCTCAGGCGACAAAGCAGGCTCCAGACGCTGCGCTTCGTCGCCGGTCAGCATCTCGACCTCGGCGCCTCTTGCTTTGAGGTTTTCGCAAGCTTTTTGCGATTTCCGCAATTCCTTGTCGTCGTAAACGACGCCGAGGATGCCGTCGCCGCGAAAATCAATATCGCAGCCGGTTTCCTCTTCAAGCGCACGAGCGAACGCTGGCCATGCAGCGAGGCTCGCCGCGCTGAATGCATAAAGCGCCTCGGCGCATGTCTCGCCGCATTCAAAGGACGGCGCCAACATGCCGGCGGCGGCGTTGGTCGCTGCGGGGATTTGCCCGCCCGCATCAGCGACGGCGACATTGGCGCCGCGCATGACAAGCGCGCGCGCCAGCGCGAGGCCAATCACGCCGCCGCCGATAATCGCAATGTCAAATCCGTTGGGCATAACCTTCATACTCTACCATCGCAGACGACCATGGGCGCGGCGCTGTTACAGCGCAAGGCTTCGTACATTTACCTCGAGGCGCCGCGCTCTTCATTAGAATCGCCGGCGTGATTGGGAAACGCCATCAACCGCGTTTTTTCCTTCGACCCTGCGGAAGATCCAAAGAAATAATTGACAACCGCCGCCGTCATCGTCGCCAGCGCGCCGAGCATAATGGAAAATTCCGTCTCAGCGCCCGCAGGCAGTTTTCTGGAAACCATCGCCGCCAGCACAATGAAAAATCCCAGAATGATGAGCGCGCCAAGCGCAGACGGCGTCCAGTCCGCCATCTGGATTTGCCGTTGGCGCGCATCTGCCCGGTCATCGGCGTCAATGCGCTGCCCCTCGACATTGGCTTCTCTTAACGCAATCGCAAATTCCTGCTCCGCCCTGCGCAGCGCCAGCCAGTGCTCAGGTGACGCATTGGCAAGGGCGTCGCTTAACGTTTCTTCATCCGCATCCGGCGCGCCGAAAATTGCTTTCGAAATTTGCGCGACAGCAGCGCCCGCAAGCGGGCCGCCAAGCGCATGCGCCAATGTCGGCGCCGTTTTTACGATAACGCGTTTTATTTTTCCGCGTGATTTCTTTTTCGCCTCACTCACAAACCTTGCTCCTGCAAAACATAAAAGCAGTTTTTGACACCGCACCTTAAAGCGACTTCTCAATGCGGGGATAAGTTTGCCGTCTCAACAAAACGCTGGCCTCGGCAAAAACGAAACACAACACCAAAAAGTATTTGTATATCAGACGTAAGCGCCAGTTTTGTTGCGCGAAACAAACGCGATGCAAACAACCCGCGATTGAACAATGTTGCGTCGCGCGTTACATCAAAAACGGAGCACGCTTATAATTTCAGGCGCCGATTTTATTTTTCGGTTTTTTGAGACACTCAGTCAAAATAGACCGCATGCGGTCAATTCTTTCCAAAAATTCAATTTGCATTGGCGCCCGGATCAATTCATGGTCGCCAATGAGTGATTCGGCGCCCGTTAAAAGGGCCCAGCGGCAACGGCGGTCAAAGAAATTATGGCATATGCAGCCTCGGCGGTCCTGGTCGCCGGCTCATTGTGGATTCTGTCACGGGCCAAGGCCTTCGACACTGCTTCGCGCATGCCAGCCTTGTTGCTGGCGGCTGGTGCATGTGTCTCGCTCGTTTATCGCGCCTTTGGCGGGCCTTTCATGCCGTCGGAATGGGTGGCGGCGGGCGCGGACGTTCTGTTGGCGGCATTAGCGTTCGCTGCAGCGACGCAGTTTCGCGTCTCACGGCTCGCAACCGTATGCCCGGCCTCGTTCAAACTGACGATTGGCGGCGCCCCCCTGTTTTTGATTTTCTGCGGCCTCGCCGCCTTTATTCTCGTCCCACAGCTGACACTGGGCGCGGCCATGCTGGTCAGCGGCGCGCTGGTCTTGAACGGCGCCGCCTTTGACCGCCGGGCGGTCGCCGATGCGCCGACACCCGCCGTCATCAAAGCGGCGGTGCGATTGGAAAGCGCCGCTGCGCTGGCGCTGGGCATCTTTGTTGTCTTTTTGCTGGAAGCAGCAGCGTCAGCAGCACCAGAGGGCATGCCCGCGATCACCCCGTTATTTGACGCGAGCGTCGCCCTGATGATCTCATTCGCCATTGGCGGCGGCTTAGGCCTTGGCGCAGCAATTCTCGGCAACAGGCTGAAATACAAGGATAAAAATATTCTCCTTGCCACAATAGCTGCGATCGTTTCGTTCTGTCTTGCCGGCCTTATCGGCGCGCAACCGGTGATCGCCGCCGCCGCCGCCGGCCTTCTTTGGGGCGAACAAACCACCGCATTAGTGACCCCGCGCGTGCGCCTGCGCCGCCGGGTCGAGCGCGCTGTCGCGCCGACCGCCTATCTCGCCTTTGGGGCTCTGCTGGCGCCGCGCATCCTGCAGGCGGATCTGCTGTCCATTGTCTTTGCACTGGCCGCAATCTCCATCATGCGGGCCGGTCCTCGCCTCGCCGCCTTGCGCAAAACAACCCTGCCGAAAGAAAGCCAGATGTTTCTTGCCTGGTTTGGCGGCGCCCCTGGCGCGGCCTCAGCCCTTTTCCTGATTTCGCTGTTCGATGCACCGTCGATTGTCGCACAGGACGCGGTCCTCACCGTCGGCGCTCTTGCCGTCACCTTCGGGGTTTTCGCCGCGCGCCTCACCTCACGCCCGCTGATCAAGTCACTCTTGAAGGAAACCGCCCTGGCGAAAAAGCGCCGGATGTTTGCGGACGCCTGAGTTTTGCTTAATCAGACGTTAAGAGGTCGTAAGCACGCGGCGCCGGCCTTCATGAATTCTCAAATCACCGGCCCTAGGATTTCAGCTTGAATTTTCACGCTGAACGACAAGAGCCATGATCAAAGCCCTTCGCCGCCTGACATCGATCATCAGCTATCGCACGTTTTTGATTATCGCCTTTGGCCTTACATCAACATTTGCGTGTCTCAATTTCGATATCAAAGCGGACTTCCCGCTGACTTTGATGGCGACGGCGGTGATTTTTCCAATCGTGTTTTCCATCGGCGGCGCTTATAAACGCCGCGAAGTCGCGCTTGATCATTACGGCGCGCTAAAAGCGCATGGGCAATCGATTTTTTACGCTGCCCGGGACTGGCCGGAAAATCCTTCACCGGAATCCATTGAACACCTGCGGCGCGAACTTGTTACGACGTTTGCAGCGTGCAGGACGTTATTCATGAGTCCGAAAAGCGAAGTCAGTCAACATGAGACGGCGGTTTATGACTCCTTCTCGCGACTGTCTTCATTGATACGCAGCGAGCTGCGCCTCAACGGACTGGCGTCAGGAGAAGTGTCCCGGTGTAACCAGTATCTTTCCAAGATGCTCGGCTCGTTTGAAAAGATAAAACATGTCTTTCAGTATCGAACGCCGCGTACCCTTCGCGCGTTTTCAGACGTTTTCATTACGCTGCTGCCGATTCTTTATGGCCCGTATTTCGCCGCGTCGGCGGCAGAATACACATCGCCCGCGCTCGCTTATATCCTGCCGGTGTTGTTCGCATTTATTTTGACGAGCCTCGACAACATTCAAATCCATCTTGAAAATCCGTTCGACCAGATCGGCGAAGACGATGTCATTATCAATGTGGAAAAATTCGAGGAGCGCCTGAAACGCCAGTCACCAGGACAAAAGCGTGCCGACGCGCGCGGTTTACAGGAAAGCCTCGCCAGCGCAACGCAACTTTCAAGCTAACGGCAAAACGATCATTCAAGCCTGGTCCAACCAAATTCCCTATAAATCTCATCAACCGGCGCGCCGCCAGCGCCAACGAACGCTTTTTGACAGGCGATATTGTCGACGCCTGTTCCAGACCACATGGAAATCGGTGTTGTCGCGACGCCTTTCGCTGCATGTTTGAACGCTTCGACAAGTCGCCGGCCTAATCCCTGATTGCGAAAACCCTCAGCCACCAAAAGATCGTCAAGCATCACAACCGATCCGTCACGATTAAGCGCTGGAAGGACAGAGCCCGAAACATATCCGGCCGGCGTTTTCTTATCAAAAGCCGCAATGACGATAACGCGCTCATCGGCCAGAACTTCAGCCATACGCGCCGCGTCCGGCAGCGGTCCGTCACGCCAGTCTTCAGGAAGCATGGCGTCGAATGCGGCGATCAGGTCGCCCGCATCGTCAGGCGTCATGCGGCGGATAGTGACATTTCTCATGACCAATTGGTGAATACGCAAAAGCGAAATCACTTCTTCAGTATTTTAGGAACAATCCAGATTTGGATAACTACGAACCAAGCTATCATTGGTAAAAAGGACCAATAGGTTTCACCAAACAACAAAACAGTCAGAACACTCAACCCGGCTGAAACAAACATGCTGAAAAATGCAATGAGCGACCACATTCTCTTATTCAAAGGCTTCAACCAGTCTTCTCGAACAGCTCCCGGCCAATCAACATGCGGCGGATCTCCGAAGTCCCAGCCCCAATCTCATAGAGTTTGGCGTCACGCAACAGGCGCCCTGTCGGGTACTCGTTAATGTAACCATTACCGCCGAGCAGCTGGATCGCATCGAGCGCGACCTGCGTCGCCTTTTCCGCCGCGAACAAAATACACCCCGCTGCATCCTGGCGCGTTGTCTCACCGCGATCGCAGGCTTTCGCCACCTGGTAGACATAAGACTTGGCGGCGTTGGTCGTCACATACATATCCGCGAGCTTGCCCTGCACCAGTTGGAAAGATCCAATCGGTTTGCCGAACTGTTCGCGGTCATGAACGTAAGGGATCACTGTATCCAGACACGCCTGCATGATGCCGAGCGACCCGGCGGCGAGCACCGCGCGTTCATAGTCAAGTCCCGACATTAATACGCGCACGCCGTCATTGACTTCGCCAAGGACGTTTTCTTCCGGCACTTCGCAGTCTTCGAACACCAGCTCGCAAGTGTCGCTCCCGCGCATGCCCAGCTTGTCGAGCTTCTGCGCCGTTGAAAAACCCTTCATGCCTTTTTCAATGATGAAAGCGGTGATGCCGCGCGAATGTCTTTCCGGTTCGGTCTTCGCATAAACAACAAGTGTGTCCGCTGTCGGGCCATTGGTAATCCACATCTTGTTGCCATTCAGAATGTAACGGTCGCCCTTTTTCTCGGCGCGGGTTTTCATCGACACGACGTCGGAACCGGAGCCCGGTTCAGACATCGCCAGCGCGCCGAGATGTTCGCCGCTCGCGAGCTTCGGGATATATTTGGCTTTCTGTTCCTTGTTGCCATTGATGCTGAGCTGATTGACGCAAAGATTTGAGTGCGCGCCATAAGACAATCCCACTGCACCGGAACCGCGCGAGATTTCCTCCATGACGACAACATGGGCGACATAACCAAGAGCGGAGCCTCCATATTCTTCCTCCGCCGTGATGCCGAGCACGCCCAGCTCTCCAAGCTGCGGCCACAGATCGCGAGGAAACTGGTTCGACGCATCGATCTCGGCTGCGCGGGGAGCAAGATTGTCCTCAACCCAGCGGGCGACCACGTCGCGCATTTCCTCAATCATCGGATCAAGGTCGAATTTCATGAATGCCTGGCTGTTGGACCGCATGGCCGCGCCTCCCTTGGGTTTTGAGCACTGATTTCTTCGTCAAATACGCTTCCGGGCGCTCTGCATCAAGCGATGGCAGAGACCGAGGCGACATAAAGGAACACGTATACTATTGAGCGCAAACGCCTCTCGCTTCATCATAATGTCTCGCCCTGACAACGAAAACTCGCCGCAACCGAGCACGCAATGACAAACCCGGACCCGAAAGTCGTCGCAGCGTTGCGAGCGGCGCTCGCCGAATTCGACAGAAAGTCACCCTCTCCGCTGAGCGAAGCGGCCAAGGCGCATGATCGCAAAGCGGATTACCAGGATGCGCTGATTGCGCTCGCCGCCGATGGCGATCCGGCTGTTTCAAGCGGCGCGACATGGCTGATTAGAAACGGGCTCGAAGAAGGCGGCGCGCTGGCGCGACCGCGTGTGAACGCCCTCGTCAAAAACCTCCCCGCGATTTCGCAATGGGACGCACAATTGCATGTGGCGCAGACGATACGGCTTCTGGACCTTAATACGACGCAGGCAAACGCCGTCGCAGACTGGCTTTTACCGTTGCTCGCGCATAAGCGCCCTTTCCTGCGCGCTTGGTCGCTCGACGCGATCTGTCATCTTGCACGCAAACACGAAAATCTGAAAAAGCAGGCTGAACACGCGCTCGCCGCAGCGCATCAGGATGGTGCAGCGTCCGTCAGGGCCCGCGCCCGAAACCTGCAGCCGGTATCCGATGATTGAAAACTGGCGTATTCGCTCTGACCTCTAAGGCTTTAGGATATCGCGTACGGCGCGCACTTCCTCACGCAGCAGCCGGATATCTTCCCGCAGGAGGTCGGTCTGTGTGGTCATTAGTTCGTCGGAGTCTTCCTCAATGACGCGCACCACGATAGCGACAAAAAGGTTCAGCATGGTGAAGGTAGCGATCATCACAAATGTCAGAAAGAATACCCAGGATCGCTTGTGGGTCTCGCCGACCTCGGCCGCTATGTCCGGCCAGCCCTCAAGGGTCATGACCTGAAAAAGCGTGTACATGGCGGCGAAGACATCACCGAAAAGCTCCGGGTGGGCGCCCCCGTAAAGATTGGCGGCGATCACCGCGAAAACATAGATGATTAGCGCCAGCACAATCCCGACGGATGCAATCCCCGGAATAGAATCGAGAAGCGCTGAGACTACGACCCGCATGCGTGGGATCACCGTAATCACGCGTAGGACCCGCAACACCCGAAAAGCCCGCAACGCCGCCAGCCCGCTCGTCGCCGCCATCAGGGAAATCGTCACGATCAGGAAATCAAAGACATTCCAGCCTTTTTTCACATAGTCGGTCCCCTCTGCGTAAATGCGCAGGGAAATCTCGGCGACAAAAGCGTAAACAATGACCCGGTCGGCAATCATCAGGGCCGGCCCCGCCACCGCCTTCACGCCTGGAAAGGTCTCCGCCCCGAGAATGACCGCATTGGCGATCACCAGCACGAGTACGCCTGTTTGAAACCAGGCGCTGTCAATCAGCGCGGCGATCCTGGCTTTTGAGGTTTTCATGGGTTCGGGACCACTCAAGAGATGCGAATGTCTGTTCCTAGCCGGATTCTTTCCCGTATGAATGCCGGGGGTTGCCGCCACCGCCCAAACATTGCGAAAAATAAGGTTTGGATGGCGATAAAAGGGACGCCTAATCGATTGGCGTAGCTTATAAAATCCGCTATGCGGTGGCCTTTCGGGTCTGAGGAGCGGCGTGAGCGAAGAACGCAACGATATCGATGCGCCAGAAAGTGACGCATCAAAAAGCGATGACGGCGCCAAGCCCCGCGTCCGATTTCAGGGTATTGTCGAGGCTGGCAGCCGCGACGCAACGCTAGAGAGCGGTGATTTTGGCCTGGTCGCCCCGCCTCGCGACGAGCGGCGCTGGAACGCCATGAGCCGGCAGGTCTGGCTGGTTTCGTGGCTCACCGCTCTGTTCGTTTTCTTTTCCATTGTCGTCGGCACGCCGCTCGGCAATTACTTTGCGCATATCGAAATTTACGGATCGATGGACGGGTGGAACCCGCTTAAGGCTTATAGCGCAAACCTCTTGCTGCTTTCGGTGATCATTCCGGTGCTGGCGATGCTCGCCGGTTACATTCTCTCGAAAGCGCTGACGATGATGAACGCCGCGGAATCGATAGCCGCCGCCGCGCAGCAATTCACGACGCCCGATGTCACCGCAGTCAAAAACGCCGACACCGTTGGCGATGTCATGCGCGGTCATATGACGGCGCTGAACGAAGGGCTCGACGGCGCGCTGACGCGCCTTGCATCCGTAGAGGCGATGATCCGCCAGCACGTGGAAGCGATTGAGATCGCCGGCGAGGCGATTGAACACAAAGCGACGGGCGCCGTGGAACGGGTCGCAGATGAGCGTTCCCGGTTGATGGATCTCACCGAAAGTTTGAACGCTCATGCGGACTCCTTCGCCGCCGCAATCGCCGAGCGCGCCAATTCGAGCATCGAAGCGCTGCAATCGGCTGATACGATATCCGTGCGCGCGGAAAATGAATTCGACGAACGACTGTCGCGTCTTGAAGACGCGGCGGCGCGCGCGCTGACAAGTTTTGAATCCCTGCGCGATGCGTTGCGCGACAGCGACGGGACCATGCGCGAGACGGCGCAGTCGATCGACGAAGCGGCGCAACACACGCTGAAAGCAACCGAGCAGGCGAAGGCCGCATCAAACGCCGCTGCTGAATCCGCCGCGCTCAACGCCGCCAATGTCGCCGCCTCCGCAAGCCGCGCTTCGCAAGTGGCGAAAGAAGCTGCGGACGCAGCCATCGAAACCGCGACACAGGAAGCCGAACGCATGGCGCGCGAGGCTGTCGACGCCGCCAAACGTGAAGGCGAGAAGGTTCAGGAAGCAACAAAAGAAACCCTCGGCGATCTTTTCTCAGCGTCAAGAGAATCCATCGACGCCGCCGCCGAAGACATCGCCAAAGCCACCAAGGCGGCGGCAGAGGCTTCCCAAGCCGCTCAAAAAACCAGTGAAGCCGCGGGAAAAGCTGCGGCTGACGTCACAGCCGCCAGCGAACAGGCGCGCAAGACATCCGAAGAAGCCATCGAATATACAAAGACCGCTAAAACGCATATCGATGACCGCAACAAGGCGCTTGCAGACGCGCGGGCGGCCCTTGAAAAAGAAAATGCACGCCTTGAGACACTGATTGAAGAACAGCGCAGCCGCGCCGATCGTCTCGCGGACGCCATTTCTTCGCAGACGGAACGGTTAAGCCGCCTTGCGGAGGCGCAACTGCAAGAACAGGAAGCCGCGGCGAAACTTGCTGAAGCGCGCGCCGCACAGGAAGCCGAAGAGAAAGCAAAGAAGGAAGCAGAGCAAAAAGCAAAAGCCGAAGCAGCCCAAAAAGCCGCCGAGGAAGAAGCCGCCCGCAAGGCGGCGGACAAAAAGCGCGCCGAAGAAGAAGCGGCCAAAGCCAAAAGCGCCCCGCGTCGCAAGCGCAAGGAACCACCCGCGGAACCCCAGACAAACGGCGCGGCGCGACTTGAAGAAATCGCCAAGGACATCGCTGCGCGCAAACCGCAGAAAGGCGGCGCCCGCCGCACCGAGCCGCCGCTCAGCCTTGCCTCGAACGCGGCTGAAACACCCGCCAAGCGCGGCAAGGCGGATGTCTCATGGCGCGAAATTCTTGACGCCGCCGACGACGCCGAACCGCTGGAGCTTGGTGAAGTCGCCAAGAACGGCCCCACCGCGTCGCCGCGTGATGAAGCGGAAAATGCGATCAAGACAATCTCCCGCCTGCAACATTTCACCTATGATCTGGAAACGCGCCTTTACGGCGATCCGCCGCCTGCCTTGCAGGAACGTTTCGACCGTGGCGACCGCAATGTCTTCGCTAACCGGCTTTTACGCCTTAACGAAGCTGACGTGAAACGCCGTATACGGACAGAATCAGGACGCGATCGCGATTTTGAACGCGGCATCCATGATTTTCTGCAAGGGTTTGAGCGCCTTCTTGAAGACGCCACAACATCGGAAACAGCCGACGAAGAGCTGGAGGAATATCTCAGCTCACCTCTCGGCCGGGTTTATTTGTTGATTGGCGCGACGGTCGGCTACTTCGCCTAAAGCGCCGCTCGCTTACTCAATACGCTGATATGCGTACCAATACTGATTAATCCTGCAGAATGCGGCAGCGCGACCTTTTTTGCTTTGAAACTCTAGCCAGCCAAGAACCTGCGGCTCACATTCACCAAAGACCGCGAGGTCAGTCTGTTCGTCAGGCGGTTGCGGCAGGGGCACTTCTGAATACACAAGACTGACCAATGTCCATCGCGTATTGGCGCCGTATCTTGTCAGTACGACATCGATTTCGTCCTTGCCCGTATCAGCAAGCGGAAAGAAATCGATATACTCAACCGGAAAATGCTGGCGCAGCCCTTTTAAGAAAGCATCCTCTTCTCGCGTCTGATCAGCGGGGTTTCTGGCGGGCGCTCTTGCGAAGTCGCGAAACGGCCCTGGATATGCGCTGCGAATAGACGCGAAAGCGTCCTGATTGGCCGCATAGATTTCCGCTGCGTCCAGAAGTGTTATTTTGGTGCTGGAGATTTCACCAATACCGTCACAGCCGGCTGATAGGGCGAGCGCAGCGATGAAGGGCAGAGCAGTAAAAGGTCTTGGCGCCATAGCGAACTCCTCCCCCCATTGAACCAGAAATTCCTCACCAAATCCTTCGTTCTCGAGGTTCGGGCGACGCTGCGGTCATCTGCGACCGCATATATTAAAGGCGAAAACCATATTTAAATCAGCCCCTTGAGGTTTAAGTTCTCTTATCTTGACAAATAACTGACTGGTCAGTTATATAAAATCCATGCAACGCGCACGTACCCAGCAAGCCAAGGATCAACGCCGCAAGGCGCTGCTAACCGCCGCCCTCGATGAATTTTATGAGCGCGGTTTCACCGCCGCGCGCATAGATGACATCGCCAGTCGCGCCAGGCTTTCCAAAGGGTCGGTCTATTTATACTTCGATTCCAAGGACGCTCTGTTTACGGAGCTTGTGAAAGAATACGCCCTGCCCAATGTGGAGCGGCTGGAGGCAATGGCGGGCCAGGCCGGCAGCGCAGCTGGCGCTATCAAAATGCTAATGGGGTTTGCACCCGTTCTCGTGCGCGAAACGGTCGTTCCGAAAATCATGAAAGTTCTGATCGCTGACGCCCCCGCTTTCCCCGAAACCGTTACCGCCTATCGCAAGAATGTTGTTGAACGCGGGCTTGGTCTTATCACCGGCATATTGCGCAAAGCTTCCGACAGCGGAGAGTTTCAGATCGCCGCCCCGGAAATGACAGCGCGGCTTGTTGTGGCGCCGATGATCTTTTCAGCAATATGGAAAATTGCATTCGAACATGATGCGCAGGCGCGCATGGATATTAAGGCGCTATTCGCTCTACACGAAAAAATGTTGTTGGCGGCGCTTTCGTCAGGCGGCGCCGCATGAACAATTTATACCATATTGCATTGCCCTTGCTGGCTGCCATCAGCCTTACCTCTTGCTCTGACGGCAACGATGCTCGTCGCTTTGTCGGATATGTAGAGGCGGAATATGTTTATGTCGCACCAGTCGAAGCCGGGTGGCTGGAAGCGCTTCGGGTGCGCGAAGGCGATATCGTCAATACAGGCGACATTCTTTTCGACCTCGACAATGACCATCAAAGCGCCGTCGTTGCTGAGGCCGCCAGCCGCGTAGCGCAAGCGGACGCGGAAGCGCGCGACATGTCGACCGGCGCCCGCCCGGCGGAAATCGCGGCGCTCGAAGCGCAGTTAAAAGAAGCTGAGGCGCGTCTTGTGGAGGCGCGGTCCCAGCGCGACCGCTGGATACCGCTGGTCAACGAAGATTATGCGACCAAAGCGCGGGGCGATCAGGTAACGGCTGATTACCGCGCCGCACAGGCGCGCGTGCAAGCGGCGCGCGAGTCAATTCGCATCGCCAATCTTGCGTCTCGCGATGCGGCGCAGGAGGCGGCAAGTGCAGCGGAAACCGCAGCTCGTTCTGCTCTGGCGCAAGCCGAGTGGCGCTTGAATGAGCGCTCAGTCACCGCAAAGGTTAGTGGGCGAATCGAAGATGTCTTCCAACGCGAAGGCGAGTTCGTACGCGCCGGAGCGCCCGTCGCCGCAATCCTGCCTGACGACGCGATGAAGGTGCGGTTCTTCGCAGCGCAAGCAATGCTTCCGGAATTCGCAATCGGCGAAAGCGTTCTGGTGAAAGCCGACGGCAACGATGAACCCATGTCTGCGAGAATATCCTACATCGCATCGGAGGCGGAATTTACACCACCGGTCATTTACAGCGCCGGGTCACGCGAAAAGCTGGTTTTTCTCATAGAAGCGCGTCCTGACGGATCGGCGCGCCTGCGCCCCGGGCTGCCGGTGGACGTCACTCTGCCATGAGCGATCTCGCCATCGACGTGCGCGGCCTCGTCAAACGCTTTGGCGACAAAACCGCCGTGAACGGCGTCGATATTCAGATGCCCAAAGGAGAAGTCTGGGGTTTCCTCGGACCGAACGGATCGGGAAAGACAACGACAATCCGAATGATCTGCGGCCTGTTAAAAATCAGCGAGGGCGAAGGGCGGTGTCTCGGCTATGACATCACCGAAGACGCCGGCGAAATCCGCCGACGTACTGGTTACATGACCCAGAAGTTTTCGTTCTGGAGCGATCTTACGATCCGCGAAAACCTGGAATTTGTCGCGCGACTCTATCAGATGCCACGGTCACGGCAACGCGTAGACGAAACGCTTGAAACCCTCGGGCTTACAAAACGCCAGCATCAACTCGCAGGCGCTCTGTCAGGCGGCTGGAAGCAACGCCTTGCGCTCGCCGCCGTCTCCATGCATTCGCCGAAGCTTCTATTGCTAGATGAACCGACCGCTGGCGTAGACCCGCAGGCGCGCCGAGAATTCTGGGATGAGATCCATCGTCTGACGACGGACGGTATGACTGCCCTTGTGTCGACGCATTACATGGATGAGGCCGAACGCTGCGACCGCATTGTCTATCTCGCCAATGGCAAGCTGATCACGAAGGGCCGCGTCAACGATATCATCGAACAATCGGGACTGGTCACCTTTCGCGCCGAAGGCGATGGGGTTCGCCGTTTTGCTGCGACCCTCAAAGGCGAGCCCGGCGTTGAGCACGTCGCCTATTTCGGCGCGGCGCTTCATGTCAGCGGCAAAGACAGAGACAGCCTGACGGCCGCCATTGAAAAAACCAACGCCGCGCCCGGGCAGTGGAAAGAAGTGCGCCCCAGCCTCGAAGACGCCTTTATCGCGCTGATGGCGCGCGCCGGCACCGATGACCGCGAGCATGCGTGATGGCGATGCCGGGAACATTCGCGCGTATCGTCGCCGTCTTCATGAAAGAGCTGAT
Organism: Pseudomonadota bacterium; assembly: GCA_039196665.1. GTDB lineage: Bacteria > Pseudomonadota > Alphaproteobacteria > Caulobacterales > Parvularculaceae > Hyphococcus. Next base: position 346,110 of record JBCCUQ010000002.1, on the reverse strand, counting down.
CCAGATGCGGCGCGATCGCCTCACCTTCGGGATGATGTTCGCGATCCCGATCATGCAGCTCGTGCTGTTCGGGTTCGCGATCAACACCGACCCGAAAGCACTGCCGACCGCCGTTCATGTGGAAGATCAATCGCCGATTGTCAGGACCTTGTTGCAGGCGCTGGAAACGTCAGAATATTATGAGCTGGTGATGACAAGCGACGACCCTCGCGAAAGCGCGCGCCTGCTTGCGCGCGGCGAGGTCGCCTTTGTCGTCTCGATCCCCGCCGGGTTTACCGAGCGCTTTGTTCGCGGAGAGCGCCCGCAAATTCTGATTGAGGCGGACGCATCCGATCCGTCGGCATCCTCTAACGCCATTGCCCGCGCCGAGGCGATCTTCTCTCGCGCTCTACGCCACGATCTGACGGGAACGCTCGCAACGCTGGCGCCTGACGCCGCGCCTTACGAACTGGTTATTCACCCGCGCTATAATCCGGAGGGCATTACGCAATATAACATCGTACCCGGATTGCTTGGCGTGATCCTGACCATGACGCTGGTAATGATTACCTCCATGGCGATGACGCGCGAGACGGAGCGTGGCACGATTGAGAATCTTCTCGCCATGCCGGCGCAGCCGATAGAAGTGATGCTGGGCAAGATCACGCCCTATATTGCGGTTGGCGGCGTGCAGACTCTTGTCGTTCTTGTCACTGCGCGTTTTCTATTCGACGTGCCTTTTGCCGGCGCCTTGTGGCTTCTACTTTTGGGCGTAACGGTTTTTGTTCTCGCAAACCTGGCGCTTGGGTTTACATTCTCCACGATTGCGGAATCGCAAATGCAGGCGATGCAGCTCACCTTTTTCTTTTTTTTGCCGTCCTTGCTGCTCTCAGGGTTTATGTTTCCGTTTCGCGGCATGCCAGGCTGGGCGCAGGCGATCGGCGAGATTCTGCCCCTCACCCATTTCCTACGCATCGTGCGCGGCGTTATGCTGAAGGGCGCCGAGTTCGTCGATCTGCAAGGAGAAATCCTGGCGCTTGGCGCCTTTACCGCCGTCGCCGTCCTCGCCGCCATGCTGCGCTATAAACGGACGCTGGATTAAGCCTCGTCTTCGATCGGCTTCCAGGCGGTCGCCGTGTCATAGACAAACTGTTCGCGTAAAATGCGATCATCGCGCCATTCCTGAAGCGCGATTTCCCGCAACCTTCGACGAACACCCTTGCCGTCTATCATATCAAACGTCCAGGCGATCATGACCTGATCGCCATCGACGAGCACGGCGCGCGGCGGATGCGCCTCCATCGACTGAACCCGCGCCAGCGCCGCCTGTTCATGAGCGACAAGATGGTCGCGCCCGACCCGAGGCGGCGTTTCATTTTCCTGCATGGACGCCTCTTCATGATAAAAGTTGCGGATTGCATCCGCGTGGTCGCCATTCACAACGGCGTCTACAAAGGCGTCAATACGGTCCCGGCTTGGCATCATATCCTCACAATCTTTGTTAACCGCTTAGCGAAAACACTTTTCGCGCCGTTCCCGATAAAAATGCTTCGCGCTCTTTATCGGTCAGTTCAAGATGATCGAGCCCGGCAAGGCAACGCGACGGTGACAGCATCGGCCAGTTGGTGCCGAACATCACACGGCCCCGCCCCGGCCCTTTCATATATTGCACAAAACTCTCAGGCAGGCGGCGCAGCGCATAAGCCGAGGTGTCCACATAGAGATTAGGAAATTTCAGCGTCAGCGAAGTTAGCTCATCAATCCACGGATACCCAACATGTCCGCCGACAACGACGAGTTCCGGGAAGTCGAGTAGCACATCTTCCATATACGGAATAAGCCGCCCGGTTTCCGAGCGTTTCAACGGGCCGGTATGCCCGATCTGAGTGCAGAACGGAACGCCCGCCTCAATGCAGGCGACGTAAACGGGGTAATAGCGCCTGTCGTTTGGCGGCAGATCCCATAACCACGGAACCACACGCACGCCGACGAAGCGTTCGCCATCAACCCAGTCGCGGATTTCTCGCGCCGCGCCAGTAGGATCGTTAAGATTGACGCTCGCCAGCCCACGAAAGCGATCCGGCGCTTCCTCGATTTGCGCCGCAACTTCCATATTCGTGATCAGCGCCCCTTCAGGGCCGTGCCAAGCGGACAAGAGCGCGATTTCGACACCAGCCTCATCCATAGCTGCAACCGTCGTTTCGACTGTCGGCGTCAGCGCCTCATCCGACTGCCCGGTCCAGCGCCGAAGCGTTTCAAGCCACGGCGCGGCGGCGAAACGGGGCGTCGTTATCTGCGACCAGACATCAACAACAGTCATGGCGGTCTCCTTTACTTCACTAGTGAAGCTTATAAAGGGATGTGCTATCACGCAACATCGTTTAGCAGTCAGCTTTATGTCAGCTCACCGTCACCGCCTCTATTTTCGCCTGCAACGCACAACCCACCTGTTAAAAAAGGCCGCCGACCGTGAGTTGATCGCGGCCGCTGATGTCACGACAGCACAAGCGTCAGTACTCATGATTGTGGCGGACGGCGCTGATAGCGCCGGCGTCACCCAAAGCCATATCGCCGGACGGCTCGGACAAAATGAGTCCGCCGTCACCGCTATGATCGCGCGGTTGCAGGGACTGGGTTATGTAGAGCGTCAGCGCAGCCCGGATGATGCGCGCGTCTGGCTGTTACAAGTGACGAAAAAAGGCGAGCAAGCGCTGGCCAACATGTCAAAACCCTTTGGCGAGATTAACAGGCGGTTCGATCAGGCGCTTGACAGCGCTGACGCCGCCGAACTGGCGGCGACCCTGGATCGCATCTCTGACGAATTCAAGAATGAGGACGGAGAAGACAAGTAACGCGTCGCTCTTAAACGGTATAGCGGGATTAGTAGTTGCGAGAACTAACGGCTGCTTCGCCCTGCTCGTAAGTCCAGGCGACAATCTCCGGGATCAGGCTTTCAAACGAAGCGTTAAACGCTGCAATAACAGCGTCGGCATTCTCGCCGTTCGCCGGCGTCGACGCCATGAAGCGCCTCACGGCGTAAACCCCGCCCTTGCCATCGCCGAGGCGTGCGTAAATTGCAACATCCGCCTGCCCTGAACGATCGCGCACATCATAATGCATCCGGCGAATATCCGTCTGCAGCACAACATCCCCAACCGGCACCGCGCCGCGATCGCCAATTGCGATAATCCGGCCCGCGTCTTCGAAAGTCTGTACAAGCGCCGTCTGGAAAAGGCGCGGCGCGCGGTCCGCCCATTCCGCACCGGCGAAATATTCAATCTTGCCGGGCGCCGGCGTCACGGCGACGCGAACGCTGTCATAAGCCCGGGTCGTGCGCGGATCGTCAATGACAAGCGACCAGTTCAATCGATCACCTTCAAGCGCCGCTGTATCAGGCGTAGTGATATGATATCGCGGCTTCGGCGGCGCCGTTTCAGGAAGAAGCGACACGCAGCCGCTTGCGGCGAATGCAAAAGCGATGAGCAGTAAACGGTGTATATGGTTCATCATTCCGATTCCGATTCTGATCCATATTCCGGCGCATTATCGCCGAGGAAATAAGCCTGCGGATCGCGATCAATTTCCCGCAGCATGTAGTCTAGCGTGCGCATCAAACGGCGCGCTTCGGCCAACGCCGGCGCAACCTGTCCCAACCCCTGATCCGCAAAAACACGCAGGGAAGCACGGTTTTCACCTGCAATACCGCGAAGGTCGCTAACCAGCCCCTGAGATTCCCTTAGCAAAGCGTCGACTTCAGCGACTGTTGCAGGCGCGTCTTCTTCCAGAAACTCCTGCAACCCCGCCGCAGCTGCGTCAAGCTTCGCGGTGACTTGCGCGAGGTCTGCCGTCATAGCGTTCACGTTTTGCAAGGCCGAGACAATCTCATCTTCGTTTTCAGCAAAAGCAGCGGTCAGCGCCTCAACATTGTTCAAGATGCCGGTCACGCTTTCGATGTTCTCATCGGAAAGAAGCCGCTGCGCCTGCGCCAAGACATCGCCGGAACCGGCGAGAAATTGACCAAGACTAGACGCCCCTGCCGTGATTTCAGGCACGCGTTGGTCGCTCACGTCTTTAAGCAGCGGTTTTGCAGCATCGCCGCCGACAAGCTGAATAATTAAAAGCCCTGTGAAGCCAACCGGTTCCAATTCGGCGCGAGTGTCCGTCTTAACCGGGGTATCCTTGTCAACGCGAATGCGCGCAATGACGATCGACGGATCATCCGGATCGATGGTCAGCGTATCCACTTCGCCTTTCTGGATGCCGTTGAACCGAACCTGTGCGCCAACAGAAAGACCTGAGACGCGCTCGGTGAAAATGATGTCATATTCGTCAAATTCCCGCTGCGTCTGCCCAAGCCAAAGGATGAATAAAAACCCCGCCGCCACCGCACTGAGGACGATGGCGCCAATCAAAACATAATGCGCGCGTGTTTCCATGAAACTCTACTCTCGCGTCCCCTATACCGCTTTTGCGGCCAGCGCCGCCCTTCCCCGCGGCCCTGCAAAATACTCCTGTATCCATGGATGATCCGTCCGCCGAACATCCTCAAGCGGGCCGCAAGCAATCACATGTTTCTCCGCCAGCACCGCCACCCGATCACAGGCGGCATGCAGGGTATCCAAATCATGAGTAACCATAAACACCGTTAACCCTAAAGATTCCTTGAGATTAACGATCAATTCGTCGAATTGTGCGGCGCCAATGGGGTCCAGCCCCGCCGTTGGCTCGTCCAGAAAGAGAAGCTCCGGGTCCAGCGCCAGCGCCCTGGCGATCCCGGCGCGTTTTTTCATGCCCCCTGACAGTTCGGCCGGGTATTTCGCCCCCGCCTCCGCCGGCAAACCGGACATTGATATTTTGAGCGCCGCGATATCCTTCGCCAGATCGCCTTCTATATGAAGATGCTCACGGATTGGCGCCATGACGTTTTGGGCAACGGTCAGCGACGAGAATAACGCCCCGCCCTGAAAGAGAACGCCCCAACGCTGCTCAATCGACAAACGCGTTTTCTCACCGACTTTATAAAAGTCTTCCCCGAAAATTCGCACATCACCTGCACTCGGACGTTTCAGTCCGATGATGGCGCGCATCAGAACGGACTTACCAGTGCCCGAGCCGCCGACAACGCCGAGAATTTCTCCCTTATGCACATCAAGATCGAGTTCGTTGTGTACGACAAATTCGTCGAACTGGGTGCGCAACCCACGCACCTCAATGACGTTCTCCACGCTTTCTTCAAGACCGGTCAAAAGTCGATCTCCAGAAAGAACATTGCAAAGAACGCATCGATCACAATCACCAGAAACAGCGCCTGCACCACTGAAAGTGTCGTGCGGCGACCGAGCGACTCGGCGCTGCCTTCAACCTTCATGCCCTGAAAGCAACCGATAATGCCGATAACAAATGCAAAGAACGGCGCCTTGATCAGCCCCGCCCAGAAATGATTGAGAATGATGGTTTCCTGAGTCCGCGCAATAAACAGCGCCGGAGATATATCCATCGCCCCCCACGCCACCAGGAGCCCGCCCAGCATGCCTAACATCGCAGAAATAAAAGCCAATACGGGAAGCATCAGCACCAGTGCAAAGACCCGTGGCAAAACAAGAACTTCCATGGGCTCAAGCCCCAGGACGCGCAACGCATCGATCTCTTCACGGATCTTCATGGAACCGATTTGCGCTGTAAACGCGCTGCCTGAACGACCTGCAATCAGGATCGCTGCAAGCAACACCCCAAACTCACGCAAAACCGAAATGCCAACGAGTTCAACGGTGAAAATATCAGCATTGAAAAGCTGCAGGATTTTAGCGCCCATAAACGCAACGACAGCGCCAATCAAAAAAGACATCAGCCCGATGATCGGAACGGCGTCGAGACCCGCTTCCTCCATGTGATGGAATGTCGATGTCCAGCGGATGCGACTTGGCCGAATAATCACGCCAAAAGCGCTGGACAGCGCAAAACCGACAAAATTCATCAACTCAACTGTGGCGTTATAGGTGTCGACCACCCCCTGCCCGAGACGGTTGAGCATCGCCTTGAAGGCATTGGGGTGAAACGGCGTTACATGGCACGGCGCGAGATGATCCTGAATCTGCGCCAGGAGCGCCTCATGCGCATCCTTTGCGCCAATAATTCTGGAGGCGTCAGTACGGCTGTCGCAGGCGTAAAATGTCCGCTGCAACATCATCGCCCCGGTCGTGTCCAACCGCTCAACATCGGACATGTCGATAACCAGCTCTCGGCCAACCGAATCATCCGAAAAATCGCGCAAACGCGAATCAATCGACCTCAGAAAACGCGCGCGCCAATCCCCCCTGGCGATCAGTTTTAAAACACCGCCATCCACATCGATATCGAAATGAGCCGCCGAATCCGCCATAGGTAACACTTTGTTAACGAGCCTTTGTGTTTCAGCACCGGTCACGGCGCAAGGCTTGCAGTGTTATATGGGGGCGAGGGTGTTAAAATGATGCTGAAATTTGCGGGAATGCCACAATTTCGGGCGGCATCGGGTGCAGATTTGCGTCTTGTAGGTTTTTTGGGAGCGGGCTGGCGTGGCCAAACGAATGTTTAGAGGGCGATTTGAGTGGCTTTCAGCGCTGCCGCTATTGCTGGTGACCGGCGCTTTGGCGTTGATGGCGCTTGGCGCGTTGACCAGCGCCCAGTCCCCTGAAGCGCGTTCCCGTGAGGTTCTCTTTGGCTATTTCCAGCGCATGGCGCCCGCATCCTACGATCCTGGTGAAAATTACCATCTTGTGATGATCGACCGGGAAAGCGTGGATCAGGTCGGCCCCTGGCCCTGGCCGCGCACCGTTCTGGCGAAGCTTGTGGCATCCGCCGGCGAGGCTGGCGCAAAAGCTGTTGTCCTAACAGAGGCTGTCGATGCACCCGATCCCCTGTCCCCGGAGACAATCGGTGAATTCTGGCTTGCCGGCGCAAGCGATGAAGCGCTGGCGCAACAGCTCGCGCGCCTTCCCAAAACCGACGAAGCGCTGGCCGCCGCCTTTCGAGACGTCGAAGGCGCCTTCGGCGTTTCCCTGACGCCACCCGGCAATCCCGGACGCGCCAATGGTTTTCGCCGTACGACAACCAATGCAACACCATGGATTTCCTTCGACGGCGGCGGCGACTATGCAGCGCTGCCTGCAGCTCAGTATTTTTACGATCTCGACGACACCCTTGCTGCGTCTGCCAGCCCGGCGGTCGCGGCGCTGACGCCGGACAGCGATAGCGTCGTCCGGCGCACGCCGCTGGTCTGGTCGCTGAAAGGCGCGCCGGCGCCGTCGTTAGCGCTGGCAGCTGCACGTCTTGCTCAAAGCGATAAAACCGTCACCGCCCATGCGGATTCGACATCGACAACTTCGCAAGGCCGCCCCATCAACGGAATCGATATCGCCGGCAACACCATCAAACTGTCACCGACCGGCGCCATGCGCTTACATCTGCCCAAACGCCTGTCGACGCCAACAACATCCGCGGCGCGCCTCCTCAATCCGCAGAACGCCAATTCTCAGCTATCCGGCTCCGTTGTGCTGATCGGTCTGGACACGGAGCTTGGCGATGGCGTCATGACAGTGCGCGGCGAAATCGCGCCTGTTGCACTTCACGCCATCATGGCCGCGCAGATTGACGCCGGACATGCGCCGCGCCGTCCTGGGTGGACTGGCTATATCGAAGCGATTGCCGTCATGCTATTTGGCGCCGCTGCGATCATGACCGCTCAGCGCATGGAGTTCTGGCAAACCGTTGGCGTTGCTGCGTTGTTATCTCTGATCCTTTTTCTCGGCGCCTTTGCCGCTTTTGGGGCGGCCAATCTGCTGATCAATCCGCTGGCGCCAGCGCTGGCGTTGTTCGTGGGCGCGCTTTCAGTCGCCGGCGGCAAGTCCATCGGCGGCGCGCTGATCGATGACTCAGTGCGCGGATCGTTTCACGACACCCTGCCCGAGCCAGCGATGAAGAGGTTACGCGAAGACGGCGCCGGCGAAGTGCTGGAAGGCGCGTATCGCGATATTACTGTGCTCGCCTGTGATTTGCGGATTATGGATGAAGACCTGCGCAAGATGGAAAACCTGCCAGACGACGTGACAAAACTTTTGGCCGCCGCGAGCCTCGATCTGCGCCAAACCATCATTGAGACCGGTGGCGCGGCGGATCAGGCCGAAGGCGGGCGCATCTTCGCCTATTACAATGCGCCACTGTCAATGGCCGATCATATGCAAGCCGGTTGCGCAGCAGCGCTGCGGCTTGTTGAAAGCATGGACAAGATCAATGCCGATCTTGACGCATCAAGCCGCACAAGAGGATTGCAGATCAATCTCGCGATTGGTGTTGCAACCGGCGAATGTTTTGTCGGACCTATGGGACACGGCCGTAACAACCGGTATTCAGCAATTGGCCCAGCAATCGACCGCGCAGCATTCCTTCGCAACCAGTCTGAAATCTATGGGCCCGCCATGATCTGCGATGAGGCCATCTATCGGGGAACGCATCACCATTTCGCATTTCTCGAACTCGACAAGCTGCGCATGCGCAACGCCGAGCGGCCGTTCTCTATCTACGCACTGATTGGCAACCCTTTCATCAAATCGTCCAAGGGGTTCCGCGCCCTCGACGACGCTCACCGTCAGTTGCTCACTTCCTATCGCGCCGGCGATGTCGCCGCCGCGCGTCAGATGCTGGATAAGGCCAAAGAGTCGCCTGGCGCTAAAATCGCCCTCTTTGATATCTATGAAGAGAGGATCAAAACCCTTAGCGACAAAGGCGTCCCAGAAGGTTGGGACGGCGTGCATGCCGCTGGTGTGTAATTCCGATTAGTCGGAAAACGGCATCACTGCCGACTACTGCGCCGTGTTCTTCCGAAACCTGTCGTCAATCCATCCAGATATTGTGGCTAACACGTCAGATGAGAGAGAGTTTTGCAGTGATGCATATTCTGTCGGCAAGCCAGTCTCGGCTTCCTGCAAAAGATGATTGAGCCCCGGGAACACTGTGATCGTTACGTCGGAACTCGGCGCTTGCGCAAGAATGCGTTCGATATTCGCAAGATGATGATCCGGCGGCGCAACAAAATCCCGCTCGCCGCCGATCGCCAGCACCGGGATTTCCAGCCTTCCATACGTTGTCTGAGGGTCGAAAAATATATTTGACCGATACCATGAGCCTAACAGGACATCGGCCAGACCATCCGTATCCCTCGGCATGAATTGATATGGCGGGATGAGCGCCTTGCCTGGCCCATTTAAAAACTCTTTCATCCGCTGGCGGGTGGCTATATCTTCAGAGTCGCTTTTCGCAATCTCCATGAATTCATAAAACAGTTTACGGTATCGTGCGGCTCTGTCGCCTTTGACGCCCGAAACCTCCAATGTTTTTTCAAGCTGGAGACTAAGCGCTTCTTCCCCTGGCAGCCCAGGCGCGGACATCAGAACGAGGAAAGCAATTTCGCTATCCGCTTGCGTAGTCAGCGCGCCTATAGCGCCCCCCTGGCTCATTCCGGCAAAACCGATTTTTGAGGGGTCGATGCGAGACTCTGACTTAAGCCGCGCAACAACGGCAAGCGCGTCTTCACTCAAGTCTTCCCAACTTGCATCAAAGTAGTCGCCAGTTGAATCCTCAACGCCGCGATCATCGAAACGGGCGACTGCAACGCCATTGCTCGCCAGGTGATCCGCCAGAACGTGAAAACCTTTATGGCCTGCAAATGATTGGTCCCGGTCATTTGGCCCGGCGACAGAAAGCAATATCACCGCCGGAAACGGACCCTCGCCAAACGGTACGGCTAGGGTTCCGCCTAAAGCGACAGCAGGGTCAGATGAAGTAACGAGAATATCTTCAACATTATAAGAATAAGGCGGAACTGGTGTTTGCGGCTTTAGCGCGACAACTTTGTCGGACTCCTTGCCCAACCAGAAAACCGCCCCCGCGACGCCAACGATTACGGTGAATGTCAGAATAGTGAAAATCCGATTCATTTTTGTTTTCCGTTGCTGGGATCGTCGCCACCAGGGAATTGAAACGCTTCTGCGATATCGGCGTTCAGTGCTCGTGAGATACGATAGGCGAGCGTTATGCTTGGGTCATGGCGGCCATTTTCAATCGAGTTTATGGCCTGTCGCGAAACACCGACACTTTCAGCAAGCTGCGCCTGAGACCAGTTTTTTTCCGCCCGCAGAACACGCAAGCGATTCACGACCTTATCAGCCATGACAGCACTCCGTAGACGAATAAAAATACCAAAATCGCAAACGCCCAAAGATTGGATGTCACAAATGGCGCTGCGATATTGAAGGCGGAAATGCCGTAAGAAAACAAAGCTGTTGCGACAGCGCTGATGGCGCCGGCGCGCAGCGCAATCAGACGCAACACCTCGTCACGTGTCGCGACAAACGCCACGACCAGCAAGGTTAAGCTGACAAGCGTAACGAGGGCGCCGCTTCTGGCGATACTTGCCGGTAAGGGTGCGGCGACGCCGCCTGTGTAAGCAAGATAAAAAAACGCATGACCGCCATACAACGCGAGAAAACCCAATATCCAGGGCAGGTTTTTAGCCACCTCTATCCTCCAGAATTAAAAACAGATGCGTTTGTCGCGCATACAAGACTATATGTCAAATATTTTTTACATTTTGTCGCATATATTTTCATTTTTTAGCAGGTCTGGCGGCGCCTTGCATCCCGCCCTCATTCAAACAGCCTTCCCCCACTCCAGATCCGCGCCACAAAAAGCGCGGTTACAAACGCCACCGCGCCCATCGCCGCCATCATCAGATAGGCGCTCGCCGGACCATGAGCCTGCCAGACAAAGCCGGCGATGACTGTCGCAAGCCCGGTCATCGCGCCAACGCCTGTCGTCGACATCAACGTCATCGCTGTGTTGACGAGGCGCGTTGGCGCCGCGCGGTCCAGAAATTCAATCGTCCCGAGATAGGTCGCGGCGAAGGTCAACGCATGTAATATCTGTACAAGGAATAACATCCAGAGCGCAGGCTCCATTGCAATCACATTCCACCGTATCGCCGCGCCCGCCCCACCAAGCGCCAGCAGCGTCGCCGGACCGAACCATCGCGCAAGGCCGCGCGCGCGCGTTAGCAAAAAAATCTCGGCAATAACGCCTGTCGCCCATAAGAGCCCGATCACTTGCGCAGAATAGCCGAGCGCCTCCCACCGCAGATAAGAAAAAGCGTAATAGACGGCGTGTGCGCCTTGAGTGAGACCGGCGGTAAGCAAGACTGCAAGGAACACCGGGTTGGCGAGAAGCTTTGGCGCCTCACGCCAGGAAACCGGCTTCATGCCGCCACGCCCACCCGCCCCCGCCGGGAGGATGAGCGAAACACCGAATGCGCAAGCCGCCGCTATCGCCATTACCCAGACCGATGCGCCGATCCCGAAGCCGGTCAGCACCGCGCCGCCGATAATTGTGGTCGACAGAAACGCGCCCGAACCGATCGCCCGCGTCTGGCCATAATGAAGGTGGCCATTGCGATCAGCGCGCAGGACCGCCGTATCCGTCAGCGGCACCAACAAGCCAAATGTCCAGATGACGACAACGGCGGCGGCGCCAATCAGCCATTTACCGGGCGCGATGATGAGCGCCGCAGCCCCGAGCGCAAACAGAAAGGATACAACGCGTAAGGATTTCCGCTCATCATCCTGGTGGTCAGCCCAGAAGGCGACCAGCGGCCCGAAAGCAAGCCTTGCAATCAGCGCCGCGCCTGTGATCAACCCGATCTCGGAGGCTGCAAAGCCCCGCATCGCAAGCCATCCGGCGAAAAACGGCAACTGTACGCCGAGCAGCACGAACTGTCCGCTGTAAAACAACGAATAGAGAATCGATACGCGATGCTTCAGAAACCCCGGCGCCATCATTGGCGCGGTCTACAGCGCTCGCGCATATCGGTCGAGGGGCGCCGCGCCGCAAAACGGGAACAGTCAGCGGTTAAGCGGCTGACGCGAATTAAAGATCAGCGAAATTTTTCGGTGTCGCAAAAGTCTGCGACTGATCGTGCTCAAGCTGTTCGGCCAGAATATCCGCCGTCTCGCCAAGCTGGCGCACAGCGCTGCGATATTCCTCCCGCAGGACATCGATAGTCGAATCGTCGGTCAGCACGCCGGACTTTTTCAAGAATTTTGCGGCCGCTACATAGATCTGGCCATTCTCACGAAGGGCGATAATCGCCTCTTCCACCAGTATTACGTCATTCATAGCGTGACGCGACGACGCCAGCGCATTGATCGCCGCATCCTGAAGCCTATCAGCAGCGATCAGATTGGCGCTTGCATCATTTTTGAGCTTCTGAACGGGGTCCGCCGCATGCTGTATATCGTCGACATATGCTTCAACCGCATCTGACCGGGTAACGCGGTCTTCACCACCGCCACCGGTCATACGAGAAATAAAGGATACTTGCTGCGGCTTTGGCCACGGCGCCGCTTTCACGTTGGCGACCGCTTGCGTCAGGTAGTCGCGCTCAGACGCTGAAGACGTTCTTAATGAGGTTTGAGACTGGTGCGGAACGATGGCGCATCCGCCGATGATAAACGCTATAATGACTGCGCCGGTAAGGCGAACGCCTTTTGAGCCCCTGAACACGAAACGCCAACTCCCAACTAACTTGTTACTCTCCCCCGCACCCTCTAAGTCCATACATCACTAGCAACAAAAAGTCAGCCGGGAAATGACAGAACGCCTAAAATTGTATCCGCCGCTGGAGCCGCACATCAGCGGCATGCTGCAGGTCTCCGATATCCATGAAATTTATTACGAAGTTTCCGGCGCGGCCAACGGTAAGCCGGTTGTTGTCTGTCATGGGGGCCCTGGCGGCGGTTCAACGCCGTCCATGCGGCGGTATTTTGACCCGGCAAAGTACAAGATTATCGTTTTCGATCAGCGCGGTTGCGGGCGGTCGACCCCGCATGCGGAGCTTCGAGACAACACCACCTGGGCGCTGGTGGAGGATATGGAAAAACTTCGAAACCATCTGCAGATCGATACATGGCAAGTGTTTGGCGGCTCATGGGGATCGACGCTGGCGCTCGCTTATGCGCAAAGCCATCCTGACCAGGTGAGCGAACTCGTACTGCGGGGTATCTTCACCCTGCGCCGCAGTGAGCTTCTCTGGTTTTATCAGGAGGGCGCAAGCTGGATATTTCCCGACGCCTGGGAGGACTATGTAGCGCCGATCCCGGAAAGTGAACGAGACGATATGATCGCGGCTTATTACCGGCGGCTGACCGGAAATGATCGCGCCGAACAATTGCGCACGGCGAAAGCATGGAGCCTTTGGGAAGGCGGCGCGGTTAGCCTTTTTCCATCAGAAGAACGTATGCAGAGCTTTTCGTCTGAGACTTTCGCTCTCGCCTTTGCGCGGATCGAATGCCACTATTTTTACAATGCCGGTTTTTTTGAACGCGACGACCAGTTGATCGCTAATCTCGACAAAGTGCGACACATCCCGGCGGTGATTGTTCAGGGCCGCTATGACGTGGTGACGCCAATGCAGACCGCGTGGGAGATGCATCGCGCCTGGCCGGAAGCGGAGCTTCAAATCATTCAGGACGCCGGACACGCCGCCAGCGAGCCCGGCATTATTGACGCGCTGCTACGGGCTACGAATAAGTTTGCGCGGCGCTAGCTCAGGAAATATGGCGCAATGATTGTCGAATAGACGATCACGATAAAGATGCCAGTGGTACAGACATAGCGGATCAGGAACCGCCAGCGCTGGAACCATTTTTCTGACTTGAAGCCGATCGCCTCACGTGCAGTCGATGTTGAGACAACCCAACCCGCAAATAGCGCCGTAATGAAGCCCGCAATTGGAAGGATGAGGTCCGTCGTCGCGCTGAGGAAATCCAAGAGGACCATTTGACTTCCATCAGGCTTCAGAAAGATCGGCATGTTTCCAGCAGGATACCAAGAATTCCAGAACGTCGACTGATCCTCACCATTTGGCCCAACCGCCGGCACCTGGGAGAGCGCATTCAAGGCGCCGATCACGAAGATGGCGAGACCGAGCATCGCCGCGGAGAAAAGCCGCCGGTCCGCTTTTGTCTGTTCATCGACCCATTTGGTCGAGGTCTCCAGAAGCGCAATCGACGATGTAATCGCGGCAAAGAAGGCGAGCACGAAAAACGCCAGTCCAAAGATTCCACCAACCGGCATGCCGTAGAATGCGAGAGGCAATGTCTGAAACATCAATGTCGGGCCGGCGCCAGCGGCCAGCCCCATGGCGAAGACGATCGGAAAGATCGCAAGACCCGCGACAACACCGACGCCTGTATCGGCGATCGCAATGAGACGCGACGACCGCGGCAGATCCTGATCGTCGCGCATATAGGCGCCGTAGGTCGCCATCAGCGCCGAGCCGAGGCCGATCGAGAAGAACGCCTGACCCAGCGCAGCGGAAATGACGGAACCGTCCTTGATGCCGTGCAGCAGTCCGTGGCGGATCGAACCGTCTTCAAGAACCGTATCTCCAATCCGCACGCCCAGAAGAAAGTCGAGCCCCTGCGCGCGGTCGCCGGAGATCAGCGCAAATGCAAACAACACCAACAACAGAACAAAGAACGCAGGCATCAGGACTGTGACAGCGGTTTCAATACCGCCCTGAACACCGCGCGCTACAATCGCGACCGTCAGCACGACAAAGACGCCGTGATAAATAATCATGCGCATCGGGTCGCTGAGAAGTTCTGTCAGCTTGGCGCTTACCTGATCCTGCGTTTGACCGGCGAAGGCGCCCGAGGTTAGCCCCGCCAGACCGTCGCTCGCGATCGCGCCAACAAGATCACCGCCAATCATCACCACATAGGCAAGCACCCAACCGGCAATAACGGAGTAAAAGGTGAGGATGATAAAGGCGCCGATCATGCCGAACCAGGACTGCAGTGACCAAAGCGGCGAACGCCCTTCCGCCGCGGCGATTTTCACGACACTGCCGACTGCGGACATCCCGCCCCGACGGCCGATGAAAAGTTCGGCGACCAGCACCGGCAGGCCGATCAGCAGAACGCAAATAACGTAAAACAGGACAAACGCCCCGCCGCCATTCTCCCCCGCGACATACGGAAACCGCCACAAATTGCCCAAACCCACTGCGGAACCGATCGCAGCCAGAATAAACGCTGCTTTCGATGACCAATGGACGCCTTCGCCAGCGGTGCCTTGCATATGCCTAATCCCCTATTTTTCGCCGTCTTTTATCTGCGGCATGTCATGAAATGACATTTTAGACAAATTTTTACGTTTATTAGCAAATATTGTTGAACTGAACGGGTCAAAAAGCCGAAAACCGTGGTGGACCACGGCATGAATCGCGCAATCCTGAACAGGAGCAGCTTTTGAGCGAGCCGTTGGAACATCAAGACGCCCATTTGCATATCGAGCAAGTCGATGGACTGGTCGCGGCCGCCGGTGTCGATGGCGCTCGCGATATCCTCGACGCTTTCTGGCGTTCTACCGCCGATTTAATGGAAACGCTGTCGGCGCAGGTGCGCCAGAACGCGCTGGATCTTGCTGGCCAGACCGCGCATGCGGTCAAGGGGTCTGCAGCCAATGTGGGCGCGCAACGCCTCGCCAATACGACGGCGGCCTTTGAAGAAGCCTGTCGCCAAGGCGATCAGGAAACGGTCGAGAGTGCACTGCAGGCTGTAAAGGCAGATTTTGCTGCAGTGCGGGAGCACTTTGACGAGCATTTGTCCAAGGCTTAAGTCAGCATCAGGAAATTTCCGAGCTTCGCAGCATGTCCTGATCCTTATGGACATGAGCGCTCATCACAAACCCAAATCCAGCCATGATGGTCAGCATCACTGTGCCGCCATAGGAGACCAGCGGTAACGGCACGCCAACGACAGGGGCAAGCCCCATCACCATGCCGGTATTAATGAGAACATAAAGGGAGAAAGTGACGACGACGCCGATCACGGCCATGCGCGAGAAATGCGACTTCGATGACATCGCAATGGAAAGGCCAGTCAGAATCACCGCGAGATAAAGTAGCAAGAGCACCATCGCGCCGACAAAACCGAACTCCTCGCCGAAGATCGTGAAGATAAAATCGGTCTGCATTTCGGGCAGAAACTTCAACTGGCTTTGCGTGCCTTCCATGAAGCCTTTTCCGTCAAGGCCGCCTGAGCCCAGCGCGATCTTCGATTGCAGAAGATGATAGCCCTGACCCAGCGGATCGCGGTCGGGATTTAAGAACGTCAGAATACGCTCAACCTGATAAGGCTTCAGCAATTCAAACCGATAGGCGCCATATGCCGCCGTTAAGGCGCCGGCGACGCCAATCAGGCCGAGACGCCAGCTCAGCCCGGCAACAAAAACCATCAGAACGCCCGTCGCGCCCAAAAGCAGCGATGTTCCCAGATCCGGTTGAATGAAGACAAGCCCCACCGGCGCGCCGATCATCAACAAGGGCGGGATCAGATAAAGCAAATGCGAAACCTGTTCCGCACGCAGGCCATGATAATATCGCGCCAACCCCAGAACGAGACCGATTTTCATCGCTTCCGAGGGCTGAAATTGAATGCCCCCTAACTCAATCCAGCGCCTGGCGCCCATATGCACTTCGCCAATAAACGGCGTGGCGACCAGAGCGGCGAGCGCTGCAAAATAAATCGGATAGGCGAGTGACATCCAATAACGCACTGGCACCAGACCGACAGCAATCAAAATGCCAAGAGCGACAAGGAAGCGTAAACCATGGCGCATCGCCCATGGCTGCCAATTGCCTTCCGCAACCGAATAAAGCGTGACCACGCCTGCGCCAGCGATCATCGTCAGTAGAATAATCAGTGGCCAGTGCAGCCGCGAAAATTTTTCGCGAACGCCCCGCCGCCGACCGGGAAGGATTAAGGACGACATCGCTATCCCGCCCTTACGCGCTGGTTGCGCCGCTGCGCCAAACTGCCTGGATCGACGGGGGCCAACGCCGCCGGATTTTTCTCGGCAACGGCGCGCATGATCTCGCGCGCCTTCGGACCCGCCGCACGCGATCCGCCTATGCCATGTTCGACCACCACAGAGCAGGCGTAACGCGGATTTTCATAGGGCATGTAACAGACAAAGAGCGCATGGTCGCGGCGCTCCCATGGAAGGTCTTCCGGTTCGGCAAGTCCCTTCGCCCGATCTTCCGCCGTAATCTGGTAGACTTGGCTGGTGCCGGTCTTGCCCGCCATCTGCCAGTCCGGATCTTCCAACCGGGACCGCGCCGCCGTTCCATATTCGTTGGTGACGGCGTTCATACCAGCGCGCACAATCTGCAAATAGTCCTGATCCACATCGATCAATGGCGCATCCGGCGCCGGCAGAGCGACATCACCCACAGCACGCACGAGGCGCGGACGCACGGCGCGTCCGCTCGCAACGCGCGACGCCATCACCGCAAGCTGCAGCGGCGTCGACGTGACGTAGCCCTGGCCGATGATGACCGATAGCGTCTCGCCTTGAAACCAGGGCTGATTTTCCGGCTGACCGGCAAAATAGGCGCGCTTCCATGCGCGATCCGGTACGACGCCGCGTTGCTGACCGGAAACGCCGATTTCAAACGTCTGCCCAAGCCCGAACTTTCGCGCCACGTCCGCCAGCACATCGACATCGAGCGTCTTGGCGATTTCGTAAAAATAAACGTCGCAGGAATGCTTGATAGCGCCCTTCATGTCGACGGCGCCGTGACCGCCGCGCTTCCAGCAATGGAAATACCGGTTGCCGTACCAGACGCGGCCCGGACAATAGGCGGTCTGCTTTGGAGAGACGCCCGACTGCTGGGCGGCGATCGCGCTGATCAATTTGAATGTGGAGCCAGGCGGGTAAACGCCCGACAGGGGCTTGTTCAATAATGGCTTGTACGGGCTTGCATTCAGGTCTTTCCAAAGCTGCGGATCAATGCCGACATTGAAGTCATTCGGATTGAACGCAGGCGTCGACGCCATAACAAGAATGTCGCCGGTAACAACATCCATCACAACAGCGGCGGCGCTTTGAGGCTCATCCGGCATTCGCTCGCCGGGCTCCGCCAGAACCTTCATCGCGTGTTCCTGCAGTTCCGCATCAATCGTCAACGCCAGCGGCCTGCCCTGCTCCGCTGGTGTTGCGTCATCGCTCAACTCCTCGATGACACGGCCATGGGCGTTAATCTTGACGTCCATCTCGCCCGCCTGTCCGCGCAATTCTTCTTCATAAGTACGCTCAAGGCCGTCGCGGCCAACCTTAAATCCAGGCTGGCGCAACAAGATGCGATCTTCGTCGCTGTCCTCCGATGCGAGATCGCGCTCCGTCACGGCGCCGACATAACCAATCACAAAGGCTGACGCTTCGCCGAATGGGTAATCGCGTGTCTCGCCAACATCAGGGAGCACACCGCCGAGATGCGGCAACTCAAAATTGATTCTCGAAAACTCTTCCCAGGACAGATTGTCTTCGATTTCAACTGGCGTGAAAGCGCCTCGCCGGCGAATTTCGCGCATGATCCGCGCGCGCTTTTCATCGGGGACCGCGACGATTTCAGAAATCCGGTCGAGCGCCTGGTCAACATCTCGCGCCTGTTCCGGGATTAAGAGGACTCGAAAGTTTTTCCGGTTCGACGCCAGCACATTGCCAAAGCGATCCACAATCTCTCCGCGCAACGGCGTCAGAATGCGGCGGTTAAACTGGTTTTCCTGTGCAAGGTCGAGATACTTCTCATGATCTGCGATCTGTAATTGGTAAAGGCGCCCGGCGATGCCAGCGAACAATAAGCTGACGCCGCCGCCAAACAGCACCGTGCGGCGTGAGACTGTTTCCTGACGTTCAGGATCATGAGCGTTGATGCGCGGCATCTACACCTCCACCAGCACGCGCCGGTGCAGCTGACCGAACACTGCGCCAAAGAGCGGATAAATCATCGCCGTTGCGAACATCTGATACAAAAGTCCGCGAATGGGCAACAAGACGCCTGCCATCAAACTCATCACAAGCCACAATATAACACTTGCACCAGCGGCGACCACTCCAAAACCGATCCAAACGACTTTTTGTTCGCGCCCGAGGAAGTAGGCGCGCTGGGACAGAACAACGAATTGCGCAGCAAGGTAAACGGCCGGCCATAATCCAAGCGGTCCGCCCGTTAACAGGTCCTGTAAAACACCTATAAAAAACACGCTTAAAGGCGGCATGTAATCGGGTCCGTAAATCGACCAGAAAAACACCACGACCAACGGAATGATCGGCGCGGGGACTAAGCCTTCAAAAAACCGCACAGGTAATGCGAGCATGATGACGCCCAACAAGCCAAGAAATGTCGGCGCCGCCCCCTTCAAGAGCCGCATCAGATTTTCCGCGCGATAGCCCATCGATCAGCCTTCCGCTGGCGCTGGTTCGGAACCGGCTTCATCGCTGACCAAGGCTCCCTCATCCACCGTCTCATCAATCGTCGGGAATTCGTAATTGATAATCCTGACAAGGCGCGTTCTGACATAATTGGCGTAAAGACGAACAACGATGTCACTGCGCGCCTGACCGTCAATAACGCCAACCGGCACGCCACGAGGCAGGACGCCACCCGCCCCCGAAGTCATGACCCGTTGACCCGGGATTACTTCCGCCGGTTCGGAACTGGCTGTAAACGAAATCGTCGGTCGCGCACGCGTATTGCCGACGAGAATGCCTTCGACATCGGCGCCTTCAACATAGACCGGCACACGGCTTTGAATATCGGTTAGGAGAAGCACGCGCGAAGCATTGACGCCAGTGTCTACAATCCGGCCAACAAGGCCTTTTTCGTCAACGACCGCCTGTCCGACTTCTATGTTACGAGCGCGCCCTGCATTGACCAACATGGAACGCGCAAAGGCGTCGTTTGATTCACCGATAACATAAGCATCGACCGGCTGCGCTTCCGGCGGCGCCTCATAGGTTTGAAGCCCCTCATATGAGGCGACAACCTCTCGCAATTCCAGCGCTTCTTCCATCCATTGGCGCAGCTCCGCGTTTTCCGCACGCAACGCCTCGTTCTGTTTGAGCACATTGAAATAGTCGGAGACATTGCCAACGACGCCGTTCACATAGGATATCGGACCGGAGAACAGCTCCAACACCGGCGAAGCCGCATCAATCACCCCTTCACGGGCTTTTTGAAAAACCGATGCCTGCGCAGAATAAAGGCTGGAAAGCAGAAGCAGGACGGAAACAAGAATGAGGAGAAGCAGGACAAAGCGGGAATGCGCTTTACGGCCCAATCCTTCCCGTCTGTCCTGACCTAAAAATTCCATGCCTCACGCGCACCAGGGGTTAGATGGCGGAGGTTAGCACACCGCGCATCGCTTTTGTATTTTCAAGCGCCGCTCCAGTACCCAGCGCGACGCAGGAGAGCGGATCGTCTGCAACCGAAACCGGCAGACCGGTCTCGTCACGCAGCACCTGATCAAGGTTTTTGAGCAGCGCCCCGCCCCCAGTCAACATGATTCCCGTATCGACAATATCCGCAGCGAGTTCAGGCGGCGTTGCTTCCAGCGCCACTTTGACCGCTTCAATGATCTGGCTCACCGGTTCGGCCAGCGCCTCAGCAACCTGCGCCTCGCCAATGCGAACCTCTTTCGGCACGCCATGCATCAGATCCCGGCCCTTGATCTGGATCGTGACGCCCGAGCCTTCGGTCGGGATCATCGCGGACCCAACTTCCTTCTTGATCCGCTCAGCCGAAGCCTCGCCGATGAGAAGATTATACATCCGGCGAATATAGCCAACGATTGCATCGTCCATCTTGTCGCCGCCAACACGCACCGAGCGCGAATAAACGATGCCGCCAAGGGAGAGAACTGCGACCTCCGTCGTGCCGCCCCCGATATCGACAACCATGGAGCCCGTCGGGTCGGTCACGGGCAGGCCGGCGCCGATCGCCGCCGCCATCGGCTCTTCAATAAGCTCCACCTTGCGGGCGCCGGCGGAGATCGCCGATTCCTGAATGGCGCGCCGCTCAACCGCTGTCGCGCCGGAAGGAACGCACACCACAATGCGCGGGCTCGCAAAGGAGCGGCGATTGTGAACCTTGCGAATGAAGTGCTTGATCATCGCTTCCGCGACTTCAAAATCGGCGATCACGCCGTCCCGCATCGGCCGGATCGCCTCGATCTCGCCGGGCGTGCGACCCAGCATTTCTTTGGCCTCGTTGCCAACCGCGCGCACAAGCTTGCGCCCCGCGCGGGTTTCGATGGCAACCACCGACGGTTCGTTCAAAACGATGCCGCGTCCCTTAACATAGACCAGCGTATTGGCCGTCCCGAGGTCGATGGCCATGTCTGCGGAAAGCATGCCGAACAAAGTGGAGAGCATGAGTAATTGTCCTATTCGCCAAACTGAATGTCGGGCTCGTTTTTATCCTTAATGCGTTCCTAAATCGTCAACAAAGCTGGAATTATGCGGCGTTTCAAAACAACAAATCGGTTTTTACCTATTAACAAGATTCTCGTCCTGTCCACGGGCAATAATTATGACTTGATCGTCAGTATGCGCTCTCGCGCCGCCGCATGACCTTGTAAATCCAGCGCATCAACAGGAGGAAGCCGACCCAACCGGCGATTAT
Source organism: Pseudomonadota bacterium (assembly GCA_039196665.1). GTDB lineage: Bacteria > Pseudomonadota > Alphaproteobacteria > Caulobacterales > Parvularculaceae > Hyphococcus. The sequence continues at coordinate 324,575 of JBCCUQ010000002.1, read as the reverse complement.
CAGGCCGATAAACGCCATATCGCGTGGCTGACGGCTGGTGAAAAACTCCACCACACCGCTAATGCCCTCGCTCAAAACGTCTGCATCGGGCACGAAAACCCCAAGCAGCGCAACCAGTGCGATTTTCGGAATAATGCCAATCCCGGTTCCGGCCCAGAATTTCCACATAGGTATATGAGCCGAGCCTGCGGCGGCATTGACGACGATAAAGGGCGCAGAGGGCACCACACGCACGAGCCCGCTGGCGACAATGCCGTGATGGCCGATAAAATTGATCGTGCGCTGCACCCGATCCCCGCCGAGCTTTCGCACCCAGCGCCCGCCGAGAAAATGCCCAAGACCAAAGGTCAGGGTGGCGCTCGCCATGGTGGCGATCCAGGCGAAAACAGCCCCCGTGACGGGGCCAAAGGCGAACACGGTCGCAGCAATCAGGAAAATCTGGGGAAAGCCGGTCAGCGCCAGCAATGAATAGACAGAAATTACAGCGAGAATGGCCCAAGGGGACTCAGCCGCCCGCGCCATCATTTCTTTTAAATCATTATCGCTATCCAGATGCAGCCATTGCTGGCCGAACAGGAACATCAGAACCACGAAAATAAGGAGTGTGACAGAGACCGCCAGCGACGTAATCGCCTTGGCGTCCATTGCATTCAAAAAGCGCCCCAGCCGACGCAAAAACTCGACCATGCCTACTGGTTCCGACCTCTCTGATCCGGCCGTAGCGCTCCCCGAAGCGCAATTTCCTCGGCCGGCGGCGCAGACGTTCAACTCTGCGCCAATGTTCACCCCTGGACCGATTTATCCCTAATCGGCCCGCCCCATCAACGTGATTTAATAACGTTGAGGGTCGCCAAACGCAATGGCGCAGCGCGGAACCGCATGATTTCCCACACCTTTGGGGCAAGCTTGCGCTCAGCGACTAAAGCGGCCACCATTATGCTGGGGAAAATTGGGGCTGCGCCAGCGCGGCAGTGGTTTTGGCAGGGGCGTATATCATGCGATCACATCTTTTATTCTGGTTTCTTCTGTTTTTTCTGGGCGTGCTGGTGGGCGAACGCTACGGCCTGCCAGGGCTAGTCACCGGCGTGACGGATCGCGGCTTTGAAATGGCGGAGGGTTGGCTTGGTCGCGTCGACGAGCCCATTCCCAGCGCCAGCGACGAAGATAATGATGACGATGCGCAGGCTAGCGCCGCGCCGGGCGACACGGCTGCTAGCGAGGCGCCGTCCGCACCCGTCATCGCGGCGCCCGCATCAGCCGGACTTGGCAACGCAGCCAATGCAGATTTGCGTATTAACAATGCCGGGCTTGCGATCATCAAGGAAAGCGAAGGCTTGCGTCTCGAAGCATATAATCTTGGCGGACAATGGCTGATTGGTTACGGGCATGCACGTACTGCGCGCGCGGGCATGACAATCACGGAAGCGCAAGCGGAGCAGTTATTGCGCGAAGACGTTCGCGATGCGGAAAATGGCGTGCGCGCCCGCGTCCTCGTGCCAGTCAATGAAAACCAGTTCTCCGCCATGGTCTCCCTCGCCTATAATCTTGGCGTTGGCGGCTTTGGGCGATCAACCGTTCTCGAAGCGCTGAACGCGGGAGATTATGATCAGGCGGCGGATAACTTTCTCAATCACAATCGCGCTGGCGGCAAGGTCAACGCGCACTTAACTCACCGCCGCGAACAGGAGCGCGCGCTGTTCAACGCTCCGGTCTAATCCTCCGTATTCGGATCAGGGTTAGCGTTGCCAATATCAGCGATGAATTTCCAGTCACCGTTATCTTCACGCCGCCAAATGGAAATGTATTTTCCGTGGCCGACGCTTGCGTTTTCCGTATCAGGAGACGGTGTGTAGATATAACGCCCCCAGGTGAAGCCGAAGTCACCGCTAGGGCCAGCGATGCCTTCAACAGGGTCCCATTCAAGAGTTGCGCCTTCCGGAAAAGTAGAAAATCGCTCAATCAATTCCGGCTTTCCGGAATAGGGCTGCCCGCCTCCCGGAAACATGCGCACGTCATCGGTTGCATAAGCTGCAAAGGCCGCCAGCACACCGTCTTTCGCCGCCATCGCGGCGAAGGCGCGGTCGGTTTCCATCATTTCCTCAACAGGCCCGGCCCAGGCGCCGGCGCTCGCCGCCGACCAGGCGGCGAAACTCATCGCTATCATCTTTTTCATAATACGCTCTCTCCCTTGCATCGCCGGACAACGCCGACCGCTTATTGTATCTTATCAGGCAAAATGAGAGATGCGCGATCTTCAAGCGCTGGCGGTTAATCCCGTAATCGCATCGGTTGGCGTTTCATATTTCGGCCAATCAGGCGCTTGATGGCGAAACCATGTCATCTGACGCTTTGCGAAACGCCGGGTATTGCGCTGCAGCAACGAAAGCGCTTCTTCGCGTTCGCACTCACCTCGCAGCAACGATGCGATTTCCGACACGCCAAGCGCTTTCATGGCTGGTAACGCGGGATCGAGATCGCGTGCGATCAGCGCCCGCACCTCATCGATTGCGCCGGCTGAAAACATCGCCTGCGCGCGGGCGTTGCAGGCGGCGTAAAGCGTTTGGCGATCTGGCAGGATCACAGCCTTTGTAACAGGATCAGTGATCAGCGGATCCCGCGGCATATCCTGAAAGAACGACAAGGGCGCGCCCGTCGCTTCAAAAACCTCCCACGCCCGCAACAGACGTTGAGTATCGCCTTCCGGCAAGCGCGCCATAGTCGGGTCGCGCGCAACGACTTCATCTCGAAATGCAGTCGCGCCAAGCGCTTCATGACGCGCTCGCGCCGCATTGCGAGTCTCCGCTGGAACATCCGGAATCGGCGACAATCCTTCGACTAAGGCCTTAAAATAAAGCCCCGTCCCGCCGACCAGGATCGCCGCCTTACCGCGCGTATTGATCTCATCAATAGAATCTACGGCCAGCCGCACCCAGCGCCCGGCGGAACAGGCTTCCGCGCCATCAAGTACGCCGTATAGATGATGCGGGAGGCTCGCCTCGTCATCTTCCGAAGGCCTCGCCGTGATAATGTGCAAATCTTTATAGACTTGCATTGCGTCGGCGTTGATGATTTCGCCGTCCAGCGCCTCAGCCATGCGAAGCGCCGCCGACGACTTGCCGCTGGCGGTCGGCCCTGCGATAAAGATGATGCGCGCTTCTTTCATAGGAGTCTTCCGTACTCGAATGGCCTATGCCCTGTCCATCATCGCCAACCCCACAGCGCCGGTCATTGATCGCCGCGTGCGCGACAGGCTAACGGCGCTTTTTCCCAATAGTGACTTGCACGAACTCAGGGATGGCGTTGCTTATGATCTGATCCTCGCGCAACTCGCTCCCGAAACGCTTGAGGCGGCCAATGACGCGCGGCGGAACCTGCCAATCGATATCAACATTATCCCTACCGAAAGGCGGCGCAAAAAACTCCTGATCGCGGACATGGACTCGACCATCATCGAACAGGAGTGCATCGACGAAATTGCCGAATACGCCGGCAAGCGCAAGCAGATTGCAGACATAACAGAACGCGCCATGCGCGGCGAACTTGATTTCGAGGCGGCGCTGAAAGAACGCGTCGCCATGCTGAAGGGGCTGCCTGAGTCCGTTCTTGCGCAAACTTTTGAAACCTGCATCTCACTCACCCCCGGGGCCCACACCCTGGTGCAGACAATGAATGCACATGGCGCCGTGACGGCGCTCGTCTCCGGCGGCTTTACGTTTTTCACTAGCCGCGTGGCGCAAATTGCAGGTTTCTCCTACAACCAAGCGAATAAGTTACTGCTGGAAGACGGAAAGCTGTCCGGCAAAGTCGCCAAACCAATCCTCGGGCGCGCTGCAAAACAGGACGCGCTGCTGAAGATCGCAGGCGAGAATGAAGTTGACCTGAAAGAGACCCTTGCGGTCGGCGACGGAGCCAATGACTTAGCCATGCTGGGCCGGGCCGGACTCGGCGTCGCTTTTCACGCCAAACCCACTGTGGCTGAGGTCGCAGATGCGCGAATCGACCATGGCGACCTGACGGCGCTTTTATACCTTCAGGGGATCCCGCAGTCTGAATTTATAGACTAGCGCTTAGGGACGCAAAGATTCGTAGAATAGAAGGTCGCCGCGCTGGACGTAAATCTGCACCGGACCACTGTTCAGATTGCGTAGCTTCGACAGCTTATCGACCGCCGCGCTTGGCCGCGTAATCCGCTCCCAGCCAATTTCCAGAATGACGTCGCCAGGCTGCAAAACCAGCGCGGCCGGGCTTTCCGGATCAATTGCGGTGACAACGACGCCCTCAATGTTCGGCGGAAGACCAAACGCCTGTTTGATGTCGTCGCTGGGTTCTTGCAATGTCAGGCCCGCGCCTTGCGCCGCATTGGCCGGCAGGGGAATATTCGCCGCCAGTTGACGCGTTTCCCGGCGATCGACTTTCACCATTAGACGTACGCGATTGCCATCGCGAAGAACAACCATTGGCGCGGTTGACCCGACAGGCGTGTCAGCGACAGCGCGCGTCAGATCACGAACGCTTGCGACTTTGCGGCGATTGAATTCAAGGATCACGTCATTGGGCTCGACGCCGGCATCGGAGGCCGGGCTGTTTGGACGGACAACCGTTACGACGGCTCCGTTCGGCGCCGAAAGACCAAGCGTCGAGGCGATCTGAGGATTAACGTCATCAATCTGCACGCCAAGCCAACCGCGCCGCGTCTCGCCGTAATTTAAAAGCTGGGTGACCACCGTTTCCGCAAGGTCCGCCGGGACTGCGAAGCCAACGCCGACCGATCCGCCGGTTTGAGAGTAGATCGCCGTGTTCACGCCGATCACCTTGCCGGTCATGTCGAACAACGGCCCGCCGGAATTGCCTCGATTAATGGCCGCATCCGTTTGGATGAAGTCGTCATATTGACCGGATTGAATGTCGCGATTGCGGGCGGAAACAATGCCGACCGTCACAGATCCGCCGAGGCCAAACGGATTGCCGATGGCGACTACCCAGTCGCCGACCCGCGCGCGTGAATCATCGCCGAACGATACAAAAGGAAATTTCGTCGACCCGCCATCAAGCTGTAAAACAGCAAGATCGGTTTCGCGATCACGCCCGCGCACTTCTGCAGTGAATTCGCGTCCGTCGCTAAGCGTTACTGTGATTTCGTCGGCGTTATCAATGACGTGATTGTTGGTGACGACAAGGCCTGACGCATCGATGATGAAGCCCGACCCAAGCGAGACCGCCGGGCGGCTGAATTTGCGCTGCAACTGCTGCAGTTCGCCTGAGGCGCGACCGCCATTGACGCGCTGCGCGGAGGAGATATTGACGACGGCTGGCGTCAGGGTTTCGGCCAGATCTGCAAAGCTATCCGGCGCGCCGCGTCTTTGCGCCTCGGCGCTGCCGGCAACCACAACCATCATTGCCATGATGGCGATGAAAATGCGCCCCAATCCCACTAGTACCATGCTCGCCTCTTTTGATGTGCCCAACCCTAAACCTTACAGGTTAACGCAAAGCTGGAGAACGGCAAGCGCGCTGCGGCCAGTTGAGGCGCACATTGACGTTACTGACGACGCCCTTCCAAGTTGTTGAAATACCGGAAGAATTCACTGTCCGGCGACAACAGGATCTGGGTTTCGCCCTTTTGTAGCGCTTCCTCATAGGCCAGAAGCGAGCGATAGAAGGCGAAAAACTCAGGATCCTTGCCATAGGCGGCGGCAAAGACGGCGTTGCGTTCGCCGTCGGCGGCGCCCCTGATCTTTTGCGCTTCTTCTTCAGCCTGCGCCTTGATCTCAATAACCTGGCGGTCAGCCTGGGCGCGGATCTGATTGGCCTGTTCGTTACCCTCGGACCGGTATTGCTGCGCCAACTGGCGGCGCTCAGCAATCATCCGCTGAAACACGGCTTCGGAGTTTGTCTGCGGCAAGTCGGCACGGCGAATTTTAACGTCGACGATCTCAACACCAAGAGGTCGGGCGGATTGCGTAATCAAATCCCGGATGCGCAACATTAATTCGCTACGGCGCTCGGAGATGATTTCGTCGACGGTCACAGCGCCCAGAACAGCACGAATTGAATCTTCCAGCTGCGGTCCGAGACGGCTTTCACCGACATCTTCTGTGCGCGCCGATTGATAAAACAACAGCGGGTCCGTGATCCGGTAGCGCGCAAAAGCGTCAACGATCAAACGCTCCTGATTACGAGCGATGATTTCCGTGGGCGGGCGCTCAAGGTTACGGTTTCGTTTGTCAATAAAATTAACACTCTCCGCAAAAGGAACTTTGAATTTCAAACCAGCATCAGTGTATTGATTTTTTGGCTCGCCAAATCGGAATACCAAGGCCGAATGTGTTTCCGGCACAATAAAGGCTGAGTTTACGATAACAATCAGGACAGCAACAATCGCAACACCCAAAAGAGGAAGCGGTAACTTGCTCATCTTAGTTCCCTCCCTGCTGGTTGCGCAGCTCGTTTAATGGCAGATAAGGCACAACGCCTGACCCCGCATCTTCATCAATGATAATTTTGTCCATATCGCCAAGAACGCGCTCTACTGTTTCCAGATACATCCGCTGACGCGTGACTTCCGGCGCCCGCGCATACTCTGTGTAAATCTCATCGAACCGCGCCGCCTGACCGCGCGCATCGGCGGTCCGCTCAGCAGCATAAGCCCGCGCCTCCTCTAGAATTCGTTGCGCTTGACCGCGCGCTTCCGGCACGACCTGGTTTGTATATTGGCGCGCGTTCTGGATAACCGTCGCCTGATTTTGTTCCGCCGCCTGAACATCGCGGAAAGCTTCGTTCACTTCATTGGTCGGCGGTTCCGCGAGCGTCATGTTCACACGCTCAATCTGGATGCCGGAATTATACGAATCGAGCGCGGTCTGCATCAATATTTCACTCTGCTCTGCGACTTGCAGGCGACCATCGGTTTGCACAAAATCGAGCGTATTGCGGCCCACGATCTCACGCATCGCCGCTTCGCCAATCATGCGCACCAGCGCTTCCGGCTCATCTATATTGAAAAGATACTGCGCAACGCCGGGCATATTCTGGCCCTCAACAGCCGAAACATCGGACTTGATCCGCCATTGCACCGTGAACGCAATATCGACGATGTTCTTGTCACCAGTCAGCATCAGGCCCGGCGACAGTTGACCGGACCGCCGGTCATTAGAGGGAATGGTCATGTCCCGCACATCCAGCACCGGTTCTTTTCTGACCGCCTGAACGGGCGCCGGGACATGCCAATGCAGGCCCGGACCGCTGACTTTTTGATAATCGCCAAAGGTCGTCACCACAGCGAGCTCGCCTGGCGCCACCTGATAAATCCCACTGAACAGCCACAAGCCGAGAACGACCGCCGCGCCGAGGCCGATGATCGGCTTACTCAACTGCGCGCCGCCACCGCCGCCGCGACCGCCCCGCCCCGGAAAGGCTCGTTTCAGCCGTTGGCGAGAGGCCTGTAAAAGCTCCTCAAGATCGGGCGGCTCGCCGCCGCCACGTCCGCCGCGATTCCCACCGTCATTATTGCCGGATCCGTTGCGCGGGGGTTGGCCCCACGGTCCGCGACCAGACCCTTTATTCCCAGAATTATCTTGCCAGGGCATTCAGCCTCTCTCATTTACGGTTGCGCCGGACCCAACCGCTGGAAGGGTCGCTGGCGCGCCCGTATATATGTCACTGAATTGACAAGGTGCAACGCAGCCCCACGTCTTTTCCGCCAGAAAACAGGATATAAGGAGTAAACTTGGCTGAACCGTTGACAATAAGGGTCCGCAACGCCCTCGCCGACGTCATTAATCCCGATACGGGACGCTCAATTATCGCCGATGGCATGGTTCAGGGGCTGAGCGCCAGCCCCGATGGCAAGGCGCACTTTACGCTGGAATTCACTGGCGGGACCCCACAACAGAACCAGAGCGTCTTTGAAGCAGCGAAAGCCGCCGCCGCCGGTATTGGTGGCGTAACCTCGGTCTCAGCAGTCGCAACCGCTCATAACAAAGCGCCACCGGCGCCGCGCCCTCAACCAGCGCCGGGAGGACATGACAACCCCTTGGGGATGAAAAAGAAGCCGCGCATCGAAGAAGCGGCGGAAACACTTTCCGGCGTAAAACGCATTATCGCCATTGCATCCGGAAAAGGCGGCGTCGGCAAGTCGACAATGACGGCCAATCTGGCGATTGCTCTCGCCCGAAAGGGCTACAAAACCGGCCTTCTAGATGCGGACATTTACGGCCCCTCCCTGCCCACTCTGTTCGGGCTCAAAGGCAAAGCGGAAGTTAAAGACGGCAAAGTTGTTCCCTTCGAAGCGCATGGGGTGCGAGCGATGTCGATCGGCCTGATCGTCGATCCCGAACAGGCGCTCGCCTGGCGCGGCCCCATGGTCATGGGCGCCCTCAGACAACTGATGAGCGACGTCGAATGGGGGGAGCTTGATTTCCTGTTGATCGATACGCCGCCGGGAACAGGCGACGCGCATTTATCGCTGATCCAGACGAAACGCTTATCCGGCGTGGTGATCGTGTCGACGCCTCAGGAAATGGCGCTGGCGGATGTGCGCCGCGGCGTTCAGCTTTTCCGTAAGACACAAACTCCGATCATCGGCGTGATTGAAAACATGGCCTGGCTGGAGACGTCGGACGGGGCGCGTCAATATCTTTTCGGCGAGGGCGGCGCGGAACGAGCGGCAAAAGCGTTGGAGGCGCCGTTTCTGGGCGCAGTTCCGCTTTATCCGGAATTGCGCGAGGCGTCAGACGCAGGCGCGCCGCTTGGCGCAACAGATCATCCGGCTACAGACATTTTCGCAGAACTCGCAGATAAAATCGCCGCGCCTATTGAACCGGCTTAGGGTCTTCCGTCGAATGATCGTGGGCGATGCGCCACATGCCGTCGACACGCTTCATCACAAGCGAGAATGCGCCAGCGCTGCTGGCGCCGTCTTTCACAAGGTTGAACCTGCCGGTCACAACGCCGACATCGTCAGTAATTTGCACAAAATCCGTTTTGTCGAGACTGAGCCGGCCTAAATCACCATCGTTGTCGCCATGACGCTCACGATATTTCTTTTGTGTTGCAGACCAGCCTTGCGTGACTTTATTGCCTGACACGAACTTTAATTTGTCGCTCTTCCAATAGGTCTCCATGAAGGCGTCAAGATTGCCTTCATTCCAAGCCGCAACTTGTGCGTTAAGGCTTGCAAGGATGATTTCTTCGGCCGTGCGCGGACGCGCGGGAGCCTCCGCTTTTTTGGCGGGACGCGGCTCGGGCGCAGTTTCTGTCAGCGTTTCAGTTTCAGCGGGCGCTGTCTCAACCGGTCGCGGCGCTGCGGCTGGCTCCTCGTTTTCTTGAAGCGCTGCTTGCGTAACGGACGTTACGCCGCCAGATGGCCCAGCAGATATCGCCATGGGTTCCTGCGGCTCGGCGCCGACCATTCGTCCGACTGAGGAGGAAGTTGCGTCGGCAGTTACCGGCGTCACCGGCTCAAGCGCCTGGGTTGTCAGCTGCGCCGGGCCGCGCACCGCTTGCGGTTCATCAGCCGCAGCAGATGTTTGTGTTTCGTCGCCAAGAATGAGACTCATTTTTTCTTCAAGCGCGGCCGGGTCTTCCGGCGCCTCGGCCAGCACCGGATCGCTTACCGGCGGCTGTTCAATCATCACTTCATCTATATTGCGCGCGACGGGTTGCGGCGGCGCCGCAGGCGCTGCTTCAGCCACGACCGGCGTTACAACAGGCGCACAGGCATAACCCGCTTCTCGTAAATTGGCGACAAGCTCCGCAGCTTTCTCAAGGCAAAACGCCTCGGCGTTATCCGCATGATAAGGGACGGAAACATTCGCACCCGCATCACGCGTATAGCGAACGTCGCACGCTTGCCCGACCTGCCCCGGCGAGACGATTTCGATAACGCGATCATCGCCCGGTTTGGCGCACGCCATGTTATAATCAGCAGCCATCGCGCCGCCTGACATCGCCGCCATAATAGCAGCTATAGAAACTATATGTTTCATTGCTCCCCTCCTCATATTCGTCTTGATACGGCCCGCGCCCGCATCATTCAGCATGCTGTTTCTAACGCAGCCAGCGCCGGTTTTGGAGCAAAAACAACGGCGTTAATGATCGTATCGCAAAAACGGTGAACCAAAGGTTGCAAAAGACGCTAAATTTCAACGTCTTCGACGCCTTTCCCCAGCGCACGATCAAGAATGAAAAATTCGCAAGCGTGCTGATTGCGCTCATTTTTCTCAGCGGTTGATTCGCACCGCCCGCTCCATTCGCTCATATCCAGATCAGGAAAATAGACATCGCCCTCCGGCGCCGCATCGACGCGTGTCAGATATAGGCGATCAGCGACCGGCAACGTCTGCACATAGATTTCGCCGCCGCCGATAATACATATCTCATCAGCGTCGCTGGCGCGCGCCCATTCCCGCGCGAGTTGTAAGGCTTCGTCAATCGTCTGAACAACCATGACGCCCTCCGGCGCAAAGTCGGACTGTCGGCTGATGACGATGTTGTCCCGGCCCGGTAGCGGCTTGCCGATTGATTCAAAAGTCTTGCGGCCCATGACCACAGGCTTGCCAAGAGTGGTTTTCTTGAACCACTTCAGATCGTCCGAGATGCGCCATATGAGATCGCCGCCGGCGCCGATCACACCGTTGCGCGCCACAGCGACGACGAGGGCTATACGCATACTCATGACGCCGCCTCACCAGCAAGCGCTGATAAAGCATCGCCGGTGAGCCGATTGATTGTCCAGCCGTCCATCGCTTGCGCGCCAAGCGATTGATAAAATTCAATCGCGGGCGCATTCCAGTCGAGAACTGACCACTCCATCCGACCGCACTCGTTCTTAACCGCGATCCGCGCGAGACGCGCCAGTAGCGCCTTGCCGACACCATGGCCACGCTGTTCTTCCGGCACGAAAAGGTCCTCCAGATAAAGCCCGTGACGACCGAGAAAAGTCGAGTAATTAAAAAAGTAAAGCGCGAACCCGACCGGCGTATTGTTGATCTCCGCTATCAACGCAAAGGCTTTCGGGTATTCTGTAAATAGTGTTTTTCGAATGTGATCTGTCGTGGCGACAACTTCATGCGCCAGTTTCTCATATGTTGCGAGTTCAGTAATGAAGTTGAGAATTAGCGGCTCATCGCCGGGCTTTGCTTTTCTAACCGTAATCGTCATACGGCGACAGGCGCTTTGATATGAGGTTGCGGTGCATAATCTTCAAAAGCAATGTCGTCATAAGTGAAATCAAAAATGCGTTTGACATCCAAGTTGAGCGCAAGCTTTGGCAATGGGCCCGGCGTTCTCGCTAGCTGGATACGCGCCTGTTCTTCGTGATTGGAGTAAAGATGCGCATCGCCGAGCGTATGAACGAAATCGCCCGCTTTTAATCCACAGGCTTGCGCCATCATTTCCGTCAGCAAGGCATAGGACGCGATATTGAAAGGCACGCCAAGAAAAATATCTCCGGAACGCTGATAAAGTTGGCACGAAAGCCGACCGTTAGCGACAAAAAACTGAAACAGACAATGACAAGGCGCCAGCGCCATCTTGTCGATCTCCGCCGGGTTCCAGGCGGATACAATCAGCCGCCGTGAATAAGGGTTACGTTTGATCTCATCGACGACCCACGCGATTTGATCGATGGTCCCGCCATCCGGCGCCGCCCAAGACCGCCATTGCTTTCCATAGACGGGTCCAAGCTCGCCATTCTTGTCCGCCCATTCATCCCAGATCGAAACACCATTTTCTTTGAGATACCTAATATTGGTGTCGCCAGCCAGGAACCATAAAAGTTCGTGCACGATGGATTTAGTATGGAGTTTCTTGGTTGTGACCAGCGGAAACCCCTCGGCGAGATCAAACCGCATCTGATGACCGAACACGGCGCGCGTACCGACGCCTGTGCGGTCAAGTCGCGCATCGCCCTCATCCAGCGCGCGCTGGAGCAATTCAAGATACTGACGCATAATACTTGGCGAATCTCCTGTCTGACGACCAGTTTAGCAATCCTGAGGCGCGCGCCAACCAGCGCTTTTGCCCAACGCTCGTCAATGGTAATATCGGGAGTGAGAGGGTCGGACTGAGGGGTTCATTATGACGACAGGCAATCACGCACAAACCGCCGGGAAAGGGCTTGTCCTGCCCGGCCTCGCCATTGGGCTCATTACCGGCCTCCTCGTCTATGGCGTTGTCGAATTCTGGATTGACGACGTTGATGACAAGCCCCTGCCGATTGCAGTCTTGGGGTTTATTGTCACCGCCGCAGCGTCCTACCTTCTCCTCGCCGAGCGCGATCAACTGGGCAAGGCACTTGGCGGCGCGCTTCTGATCGGGACGGCGCTGGTCTTGCCGGACTACGCCATGGCCAACGTCGCCGGCGACGAGACGAAAAATCTTTCGTCCTTTCCGCCGATGTTGTGGTTTATCGCCTCTCGCGGGCTTGTGGTTTTTCTTTTGCTGACGCTGGTTAAAGCAAGCCTCGATGACGGCGCCCCGCCTCGCTACGAACGCGTGTTTTTTCACGGCCTGACAATGCCGCTGATCGCGGGGGGCGCAAAGCTGTTCGCCTTACTCGCCATGTTGTTGCTGTTCGCCTGGGCGCGCCTGCTGAAAGAACTCGACGTCCACTTCTTCAACGAGCTATTTCAGGAGCCGTGGTTCCTGCTGCCATTCCTTGGCGCGATCGGCGGCGCATCGATCGCCCTGATGCGCGGCCAGCAATCTGTGCTCGGGGCGCTGCGGTTCATCCTCCTCCTGCTTGCACGCATGTTGATGATGATTACCGCGCTTTTCACAATTACATTGCTCATCGTGCTGGCGACAAAGGGCGTCGATGTTGTTTTTGAGCGGCCCTATCCAAGCGCCTGGATGCTCGGGCTCGCCCTCTTAGGGATGCTTATTTTCAACGGCGTTTATCAAAATGGCGAGGGCGGCCCGCCGCCGCTTTGGTTGCGCCTGCCGACCTTGATTACCTTGATCGGATTTCCGGTTTACGCCTTGCTCGCCTTTTACGCATTTTCGCTTCGCATCGGCGATTACGGCCTGACGCCGCCGCGAATTGGCGGCTTGGTCGTGACGGGGCTGACGGCGGCCTATTCCCTTGTCTGCATCGCAGGGCTGTTGACCGAAGTGAACTGGCGCGGCCGCAAATGGATGCCGCTTGTGGGATCGCTCAATACAATTATGGCGATTGCCTGGATCATCGCCCTCACGGCCCTCGCCACACCCATCATCAATCCGTGGGCGATCAGCGCCACAAGCCAGTTCAACCGCATCGCCAACCAGACCGTTGCGGCGGAAGACTTTGACTTTGGCTATCTGCGTTTTGAACTCGGCCAGCATGGAGAAAAAGCGCTGGACCGCATGCGTTCGCTCAACGATCATCCGGAGGCGGCAGCCATCCGTAACGGCGTCGAGCGCGCCCGCGCCGCAAAAAGCTATTGGGAATACAAAAACCCCGACGCTTATCTGCCGACCGTGATCCCGGAACCTGACGAAAACGCCGTAACCGATGGTCCGATGTCGCTTGAGCTCAATCCTGACGAGGCCTCTGAAGCACCACCTGACGAAGAGTGAGCTTTAACTCTCTTCTTTTTGGATCTTGTGGATTTTGCGATGGGCGCCGTTGAAATCGGCGACGCCTTGCGAAATCGCATAACAGGCAAGCCGCACCGCCCGCGGAATGGTCACTTTTTCCCCGTCGCGTTCGCCTTTTTCATAGTACTGGATCATCCGCCGTTTAAGGCCGAGAAGGTGGGCGGCGTCCTTTTGGGACAGGCCAAGGGATTTACGCCACTTTTTAAAATCGCCTGGTTCCATGATGGGAGCCCGCCGCATGACGCACAAAATACGCCCATCTGCGCACTTAATGCACTCATATTACAAAATGTTGACAATTTTGACGATTTTCAGGTTTCGCCGAGTCTTCAATTATTTACGCCCATGTCTTATATACAGATCGCCCGTTTCGGCGGGCTATGGCGATAAATGACGCGTGTAATAACCGTATCGGACCCGGGGGCGGTACCCGGCGGCTCCACCAAAACCCCTCTTCCGCATTGGCGGGGAGGCTTTGACGGGGCCGAAATAGGATCGACGAGCGTCTAAAGACGATGTTTTCGCCCGGTTTGCCTCCGTTATTTGGCTAAACTGAATAGTTGCTAATGACAACAATTCGGAAGAGTTCGCTCTTGCTGCTTAATGCGGCTGAGTAACTCGAAATTGAAGTCCTAGCCCCCATCCAAGGGTTAGGCGGGGCCCCCCGGCGCCTGGCAACAGAAGCCGGGATTTTCTTTTTTACAGGTACTTCCGCCAGTTCGGCGTTCAGGCGCCGGGTGTCAAATACTTGTCGGCCTTTGCCGACTGGAGCACCTGGCTCCAGAAGCCGGGACTTTACTCCCACTTTTACAGCTAGCGCCGTAAAGCGGTCAGGACTTCAGCTTCTTTTTCATCAGTAATTTGCCCGTGCCGACCAAGTACAAAATCATCTTTAGGATGGCGTTCAAAATAACCATGCAGCATAGAGGCGGCGCAGGCTTCAAGCGAGCGATGGCGAAAACCAGCTCGCACAGCTTTATCGGAGCTAAATCTATAAAATCCTACGGGCTCAGGCCGCCACATGGGAAGGTCGCGATAAGGCTCAATATCAAATTCAGCTAACTTTTCTCGTGGCGTCCATATGAGATTGGCTTTTCGATGAGAAACATTTTGTATCGCATCAAAAAAATCTTTCAGCCTGAAAGAAGATGAGAGGACATTGTAAGGGCCGGCCAACTCATTTTCAGCGCAATGCGCTAAAAACCGGCATAATGAGATGGTATCTGTAAATTGTCCCCAAGTCTGTCCATCTTCCGGCGCCAAAACATTACCGCCACGCCAAATTTTGACAGGCCAGTAATGCTCACTTTCTGGCGTATTTATTCTCGCTCCTCGTATGCCGTGAGACCTAAGAATGCCGACCTCCCCCTCAAAGTTTTCGGCCAAAACTTTTTCCGCCAGCGTCTTTCGCAAGAAGTATGACTGCTCATCAGGCTTTCGATTTATAGGATGGCCGTCAAGATCAGATAATTGTGCAGTTTCAGTCGTACCTAACTGCCGAAAAGCCGTATTATGGTACACTGAAATTGAGGAGATATAATAATAAGCGCGAGCATGACCGCTTAAAAGGCGAGCCGTATCCTCAACGCATTTCGGACCTTTTTGCCACGTATCAATGACCACATCCCAGTCCCGCCCGCGCAACGCCCCAAGATCCGGCCCACCGTTCTCCTCTTCGCGATCGCCCCTCAGTTTTTCCAGATAAGTGAAAAGATGGGGATTTGTGACGCCCCTATTGAACAGAGAGACGTCATGACCGCGGTCAAGTAAGGTTTCTACAATCGTTGGCCCGAGAAAGCCTGTCCCACCCAACATCAACACACGCGACCGACGAGAAGTGGAAGAGCTTTGGTAAGCTTCCTCCTGTGCGGCGCTGGCCGGCGTGCCGGCGCTCAAGACAGTTCCCGCCGCCGCAAGACCTGCGGCGTTTAAAAAACTCCGTCTATGCATGCCCAAAATCCTAAATTTGCTGATCTGTTAGAAACCAGCAAAGCCGCGCGCCGATAACACGCGCAAGCAAATTGGGACAAAGCGTCCCCAGATTGGGACCGACAGTCCCCCCAACTCGCTTATTGCGAAATCATCAGGAACTATTGGTGTTCAGAAATGGCTTTTTGAGTAATGGCTTTATACTGCCGACTGACGAATAGAGAGAGACCATCATCAAGGATAATGACGCCCCCTTTTGGCTTTTTTGCTTGCAGCGCTCTTACGCAATCAAGATTGACAAGGTGTTTTCGACTTATGCGTTGGAACCCGAAACCCGCGAGCTTTTCTTCAAGCGCCTTAAGCGTCATTCTTTCCAGATACGCCCCAGACTTGGTCTGCAAAGAAACATAGTTTCCTGCCGCCTCAGCATACCGTATTTCGCCGCTGTTTAATCTTCGTACGCCATCAGCCGACTTTAGGCATAACCATACTGATGCTTGTGGATCAGGCAGGTCTTTATCTAGGGTAGTTGATAAAGGCCGCACTTTTTCGTGTCTGATTCTGGCAGCCAAAATACTAATCATTGCGATTAGTAGCCCTGCAAGGATACCTTGGGGCAAGCGCTTCATCGCCAAATGGGTCACATCATCAAGGAATGGGCGACTGATCGACCCGTCGATGCCCCAAAAGAGTAATGTGCTTACCGTCGGGTGCAAGCAAACAGAACCCAGCACCGCTAGACCGACAAAAAGCGAAACAGTTTTCCAAGATGCCAATAATATGTGATAGCGCATACTCGTATAGACATATGCGCATAACAAAGCGCTCCAGAGGAAGCCATCGCCGGCCCCCCATTTGATCGCATTCTGCCAACCAACACCATAATAAAAACGGAAATGCGTGATGAGAATGGCCGCCACAGCTGCCCAAATAGCCGTTACAGCAAATGCCAGATCGGTCTTTTTGAGCATTTTGTCTCTCATGCACAGTAGCGAATATTTAATAACATCGCTAAAACACCTGCGATAGTGTAGCAAGGCGGCCCCAAGTGAGTGAAGATATCGAGCTCGATTATGATTTTTTGATGCAGCGCGCATTCCGCTATTTGATGCGCGATGTCCTGACCATGGTCGCCGATTTGGGCGACGCGCCGGGGGAGCATCATTTCTATATCGAATTTCTGACCGAAGCGCCGGGCGTTTCCATCCCCGACCATTTGAAGGAACAATACCCCGAACGCATGACCATCGTCCTGCAGCATCAGTTCGAGGAGCTTATTGTTACCGATGATGGTTTCGAGGTCACATTATGGTTCAAGTCAAAGGAAGCAAAACTTGTCGTCCCCTTCGACGCGGTCACGAGTTTCGCCGATCCCAGCACACAGTTCGGTCTTCGTTTTGAACCGCAAACTGAAAGCGGTAATGATGATGAAGCCTCATCAGCTTCAAACAGCGAAGAAAAAGAACCCGCCGAAAACGACGCCAGCGTTGAACCGGCCTCGACGGAAGACACCGAAAAATCGGACGATGGCGCCGAAGTCGTCAGCCTGGATGCATTCCGAAAAAAATAAGCGCTATGGCGCGGTCGGGTCTTTGGCGTAAACCACGGCGAACTCATCCTTATAGATACGCCGCCAGCCCGCCATCGCACCAAAATGGGCGACCCGTCCATCAGTCGGTTTAATGATTGACCAGCCAATATCATAGAATTCTATCTGTTGTCGGAGAACCTCCGCACCGTCAGCTTTCATGCTGTCTGATATTCGTGGAATGAAACCGTCCTGAAACAACCGGTCCGCACGACCGTCAACGAAGGTTTTCTCGCCTTCAAAGATCAGTGCACCGCCAAAATTATATTCGTTAAGAACGTTACCGCTAACGCCAAAGTCCCGCGCTGCTTTGATCGCCTCGGCAGGATAGCTGGTTCCCGGCGGTGACCAATGCGCACCCGCTCCAATCGCGGCGCCCCCCGCCGCCACAAGGGCAATGATCACAGGAACAGCGACCCCAGTGCTTTTTGCAAGCGTTTGCTCCAGCGCAGACGTTTCCATATCCCGCGCCCACCGTACAAAGGAAAGTGACGGAAACTGTGCAGCGATATCGCGCGCAAATAGCAATGGCGCCAACGTGAACAACAGATAGGTGAAGCGGGTGTGCGTCAGATACATGTGCAGGAGAAGACAAAGAAACAACGCGGCGACTATGTTGGTGCGAAACCCACTCGCCAGCGCAAGCGCCAACGCCGCCAACATCACCATCTCTACTTTGATATCCTGCGGCAAGCTGAAGGCGCGCCATTCAGTAATATAAGGCAACGCTTCACTCTCAACGATGGTCACCGTCGACCAAATCGATTCAAACCCATAAGGATGCGCCATCGATGCAACCGGGCATAACGCAAGAAACGCAACCCACTGCAGCGTGCGCGTCGATCTGAAATCGCGCGTTTCATGTAAATATAGCAAAAAAGCGAGGAAAGCGGCGACAAAACCAAAAGTAAAACTTGCATGCATATTGGACCAGATACACAAGACGCCAAGCATCAAGAAAGACGGCGCCTGCTTTTCCTGAGCTGCAGCCCATAGTTTCTGTACAAATAATATGATCAACGGCAAGGCGATGATGTGAGGGCGCGCGATGAAAACATCGCTGGCGATGGACAGGCATCCGACGGTAATCGCCCCCGCCATGACCGGCTTCAGACGAGCTGACAGCGGCCAGTAGAGTTGCCAGGTCACGATTAACATCACGGCGATCGCCATGAGCGCAACACCGTTCCAGCCGCCAGCTGCAAAGGCGGCGTATAGTACAAGTTGCGAAAGCCATTCTTTTGCAATCCATGGCTCACCCGCGAAACTATGGGAATAGGCGTCCACATGCGGAAACGACTTTGAAAGCCAGATGTCCTTGCCAACCGCGATGTGCCAGAGTGTGTCCGGATCGTTGAGGAATTTCGGTCCCGCCGCCGCGAAACCGACAGCCATCGCCACAACGACAATGACGCCAAGAAGCGCGCGCAGGCGCTGCGCCGGAGCGGCGGCCTCAAACTGAGCACTCAGTGAGGCCAGTTTTCCTGGTAACGCCGGGGCGGGGTGCACGTTGGCCATGTCTACAATAGTCTCGATTTCAATTGGTCGGGAGTGTCGCCGTTAAAGATTTCGACAGGTTTAATCGCCCTGCGGCCGCCCCATCCGCACCTGTTCATCAAGCGTTAACAGCCCTTTCGGCTTCCATAAAATTATCTATATGAAGTCTGTGGGCCCGCCTTGCGCTCCCCTCTCGCCGTGCTAAACGCCACCCACCGACAAAAGATCAATATATGAGGCTCGCCATGACGAAAATCCGTACAGAATCTGACAGTTTTGGCGAGCTTTCCGTCCCGGCGGATAAATATTACGGCGCGCAGTCGGCCCGCTCGCTGATCAATTTCCCCATCGGCGTCGAGACGATGCCCGACCCGCTCATTCGCGCCCTTGGCGTCGTCAAGCTCTGTGCGGCGAAAGCGAATCTGGCGCTTGATAATATCGACCCGAAAATCGGCGAAGCCATCCTTCAGGCCGCCGGAGAAGTCGCGGAAGGAAAGCTCAACGATCATTTCCCCTTGTCCGTCTGGCAGACCGGGTCCGGCACGCAGTCAAACATGAATACCAACGAGGTCGTCGCGAACCGCGCCATCGAAATCCTTGGCGGCGAGATCGGCTCGAAAGATCCCTGTCATCCGAATGACCATGTCAATCGCAGCCAGTCCTCTAACGACACGTTCCCGACGGCGATGCATATCGCAGCGGCGGAAGAAATTGTTCACTCCCTCATCCCGGCGCTGCAAACCTTGCGCAATGCGCTGAACGACAAGGCGAAAGCGTTCAAGGACATCATCAAGATTGGCCGCACGCATTTGCAGGATGCGACGCCGCTGACACTCGGTCAGGAGTTCTCCGGTTACGTCCAGATGATTGCGAACGGGATCGAGCGCGTCGAAGGCGTGCTGCCCCGACTTTACGCGCTGGCGCAGGGCGGCACCGCCGTTGGCACCGGCATCAATGCGAAAGTCGGCTTTGCAGAAAAGTTCGCGGAGGAAGTGGCCGCCTACACCAGGCTTCCTTTCGTTACGGCGCCAAACAAGTTTGAAGCACTTGGGACACATGATGCAATGGTCGAAGCCCATGGCGCGCTGAATGAAGTCGCGGTGAGCCTGTTCAAGATCGCCAACGACATCCGCCTGATGGGCTCAGGCCCGCGCTCCGGCCTTGGCGAGATCAGCCTGCCCGAAAACGAGCCGGGTTCGTCGATCATGCCAGGCAAGGTCAACCCGACCCAATGCGAAGCGCTAACCATGGTCTGCACTCAGGTCATGGGTAATAACGCGACCGTCAGCTTCGCCGGCAGCCAGGGCCATTTCGAACTCAACGTTTTCAAACCGGTCATCATCTACAACACGTTACAGTCCATTCGCCTGCTCGCGGATTCGACCAATTCCTTCACCGACAAATGCGTCGTCGGCATTGAGGCCAATGAAGACCGGATTGCGGAATTAATGGCGCAGTCGCTCATGCTGGTTACAGCCCTCGCGCCGGAAATCGGCTATGACAACGCCACAAAAATCGCCAAGACAGCGCACAAAAATGGGACAACCCTGCGCGAAGAAGCGGTCAAGCTCGGCTTTGTTTCCGAGGAGGACTATGACCGGATCGTGCGCCCGGAAAACATGACCTCCCCAAATTAGGCGCCGGTGTTAACCGCCTAACCCAAGCTGGGACGCCATTTTTCCTACTTACCGGGAATCATCGTCTCATACGTCTCCTCCCGTTGGACCGGTTCTTGCTCTGTTATGACCAGAACCGCCCCCAAAACGGATAAAGGGCGTAATGAGTTTGGTGAACGAAGGAAAAACCCATGTCGCAGAATACACCGTCAGAAAGTCAATTGCGGCTCGCGCTGGCGCAGTTCCTGTTTGCACAGAACATAGACATTGAAACGCTTTACAAGGCGCTTGGCGCGGACCTTTCCAGCGCCGACAGCGAAGCAGTTTCCCACATGGCCGGGATCATTGACGGGATTTCGCTGGCGACCGCGAAGATCCGCACCCACGGCCTCGACAACTGGGCGAAGAATTAAACGTCCCTCCCTGCACTTGCACTAACTTGTACAATCCGGCTTTTCTGAGTTTTCAGGAAAGCCGGTTTTTTATGCGCAAGCGATCGATCACCCTTAAAGGCCACCGCACCAGCATCTCGCTCGAAGACGAGTTCTGGGATGCGCTCGACGCCTTCGCTGCAGCGGACGAGCGCTCGCTGCCGAAACTCATCTACGAAATCGACCGGGAACGGATGAAACAGTCCCCGCCGCCGGGGCTGGCGTCAGCATTGAGACTATATGTGTTAAGGCGGGTGCGGAGCGACGTTGCAACGTAGCGCATCTAGACCTTTCGGTAGGCTATTATATTCGGGCGGCTAGGCGTGCGATGTTTCACCGCCTTCGGCCCCATACATGATTACGAAGGTTCCGAAGTCATCTGTAAAATCCTCGAACCGATGAAGCGCACCGGCTTGCGTAAAGATAACGTCACCAGTCTGTACGGAAAAACGATCAAGCGAGGCTTCAGTCTTCCCTATAGCAAAGATTCCCGAACCGCGAATAATGACATAGACTTCGTCTTGATCGTGCGGCGTTTGCTTATCTTCCCCGCGCGGCTCATAGAAATAAAGCTTCAACGTTCCCCGTTCTAACAATAACGCCGCCGGCAGGCCAAGCGGGCTGTCGCCGACATTGAGCGCATGTGTGATCGCATCATGCGCCTCCGCCAGCGACATATTCCAACTTATAGGCACAGACATTGTGTGTTGCAGCGATGAGGCCTCACTCATTTGGCTTTCTCCTCTTTTGAATTCAAAGGCATGCCTCAGTAATTGATGGCGAGTTAGCGATGCCCTATAGCAATCGCCTTAGGTTTCAAAAGCCACCCGAAACTTGCGATCTTGCTTAAAGCCGATCGCGAATTCAGCGCGCAGCCACCTTTGCTAATAAAAAAAGGCGGGCCGTTGGGCCCGCCTTTTCCACTCAATATAGAGACAATATAGCGACTATTTCCGCTGCTTCTTCAGCGTCGGGTATTCAATTCCTAATTGTTCAAGATAAGTGTCGTATTGTTCCGGGTCGTAATAATACTGCTCAAGCTCCGGCTTGTAGCGCTCCATGATCTCGGCGTTCTTTTCTATTGCAGGCTCGTCGTCCGGTCCGACAAACGCCTCATAAGTAATGTCTTTCGATTGTTCTTCGCGAAAATATTTCCACGCGGCGTCAACCTGTTCAGGGCTCAATAAAAAGTCGAGCGCCGTCATACCGATGACTTTCGCGCCCGCCGTCGCGCCCTTATGGGCGATGGGCGTCGCCATTGCGATACCATTGACCCAGTTATGCCCTGGCAAACCATCAATGTTGGATGGGAACCGCAACGTTACTGTCGGCACATTCCACGAAACATCGCCGATATCGTCGGAGCCGCCGCTCTTTGGTTCCTTTCTCGGTCCCTCCAGGCCGGTCAGTTCTATCGCAAGTCCATCCTGCACATCGTCTGAGTCGACATCGGCGCCGGCGAGTTCCTGCACGGCGCGGGCAAGCGCCTGATCTTTCTCGTCCCATTCAGGCAGGCCTACTGTCTGGATATTTTTATCCATTGCTTCGGCGACAATCTTTGAGAAGTGACGCGGCCAAGCGGAACCAATGATGCGGCGCTCGTAGGTCGTATCCGTCATCAGCGCAGCGCCTTGGGCGGTTTTTTCAAGCTTCTCGAAATTTTCGCGGATGTTTTGCGCGGTGATTTCGCGAATGAAATACCACACCGTCGCCGTTGACGGCACGACGTTCGGCTGATCGCCGCCATCGACGACAACGTAATGAGAGCGCTGCAACGGGTGCAGATGTTCGCGCCTGAAATTCCAGGCGACATTCATCAACTCGACCGCATCCAGCGCACTTTGGCCGCGCCAGGGCGCCCCGGCGCCATGGGCCGCTTCACCCGAGAATGTATATTCCACAGAAACAAGTCCGGTGCCCGGCGCGTCGCCCCAGCGCACAGACATGTTATCGCTGACATGGGTGAAGAGGACGACATCGACATCTTTGAACATGCCGTCACGGGCAAAATACGCTTTGGTTCCGACAAGCTCTTCGGCGACGCCTGGCCATATGACGATCGTACCCTCGATGTTTTCACGCTCCATGATTTCTTTCAGCGCGAGTGCTGCGGTGATATTCACCGCCTGGCCGGAATTATGGCCCTCGCCATGTCCGGGAGCGCCTTCCACAATCGGATCGCGATAGGCGACGCCCGGCTTTTGCGAAGACTTCGGTATGCCATCAATGTCGCTGCCCAGCGCAATAATCGGATGGCCACTGCCCCATTTCGCCCACCATGCAGTTGGAATACCAGAGACGCCCTGCTCCACTTCAAAACCATTCGTCTCAAGAATATTTGTGAGGTAGCGTTGAGTTTCGACTTCCTGAAAACCAAGTTCTGAAAAAGAAAAAAGACTATCGACGATTTCCTGCGTCAGCTTGGCGTCGCCATCGACTTTCTCGGCAAGCTCTGTCTTGAGCGCTATCAGTCGAGGATCGTCCTGCGCCGACGTTGTATCCTCTTGCGCCCATACGGGCCCCGTTGCAACAACCGCCAAAACTCCGATAAGCTTGAAAAACTTCATCTCCAACCCCTTGCGCCTATTTGCTTCACTCTTTGAACATAGGCATGCTTGCCGCAGACCGGCAAGCTGGAAGCACCCGTACAAATTGGCGACGACGGAGGTCAGGTCCGAGTAAGATGGGCGATGGTGACGGCTTGAGCTTTTCGCTACCCGGCCGCTTGCGCAACGACGCTTAATGACGGACGGCCCAACACCAATTGCGCATAGAGGCGCGTGATGTCATCGGAGTATCCGCGGATGAGTGGACGCACCTGTTCGTATTTTTCAACACCTGCAGCCCGCGCAATCACTTTACCGAAGCGGCGGCGCACTGGCGTGCGGATCGGATCGCTCCATTCTGCAAGCGAGCGCACGACCTGCATCCGCGCCCAGAATTCACGGGCGGATTTTAAGGCCTGCGCCGCATCCTCAGGCAACAGACCCGAACGCGCCATCGCATCCAGCGCTTCGCTCGCATCCGTTTCCTGTACAAATGGATGCGCAGCGGCATGTTTATAGATCAACGTACTGATGACCAGTTCCACATCGAGACGCCCGCCCTCTAGCCGATCAATATCCCAATCAGAGCTGGGCCGTTCACGGCGCATGCGCTGAGCCCGCGCGCGATCAAGATCGCGGAATAGAACATCGGCGCGCCGCGCGCCTGAGACAGCGCCGCGAAGAGCGTCGCGGGCTATCTCCGCCGCCTTTTCTTCGCCGGCGATGACGCGCGCGCGCGCCAACATAATCTGTTCATGAGCGACGGCTTCGGAAAGCACATAAGACTTGAATGTTTCGACATCGGGCGCGATCGCCCCCGCCCCACCGGATGGACGATAGGAAAGGTCCGGCGTTACCGCAAACAAACCATCGCCCAGCCCTTCAAGCAGTTTGAGATAGCGCTGCGCAAAGCCCTCACCCGCTTCGCCTAACGGCTCGCTGGCGATAAAGCCAAGATAGGTTGCATTCCCCGGTAAACAGGCGCCAGCGCCGTCGAAAATATGCAGGGCGATCTTTTTGCCGACGCCATTTTCGTTCGACGCCGGTGTTTTGACCGCATGATCAAAGAGATCCGTCAGTATGCGTATATGAAGAGCATCCAAGGCGCCCGCTGCAGCATCAAACGGCGTTGCGCCGCTGGCGGCGCTCAAAGCAATGCGTGCAATCATTTCCCGGCGCCAGTTGGCGACGCCTTCAAGCGCTGCATCGCCCTTTAGCGGCGGCGGCGGGAAGCGCGTCATCCATTCGCGGCCATCCTGCGGGGTCTCGACGCCCGGCTTTTCGAAAAACGCTGCCGTTCCCTCAGTTGTGAGTGTCAGCGGCGCGACCGCGGCGCCAAAGCAACCAAAGGCGTCGACCAGCGGGTCGCGCTGTGACGCGCCATCGCGGACCAGTGAGAATACGTCCTTGTGCTCTTCTGCGTTGGCGAGCAGCGCGTCGAACAACCGCACGGCGCGGTTCGGATCTTGTGTTTCGCCAAAGTCCGTGAGGAGGCCCGGCGCATGCGAAGAGAAACGCATCTCACCCTTCGTATTGGCTTTGCGAGCCCAGTCATCGACCGAATCAGAGAGCGTGGCGCCATTGAAAAATCCAAGGTCTTCCAGTTTGTCAGCGTCTTCGGACTCTTCACCTTCCGCGTGATAGGAGGCGACCTCTTCCTGCAGGCCGCTCATGATCCGACGCAGGCTGTTGCGTGCATCGATACGCGACCCATCGAGGACCGCCGACAAAGCGTCATAGGCCGAAAATCCGCAAAGCGTCGCAAGCGCACGCTGTTCGTCTTCGCGGCTAACTTCCATCGCCGCTGCGCCTTTCATCATTTGTGCACGCGCCACCGCGATATGCGCCAGCTCCTCGCCTGCAATCAGACGACGTGCAACATCCTCAGAGAACAGCCGCGAATGCGCCGCCGTTTCAAATGTTTCACTGGCGGACGCAGTGCGGAAAATCGGTCGCGCGCCGCCAATCGCCAGACGGCAAAGGTCTGCGACCCGGCGAAAAACCGCACGCGGATCATCGCTTTCTTTTTCAAGCGTCTTGCGCAAATCATCATTGAGGATCGGCGTATCGCCCCAGACAAGCTCTTCAATGTCTTCCAGAAACGCACCGCCGGAAACCCGGTCGCCAGCGACAAGACGCGCCGTCGCAAGCCAGGCGCGCAATACCTGCGATTGCGGCCCTTCGGCGGTCGCGCGCACCCGTACAACGCTGTCAGCATAGCCGGCGCCGCCAACGCCGGAACCTAGGGGCGTGCGTAGGGCGAATAGCGGATATTCACCTGGCTTGCCTTCAAAAGCTTCGCGCAGCTCCGCACCAATGCGTACAAAAACCCGGTCGGCGCCGCGCGCCTTGGCGGCAGAAAACGCCTGCTCGTCATAAAGAATAATCAAATCAAGCGGCCCGAAAGGCGAAAGGTCTTCATGGGCGAAGTCGCCTCCGGCAAGCACGAAAACGCCTTGCATGATATTGTCAGCGTCTTCGACAGCCAGTTCGCCGCGTTTAACGGCAGCGCGCACCAGCCATTGCAGGCCGGTTTCAACCAGCCGTTCGGCGAAATCGACACGGGAAGCGGTCGCTTCCGAGACCGACCATTGGCCGCCAAGCTCCGCCAGCGCGATCGCAATGTCCGCCCGGTTTTTTAATGGGGCGAGCGCTGCATGGAGCGCTTCAGGGCCCCCGACGCCGCGGTCGAGCGCGGCAAGGTCCCGCGCAGTCTCCGCCAACACGGAAGAAGCGCCTTCAATCAACGCCGTCGCCGCTGCGTCGGGATAGGTCATGCAGAGCTCGGAAAGCCGACGGGTCGCACCGAAAACCCGCAACATCAAAAGGCGCCGGTCCGGCTGATCAAGCGCTGCGCCTGGGTCCTGGCCCATAGCCTCCGCAACCGCACGCCGCCAGCGCGTCGCCGCGGCGCTTGCCCGCGATGGATCGATCTTATCGCCTTGATCACGAGGCGTTCGCGCGCCGGAAACAGCCATATGCTTCCCATCCCATAGCTATCGAATTGAACGGGGGAATACTGTCAAAACAGGATGAATTCGCCGTTAAACATATTGTGACATTTAGACATGGCCTCGAATGCTGATATGAACGATTTTTCTTAACTCTTCCGAAGATTCATCATGACCCGGAATGTTGCGCGCATCTTGATCTTTTTGCGGAAGCTCCGCCGCAGGTTTCAGCGCTTCGATGTCCTCAGGGTCTGGCTTTTCGCCGTCATCATCGGTGTTGCGGCGGCTTATGGGATCATCGCATTTCGCGCGCTCATTGACGTCATTTCCGTTGTCGCGTTCGGAGAAACCGAGGCTGGCGTGGTCAGTGGGGCGTCCTCATTAAGCTTTATGCGCGCTTGGGCGGCGCCGGTGGTCGGCGGCCTTGCGGTATCGGCCATCCTGTTTGTTGCGGATCAACTGAAATGGCTGGAAGGCGGTCGCGGTCAGGGCATTTCCGATGTGATCGAGGCGCGGGCCGTTGGCCATGGCCGGTTGTCCCTGCGGGCGGGCCTCGCTGCGGCGACAGTCTCCGCCGTTTCCCTGGGCTCCGGCGCCAGCGCCGGCCGAGAAGGACCCGCCGTCCATCTCGGCGCAACGATCGCCTCCATCCTTGATCGTCACATGGGCTTTACTGC
The DNA here is from genome assembly GCA_039196665.1 of Pseudomonadota bacterium. Lineage (GTDB taxonomy): Bacteria > Pseudomonadota > Alphaproteobacteria > Caulobacterales > Parvularculaceae > Hyphococcus. The sequence goes on along the minus strand of JBCCUQ010000002.1, from coordinate 297,759 downwards.
TCAACAACGCCGCGCGCTTCTGGGATGCGGAGCGGCGGCGGCAGTGTCTGCAAGTTTTAACGCGCCTATCGCCGGCGTATTGTTCGCTCTGGAAGTCATCCTCGGCAATTACGCGTTGTCCGTCTTCGGTCCCATCGCCGCCGCCAGTGTCGCCTCGGCCATCGTGACGCGCATTCATCTTGGCAACTTCCCCGCCTTCGCGCCGCCGGATTATGGCGCAGTCGCAACCATCGACGTGCCGCTCGCTGCAGTGCTTGGGATTATCTGCGGTTTGATTTCGGCAGGCTTTCTCTTTTCAACCGCTCAGTTCACGACTGGCGTGCGTGAATTCGCGCAGCGCCGCGGTATATCTTATCTATTTTTGCCGCCGATTGGCGGCGCCATCATTGGATTGATAGGCGCGTTTTATCCGGAAGTCTTCGGCGTAGGCTATGAAGCCGTAACCAACGCGCTTGCCGGGAAATACACCATCCTTTTACTGATGGTTCTCGTCTTCGTAAAATGCGCCGCCACCGTGATTACGCTGTCGTGCAGGTTTGGCGGCGGCGTCTTTTCACCGGGACTTGTGATCGGCGCGTTCGCTGGCGCCGCTTTCGGCGCCATGCTCGGGCAATTATTTCCAGATGCAACCGCCAGCCCTGTTTACTATGCAATGATCGGCATGGGCGCTGTCGCCGGTGCGATTCTTGGCGCGCCGATTTCCACCACGCTCGTCATTTTTGAAATGACCGGGGAGTACACGATCACGATATCGTTGATGGTCGCCGTCGCCATCGCCACGCTGATCACCCAGTGGCTCTGCGGGCGATCATTTTTCCAATGGCAGTTATCGCGACGCGGGTATGATTTGTCCGAAGGCCCGCAAGGGGTCATTCTTAAAACCATCCGTGTGCGCGATGTGATGGAGAAAATGCCGCCGGGTGCGCCTCTATCGAAAGAAGCGGATCGGTTGCTTTCAACGCAATCCCTTGGCGAGGCGCTGGCGAGCCTGAATGAAGCGGAAGAACACGGCCTGCCAGTGGTCAACGACGCACAAGGGGAGGAAGTCATCGGTTATCTGTCGCGTGTTAAAGCCCTCGCCGCCTACAACAAGGCGCTTATCGACGACAATATCGAGCATCATACCTGAACACTCAAAACCGCCCAAACGCCATCGCTGCAAACAACCTTATTCGCTTACTGACCGGAAACGGCGATACGCCATGCTTCAGGTAACCCGGCGTCAGCGACAGATGTAAAATGGCTGGCGCCGCATCCGTAGGAGCGTCACGCAAACCGCCACGCGCATCTTCCCATAAATCCCTTGCCTTTGCTGGAATCTCACCAGCGATATTTGGCGCAACGCCCACTCCTTCCCGCGCCAGGGAATACGCAGCACCGGCCTTTTGCACGGCACGCATCGTTGCATCATTGTCTGCCGCCAACGCAACCGCCAGCGCATCGACAGTCCCTTCAGCTTTTTCAAGCCAGTCAGCGAGATCGTCTACATCCGAAAACCCTTCCCCATAGAGCGGGCGCGCAGCAGCATCGATGGCGGCCTCGAACAGGCCCATCATTGGCTTGCTTACAATCCCCGTCGCCGCCATTTCCTCAACCACCGGATGCGCGCGATGGGCTTTTGCATTCACGATTTCATCGAGCGCTTCGCGCCACCATTGCAGCCTAATTTCGCCAAGCGGCGGCTCAGTGACAGCGCCCGGGATGCGGCGCAGTTCTCCGTGAAACGCATAAAGCGCAATCAGCGCGCGTTTTAACGCATCCGGCGCATATTGCGCCGCCAGCCATCGGTCTTCATCGCGCGTACGCACAAGATTCGAACAATATTCGCCGCCATGCGTTAGTTTGTCAGACATGTCTTTCTTCAGCGTTGTTGAACGCACACCTACTGGTCCTTAAGTGACCGGGTATCAGAAAACAATTCTTTGAAAGGGGTTACCTCATGACGATTTCTTTGCCGGACCTTCCTTACGGCAAATCGGACCTGGCGCCGCATATTTCCGAACAGACGCTCGAATTTCATTACGGTAAACATCACCAGGCCTATGTGGACAAAACCAACGCCGCCATCAAAGGGACAGAGCTGGACAACAGCTCCCTGGAAGAGATTGTCCGCCATGCGGCGGGAGACGATCAGGGCCTCTTTAACAATGCGGCGCAGGTCTGGAACCACACATTTTATTGGAATTCCATGTCGCCCAAAGGCGGCGGCGCGCCAAATGGCGACATCGCTAAAGCTATCGATGACGCTTTTGGTGACTATGAAGGTTTCAAAAAAGCCTTTGCTGACGCCGGCGCGACACAATTCGGTTCAGGCTGGGCCTGGCTGGTTGCGAAAAGCGGCAAGCTGGAAGTGCGCAAGACCTTGAATGCGGAAACCCCGCTTACCGATCAGTCCTGCACGCCAATCCTGACTATGGATGTCTGGGAGCACGCCTATTATCTCGACTTCCAGAATAAGCGTCCGGCCTATATCGATGCGTTTCTCGACCATCTGGTGAACTGGGACTTCGCGAACGAGAATCTTGCGAAGGCGTAACTCTACTCATTGCTGACAAACAAAAAGGCTCCAGCGATTATCGCTGGAGCCTTTTTTTATTCTCTAGTTTTCGAATGCTTAGGGCGTCGCCGCGGCTGGCTGTTTCGACCAGTCGCGCTTGACCCCGGTCGCCATCAAAAATGGTGAAGCGACAAAGATCGATGAGTAGGTGCCGATCACGATGCCCCAGATCATCGCCAGGGTGAAACCACGCAACACTTCACCGCCGAACAAGACAAGGGCGCCAAGCGCCAGAAGGGTCGTCACCGACGTCATGACGGTGCGCGACAGCGTGTCGTTGATCGATAGATCCAGAACGTCCGGCAGCGATTTTGATTTATATTTGCGTAAATTCTCGCGCACGCGGTCATAAACGACAACCGTGTCGTTCATGGAATAGCCTACAATCGTCAGGATGGCAGCGATGATCGAGAGGTTGAACTCAAGGCTCGTCACCGCAAACATGCCGAGCGTGATCGCAACGTCATGCACAAGCGCTGCAATCGCGCCTAGCGAAAACTGCCATTCAAACCTGAACCAGATATAGATCAGCATCATGCCGATCGCGAGGGCGACCGCGATAGCGCCCTTTTGAATCAGCTCGCCGGAGACAGTTGGCCCCACGACTTCGATTTTACGAAACTCTATGCCGTCGCCAAGCAAAGTGCGCAGTGCATTTTGCACCTCAAGCGCCGCGTCCTGCTGTGCATTTTCCTCCGCATCGTCATCAACGGTTTCGCCATCACTTACGTCAACATCCTGGCGCTCGACAAAGACAACAACGGCTTCGTCGCCGCCGGCGAAGTCCTGAATTTCCTGAACTTTCACATTGCCGAGCCCAAGGCCGGAGACGGCTTCGCGAACAGAGGCAATGTCGATAGGCTCATCGTCCGCAACCTCAACGGTCACGCCGCCGCGAAAATCGATGCCAAAATTGAGGCCATGGGTAAACAACGCGACCATCGACCCGACAATCAGCGCAGATGAAAAGATCAACGCGACGACCCGCATTTTCGTGAATGCGATATGCGTGTCGTCCGGAACAAGTTTGAGATACATGATCTGCCGCCCCTTATAACGCGATTGCTTTTGGCCGTCTCGACAGGAGATAGCCCCCGGCGAACATGCGCGTCAGCACATAGGCGGTGAACACTGAAGTAACGACGCCAACGGCCAACGTGATCGCAAAGCCGCGTACCGGACCGGCGCCAAGCTGGAACATGATCAGCGCTGCAAGAAAGGTCGTAACATTAGCGTCAAGGATTGCCGACCACGCTTTTTGATAACCGATCTCAGCGGCGTTGATCGGCGTTTTGCTTCCCCGCAATTCTTCGCGAATACGCTCAAAGATCAGCACATTCGCATCAACCGCCATGCCGATGGTTAGCACGATGCCAGCAATACCAGGCAAGGTCAGCGTGGAGCCGAAAAGCGACAGGACGCCGGCGATCAAAATCACATTCGCAATCAGCGCCATGTCAGCGTAAATCCCGAAACGGCCGTAGCTGACCACCATGTAAATGATCACGCCGACGAAGCCGATGATCAGCGCCTTTGCGCCGGCTTCAATGGAGTCCTGACCGAGATCGGGTCCAACCGAGCGCTGCTCAAGCGTCGTCAGTTCCGCGGGCAATGCGCCCGACCGGATAAGCAGCGCCGTCTCCGCCGCTTCAAGCGCAGAGAAATTGCCGGTGATGCGGCCCGAGCCTTGAGTGATGGCGGACTGGATTGTCGGCGCGGAAATGACCTCGCCATCCAGCACGATCGCAAACACCGAGCCGATATTGTTGCGTGTATAGTCTGCAAAGCGTCGTGCACCCCGACTGTCGAAGGAGAAGTTGATCTGAAATCCGGCTCCGTCAGTGCTGGGCCCAGCAGAGGCGGTTTCCACCATGTCGCCGGTTACTTCCGCTTCTTCAAAAAGAACAAGCGGCAATTGTCCCGCGCCTTCACTCTCTGAGAACGGGACCATAATCCGGCCCGGCGGCAAAAGGCCGGCTGCTGCGTCAGTGGGATTTACTGTCGGATCATGGCGGTGAAAGCTGAGCTGACCGCTACGGTTGATGATGCTTTTTAGAGCCTCCGGATCATCGTCGCCGGGCACCTGAACCACGATGCGATCTTCGCCCTGGGGCTGGATGGCGACTTCCTTGTTGCCTGCCGGGTCAATCCGTCGGCGGACGACCTCGATGGAGTCCCTTACGGCTTCTGTTGAATAATAGCGCTCGGCCTCTGTAGTGATGGCGATGTCGAGGCGTGCATCGTTTACTGAAACTGTATAAGCGCGAAGCCCTAGCCCAAGCGCGCCGCCGACACCGCCCCGCGTGATATCGCGAACTCTCTCGGCCGCCTCATTGGTCTGGGCCGCGTTACGCACACGCAGGGAGACCGTATTGGTGTCTTCGTTATAGACTAGGCTGTCGATGGAAATCCGATCGCGGTTGACCGCGCGATTGGGCCGCATCTCCCGGCGGATATCCGACATGACGCCGCGCATCCGGTCGTCGATGACTTTCTCCGTATCGACACCAAGGAGAAGGTAAGAGCCCCCTTGCAAATCGAGCCCCAGATTGATCGTGCCTTTTGGCAGGAAGCCCGGCAGACCTTCGCGGGTTTCATCGCTCAGGAAATTGGGGATCGCGAAGATCGCTCCCAACAGGATGAGCCCTAAAACGCCGGCGGTTTGGAATTTAGAAAACTGAAGCATTGCCTCATTCACCGGCGCGAAACGCGCCGCCCCACTTGTCGATTATTTGTCGTTAGCGGCCGGTTCGGGCTTGGTGCGCACGTCGCTGAGGGTCGCCTTGACGACTTTGACCGACACATTGTCAGCAAGCTCAACCATGATCTCTTCGCCCTCAAGGACTTTCGTGACTTTGCCGACAATGCCGCCGGCCGTGACCACAACATCGCCGCGGCGGACATTCGACACCATCTCAGCATGCTTCTTGCGCGCCTGACTTTGAGGACGGATCAGCAAAAAGTAGAAAATCACGAAAATGAAAATCAGCGGCGCCATCTGAATCAGCGGATTTGGCGCTGCGGTTTCGGCGGCCTGCGCATAAGCGGGCGATATCCACATTTAGTCAGTCTCCCTCGGGAATTGTCGATCCGGCGGCATGGCGGTGCGCAGCCGGCGCACATAGTCGTCCCACCCCTGGACAAGATGGCGGATATATAACGGCTGCATTCCCCGTTGCAATGCGCGGCTGAAATTGGCGGGCGTTTTTTTGCCGGACGCTTTCTTCAGGTGAGACGGAAAGCACTACATCTTGGATACGCCACTTTCCCGCCAATAGCCGCGAAATCACGTTTTGGCTCCTGAACGACGCCAATTCATCAACAGAGCCCATCCCGGTAACGATGTTTTGGGCGGCGCCAGTTCACAGCAAAACCAGACCCGTATGCTCCCAACGTAATCGCGACAGCCCCTTTGCCCTCAATAGTCCCCAAAGTCCAAAGCCTTTGGGCGGCACGAAAAACTGCCAAGCCAAGCCAAGCCAACGCCTTGAATATGCGTCCGTCAAGATTTGCGAGTAAGTGCTCACTTGACAAACTATTTCAATATAGATATGTGAGTGTTTACTCACTTTTAAATGGATTTCAGAAAGTCTGAGGAGCGCCTCTCGTGAAGAAAAGAATTTTAGTTGATCGCTGGGTCTTTCACGCGACGGATTTGGCCGCCGCGCATTGCCGAAGAAAGGGCGACGAGGCGACTGACGGCGCCGATTGGAAAATGGGCAAGTACTTTAATGAGCTGGCGCAGTCGTCGTGAATGAATACGAAAACACGCGCGGCGTCACCGCTGCTGACGGCACGACAAAGGCGCGGATTGAGCGGGCGGCGCTTACCCTTTTCGCTGAACGTGGCGTTGATGCCGTGACCACACGCGAAATCGCTGCGCAGAGCGGCATCTCCGAAGGCGCAATCTATCGCCACTTCCCCAGCAAGGAAGCCCTGGCGCAAACCCTGTTCGAGACCATTCACAAAAGACTGTCTACGGATATTCGCGCCGCCGCCGCTCAACATGATAATATTGACCATCAGGCGGAAGCCGTCGTCAACGCATATTGCAACATCGCGGATGACGACTGGTCGTTGTTTGCTTATCATCTGATCACAACCCACCGCTACCTGCCCTCCCCCGGCCGACCGGAAACAAGTGAAGAAGACAGCCCCGTTGCGGCGATTGAAAGCCTGATCGAAACAGCCATGGCGCGCGGCGAACTGCCTGCTGGCGACGTCGCCCTGAAAGCCGCAATGGCGCTTGGCGCGGTGTTGCAGCCGGCGCTGCACAAATTCTATGGCCGCATCCCCGAAACGCTTAGCGCACATCAGCCTGCGCTGCTGCGAGCAGTGTTCGCCATTTTAAAATCATAAGCTGACAGGAGGCGTTCCCGCATGATCAGAGCACTGCGCAATAATATCTTCCGTCTGGCCTATTGGGCGACATCAATCTTCTTTGGCCTGCTCGCAGCGCCATTGCTGCTCATACCGAGCCGTAAACCGGTCATGACCTGGATACTCGTTTACACGCGCGTCATGTGCTTCTGGCTGCGCTGGATCGCAGGTATTAGAATCACCGTACACGGAAAAGAAAAACTGCCCGATGGTCCCGGCGTTATCGCCGCCAAACACCAAAGCTGGGGCGACGGCATTGTGATGTTCTCGCAGATGCATGACCTCGCCTTTGTCACGGGCGATCACCTGGAAAAATTTCCTTTGCTTGGCGGCATTCTTCGTAAAATGGGCGCGATCGTTGTGAATAACTGCGGCGGCGCCTATGCGCGAGCGCGGCTAGTCGATAAAGACCTCAACAAAGCAAAAGCCGAAAACCGGCGCATTCTGATTTATCCGGAGGGGCATTTGTCACCAGTAGGCCAACAACACCGGTATAAAAAAGGCGTTTATCATATTTACGCCGCCTATGGCTGTACGGTGACGCCCGTCGCGACAAATCTCGGTCTGCGCTGGCCGCAACAAAGCTGGCGGCTAACGCCTGGCGAAGCGGTGATTGAATTTCTGGACCCGATAGAACCCGGTCTCGACAAGAAAACATTCATGTCAAGGCTTGAGGCGTCGATTGAACAGCGCTCCATCGAACTCCTCGGCGATGAGCGCCCGGATGACATTGAAATCGGCGCTGTTCTGCCGGAACCGCAGGGCTGATGAAATGACCTCAAGCACTGAACCTTCTCCAGCGGCAACAACGCCGCTGTTTTTTCAACGACGTTTCTGGCCGATGTGGACGTCGCTCTCCCTTGGCACATTCGCTGACAATGTCTTGCGTCAGTCGCTGCTGATCGGCATTCCCGCTGGCGTGATTACTGTTCCCTATTTTACCAATCCGGACAATGCGATCCCTTATATCGGCGCCCTGTTGCCAGTTGCAATCCTGATTTTTTCATCCGTTTCCGGACAACTAGCAGATAAGTACGAAACCTCGATGATGTTCCGCCGCACTAAATTTGCGGAAATCATCCTGATGAGTGTGGCGGCGCTTGCTTTCATCTCCGGCGAGGGCGCGCTTGCGATCGCCATGCTGTTCGCCATGGGCGCGCAATCGGCGTTTTTCTCACCTGTTCGGGTCTCGGCGATGCCGAAATATCTGAAGCCTGAAGAACTGGTGCGCGGCAACGGCTTATGCAACGCAGGACTCTTTACTTTCATCCTGATGGGGTACGTCGTTGGCGGTTTCCTGATCATTCAGGATTATGGCGGCGTTGCGGTTGGCGCTGTTCTGGTCTGCGCCGCGCTCGGGGGGTGGCTTGCTTCCCTGCGCACGCCTTACGCCGCCGCCAATGATCCGGCGCTGAAAATAAGCTTCAACGGCTTTGCGCAGACGGTCGCCATGTTCCGCCATGTCTTTACATCGCGCGGTGTCGCGCCGCCGGTACTAGGCGTCGGCGTGTTCTATCTGCTTTCAACAGCGGTTACAGTCACCGTGCCGCTTTATGGCCGTGACGCCCTTTATGCGGACCCGCTGGTGTGGACAGCGCTCAACGGCCTTTTCGCGATTGGCGCAGGGATTGGCGCAATCGGCGCCGCAAGCCTTGCTAAGGGACGGTCCGGTCTCGGCTTTTCCACCGCCGCCATTGGCGCAGCAGGTCTGATGAGTTTTGCCGTTTACGGACTGACGCCACTGGTCGCGGGCTCGCCGGATGCGCCGCTCAGCCTTGGCGCCTTGTTCTCGACTGGCCCGGGGCTCGCTCTTGTTTTCGTTTTTGTAGCGACCTCGGCATTTTCCGGCGTTTATATCGCACCATTACAAGCGGCGGTGCAGCGCCGGGCGCCGGCGCAATTTCGCGCGCGCATTATGGCGGCCAGTGTTTTCGCCAATGCCGCTTTCGCCATTCCGGGATCGCTGTCGGTTCTCGCCATTACACAGACCGGCATGGACCCGCGTCTCGCCTTCGTCGCTGTCGGCGCCGCCATGCTGACGATCAGCGGTATTATGCTGACGCGTAGACGTTTATTGCCGGAAGGCCACTATGATGAGGCCTTTCGCGGCGCCCTTGCAAGCAATTAAGGACTTGGCGTGCAATAGCGGCTATCATCGACAAAACAACCAATAGCAATGTCACTGTCTTCATGAGTATTCTTGTCACTGGCGCTGCCGGCTTTATCGGGTCTTATGTCACTCACGCGCTCCTCGCGCGGGGCGAACGCGTAATTGGAATTGATAATCTCAACAACTATTACCCTGTCGCCTTGAAAGAGGCGCGTCTTGAACGACTAAAGGCGCAAAGCGCATTTACATTTTACCAGATCGACATCGCGGATTTTGAAAATCTTAAAACCGCAGCTCACAACGCCAGCGTCACAGCAATCGTTCATCTCGCCGCGCAAGCCGGCGTGCGCTACTCAATCGAGGCGCCTTTCGCCTATGGCCGCGCCAATCTGATGGGACATCTGAGCATCTTGGAACTGGCGCGCGCTTTACGCGTCAACCACCTGGTCTACGCGTCATCTTCATCCATTTATGGCGCCAACACGGAAACCCCTTTCAGCGAATCCCACAAGACCGATGCGCCGCAATCGCTATATGGCGCGACAAAAAAAGCTGACGAGTTAATGTCCGTATCTTACGCAAGCCTTTATGACCTGCCGCAAACCGGGCTTCGCTATTTTACCGTATACGGCCCATGGGGCAGGCCAGACATGGCGTACTGGATATTTACAGAGAAAATGCTGAAGGATGAGCCGATCCAGATTTTCAATCACGGCGAGATGGGGCGTGATTTCACCTTTATCGATGACATCGTCAGCGGCACGCTGGCGGCTCTTGACCGGCCGCCTGGCAAGAAAGAAGGCTTTCACCAGGTCTATAATCTCGGCAATGACCGGCCGGAAAAACTGATGACGCTGGTCGACATTCTCGAAAAAGAACTCCGCATCACGGCGACCAAGGAAATGCTGGGCATGCAGGACGGAGATGTCGAGCAAACCTGGGCGGATATTTCCCGCGCCCGCAAAGAGCTTGGATATGCGCCAAAAATCACCCTGGCTGAGGGACTCGCCAGGTTTGTCGAATGGCGCCGCGCTCTGCCCGCCGGTTTCGAGTAAAGGCTGCTTCTGCTAGGGTTTTCAATGGCAGTCCGGGATAACCGGTTAAGATCTTGTTAAGGATTGCCTGGCGTAAAATTTGCTATTTTGACGTGCTGTTTGCGTAATTGCGGCGATTAACCCACTGGCAAGATCACAACGGTAACTATTAACGGTTATGGGCCTGTCATTTTTCATCATCGCGACCTGCCTGATTTTCGGCTTTATCGCGGCCATCGTGTCCTTCCGGCCCAATTTGTTTCCGGAAATCAGGGCCAATCTGCGACGTGCGGAAGCAGTTAAACAATTCTCGCCACGCAACACACTTTTTTTGATTGGTCCGGCGGCAAATCATAGCGCATGCCGAATGCAGCGCCGTTTACTAAAACCGGCGATCCCTGCGCTCATCCGCGAGGATGTGACAGTGATGGAGGTTTACGGTGACGACACCCCGCGCAAAAACGGCGAGCCGATCGAATGGCTGGATCCGTCGCTCCTTCGTCACGCGTTGGACGCCGAGCATGGCTTTTTTATCATCTATGTGGATGATGCTGGAAAGAGCTGCTTCCGCAGCGAGGCGCCAATGGTGACCGCTGACATCTTACGCAGGGCGCGTCTCGATATCCCGCCGCCAAAGGGCGACGGTCCGGCAAAATCATCTGTGCTGAAAAAACTGCGCGCCGCTTAAATCGAACCAAGGCTATCGCGGCGTAGAGCAAGGCCGGCCAATCGAGTGATAGGCAAAACCCTTCTCCGCCATTTCGGCTGGATTATAGATATTGCGCATGTCAACCATGACGGGAGCGTTGAGGAGACTTTTCACGCGCTCCAGATCAAGAGCACGAAATTCGTCCCACTCCGTCACGATAATAACGGCATCCGCATTTTCCAGCGCCTGATAGGGCCCCTCCACATACTCAACGTCGCTGAGCAGCGTTTTCGCCTCTTCCATGCCAGCTGGATCGAAGGCGCGAATATGGGCGCCCGCTCCTTGCAGCGCCGGCACAATATCCAATGATGGTGAGTCGCGCATATCATCTGTATTCGGTTTAAAAGTCAGTCCAAGAACCGCGACCGTCTTGCCAGCGATCGATCCGCCGCAGGCTGCAATCACACGGTCCGCCATTTTCTTTTTGCGCTCATCATTGATACCGACAACGGCTTCCACAATCTTCGTTGGCGCATCATTGCTTTGTGCGGTGCGCACCAGCGCCAGCGTATCTTTGGGGAAGCATGAACCGCCATATCCAGGACCAGCGTGCAGGAACTTGGCGCCAATGCGCCCATCAAGACCGATGCCCTTGGCGACTTCCTGTACATTCGCGCCAACCTTTTCGCACAAATCAGCCATCTCATTGATGAATGTGATTTTGGTCGCGAGAAACGCGTTGGCGGCGTATTTGATCAACTCTGACGTTGCACGGTTGGTGACAACGATCGGCGTCTCGTTCAGGTAAAGGGGGCGATACAGTTCGCGCATCACTTTGACCGCACGCTCATCTTCAGCGCCAACGATAACGCGGTCAGGCCGTTTGAAATCCCGTATGGCGGCGCCTTCTCGCAAAAATTCCGGATTGGAGACGACGGAAAAGTCGGCGCCCGGACGAACTTTGCGAATGATGTTTTCCACCTCAGTACCCGTACCCACCGGCACGGTCGATTTGGTGACAACGACTGTATAACCATCCATCACTTCGGCGATTTCTTCTGCAGCTTTGTGCACATAGGACAGGTCTGCAAAACCATCGCCCCGTCGTGACGGCGTACCCACCGCGATAAACACCGCATCGGCCTGTGGCGTTGAAGCCGCAAGATCAAGACTGAAAGAAAGCCGCCCGGCTTTCACATTTTCGGCGACCAGCGCCTCAAGCCCCGGCTCGTAGATCGGGATTTCCCCTTGCTCCAGCTTTCGGATTTTCGTCTCGTCTTTATCGACACAGACGACATCATGACCGAAATCCGCAAAACAAGCCCCGGAAACGAGCCCGACATACCCCGTCCCAATCATTGTGACGCGCATAGCAAATCCTTTGTGTTCGCACGAAAGAGGGGCGCGCCTTCGCCCGCTCAGCCTTGGTACTATGGCTCTTAAACGGCGTTTTTGGGAAACACCACAGCCCGAACGGTCATCAACAGGATTTTGAAGTCAAACCAAAGTGACCAATTGTCAACATAGGCCAGATCATACCGAACCCGCTCGGCCATTTGCTCGTTTTCCGAGGTCTCGCCTCGATAGCCATTGACCTGCGCCCAGCCGGTAATGCCCGGCTTGACTTTGTGCCGCCCGGAATAGTTCTCAATCGTCTGGGCATATTGGTGGTTATGCGCCATCGCATGAGGACGCGGGCCCACAAGGGACATGTCGCCTTTAATGACGTTGAGGAGCTGCGGCAGCTCATCAAGGCTGTAGCGACGCAAAAACTTGCCGACGCGTGTGATGCGGGGGTCGTTTTCCTGGGCCTGTGTGACGACATCGCCATCTTCGGCGACTGTCATGGTGCGGAATTTGTATATTCTGAAAACGGCGTTGTTAAACCCATGACGCTGCTGGACGAAGAAGATCGGCCCTCTTCCCTCCAGCTTGATGGCGGCCGCAATGATCAGCAACACAGGCGCCGCCGCCAAAAGAAACAGCAGACCAAGCACATAGTCCTCGATTGTTTTCCAGACCCCGCCCCAGCCTTCCAGAGGACGACGATACAGCGACAATACCGAGGCGCCGCCGACTCTGGTGACGGCGCCGCCCATATGGTCAAGCCAATGACGGTTGGCGCTGATCGCAATCGATACCGGCAATATCGACAGCCGCCGGACCAATCTCGCCATGTCAGCGCTTGAAGCGCCCGGCATCGCGATGATGATATCGTCGATCTCGCCATTGCGCGCGGCGGCCCCAAGCGCATTGAGATCGCCCGTGAACGTAGAGCCGTATTCTTCGTCACGCGTATTCTCAAGGCCCGCGTCATAGACGCCAACGATCGAAATCCCCTTCTCGAGCGTCCCCGCTTGCTCTGCGAATTTCGCCCCAAGCTCATTGGCGCCGACAACCGCAACACGCCGTGCAAACGCACCCCCATCGCGGCTCATGGCGCTTAGCCAGATGGCGCTGACAGCTCTGGACAAGGAAATCGACATCACAACGCTCGCTGACCACGAGAAAAGCCAGACGCGAGAAAAGTTCTCGGAAATCTTCAGCGCAAACCCAAACGCCAGCAGGCTGAGAATAACCAGCGCCCATCGGGACAGGATCGCCCGAAAAGAATGGTTCGAAGACAACAGCTGATCATATTCGTAATAACCGTCGCGGCGCAAAAGCGCCGTTAGGCCCGTCGCACCGACGATCCCTGCAGCGGCGTAATTTTGAAAATCGAACTCCGACCTCAGCGCAAAGACGTGATAGACGTAAGCCACCGCAACCGAGGTTGCGATCACAAGGATAAAATCAACAAATTGCACGACATCGCCAAACAGCGCTCGCGCCACAGGTGAGCGATGGCGCACGCCATCGCTGGAAAAACTGTTCGCATCGTCAACGCTCGACTCAACCATCCGCGCGACACATCCTTCTGACCCAGCAATCATACCCGCCCTTAAGCAAAGAATCAGCCATCGGGCGCATCAACTCTCGGGAAAAATGCATAATATGCTGTGCGGCCCGAGGATTGCCTGTTACCGCAGAGATTATAGACAAGAAACGCGTCAAAAAGGTTACTCTGTGCCATGTCGAAACAGTTTTCCTCATTTCACGTGACCTGGCGGGATGCCGAACGGCGCCCGCTCGGCATTTTCGCCAATGAACGCGATTATGGGCGAGCCGCCGCCTCGGCGCTTCAAGACCTTCTGAACCAACTCGCCGATGAGGGCTGGATCATCCAAGACATCATTCCCGCCAGTGGCTTGACGCCCCGCCAAACGGCGGCGTTTACAATTATCGCATTCCGCTGAAGCGCCGGCTGCAAGCCAGGGCGCAAGGGGCTTGCCAGCCCGGCGAACCTGCGCCATGTGCAGGCTCCATGACTTCGAACAAAGCATATGACGCCGCAATTGCGGAAGGGATCATCGGGCTCGCCATGAAAGCCGGCTCAAAGATCCTGGAAATCTATGCGACCGATTTTCAGATTGATCGTAAAGATGACGCCTCCCCAGTGACCGAAGCTGACCGGGCCGGTGAGGAAATCATCCTGTCTGGTCTCAAAGAGATTGCGCCGGACATTCCGATCCTCGCCGAAGAGCAGGCCTCCAAGGGATGCATTCCGACTCTTGGCGACCAGTTCTTCCTTGTCGACCCTCTGGACGGTACAAAAGAGTTTATCAACCGCACAGGCGAATTCACGGTGAATATCGCCCTTATCCGTAGCGGTCGTCCCGTTGTCGGTGTTGTCTATGCGCCAGCAATCAATCGCCTTTATGCGGGCGATGTCGCACAAGGCGCCTGGGCCTGCGAGGTCAGCGATGAAGGGGTGCTAGGTGCAAGACACACCATTATCGCCTCGCCTACCCCGAAGGAAGGACTGATCGCCGTGGCGAGCCGGTCGCATCGTTCGCCGGAGACAGACGCGTTTTTGGAAACTCTTGATATCGCCGATTTCGAAGCTGCCGGTTCATCCCTGAAGTTCTGCCTGGTGGCGGAAGGCAAGGCGCATATCTATCCGCGGTTTGGCCGTACGATGGAATGGGATACCGGTGCAGGACAGGCGGTCCTTGAGGCCGCCGGCGGCGCGGTTATCGTCTATCCAGGCGGCGAGCATCTGCGATACGCCAAAAGCGAACGCGGCTTTGACAATCCGCATTTCATCGCCTGGGGGCGTCGTACTGAATAGAGATGGTTTAGCGGTAAAGAGCGCCGCTCGCCGCACCGGAAAGCCCCGTGGGTACAGCGGCGCCCCGGCGCACCCATACTTCCCAAAGCGCTGTTTGGTCCACCAGGCGGAACTCTGTATAAAGAAGAGCTTCTACACGGGCCTTGGCGGCGGTTGTCGCTGGATCAAGATCAAGGCGCGGCACAAAAACAACACTCGCCGCTGTCGCCGCCGATGGGCCGTCAGCATGGCATTGGCGCTGCTTTGCAAGAACGCACGCCGTATCCGAGCCAGTCAGGATCGCAACGTCCATGCCTTGCGCCGTGATCACGCGTGCGCGGCTCGCCGCTTCTAGCAACATCGTCGATTGATCAACCGGCGCGAGCGCGAAAAACTCGCGGGCTTCCGGCGTAGAGAACCGTCCCTCTTCAACCCAGCGCGCAATTGTTGGCCCTCCGGGTTGTACAAGCGCAAGCTCCGTTCGAATAGCTTCCGGCGCTGTTTTCGCAACCTGATGCTGGAGCGAAAACTGTCCAACAGCATGCACTGAAATGGCACAGGTCCAGAACAAAGTCAGTGTCGCAGCCGCCAGCGCCACTGAAACGCTGGCGCGATCATGATTGCGAAACAGGCCGTCATAAAACGGCGACGCAACGGAAAAACATGCAATCGCCGCGACAAGCGCAAAAACCAGCATCGTGTTTGCGCCGACAATACGCGCCGCCACAAAAGCAATGAGCCCAAGCCCCAATGCGGAGGCCCAGGCGCGCCAATGTTCACGCCCGCCAAAAATAACCGCCGTCGCGAGCACGACGCCGGCGCTTGCCGCGACGCCGCTTAACCCCATGGCGCCTTCACCGCCTGCAAAAGCGGCGTTGATGTTCAAGACACCAGAGGCTGCTGACGCGCGCGCAAGATTAATACCGGGTGCAAAATATTCCGTCAGCGCTGCGAGCGCTGCAAAAGACGTCAGGGTCGCCGCGTAACGCGACAAACCGCTGCGGCCCGACAGGAACGGACATGCCGATAAAGCAATGAAACCAGCGAGTGAATAAACCGGATTGAGCAGCCAAAGCGTAAACAGGATGGCGCCAGCGACCAGCCCTTCCATGCGTGCACGCCAAGCGCCGTTATCCGCCGACGCAGCAACAAAACAAAACGCGCAGGTGAGAAACAGCGCCAGCCCAAGCTCCGCGGGACCGGCAAACGGCGCCGCAACAACAGCCGCAAGAGCGCCTGACAAGAGCGCCGCCTGAACCGCCGGAAGACGCGATGATGCAAAATACGCAAACGGGTAAATCACAAACAGCGCGCCAAGCGCTTTGGCGATCAAGTGAATGCGACCCGGCGCATCAGCGAAAACATCAGCGCCCATCAAAAGCAGAAGGTAAAACGGCGTATCACTCTGCAACAGGGAGGCTTCACCGCCAGATACAGCGCGCGCTTCGGCAATCGGCGCAATCATATCGGCTGTCGGAGACAGGCTTAGAAGCGCCGGGGCGAGCAAGGCGGCAATCAAAAATGGGAGAGCCGCAGCAATCGACGCCAAAAATGACCAGCCCGGATTCTGCCATCCATACGCCGCCATTGCAGCGCGGCGCGCCAGTGGCGCCGAACGTCGCCAGGCGAACTCTTCAATGTCTTGCCCGTCGTCATAGGTTGTGCTCATTGAGCCCCGCCCTAACCCTTAGTGTTTCAATTCGGCCCGTTCGCCAAATCGTTAACAGGGATTTTGCAAGCGCTTTGCCGTATCGACGAAAGAATCCTTAAAATGCCGGCAAATCAGCACCTTGCAGGTTTGCGTTGAGCGGCGAACTGTTATGATGAAGGTTAATGCGTACGTTGTTACATATGCCACTGGACCCTGCGTCGCGGATGATCCGAGTGATTCTTGCCGAAAAGGGACTCCCGGCTCAGCTATCTCTGTGTCATCCCTGGGATGATGACGGCGCCATTGCGCAAGCCAACCCTGCGGGCACAATCCCTGTACTGATTGATGAGCCACCTACCGGCGGCGCCCTTTCGGTAGCGCCGGCAATGACAATTATCGAATACTTAGAAGACGCCTATTCCAACGAACCCTTACTACCTTCAACATCCGCTGCACGGGCGGAAACCAGACGGCTCTGCATGTGGTTCGCGGATAAGTTCGAACGTGATGTCATAGACCTTATTGTCAGGGAGCGCATCGACAAACGTCTGATGAGACGCGGTCAGGCCGACTACGATCTTTTGAAACAGGGAGCCGACGCCCTCTCCTGGCACCTTGATTATTTAGGCTGGCTGCTGGAACAGCGCCCCTGGCTGTCAGGCGAGAAGATGACCGCGGCTGACCTTGCGGGCGCTGCATATCTATCATCTCTCGACTATGTCGACGCCGTACCTTGGGGGAAGTTTCCAAGCGTTCAGGAATGGTATGCCCGGATAAAATCACGGCCCAGTATGCGGCCCATCCTGCGCGACAGGATCGACGGACTGCCGCCGCCGGCGCATTTCGACAATCCAGACTTTTGACCGTGGCCGGACTTTCGACAATGGCGCCGGACGACCTCAAGCAGCGAATTCGGCAGGAGGCGCAGTCGCTGGGTTTTGACGCCGTGGGCTTCTCCGCCGCCGCATTGCCGGAAAGTGCGCGCAAAAACTTTAATCACTTTCTGGAGGCGGGCCGCCATGGCGACATGGACTGGTTGGCCGGGCGCGCAGAACAACGCACGCACCCGCGCGCGCTGTGGGCCGATGCAAACACGGTTATTATGCTCGGGATTAATTACGGCCCGGACGCCGACCCATTGGCTGCACTCAACGACAGATCATCTGGAACGATATCAGTATACGCTCAAAACAAAGACTATCATGATGTCGTCAAAAAGCGCCTGAAACGTTTAGCCCGGTGGCTTGTTGAACAAAGCGGCGGCGACGTCAAAGTATTTGTTGATACAGCGCCGGTGATGGAAAAACCTCTCGCCGCGCAAAGCGGTATTGGCTGGCAGGGCAAGCACACAAACCTTGTGTCCCGCAAGTTTGGCTCGTGGCTGTTTCTGGGAGCGATTTTCACCACAGCAACCATTCAGGCGGATGCGCCGGAAGCGGATCATTGCGGGTCGTGTCAGAATTGCCTCAACATCTGCCCGACGGACGCCTTTCCAGCGCCTTATCAGCTGGATGCGCGCCGATGCATTTCCTATCTGACGATTGAACATAAAGGGCCGATCCCGGCGGCGTTTCGAAAGGCGATGGGAAACCGCATTTATGGATGCGATGACTGTCTGGCGGTGTGTCCCTGGAATAAATTTGCATCAACCGCACAGGAAGCGTCGTTTCACGTTCGTGAATCATTAGCCTCACCAGCGCTTGGGGAACTTGCCGCGCTTGACGATACGGCCTTCCGGACGCTCTTCACTGGCTCTCCCGTCAAGCGTACAGGCCGTGATCGTTTTGTACGCAATGTGATGATCGCGATCGGCAATTCGGAAGACCTGGCGCTGTTACCCGCCGCCATAGACCTACTTGATGATGAAAATCCACTGGTGCGCGGCGCCGCGGTTTGGGCTGTTGGGCAACTGGCGAGCAAAAGTGAGTTTCAAAAACTCTTAAAAAAATACGCTCCCGCCGAAATCGACGAGAGCGTAAAGGCTGAATGGCGCAGTTTTTCGAGTGATCAGACTTCCACAGTGACCTGAACGCTTGCCTTGGTGAAATTCCCATTGTCATCCTCGACCCAGTACCAGAATTCATCCGTACCGATGTAATTGGGGTCGGGCGTGTAAGTGAGCGTCCCGTTTTCATTCTCATACACACGGCCATGTCCAGCCTGAACAAGGCCGTCGATTGAGATCGGTTCACCCTCGGGATCAAAATCATTTGCGAGAACGTCAATAGTGACGGATTCGTTTTCCAGTACACTGGCGAAGTCAGTACGCGCAACCGGCGCCGCGCTGTCGAGGTCAAGAACGCCATGATAAACGGGCTCCACTCGTGTAAATCCACCTGTTGCATTGAGGTTTGCGATATCGGGGTTTTCAACGAACACAGCAACCTTGATCAATTCGCCTGTGGCGCGATCAGAAACATATTGGTCAAACGCGGTGACGTGACGCCCATCCGGGAGCGTCCAATAACCTTCCTGCTCAACCGCCCCGCGCAGCGAGAACCAATCATAAGTGACTGGGTCCCAGTCAGGCGATACCGGCGAATTACCGATGCTGTCGGTTTTCGTGCCCGACAGCTCAAGCCCAGCCTTACCGGGGAAGTCCGGCGCGACAGGAAATCCGCTGAGATCGGAATCGAACAATAAACGTCCTGCGACCAGATCGTCGCCAGTGAGGATCAAATCCTTTGAATCGCCATTGAAATATTGTGTCGATACATTCGTGATTGTCGGGTCGACAATTACATACCGGAAGTTTCCGTCGAACGGAAAATTCATGTTGACGGTTTCTTTCTTGAAGTGAAAGCCGTTTTCAAACCCGTCGATATTGACGTCGTTGAACACCATGTCGAAAGTGTTGACCCCGACCTCAATGCCATTGACCGCCGGTCTTGCGCCGCTTGAACCGTCGGTTCCAACAACGTCAATATTCTTGAACGTATAGTGCCCGGTATACTGGACATGAATTCCGTATTGCGTTTCCCAGGCGGTGAAATCTTCAATCACGGAACGAATATCATGCGCCTGTTCCGGTCCCCCCTTAATAACGACCAGGCCGGACGCCGTTGCAATTGACTCGTTGCCCTGAAAGCTTGAAATCGCCGGCTTGCTGATTAGTGCGTCATCAAGATACCGCAACGCCTCAGGCTGATCCAAATTTTCCGGCAGCACGTTAATCGCGCCATTGCCGCGCGACATGTAAACAAATCCTTCTCCGCCAGGCACGCCGGCTGCAACGTTGTCGACCGCATCGACAAGGCGGCCCTGAAACCAGAATCCGGCTCCGGTGCGGCCCAAGTCAAAGGCGGCGACATCTTCATGCCATTTCGGACCACCGCTAACGCCAGTGCCCTTGATGGCGATGTTATGCGTCCAGCGCCCCGTCTCATTGCCCGTTTCAGCCACGAAAGCCGCGCCAAAAACGTCGTAAGCGGCATTATCGGAAATAACCGCGTTGGAATCGTGATGGACGAAGCCCCAGCCCGGAGATCCCCACACAGCATTGCCGACCAGCATGGCCGGGTCTTCCAGATTATCGACCCCCGCCCGGTGAATGTGGAGCGAGTAACGACCTTTCACATTGGAGTCGGCCTCAATGTTCGCAATATCGCCAACATCAAACGAGCGCTCTGACTTATCGGTGCGGCCAAGATCGGAAAACTCTGAATACCGCACATCAATGTCATCGGAATGCATCAGCATGACGTGACCGCGCTGATGCACTGGCAACCCGTCCGCATTTTCGGTTTCCACTCTGACATTCCGGGTGTAATTCGCGACATAAGCTTTCAGATCAGCGCGCGGCGTATCGTGGTCAAACTGCAGGGCGCGATCAAACGTGATGACATTGCCGTTGATCGCCGTGATAATCAGTTCTTCATCTTCGGTAACGCCGGAATGGGCGTCGCCAATCTTGGCGGGATTGCCATTCGATGTCAGCTTCGTGCCCGTCAGGACGAGGCGATCGCCGACCTGCCAGCCTTCCGGCGGCTCTTCCAACGTCAGGGAAGTATCGCCCGCCATAGGATCGGTTGCGACCTTAAGGAAGGCGGCTTTTTCAGCACCATGAGATTGGAACTCGCCGTGACTGAGAATGCCGCGTGAGAGCAACATCGGGTCCCAAGAGACATCAATCGGACCATTATCGGCGATCTGAATGACCGCCTCGACATTTGCAGCGACTGGGTTGTCAATCGTTCCAACTGTCATCGATCCCGTTGGAGATACAACCAAAGTGTCGACTTCCATGAACGTGTCGACATCAGTTGCAAATTCAAGCGCACCATCAACGCGCACCGTGAAGAGAGAAACCGGGCTTTCCCCGTCATAATCGACAGTAACGCCGTCCGGGATAACAACCTGTGCGCCTTCACCCGGCACCTCACCGCTCGCCCATGTATTAGGATCAAACCAGGAGCCGTCATTAACGGCGATATGCGTCGCATCGGCGACCGGCACCAACGCCATAAGCGCCATATGCTCGCCAGCTTTCGACGGATCATCCGGATGTGCATGTTCGCCATTATCATGACCGCCATGCCCGCCGCCATGACTGTCATCGCTATGGCCGCCGTCATCATGACCGCCATGTCCCTGGTCGTCGCCGTGACCATCACCATGATCGCCTACATGAATTTCAACACCAGCTTCGGTGATATTGCCGTTACTGTCTCTGGCTTCGTAACGGAAGGACGCCATGCCTTCAAAACCATTATCCGGCGTGAATGTAATGACGCCATTTTCAAGTGAGACGGATCCGTTGCTCGCACCAAAAACACGCACCAGTTCCAGTGGGCCGTCTCCTGCGGGCGCGTCATTGGCGAGAAGATCAGCGGCGGCGATATTGAGAGAAGACTCCGCGCTTGTTTGAAAATTAACATCGTCCTGCGCGCCGCTTGCCACTGGCTCCACCGGCGTCACGGGCCCTGCATCCACCGGCGGGATATTGACGGGCGTACGCCCGCCGCCTGTGGTCGGAAGCGCTGGCTCGCCATCATTGTCATCGCCGCCGCCAGCGCCATCCAGTAAATCGCGCTTTCCCAAACTGAGACAGCCTTCTGCAAGCAGAAGCGGCGCAAACAAACCTGCATTTGCAAGCCTTTGCTTGGCGCTTTTACGCCGTTTGCGGCCCGAAGAATTGAGTTTACTGAGCGGATCTTTTTTCGCAACTTCGATCAAGGCGTCGAAATCGAATGTGTTTGCTGGAATAATATGACGACCGGCGCGAGATTCAAAACTCATAACTACCCACTCGTTACAATTACGCCAGCTTGTGAAACCCGCAAGGATTTTCGCCAGCAACCGCGTTTTTTGTTGCACGATGCTTTTGTGCAACAGCGAGTAAGGTAACGAAGCGTGGAATACATTCCCTTGCGCAACTAGTTCGAATTTTTCGTATTGGCTGCAAAATATGACAGCTTACGGATTATTAAAGGAAGCACGCCATCGGATATTTACGCCCTGCTAAAGGTCGTAAATATCTGTGAAACAGTCATTTGAAAATTTGAAATAGCCAGTCAACGCGCAAATTTTTCACGCCGTTATCATCACCGGCTTAACCGGTGCGCAACCCGGCGCCAATTGCGCACCAGGATCGGCGGAAAAAGGTCATTAATCAATTCGTAACGCTTGACGCTCCAGTCAACTTTGTCTTCGGACTGCGGGCGTTTCTTGAATTGCGTTGTGAATTCGCGCGCCGTGCCATCCCAGGTCGCCGTGTAATAATAAAGGGCGATCGATCGGCGTGGCATTAGTTGCGGATGGTTCACTGGCGCAGGATGGCCATGATAACTCGTCGCGTTAGTGGAAAATACGACGCACCGATTAAACACTGGCGCGACACGGTGCACGCAAGCAGACATCTCCTGATCCCAAAGTTCCAAAGCGCCTCCATAGGATTCCTCCCAACCTTTGTTGAGATAGATCAGCAGATTTAGGCGCCGCTCCAGTTTCAGTTTCGGATGGAGATTGAAATCGGCATGAACGCTTAAATGACCGCCCTGCCGCGTTTCATGAAAACCGCCGCCCAGAAAATAAGGGTCGGGAATAAGCCCGCTAACACCCGTCATGTTTTCCAGAAAAGAAACGAAGGGCTGTGAATTCAGCGCATAGAAAAACGACCGCAACTGCGCCGGCAGAAAGTCCGGGTTGAAACTGGTTTTGAAGCGCTCCTGATCCCGATCGAAGGTCTGGCTATCCGGGTCCGGTGCATCAGGAAAATAATCAAGGCACGCGTCAAGAATTGCCGGCGTTACAAAATCGTCCATGACAATATGCGGAAAAGGATCTGCACTGACATATTTATCATGGAGATCAACGCCCTTTTCCTTGAGCACCGTTGCGTCAAAGAAGCCGAAGGACGGGTCCGTAATATTGATATATGTCATCTTTAAGGGTCGCTTTCCGAAGTCAGGCTGATTCTTTGAACTCTTGCTGTGTGTTTGGCTCTTCTGCAGCCTCGCCTTTTTGCAAATCTACTTTTGCCATAGCGCTTACATCACCAGATACAATGCCAAAAAGGTTCGCGTCCACTATGCCGCGCTTGATAAACCGTTCACGGTCGGCTTCCGGGTGCCAGCCAAGATCCGCCTTTGCTGTTTCATTTTTGAATGGTGATAGCTGCGCCCGCGATTTCCAGTCGCGAAAACTTGGCTTGGTGAGCCCCTTTCGCTTCGCCAGCAAGCGCTTCGCCCAGTATTTGGCGAGGTCAACAATGAAATAGGTCCAGATTGGGGTCGGGCGCGCACGCATCGCGACACTGTTGGCTTTCCCAACTTCTGCAAAATAATCACGACCCGATAACATAGGGTCGCCAATCAGATTATAGGATTTGCCAAGCACAACATTGTCTGTGGCGGTCGCTGAAAGCACCAGGCCGTCAGCGACATCATCGACCAGAACAAACGGCATGATATTACGACCGTCACCCCATAGCTTGCACGTTGTCGCACCGCGCCACATTGCGACGCCCCAGTGCTGAAGCGGGCCGCCCTTACCGATCACGATACCGGGACGAACAATGGTCAGCGGCAAACCTTGTTCACGTTCCAATGTTTTTAGCACGTCTTCGCACGCCGCTTTGGAGCGCGCATAGAGATTTCGCCGTTCAAGATCGTGATCGAAGGGCGTTTCTTCTGTGATTGGGCGGTCTGCCTGCGAGGCGTCGTAAGAATCGATCGTGCCCGTATAGATGAGGCGTGAAACGCCGGCTTTCAGGCATGCTTCGCCAATCCGTCGTGTCACATTCACGTCGTTCTCAAGATATCCCTGCCAGCTATTTTCGGTCGCTTTCGCCAAATGGAAAACCGTATCGACACCGTTCATGGCGTCCACAAGCGTTTCTTCCGATTTCAAACTGCCGGTGACCACACTGACGCGTCCATCCTCGCGTTCAAGCCCGCCGCCAGCGCCCCTTGAAAAAATACGAACCGCATAACCTTCATCCGCCAGCGCCGTGACCAGCGCACGGCCGATAAACCCGGTTCCGCCAATGACCAGCGCCGTCTTACCCTTCTCCGGTTTCGCCGTCGTTGACGGTTCGAGCGCAACAGGCGCATCCAGTTCAGGCCGCGCTATATCCAAAGATTTCTCAATCAGCGCCGTTGCACAGGATGCAAGTTCAGCACTGAGTCGGTGATCAACCGGCTTGCCCTCCTGCATTGCTCCGTAGAAATTGCCGACCGCCTTTGTTATCGAAAGACCATAAGGCGATAATTCGTTTAGAGATGAAAGTTGACGGGCGGCGTTGACAGCGCCAGATCGCAACGCCTGGCCAGCAACGGACAATTGCGCCGCCATGGGGCCGATGATGATGTCCTGAAAGCCGGCGCGCTCCAGCAGATACGTGTCTTGTGCAAAATCATAGGTCGCCAGCCCGCCAAGCCCACGCAGGCGCACGCTGCGGTTATCGTGGCCTTCAATCAGCGACAGGTTGATCGTGACGGCGGCGCCATCAACCTCTCCGGAAATCCGCCAGGTCTGATAATGTCGAACGCCGCCAGGAATAATGACGGGATGGCGCAAACTGACATCAATATTGTCAAGGCCGCCCAAGATGTCGGCGACGAATGCGAATAGATGCGGTCCAAGTTCAAACAAAATGTTGTCCGGACGCCGCAGCATCCAAAGTCCGAACGGGCCGGACCGCAAGGGCGGTAAAGGAAACTGCCAATTGACCTCAATGCTGTCGATGGGCCCAATGATTCCAGCACCGATATCGCGCTTCAAACAGTCATAGGACGGCAGCATGAGAAAATTGTGATTGACGCCGAGCGCAACGCCTTTGCTTTCCGCCAGCTCGCCAAGCGACCTGCAATCGTCAGCGCTCAAGGCAAAGGGCTTCTCAACAAAGGCGGCGAAGCCCGCTTCCAGGATTTGGCGCGTCGCCTCTGCATGGGCTTGCGGCGGCGTCAGAACATGAATGCAATCGGCTTCGCCGGACGCCAGCAGTTCATCAAGAGAGGTGTGCGCATTCTTCACGCCATAGCTGCTCGCCAGCTGTAGCGCCGCCTCGCCGGACAAATCGCACACTGCTGTGACTTCAACGCCCTTCGTCCGACGCAACGCTTCCGCATGCCATTTGGCGATATATCCCGCGCCCAGAAGCGCAACTTTGATTGGCTGTGACGACATCAACTTTTCCCGGCGACCCGCCGCCTCACTTATACTCAACGATGGCGACATCGCGCCCTAGCATGCGCTTTCGCCTGTAGTTCAACATACCTATCAGGTTTGGAAATTTGGAAAGGGTTAAAAAAACCGCAAAGAGGCCCGCATGGGCCGGTTTGGCGCCATCCCGGATCAGCCTGCTTCGCGTTCTGAGAAACGACAACGGATAAAGCAGGAGCAAAAAGAGGCTCCAGCCTCCGGTCAGCGGCGCCGCGAGCAGGATCAACGCCGGCAGGACCAGTCCCCAGGCCCAGGCGCGCCGGCGCGGCGCGGCGAAATAGCCGGAATGCATTTCCCCGACCTGCGCATAGGCGTAGCCGGCGCGAACCGCCCGCCGCCACCATTGCCCAAAGCGATGCATGTCAGCATCGTGGAAACACATATCATGATCGATCCGGACAATCCGGGCGCCGCCAGTGCGCACCCGAATGCTGAATTCATCATCTTCCGCCGCAATGACCGCCGGGTTAAATCCGTTCACACGGCGAAAAACCTCCGTACGGGTCATGAAAATACCGCCACAGGCGTCGATCTCGCCAACCGGCCCGTTCCATTCCATATCGCAAAGGCGATTATAGATCGTCTCTTCCGGGCGAAGCTCCCGGCACCTTCCCGTCACGATGCCGATGTCAGGGTTTTCCATAAAGACACCCATGGCGGCGTCGGGAAAGCCTTCGGCAAGTTCACAGTCGCCGTCGATGAACATGACAAATTTCGTTTCCGGCCATTGTTTCAAAAACGCAGCAAAGCCCGCATTGCGCGCCCTCGCGGCTGTGAATGGCTCATCGGTTGAAAGCAATTCAACACAGACGCCAAGGCCATAAGCGTATTCAACACTATCATCGGCAGATCCGGAATCCACATAGCAGACGCGGTCCGATTGACGCTTCAATGACGTCAGACATCGCTGAAGCCGTTCGCCTTCATTACGCCCGATCGCCACAAATCCGATATCGGATTGCGCTGCTGTCATGTCAGCGCTCACACTACTCACCCGTGTTTCCGTCAACGCCGCCGCTTCTCGTCGGGGTCCATTGCTTTGCAGATGTGCGCCCTTCTGCGCCGTAGATACGACCCTTTGCTGCGAGAAACGGCAGCAGGCCAGTAAGGCTCGACAATGGCGCCACTTGACGACCCACCACGAACCAACCAGCAACCACGGATACAGAGAGGAGAACAAGCGCGCCCAGAGAGAAACCAAACGGCGCCACCGCGCCGGTGAAGAATGCGGCTATGCTCAAAACAAACACAGTAAGGATAAGCCCAAACAAATTCACGATCGGTGGGATCATTAAATCCATCGCAATCACGCTTAGACGCAAATTACCCGACAAAACGCCTTTCACGAAACACGGCGCAGCGCGGCGCGCCGCCAGATTTTGCGATCCATGCTCCCACCGCGCACGCTGTTTCGCGAGCGCATCGTCCGCCATTGGAAATTCACTCGTCACTAATGCATCAAGCAATAAAAGCGGCGGCGTCTTTTGCTCTGTAAGCGTTAATGTTAGCGCCAAATCTTCGACAATTTCGCCGGAACCCACATTGAGCGACGATGCTATACGCCATGGCAACGCGATCCCGGCGCCGGTAATGCGACTCACGCCGAACAAACGGTCGAGACCGCGCATACGCGCGTGATTAAGAAACGCCCAAGCGAAAGCTGCAACACGCAATCGCGGACTGGCCTCCCCGGGCGGCTGCATCAAATAGAGCGCCTGCACAGGACGGTCTTCATTTTCCGACGCCGCCGCAAGTTTGCTCAACGCCCCATCGGCGAGTGTGCAATCAGCGTCGATAAAAACAACCGTCTGAGGCGGCGCATCTTTCAGGCCGTCGAGTGCAAATTGCAGCGCATAGCCTTTGCCGCGGTGATGCTCATCGACCCGTTCCCAGCACTCGGCGCCTGACTGCGCTGCAAGTTCTGCTGTATTATCGTGGCAATTGTCTGCAACAACGATGACGCGATCAGTCTCTCTGGCTTGCGATAAAACGGATGACAGTGTTGTCTTGATGGATGCGGCTTCGTTATGTGCGGGAATTACGACGGCGATCGGACCCGGTTCGCGATCGTCAGCCACGCGGCGCCGTCGCAGCGCCATAGCGCCAATAATTTCGAGAAACAAAAAACCGGCGAGCGCAAAAATGGCAATGCTTGCGATCAGAACAGCAATTTCGAAAATCTGCATCATGCTTTTGCGCTCAGTCGCTTTAAGCCAATCACTCAAGGGCCGGATTGTGCGCCCCACGCATTGAAAAACCGTTGCGCTATCAAGCCACCCGGGATGGACGCTTGGCACCGAACCAAAACCGCATAACCCCCAAAAATTCCGCAAACCGGCCCATCACTGCGCAATAGCCACGCCGCCATGAGGACGGTTTGAAAACGCCATGCCGGAGGATTGAGGCGAGAATTTTGACGATATAAATACCGACGCCCAGAACCAAAATCAGACCTGAGACCACCTGCCATGGCGTCAGTGGCGACAACATCGCCGCGCCAAGACCGCCAAGTATGGCGGCCACAATAATCGCGACCGGAAAAACAAAGCCCCATACCACCGCGCGCGCCACATCCATCACGCCAAGACGTTCCGGCGGACCGCCATGCAATGACGCGCCATAGGCGCTCTCATAGCCGCGCCGCATGGCGCGCGACCACCAGCTTTTGCGCGCCCGCGCTTTCGGGTCGCACAGCATCATAGTTTCTTCGAGCCGCCAGATGTGGCCGCCGCGCCGGCGCAGCCGAATACAAAGATCTGTTGTTTCCGTAGTCAGTAGATCGCCCCGAAACCCGCCAACCGATTCAAACTTGTCTGTACGCATCAGCGCAGACCCGCCCCAAATTGTTTGTATCTCGCCATCCGTTTCGCGGCGTTTCCTGTCAGCAACAGTCGCATATTCCAGCGCCGCGCCCGACGCCGATTTGATCTGGCCATCGACAATCGCGACCTCCGGACGCCGCGACATGAACCGCTCAGCGGTAGCGATCCAGTCGGGATCAAGCACACTATCGGCGTTCAGAAACTGAACAAATTTGATATGTGGAGCGACTTTCTTAAGCTGACGGTAAGCAGCATTCCGCGCCCGCCCGCCCGTGGTCAAGGCACGCTCGTTCTCATCAACGACAATCGCACCGGCTCGTCTTGCAATCGCATTCGCTTCCTGTGACGCACCCATTGAGACAAAGACAATCGCGCGTCCGTCGCCAACCGAACGGATCGCCGCTTCCGGAGAAATCTTTTTCTCAGCGCCAATAACAATCACTCCTGTGATCGCTGTATCTTCAAGAGGCGCAGTTTTTTCAGCAACCGGGACGGGCTGCGCTTTCGGTTCAACCTGAGTTTGAACATTGGTTTTTAAATCGGCCACGGTTCGCGCAACAGTAGCCGCAGGCACAGGATCTTCAAACGCCTCCGATTCGCGAGCATGATCCGGTGTTTGAGAGTAGGCCTGGTCGCTCTCTTCAGTCGAAGAATGCACAACCCCGCCGTCTCCGGCCGGCGGCGAGATCTCAGCTGGTCTGTCCTCGCGCACAAACGCGTCCGGCCCGTTCGCCTCGCCGTCATTGGCCGGCGCAGCCACATCATCCGCAGCAAGACCAAAAACGCCATATTGCACTTTATCGCGAATGACATTCCGGATTGTCTCAACACCGACAACAAGGTCTTCGGCGGAAAATGCGTAAACCAGCGCTGTGTCAGCGACGATATTAATCACACGAGGAACACCGCGCGATTGTTCCGCAATTAAATCAATTGCACGCTCAGTGAAAATTCTACGCTGGCATCCGGCGATTGAAAGCCGCGTTTCGATATAGGCGTGTACTTCTTTTTTCGACAGTGGCGTCAAATGAAAATCTGCACCAACGCGCTGCGCGAGCTGCAGCAATTCCGGACGATTAAGGAGATCTTTGAGCTGCGGCTGGCCAACCAGAATAAGCTGCAGGAGTTGATCCTTACCGGCATTAATGTTGGAGAGGAGCCGCAACTCTTCCAGCATGTCTGCAGATAAATTTTGCGCCTCATCGATAATCAGGACAACGCGTTTTCCCTTCGCGTATTCGCCGATAAAAAACGATTGCAGTTGGGCGAATAATTCCACATGGGTCTTGCCGGCAAAAGCCTGACCAAAACTCATCAACACCCAGCTTAAGAGGTCACCGCGTCCTTCCTGTACATTCGAAAGCAGCGAGACTGTGTGGGTGTCGGACAATTGCTCCAGGAGGCGATGAACAAGCGTTGTCTTTCCGCATCCAACCTCACCCGTGATAACAGAAATGCCCGCGTGATTGAGAACGCCATATTCAAGCATGGCGTAGGCAAGCCTATGGGTGCGCCCCCAATAGAGGAACGACGGATCCGGCTGAATTGTAAACGGCTTTTCCGTTAATCCGAAAAACTGTTCATACATGCGTTCTATACTCCACGCGCCGGACCATAGGTCCGGCGCGCTGTTCTTTTAATATGGCGCAGGCGGCGTTCAAGTTCGCGCCAGCAGATCGTTTATCTCATCTGCATAGCGAAAGTCGTCGCCGCCTGTACTCAATGCGCGCTCAAGCGTTGTCTTGGCGTTTTCTATATCACCGGCGGCATAATACGCGGCGCCTAAATGGTAGATGATTTCAGCGTTCTGGCTCGCGCCTTCCGCCGCCTGTGTCAAAAACTCAAGCGCCTTATCGAACTCACCAGCGCGATAGTAAGCCCAACCGACAGTATCCTGAAAATAGGGATTATCTACATCCTCAAGCACACGGGCGACTTCGAGCGCTTTGGCAATGCTGGTCGCATCCTGTCGCAAATCGCTGGACAAGCTAACAAAATTGTTGGCGACAACTCTATTGTCCGGGCGTTCTTCAACAAGCTCTCCGTACAGTTCGAAAGCTTCTTCCATACGTCCCGCGCTCAAAAGTCCGTCCGCCTGAAACACTCGAAGCGCTGTGTTGTCCGGGGCGGCTTCCAGCCCTTCTTCGATCAACGTTGTCGCCTTTTCGGATTGCCCCGTACGCTGATAATAGCGATAGAGAAGCTCAAAAGCTTGCGAACGCGATGGATCATTTTTAGTAGCAGCGGTCAGAATATCTACGGCATCCTGTGGTTGTTGCTTGGCGCCATAAACCTGCGCCAAGAGGATACGCGCCGCATAGTCATCTTCTTCTGTATCGATAATGCGCTGTAATAGCTCCTGAGCTTCATCGGCGCGATCGGAACGAAGATAAGCGCCAACAAGCGTTGCTAGTGGACGGCTTGCGAGCGGTGAATTTTCATTCTGCGCCGTCAGATTTTCAATCATGCGGTCATAATCGCCAAGACCGGCATACGCAGCAGACTTGATCCGTCCGGCCAATTCATCTTCATTTTCAAGGCGGTCTATGATTTCAGCGACCTCTTCGGCGCCGCGCCAATTTTGCTGAGACAACCGAACACCAGCAAGTAATTTGAGATTTTCAAGATCGCCCGGATTAGACGCCAACGAATCGGTCAAAACCGCTTCAGCGCGTTCCGAATCCCCCTGACGCAGGTGGAATTTAGCAAATGCGTTACCAATCTTTGCGTTTTGATCGCTCGCTTCAAACCCTTTAGCGAATTCAGCGCGTGCGAAACTAGGGTTGCCTTGCCGTTCAAACGCTAGCGCCATCAGCACCATTGCTTCCGACGAGTCAGGACTGTTGTCGAGCGCTGTACGAAGATCGAGAATTGCGGCGTCAAAGTCGCCATCTTCGATCAACAGGCCGGCGCGCTTGATAAGCGCGTCGGTATTACGCTCGTCGGCGACAAGGATTTCGTCGATCAAAACCTTCGCTTGTTCAAGATCCTTATTTCGAAGGTGATCACCTGCGATCTCGTTTTTTGCACGTAAGACGATATCCATGTCTTCCGACTGTGCAAGCATTGCGAGCAGATCCGACGCGCCAGCGGCGTCGCCAGTCTGGCGCAGGAAAGATACGAGCGAAAATTTCAGGTCTATATTGTCAGACTGTGCATCAACATAGCTTTTCAACTTCGCCGTCGCCGCCGCATCACCTTCCTGCTCCTTGATGATGCGGATCACGTCAAGCTTTGCATCGAGACTTTCAGGTTCCAGCTCTGCAATCTTTTCAAGCTGAACCTGCGCGCGATCGTACTCCTCATTTTCGATCAGATCGATCGCATAGACGCGCCGATACGCCGATTGCTCAGGAAACAGCTCAATCAGCTCCGCATAAGCGGCGCGAACCTCGTCTGTGCGCTCCAGCCGCGTTAAAATGCTAATGCGCAAAAGCTGCAGGATTGCCACATCCTGCTTAATGGCGATCGCACGGTCGAGTTCAGCCAGCGCCTCTTCATATTCACCGGCAAGCGTGCGTTCGGTCGCCAATACGGTGACCGCTTCCGGATTGGCCGGGTCCTCAGCGATCACTTTACGCGCCAGTTCCACCGCCCCCGCTGTGTCGCCTAACTTTAATTGAATAGCGGATTTTAAAGCAGTGGCGCCAATGCTGTTCGGATCAATCGCAAGCGCCTTGTCAGCATGTTCAATCGCGGCGGTCTCGTCACTGGCGACGAGATAGAGTTTGCCCATCATGATTTGCGCTTCAAGATTTTCAGGTTCGAGCCGGATGATGCGCTGGAGCACGCCATACATCGTCTTGAAGTCGTTTTTCTGCTCAGCAATATCAACGAGGCCGCTCAAGGCCGGCACATATTCTTCGTTGATCTTCAGAGCGTTTTGAAACTGGATATTTGCACGGCCGAGATCCCCTTCCTCCAGGAACTCCTCACCGCTCTCAGTATAGTTTTCCATTCGTTCTTCGGGTGAAGAACAGGCGGCTGTTGCACTAAGCAGAAACGCTGCGCCAGCAAGTTTCAAGCGGTGACGTTGCGGCGCCAGCCTTAAAACGACGGGCTCGCCTGCTACACTTCGTGTCTGTCGCCGATCTTTCATTCCTACCACCTCTGTTACACTTTCTGCGAAGGCAATTCGCCTTGCTCATATTTGCCGTCTTGGCTCATGTGCCGGACATTGAAGGCTGCGCAGAAACCGTCGCTTCGCTTGCGGCGGCGCCAATATATTCCGGATAGCGCATATCGTTCGCCTTCAAAACCTTCATTTGATGTTTATTGACACCGTGTATGTATAATTTCATCTCGCCCTTTGTGACGTGTTTTTCGAGCATCAAGACAAGGCCAAGAAAAGCCCGATCAAAAAACCGGACATTTGTGAAATCAAGGATAACATCCATTGATTGCGCTGCGGCTTGCCGGAACGCAGCGCGCACAGCCCGCAAATCCGAATGCCGCAAATCCCCAGCCAGATGCAAACAGACCGAACCTGCCGCTCGTTCCGTATCGACGCGCGCGCTTTCAACTCCGCTCTCTTGAGAATTCAGGCTCGATTGCGGCGCCATTCTCGATGCAATGATAGCCGCCATGGCGACAGAATCTTGCGCATATCTACGCCAAAGCGCAGGCTCCTCTTTGATCCTCCACGCCCATTCCATTCCGAGCCTTCGAAAAAACCGCGGCGCTCTTTGAATGCCGCCTGCAGTAAAATCAACCACGGCGCCCAAATGGGCGATAACCGGCGCAGTTAAAGCGTCCAGATTTCGATCAATCCAGGCCTGACCTTTACCGGCCCCAAGCGCGACAACGACAAAGTCTGGAGCGGCTTGGTTGATCTCATTCAAAATTTCTGGGCGGCTCATATCTTCAACATCGCCAAAGCCCGGATTAAGCCAGCCGACTGCCTCAACGCCGCCATTTTCCTCATTAATCGCTTTTGCAGCCGCCTCCGCAGCGCCATCGCGTCCTCCGAAGAAGAAGACTTTGAGCTTCCGCCCGCCATAGCTGGGCCGCCGGCGTAGCGCTTCGAATAAATCTGATCCTGCGACGCGCGAGCGTAACGGCAAACTAAGCTGTCGCGCCATTACAGCGAGCGGCGCGCCGTCCACAAGGCTAAGATCAGCATTGATCAGTTCCCTCCGCACGGCTTTATCTTGCGCTGCGCGGGCGAGCCAGTTGACGTTCGGCGTTACAAAAGACAACCGCCGACCCGTACGGACCGCCTCGTCAATCGCCGCGACCGCCTGATCGATATCGGCGATATCGACAGGCATGCCAAGCATGCACCAGACGTCCCGGTCAAAATCGTCCTGGCGCAATGAGCGCGCCCCTGCGCCAGCCTGCGCTGGTAAGGATGCGCCAGGAAACTCAGCCTCAGCGCCCCGGTTTTCCGTATTTACAGCTTCAATCACCAAAACGGCTGATCCTTAATCTTAATGAATAATCCAACGTCTCATTTGAAGACCAATCAGGGAGCACGACCCGTACAGCCCCCATTGCTAGCGCCATATGAGCAAGCATGGCGCCAGAATTATGGTTAATACTTTCAAAAACGTCTCATTATCGGCCATGCATATCAGCCAAAAATTGGGGATAATTTACCATAGTCGCCTTTCACGCGCAGTCTTTTATGAATTCTCAACCAGGGCGGGAAGAAATATGAACGAATTTTCACCAATTTCTATCAAAGTCGTTCTTTACCCGTAATGGTAAGTTGACTTTTGCCCGGAACTTGCAGATTGATTGGAGGTTAGATTTAGCAGGCGGGGACTACGTTTATCGTCCTGCTTAAAATCTGAAGTAATTTAGTAACCTCTTGGGGGTCCAGGACCATGAAAAAACTACTGACGTTAGCTGCCACGACCGTTGCAGCCTCTCTTGCGTCAATGTCTGCACATGCGATTGTTCTTGATTTTGTCGCTGAGGCGGCGGGCGCCGAGCGCGCAATCGAAAACGGCAGCACGATTACAAACTTCCAGGGAACTGGCGTCGACGTGACTTTCACTGCGGGCACACAAGACTGGTTCCCATATTTCGATGATCTGTCCAGTGGCAAGCCAGCTGGCCTTGGCGTTTGTAAGGCGACATTCGGCGGCGTCGGTGGGCCAGGCGATGATGGCGGCTCTGACGATTGCGATCCGCCGAGCGACGACAACGTCACTGTTGAAGAAACGATCACGCTTGGCTTTAGCGGCGATCCGTTCGCAATTCGCGACATCACCTTCTACAATGCCACCCATGACCCACTTGGCCTCGGTGGCGCTGACGGCATGGTTGCGATTACGCTGGATGGCGGCGCGGCGATGGTCATGATGTTCTCGACTGCAATTTCAATGGCGAACGCCGGCGCTTTTGCTAGCGCATCAGAAATCATGTTCGCTTTCGTGGACACGCAATTCTACATCGGCGCGATTTCGGACGTGCCGATCCCAGGTGCGATCCCTCTGCTCCTGTCCGGCTTAGCAGGTCTTGGTTTCGCCTCACGACGCCGCCGCAAGGCAGCTTAGTAAGCTTAACGAACCAAAAGACGATTTAAAAAACCCCGCGTTTTGCGCGGGGTTTTTTCATGTGCGCCAAACCGCATGTTGATCAGCGGCGCCATTTTTGCTCACTTGTCAATTAGTTCATGAATAGCGTGTAATCCGCCCTCGCTCTTGCGCACTGGGCGATGTGCAAATTGACAGGGTGTTATGGCTGACGCGACCGACCTCAACGTTAAGAACGCCTTTCCAGCTTTTACCTTGCACCGCGCTCATCTGGTGCTGGCGCTAGTTGTACTGGCTTTCGCCTTTGCATTCTTCAACGGCATAGAGAACCTTTTCAAACGCTGGGGCGAACAACAGGAGCTCAGCCATGGCTATTTCCTACCCGTAATCGCCGGCTGGATGATTTGGGCGCGGCGCGATGCGCTAAAGGCGAGTCTTGGCCGCCCAGTCCTGACTGGGCTCATCGGCGTCGCGATATCCGCTGTCATACTTATCCTCTCGGAAATGACCGTGACATCGCTGATGATCTTTCAGCATATGGCGATGATTTTACTGTTCGGATCAGTAGCGCTGGCTCTTGGAGGCCGAAACATCTTCTGGCTGACGCTTTTGCCAGTGGCGTTCCTACTGTTCATGGTCCCACCGCCCTATTGGGTCATTACCGTTCTATCGCAAAAATTTCAGTTCTGGTCATCACAGCTTGGCGTCTTCATGATTGAACGGTTTGGCGTGCCGGTATTTTTGTCTGGTAATATTATCGATCTCGGCGATTACCAGCTGCAAGTCGCGGAGGCGTGCAGCGGACTACGTTATCTGTTTCCATTTTTGAGCCTCGGCTTTCTCGCCGCTTATCTGTTCAAGGCGCCGTTATGGCAACGGGCCGTTGTCTTCCTGTCGACCATTCCAATTACAATTTTGATGAACAGTTTCCGGATCGCGCTGACCGGCGTGCTCGTTCAAAAATATGGCGCCTCCCACGCAGAAGGCCTGGTGCATTTCTTTGAAGGTTGGGTCGTCTTTTTACTCTGCATGATCATGCTGTTTGGCGTAGTCGCTTTAATGTCCCGACTTTCCGGAAACAAAGAGATTACCGGTTTGCTCGCCCTTCCTGAGATCGCGCCAAAAAAAGCGAAGACCCCTTGGCGCGCTGAGACCTTCACCCGCAACGGGCTGATCATTGCTGCGATATTATTCGCCGCTGGCGCCTATGTGCATTTCGGCATTTCAAACGTTCTGCGCGTTCCCGATCGCGCTGACCTTGATCGGCTGCCCTATGAGCTGGCCGACTGGACCAGCGACACGCAAGAGGTCGACAAGCAAACGCTAGAAGTTCTTGGGGCAGATGATTACCTCATCACGAACCTAGTCAACCCAGACAACGAGGCGTTTAACCTTTACGTCGCCTATCTGAATATGCAGCGCCATGGCCATAGCTGGCATTCACCGCGGCAATGCATTCCCGGCGGCGGCTGGCAGATCACCCGTCACGACATCGTTCCCACCACAACGGAAGACGGCCGCGAATTCGCGTATAACCGGATCATCATTGAGAACCGTGGTTCCCGGCAATTGCTCTATTACTGGTATGATCAGCGCGGGCGAAAAATTGCGAACGAGTTCGTGATGAAGACCCTACTGATCTTTGATGCGGTTCGCCTACGCCGAACAGACGGCGCGATGATTCGCATCATGACGCCGATTGCAACCGGTGAAATCGTGTCAGACGCAGATGCGCGCCTGCTTGGTTTTATGCGAGAGCTAGAGCCGAAACTGCCGGCTTACATTCCGCCCGCCGATGCGCCGGCGACGCGCGAGTTTGATCCTGACGCTTAAGTCTTGTGAGACGACACAAGCCCGGCCCGCCATCCAATCCATAGATCGCGGGCGCGGGCGGCGCATACCGCTGGCGCGGCGCGTCCGAAAGTTCCACGCAGCTTTGCAATCGCCCGTCCTGTCAACCAGGCGACATTCGCCAAGAGCGGTCCCGCTGGCCCATAATATTTTCTGAAATACCGGGACCGCGAAGCGTAGTAATAGGACGGGAGCCGGGCAAGCGCAGTTTCGCTGTCCCGAAGCTTGGTTGTGCCGCCGGGATCATGAACGAAAACCGCATTCGGGGCGAAGCCGATGTCAAAACCTTTAGCGCGGATACGGCGGCAATAATCGCAGTCCTCGTAATAGAGAAAAAAGCCTTCATCCATGGGGCCAACTTCCTCAATCGCGTTACGGCGCAAAAGCACGGCGGCAAAGCTCACCCAGTCCGGCGTTGTTTTCCAATCGTCAGAATAAATCGGCGTTTCGCCTTTCGGGAACATCTTCGTCACCGGTCCGCTCTGTGCGCCATCAACAAACTCACTCAAGGGCGAATGGTTTCGAAACCGCGAAACCTGTTCCTCCCCATGCGATGTGATCAATGACGGCGTGACAACCCCGGCTTTTGGCGCTTCATCCGCAGCTTTCATAATCTCGTTCAACGCACCCGGTCGTGGGACGGCGTCACTGTTCAGCAAAAGCACATATTCCGATTGAAGCGCCCGAAAACCCATATTGTTACCGGCGGAAAATCCGCCATTCGCCCCCGCCGCCACGACGCTTAAACGGTCATTTGCCGCGCTCTGCGCGCAATATGCCGATAGCCGCTCAAAAGATCCGTCCTGCGAGGCATTATCAACAATGACCGCACGGGCGTTCGTATCAGCCAGCATTGGCGCTAAAGCTTCAAGGCAGCGCTCCGTCAATTCGGGCGTCTGGTAGTTAACAATGATGACGCCGAGCCGGCAGGATCGCAATTTCCGCTCTTCCATGGTCCGTTATCCGGTTCCGCCGCGTCGTTCCCGCGTTGTCGATAATCGGCGTCAAAGTTCCGCCAGAAAGCAGTGTTATTTTTTGCAGGCAATTTAGTGCTTATATATAAAGGCGTTAACCGCAAACAGTTAATAATCGCCCTTGTCGCGCCAGTGTAGTAGAGAATACACCTTGTTGCGGCGCAGCGAGGAACGGCGCGCCGTTTGCATTGATCACCGTTAATCGCGGGCGGTGGGGCGGCGCAAATCGAATAAGGCCGCCTGAGGCGGAAAGAAAGACGGTCAGGGAATCTGCCATGGGTGAAGAGTTTTCAATCGAAGACGCCATCATTATTTTGAAGCGTCGGTTTTTCTATTTCCTGATTCCGGTCCTGGTTCTCGCCCCGCTCGGCGTTCTGGCCGTAATGCTGCTGCCGGCGAAATATACGGCGCAAGGCACAATTCTGGTTGAATCGCAGCAGATCCCGACCGAACTCATCCGCTCAACGATCAACGCTTATGCGCAGGAGCGCATTCAAACAATCCGCCAGCGCGTTATGACGCGCAACCGCCTTCTCGAAGTCGCGGACAAGTACAGCCTGTTTCCAAAAACGCTCGGCCTGTCTGAGTCAGAACGAGTGAAACTCATGCGGGAAAGACTGGATGTTTCTCTGATTACATCTGACTTCAATCGGAACTCCGCGCGTGACGGCACCATCGCCTTTACAGTCGCCTATACCGATCGCGACGCCAATAAGGCGTTTCAGGTCGCCAATGAGTTCATGACGCTGTTCCTCAGCGAAGACGTGCGGTCACGAACGGCTGGCGCCTCGAACACGACGGAATTTTTCGAACGCGAAGCGGGACGCCTGCGTCAGGCCGTCGCCGATATTGAAGCGCGTATTTCGAATTACAAAACCGAGAATGCCGATGCATTGCCGGAACATCTGAACATGCATCTTGATATGCTGGAGCGGGCAAATCGCGATTTTGCAACGGCGCAGAGCACCATTACACAACTCGAAGAAGAAGAGCGCTTTTTGCAGACAACGCTGATCACCGGGCCGACATCCGATGACAGCCTCTCGCGGGAACTTGTCCGCCTTGAAAGCGAGCTTGCTCGCCTGCGCGCCACCTATCGCGACTCCTATCCTGAAGTCGCCGCCAAGCGCGATGAGATCGCCGCTATCAAACGTCAGATGGCGCCAAGTCAGGAAATCCAGGCCTTGCGCGAGGCCCTCGCGGAAAGCGACGCGATGCTTACAAGAATTGAGCGCGATGAGACGACAACGCCCGAAGCGATTAAAGCTGCGGAACGTGACGTTGAAACCGCGCGGATCGCCTTAAGCGACAAAATTTCCGAGGAATCTCGCAAAGGCTCTTCGGATATTGCAGGCGTGCAGCTGGAAGGCCGCATGGCGGTCATCAATAACCGAATCCGCATGCAAAAACGCCAACTCGATGAAGCTGATCAACAGATCGCGAATTATGAGGCGCGGATTGCAAAGACGCCCGAAGTCGAACGCGGCCTTGCGGCGCTGACCCGGGATCATGAAAATATTTTCCGCGAATATCAGGATGTTCTCGCCAAACAACAGGACGCCCAACTTGCCGAAAACCTCGAAGAAAATCAGCAGGCGGAAAAGTTTTCAATCCTTGAACCAGCCTTACGACCGGAACAGCCATCAAGTCCTGACCGGCCAAAGCTTATCGTGCTCGCCCTGTTCGTCGCATTAGCGGCTGGCGGCGGCGCTGCGCTCGCCATTGAGCTTGCGCTATCGACGATACGCGGCCGCAACCATTTAAAAAACATCATTGACGGTCACCCAATCGCCGTCATTCCCTACATTCCCTCCGAAGAAAAGAGGCGGTTCGATCTTCCTGTTATCGGGCGTCTTTATCGCACGCGTTCGGGTGAGCCAAAACCGGCGTAAAGGGCAGAGCACAGGTCGAGTACTATGGATAGAATTAGGCAAGCAATCACGCGCGCGCGCGATCACAAGGACACCGTCAAACCGGAGGAGAAACCGGCTGTGCGCTCGGTTCCCCAACGCTTTGCACCAAAGACCGCAAGCGATACGGACCGATTTACAAAAATCTCGTGCGACTTTGAGCGCTTCGGTGAGCATTGCATTATTTCAAACGAACAGGATCCAGTGCTGACAGCCTATAGAGTCTTACGTACACGGGTGCTGCAGAAGATGGAGCAGGAAGGGTGGAAAACGATTGCGGTCGTCTCCCCCGGCGCCGGCGCGGGCAAAACCGTTACGGCGATTAATCTTGCGATCGCCATTGGCTCCAAGGC
Source organism: Pseudomonadota bacterium (assembly GCA_039196665.1). Classification (GTDB taxonomy): domain Bacteria; phylum Pseudomonadota; class Alphaproteobacteria; order Caulobacterales; family Parvularculaceae; genus Hyphococcus. The sequence continues at coordinate 258,172 of JBCCUQ010000002.1, read as the reverse complement.
GCATTTGCGCCCGATGCTGGTGGACCTCGATTTTTACCGTCCCAGCGTTGCGCGGTATTTGGGGCTGAAAGAGTTTCCGTCAGTGCTTGACTATTTCGAGGGCAAGCGATCTCTCGAAGAAGTCACGATGCGTCCTGACGTTTCCGACATGCTGCTGATCGCGAATGAACGCGTCACGCGGCGCGGCGCGGAACACCTGACATCAGACAAGGCTGACCAGTTGATCAAAACCGCGACTGAAGATTACGGATCACAGATTGTGATCTTTGACATGTCGCCAGCGCTCGGCTGTGACGACTCTATCGCTTTTTTGCCCAAAGTTGACTGCGCCCTGCTGATCGCGGCCAGCGGCCAGACACGCGTGCATGAATTGAAAGAGGCGAGGCGTATTTTGGGCGACACCAAGATTCTTGGGACGGTGCTCAACAAGTCGCCAGCGTCGATGATGCCCAACCAATATTACTAACTTGGCTGCGGCGCCCTGTCGCACCTCGTTTCTTACCTCATTTATACATCCGTTTATCGTAAATTTCGTAGAAATTTGAGACGGCTACTTGATTGGCGAGGTAAACTGACCAGTATAGTGAATTGTGAAGCATTTATTCACTCTGCAAATATAACCGGCTACTCTCCAATCCTTAAACATCGAATGGCGCGACATGAATGTTTCTCAGTCAGTAAAACTCGCCGGCATTTTGGTCGCTCTCATCGTGATCTATTTCATGGTGCGCGGAATGTTCGCCGGCGCGCCCGAAACGGTCGCCGAAACGCCCGAAAGCCGCTTCGCCGTCATTGCCGAAGAGATTGAACCACAGCCCTGGCGTGCGGAAATCATGGTGCGTGGACGCACAGAAGCCGAGCGCAAAGTTATTGTTCGTGCGGAAACTGCAGGCGTGGTTGCAGAAACCCCCGCTGTTCTGGGAGCAGAAGTCAAAACCGGTGACGTCCTGTGCTTGATCGCAACCGATGCACGGGCCGCGCAACTCGCGGAAGCGCGCGCGGCGCTCGCGAAAGCCAAGCTCGATTACGATGCGGCCGTTCGGCTGAACGAAGAGGGTTTTCGCGCAGACACAGGCGTCGCCGCCGCCAAAGCATCCCTGGACCTCGCCACGGCAAATGCAGAACGCGCATCGCTTGAACTCGCCAAGACAAAAGTCGCAGCGCCGTTTGACGGCGTATTCGACAAGCGCCATGTGGAAGCGGGCGACTTTGTCAGCATCGGCGACCCGTGCGGCACCGTTATTCAGCGCTCGCCTTTTCTGGTTACAGGCGCAGTATCTGAAAAAGATGTCGCGAAAATATCAAAAGGCGATCGTGGCGCCGCGCGTCTCGCCACAGGTGAGACCGTCGAGGGCGTTATCCGGTTTGTCGCTTCGGCGGCTGACCCGGCGACGCGTACGTTCGATGTCGAGCTGGAAATACCGAATACGGGCGGTAAGCTGCGCGACGGCGTCACCGCAGAGTTCACCGTTTTCGCCGCCGAGCGCGAAGCGCATCGCATTCCCCGGTCATCGCTCACCCTTGGCGAGGAAGGCAATGTCGGCGTCCGCTCATTGGCGGTGGGTGACGTTGTAGAGTTCAACGCCGTGCGTCTTCTAGGCGAAGACACGGAAGGCGTTTGGGTTGCAGGCCTCAACGGCTCGGCGCGCATCATCACGCGCGGACAGGAATATGTAAAAGCTGGACAGGTTGTCGACGTCGCCGATCCCGGTGCGGAAAATGAAGGGGTCGACCTGTGACCCGGCTCATCGACGCCGCCTTCTCGCGTATGCGCGTTGTTATGACGGCTTTTGTGGTCGTCATCATTTTCGGTCTCGTTTCGTACAATACAATTCCGCGCGAAGCCGAGCCCGATATACCGGCCCCATTCGTACTGATCACGCTGCCTTTGCCGGGCATTTCGCCTGAAGATGGTGAGCGCCTTCTGGTGCGCCCGACAGAACTTGAATTGCAGAGCATCGAAGGGCTGAAACAGATGGACGCCCTCGCCTATGACGGTGCGGCGCAAATCATTCTGGAATTCCAGACAACGATAGACGTGGATCAGGCGGTCCTCGATGTGCGCGAAGCAGTAGACCGCGCTAAAGCTGATTATCCGTCGAATGCCGAAGAACCGGTCGTTACCGAATTCAACCTGCAGAACGAGTTCCCGATACTGACCACCATTCTCTATGGCGATGCGCCTGAGCGCGCCATGTATCAAACCGCAAAAGCACTCGAAGACAGGCTTGACGGTATTTCCGGCGTGCTGGAAGCGCGCCTTACCGGCGCGCGCGAAGAGTTGCTGGAAGTGATCATCAAGCCGGATGTGCTTGAATCCTACGGACTGACGGAATTCGAAGTCGCCAATGCGGTTCTCACCAATAACCAGCTCGTAACGGCCGGATCCGTTGATCTGGAAGATGGCCGCTTCACCATCAAGGCGCCGGGCCTGATTAAAACCGCAGCAGATTTGATGGCGATCCCTGTGCGCGCCAATGGCGATAACGTCGTGACCATCGGCGACCTTGCCGAAGTGCGGCGCACTTTTAAGGACCGCGATGGATATGCCCTCTTTAACGGCCAACCGGCGATAGGCGTTGAAATTACCAAACGCGCTGGCGCGAACATTGTCGAGACAATTGTGGAAGCCCGCGAAACCGTCATCGCGGAATCCGAGTTCTGGCCATCGTCGATCAAATATGAATTCCTGAGCGATCAATCGGTCGTCGTAAAAGATAATCTCAGTGGGCTGACCGCTTCTGTCCTGACAGCAGTGCTACTGGTGATGGTGGTTATTGTCGCGGCGCTCGGGCTGCGGTCGGCGATCATGGTCGGTATTGCGATCCCCACCACCTTCCTGATGGGTTTCCTGTTACTTACTGTCTTTGGCTACACGCTCAACATGATGGTGATGTTCGGGCTGATCCTATCGGTCGGGATGCTCGTTGACGGCGCGATTGTTATCGTTGAATACGCCGACCGCCGCATGGCGGAAGGCGCGCCGCGCCAGACCGCTTATACGGAAGCCTCAAAACGCATGTTCTGGCCGGTCATCACATCGACCGCAACAACGCTCGCCGCGTTCATTCCATTCCTGTTCTGGCAAGACTTGGCTGGCGAGTTCATGAAATACCTGCCGTTGACTTTGATCTTTGTGTTACTGGCGTCGCTAGTTGTCGCTTTGGTGTTTTTACCCGTCATCGGCACCCTGTTCGGCATGCCGGACTGGATGAAACGAAAGTTTCATCTGAAGGGAAAAACCGAAGGCCCGGCGAAGCAATATGAAGTCGACGAGATTGATCCGACGACGCTTGACGGGCCGGTTGCATCCTATTCACGACTTCTGACCAGCCTGGTGAAGAGACCGTTGATGGTTATCGCTGGCGCTTTGGGCGTCGCGTGGCTTTGCCTTGAAGTTTTCACTATCGCATCGCCAGATATGGAATTCTTCATTCGCACGGACAATGAGCAGGTCAATGTGCTTGTGCTGGCGCGCGGGAATTTATCCGCTCAACAAAAAATCGATATCGTTGAAGAAGTCGCTGCAAAGGTCGAAGGGCACCCCGCGATCGAACACATCTACATCCAGACCGGCCCAGCGCTTTCCCGGAACAACCAGTTGCCAGCCGAAACCATTGGCCAGGTCGGCGTTGATCTCATCACTTACTCTGAGCGCGAACATTCGCGGGTAATCCTCGAAGAGTTGCGCGATCTTGTGCAAGGCGTGCCGGGTGTAATCGTCGAAGTGCGCCAGCGCGAGGGCGGGCCGCCCGTCGGCAAGGACGCCCAGCTGGAAATCACTTCGGCGAATTTCGAAGCCATGGTCGAAGCCGCTAAAAAGGCGCGGACCTTTGTCGACACCGCGACGATGGTGGTCAATGGGCAGGAAGTGCCGGTTTATATGGATCAGGAAGACGCGCTTCCCCTGCCCGGAATTGAATGGTCGATGGAAGTCGACCGTGCATTGGCGGGCCGTTACGGACTTTCCGTGCAACAGGCTGGGGCGGTTTTACAGTTTGTGACGGACGGCTTGCTTGTCGATAAATACCGTCCGGATGATTCCGATGACGAAGTTGATATTCGCGTTCGTTATCCTGAAGAGGACCGTACGATTTTTGCGCTCGACGCAGTGCGCGTGCAAACGCCCCAAGGATCGGTGCCTCTGTCGAACTTCGTGACCCGCGAAGCCAAGCCGCAAGTCGACCGTGTCGTTCGGCGCAACGGCAAACGAATTATCGAGGTCAAAGCCAACGGCAACACGCGTGTTGAAGGCCATGAAGTCAGTCAGGACCAAGCCATCTCACAAATGAAAGACTGGCTTGAGACAGGCGCGCTGGGCCCCAATGTCAGCTGGATCATTCGCGGCGCCGACGAAGATACAGCGGCGGCGGCGAGTTTTTTCCAGAACGCTATGTTAGCCGCCTTGTTCATGATCGCCATGATCCTGCTGTTGGAATTCAATAGCTTCTATCACGCTGTCCTGACGCTCAGCGCCGTTATAATGTCCGTATTCGGCGTATTGTTAAGCATCGCGCTGACAGGACAATATATTAGTATCATCATGACCGGGACTGGCATTGTCGCGCTTGCCGGTATTGTCGTGAACAATAACATTGTGTTGATCGATACCTATCAGTATTTGCGCCGCAAAGGTTTGCCGGTTGAGGACGCTGTCGTCCGAACAGCGGCGCAACGCATTCGCCCTGTCCTTTTGACGACAGCGACGACCATCCTGGGGCTGTTGCCGATGGTGTTCGAGATCAATGTGAATTTTGCGGCTGGCACGATCACCCGGGGATCGACGACATCCGACTGGTGGGTGCTGTTGTCATCGGCTGTTGTTTACGGTCTCGCCTTCTCAACCCTGCTGACACTTATTTTAACGCCTGTCATGCTTGCCGCCCCGACAGTGTTGCGCAAGCGCATGCCGGCGGCGATACAGCAAGTACGTGGATGGTCGGCGAAAGTCCGAGGCAAAAAAGTCGGGCGGGGCGAGGCTCCACAATTGCCGCCTAAAGAAGTCGACTATCCGCAGGCCGCCGAGTAGCTCGCTAGAACTTTGCTTTTACTGATTATCGCCAGAGTTTTCTGTCTCAGGAACATCAAGAATCTGACCCGGATAAATTAAATCCGGGTTGCGTATCTGACTGGCGTTTGCCGCGTAGATAATTGTGTATTGTGCGCCCCGGCCATAAGCACGCCGCGCAATACGCCACAGGCTGTTACCCGGTTGAACGATAACCCGGCCATCTGAAATCTCAATTTGATCCGGGCTAGCCCGCTCAAACGGCAGCTCAATCGCGTAGGCGGGTCTGCCATTCTCATCAAGTTGAATCACCAAAAGCTGATAAACGCCCGGCGAGATTTGCGCTTCCGGCGACATCATCCAGCGACCGTCTTCAGAGCTTGTAGTCTGACTCAGCATCTGACGGTTGATAAAAAGCTGAACAACTCTGCCTGGCTCGGCGCGTCCGGAAAATATAACCGCGCCAGAGTCATCATAATCGATCACATCAAGAGTGAGAGGTCCCAGCCCTTCAGGTGTTTCGCGCGGGTCCTGTAAAACTTCGGTCGCACCGCCCGGCGTTGTGCGCAGAACCAGTGGCAAATCGCCTTCCTGCTCCGGCACATAAATGAGGATCGTCTCCTCTGACTTGATTGTAAGACCATCTTCGGTCGTCATCGATAAGCTCAGCTCGACGGGTCCGGCATCCAATGGCGTGTCAGTAGCAATCGCCCAGGCGCCGTCACTTTCCGCAAGCGTTGTCGCCAGTTCTTCGTCATTAGCATAGATGGTGACGGTGGAATTCGGTTTTGCGCGACCCGCGATGACAGCGTAACCGCTCCGGTCAACGCGGACGATGTCAAAGCTTGGCAACGCCGGCTCGGGTTCTGGCGTTACTTCTTCGGTGTCACTTGGCTGCTCATCATCTACCGACTCACCAGCCTCTTGTTCCGGCGTGTCAATGATCTTAAATCGTTCGGCGGCTTTCCAGCCGATAAAACCCAAAACGATCAGTAACAAGATGATAATTATGATACGCACGGCCAAGCTCCCGCCTACTGATAATGACGCCCAATTTTACTTTACCCTTAAGGAAATCCGCGTACAATGCCCACCCGCTCACCAGAAACGTGTAAGTCCATGAAATCATTGTGTGTTTATTGCGGCTCCCGCCCCGGGAAAAGCCCGGTCTTCGAACAGACGGCAATTGCTATCGGCCGAGAAGCGGCGAAGCGTGGCTGCCGCATTGTCTATGGGGGCGGAAAGCTTGGCCTGATGGGCGCAACGGCGGGGGCGGCGCGTGACGCCGGCGGCGCTGTTTTCGGCGTAATTCCGGATTTTCTTGTTGAACTCGAAGGCATTCTTGACGGCGTTGACCACAAAGTCGTGGACACCATGCATGAGCGCAAAATGCTGATGTTTGAAGAATCCGACGCTATTCTTACGCTGCCCGGCGGCATTGGCACCCTTGAAGAACTGATTGAGGTCTTGTCTTGGGCGCGGCTTTCGCTTCACCGCAAGCCAATTGTCGTTTTGAATCAGGACGGCTTCTGGGCGCCGCTCAAACAATTGTTTGAACATATTGTCGAGGAAGGCTTCGCAGACAAGAATCTGCTCAACGACATGGTGTTTGTAGACGCGGTCGATCAGGTGTTTCCCGCAATCGAGTCACAATTGCTGCGTTCAAAAGCCTAAAGTCAGGCGCGCTTGCCATTTAGACGCGCGCGTGCTTTTTCCGCGCCGATCAGCGGCAGCAGCACCGCCATCTCCGGTCCGCGTGATTGCCCGGTCAAAGCCAACCGCAGCGGCATGAACAATTTCTTGCCTTTGGCGCCTGTGCGTTCTTTCAGCGCGTCGGTCAAAACGCTCCAGCTGGTTTCATCAAGGCTATCCGGTAAAAGTTGCGCCGCTTCGCTCAAAAGCGGCTCATCCTCCGCCGCCGGATCAATTTCACCCTCAATCACGTCAAGCCAGGTCGCAATATCTGCAAGTCGCGTAATGTTGCCCCGCGCCGCATTCCAAACCGTTTCGCTGACGCCGAGCGCTTCAAGGCGTTTCGCGACTGCCAAATATGGCGTCTCGTGCAACAGTTTTGCATTCAGCGCTTCGAGTTCCGTCATGTCGAAACGGGCCGGGGCCCTGCCAATGCGGTCAAAATCGAAATCCTGCGCAAGCGCGTCAAGACTAGACACGGGCGTCACTGGATCGGCAGTGCCAAGTTTCGCAAGGAGGCTCGTGATGGCGCCCGGCTCCAGCCCGTCATCGCGCATCGCCTCAATCGACAAGGAGCCAAGCCGCTTTGAAAGGCCTTGCCCGTCCGCGCCAACCAGCAACGAATGGTGAGCAAATTGCGGCGCCTCACCGCCAAGCGCCTTGAAAATCTCAATCTGGACGCCCGTATTGGTGACGTGATCCTCACCGCGCATCACATGCGTCACGCGCAGATCAATGTCATCGACGCAGCTTGGCAATGTATAAAGATACATGCCGTCTTCACGGATCAAAACCGGATCGGAAACGCTCGCCGTATCAACGCTGGTCTCGCCGCGGATCAAGTCGGTCCATGTGACCGGTTGTTCGGAAAGCTTGAACCGCCAGTGAGGTTTGCGTCCCTCGGCTTCCAGCGCCCTGCGATCCTCGTCAGAGAGGTTGAGCGCGGCGCGGTCATATACCGGCGGCAGCCCACGTGCGCGTTGCAGTTTGCGTTTGCGGTCCAGCTCTTCGCCGGTCTCATAACAGGGATAGAGAAGGCCGGCGGCGATCAATTTATCACGGGCGGCGTCATATTGCGCAAAGCGCGCCGACTGATTGGCAGTCTCGTCGTAATCGAGGCCCAGCCAGGCGAGGTCCGCCTTGATAGCGTCTTCATAGGCCTTGGTCGAGCGCTCCTTATCCGTGTCGTCGATCCGCAAGATGAACTGACCGCCTTCCTTACGGGCGAACAGCCAGTTCCACAGGGCGGCGCGAACATTGCCCACATGCAGCTTGCCGGTTGGCGACGGCGCAAAACGAACTCTGACGGTCATAGGACTTCTTCAGGTTTATGAAAGCCGAGGGATTAGCGGGTCGTGAAGGCCGGGTCAAACAGCCCAAATGTCACTGGTCGCGCCAGCCATTGGTGATGGGATAGCGCCGATCGCGCCCGAAATTGACGGCGGTGACCTTTGGCCCCGGGGGGGCCTGACGGCGTTTATATTCCGCAACGTAGAGGAGATGCTCCATCCGGCGCACGACCGCCTCGTCAAAACCACGCGCGACGATGTCGCCGACAGACATTTCTTTTTCAACCAGACACTCAAGAACCTCATCGAGGATTTCATAGGGAGGCAGGCTGTCTTCGTCTTTTTGGTCTTCCCGCAATTCCGCCGACGGCGGTTTGGCGATGATGCGCTCAGGGATGACAACGCCTGGCGGGCCCTTCAGATCAATCGCGTGATTTGTATTTCGCCAGCGGCACAAAGCGAACACTTGCGTCTTATAAATATCTTTGAGCGGATTATAGCCGCCATTCATGTCGCCATAGAGTGTAGCATATCCAACCGACATTTCCGACTTGTTGCCGGTGGTCAACACCATGTCGCCAAACTTGTTCGACAGCGCCATCAGCATAACGCCGCGCAGCCGTGATTGAATGTTTTCTTCGGTCGTATCCTTTTCCAGATTGTGGAAGGCTGGCGCCAGCATCTCATCAAACGCTTCAACACCCGGCTCGATATTGATCGAACGATACGAAACGCCAAGCTGCTTCGCACACGCTTCTGCATCTTCAAGGCTTTCAGATGACGTATAACGCGACGGCATCATCACGCATCGCACGCGATTAGCCCCCAGCGCATCAACCGCGATAGCCGCTGTCAGCGCAGAATCAACACCGCCGGAAAGGCCAATAACGACACCTTTAAAATGGTTTTTTTCAACATAATCACGAACCGCCATCGTAACGGCGCGGTAAGCCATTTCCTCGCCGCACACCCATTGGTGATCGGGGCCATCCGTACACACCCAATGGCCGTCGCGCCGCTCCCATTGCGTTGGAAAGACGCCATCAAGAAATTGCGGTGCGCGGTGCTGGATCTTGCCGTCAGCATCCATGACAAAGCTTGCCCCCTCGAACAGCACCTCATCCTGGCCGGCAAGCTGATTGACAAACATGATCGGCAGATCGGTAGCGCGCGCACGGTCTGCGGCGGCGGCCGCCCTCTCGTTCAACGCCGTCTCACGAAACGGCGAACCATGCGGCACAATGAACAACTCCGCGCCAGCGTCACGCAAGGCCTCGCCCGCACCCGGCAACCACATGTCTTCGCAGATCATCAGGCCAAGCTTTACGCCGCGAAAAAGCGTAGGTTCGGGATAGGCCGGCCCAGGCGTAAACCGGCGCGGTTCATCAAAGACCCCATAATTCGGCAGACGGACTTTGTATCGTGTCGCCGTGATGGCGCCGCCATCAAGTAAAAATGCTGCGTTATGCAAACACCCGTCTTCCATCCACGGCGCGCCGATGATGATAGCTGGTCCGCCATCACCGGTCTCTTTCGCCAATGCTTCCACTGCATTGCGACAGGCGCGCTGAAAGGCCGGTTTCTGTACAAGGTCTTCCGGCGGATAACCGGCGACCACCAGCTCACAGAAAACGACGAGATCAGCCCCGCCAGCGGCCGCCTCAGCGCGGGCCTTGCGAATGCGGGCGACATTGCCGTCAACATCGCCGACAACCGGCGCGACTTGCGCAATAGCGATAGACAGAGAGTTGGTCATACTGCGCCTGCTACGGCTTGTTTGCGCTTCCTATCGCGCCACCGCTTCAACTGCATCGCAAATATAATCAACCTGATCAGGGGTTAAATAGGGATGCATTGGCAAAGACAGAATATCTGTAGCAACGGCTTCGGTGGCCGGCAGGCCCGCCTCAGGCGCGAAAGCCTCAAAAGCTGGCATTTTGTGCAGCGGCGTCTCGTAATAAACTGCGGTCGGGACCCCCATTTCTTTGAGGGTTTTCACGACATGATCGCGATTTTTCATGCGAAGCGCATAGTAACCATAACCGGACGCTGCGCCCTCGATATGGCGCTGGGGCGCGCCGACACTCGCAAGGCGCGCATTATACGTCTCCGCAATTCTGTGACGCGCCGCCAGTTCGTCGTCAAAAATGTCCATTTTTTCGAGCAGCACCGCTGCCTGAAAAGTGTCCATGCGGCCGTTAAACCCTACGCACACTGAGTTCTTGCGCGCATCATCAGTACCGTGCCAGCGAATCGACGCCCAGCGATCAAAGTCATCGGGGTCTTGTGTCAGGATGGCGCCAGCGTCACCGTAGGCGCCAAGCGCCTTGCCGGGGAAAAAGCTTGTCGCGGTCACCGGCGCCAAATCGCCGACCCAACGATTGTCGAGACTGCCGCCAAAGCTCTGAGCCCCGTCCGCCAGCACGAATAACTCTTCTCGCGCCGCAATATCCGATATCGCTCGATAGTCGGCTGGCGATCCAAAAAGATCGACCGGGACGACAGCGCGCGGCGTCAATTCGCCCTGCTCGCGAATCTCGGCGATGCGCCGTTCAAGCTCTTTCGGATCAATATTGAACGTGTCCGGGTCGATATCCACAAAAACCGGCGTCGCTCCAGTCAGCAAGATTGCATTTGCCGTCGCATTATATGTGAACGCTGGTGCAAAGACCGCATCGCCAGGTCCGATCCCGCGCGCCAGCATGGGAATGATCAGCGCCGCCGTGCCGCTGGCGCAGGCGACAGCCGCTTTGGCGCCCGTACGAGCGACAAGCTTTTCTTCAAGCTCTGTGATTTCAGGGCCGGCAATATATCGGCCATGATCCAGAACTGTCTTCAGCCGCTGTTCAACACCCTCGCGAATGCGGCGCTGCTGCGCTTTGAGATCAACGAAAGCAATATTTCCGACGCGCGACTCCTCCGCCAGGGAAAGGTTAGCCACCCCATTCATGCAAGCATCCTTTCCATTGTATCGCTTTCCCGTAACGCTAGCCCGGCTGCTTCTTCAATGCGAACGGCCCAAGCTACAGCGTTCCGACCGTCCTTGCCGGATACGCGCGGCGGTGCGCCATCGATAATCGATTGAAGGAAAGCGTCAGCGCCATAGGCCAATGGGTCTTTCAAGGCTGGCGGCGCATCTTTACAATCAAAAACTTCGTTAAGCATTGCCGGCGTTGAATTTTCAACTGTGCGGTTGATAAAATCAAATTCGATAAAACCGTCGTCATACACAAGTGACATGCGACGATCCCGCGTTTCAGCAAGCCGGCTTGCTTTCATTGTCACGATAGCGCCATTCGCCAATGCAAGGTCCGCCGTAACTTCCCCGGCGCCGCCCTCTGCTGAAACCTTTTCGATCTCCGACTTTGTTAGCTGGCGAACAAGGTCAATGTCGTGCACCATCAAATCAAAAACGACAGAGACGTCTTCGCAGCGCCCGCTCGTCGGACCGCAACGAACGCAATCAATCTTCAACGGCGCCTTGTCACGCGCCAGTAATCCGACGGCGTCGAACACATAGCGCTCTTGATGACCAACCTGAAGAATGACCCCCATCTCTTCAGCGCGGTTGATTAAATCGTTCGCTTGATCGACATCCAGCGTAATCGGCTTTTCAACGAAAACATGGCGACCTGCGCGGAGCGCGCGATCCACCAGTTCAAAATGTGATGTCGCCGGCGCAGTGACCACAACTGCGTCGACGCTTTGCAGAAAATCATCAAGATCGCGTGACGCTTGCGCCCCATACTCCGCCGCTAACGCCTCCGAACGATCGCTGTCTGGATCAAATATCGCGAAGAGAACTGCGGATGGATGAGATGCAAATTTCGCTGCGTGATAGGCGCCAAAAACACCCGCCCCTGCAACGCCGATTTTTACGCTATCTGACAAAATACTGCTCCCCCGCGCCGGCCCCATGCGGGTCAAATCCCCTTGACTGAAATCGGACCATACAACTGCTTGGCCGAATTGGAAAATCCCTTCCTTCGGCTAAGGGCTTCAAACAATATTTCCCGCTATTTCAGACTGTTACCGGCTTATCCTCGTATCCGCTAGCCGCGTCTCCTTGAACCGGTCGGCCAAAATGAAGGCCAGTTCCAGCGCCTGGTTCGCATTCAGCCTAGGATCGCAATGAGTATGATAGCGCGAAGACAGGTCCGCCTCAGAGATTTCCTGAGAACCGCCAAGACATTCCGTGACGTTTTGCCCGGTCATCTCAAAGTGCACGCCCCCGGGATATGCGCCCTCGGTGCGGCAGACGTCAAAAAATGTCCCAACTTCCGACAGAACGGCGTCGAAGCGGCGGGTTTTGAAACCACCATTGGCCTTGATCGTATTGCCGTGCATGGGGTCGCAGGACCAGACCACATTCCTGCCTTCAGCCTGGACTTTGCGGACCAGAGGCGGCAAGCCTTGTGCAGCTTTGTCAGCTCCAAACCGGGCAATCAGGACCACGCGGCCCGCCTCATTCTCGGGATCAATCGCATCGAGAAGACGCAACAATTCATCAGGCTCCAGCGACGGCCCGCATTTGAGACCAATCGGATTTTCAATACCCCGGCAAAATTCCACATGAGCGCCATCGACTTGTCTCGTGCGATCGCCAATCCAGACCATATGAGCGGAGGTGTCGTACCAGCCGCCGGTAGTTGAATCGACACGGGTCATCGCCTCTTCATAGCCGAGCAAAAGCGCTTCGTGACTTGTATAGAAATCAACCTCGCGGATCGCTCTGACTTCCGAGCCGTCAATCCCGCACGCCTCCATGAAGTCCATCGCCTCGGAGATCTTGTCCGCGAGCGCACGGTAACGGTCCTCCTGGCGATTGCCCTGAACAAATTCCAGGTTCCACCGATGCACATTACGAAGGTCCGCATAGCCGCCGGTTGCAAACGCGCGGATCAGATTGAGCGTCGCCGCCGCCTGACCATAGGCTTTTAAGAGGCGTTGCGGGTCCGGCTTTCGAGTACCCTCTTCGAATTCCATCCCGTTGATATTGTCGCCGCGATAACTCGGCAGCGTGACCCCGTCCTTGGTTTCGATCGGGGCGCTGCGCGGCTTGGCGAATTGCCCTGCGATCCGTCCTACCTTGATCACCGGCGTCGCTGCGCCGAATGTCAGCGCGACGGCCATTTGCAACAGCACGCGGAATGTGTCGCGAATATTATTGGGATGAAATTCCTTGAAGCTTTCAGCACAATCGCCGCCCTGCAACAAAAAGGCTTCGCCGCGGACGACCTGGGCAAGCGACGCCCGCAGCGTCCTGACTTCGCCTGCGAAAACGAGCGGCGGATAGCTTGTCAGTTCAGCCTCAACCGCCTCGACGGCTGAAGGATCAGGATAATCCGCAGGGATATGCAAGGCGGGTTTTTCGCGCCAGCTTTCAGGCGTCCAGGTCATCTCGTTCACTCCAACAACCTGGCGTCTTTAACGCGCTGGTGGGTGCGCCGCAACATCACGATGGTCGCGGGAGGCCGCTAATGGCGCGGATGTGACTTCGCAATTCCCACCGTCCCTGATAGAAACCCGCGTCAAAACCCATCGGGAGCTATCGATGCATCGAGCCTATACCGCCGCCTTCGCCGCCATCTGTCTCAGCGCCTCGCCGGCGCTGGCCCAACGGGACTTTTCAGCTGTCGAGATCAAAGTCACCGAAGTGACGGACGGCATTTACATGCTGGAGGGCTCAGGTGGAAATATCGGCCTTTCCGTCGGCGAAGATGGCGCGTTTGTCATTGACGACCAATTCGCGCCGCTTAGCGACAAGATTATGGCGGCCATCAAAACGGTGACAGACAAGCCCGTTGAGTTCGTTCTCAACACCCACCATCACGGCGACCACACCGGCGGCAATGAAGCGTTCGGCGAAACCGGCGCCTATATCGTCGCTCATGACAATGTGCGCGGGCGCCTCGCCGCAGCGGAGGACACGCCGGACGCCGCCCTTCCGGTGATTACTTTTTCCGAAAGCGCAACATTTCACCGGAACGATCAGGAGATTCACATCTTTCATCCCGATAATGCACACACCGATGGCGATGCGATTGTGTATTTCCGTGACGCCAATGTGGTTCACATGGGCGATGTCTTTTTCTCACGGCGCTACCCTTTCATTGACGTCTCAAGCGGCGGCGATATCGACGGATTTATCAGCGCACTCGAAGCAACCGCGGCGATGGTCGACGATGACGTAAAGATCATTCCGGGCCATGGTCCGCTATCGACAAAAGCAGACATTGAGGCGACAGCAGCGATGTTGAATGAAGTACGCGCCCGGGTGCAGGCGCTTATTGATCAAGGGCTGGATGAAGACGCCGCGGCTGCCGCCGATCCCCTCGCCGATCTGAATGAAGAGTGGGGCTGGCGGTTTATTGACGGCGAACGCATGACCCGCGCCGCCTATCAAACGCTTGCGGAATAAAAAAACGCCCGCCAAGGCGGGCGTTCAAGTTCAGGGAGTTTTCAGGGTCTTTTAGGCCTGAAGCTGCACTTCCTTGATTTTGCCGCGCGCAATCTTGCACTCGGCGACAACCGGTTCGCCACCGGCTGAAGGAACCATCTCGATAGTAAGACGGCGTGAGCCGCCGCTCAAAAATCTAACATCATAATCAGCCTCGTTCGCCAAACCTTCGGATTGCGCCGCAGCGGCGCAGAGCTGAATTTTCTCACTCCAATCAGCAGCGTTTGCTGGCATTGCGGCGACGGCGAGAGCGCTGGCGATTACACCGGCGATAAGGGTCTTGGTCATCGGAAAGCTCCATTTATCTGTCTGCGCCCGGCGCAAAGCGAAAAAGACAGCGCCGTTGACTACACTATAAAGTTTACTATATGTTTTTAAAGTGTCAACTACAATCTTTGCTTAAAGTGTATATTTTTCGCATAGTAAGTTTTGATGACGCTTGTAGTAGACTGAGCAAAAACAACGATAAATGGGCAGGAAATATGGCGCGGACGTATAATCAGGACTGTATTTTAGCGCATGCTCTCGACCTTTTAGGCGAGCGCTGGACGCTCCTGATCCTGCGAGACCTGTTTCTTGGTCCTCAGCGCTTTGGCGATCTGCAGGCCGGACTGCCGGGCATCGGCGCCAATCTCCTCTCAAAAAGGCTTAAAGAACTCGAAGAAGCCGGACTGATTCAGGGGCCATCCCCCAGCGAAACGCGCGGGCG
This sequence comes from Pseudomonadota bacterium, assembly GCA_039196665.1. GTDB lineage: Bacteria > Pseudomonadota > Alphaproteobacteria > Caulobacterales > Parvularculaceae > Hyphococcus. The sequence goes on along the minus strand of JBCCUQ010000002.1, from coordinate 243,014 downwards.
CTATCGGCTGACCGAAATCGGTGAAGGCTTACGGCCGGCCATTCGCATGATGATGAAATGGTCAATCCATTATTTCATGGACCGCTCGGAGCCCTCCCCGGCGCAGGAATGCATTTATTCCGACGATCTTCAACCGGATTCCGTCGCCTTGGCGATCGAACTCTTCGCCAATCATTGTCCGGAGCCCGAACATAACTATGTCGCGCATGTTATTATCGATGATTTTCCGTATACGCTTTATAATATGAACGGCGAAATGACCTGTCGCCGCGGCGCGGACACGCCCGCAGTCGCAACGCTTTCATCAGACGTCACGACGATTATGCGCGCCTTCCGTAGCGAGTTCACGCTGGAGGAAGCAACGGCGCGCATGACAATGAGCGGCGATCAAAAAGCGCTCGACCATCTGTTAAGCTGTATTGTACACGAAGGCGACCACGAACAGTCAGACGCGCCACGCATAATGGAAGCCGCATTTTAGAACGGCTTAAACCGCAACCTCAAACGTCGCTTCGGTCGATGCTTTCACATCATCGACGGTCACATCCGGCGCCAGCTCTGTGAGCTTCATGCCCCCGCCGCTTTCGCTAGCGATCTCAAAGACCCCAAGGTTTGTAATCGCCATATCAACCACTGCGCGGCCGGTCAGCGGCAATGAGCATTCATGCAACAGCTTCGGCGCGCCTGATTTCGAAGTGTGATCCATCACGACAACGACGCGTTTTACGCCGGCGACAAGGTCCATGGCGCCGCCCATGCCCTTGACCATTTTTCCGGGGATCATCCAGTTGGCGAGATCGCCCTTTTCGGAGACCTCCATGGCGCCCAACACGGAAAGGTCGATATGGCCGCCCCGAATCATGCCGAAGGAGTCCGCCGATGAGAAATATGACGTGCGGCGAAGCTCCGTAATCGTCTGCTTGCCGGCGTTGATAAGATCCGGATCGACCTCATCGTCATAGGGAAACGGCCCCATGCCGAGCATGCCGTTTTCAGACTGCAGCGTCACATCGATGCCGTCTTCAATATAGTTGGCGACCAGCGTCGGAATGCCGATGCCGAGATTGACGTAAAATCCGTCTTCGAGTTCGGCCGCGGCGCGGCGCGCCATGTCGTTTCTATCCCAGGGCATTATGCGCTCTCCCGTTCGCGAATGGTGCGCTGTTCAATGCGCTTTTCATGTTCGCCCTTGATAACCCGCTGCACAAAAATGCCGGGCGTGTGAATGCAGTCCGGATCGAGCGTACCGAGGGGTACAATCTCTTCCACTTCGGCGACAGTGACCTTGCCGGCGCTCGCCATCATCGGATTAAAATTGCGCGCCGTCTTACGGTAAATGAGATTGCCTTGCTCGTCAGCCTTCCAGGCTTTGACAATGGAAAGATCAGCAACGAGACCCGTTTCCAGAATATAAGTTTCGCCATTGAACTCTTTGTGCTCCTTGCCTTCAGCGATCACGGTGCCAACGCCGGTTTTGGTGTAAAACCCCGGAATGCCCGCGCCGCCCGCACGACATCGCTCCGCGAGTGTGCCTTGAGGATTGAATTCAAGCTCCAGCTCATTCGATAGAAACTGGCGTTCAAATTCCTTATTCTCACCCACGTAAGACGAAATCATTTTCTTGATCTGGCGGGTCTGCAACAGCAGCCCGAGCCCAAAATCATCAACGCCGGCATTGTTGGAAATCACCGTCAGATCTTTCGCGCCGCTGTCGCGCAAAGCTGCGATCAGGTTTTCTGCAATGCCGCAAAGCCCGAAGCCGCCTGACATCACAGTCATACCGTCAAAGGTAAGCCCATCAAGCGCTGCTTTTGCATCAGGGTAGATTTTTTTCATAAGGAAAAGCCTCCAGAATCTACCCTTCGACTAGCGCAAAAGAAAGGCAGCGTCCACAACCTGCTTCGAGGATAAACCTTTGGCCTCAGGCCGCCGCATTGATGTCGCCGGGGCTGGCGCGCACCACAGTAATCGGCGTTTCCGGCGTCGGCGCGCCGGCGCGCAACCGCAAGCCCTTCGACGCGAGTTTCAGCGCTTCCCAATGAATGCCGGCAATGACTTTCATCGTCATCAAGGGATACCGCATGAAAAGCGATGAGAGCTTTTTGTCGCTCAAGATCGAGGCGTCGCCTATGAACGCCGCGTTCAATACCGGACCCTCTTCGTCGCTCGTTTGTATCGAAACGCTTATATTATCGCCTGGCCGGGTCAGCGAAAACGCGTAACGCATATCCATGTCGATAAACGGCGAAACGTGAAAGCATTTGTCGGCGCTTTGCTCAATCCGGTCCGCCGCCCCATCGATCGGTATCAAATAAGAATGCCGCCCACCGAATGTGTTGCTGACCTCGTAAATAATCGCCGTTAGCTTATTATCCTGATCATGGCAGTAATAAACCGTAAGCGGATTAAATGCATATCCCAGCATACGAGGATAACAGAGCGCCAGAATGCGCCCGCCACCGTCAACGTCAGCCTTGATCAGTGCGGTGCGGATATAAGCGGCCAGATCATCCGACTTGCCGTCGCCATGGTCGCGATCATGAAATGAAAATAGATTGAACCGGTTACGCGAAAACCACTGCAAGTCTTTCGCAGTCTGGTCCAGCATGTCCAGGTCCAGAAGAAATGAAAAAACCCGATATCGTAAATGATGGCTTACAGGCTTGAAGCGGCGATGCGTAACGGCCCCTTCATAAACCGCAGCGCCCATATCGGCATCAATCCTCAAAGCCGCGCCTCAAGAATTTCGATCTGCTGAAGACGGCCGGATTCATTTTCCACCAGCCATGGCCGCCGAACGCCGCCGATCGCTTCCGCAATGGCAAGACCTGACTGCAAGCCATCCTCGTGAAAACCGTAGCCGAGATGCGCGCCCGCATACCAGACGCCGCCGCGCCCCTGAATGTCTGCAATATCGCGTTGCGCTCTTGACGTTGCGGCATTGAACATCGGGTGGTCATAAGTGAAGTCGCCAAGCACTTTCTCCTCCGGGATGTCGCCCACAGGATTAAGCGTAACGAATATGTCCTCCGGACACTGAAGATTCTGTAGCCGGTTCATCCAATATGACACGGCGCCGTCATCGCCTTCGCTGATATAATTCCAGCTCGACCATGCACGCCGCCGATGGGGCATTTGTGCAGCATCCAGATGGAGAACGGCCCGGTTGAGCTGATACTGAAACGCCGATAGAATAGCTCGCTCTTCTTCATCCGCATCACTAAGCATTGCGTTCGCCGCGTCTGCATGGGAAGCGATAACAACCTGATCGAAGCGATCGATAGCGCCATTAACATCCGTAAGCTCAACGCCATCCGCCGTCCGGGTAATTTTCGTTATCGCAGATGAAAGCCGGACATTGTCAGAAAAGCTCTTTTCCAACTCGCGCACATAACTGCGCGCGCCACCGGAAACGGTGTGCCAGATCGGCAGATTCAGCACTTGCAAAAGGCCATGATTTTCAAAAAATTTGAAGAACGATAGTGCTGGGTAGTCAAACACCTTGACGCTTGGCGTCGACCAGATTGCCGCCGCCATCGGCTTCAGGAAATGATCGCAAAAGCCGCGGCCATATTTGCGTTGAGTGACAAAATCGCCAAGCGAGGCGTGTTCGCAAAAACCGCTGCGCAGCGCCGTGCGCGCGTCACGATGAAATCTGGGAATATCGCGAAGCATTTTCCAGAATGTTGGAGACGCCGCATTGGACCGTTTGGCGAATACCGATGACAGGGTCTGACCGGAATATTCGACGCGCCCGCGATCAATTGAGGCGCCGAAAGACATACAGGACGCCTCAGTCGCGACGCCGAGATGGTCGAGCATGGCGGTGAAATTCGGGTAGCTAGGTTCGTTGAATACGATAAACCCGGTATCGACCGGCAACCTGCCGCTGGGCAGATCAATATCAACCGTGTTGGTGTGGCCGCCCAAGCGATCGTCCTTTTCGTAGACAGCAACCTCATGGGCGTCTGACAGCAGCCATGCGGCGGAGAGTCCGGAAACGCCACTGCCGATCACGGCAATGCGCTGGCGACCCATGGGGCTTTTTTTCCGAGCGGCGTCAAATGGCATTGATATTCCCTTTATTTGAACTCGAGTTACGCTACGGCGTTTCCAGTAGATCAAACACGAAGAAGTGAGTATTCTTCTGGACTTACGGGCGGCCAGGCGCCATCGCATGGCTGTTGGGAAATTCTATTCTGTTGATCGGCGAGCGTGTCTAGCACAAAACCACAAGATCTAAACGCAGCGCGACAAATGCAAGAATGCTTGTTGCGCATAGCGGAGACTGGCGACCGGCGCGCTTTCGCGGAGCTGTACGCCTATTTTGCGCCTAGGGTTAAGGGTTTCTTAATCCGCGGCGGCGCCTCGCCTGAGGAAGCCGAAGACCTCGCTCAGGACGCCATGGTGAAGGTGCTCCGGAAGGCGAAATTGTTCGATCCGGCTAAGGCGTCAGCCTCGACCTGGATCTTCACCATTGCCCGGAACGCCAGGATTGACGCCATCCGCAGGGCTTCCCGGGGGTCACTCGATCCCGACGAGCCGGCGCTGATGCCTGAAGAATCCCCTCGGGCGGACCACGTATGTGAACTAAACGAACAAAGCGCCCGTATTAAGAAGGCAGTGAGCAATCTGCCGCCTGAACAGCTAGAGGTCATGCGCCTTCATTTTTACGAGGACGAGCCTCATTCTGTAATTGCGGAGCGTTTGGATTTGCCGCTCGGAACAGTAAAATCGCGGCTGCGGCTGGCGTTCGAAAAAGTACGGAAAGAAATCGGCGATCTAGTATGAGAGTAGTAAATCACCACCCAAGACCCGAAACGCTGGCTGATTTTGCGGCGGGACGCCTGGACGAGGCGCGCGCCGTCGTGCTCGCCACTCATCTGGCCAAGTGCTCACAATGCGCTGAGGCTGTCTCTGATTTTGAAGCGCTCGGCGGCGTTTGCCTTGAAGAAATTGAGCCGGTTGCGATGGCGTCCGACGCGCTTGAGAAAATTCTGGCGCGTGCGGACAGCACGGCGAATATTGTCGCCCCTCACCACGATTCTTCCGACCGTGTTGAAAAGCAACCACCGCTTAGCGCTTATCTGAACGGCTCGCTGGACGATGTTAAATGGCGCCAGGTCGCGCCGGGCATGTCGCAAAGTGTGATCGAAGCTCAAGGCTATCGCGAGGGTGTTCTTCGTCTGCTGAAAATTGCACCGGGCACGCGGATGCCAAAGCATACCCATAAGGGTGAAGAGCTAACGCTTATTTTGCGCGGCGCTTATGAAGACGAGATCGGTGAATTCAACGTTGGCGACCTTGCAGATCTTGGCGATGACCATACGCACAGCCCAAAAGCAATTGGCGACGAGCCTTGCATTTGCCTGATTGCGACAGCGGCGCCGTTGGATTTCAAAACCCTCACCGGCAAGCTGGTCCAGCCTTTTATCGGTCTTTAACAGACGGAATCTTTGATTTTGGCGCGATCATGTGATCAACCCTGAAGCGATTATGGCGGGGTTGGGCCTTGAGCGACTGGAAATTCCATCACTGGCTTTTATTGGCGATTGGCGCCGCCGGCGCGCTTATTCTGATCGGCGCCGGCGTTCAGGCGGACAGGTTTGCGCGCATCGGCGCTGGCTACAAAGCGAAAGTCGCTTGCTCCGAGATTTTCCTCGCTGGGCGCAGCGCCGATGATGTCGTCGCCAGGGAGTTTGAGGGCATCAATCCGATGATGTCTAAGATCGCGGTAAAAGCCGACATTGAAAACAAAAAGGCATCAGCGGCGGGCCCCTTAGGTTTTGGACGCGCGAACGCCGTTTATCGCGAAGGCTACGGCTGCACGCTCGCGAACGCCGGACGCCTGCACACATTGCCTGAGCCATCACCCGCCTTCTCAAGCGATCCCTGGCCGGGCGCCAAAGCAACATCACCGGACAACTTGAACAAGGTCGATTACACGGCGCTGAACGCATCCCTTGACAGCGTGTTTGTAAATAACGAACCAAATCACCGCGCCGTCTTGGTCATCGTCGACGGAAAGCTGGTCGCTGAACGCTATGCGGAAGGATTTGATAAGGATACGCCCTTTTTATCATGGTCGATGGGCAAAAGCGTGACGGCCACAGTGGCGGGCGCCGCAGCGCTTCGCGGCCTGATCGATATCGATGACCCGGCGCCGGTCGCAGCATGGGCCGATGATCCCGCCCGCTCGGCGATCACATGGAATGACTTTTTACAAATGCAGAGCGGCCTAGCGTTTGAAGAGAACTACGGCGCGCCGCGATCTGATGTGAACCGCATGCTGTTTGAAATGGCGGACTCCGGCGTGATCGCAGCAAACGCCGCGGCCGCTCATCCGCCTGGAACCGTCTGGTATTATTCCAGCGGCACAACCAATCTGATCTCAAAATTGCTGCGCCAGGAAATGTCGGCGAGCGGCGTCGATTACCATGCCTTTGCGCGCCAAGCCATTTTCGATCCTATCGGCGCGGCAAGCGTTGTTATGGAGCCGGACGCGACAGGAAACTTCATCGGGTCATCATTTATCTATGCGACAGCACGCGACTGGGCGCGGCTGGGCCAACTCTATTTGCAGGATGGCGTCTGGGATGGCGAAAGGATACTACCTGAAGGCTGGGCTGCTTACGTCAGTGCGCCGGCGAGCGCGGCGGATGGTCAGTATGGCGCACATTTCTGGTTGAACCGAGATGGAGAAGACGGCCGCACCCGTTTTTTACAAGGCCTTCCCGAAGAGGTTTATTTCATGTCGGGCCATGAGGGACAGTTTGTCTTTATCATCCCTTCAAAACGGATGATCATTGTCCGGACCGGCATGACACGCGGACAGCCCTCACTCCCCGCTACTGCGCCTTTGGTCAAAGAAATTTATCAGTCTGTGAACAGCGCTGCGAACTAGTTTGGCTTATCCGGCGTTCGATAAGGCGAGTGCAACAGCTCCTTCCCGGCTTCGGGCCCATAATCGCGTTGCTCAAGCAATCGTTCCCTGTCCGTCTTGCGGAACTGTTCCACATAATCCTCAATCGTCGAGCTATCAAAGCCGAGGCGGGACAGGGTTTCCCTCGCTATTAACAGGCTCGACTCCAAGGTTTCACGTACGATAACGTCCGCACCCAAAGGCTGCAGATCAATTTCGTGCATCCGGTCATGCGCCACCGCAAGGATGGTCACCTTTGGCAACCGCTCGCGCAGCATCTGCACCGCATGATTCACAGCCGTTTTATCATCCATACACAAAATGACCGCCCGGGCGTTTTCGGCGCCGGCAGTCATCAAAATATCGAGGCGCGCGCCGTCACCGTAATAGACCTTGAAGCCAAAACGTTCGGCGTTGCGAATATGCGCCGGATTGCGATCAATCGCCGTCACCTGCACGCCGGAATTCTGCAGGACTTGTGAAATGATCTGGCCCATGCGGCCAAAGCCGGCGACGATCACATGATCATGACTGATATGCGGACGCGCCAGATCATCATCGCTTTCGTCCTGCGTTCCCGATGTGAAACGCGCTGCGAGGATTGCGAGGATCGGCGTCATCACCATGGAGATTGTCACGATCGCCGACATCAGCGTCGCCTGCACGTTTGTAAATAACAATGCGGACACGCCAAGACTGATCACAACGAAGGCGAACTCCCCCCCTTGCGACAGGACAGCGGAGATTTTCACCGCATCGCCACGTTCAACGCCGCTGATGCGAGTGACGGTGTAAATCAGCATGGCTTTAACGGCCACCAGCCCCACTGCGCCGCCAAGCACGATCATCCAGGATTGCGCAATCACCCCAAGGTCAAGGCGCATGCCTATGGAGATGAAAAACAATCCGAGCAGCAGCCCGCGGAACGGTTCGATGTCGGTCTCAATCTGATGCCGATAGGAGGACTCCGCCAATAGCGCGCCGGCGAGGAACGCGCCCAGCGCCATGGAAAGGCCCGCCCAGGCGACAGCAAGCGACGTCAAGGCGACAACGAACAACGCCATCGCGGCGAACGCCTCTCGCGAGCCGGAACTGGCGACCAGCCGAAAGACGCGGTCACGACCATACCGGCCGATCACAACCAGCGCGACAAGAACGCCTACCGCCTTGCCGGCGCTGACCCAGCCAGGCGCGCCGTCCCCAGCCCCCGCGCCAGCAACAAACGGAATCGCCGCGAGCAAGGGAATGACGGCAAGGTCCTGAAACAACAGGATCGAAAAAGCACGCTGGCCGTAGCTGGTGTTTAACTCGCCCCGCTCTCTCATAAGCTGCAACGCGAACGCCGTTGAGGAAAACGCCAGCGATAGCCCCGCGATAATCGCAGCCGGCGCCGGCATCACTTCGGCGAACACAAATGCGCCCGCAATTACAGTGCCGGTTAAAGCCATCTGCGAGGCGCCGAAACCAAAAATCTGCGCGCGCATGGACCACAAGCGCGATAACGATAATTCCAGACCAATGACAAAAAGGAAGAGAACGACGCCGAGTTCGGCGACGTGAAAAACGCCTTCTTCCTGTTGTAAAAGATTGAGACCGAATGGACCGACCGCAACGCCGGCGGCGAGATAGCCGAGAATGGAGCCTAATTTAAAGCGTTGGAACAGAGGAATGGAAATTGCCGCGGCCCCAAGATAGGTCGCCGCCTGCACCAGAAACTCACCCTCGCCCGCTGCCGCCATACTTTATGTTTCGATCCCTGTCATTTCCTCTAACCCGAGCGCCAGATTCACATTCTGGATTGCCTGCACCGCCGCGCCTTTTAGAAGATTGTCTTCCACTGCGACGATCACCGCGCTCCCGCCGTCGTCGCTGACCGCAAAACCGCCAATAAGCACGCCATTTTGATTAGATCCGTCCTGTAGCTCAGGTGGGCCTTCGGTAAACGAAATCAATGCGTCGCCAGCATATTTGTTTTTGAAGAGCGCGGTGAGCGCCGCGACTTCCGTTTTCTTCTTCAGCGGCGCATGCACTGTCACAATCAGTCCCCGGAACGCCGGATGAACGTGAGGCATGAAGCGCACGGGAAATCCGAGATGGCGCATCGCCTCGCGTTCATGCTTGTGACCGACCAGGCTGTAAGGCATCAGATTGTCTTTCAACCGCTCGACATCATTCTTGGGGCTTGGGTTTGTCCCGGCGCCGGAATAACCGGAGACACCGAAAACGGCGGGCTCACCATCCAGCAATTCGACAAGCGGCACCAGCGCCAACTGCATCGCTGTCGCATAGCACCCCGGATTGGCGATCCGCGTCGCGCCTTTGATTTTGTCGCGATGAAGCTCCGGCAAACCGTAAGCCCATTTGTCATCAAAGCGGTAATCCGCAGACAGATCGACAACAATGCGATGAGGGGCGTCCCGTTCAATCGCCTCAACGAAGGGCGCGCCCGCTCCGTCGGGCAGTGCGAGGATCATCACATCCGCACGGCGCTTCGCAGCCTCACCCGGCGTCAGCGCCTCGAAAATACATTCGTCCTGATCTTCCGGCGCGATTTCAGCGACCGGGCGGCCCGCCCATTCGCGGCTCACCGCATAGGCGAGCATCAATTCCGGGTGACCGGCGATCAGGCGGATCAGTTCGCGGCCCGTATGTCCACGCGCGCCGACCAGACCGACAAGAAACGGTTCGCTCATGACCAAAGGCCTCCACCGCAAATTGGATCGCCTTCGTCCTTCGTGACGCCTTTTCCTTCACCCTGAGGGTTTCCGCAAAGCGGAAATGTCTCGAATGGCGAAGGAAAAGCCTCCTCAGGATGAAGGCGATAGAATGAATTCGTCACTGCCTACTCCCCCTCAAAGCTCGGCGGCATCGCGGCGACATGATCGACGACTTTTGCAATACGTGCAAAGTCCGTCTCGCCTTTCCAGAAAATCGTCCAGGGACCACGCCGCACAGATCCGTCACAGTCACCGGCATAAAATGCGTTGAATCCGTTTTCCGTACGCGAGCGCCAGAAGAAAGATGGATGGTCGTTTGAAAAGGTCCGCCAGACCGTGCGCGCCAGCCCTTCGCCACGGGCGTCTTCAAGCACGGCGAACTTGTCGAGATAATCGAAGTCGTCTGCGCCTGCACAGGAAAGGCGCGAGAGAAAGGCGCCGGCGCGATAGCTGTCCGAGATGTAGGTCGTGTTCATATCGAACGTCTTCCACCAGCCCTTGACCAGCGGGCGCGCAAACGCATCTTCGATCAGCGCCGTTGCGCGCTTTGCATCGACTTTCGCTTTGTCGTCATGGCGATGAATGCGCTCGCCTTTTCTGATCAATGTGCCGGACCCGCCATGGGTGAAAAGTTCGCGCACCAGCCCGGCAGGCGTCGTGATCGATACGGATGACGACAGCGGCGCGTCATCAAGCAGGCGTTTAATCTCGTTGATCTTCAGGCGCATCCCGCCTTCGACCCAGTCCTGCGCCATCAGGTCATCATAGTCGGCGGCGAGGTTGATCGAGTGGATGATGTCACCCGCCTCATCAAGAAGACCGCCGACGCTCGCGAGAAAGATAATCTTCATCGGCTGCAGCGCATGAACGAGCGCCCGTGTCGCCGAGTCCGCATTGACATTGACGAGTTGACCGCCAGGCGCGAGCCCGAGACAGGTGAGGATCGGAATGGCGCCGGTTTTGACGATGGAATCAATCAGCCCCAGCCGCACGCCGGTCGGCTCACCCACAAACCCGTATTTTTCCTTGTTGAGATAATCAGCCTCAATCGCGCCGGTGGTCAGCGAATGGGCGGAGACCCCTTGCGCGCGCACCGCCTCCACCAGCTTGATGTTCTCGCCGATGAAAACGTCACGGGCGATATCGAGCGCAGCGGCGGACGTGACGCGCAGGCCGTCAATCTTTTTGGTTTTGACGTTCTGCTCATCAAGCGCCCTGTCGAGCTGCCCGCCGCCGCCATGAAGGACAATCGGCGTCAGGCCGACCGTGTGCAGGAACGCCAGCGCGCTCGCCGTCTCCTCCAACTGCTCGGCGAGGATCGCGCCGCCGATCTTTATGATCGCAAAGCGCGACTGATCGACCTCGGAGAAACGCTGGAGGTAGGAGCGAATCTCCTTGCCATCGCTCATATTGGAAAGCAACTGGACGATGGTCTGGCGGGTAGAGGTTGGCGTGGTCATTGTAATTACTATCGCGCTTGCTGCCTATCCTTCGAGACGGCGTTTCGGTGATTTGAATTCAAATCACCCTCAGGATGAAGTTTATACATTGTGTTAGGTTCTTGAGTTTGGGGACACAAGTCCTTCACCCTGAGGAGCGCCCTGCGGGCGCCTCACGAAGGGTCGAAGGCCGAAAGCCCCTTCTCGAAAACGCCTTCAGTGCTGCTTCATCGCCCTGGATCAGCGCCTCCTTCTTGGCCCTGCTCCACCCTTTCAGCTTGCGCTCGCAAGCAACAGCATCATCGTAGCGGGAAAACCACTCGGACCAGACAATTTCAACCGGCCGTCGCTTCGCAGTGTAAGCATCCGGATATTTTCCGTTGTTGTGCTCCCAAAGCCGCGTTTCCAAGTCGTCGCCTTGATACTTGCCGACATAATAGGAGCCGTCGGCGCAACGGAGCATATAGACCCAGACCGTGATCTGGCTCATCGCCGCCCATCCTTCGAGACGAAATTATCTTCACCCTGAGGGCGTCCACAAAGTGGACGCGTCACGAAGGGCGAAGATAATCTCTCCTCAGGATGAAGCCTGGGCAAGTGGGTGATGGTCTGGCAGATGGAGGCGGTTGTCACGTCGGTTAATACCATAACTCGTTTGCAGTTTTCATCGATCTGCTTCCATGAGGAATTTCTGGTGCAACACGCTTTTGTACTAACTCTATAAACTCATTTAAAGTGGGCCAATCCGGCAAAGAGATGCCACCCGTCATCATGTACTCAAAACGTTTGATGCAGTAGTTATCATTCAAAACGAGGACATGATGTGTATGATTTTCATCCATAAAATCTAGAATGGATGCATCTACTTTACGAACTTGTTCAAGGCACTTTTCTAGATCATGCCCAATAGCGCTTTTGAGCATTTGGTGACAATTTTCGTCGCGTTGAAGTAAAACCGCTTTCAATACCAACTCTATGGCGTGCCCCATCATATAATAAGCTGTAAATGATGCTGTTTGAGCTTCTTCTCCGAACAGCTTTTTTCGTCGAAACGTGCGTTCTATCGCCAGAGCTGACTCGTGAAAGTCAAGCGAAAGCCTGAACATTCCTAACGCCGTTTGCCGTTTCGTATCTTGATTTATTTTCACCCCACCAACGCCTTCATGATCGCCTTTTGCACATGCAGGCGATTTTCCGCTTCGTCATAGGCGATGCAGTTCGGGCTATCGAACACCGCGTCGGTCATTTTTATATTGCGGCGCATGGGCAGACAGTGGGAGACGAGCGCGTTGTTCGTCTTCGCCATTTTGTCTTCATCGACAATAAAATGCTTGTACGCGTCGCGGATCGGCTTTTCAGGCTCCCAGTTTCCGAAATAGGGAAGCGCACCCCAGCTTTTCGCATAAACAACGTCCGCATCTTCGTAAGCTTCATTGATCTCGTGCGTAATCGTAACGCCGTGACCGTTGGCGCCGGCGTCCTTGCATGCTTGCTCCACATAGCGATCATCGAGAACATAGTCCTCCGTCGGACAAAGCAGCGTCGGCTTCATCCCGAACTTGGCGGCGATCATCAGCGCGGAGTTCGCGACCGCCGTGTTCAGGGGCTTGGGGTGATAGGTCCAGGTCAGAACAAATTTCTTGCCGTCAAGGGCGCCCCGCCCGTCCCGTTCAAACCGTTCCTGCAGCGCCATCACATGGGCCATCTCCTGACAGGGATGGGTGATGGTCTCCATATTGACGACGGGGACGTCGGCGTATCTGGCGAAGGCTTGCAAGATTTTGTCTTTGCGATCCTCTTGCCAGTCGACGAATTTCGGGAATGCGCGGATGCCGATCATGTCGCAATAGCGCGAGAGGACCTTCGCGGCCTCCTTCACATGCTCCTCAGCCTCGCCGTCCATGACGACGCCGTCTTCAAACTCCAGCGGCCACATGCCCCCGGATGGCGACAGCACCACCGCATGGCCGCCAAGCTCCCTCGCGCCCACATCGAACGAGGTGCGGGTCCGGAGAGAATTGTTAAGAAATAACAGCGCCACCGTCTTGTTCTTGAGGGCGTCGCCAAAACGCGCGGTTTTCATCGCGCGCGCGTCATCAATCATCGCCTGCAGCGCATCGCGGGACCAGTCAGCGGTGTTCAAAAAATGCTTCATGCCCACTGGTTAACGGGGCGGCCGGAGAATTCCAAGCGGCAAAGCCCAAAGACGGCGAATTTCCGCGCGGCCTTTCCGCCGCCAAAACAATCCAGTAGTCGCCGTTCCACCGAAACCGCCGCATGGGAAAACAAGCGCGCCGCCAAAGTGATTCGCGCGTGACATTAACCAACGAAACAGAATAGTTTTAAAAGAGTAAACGGACGCGCATGGCGTACGCGGCGCCGCTTTGCTAGGGTAGACGGTTTCCGGTGAAAATCTGCGGGCGATGAAATCTGCAGGCGACATGGCGGCGCATGGCGAAGAAGCAACAAAATGACGGCCTGGACCTTGAAGCGCGCATCGACGCGCTCTCACCGCGCCGTCTCGCCATTTTGACCGGCGGCTTCATCCTGGTGCTCGCGGTCTTGATGGTTTTCGAGCTGAACGAGAAAGTCGCCTCGCGCGAGACCGAGACCCAGCTGCGGCTGGAGCAGGCGGTCGGCGACGGCGCGGACGCCATGAATATCGCCATCATGACCGGCGCCCCGGCGCGCGAAGCGCTGGAGCGGTCAGGGCCCGGCGGCTATGCGGCGCTGTTCCATCTCTCCTCTTCTGGCGACGTCCTGACCACCGAAGGCCGCACCGACATTGTGCAGATCCCCGACGCGGCGATCCGAGCACTCGATCTTGAGCGGCGTGGCGGCGTCACCTTCGACCTCGCTGGCGGCAAGGTCGCCGCCTACTGGCGCCCTCTCGACAATGGCGAGGTTCTCCTCGCCGCGGCGCCGGCGCGGGACATCTTTGACCGCTCCCGGGCGTGGATCATTTACGCGGTTATTCTCGCCGCCATGACACTGGTGATCGTCTCCCTCATGGCCGCCTTTATCCGTCAAAGCCGCGCCGCCGCCGAAGCCGCCCATGCGCTGACCACGCTGACGGATTTCAAGATGGCGCTCACCGGCGGGCGATGCTCCCCATGGTTTTACGAAAGCAAAGACCGCAATGTCGAATTTGGGCGCGCCTTTCTAGAACCGCTGGGCCTCGGACCCCGCGACCGCAGCTTCACCCTGCGCGAGATTTCCGCGATCGTGCATCCGCAGGATTTGCGCACGGCGATGGCGATTTTTTCCGGGGAACCGTCAGGCGTCAATGAAGGCGTTGTCCGGTTTCGCGATCCTGGCGGCGCCTGGTCACGCGTATATTTACGCACCGCGCGAGACGCGACGCGATTTGAACGGGCCGGCGTCGCCTTTGACCTTTCCGGCGCCAAAGCGATTGCGCCAAGCGCGGCGATTGCCGAAACGCGCCTGCGCGACGCCATTGAAAGCATTCCGGAAGCGTTTGTCCTGTGGGACGCTAATCGCCGCCTGGCGATCTGGAACAAGCGTTTCGCCTCAATCTTCCGCATCCCGGCAAAAGTTTTAAAGCCCGGCCTGACGCTCGAAGAAGTCGCGACCTGCGCCGGCGTCGCTGGCGATGTTCTGACAGAATTTTTTGGCCCCCTCGATGGCGACGACGCACAGGAAAATGTCGAGGTCGCCCTGCCCGGCGCGCGTTGGGCTCATGTCTCTCGCCGGCGCACGGCCGAGGGCGGCTATGTTTGCGTTTCCACCAACGTCACCGACCTGAAGCAACGCGCCCGCGCCCAGAAGAAAAAAGAACGCGAACTGGAGCGAACGGTCGAGGATCTGGAATCCTCGCGCCGCGAACTTTCAGAAGCGATGCAGAAATATCAGTACGAAAAATATCGCGCCGAGGAAGCCAATCGCTCGAAAAGCGAGTTCCTCGCCAATATGAGCCATGAACTGAGGACGCCGCTGAACGCCATCAACGGCTTTTCCGAAGTGATGCAGTCGGAGCTTTACGGCCCCCTGGGCGACACTAAGTACAAGGAATATGTCGGCGATATCCTGTCGAGCGGACGGCACCTCCTGGAACTGATTGACGATATTCTCGATATGTCAAAGATCGAGGCCGGCAAACTGACGCTGGAGCCCAAGCGCATTGAGCTTGAAAAAACCCTGAACGAATGCGCGCGCCTTGTCGCCAAGCGCGCCGCCGACGCTGGCGTTGAATTAACCGCATCCGTGGGGCACGCGCCGCCGGTCTGGGCCGATGCGCGCGCGGTGAAACAGGTGACGCTCAACCTTCTCTCCAATGCGGTGAAGTTCACGCCGAACGGCGGCGAAGTCACCCTAACCGCCGAGGCTGACCTTGACGGCGTCACCGTGATCGTCGCCGACAGCGGCGTCGGCATCGAGCGTATACAGATGAAAAAACTCGGTGCGCCGTTTGAACTGGCGGAAAACCATTTCGCCAAAAGCCGCGACGGATCGGGCCTCGGCCTCGCCCTGTCAAAATCGCTGATGGAATTGCAGGGCGGCATCCTCGCCCTCGCCAGTCAACCGGGTAAAGGCACTGTCGCCTGCGCCACCTTCCCACGCCGCAAGGAAGCGAAAGTCCGCCTCCCCCAGTTTGTACGCAAGGAAGCCTATTATCTCGTCGGCGCCGAACAGACACCGCCAAGCTTCAGCGCGACACAAGCAGCCGAGTGATTCAGCTTCGTTTCTGAAGCGGGCGTTATGCCATCAAAAGAAAATTCTTATGGCCTAATATCCTGCGCAGAATCTTCCTTGTTCCAATGCAACGCATCGAACGCCGCGATGTTGCTGCGTGAAACAGGCGCTTCACTTCCATCCTTGAGGGTTATTACGCCGCCTTCTGTTTTGCGACGAAACCCCGCGAAGCCCGCGCGCGCTATCCACCAGGAGCGGTGAACACGCGCTCCTTCCGCACCATCCATCGCTTCGATAGCATCAGCGAGGCGCATCAAGACGAGGTCGGCGCCGGCGGCTGAATGCACGCGCACATAATGGTCTTCGGCCGATAGCGCCCAAATCTCAGCCCCCTTCAATTTCTGCGGAAGTCGTTTGGCGAGAGCAGGCGTTTTAGGCGCCGTTGATGTCGCCGCCTCCGTCGCCAATTCCTGCTTCGCTTGACGCCCCCCATCTTCGCTTAAAGGGACGTCAGAATTAATGCTTGACGGGTTTGATGGCATCCTCGTGAATCTGATGCCGGTGATCGCGGCGGTCACGAAAAACACTTTTGCTGCGAGGTCCAGGAATCTGGAAGCCGGAACTGGATAGCCGATGAGGGTCTGTGCGGCGGTGACAAGCCCAAACATCGGCGCCGTGACCGCTACAGATGAAACCAGCCAGACAACGACCCATGGCGCGCCCACCATACGCGGGCCGATCTGGGCGTTGATCGCACCGCCGATCCAGACGCCAAGGCCGATCAGTCCAACCCAATAAAGCCAGACGCCAGGCCAGCCCAGCAGATGGGTGTTGTACAGGCCGATCAACGCCGCAAGCGTACCCGCCACCGCCGCAAACCCGCTTCCGCGGATAAGCTCCTGTACGAAAATGTTCGATGTTTGTTTCGTCATTTGCGCTTCGTCAATGAAGAATACCGTCACTGACGAAGCATAACAACGTACTCGCGAAGTACCAGTTTTGGCGCAAGCGCGCGTTTGTCACGCTGCTCCCCTGTTCATCAAACAAAAGTCAAAAGGAGCCATTGATGAGTATCATATTTGCTCAAACCACCGTCTGCATTGCGGCGCTTGCCGGCATCGCGGCATGTGCAATACCGGCGAAATCGAGCGCGGCCCCAGCACCCGCGAGCGCCGCCATTGCGCAAAAACCCGGCCCGGCCAGTCTTGTCCTGACCCTCAGGACAGATAGCGCCGATGGTGCGGTGATGGTGGCGCTCTTTAACAGCGCGGAAAGCTATAAGGCCGGGGAGCCGATCAAAGGCGTCCGCGCGCCGATATCGTCAACATCACAAACCGAGCGCGTGGAGAACCTGGCCGCCGGGCGCTATGCGATCCGCGCATTTCATGACCTCAATGGAGACGGCGTTCTGAACACCAACCCCTTTGGCGCCCCGGTCGAGCCCTTCGCTTTTTCACGAGGGGCAAAGCCGCGCTTCGGACCGCCGAAATGGGACGACGCCAGCTTCGAATTGGTTACAGGGGAAAACGCTGAAACCCTCAATTTTCAGCAATGAGGCGCGCCATGCCGAGTGAAATCGAAACAACAATAACGCGCCGTGGCGCTTTAAAACTCGCCAGCGGCGCGCTTGCCGCCGCTGCACCGGTGCTCAAACCTTCGCACGCGTTTTCAGCGTCTGATGCCGGACCTACAGGCTTTAACAATGCACAGGCGGGAGGCTTGGAAAACGTCCCTTTAACGCGGTTGTTCGGAAAACCGCCTGCGGGTCTTGAGGGCGTTCTCTATCGAAATGGACCGGGCCAGTTCACACGCGGCGGACAGTCGCTGAGCCACTGGTTTGACGGTGACGGTTTCATCCGGGCCTTCCGGATCACCGAGGACAGCGCAAGCCTGACCGCGCGTTTCGTCGATACGCCGAAACGCCGGCGCGATGAGGCTGCAGACGCTTTCGTTACCTTCGGTTTTGGTACGCAAGGCAGCGACGACGCAGGGCTTCGACACCCGGACGACGCGAATGCGGCCAATACGTCATTACTAATGGTCGACGATCAGCTATGGGCGTTATGGGAGGCCGGCGGACCTTACGTCATCAACCCGGAAACGCTGGGCACTAAGGGTTTGAAGATACTTCGATCAGACCTCGCGCATATGCCTTTTTCAGCGCACCCTAAAATCGAACCTGACGGTCGGATATGGAATTTCGGCTCGAGTCCGGATCACCCTCGGATGTTTCTTTGGCGTTTGTCGCCGGGCGGCGCGCTGGAAACGGCGGCGTTAATTGATTTACCGCGCGCGTCTTACCTTCACGACTGGGCGATGACGCGCACCAAACTGATCATTCCCCTTGCCCCCTGGATCGCAGAAGCGGAAAGGGCGCCTCAGGTGTGCCGACTTCGTTGGCGCCCGGAAGAGGGAATGAAAATCCTCGTCATCGACAAAGACGACTTAGAACGTCGCCGCATCTACGATCTCCCGGCAGGTTTCCTGTTCCATACCGGCGACGCCTATGAAGAACCAGACGGGACCATCAGGTTTGACGCCTGCATCGCTGATAGGCCGACGCTCGACGCCGTCGATGGTGCGCGGATTATTCAAGGGCGGCGGATGGCGCGGCCGGAACCCGTTGCAACGATGGTAATCCTGCATCCCGACGGTGGCGCATCCATCGAGAAAACACCCTTCACGGCGGAATTTCCGCGAATCGATCCCCGTCGCGCCGGACTGAAACGAGACCATCTCTTTGCGGCCAGCGAAGGTGCGATCCCACCTCAAAATAGCTATCGCTTCAATGCGTTGATGGCTGTGGATTGGCGCAATGGCGAACGTGACATGTTCGACTTTGGCGAAGATACGCTCATTGAAGAGCATCTTTACGTTCCAAACCCTTCAAGCCATAGCCAAGGTTGGCTTGTTGGCGCCGGGATCAATCTGAAGGAAAGAGCAACGGAGTTGTATGTATTCGATAGCCAGCATTTGTCAGAAGGGCCTGTTGTCGCGTGGCGCGCGCCGTTAGCGCTGCCAATCGGGTTTCACGGTGTCTGGCGGTTTTGATTAGTTTCCGAGAAACAAACTAAGGGCGTCGAAGCTGTTTGGGCTTTACCCGGCCCCAGCCGCTTCGCGTTTGGGGCCCGCCCCTTGCAAACAATGTCGCCCTAGCCTTCTTCCCGCTCTTCCGGCGGCGCATCGTGCATGCGTTTAAAATGCTTGCCACGATGCCCGCGGCGGCCTTTGCCGCGACGACTTTCCGCTGCTTCCCGCAGCATTTGGCGCTCTTCCGGCGTCAGGGTTTCAAAAGCGTCAAGAAACGCTTCGCCAAAGGCGGCCTGCTGCTGATCGCGGACGTCCTGAATGGCGTCAAACTTCGCCGCGACCGCTGCGCGATCAAACTCCTCTGCGCCGAGCAACGCCGACAGCTCCATCCGCAGACGGCGCATCTCGCGAAAATCATCACGCATGGCGGGAAGCTGCGCGCGGAAAGCCTCACGAAATTCAGCCCGCCGTTCCGGCGGCAACGCATCTGCATAGTGCATCAGCCGAAACGACTGCTCGCCGCCAGGGCCGCGCTGCGGCGGTCCGGCAGGCGGGTCATTCAACACGCGGCCTGACAGAAATCCGACGGCGAAAATGTTCAGTCCCAGGGAGGCGACCAGCGCGATCATCAGTCCTCGTCCCATTGCACCGCCTCCTCTTCACTGATCAGCGTCCCGGCGTCTTCAAGGTAAGCATAGGCCTCATATTCCGGCGGCGATGCGACTTGTGCATTCGCGGTCACGAACCCCGTTGCAAGCCCCAGGGCCCCCAGCCCCGCAAGCGCTCCCGCCGGCAAGGGCCGAAGCAACATCGCCAAAAGTCCGGGCGCCCCTGCGCGCGCATTATCCCGCGACAGGTCGATCCCAGCCATGATGCGGTTTTTAAGATCATGACGGGGCGCGCGCGCGGTCGCCGTATTCAAAAAGGCGTCGAGCGACAGCGCGTCATCGCGTTCCGCCGCGAACGCATCCGACAGGGCGAGATCGCCGAACGCTGTGCGCTTGTCTGCCGGCCATGCGCCGACATCGCCGCCATAGGCTGCGAAACAGCGCCGAACCGCCTCGTCTTGTTTGTCAGTTGATGCTGGCTGTTGGCTCATCGCTCATCTTTCCTGTCAACTCTTCACGCAAGGGCGTCAACCGGTCCCGCAAGGCCCTGCGGCCGCGCGCCAGCAGGGATTCCAGCGCATCGACGCTGATTTCCATTACTTGCGCGGCTTCAATATTCGACATCTCCTGAAAATGGCAAAGCGTCAGCGCCATCCGCTGTCGATCCGGCAAGGCGGCGAGCGCCTCGTCAATAATAAACCGCTTTTCGCCGGCGAGATATGTATCGTCAGGGCGCGGCGCGTGATCAATCTGCTCCGGCGCAGCGTCTTCTGGCGCGTCACGTTTGGTTTTGCGCAACTGATCAAGACAGATATTCATTGCAACCCTGTAAAGCCATGTCCCGAATTTTGCGCCCGCCGGTTTCCATTTGGCGGCATTGCGCCAAAGCCGCAGGAAAGTTTCCTGTGTCGCGTCTTCCGCCGCATGTTGGCCGCCGAGCATTCTGAAACAGACCGCATAGATTTTATCCGTGTGCCGTGCGACAAGCGTTTCGGCGGCGCGCCTGTCGCCGCGACCGGCGCGCTGGACCAGAACTTCATCGCTGTCATGTTCGTTGTCCAAAGACCTGCGCCAGTCTTCCTAAAAACATTTCATTCAATCGCGGGCGGCGCAACAAAGCGCCGCCACGCTGAACCATTACAGCTTACTCGCCGCCGCGATGACGGCCGCGACCGCGCCGGGGACGTTCATCTTCGCTGATTACGCCATCGCCATTCTTGTCCATGCGATCAAAACGCTCTTGCGCCGACGCGATGAATTCAGTGCGATCAATGACGCCGTCGCCATTGGTGTCGGGATTGTTTTTCTCGCGCCATTCGGCCCGGCGGGCTTCGTGATAGGCTTTCATTTCATCTTTCGTAATGGCGCCGTCGCCGTCAGTGTCAGCATTGGCGATCAGCTCCGATTGTCGTTCAGACAACTCCTCGGCGGTAATCTTGCCGTCACCATTAATGTCCAAACGGTCCCAGCGTTTGCCACCCTTGCCCTGGCCGGCATAAGCGCCCGCGGCGATCATGCTTAAGCCAAGGCCAGCCGCCGATGCGATAAGAAACTTGTTCATGGTAACTCCTATTGTTGACCCCCGTCTGTTCTTTAAACGGGTCAACGACCGGATTCCGTCGCCGCTTTCTGGGCCGACCTGAACGAGGCCGCCAGAGCGCTTTCAGCAGTTTGGGTCAGTTTTGCATTCACCGCGGCGCCAGCAGAAGTAATCACAGCAATCTGGCTTTGTTTTCCGCCACTTAGCGGCAATATATCAGCAAAAGCCACAACACGTTTAGTGGCCGGCGACCAGGCGCAGCTGGTGATCCGACCCGCCGGTTTATCGCCCAGGCGAACCTCGGCGCCCGCCATAGTGTGATCGTCGTCGATCAGGAGGGTCACCAGCCGGCGGTCGGCGCGCTCGCCGGACTGGCGCAATCCACGGCGACCGTTGAACCAGCCGCGATCAAGCGGCGCCAGATGAGGCAGTCCGATTTCCAGCGGCAATCTAGCCTCGCCCGGATGAGCACGCTCGGCGGAAACGAAATCAACACCCGATCGCGGCGCCCCGCTTTCAAGGCGCAAAATTTCCATTGCGTCGAGACCAATCGGTCCGACCTGACTGCGGCGCATCAGGCGCTCCCAGATTGTCAGCGCTTCATCTTTCGGGAATACGATTTCAATCCCGGGCAAGGCGCCGAACTGGATCGGCCGCGCAGCCGTTTCAACACCGCGCACCACCGCCGAGGCGGCGACCGCTTCTCCGGGCGATTTCAGGCCAGCCGCTCTCAAAACCTCCGCCGCATTCGGACCAAAAACCCCAAGCGCTGCGACATCGTCCGTAATGTCTTCCGCCTGCACATCAAAGCCGCGCACGGCAAGCTGCAGGCGGCGCGCATGGGACGTCGGCGTTGTCAGAAGAAAAAGCTCCTCCGATAATCGCGAAACTTCCGCTAGATCGACAACAGCGCCATCATTATCAAGGATAAGCCCCCTGGCGCTTTCGCCCGGTCCAAGGCGCGCCGACGGCGCCGTCGTCAAGCGGCCAAGAAAGGCCGCCGCCTCATTACCGCGCAGCGCATAGCGCGCCAGCGGGCCAAGATCGGCAATGACCGCCGCCGTTTTCGCTGCATGATATTCTTTATCAGGCGATGTAAAAGCGCGCGCCACTGACCATCCGTTAACTGATGTCCATAAATTCGCCTCGCTCACGGACGCCGCCGCAGAAAAGAGCGGGCTTGGCTTCGGCGCATCGGCGACAAAATCTTCAACGGGAAAAATCACGCCGCCGCCGATCCCCGCCGGGAGAGGCGTATGGCGGCTTTAGCTGCAATCCGTCCGGCCGCGCAGTTCACACCATAGCCGATCTGCGCTTCAGGCCCGCAGAAATAAAGGCCTTCAATTCCGCTGGCGGTCGTCACCTGGCTCGCCAGCGCCCATTGCTGCATCACGCCGGGACGCGCGGCGAACGCCTCGGCATGGTAACCGGAAGTCGCCGCCAGATCGGCGGGCAGCGATAAATCCGACGCTTCAATCCGATCGACAATATTCGGTGCAAACTGTTCGACATTGGCCTGGATCGCCGATGCGATCGCTGCTCGCCGTTCGGCATCGGCATTGGAGTCAAAGGGTAAAGGATGCGCGATGATCGAGAGAAGCTGGCGACTGTCATCATCGACCGCCTCATCAATCGCCGCCGGAAAAATCGCTTCAATGATCATATCTTGTGGAATGTCGCCAGCACGCGCTTCTGCAAAAGCGCGACGCAGTTTATCCGCCCCTGGCGTATATACGAGGCGTCGCTGCATATTCTCTTTTGTCTTTTCGTCGCGGGCGAAGCCTTTCAAAACAAGATGCAAGCGCCCTGATCCGACGGGGGGGTTTGCCGCTGAAACGATGCGCTGAAATTCAATGTCGATGTGACTGGCGCCAATCATATCTAGAAACACCCGGCGCGCATCCATCGCGGCGACCACAATCGGCGCTCTTATCTGACCGCCATTTTCCAGCTGAACGCCCGCCACGCGGTCGCGCTCTATCAGAATTTTCTGAACAGGCGTCGCAGCGCGAATTTCAACTTTCGCCGCCTGCACAGCGCGCCGCAGCGCATCAATAATAGTGACGACGCCGCCACGCGGATAAGCGATGGCCGCCTGTAGCCCCGATGTTTCGCCCGCCCAGCGCCGGATGAGATTCATGAAACTGAATGGTTCATGCGCAGGCGCCGCCGATCGAAAAGCAATTTCCGTCAGCATCGCCGTTTTCAACATGCCGTCCGGTAAGTAATCATTGAGGATCGCCTCCCCCGACGACAGCAAAAATCGATTTAATCGCCGGGCGGCGTCAGGCGACGCATCCATCGCCTTCGCCATAGTGCGCTGGCGTTGTCTGCCCCGTCCGCTGCCTGACGTTTCAAACGCCGGGCGCAACTGCGCCGCTAACTCCATCAATTGTTGCGTAAATGTCTGGAAAGCGAGGCCGCCGCCAATCTCTTCGTCAATGCTCGCGGCGGCGTTTATAAGGTCGCCTTCAATCTCAAGACTTTGACCGTCTTCAAAAAAATACGCGGTATTCATACGCCGGGATGCATAAGCAACCCCGCGCCGGTAGAGATCAAGGTCGGAAATCGTTTCCGGATCAAGCACCGAAATCAGATGATCGCCGTCGACACAGGCAACATCAGGCGCGAATTCACGCGTGCGAATTTCCCCGCCGATTTCGGCGCCTGATTCCAGCAACACCGTGTGCAAACCCGCTTCGCCAAGATAGGCCGCGGCGGCAAGGCCATCGGCGCTGGCGCCAAGCACGATGGCGTCAATGCCGCCTTCAATCCGGCCCGAATGCTGGTCATGATCTGTTTTCTCAACCATGCGCCAACACCTTGTCGAGTAATTGTACGGCGGCGCCGATCGCATTGTGGTGGCTGGGTTGAATGACCACCAGTTCCGGCGAGGCTACCATTGGCCTATTCTTATGCGGTTCATCGGCGCCGATGAATTCAATCTTTGACTTTTTCACTGCAGCGGGCAGCGCGCTTATACGGCTGGCGAGGCGTTGCGTGATGCGCGCCGCGACAGCCTGGCGGTCTTGCCCTGTCCAGTCACGCCACTCTCCTTCCTCACGAAATGCTTTCGGGCAGTAATTTGTACGCGCAATCAAATCACCGTTTCTTGCGAATTCAAATTCAACGGGCAGCGACTCAGGCAGTTGTCCGTCTACGACGCAATCGCGCGCCGTTTGTAAATCATCAACACCGTCCAGAATGAAAAAAATCGCATCTTTATCGCCGACCGGCGGTTTGACCGATTTGCGAAGTTTGAAACGCATCGACGCCGTCACATTATTTTGTGCTACAAGTGGAGACGCCGGTGTTGCAATACCGGCGGAGGCGGCAGCCTCCGGTGTCGCAAAGAAGACGCATCGTGATTTCAGCTTGGCGTCGCCAGTGATTTCTATCACTTTATGCTTGCCGCCTTCCGTCAAAACAGAGATTAGGGCGCCTTCAAAAAACTCGACGCCGCTCGTCTCGCAAATCTTTTCCAGCACGGCGTAAAGCGACGCCCCGTCAGCCGTTGCACGCACGCGCCACGCATCGTCATCAAGAGAGTCCGGCACCTCCAGGGCGGCGCCAAGCTCACGCCCGCCCAGTCCAGCACGCGCCAATGAATAGGCGCCAAGATGCGCTTTCAATCCATCATCCGAAAAATAGTCATCAAGAAGGTCCGTACACGCGCCGGTAAGCTGGCCGACAGCCGAAAGCCTTTGTGGGTTTTCAAGCAAACTGGTCAACGGCGCCACGCCATTGGGCGCGCGGGTCACCACGCCATCAAGATCGGCGGTGCGTTTCAGTCTCGCCATTTCATCAACAAAAGACGACCACAGCAAATGATCTTCGGCGCCGTTCGCCGCAAGCGCCGCGCCAGTCTGGCGAACACTTGGATAGGTCGCTACCGATTCGCCTTCGTCCATCAAGCTAATCCGGGCGCTGACCGGCTCCAGACAGACGCCATAATCCTGTAAATCCAGGCGACGCCATACAGCGTTGGGAACCGCACTGACACTCGCGTCTGACTGGCGCTTACCTTCGGCTTTTCGCCGCAGCAGGCCGACACGCGCCCCGGCGCGCGCCGCACAGGCCGCCGCACAAAGGCTGGCTTCGTCCGATCCGACGACAAGAACATCAAATGTCGCGATCATGCGCGCCCTAACTGTCACCCTTACAAGACACCTAGCACCTTGCGGTAAATGTTCGCCACCATTGATTGGCGTGCGGTTAATATAGTGGACGCCTCTTCGATTGTCTTGGCGTCACAAGCCACCGCCATACGCGCACGTAACGCCTGGCCAGCAGTTTCGGGATCGAAAACGCCGCCAGTCGCCGCGCGGCCGGTCTGAAACACCGTTTCGAAGAGGGCGCGGGCATCGCTCAGCGCATCTGCATCCTCACGCGACAGCGCACCCTTGTCAGCGAACCATTCGATCATTCTTGCAAGCGCTGGCGGCGGCGGGCCGTTCCGCCGGCCATGAAGGAGCGCGAGATATTGGCAGACAAAGGCTATATCCGTCATCCCGCCCGAGATGCTTTTGATATCCCACTCGCTGACGCCAGGCCGCGCTTTCATCAGGCGCTCGCGCATATCGCGAATATCGGCTCTGACCTTCTCTGCTTTGCGCGGACGTCGCAAAACTGTCTCAACTTCCTGTTCAACCGTTTTGGAAAGCTTCGCAGCGCCGGCGATCACCCGCGCCTTTGTGAGGGCCATGACTTCCCAGGTCCAGGCGTCCTCTTCGTAGTATCGGCGGAATGCTGACAGGCTGACCGCCGTAGGACCGGCGCCGCCGGAAGGCCGCAATTGCATGTCGACCTCAAACAACACGCCCTCCTCGGTCGCTGCGGAAAGCGCCGTGACAATGCGGCGAACAAGACGCGTGTAATAGTCGATTGGGCCTAACGGACGCGCGCCGTCGGAAACGACGTCAGGCGCAGCGTCATAGATAAAGATCAAATCGACATCCGATGTCGCCGTCATTTCCACCGCACCAAGCCGCCCAAGACCGATCACGCAGAGCGCGCCATCGATATCGCCATGCTGGCGTCGCATTTCCGCAATCGCAGCCGAGCATAACTGATCGATGCAGGCATTGGCGATCGCCGTAAATCGCGCCGCCGCATCGTCGGCGCCAAGAATGCCGACGGCGACCTGCGCGCTGATCAGGAATTTTTTCTCACCGGCCCAACGGCGCACGCCATTTAAGACATCCTCGTAGTTTTCTACGCTCGCCAAAGCAGCGTCCAGCGAGGGCGAGTAAGAATCGATTTCCGGCGCTGACGCCCAGCTATTGTCGAGAAGCTGCTCAATGACATTGACGCGCTTCGACAATTCGCGTCCGAGAAAAGGCGAGATCGTCATGATCCGGATCAGCGTTTCAAATAATTCCGTATTGCTTGCAAGCAGCGAAAACACCTGAACGCCTGCCGGCAATCTTTTCAGGAAACCGTCGAAAGCAAAAAAGGCGTCATCGGGACTGCCCGCTTTTGCCAGCGCCTCAAGCAAGGGCGTCATCAGTTTTGTCAGCAACACCCTCGCCCGTTCGGTGCGCGTGGCGCGCATGCCGCCGGCGTGCCAGCGGCGGATAATGTCGCTGACTTCATCGGCGCGCCGAAATCCCAGCCCTTGCAGGGTCGCAATGGTTGCGGGGTCATTGTTGACGCCAGTAAAAATCAAAGAGCCGGAGATTGACGACGGCGCCGCTTCCTCTTCGAAGAGGTCATCGAAATGGCGCTCAATGGTGCGCAGGGTTTTGGTGAGCCTTTCCCTGAAAGATGACGTGGACGCCTCGCCAAGAAAATCGGCTATACGCTGAATGTCTTGCGCCGCCCTGGGAATGGCGTGGGTTTGTTCGTCATTGACCATCTGCAGGCGATGTTCGACCTGTCGCAAATAGCAATAGGCGTTCGTTAAATCATCGCGCGCATTAAGCGATATATGACCGGCGCCATGCAAAGCATCAAGCGCATCCAAGGTGGCGCGCTGGCGTAGTTCACGATCCTTTCCACCCAGAATCAATTGCTGGGTTTGCGCGTAAAACTCAATCTCCCGAATGCCGCCGCGCCCGACTTTTATGTCGTGACCTTCAAACTCAACCTCACCGCCGCCCTTCGACGAATGAATCTGGCGCTTAACAGCTTTCACGTCGTCAATGGCGGCGAAGTCAAGATATTTACGCCACACAAACGGGCGCAGAGCCTTCAGGAACGCCTCACCGACAGCCTTGTCACCAGCCGCCGCGCGCGCTTTGACATACGCCATACGCTCCCAGTTTTGTCCGTAGGCTTCGTAATAAGTTTCCGCTGCCTCCACCGATAGCGCCACGGCGGTAACCCCGGGGTCCGGGCGCAACCGCAAATCCGTGCGGAAGACATAACCATCCGGCGTCTGCTGCTGCATAAGCGTGACCATCTCGCGGGTAATTTTAATTGCGAGCTTTTGCGCCTCAGGATAAGCGCGACCGCCCATTTGCGTACGATCAAACAGCACCACGATATCAATATCGCTTGAATAGTTGAGCTCAAAGGCGCCATGTTTTCCCATGGCGATCACTGCAAGGCCGGGCGCCGCCGGGTCATAATCAACACCTGCCGCAGCGGCGGCGATCGCGCCGTCAAGCGCCGCATCGGCAAAAACCGAAATCGCGCGTGTCGCCGTTATCA
Source organism: Pseudomonadota bacterium (assembly GCA_039196665.1). Lineage (GTDB taxonomy): Bacteria > Pseudomonadota > Alphaproteobacteria > Caulobacterales > Parvularculaceae > Hyphococcus. The sequence continues at coordinate 215,451 of JBCCUQ010000002.1, read as the reverse complement.
CGTCCCAAACTCCACCGATATCAGCGAGCGCAATCGTCAGCGCCGCCCGGTCTTTCGCATGACGCAGTGTTGAAAGCTGTACGTCCCGCCCTTCGGTTGATCCAACCTGCCGCGCGTGTTCGCACGCACTGCGCATCGCTTCACTCGGCGAGGTTCGTAAAATTTCGACGACCGCGGCAGGGTCGCGCAACATTAAGCGGCGCAAAAATGGCGAACATCCGGCGACACCGGCGAGCAATTCCTGTTCGGCGCTTTTTAACTGATGAAAGCGCGCGCCAAAAGCGTCGCGCACTTGTCCCGACGCCAGCACATCGAAAACCTTCGGCGCACATGCAATCGCATCGCCAAGAATTGCTTCACTTGTCATCTGTTTAGAGTTGATCACGCCATCTTATGGAAGGCCAGCGCAACAGTCACAAAAAAGCCGCCGCAGGCTGCGAGCCAACGGCGGCGTTGCGACATCTCTCGCGTAAGACGTTGGCTAGCAGCCCGCTGCGCCTTTCAGACTCGATGACGGACGGAACCGCAAGCTCTTGGACGCCTTGATCTTGATCTCTTCGCCTGTGCGTGGATTGCGGCCTTTGCGTGCCGAGCGTTTGGAGATCGTGAATGTGCCGAAGGTGCCGATGGTGTATTTTCCATCTTTCTTGGCGCGCTTAAGGCCCTTTTCAATTTCACCGAAAACCAGTTCGACAACGCGTTTCGCTTCGGCGTTTGACATATCACCGGCGTCCGCGACATTGGCGATGAATTCAGCTTTGCTCATGGCATTTTCCTCAAATTTATAGACGGCGAAATGCGCCGCAAATTTCCGCAATTTTTTACGGTATGCACCGACAAAGAACTGATTTTAGGTTTAACGCAAGAGGGCAAGTTTCATAAACCCCAGCGAATCACTGGCATAGAGCGAAAGAATCACCCGCGCTCGAATTCAGGAAACGTCATTACGACCCGCAGCCCATACTCGTCGGGCGTGTCTTTTCGGGCGAGGCCGTCATCGAATCGCAAATCAGCATTATGCGCCCTGGCGATCGCCGCCACAAGGCTAAGACCAAGGCCGCTGCCGGGTGTTGATCGGCTTTTTTCAAGCCGAACGAACCGCTCCATGATGCGGTCACGATCTTCCACCGCAACGCCGGCGCCGTCATCGGCAATGCTTAAAACGGCGCCGCCCAGCTTCGCCGGTTCTACTTTCAATTCGATACGGTTGCCGCCAACGGCGTATTTCAGCGCATTGTCGAGAAAGTTTGCTATCGCCTGCGACACCAATTCTCGCGACCCCTTGATCGGCGGCGTCGGCGCCGTGATGAGCGTCAACTCAAATCCGGCATCTTGTGCGGCGGGCTCATAGAGTTCCGCCATTTCTTCCGCAATCGCCACAAGATCAATCGGCTCAAGTGCGCCTGCGCCTTCGCCGGAGCGGATGCGTGCAATCGACAACAGCGCGTTGAACGTCGCAAGCATGCCCTCAGTGTCATCAACGGTGGCGCGCAAAGCGTTTTCTTTTGTCTGCGAGTCACCTTTTAGCGCATCTGACAAACGGTTGCGCATACGTGTCAGCGGAGACCGCAAATCATGGGCGATATTGTCGGAGACATCGCGCATGCCCGCCATCAACCGTTCCATCTGATCAAGCATGGAGTTGAGATTAGCGCCCAAATTATCCAGCTCGTCACCGGAGCCGGCAAGCGGAATGCGCTGAGAAAGATCGCCGGCGCGAATGGCCCTGGCGGTCTTATTGACCGCCTCAACACGTTGTAGCAAGGAGCGGGAAAAGATCAGTCCAATGACGACGCCAAAAGCAACGGTGACGAGGGAAATCCGCAAAATCACATTAGCGAGACGATCGCGAAGGAATTCACGCGCCGCAATATCGCGCGCCACCACGACCAGGTAAGACTGGTCCGCATCCAGAGACGCGCGAAACCGCATGACTTTACCGCGGGCGCGACGCTGCTCAATGCCGATCTCGCGGTTGGCGGCGTCAAGGATCGGACGTTCGAACTCGAAATCGAAATAATCCCCTTCAGCGGTCAAGGCTTCCGGCGGCAGCGCGGTCAGGTTACCGGCAAGCACGGCGCCTGACGGCGCGCCGATAAGCATATAAATACTGTCGTCACGCCATGCGGTTCGCTGGCGAATGGCGCGGGTCAATTGGGCCGGACCTTGCGCCCTGAACAATTCCGCCAGCACCACAATCTCGCCGTCGATGGTGGCGTCGGTCTGGCGCGCCGCCTCGCCAAAAGTCGCGCGATAGACAAACGCCCCGAGCAGTCCAACCGCCCAGGTAAACAACAGCACGTAAATTAGCGTAAAGCGAAACGACGTTGTGCGCAGGAGCCGCAACATCTCAGCAACCCGCCAGGTTCAGCAGCTTCAGTATCTGGCGATGAGGCAATGACTGGACCATACGGCTATCGGGCTCCCCCCACGCTCGATACACGCAATCCCATCAGGACCGCAAGAACGGACGCCCAAACCGCCGCCGCGTGGATAGCGAGGCGAAGCTTGAGTCTATTCGTCAGTCGTCTTCAGAGATCGTATAGCCCGCGCCGCGCACCGTCTTCAAAAGCGCCTTGTCGAAGCCTTTGTCGATCTTAGAGCGAAGCCGCGAGATATGCACGTCGATAACGTTAGTTTGCGGATCAAAATGATATTCCCAGACATTTTCCAACAGCATGGTGCGTGTCACAACCTGTCCGGCGTTGCGCATGAGATATTCCAGCAAGCGGAATTCACGCGGTTGCAGATCGATCTTTTTTGACGCGCGGCGCACCGTGCGCGTGATGACGTCAAGCTCAAGATCGCCAACACTGTACCGTGTCGTCACCGGGGCCGGGGCGCGCCGGCGCCCAAGGGCTTCAACGCGCGCCAGCAATTCCTGAAATGCGTAAGGCTTGACGAGATAATCGTCGCCGCCCGCCTGCAAACCGGAGACGCGATCATCCACCTCTCCGAGTGCTGACAAAAACAGCGCCGGGGTCAGATCACCGTCATCGCGCCGCTGTGACAACAACGACAGCCCGTCCATCTTCGGCATCATGCGGTCAATAACATAGGCGTCATAGTCACCCGCCGTCGCCATGTTAAGTCCCGCCTCGCCATCGAGGGCGTGATCGACAACATGTCCGGCTTCCCGCAAACCTTTAGCTGCATAAGCGGCGGCTTCAGAATCGTCTTCAACCAATAATATTCGCATAACCACTCTTTTACCTGCTCACCCCCCTGGGTGGAACAAAATGACGGCGCGACGCAATAAACCTCTCGCCATCAGTCGTCGCGGGCGCCGGCATTCGCCTGCGCCCGGATTGATTAATCGCCCAGCGACAACGCGCCAAACTGACGATTTTCGCCAAGTTGCATGCGCAACAGGACCGCTTCCTTATCATTATCTTTTGCGTTGGCGATTTTTGACCGCAACTCGTCAGCGGTCTCGACCTCTTCGCCATCAACCTGAAGAATGACAACGCCGGGCCGCAGACCCGCTTCCTGCGCCGGGCTGGAGGGCCGAACGCCGGTCACCAACACGCCGTCAACGTCGTCGGGGACCCGGAACTGCTGACGCAACGCATCGTTCAACTCCGTCACGCGCAACCCGACATTCGCAGCGAGGCTGTCATCTTCATCTGACGGCTCGTCGACCGCCGCGATTTGATCGCCGTCACGCTGCCCCAACGTCACCGTCAAGGTGCGCTCGCGGCCGTCACGCAGAATTTTCACGCGCACGTCTTCACCCGGAGGGTACGCCGCAACAAGACGAGAGAGTTCGTTCGTACCTGCAACGTCTTCACCGCCGATTTCAATGATGACATCGCCATCCCGAAGGCCAGCAGCCTGCGCCGGGGCGCCATCGATCACCTCAGCCACGAGAACGCCATTGCGGTCTTTCAAGGCGAGCGCCGCGGCGAGTTCCGTCGTGACTTCCTGTAGCTGAATGCCGAGCCAGCCGCGGGTCACCGATCCATTGGCAATCAGCTGCGCAACGGTTTCCTTGGCGGCGCGTGCGGGGATCGCGAAACCGATACCGACACTGCCGCCATTCGGCGAATAGATCGCCGTGTTGACGCCAACGACACGGCCCTTCAGGTCAAAGGTCGGACCGCCGGAATTGCCCCGGTTAATCGGCGCATCAATCTGAATAAAGTCGACATACTGATTTTCGCGGTTCTGACCGCCGATTGCTGAGACGATCCCGCTAGTGACCGAACCGCCGAGACCAAACGGATTGCCAACGGCGACAACCCAGTCGCCAACGCGCAGGTTCACATCGTCTGCAAATTCAACATAGGGCTGATTGGACTGCGGCTCGACTTTCAAAACCGCCAGATCCGTCAGCGGGTCCGTGCCAATGATTTCAGCGTCAATCTCTTCACCATCGGACATGCGCACGCGCACGACATCGGCGCCATCGACCACATGATTGTTGGTGACGATGTAGCCGTCCTGATCGATAAAGAAGCCCGAGCCTTGCGCCTCCATCGTTCGCGGACCGTCATTGAACTGCTGGTCCGGATTTGGATCGCCAAAGCGGAAGTTGAAAAACTCCTCCAACTGATTGGGAAGCCGGGGGCCCTCAATCTCACGCTCCACAAGAACGCTGACCACGGACGGGCTGACGCGCTCCACAAGATCGGCAAAGGACAAAGTGCCGTCGGCGGCGACCGGCGGCGCCATCAGCCGCGGGGCCTGCGCATGGGCGGTGGAGAAGCCAAACCCGGCGACGGTTAACGCAGTAGCCGCCGCCCCCGCGGCGAGAATGCTGGACAGTGATCTGTTTCTTGATGTGCTACGCAATTTCATTTCCTTTGCCTTCGATTGGTGAAAGCGCCCCCATGAGCGGTCGGACCTTATAATAGGTAAGCATGGTCGCGGGTTTTCAAAAGCGCACTTTCGGCATTAAAATTTGTTAAAGATTTCAAGCCATTCGCGATTGGACCTTTACGCCCTCGGTCAGCATGCGATGGACCGGGCAACGGTCGGCGATCTCCAGGAGCCGGGCCCGCTGTTCGTCATCGAGGTCGCCAGTAACGTGCACCTCCTTTTCCAGAAGATGCGGCTCATGAGAGTCCTCCGATTTCGCCCGCCGAACACGGATGTCCACATTCCGGACATCCCACCCCTTTCTACGCGCATACATCTTGATGGTCATGGCGCCACATGCGGCAAGCGCGCCCTCCACCGTACGGGTCGGATTAGGGCCGAGACCGCCGCCGCCTTCATCAGCGCCCGCATCAATCGTCATGGGATGTCCGTCGATGGAAAGCGCAATCGCCAGGGCTTCGCCGTCAATGGATTGCGCCAGAGCGCCGCCGGTGAAAGCGGGCGCGGCGTTTCCGGCTTGATCGGATGGCGCTCGCGCAGAAGCCGATTTCGACGCGCTGTCGCCATCAAGATAACGCGCCGCCCAGGCCGCCAGGACGCTCGCCGCGTAATGGGCGTCACGCGTATTCGACAAAAGGTGATCAGCGGTATCGAGACTGACAAAGCTTTTCGGATGTTTCGCCGCAACAAAAATCCGGGTGGCGTTCTCGATACCGACGGTTTCGTCCAACGGCGCGTGCATAATAAGAAGCGGTTTTTTCAGATCACCAGCGCATGCAAGCACGTTCTGATTGGAAAGATCGTCGAGGAATTGCTTTTTGATTTTGAACGGCCGTCCGGCAAGCTGCACGGTCGCCGAGCCGCTTTGTTCGATTTCCTCTCGCTGTTCGCCGATCTGCATGGCGACGTGATCGGCCTCCGCCGGCGCGCCGATCACGGCGACCCCTTTTGCTTCAGGAATACGGCCCGCCGCAACAATCGCCGCCGCGCCGCCGAGAGAATGCCCGATCACAATGCTCGGCGCTTCGAATTCATCGCGCAGGTAATCGGCTGCACTGACAAGGTCGTCCACATTCGACGAGAAATTCGTATTGGCGAAGTCGCCTTCCGACCCGCCGAGCCCGGTGAAGTCAAACCGCAGCACCGCAAATCCTTCGCTGCGCAAGGCGCGAGCGATTTCACGCGCCGCCTTGATATCCTTGGAACAGGAAAAGCAATGCGCAAAGAGCGCAAAGGCGCGCGGGCGCCCCGACGGCAGTTCCAATGCGGCGGCGAGCTTATCGCCAGTCGCCGTATTAAATTCGGTCTTGCGTGTTTCGCCGTCCATGAGGATCCTCTTAATTAGAAATTACGGCGATAATATAACGTCAAACAGACATCGACGCCGCCGCTGCGCGATCACGAATATGGCCGATCTCATCACTATCGAGTAACGGCGCCGCAACCATCAGGATGTTATCGAGCATCCGCCGGGCGGCTTTTCGCGTTTCCCCTTCGGCGGCGCGAATCTCCATCACCAGATCCCGCGCGAAAGTGTGAAGTTGCTCACCCGCCTCGCTGGCGATTGAGCAAGTAAAAAACTGGTCCGCGCCGAGACGTTCGGCGAAGTCCGGCGCTTTGGCGATAAGAAGCGCTGCGTCCGCCGCGTCTTCAATCCGGGCGGCGGTCATCGACTGCGACACATCAGGACGCAGCGACATCAACCGGCTGGAGCCGCCGCCATGGCGGACTGGCATCACAGCCCGCAGCGCGGTCAGCGCCTGTTCGGCGAAACGGTCATGAGCCTCACCGGCGACATCCCTGCAGGCCTCAACGCGGTTCAGATATACATTGTCCCCAGCCTTCGCCGCCTGGCGCGCCATTCCATCAGCGAAGTCGGTAAAATAGGAAACCCGCAACATCGCCGCATCAGCATCAAGGCTTTGCCCGCAATCGATCTCCAGCGCCCGCGCCAGGCTTTCAAGATCATGCATCAGGCTTTCCGGCAAGACGACCACTTCTTCCTTCGCCGCCCGCAGTCGGTCATCGGCGCCCCGCGCCAGATGGTAATAAACGCCAAGCGCGCGCCAGGGTTTTTCAAGCCGCCCCTTCAGCGCGAGGAGTACATAGGCCCCGGCGCTGCGCGATTGATCGTGTGCAGATAAAAACAAGCTGCGCAGCTCGTAATGCTGTTCTTCCGTAAGCGCCGGCGATGCAGACGGAATCAATCGCTGTAGTTTCTTCAAAGACTCAACACCGGCCAGCAATTGACGTATTTCGCAGAGGTCTTCATAGGCGGCCATACCGCCAAGCTCTTCGACCAGGCGCTGGCGCGTTTCGGCATCTTCTTCAGCGCGGGCGCACAACCGGCCCAACCCCGCTTCCGCGGCGATAAAAAGCGCGCGCTCAAGCGCCACGACGCCTTTGTCGCCAACCAACGCATCATCGAGACTGGCCGCGGCGAGCGCTGCGTCGCCAACCGTTTTGTCGGTCATCATCAGACGCCAGATCGGGTTTAGGGACGAACGCGCAATCTGCGCTTTTCGCTTCCCGCCCGAATGCGCGCCAATCAGAAAATCTTCAATCGGGGTGAAAAACAATCGCTTCGCATCGGGCCGTCGCGGCGGCAAGACGGCGCCGCGATTCAACAAGCGATCGCGCAAGTCATCGATCAACTCATCATGCGGCAAGCCCTTGCCGCCGCCGGCGCGATCAGCCTCCAGCGCAGCAAACAGCTTCAGCGCCGTTGCAGTCGCAAGGCCGCCCAGAAACGCTGTCAATTGTTCGCGTTTGCGTGGCGATAAATTCACGGGCGCTGGCCTTACCTTTTATCGTGATGGATGAGCGCCGCTTTTAGGACAGCTTTGCGTTAAACGCCAGCGAAATGCTTGCGCGCTGATTCGTCAGCGCCTTTCCAGTTCTTAACGAATTCCTCAAGTTCTTTATCGCCGCCTTCCGGCAGCATGATCTTGAGTTTGACGAACTGGTCGCCCGCCGCACCGTTCTTGCCTTTGGCGACACCGCGCCCACGCAATCTGAGGACCGTTCCGGAACTGGTGTTCTTCGGCACCGTCAGCGAAACGTCGCCGGCAATCGTCGGCACCGTGATCTTTCCGCCAAGCACCGCCTCTTTCAACGAAATCGGCGCCTCGACATGAATGTCGTCGCCCTTGCGTTCAAACAAGGCGTGAGGTTTGACCTTTACTTCGACGTAAACATCGCCGCGATGGGCGCCCTGTCCTTTTTCGCCCTGACCGCGCAAACGCAATGTCTGACCATCTTCAAGACCCGGCGGGATCGCAATGTCGAGGGTCTTGCCGTCCGGCATGGTGACGCGCTTTTTCGCGCCCGCCGCGGCGTCCAGAAAATCCACCTCAAGCCGGTAGCGCACATCGCGCCCGCGCATCGCCTGCGCGTTCTGGCGACGCGCGCCAAAAAGGTCCGAAAAAATATCGCTGAGATCGTCGAAGGACGCGCCCGCCGTCGGGCCGCCGGGACCATAACCGCCCGCGCTGTTTCCGGCGCCGGCGCCGGACCGCTGCGACCATTGACCGAAGGGGTGCGCACGCTCGCGGCCCTCTTCGTCAATCTCACCCCGGTCGAATTTCTTGCGCCGGTCCGAATCGCCGATGACGTCAAACGCGGCGGAAATTTCCTTGAACTTGTCTTCCGCTTTTTTGTCATCGGGATTGCGGTCCGGGTGATACTTCTTGGCGAGCTTACGAAACGCGGCGCGAATTTCAGAATCGCTCGCGGTCGGCGCAAGGCCCAATACGATGTAAGGATTTCTCGCCAATGTTCGTCTCGTCCGTTCTGCTCTCAACTGTCTGGCGACCCGCCAGTTAACACATTGTTTATCCCTGAGGATTTGCCCCGGACCACAGAGATAAGTGATTTTCCCCAAAATTGAAGAGTTTAGAGTTAATTTTGGCGAGGAATTTGGAGCTGAGTAAACTCTGGATCATCGCACTTGCTCGCCTACACACAAATGCAGACGCTAGCGCAAAGGGTGTTATACTCAACGTTGGCGCGTATCTGAATATTCATCGACTGACCTAGGAGCGATAAAAACAGGGCATACACCTACCAAGCTTTTTGCCCATCCTGTTCAGCCTAAGAAACGATACAGCCCGTTTCACCCTCGCCGTGAAGCTAAGAAAAAACAGAACGCATAACCCCGACCAGCGAAATATAAACTAACGGTGAAAGACGTGCCGGTTGAAAAAGACGACGATACAAACCCTCTCCGCGAAAAGGTCGGATTGTTTATTTTGGTCGTCGCCATTCTCCTGGCCGGCTTTTCCGGAACCGGCGGCTTTGTCTCTAATGCAATAGTCACGCTGTCGAAACTCATTATCGCAGTCAGTGTCTTCATTTTAGTCTACGGAATGGTTCCGCAGCGCGTACAAAAAAACATGCGGGAAGCCGGGCGGCTCGGATTGGCCGCCTATTGGATGGGCATCGCCGCACTGATTGCGGCCTCAGTTTGGATTGGCGGCTTAGGGCAAGCTATTATCGCCAGCTTTTTTTCTTCAACGTAAATGCAACGCCAATGGACGCAACAATCAGCTCATGGGGACGGGTTCGCAACTATCGGCTTCCTCAATGAGATTGAATAACTCGTCACGCATATACTCGGCATTTCTGATAAGCGCATCGGCTCGACGTACAAGGGACGCCGCTTCTTGAAAGTCATCAATGGCGTCAAGCGCATCTCTTGCCGCTGCGACAGCTGCAATTGCCGGAATCAAATTTTGTACATCGCGGCGCGTTATCCGTCCCTTTTGCAGGCGCGCGATCAGGCGTGCAACTCTGCCAAGCACGCCAAGCGGTCCTGCTATGGCAATAAGCGCCTCAACCGCAGCAGCTAATACTTTTTGACGCGCTTCACGCTCCAACGACTCGGCCCGACTTTTCAATTCTTCAGAACGGTCTGCAATATCCGACAGATTATTCTTGGCGAGTTCGATCCAAATTTCCACTTCGGCGCAACTGCGTTTCAACTCTAAATCAGATGTTTGTCGATACGCCGCCGTCGCGCTTCTCACCGCTTCGAAAAGCGTCGCGCCGTAAACTCATTACTTTTGACCATATGATAACTCCTTGTACTGTCTTAATCAGGACGCCCACCCAATGTTAAAGCGGTCTCTTTGCGCTCATCCCCGCTTTCGCGAGGGATAATCGGTTTGGAGATTTGCGCGCTCGTTCATGTCACGGGAACATCCTGCTTCATCTCCACCCCCTCCCCCACAGCGTCGGAAATCTGCGCCACGGAAAACGTGATTGCGGCGCCGGGGCCCGGCGCGCCGAAGTCGGCGAGGATATCAACGGCGGCGTATAGATAGTCCGGCGTTGTCGTCTCAACGCTGCGCAGCTCATTCTCCTGCGTCATGGAGCTCCTGTTCTTTCAAATCCTGATGCTTCATCCGGCGTGCGACTTCCGCCGCGCTCATCAAGGTGCGCAGCGCTCTTGCGCCGCGATCAAAGGCGTCGGCTTCGTCTTCCGGCTCGTCGATCATTACCGCCGAGCGTTTCAGGGCGAGCGTGCGGATGCGCTCGTAAAGCGCTTCCCAGCTCTTTTGATCCGCTGCCGGAGGAATATGCGAATTTGCGTTTTTCATCACGGAAGACACAATAAGGCCTCCCGGAAGGGCGGGGATAACTACGCACCAAATATAGGTTTTATGAAAGAATACCCTCCTGGGGTTGAATTTTTAAGGAGGGGTTTCGCGGAATGAGTGTGGGGGTTTTGCTTGCAAAAACAGAACATAATCATCCCGTCCCGGCGCGCCGATCAAATTTTAGCGGGCGCCAGGTTTCAGGCCCCCTCAATCCGTTCGCCGCATCAGTCCCCCACCCCGTCGACTAAGGATTGCGAATGAACGCCGGGCAGGCGACGCTCACAGCATCAGAATGAAGGCGTCGGTAAAGAATCGCGACACATCACCGGATCGCGGCCGCCGGCGCCAGGCGCGACGTCAACAAAGGGGACGACCATGAAAAAACTCACGGGATTAGTATGCCTGCTGCTCGCCGGATGCGTGACGCCGGACGCAGCAACACCGCCGGTATCATCGTTATCGACGGCATCGCCATCGGCGATCTCCATGAAACAAAAAATTGACGCGGCGATGCCCGGCTGGCTGGAAGACTATAACGTTCCCGCCGCAGCCGTCGCCTATATCGAAAACAACAAAGTCGCCTGGACCGCGAGCTATGGCGAACAGGCGCCGGGCGTTCCGGCGAACGACGAAACGCTGTTCAACATCGCCTCCATGGCGAAACCCATCGCGGCGGAAACGGTTTTGCGCCTCGCCGCGCAAGGCGAGGTCGATCTTGATGAACCGATGTCCGCCTATTGGATCGATCCGGACATTAAAGACGATGCGCGCCACGCGCTGTTAACGCCGCGCCTTGCGCTGGCTCATCGCACCGGCTTTCCCAACTGGCGTTACCAAACCGATGACGTTCTGACATTCCAGTTCGAACCCGGCGCAAAGACTTCCTATTCCGGCGAAGGATACAATTATGTCGGGCGGTTTCTGGAAAAGAAGTTTCAAACCCCGTTTGAAGACCTTGTTGAAGCGAATGTCTACGCGCCCAACGCCATGACCCAGACGTCCTTTACAAAACGCGACTGGTTTGAGGGGCGTCTCACCCGCCCACATAACAAAGATGGAGAGGATCGCGACCCGACGGTGCGCGACAACTGGAACGCGGCTGACGATGTTTACACCACGCCGCGCGACTATGCCGACTTCATGGCGTCAGTCATGCGGAATGAAGGGGTGAACGGCGATATCGCCGCTATCCGCCACCGGGCGGTGGAAAATCAGTTTGCGGATGGCTGCCGGTTCCCGCCGGCGATCTGTCCCGTGAGCATCGGTTACGGACTCGGATGGGCCGAATTCGAGTATGAGAATGAAACTGTGGTCTTGCAGGGCGGCGCCGACTGGGGCGAGCGCACAACCGGATTTTTCGTTCCCGAGCGCGGCATCGGCGTCATCGTCTTTACCAACAGCGCCAATGGCTCAAAAGTAATCCGCGATACAGCCCAAATTCTTTATCCGGATAATCCGGCGTTTATCGGATTTTTGAATTTACAGGCGCAATAGTCAGCCTCATCGCTTCACCCTGAGGGAGCAGTCCTTTGTCCTTCGGTGACCGAATTCGATCACCAGGCCTTGCGGCTTGCTCCTCAGGATGAAGGACAGGTCGTCTCGGCGGATAGGAGCGATGAGAATTGTCCGGCGACACCGCGACGCTGGCGCGCTCATTATTGCGTCACTGACGTGTTTCAAGCGCCAGTGTTCTCGCAGTATGCAAAATTGCAGGTCGCGACACTAACGAAATATAGCATTGCAGCCCTCACCGCGCGTGATTGATCCGCGGCTGGGCGCGCGCCTAAATCTAGCCCCTTCAAGGGGCAGACGAACAGGCTGCGTTTGGCTCCAGCGCGCCTGACGCTTTTGAAATGAAGACATAGCCTGCAAGCGGCGCTCGCGCGCATCCGTACATGAGCGCCGTTTCTTGAACGCGTTTTGCATACGAATGGAATGGGGAAAGCAAGTGACGAAGATGCTGATCGGCTTTGTGGCGATACAGACGATGTTACTGGCACTTGTCGCTCTTAAGGTTTTTTCGATTGAAGGCGATGTCGCCGCCGCCCGCGACGCCTCACTTGACGCCCTCACTGAAACAGCGAAATTGCGCGCGCAGACGGGCGCGCCGCGGCCGGCAATTCAATTCGCGGACGCTTCCTCCCTCACAGCGGAAGACATTCGCCAGGTCGTGCGCGAAGAAATCGCCAACTTGCCCGTGCAACAGGTTCAAACAACAACGGTCTCGCCCGCGCCTCGCGTGGTTAGCGAGCACGAGCTGACCGCCATTCGCCAGCGCATCGACGCTTTTATCGCACGCGGCGCCATCGAGTCTTCAGAGATGACCGATTTGCAGACAACGATCGCGCAACTGCCGCCAGACGCGCGCAGAGAAATGTTTTCCCGGCTGACGAAAGCGATGAACGACGGGGAGATCGACGGCCGGTTTTAACCCCGTATTTTCAACCAGAAGGAGACGAGAATGAAACGAGTATTGTTAAGCGCGGCGGGTGTCGCCGCGTTGTTCGGCACGGCCATCGCCGGATCGGTGCAACCCTTTCCGGTCGATGTCGATCTGACCGCGGGCAGCGCCGAAGGCGACATGGTCACGGCGCGCTACGCCGGCAAAGAGAATGAGTATATCGGCTGCGGCATCCGCAAGTTCGACGACGGCGCCGGCGGCGCCACCGCGTTCGGTTTCTGTCAGGCAGAAGACGCGGATGGCGAACGCGGCTTCTGCAACACGGACAATGAAGACTTGCTCGATGCGATTTCGTCAAGCGCAGCCTTCAGCTTCGTGACATTCAACTGGGACAAAGAAGGGCGCTGCACGCGCATCGGCTTTTCGAACCAGTCGCTCTATCTGCCGAAAGGTCTTGGCGCAAACTTATAATTTTCGTTGCGTTTTGTTGCGTATGGCGCGCCGTTGTCCTCTCAGCGGCGCGCTTTTTTTGTTCCACGCGATGCAACAAGTTCGCGGTAATACATAAGGCCTTAAACCTGCCGCCTCCCCTTTACTTTTCGACTTTCACCGGCAGACTACCCGCGGGGAAAATTTAAGGTGCGGAGGGGATCTCATGACCAAATCTCATATCCATTATACGTTCGTGACTGCGTGCGTTGCAAAAGCCGCGCGCGCGCTCTTTTTTTTGGTGCTCGCGGCGGGAGGCGGCGCGACGCTGACACCGGCGGCGGCGCAGGAATGCCTGCTCGACACAAATAGCGACGGCAGCGCCACAGCCGTTGCCGACACAGTCGGCGGCGCAAGCGCGACCGGCGTCTTGGCGACCGCCTGCGGCGACGGCGCGGTCGCCGTCGGGGATGGATCGGTAGCGCTCGGGGTCGACAGCGAGGCGACGTCTCTGGAATCGGTTGCTGTAGGCGCGGGCGCATTCGCCGATGAGGGCTTCACCACCGCTGTGGGCGGGCTTGCCGAAGCATCCGGCGTCAATTCGACCGCGCTCGGCAACCTCTCCACGGCGAGCGGAGACGATTCGGCGGCCATCGGCGCGGATGCCGTCGCCTCCGCGGAAGGCGCTACTGCGGTCGGCGAGGACTCGCAAGCCTCCGGTATTGAATCCTTTGCCGGCGCGGAAAATTCCATCGCATCCGGCGACAACGCCATCGCCATCGGTTCGGATGCAGACGATTCCGGCGACGGGGCGATGGCGACAGCGGCGAATGCAACAGCAATCGGCGCGGACGCATCGGCGGCGCATGCAAACGCCGCCGCTATCGGCGCCGGCGCGACGACGACCGCAGCCAACCAGATTTCGGTCGGAACAGTGTCGAATACGCTGACGGTGAGCGGCATCACATCCCAGGCCTCGCGTAACGCCCAGTCCGGCCCGGTAGAATATGTTACCGCCGACGCCGACGGTAATCTCGCCACTGACGGCGGGGCTGTCGCCTCGGGACTGAACGCGATCACGACATTCGGGTCGGATTTCACGCAGTTCCAAAGCGACATCGACCAGCTGCAAAACGATTTCACTGCGCTAAACGCAGTGGTGTCGGACAACCGCAACGAAATCCGCGAGAACACCGACGGCGTCGCCATCGCTCTTGCGATGGCGGGGTCCGGCTGGCTCATGCCCGACGAGAATTTCGCCCTCACCGCCAACTGGGGCCATTATGGCGGCTCAAACGGCATGGCCTTCAGCGGCGCCGCGCGACTGTCGAAAAACGCCAGTTTCAACGCCGGGGTTGGTGTCGCCGCACGCAGCGGCAATGTCGGCGCGCGCGCTGGAGTAAGGCTCGGTTGGTGAGGCCGCGTCCTAACGCGCTTCATTGCGTAGGGCGCGTCGCTGCTCCAAGGGCGGCGCGCCGCCTAATGACGGCTCAACAGCACGAACTCGTTGCCGTAGGGATCTTTCATGATCGCGCACATGCCCTAGGGCTGTTTGATCGGCGGCGTTTTAAACTCGACGTCATCGCAGGCGAGTGAGCCGTTAAACGCCGTGCCAATGCGATCTTCCTGCCCGTCCATCCTGAACAGCACAACGCGCGTCTCCGCCGCGCGATCCCGAGTTCAATCCACCGCTTGTCCGGCCCCATAGGCTGATCAGTCAGAACATCGAGGCCGATCTTCTCGGCCCAGAAAGCGAGCGCCTTATCCTGATCGCGCACCGTACGCTGACGAATTTGACATTGGTGATAATGGCGGCGCTCCCTTATCGCTTTGCGCGATCCCCGTTCCCAAGATTTGCGCTGGCAAGCTATTCATTGAATACTATAGCAATGAAAGAACCAAAGAAATTTGCGATCGACGCCTATCTGGTCGATGTGCTGATACGCGATCTTGCCGGACACAACCGAACGCCTTCTGCGTTTCTTGTCTATCTCTGGCTGTCTTCTAAAGCGCAAAAGCGCAGCTCACGAACCGTCGCCGCAAGTCTGCAGATGATCGCGGCCGCCACGGGTCTTTCAAAATCTTCCGTATCTCATGCTTTAAATCACCTGCGCAGAAAGCGATTGATCGAAACAGAGCGTGACGGCCCAACTGAGGTTCCCAGGCATAGAGCACTCACGCCATGGAAACGCTGAGACGCTAGCGCACTTTCGTGATCCGGCTTTCCAGCAAGTCGTCGTCGATCTCACCTTCCGGAATAAGGTCCGGCGATACGGCGACGCCGGCGCGCGCGACCGACGCCCGGTCGCCGGTAATCAGCGGGTGCCATTCGGGCAAGGATTTGCCATTGGCGAGGCGGCGATAGGCGCAGGTTTTCGGCATCCAGGTAAGGCGTTCGACATTATCCGGCGTCAACTGCACGCAGTCGGGCACAAGCGTTCCGCGGTTCGCATAATTGGTGCAGCGGCGTTTCTTTGGGTCGAATAATTTGCACGCAACGTCAGTCTCGAAAACGTCGCCGGTTTCCTCATTATGCAGAATATAAAGGCAGCAGCGCCCGCAGCCGTCGCAGAGAGACTCCCATTCCGCGTCGGTCATTTCTGCAAGGGACTTGGTTTCCCAGAAGGGCTTGGTGACGTTCATCGGCGCACCATAGCGAATATCATCGCGCATTCGAGGGGTATCCCAGCAGAATAAAATTATTGTTTGACAATAATTTTATTCTGCAATACAGCAATATTTGGACTGTTAGCCGAGGTTTCGCCGATGTTCCGCTCCATTTCACGCCCGACCGCATGCGCGGCAATCGCGGCTTTTATGCTCCCAGGCTGCGCCACGACAACACTGGCTGGGGCACTACAGCCCCAGTCGGCGCTCGCCTCGGAACAGGAAAACCGCATCGCCCAGGCTCATCGCGCCTCGGCCAGGCTTGTATCGGAAATGAAAACCGTCGAAGGCAATCTCGGGGTTTTCACTGCGCGCACCCATGACGGCGTAGAACTGATCATGGCCTGGTTCGAGGACAAGCCGGCGGTTCTGCGCTGGTTCAATCACGATTATCATCGTAAACTGCTGCGCGATGCGGGACGCGATGAAGACGGAATCGCCGCGAAGCATTTCGGCGACAATGTGGGGCCGATCCTGGTGATCGCGTCGGTCGCTTATCGCGATGCGCCGGGCTCGCTGGAAGCTTCCATGTTCGACGATCCCGTCGGGCGCAAGCCGACGCGTTTTTCGGTTGAGTATTATACGCCGCTTGCCGGCGGCGCCTATTTCAATACGCCTTTTGCGCCCCCTGGCGCCGCCGAACGGGTGCACGGGCTAAGAGATGTGTGGGAGGATGAGAGCGACTGCGAATGCGAGGCGGCCAGGTCCGGATATGACGGAGACTGATAATCCTTGGAGCGCAGCGGCCGCGTCTGTCGCCAAAACCGCTGCGCGTTACGCCCCGTGGTCCGTCGCTATCTTTGCAATCGCCGCTTTTGCATATTTTTATGAGGAGATCGGCCAGCCGGTCTTTTCATCACTGACCAGCGATGGCTACTATCCGATGCCTCGCGCACTGGGCCATGTGCGCGGCAATCTCGCAACGTCCCTGCCAACGGTCGCGCTGCTATGGGGGTTGTGGGAAGTGCGGGGCTTTATCAATCGCCTCGCCAGGGGCGGATTGTGGGAACGCGCGGCGATGATGCACTTAACCCGCCTTGGCGCCGCGATTGCGCTCGCCGGCGCCACCGCCATGTTTGTAACGCCGCTAATTACGGCGACGACGCCGGCCGCGCAGGACGCGACGCCCTGGCCGTTTAATCCGCTCTATGTCGCCCTTGCCGGACTTGGCGCAATCATGCTTCTCATTGCCCGCCTGTTTCGGATCGCCATCGACACCGCCGAACGCTTAAAACGCGAAAACGATCAATTCATCTAGTGCGCATTGTTATCAATCTTGACGTCATGCTGGCGCGCCGCAAACGCCGGGCGAAAACCCTTGCGGCCGAGATCGGCATAACCGAAGCGAATCTTTCGTTATTGCGCACCGGCAAAGTCAAGGGCGTGCGCTTCGACACGCTGTTGAAAATTTGCGAAGCGCTTGACTGTCGCCCCGGAGACATCATCGATGTCGAGGACGATGATTAGGGTGCAGCGCGCAGAAATACCGGAAGCGATATCTTTTGTTGGTGTTCAGTTGAACTCATCAGTGACTTGAACACGCGCTCCGTCACGGCGTCATTAATTCATCAATGATCGCCTGCACTTTCGGGTCGGAATGGCTCGGCGCTTCGCAAAAGCGGCCGCCAAGGGCCTGTTGCGCGGTTTGGCGAGCCCAGGTCTTCGCATCGGCGGAATCGAAAGCCCCGTATTTATAAACCCACATCGCATAAAGCGCCGACCAGGCGTGGCCGCTGCCGTTTTCCAGCCGCTGATCGGAAAACAGCGACGAACCGCCGATACAATCCGTATGGCCCGGATCTGTTGATTGCAAATGCCGGCTTTCATGCACCAGTAAAGCAGCTGGTAAAATATAAGGCGTCAGCGGCGCCCCGGCTTGTGTTTGCTTGCATTGCGCGCCGCCGTCGCCGCTGATCCACTGACTTAAGGTTCGGTTGAGCGTGATCCCGTCGGTTTGCGCCGCCGAGACACCGCAATCGAGACGCATCTCTATGCGCTGCGCATAAGCGCGAAAGTGATCGTAAATCGATTGCCCGCCTGTCATCGGCAATGGCTCTGAAAATTGCTGATGACGCATTAAATCGAGAAGCGCGATGACGCGTAGATCGGACGGCCCCGGCAAGGACGGATTAAACGGCGCCCCCCGATAAGGCGCCCAGCTTTCATCAACCCCGGCGCCATCGAGATAGGCAAGGTCAAAATCCCGCCGAATGCGGCTGACCTCCGCCGGGGACGGTTCGCTTGTATAAAATGCGCCGAGGTCGGCATAGACGCGGATCGTCACCGTTTCGGTAAAACCATAACCGTTGATCGTAATTTCATGCTCGCCGACGGACAGCCCAGACGAGCGAACAAGACCGCCGGCGCCAATGGGCCCGTCAATATCCGAGACCCATGTGATCTGCGATCCATCAGCGACCGCATAACCTTCGCTCGGAGAGGCCAGCGTTACCGCCGCATCGAATAGAATATCCTCCCCGGCGACGAAACGCTCGCCGCGAATTGGCGCGCGCCGCCATAATCCGGGGGCCGGAACGCCGCGCGCGAGCGACGTTGAGGCGTCGTGAAACCCAAACCCCAATCCGAACAGCTTATTGGTTCTTCCAGTAAGCTTGATTTCATGGAGCCAGGCAAAGCCTTCGTCATCCTCGGCGACAGCAAAGAAAAGCCCGCGACCTGGATGATACGCCAGACCGTTTTGAAAATTGCGCCCCACCCCGAAAAGCGGCGCCGTGGCGCCGGCGGGCGAAATGCGCGTTAAAGTAAAAAAGCCCGCGCCATCGTTCCGCAGGCTGTAAAACTGATCTGTTACCGGATCATAGGTAAGGCCATAGAAATCTGAACCGAGCGTCGCTATTGGCGCTGTGCTTCCCGCAAGGTCGATGCGGTTCAAACTGACAACGCCGCTCTGGTTTCGCGATAAGGCGTAAAGTTGCTGATCCTGATTGCGATAGGCGAGACCGCGATCGAACCGGTTGCCAAGCGCGAACATGGCGTTTTGCGCGGCATTCGGGTGAATGCGGTGCAGCGTGGAAACTTCCTGCGCGTCATGGGTTATGGCGTACCAGCCGCCATCAGCCGGGCGCCATGCGAGACCGCCGTTAAAATCGCCGATGACGCCGAATAACGGGTCTGTGCGTCCGCGCAAGGAAACGCCGTAGATTGAAGTGATGGCGCCTTGATCGCCGCCGCCGAGCAGGTTCACGGTATAAGCGTCATTTTCCGTTTCCGTGACGCATCCAGCCAACGCCAGCCCGACCACAACGACGAACAGCGTTGCAAGATTGCGCATTTTCTCACTCCCCTTTCAACCTCACCCGATAGGCGCAGCGGCGCGCGCCGGCGAGGATGTACTCTTCCCGCTCGACCTTAACATCTTTGCCGAGCACATCGGAGAAAACTTTCAACTCATTCTTACAGAGCTTTGTGCAGGCCTTCGCGGCTGAACAGATCGGGCAGTGATTTTCAATCAACAGCCAATCGCGGCCATGCTTTTTCGCCTCGGCCATGTAGCCTTCTTCGGATCTGGCGGCGGCGAGACGCTTGACCCGCTCGCTCACCGTCTTCGCGCTGGCGAGCCGCTCCCGGTAAGCTTTGCGTTGCATATCGCCATGTTTCTTGATGACTTTCTCAAGCCCCTCGGCGCCGAACAGTTCCTCTACGGATTTAATCATCTCAACCGCGAGCCCCTGATGGGCGTCGGGGAAAATACTCGCCGCTTCCGCCGTCAGCGCCCAGTATTTCATCGGGCGTCCGCGCCCTTGCGCCTCTGAGCGCGAGGCAACGAGACCTTCCTCCTCCAGGTCATAGAGGTGAAGCCGCGCCGCCATCGCCGTGACGCCGAGACGTTCTCCCAGAGCCGACGCAGACTGCTCCCCTTCCCGTTTTAGCAGGTCAAGGATCGCGCCTCGGGTTTTCGCGCTCGCGGTCTTGTCGGATTTGCCGGTTTTCACGCCCTGATCGGGTTTTTCGATACGGCGTTTCGATATTTTGCGCATCCAGTTTTTATAAAAGAAATTGCTTTTTTAAACAAGTTTCTTTATTTAAAGATTATTCTTTATTTATTAAGGAGGAGAGAATGCAAAGACTTGAACATGTCAATCTGGTGGTCACCGATATCGACCCGACCCTTTCGTTTCTTCAGGCCGCTTTTCCGGCCTGGCGCGTGCGCGGCGAAGGCCGCGATGAATGGAAAGGCATGCCCCGGCGATGGCTGCATGTGGGCGACGATGATTTCTATGTCACGCTCAATGATTTCGGGCGCGGCAAACAACGCGATCTCGCCAGCGCCGAGCCGGGCCTTGCGCATATCGGCTTTGAAGTGGCCTCGCTCGATGAAGTGGCCGCACGCCTTAAAGAGGCCGGCTATGCGCCGCATCATCTTGGCGCGCAGCACCCTTATCGCAAGAACCTTTATTACATCGACGGCGAAGGTCTTGAGTTTGAATTCGTCGAGTATCTCTCTGACAATCCGGAAAAGAAGAACAGCTATGTCTGAGGGTGGAGAAATGGTCGAGTTCCTGCGCCGTATTTTTGAGCGGCGCAGCGAACGGCAAGCAGACGCGGCCAGCGGTCGAAACCCTTCCCGAATTCTCGGGATTCTTGGCTCGGCCCGGCAAGATGGAAACACGGCGGCGCTGACATCCGCCGTGTTTCAACACCTCAATGACGCGCGCGTGATCGACCTCAACGATCTGTCGATTGAGCCCTATAGCTATGACAACCCTCATGAGACGGATGATTTTTGCACCCTCGCGCAAATGATGGCGGAGGCGGAGGCGGTCGTCTTCGCCTCGCCGGTCTATTGGTATTCCATGAGCGGGCCGATGAAAATTTTCTTCGACCGGCTGACGAACCTGACTGATTTTTACAAACCCATAGGCCGCGCCCTCAACGGCAAGAGCGCGTTTTTAATCGCCGCCAGCAATTCGGCGGCGGCGCCCGCCTGTTTCGAACCGCCTTTCGCAGAGACCGCACGCTATTTCGATATGCGCTGGGGCGGCATGCTGCATGCGAGGGTGCAGGACCGGCGCGACTTGCCGCCGGACGCAATGAACAGGATCAAAAATTTTGCGGCGATCATCCAGACATCCATTGAAGATGAAAAACAGAGCGCCGCCTGAAAATATGACAACCTTTTGTGAGTCGCTTCTTGCCGAATTGCTACATTTGTAGTAGGCAAATCCCTCAGCAACGCAGCAATCGATAGCATCATGAAATATAGATATAAGGCGAAAGGTCTCGGCGGACTTTCGATTGGAATGTTAGTCGCCTGCGCGCCAAACACGTTTCAACCAAGCCCAGATGCTTTTGCGCCATGGACGCATGAACTGCGAGCAGAACAACCCGATGACGCCTACGCCGCAATATACGACCTTGACCAACATCACATTGTCTTTCTAGGCGCCAGACATGCGAACAATGTCGACAGCCTGACCTTTCAGTTGATCGAACAGACTTATGACGCTTTCGATATCGATGTCGTGCTGATTGAAGGGTTCCCCACCGCCAAAGGTCCGAATGCGGCGCGGCTCATTGCATATGCGCAAGAGGCCGAAGAAAAGGATGGCTTTCAGTCTCGCGGAGAAACAGTACCGGCTGTCCTGGGCGCGCTTGGCGAAGGGGCCATTATCCTTGGCGGAGAGCCCGACGATATCGAAATCAAGGCTAGCGTTCTTGCGCAAGGCTTCCCGGAAGAAGACCTGTTAGGTTTTTATACGTTGCGCACCATTCCGCAATGGATCCGCCAGAAGAAGATTGAAGACGCAGGCGATGCGCAAATCTTCAATCTTCTCCCCGAAGAACTCACTCGAAACCGTAATCGCCTGACGATTGCGCCAACGGTGCTCCCGGTATTGGCCGACTGGCTCCAATGGTATGAAAAAATCAATGGAAAACCCTTAGGCGAAGACTTTTCAACCGAGGAAGCAGGCCCGCTTGCGGATGGACCATATGGCTCGAACCGCGTCGCAGCCGCCATATCAAGAGCGCGCGCTGAACATCTTCATGATCTCATCATCGAACGCGCCAACGCGGGCGAAACCGTCATGATTGTATTTGGCGCAAGCCATTTCATGATCCATCGTCCCGCCATGACGGCGACATTTGACGCCCCCTGTTACATTGGCGCCGATATGGTTGAAGCAGCCAATATGTGTCTGCAGTAGTTACATCAATAGTATAGCTGACGCCGCCATCAATCCTCCGCCTTCCTAGTATACATCCCGTCAAAGGCGACGCTCCAGGTCTCGCCGCCATCGGAGGAGGTCTCCCAGAACTGGCGCACGCTGCCGTCTTCGTTCGGCGTCCAGGTGACGCGGTTGATGGCGCCGCTGACTTCGCTGATCGCGTGCTCTGCATCGGACAGAACCATGGCGCCATCGTCATTAAGACCGCCTTCGAGATAAACGGGCGCGCCATTATTCGCCATCCATGACTGGTGCCAGACCCCACGCACATTGTCGTAATAGTTGATGCTCATGCCGGTATAGGCGCCGCTCAACACGTCATACTCCTCAAGGACAACGCAGCCCCCATGTTTGGATGAAATCTTGCTCTTTGCGGTCGGCTGGGCGCTGCCCGCTCCCGTGACATCCCATTCACCCAGCCAGAAGTCGAAATGACGATACTCCTCATCCGTACACGGTGTTAAGGTGGCGACGACAGCGATAAACCTCGGATTTTCCAGAAGCGATTCGAACTCCGCCGTATTTCTTACGAACTGTCCGTTGGGGCCGCCGGTGTTCGCAATCTCTTCAAGTTGTTCAAGCGCTGCTTCTTCTTGCCCAAGAGACATATAAATGCGCGCAAGACGGAACTGCGCCTGGACCGCACGCGGATAACCCGCCTCCAGCGCTGCGAGATAGGCGTCGCGCGCGCCTTCGTAATCTTCAAGCTGGTGGAGCGCGCTCGCCAGATTGAACCAGTTTTGTGCGCTTGCTCCATCGCCGGCCAGCAAAGCGCGATAATCATCCGCTGCGTCTCGCCATTCCTCGGCGGCGAGTTTTGCATCCGCCTCTTCCTGGGTTTGCGCACATAGCGGCGCGGTCATTGCAGTCAGCGCGATGATCGCCGCTACACATAAGGTCTTCACGATTGCACTCCATATTTTAAAAATTCCGCATCGCCACTGTAACGCCGGCGCTGAATTTCGCCGTTGCCGGTATTGCGAATTCAAAAATGAATGTGGCGAAATTTAGCACTGACCCTTTGTTGGATAAGAACTGATATTTCAAGCGCTCGACGCACAGCAGGCCATATGGCGTGTAACGCGCTGATATTGACAGCGACAAAGCAGTAAGCGTAATATATCTGCGATAGTGCATAGGGGGAGAATAGGAAACAGCCGCATGACGCATATGCGGATCCTTTGTTTCTAATTCTCAAATAAATTCGACGTCGGCGATCACTTGATCGTCATGTCTTTATCGTTTGTTCGGTTCTTTTCCAGGGCCGAATTAGCCATGTCCGGCGTTCACGCCGGCAGGGAGAGGGTTTATGCGCGCGCTTGTTGGTCTTTCAATCATTCAAACGCTTCTTCTGGCGGTGCTGGGATTAAAACTGTTCGCCGTCGAGGCGCAGGTTGACGCCGCAACCAGGACCGGTCTTGATGTCCTGGCGCAAACCGCGCAACTGAAACAAGCCGGCATCGCGGCGCGCAGCTTGCCAACACAGAGCGCCGCCTCATTGACCGGCGCAGATATCAGACAAATCATCCGTGAAGAGATCGCCGCAACCGACAGCGACGCACAAATGATCCGGACCCCCGAAGCGCGCCCGCGTGAAGCGGCCAGCTATGGCGACAAAGCCGACGTCCAGCGCGAACTCGACACTTATCTCGCCCATGGCGGCATCGGCCAGATGGAAATGGCGAAATTGCAGATGAGTATTGCTCAGTTGTCGCCGGCAGAGCGCAGCGAAATGCTGTCTAAGCTGACGACAGCGCTCAATCAGGGAGACATCGACGGACAATTTTAAAGCGCAGGCTCAGGCCGCGCTCGAACACGTTCATTAAAAAGGAGGAGACCACGCTATGAAGAAGAGAACTGCTATTATCGCAGGCGCAATAACCGCCTTGTTGAGTTCGGCTGCGTTTGGCGGCGCAGTACAACCGTTCCCGGTCGAAGTGAACCTAGTAGACCGCATGGCCAATGGGGACATGGTGACTGCCCGCTATTCAGACAATAAAGTCGAAATGATCGGTTGCGGCATCCGGAAAATTGAGGATGGCGCAGGCGGCATTTTCAGCTTCGGGTTCTGTCAGGCCCGTGACGCCGATAATGTCCGCGGTTTTTGCAACACGCAGAACGCCGACCTTCTCGATGCGATTTACGCCAGCGCCGACTATGGCTTCATCACCTTTAGCTGGAATGAAGATGGACAGTGCACGCGTATCGGCTTTTCAAACCAGTCATTCTATTTGCCAAAAGGCCTAGACAGTAACAACTAATTCCCGAATATCCCCGCCCCGAGTTGTGTAAGGGGTGCGCGGCCGGTCGCGCGTATTGGACCGGTCGCGCCATAGGGAATATATCCTCTTTATACAAATTGCTTTTCACACATGCTGATGTAAGAATATAACAAGTGAATGATATATCGTTCTCTTTTCACAATGTGATAATTGCAGAATTGTAAACTAAATACAGTGAATCCGGTTTATCAATCGCCGTCTTTTTATTGACAGTCGCAAAATGTGAAGCGTAAGCTACGTATAGTTGTGTTGCTTGGGGGAGTACTCGGAACGTCCTCCAAATTTAAGCATACTCAAGTTTGATCACTGCCACGCCTGCATATATTTTGTTGTTATGTGACGTTCCCAAGACGTAAGCGCTTGGCCTGCGCGCTGCATGCCTGACGTTTGACTCTCCCGACCGGTCGCCGCCCGTAAGGGCGCCTGAAAAGGATGAGTCATGCGCATACTGATTGGACTTTCCATTATTCAAACCTCGCTTTTGGGGCTGATCGGCCTGCGCGTTCTGGCGGTCGATGCAACTGTCGACACAGTCGCCGATACATCGCTGGACGTTCTCGCCGCCACCAGCCGCACGGCGAAGGCGCCCGCCGCCTATGCACAGAGCGCTCGCGTCGGCGCTTATGGCGCCGCCGACATCGACGCTATCCGGCAGGTTATGCGCGAAGAGCTGGCGGCCCTTCCCACCATCACGCATACAGAGCAAGCCCGCCATGATAACACCGACACGCCCGCCGCCCCTGTTGTTGACGCACAATTTACCGCGGAGCTTCAACGGGATGTTGAACGGTTTATCGCCCGGGGCGGCGCCGACGATGCGGCAATGGCGGATCTTCAGATAAAGATCGCCCGCCTGCCGAAGGAGGAGCGGGCCAAAATACTTTCCAGGCTGACCAAAGCCATGAATGCAGGCGAAATCGACAGCACTTTTTAACACCAACCCAGCAGAAGGAGACTACCTACCATGAAACTCAAATACGTTCTGGCCGGCTTTGGCGCCGCGCTGTTGTCTTCAACGGCGATCGCCGGCTTCGTTCAACCCTTTCCCGTGGATGTCGATTTGGTAAATCGCGCCGCTAACGGCGACACGGTCACCGCGCGCTATTCGAAAAACAAGGTTGAATTGATCGGATGCGGCATTCGCAAAATCTCCGATGGCGTCGGCGGCGTGATCAGCTTCGGCTTCTGCCAGGCGACCGATAGCGACGAGGAAGCCATCACCTGTTTCACCCAGGACGCCGGCCTTCTCGATGCGATTTCATCGAGCAGCGACTTTTCCTTTATTACCTTCAATTGGGACGAGGCCGACCAGTGCACGCGGATCGGATTTTCCAACCAGTCGTTTTATTTGCCGAAAGGCTTAAAGAGCAACGTCAAGAAAAATAACGATAATGACGATGACGATGATGATGACGATGATGACGATTGATTTCTAGGATTTGCGCATGGGCTGTGCCCAATGCCTATATCCGGGCTCGCACTCAAAGCGGGCCCGGTTTTTATTGTTGTCTATGAGAATGCCATTCGGGCCCACCCTCATTGAGACGATAAAGATGTCGGCCAAGCTTGCTCCCTCCGAAAGGCGCGATAACAGCTTGTTTGTTACCGTGTTTTCAGGCCATGAGCCGGTTTTCGCCGTTGCGCCTCAAAATCTGACGGCTTAAGCCTTGGCGAGGCCATGATTCTTCCGCACATGGCCTGAACGTTGATACGGCGGAGAGGCCATTCAGGCCGGAATGAGGAAAATGAGCGGGGCTGACAACCATACAGGTGATGACCGGCGCAAGAGTGACGACCGGAAACGCTCGCTCGCTGACAAGGCGTCGGCGTGGCTCGGCGCGGCGCGCGCGTGTGTCAGCGCACTCTTTGACCGCGCCCGGAAAAAGCACGATCAGGATTCTGCGCGCCCCGCCTCTCCCTATGAGGAGAACGCGAAATATGCGCCCCGCGAGCGCATCGACTGGCGGCGCATCGGCGTCAGCTTTCTTAGCGCCGGCGTATCGCTCGGATTTATCGGCGTCGGCGCAGGCCTGGCGCTTGCTTTCGTGGTTATGGCGCCGCGCATTCCGGACGACGCCGACTTGTGGAACGTCAATCGCCAGTCAGCGATCATCGTGCTTGACCGCAATGGCGAAGAGATCGCGGCGCGCGGTGCCCGCTATGGCGAGCATGTGGAGCCGGAAGAACTTCCTGAACATCTGATCAAAGCGTTTTTGTCGACAGAGGACCGGCGGTTTTACGACCATACCGGCGTTGATCTGAAAGGCACGCTGCGCGCGGCGCTCGCCAATGCGAAATCCGGCGGGATTACTGAGGGTGGCTCGACCATCACCCAGCAGCTGGCGCGCAATCTGTTCCTGTCGCCGGAGCAGACCTATACGCGAAAAGCGCGCGAAGCGCTGCTCGCCCTGTGGCTGGAAGGTCATTACACGAAGGATCAGATCCTTTCGCTCTATCTCAACCGGATTTATCTGGGCGCCGGCGCTTATGGCATTGAGTCCGCGGCGCAGACCTATTTCGGCAAGTCGGCGCGAGACGCGGATCTTGCAGAAGCCGCAATGCTCGCCGGCCTGCCCAAAGCGCCCTCCACCTATGCGCCGACGCAAAACCCGCAAGGCGCGCAGCGGCGCGCCCGCGAAGTACTCGACAATCTGCTGGAGACCGGCGCCGTCGAACCGTTCGAAGCGCGCCAGGCGCGTGAAAATCCGGCGGTCGTCCTTTTACAAAATATCGATTCCGATCTTGGGTATTTCTTTGACTACGCCGCAGCAAAAGCAAAGACCCTCGCCCCTGCAGTCGCCGGCGACATCATCGTCACGACAACCATCGATCAGAAGCTGCAACGCGACGCCGAAGTCGCGGTCAATGCAGCGCTGACAGTCGACGCTCGCTTAAAGGGCGCCGATCAGGGCGCGCTGGTCGCCTATGATACGGACGGGGCGTTACGCGTCATGGTCGGCGGGCGTTCCTATAAGGAAAGTCAGTTCAACCGGGCGGTGCAGGCCAAACGTCAGCCCGGCTCCGCCTTCAAACCTTTCGTATATGTTGCAGCCCTCGAGGCGGGCCTGAAACCCAGCTCGCGATTTGTCGACCAGCCGGTCAATATCGACGGCTGGGAGCCGACCAACTACACGCCCGGTTTTACCGGTCCTGTGCGCCTCACCGAAGCTTTGGCGAAATCCATCAACACTGTCGCCGTGCAGGTGACCGAAGAGGTCGGGCGCGGCAAAGTCGCCGAAGCCGCTATGCGTCTTGGCGTCAACGACGATATCCCGGCGCATCGCTCCATCGCGCTCGGCGCCGTCGATGTGACGCTGGAAGACCTCACCGGCGCTTATATCCCCTTCGCCCGCGGCGGGATTGCGCCGAAACCTTATGCGATCTCAAAAATCGAAACTCGCGACGGAACGGTGCTTTATCAGCACAAGGATGAAACCCCGCGCGAAGTTTTGAACGACGCTGTCGCAAAGAATATCACGCATATGCTGTATCAGGTGATGCATTCGGGCACCGGCCAGCGCGCCAATCTTGGCCTCAGACATGCGGCGGGCAAGACCGGCACCACCAATGACTGGCGCGACGCCTGGTTCGTCGGATATACGGGCCAGCTCGTCACCGGCGTCTGGGTCGGCAATGACGATTATACGCCGATGGACAAGATCACCGGCGGCACGATTCCCGCCGCGATCTGGCGCGACTTCATGGTTTCCGCCCATCAGGGCCTGCCGCTGGCGCGTCTCGACGGGGCTTATCCAGCGGTTTCCTATGCGGACGAGCCCGTCCTTCTCGATTTCTACACAGACGTTTCACGCGGTCTCGCCCGCGCCCGCCGCGACGGCGATGCGCGACGGTTCCAGCGACGACGCAGGCGTTAGGCGCGATAAATATGGCTCCCGCACAAAAAGGTGAAGCCAAAACCCAATTTCGCCCAATTTTAAACATTTGCGGAACCCATTACTCACCAAAATAGTGTTGACTTGATCTTGCGGCCGAAGCGTCGCTTTGTAGTGGGAAAGACGGGGGGCTTCATGTTAGCAGCCACACGGGCAATCATCCGGGAGACTTTGCCTTACCGCGCGGCGGACGTGACCGCATTGGCGCCGGCTGGCGAATACCGACTTGAAAACCGCAACAATTGCATCGGCCTTTGCCAGTGTTCCGGCGGGTGCGACTTCACTCTCTCGATCGACGCTTTCCAGCAACATCTCGCCGAAGGCCGTATCGCCCTGGTCGGTTAGAACGGGTTGCAAATCAGGTGATCTAGCCCCACAAGGGCGGAAGAAGATATCGCTTAAGCGTAAGCGCACCAGCACTACTCTTCTATTTTATGCGCCAGCGTTTCGATACGAATCGCAACCTCATCGCCGATCAGACCCATCGCGGTTTCCAAACCAAAGTCCGAACGCTTCAGCATGCCGGTCGCGGAAAAACCCGCCGCGTCGCCCTTTGTCGACGGATCGGTCCCAAGTTTGTTGAGAGTCACCGTCAGCGTAACCGGCTTTGTCCGCCCAAGGATGGTCATGTCGCCAACGACCGTCGCTTCGCTTTCAGAGAGCGGCGTCACCGCCGTTGACCTGAACGTCATGGTGGGAAATTCCGCCGCATTCAGCCAGAAATCGCCGGTTACATGCTCATTGCGGGTCGCATCGCCGCTCACAAGGCTCGCCACGCCGATTTCCGCTTCGACACGGGAGTTTTCGGGCGCATCCTGGTCCAGCGTGACGATCCCTTTGACGTCAGGAAAAAATGCGATGACATCGTTAAAACCAAAGCGCTCGATGGAAAACTGGACATGGGTGTGAGACGGATCGATTTCGTAAGCGTCCGCCGCGCGGGCCGCGCCTGACGTTAGAATGGCGAACAGCGCGATGGATGGTGGCATGCGGATGAAAAGCATGGGCATTGACGTCACCTTTATTTATTCTACAATATAGAATTAATACGAAAAGAATACGCCCGCAAGACATATAAGCGACCTTCGATGAGCAAGTCACGCAATCTTGGCGAGTTTGAAATTCTCGTTATGGCGGCGCTGATCCGCCTTGGCGACAACGCCTATGGCGTGACGATCCGTCAGGAAATAGAAAACCGCGCCGAGCGCGCGGTCACCGTCGGCGCGCTCTACACCACGCTGGCGCGGCTGGAGGAAAAAGACTTTGTCGCCTCACGCATGGGGGAAGCAACGCCCGAACGCGGCGGGCGCGCCAAACGGTATTTTGAAATGACGCCCAAGGGCCGCGCACACTTTGAGCGCTCGGTATCTTCTCTCGGCGCCATGTTGAAAGGCTTGCGGCCATGGCCGAAGACGCTTCGCAGCGGCGCATAACGCCGCCCCGCGCGGCGTCGGCATTGCTCGCGCTTGCCTTGCGCGGCAGCGCCATGACGCCGCTGCTTGGCGATCTCGATGAAGAATACGCTAAAATCGCCGAAGGATCGCTAAAAGCCGCGCGGCGCTGGTACTGGCGCCAAAGCGTTCTGTCTACGGTCCATGTGATCGCCGAGCGCGCAAGGCGGGAACGCCTGCACCGGGCGCTGCTGGGCGTCGCCACAGTCTTTTTGTTCTTGCATTACTGGAATCTCTGGATCGCGCCGGGCGCGGCGATACAGGTTTATGCATTGTCGGATGCCGGGTCCTATGGTCCAGCGCGAATTGCATATTTCATTGTCGCTATTCTTGGGGCGGGGATTGCAGGCGCGTTTTTCTCACGGGTTACGGCAACGGCGCGCGCCAAGCTCAGCCAGTTTATCTTAACGCGCGCGGCGCCAGCGTCGCTGTTGTTGTTTACGCCGGCCTTATTTGAAATTCTCACCGCCGGCGACGGCTATCCTATCGTCTACCGGTTATCGCAAACGGGTCTCGCCGCAGGGTCTTTCATCGCCGGCGCAGCGATCGCATTTCCGCGCACGCACAGGCCATAACGCCGCCGCCTTAGAATTCCAGTAGATTTTCCGGCTGTTGTTCAGGATCGACTTCGGGCGGCGCGACACGCCAGCCAGTTCCGTCATTGCAAGCGGCGCCTTCCCATTCGTCACGTTCGGCGCCGACCTCTATACGCTGTGCAAATTCACGGCACAAAAGCGGGCGGCGGCGGGGGCCCCCGGCAAGCTCCAGTTCCGTGCCCGGCGCCTTGATCAGCAAATCCTGAAACACATAACCGCGTATAACGCCATCCACAGCGACAAGCATCCATGATTTATCAGTGACGCGGCCAACCACCTCAACCCCGGCGCCGGAGGGCAGCATTTCGGCCACTTTATTGTCCGTTCCCGGACCGGTCCGCACATTGGAATTGCGCGTCGAAACGTAAAGGCCGAGGTCGGTCTCCATCATATGCGCAAGATCCAGATCGCCGCGCGCGGACGCGATACGCGCTTTCGGGTTTTCCATCAGATTGGCGAGGGAATAACTCGCGGGCTCGACGACGCCGCTGGCGCGCCGTCCGCGCCAGACCCGTGTCTGGCCGCTTTCAATCGCCGCAAGAGCCGCCTGGCCAAGCGCTTCGCGATCGCCGCCGCCGAGGCGATAGTCAAGCGCCGATCCCGAGGCGAAGTTGCTGTCGCCGGCGCCCCCGCCGACCGACGGCAACGTCTCACAGCCCGCGATCAACAGCGCGCCAAGGCCCGCAACCAATCCTATCTTCAACCCGTTCATCACCCTACTCCAGTTCCCTTACATACCCGGCTGGCAAATCGCTCGTTGTCTTTTACATATCTGCACCCGATTGTGGAGGGGCGCTTCGTCAATCAACGCTTTGTTGCCGGAAGTTCATGACGCAAACATGAAAACAGCGCGGCGGTTCCGCGGCGTATCGTGGTTAAGCGTCTCAATCCAAAAACGCCCGGCCATCTTTGTCTTCAATCTCAACCACCCAGAGATCGGGGTCGATCGCCGCCTCTTTTTCCAGCCAGGCGTCTATCTTTGTCTCATCCGTTAGCTCTTCGAAAGGTTCGCGCCAGACAGCATGGCCATTAAGGTCGCGGCTCTGGATGTAAAGCCGCGCCGCGCCTTGCCCGAGATAGAGCTTCACAGCCACGGCGCCTGCATCCGGGTCGCCCCGGCGTGCAATCGTCGCGAAGGCGCCTTCCGCCTGCGCCCGGCGCATATGCGCGGTGACGCGGATCTCGGTTTTAAGGCGCGGCTCAAGCATGGGGATCAATCGCCGCTTCGCCAGGAGCCAAAGCGTCGGCGCCAGCCGGCCTTGGAATGCGTGGATTGTCAGGCGT
Organism: Pseudomonadota bacterium; assembly: GCA_039196665.1. Classification (GTDB taxonomy): domain Bacteria; phylum Pseudomonadota; class Alphaproteobacteria; order Caulobacterales; family Parvularculaceae; genus Hyphococcus. The sequence continues at coordinate 183,839 of JBCCUQ010000002.1, read as the reverse complement.
TCGGAATGGTTCAAGAGCAAGACTGGCGAATGTCTCCCCTTCGATCTTTTCATTCTCGTCGAGACCGAACTTTTCATCCGCATGCAAATTGCTGGAATTCCGATAGGTGCCAAGCAGCCGGTCCCAGATCGAAAAGATCGTGCCGAAATTCGAATACTGGTTTTCAAGCCGCGTCGAATGATGCACCCGATGCACGTAAGGCGTGATGAAGAGATATGACATCGCGCGCTCAAACCTCGCCGGCAGTTTCACATTGGTATGCGTAAACGTGTTCGAAAGCGCCGATAGAGCAAAAGACAACAAGATCCCCTCGGCGGGAAGCGCCAGCGCAAAGACGACCGCCGCCTCGATGCCCGCCCGGAACATTGATTCCAACGGATGAAACCGCAGCGATGTCGTCGCGTCGATATGAATGTCGGAGTGATGGGTGCGATGCGTGCGCCAGAAAAAGTACCAACGGTGCAGAACCCGGTGCTCGGCATAGGACAGGATGTCGATGACAATGACCGCCAGCGCAAGCTCCGCCCAGAACGGGACATTGACGACGTTAAGAAGTCCGAAGCCCGCCGCATCCGCACTCGCCGCCGAACCCATGGAAGCGAGAAACGGAAACAGCCCGATAATGATCGTTGCGTAGAACGCCATGGAGGCGTTGCGCAGCCAGCGCCCAGCGTCGACCGCCCGGGCGCGCCAGGGGACAATCATCTCGACCGCCAGCGCAATAGCGAGCAGGCCGAGAATATAGCCGATTCCACTCCAGCCTTCGAAGAACTCCATGAAACCCAACCTCACCAAGAACCCTTTGTTTTGCAAGGGTTGTGCTACAGACTCGTCGCTTTAAGAAAGAGAATGTGCGCCGCAACACGCCACCATGGCGTGCATCGCCTTGCAAAACCGCGCAATATCTGACTGAATTGTCGCAGCGACGTGGGTCGCCTGGGGTTGAGTCGGCCCTGAATGCTCCGACTGGGGAAGAAGCCATGAAGAAATTTGTATATGCCGCAGCAATGTTTGCGATGACAACGCCGGTGCTCGCGGGCACAAACTCTGTACCCGAAATGAGCGCAGGCGCAGGCGTCGCCGCGATTGCATTGCTTGTCGGCGCGGCCGCGATCATTCGCGAAAAGATGAAACGCTAGTCACTTATTCCATAACTTTGGGGAGTTTTACGATGAAGAAGTTTATCTACGCCGCGGCGTTCGCCGCCATGACAACGCCGGTTCTGGCCAGCGATCCGCAGGTGCCGGAAATGAGCGCCGGCGCAGGCGTCGCCGCCATCGCCCTGCTTGCGGGCGCGGCTGCGATCATTCGCGAAAAAATGAAGCGCAAATAGCGCGGGGGGAGACCCTTCGCCGCCGGCGAAGGCCGGCGGCGGCATCTTCTGAAGCCGGCCCGAAAGGGTCGGCTTTTTTCTTGCAATACGCTTGTGCAGTGTAAAAGAGCCTATGAGCCGGACCGACACCCATAAACCAGCGCCACGCGCCCTGTCCCTTGGCGACAACCTATTCTGGCGCGCCGGGCTGATTATCGCCCTGGCCGTCGCTGAAATGCCCCTGCTCGCCTTTCTGTTCGACCCTCTCGCCATTAACGACACGGATCCCGAGTGGCTCCGTATACGAACCGTACTTCGCGAAGGCGTGCCGCTGACGCTGTTTTTTCTTTCTGCACTGGCGGTGCTTGTTACACCGCGCCGACGGGCGTTCATTGATATGTGGGGCGTAATAGCGCGCGGCCACGCATGGCGAATACCGTTAGCGATTAATCTCGCCCTGGTCGCCATGCTCATTGTCGCAACACCCATGCTCAACGCTTATGGCGCCGCGCAAAATGAACCGCCCTGGATGTTGTTCGCCCTATGGTTAGGCGCCATCGGCGGCGCGTATATGTTTTTACTCGCCGCCGCGGCGCCGGTGTCATTTTGGCGGGACTTGATCAATCGCGAACGCGCGCTGATTGCGCTTGCCGCCGGCGCGGCGCTTACCGTCGAAGCGGCGGCGGTGCTGTCACGGCAATCCTGGAACGCGCTTTCCGAAGCGACATTTCATATCTCGGCGTTTTTCCTCTCGCTTTACGAGGCGGATGTGACAACCCGCGTCGATGACCGCGTCATCGGCGTCAATGAGTTTACGGTGAACATCGCCGCCGCCTGTTCCGGCTATGAAGGGATCGGTCTCGTCCTGACTTTTCTTGCGATTTATATGTGGATTTTCCGTTCGGTGTTGCGCTTTCCCAATGTTTACCTCATCTTGCCGCTGGGCGTTTCAGCGATCTGGATATTAAATAGTGTACGGATTGCTTTGCTTGTCAGTCTCGGCGCGCATGTCTCCCCTGAGATCGCCATTACCGGCTTTCACAGCCAGGCCGGGTGGATGATGTTTCTGATCGTCACGATCAGCATTATGCTTGTCGTGCACCGTATTCCTTTCTTTCACGACCGGACGGCGATCACGACAGCCACAGACCCATCGCCCGCCGTGCGCGAAGCCATAGCCCTGCTGACCCCTTTCCTTGCGATGACGGCGGCGGGCATCGTCGCAGCCGCGTTTACGGGCGCAGGCTTTTGGCTTTACGGCTTGCGCGTCGCGGCGCTGTCGCTCGCCCTTTTCGCTTTCTGGCGCTTTTACCGGGCGCTTGACTGGCGCATCGGCTGGGAGCCAGTCCTCATTGGCGTTTTCGTTGGCGCGATGTGGATCGCGACCGATCCGGTGAACGACGCCGGCCCGCTTGGCGCGTGGCTGGCGACGCTTGGTCCCGTTGCAATGATGTCATGGATCGCAATGCGCCTGATCGGCACAATCCTGCTTGTTCCGATTGCGGAGGAGCTGGCGTTTCGCGGCTATCTCCACCGCAAGCTGATCGCGGATAAATTTGAGACCGTGGCCGAAGGCGCGTTCACCTGGAAAGCTTTCCTGATCAGCTCGGCGCTGTTCGGCGTGTTGCATGACCGGTGGCTGTCCGGGGCGCTTGCCGGCGCGGTCTTCGCCGCAGCGCTTTATCGGTCGGGAAAAATCACCGGCGCCATCGCTGCACATATGAGCGCCAACGCGCTCATCGCCTTCTGGGCGATCGCTTTTGGGCAATGGAGTTTGTTGTAGGGGGGTTTGTTGTAAGCGCCTAATGCGGCTGCGTCGCCATCTCCTTCATCGCGGCGCGCAGCTCATTGACCCGCGCACGGCTAACCGGCAGCCGCTCGCCGCTTTTCAACGAAAGCCAGTACCGGCTTCCTTCCTGTGTCGTCAGACTTTCGGCCGCTGGCAGATAAACGACATAGGAACGATGAATGCGAAAGAAACGCTCAGGCAGGCCGCAGACAATCGCACTCAATCCCCGCTTATCAAGCTCCCATTTGCCGTCAACGCGATGCACTTCCGTATAATTGCCGGCGGCTTTGAGCATGGTGACGTTGCTCACCGGAACAAAAACGGTTCGCCCGCTCGTCTCCACATTAAGGATCGTTTTTTCCACCGCGTGTTCAGGCGGCGGCGACAGCAAGTCCGGCGCCCTGAGCAAGGCATATCCGAATACCGCCACCGACAACACATATATCGAGCGGTCGATAAAATCGCCGGGAATGATCAGCGCATAAAGCCCCAAAACCGCCAGGGGAATAACAAGATAAAGCGCAGTTCGGTCCGCCGTCGCCCCGCGCCATACCGTCCAGCCGAGCGCCAGAAAAAGCAGGGCGCTGCTCGCCAGCACCGTCTTGGCGTCGTAACCGGTCGCCGTAACCCAGCTCAATGCGGCGGCGAATGCGCCGGCAGCCAATATTGCTGCGGCCCATCGACCGGACGCCGGCCATCGTAAAGTGACATAGCGCAACAGCGACATGCCGAATGTAATGAACCCGACACCGACAAGCGCCTGTCGCGCCTGGTGCCAGTCGTAAGGGTAGTTGATCAGGGATCGCGACACTTCCGCGACGATGGCGCCGAACAATCCGGCCAGCCCCAGCGCCAACCAGTAAACCCGCCTGTCAGAGCGTGCGCGCGCCAGCATCAAAAGCCCTAACGCGACAGCAACCAGGGCGCCCGAAAACAAAAGCGCAGGCGTGTAATATCGCAAACTGCGACGCGCATCGGCGCTGTACGCCGTGAAATAGAGGCTTTGTACGACAGTCGCCGGTTTGTAGCCCGCGCGGTTAGATGAAAAGCGCAAGGCGACCCGATTGTCGGACGCCCTGATCAGGTCTTCGGGAACGGCGAAGGTCGCATCGATGGCGCCCGCGCGCTCCACCTTCGCCGTCGGACCGGGAACGCCCTTCTGGCCGATTTTCTCACCATTGAAATAGACCTCGGCGGAGAACGGACCGGACATGGAGATCGCGGTCGGCCCATCGCGTTGCAGGTCTTCGGAGGGCGCCACCCAGTCCAGCCAGGCGACGCCGTCAGGGACCGGCGCATCATACAGACCAATATCGCGCCAAGCGCCCGCCGCGCCGCGCCCCACTGCAAACGACGCGTCATCGGCTTGCGTAAACCCGACGGTCTGCGGGATCGCCCAATCGAATGACTGCGGACCGGACGCCAGCAACCCAGCAAACGTCAACACCGCGACGATCGACAGCTCAGCCGGTTTAAACGCTGCGGCGATCTTGATGAGACGTTCAAACGGCATCCGAGACATTCGTCCTTTTTGGCTTGTACGCTGGGTTTCGCCCACATATTCGACGGACATTCGACAACCGCGAGGCCGCCGTCAATCTCGCATTGATGACCACCACGGATCGCAAATTCAAGGACGACAGAGGAATGATAATACGCCTCCCCGCCGCAATTGCGGTGTTCACCTTAGCCGCATGCGCCGCCTCGTCAGAAGGGGCGAGCGCGCCGAACGCCCCAGCGGTCACGCAATATGACACAGCGGAAGCCCAGCGCCGCTTTGACGTTCTGGCGAAGAATTTTCCGGCGCTCAATGCGACCGTGATGGTGGGCGACCAGATCGTCTGGGAAGCCGAAGGCGGCGTTGCGCGCGATGACCGCGACGGCGTCGATACCGACTACAACATCTATTCGATCTCAAAAATGCTGACGGGGCTCGCCTTCGCCAGGCTGGAAAGCGAAGGCGCTGTCGATCTAGACCAATCAGTCCGCCGCATCGAGCCGCGCCTGCCCGCCTTCCACGAAAAGGTCACGCTGCGCCAGCTTTTGGGACACACGGCAGGGGTCCGGCATTATCGTTCGGACAAGGACTGGATCGCGTTCAACGACATGCGCTGCGACAAGCCCCAGGATGCGCTCGGGCATTTTGTCGAAGACCCGCTTGATTTCGAACCGGGTCAGAAATTCAGCTATTCGACATTCGGCTTCACGCTGGCGAGCCACCTGCTTGTGCAGATCACCGGCGAAGCAACCTATGACGATGCAATGCGCGCCGTCTGGGGCGAGCGTTTTGTCGCGACGACAGACAGCGAAGACGCCGACAAGGCCGTCAACTATATGGGCGAGGCAGGCGCGTTTGAGGAAATCTACCTCTCAGCCGAATGCAAGTTCGGCGGCGGCGGCCTGATCGCCAGCGCGCGCGATCTCGCGGCGATGGGATCGGCGCTGGCCAATGGCGACATCGTTCCGACGGACTTTGCATTGGAGAAGTTCACGCCCGGAAAATCGGCAGATGGCGCCGATACGAACTATGTTTACGGCATGGGCGTCGGTCTCGCAGAGAGCATCGACGTTCACTACGCGGCGCATTCAGGCGGCTCCCCCGGCGGTCGTGGTTTTCTGATGGTGTTTTTAGAGCCGAAAGTCACCGTCGCGCTGACATCGAACTTTGACGGCCCGCACCACGCTGACCTTGCAACCGCGCTTGGCCGCATTTTCTCGGGCTTTCCTGCAGAAGCCGAAGAGAGCAGCGAATAGGGTTTTGATGATCCTCGCCTTTTCGGGTTAAAGATCGATACGGCAAGCTTTCGCGTCGCCCTGAGATCATGGGCGACGCAGGCGTTTCAGGAAATCGGGAAGATGAAAAACGCCGCCGCCGCCGCCCCGATGAGGGTCGCAAGCGCGATCATCCGCGCCTTTGTTTTCTTGCGCAAATGCAACGCCACCGGGATCAGCAACAGGTTCGCCGACACGATAAAGACCGCGTAGTTCATCGTTGGGATCAGCTCGTTCAAGGGGAAGCCGCCGCCGGCGACGCCCCGCGCGATGAACGGCAAAAACACCGCCATGTTGATCGACAGCACCAGACCGATATAGGCCTTTGCGATGTCGGAAAGCACCACCGTACTGGTGCGCAATAATGAAATCGCCTGCTGCGTCAGCGCGAACCCGTATTCACGGCCCGCGATCAAACCGAGAAACACGAAAGTCGTGCTCATTGGAATATTGCTGAGTTCCTTGAAGTAAAACAAAAGCGACGCAAAAATGAAGTCGATCAGGGTCGCCGAGCGAATGTCGGTGACCGCCGTTTTCGACCGCAGAACCCGCTGGATCGGTCCGCCCTTGTTGGCGAATGTATAGGCGAGCAGCGCGACAATCGCGAACATCGCCGAAAATCCTTCCAGCACCGAAAGCTGGCGCGGCAGGAACACAAAGATGTTGGCGAAGTCCTGAATGAGCCAGACCGACCACAGATAGCCCGTCGTCACCCATTGTAAAATCACCCACAAGGGATGATGCTGCTGATGTTCGGTCCTGCGGAAAAACTTTTCAATGGTGGTGGACGCCACCAGAAACACGCCAAGACCGATGACAAAAGCGAGGCCGTAACCGATCAGGGATTTCTGCAGCATCGACGACAGCCCGCCGATGGATGCAAAAACCGTCAGCACCATGAAGGATGTGGAAACCGGCACGCCGAACCGCGTGATGGTCAACAGCATCAGCGGCGGCAGCACATGATACCACTCAACGCGCACCGCTGGATATTTCTCGGCGTTCATCAGGCGCCCATAGGACGGGTCGCCGTCATTCACGACCCAGCCATAGGTGAAGGTGGCGACAAGAATGACTGCGGCGAACAGGAACAGCCAGAACCAGTGCAGGCGGCTGTTGGAGGCGATGAACGTACCGAGCGTTTGCAGCGCGTCATTGCCGACAACGGCGTAGGCGGCAAACAAAAAGCCAATGGCGGCGAAAAGCGTTACGTCAAACACAAAAATGCGCCCCCATCAGCGGTAATCCGCGCCTCGTACAGTTTAGGTTTGACATTTTTGTGACACCACGGCCCCATGACGCCAACGTGAACCGAGGCCGGACTGGGCCGGACGCCTGGACCGACGTCAAGCCTCTTTGTCGGCTTGACTGCTGTTTCCCATGAGTTGGAGGAGAATAGTAATGTTGCTTTCGTTTCCAAAACCTTCCTCGCCAGATCACGACGGCGTTCTGGAATCGGTTTTGGATGCTTGCGAAAGTTCAAAGCGATTTCTCACAATCGAGAAAACTGCGCCGCCGGAAAACAACTGACCCCTTCGTCAGCTTCGCTGACACTTCCCCCATGAATGTGGGAAGAATGAGCTTTATCTTATCGTCGCACTATACATGTTGATTCGTGCAACTTGTTCCTCCCCCGTTTACGGGGGAGGTGTCGAGCGTAAGCGAGACGGAGGGGGTGGCGGCGCCGAAAACAGCGCCTCATCGCCGCTCATCCCGGCCCCCGGATCCGACCACAGGTCGGATCCGGGGGCCGGAATGAGCGGAATTTTGCTGATCATTTTCTTTTGCTGGATCCCCGTTTCCACCGGCATGAGTGGTCAAATGACTTACCTGATCCTCAACCGACTCCAGACCATCAGACGCTTCGGGGTTTTCAACCAGCAAGCTAGTCCGCCTTAGCCAGCAACGCCGCGCCATCGCACGGCTCTTCGTAGCACTCATCGAAAATGCCGCCGGTTTTGATCTGGCCGGACGAGACCGCGAGAGGCACGGCGAGGACCGCCGCGATCACGGCGGCGACAATATAAAGAAGGGGTCTTTGAACACCGGGGGCGCTTTTGAACATGAGGCTACTCCAGACTTAAGTCTTTATTATTCAGGCAGTTTTTTCGTTTCTGTAATATAAGTGAAACAAAACTGTCATTTTTCTGTCATATAATTGGCGCACTGGATGCGCTTTGTCAAGGAAAAGGCGCAAAAAATGCGCATTAATGGCCTTAACCATTGAAATCATTTGGTTATTTTCCGACCACGATATTAAGCGTAATCCGCGGAGGGTCGCGCCGGCGCCCGGCATGCGTCCAATTCAAGGGCGCGCGGCGCGAGCGCTTGTCTTGAATTATCCGGCGCCCCTATGCTCGCGTCATGACAAAAAGCTCCGATGACGAACTTTCTGTGGAAGATAGCAAACAAAAACCCGGCGGGCCTTTGTCAGCTGAAAAGAGCGAGGCGGGTTCTTCCCTGTCGGAAATTTACAACGCCTATCTGCCGGAGCTGACACGCTATGTCCGGGCGAAGTTCGGCGACGGCCCACCCGAGCCTGAAGACGTGGCGCAGGACGCCTTCGCCAAATTCTCCAACGCTTTCGAAACGCAGCTGATCCGCAACCCCCGCGCCTTTCTTTACGCCAGTGCGCGCAACCTCGTCATCGACCACAAACGCCGTCAACGCACCCGCAACGCCCACGCGGAAGAAGTGCTGGCGACCGGCGGCGAAGAAAACTTTGACGGAATTTCGCCTGAGCGCGTCTTAATAGAAAAGGAGCGGTTTGCGATCATGCGTGCGGCGATCAAAACAATGCCCGCCGAAGACCGGCGCATCCTGCTGATGCATCGTCTTCAGTCGCGCACCTATGCGGATATCGCGCGGGAGCTGGCGATGAGCGAGAGCGGCGTGCGCCGCGCGGTCGCCCGCGCCATCGCGCATATCGATGCGGCGATGAAAGCCAAAGGCGCGTGAGCCCGGAGAAGATTTATGGCGGATGACATGAAAAACCAGGAGGAAATCGATCGCGAAGCCGGCGAATGGCTGGCGATTGTCAACTCCGACGGCGCCGGCGACGAAGAACTCAGCGCGTTTGAGCGCTGGCGCGCGAGCGATGCGCGCTGCGACGCGGCGTTCTCACGGCTTGAAATGATGTTCAACGAAATTGGCGACCTCGCCGATCTGGAATATCTGATCGACGCGCCGGTCCGAGCCCAACGGGCCGACGCATCGCCGGGCATTCTCGAACAGCTGAAAGGCTGGCTCGCGCGGCCGCTGATCCCCATCAGTGCGGTCGCCGCCGGCATTGCAGTGATGGTGATGGTCGCCAACCTTTCGGACGCGCCTATGGAACCGCAACGGTATGCTACAAGCACCGCCGAGACGCGCGACATTACGTTGGCGGATGGAAGCGTTGTTACGCTTGGCGCCAGGTCCGCCGCCGAAGTCACCTACGAAGATGATCGCCGCCGCGTTGCGCTGTTAAACGGTCAGGCGTTTTTCGATGTCGCCCGCGATCCGGAGCGGCCCTTTGTCATCGCGGCGGGCGGCGCGGACATAAAAGTCATCGGCACAAGCTTTGACGTAACGCTGATCCGCAATGAAACCCGCGTCGGCGTCGTCGAAGGCGTTGTTTCGGTCAGCGCTCATGACGCCGCCGCCGCGCGGCTGACCGCCGGACAGGCCCTCACCGTGACCGACAACGGCGTTATCGGCGAGGTTCGCCTCGCCGATCTCGAAACGCTCACCGCCTGGCGCGACGGACGGCTGGTCTACAAAAACGCCCCGCTTGGCGATGTCATCGCCGGCATCAACCGCTACGCGGCGCGCCCCGTCGCGCTGTCGCCGGATGTTGACGATGCGCTGACCATCACCGGCGCCTTTCGCGCAGATGAGGCGGAGGCTGTGATCAGAACCGTCGCCGCCGCGCATGATTTATCCGTTGACCCGAACATCGACGGAACGCGCATTCTTCAGCACAACCAGGAAAACTGAAAAAAATTGCCTGGCGAGCGGCGCATCCGGCGCGTCGCGCGTCTTATGGACAGGTCGCAAGTCGCGACGATCCAACAATAGGGACTTCACCCGATGAAGACGATGGTTAAGAGTTTGCCGGCAGGCGCTGCAATGATGGCGTTGGTGCTTGCGCCAGGCGCCGCCCTCGCCAATGGCGCGAAATATAATTTCGACATTCCTGCGCAAGGCTTGTCGCAATCGCTGCTCGATCTTTCGGACCGCACCGGCGCGCCGATTGTCGCCGACGGGGCCCTTGTCGAGGGAGAGCAAGCGCCCGCCATCCGTGGACGGATGACCCCCGCCGAGGCGTTGAAAATTTTGCTTGCGCCGTCCGGCCTTACTTATGAGCGTGACCGGGCGACCATCTATCGCGTGGTCGAGCCGCAACCGGTCATCGAAATCCCGGGCGGCGCATCGGGCGCGCAGATCAAAAAAGACGAGATCATCGTCACCGGCACCAATATCCGCACCGCCAGCCACATTCGCGGCGCACCAACGGATAGCGCGCCGCTCTTTACCTATGGCAGCGACGATCTGGACCGCTCGGGCTACGCCTCAGCCGACGACTTCATTCAGGTGCAGCCGTCGACCTTCGGCCCGCCGTCACAGATTTCCGGGTTCAGCGTAATCCCACAATTTAATGATAGCGGTGGTTTCATTGGTCAGCGGATCGTTTTTAACGAAACGTCTTTCCAGCAAAATAGTTTGGCTATTCATGGGTTTTCTCCGTTGCAATTGACCAATTCGCGGCGGGATATCTTTGCACTCGACGAATTGCCGGTGACGGCGATTGACCGGTTTGAGGTGCTGGCCGACGGCGCCTCCGCGATCTATGGCGACACTGCGGTTTCAGGCGTCGTCAACACCATTATGCGCAGCGAATTTGACGGTGCGGAAACAACCGTGCGCTATGGCAAGATCACCGACAGCGGCGCGGAAGAATATCTCGCGGCGCAGACCCTCGGCAAAGTCTGGGGATCAGGCAATGCGCTTGTGACCTATGAGTTCCTGCACCGGGGTGACATCACTTTTCCGGATCGCGGCTTCTCACCATTCTCTGATTCGCTAATAAGCGATGCCCCGACGACACTCAGCATTTTCCCCGAAGATGAGCAGCACAGAATTTACGGAACGCTCTCACAATCCGTTACAGACCGCGCGGAAGTGTTTCTGGAGGGACTTGCTTCTATTCGAAAATCTACGACAGAGTTGATAAATACCGCATTCGCTCCGCCAGGGTCGCAAGCGTCTTTCCAAGAAAACGTTTCCCGCGAAAAGAAATACAGCATCACGCTGGGCGGGCGCTATCAGTTCGGCGGCGACTGGCTGGGCGAGGTCAAAGTAACGCGGTCGGCGGCGCCGAACCGGCTCCAAAGCTTTCCGGATTCCACGCAATGGGTGGCGAAAGCGGACGGGACGATCATGGAACTGCCGGGCGGCGCGGCGCGTCTTGCTCTTGGCGGTGAATTGCGAAAATCGACATCCGCGACCGTCGATAGGAATATATATTCCGGGTTCGGCGAAGCGTTCGTCCCGATCATCGGGGCCGGCAATCGCATGACAGGCATTGAGCGCCTGGAAATCTCAGCCGCCGGACGATTCGATCACTATGAGAACAGCGGCGGCGTCACATCGCCCCGCGCCTCAATATTGTGGTCGCCGGTAAAGGGCCTGAACCTGCGCGGCTCATACGGGCGCTCTTTCTATGCGCCTATATTCAATGACAGTCCTCTTGCGAGCAATTTCGCAGAGGCGAGAATTTTTCAAACTGACATACGATGCGGCCCAGGGTTTTTGTGCCCGGCCCTTGCACCACAAACGGCACCGACCATCGTCGTTGGGTCAAGCAATATAGACCTGCCCGCTGCACGATCCACGAACTGGACATTCGGCGCCGACTTTACGCCGGCGGCGATCAAGGGGCTTACCGTTTCCGCATCCTATTACGATATCGACATTTCCGGGCGTCCCTTCACGCCGCCATTCGGGTTCATTCCGAATCTGGCCGAGCTTTTCCCGAACAGCCATTCCAGAATGCTGACGCCTGAAATTGCCGAGCGCATCACGCCAATCGTCGAACGGAGCGCCGCACAACGCGACATGCCGTTTTCCGATTGCGTCGAGTACCGCTTTCTTGGAGCACCACAGAACGACCTTGCTGCACAGTCCTTATTCGCTGGCGCCCCTCTCATCGACAATCGCTGCATACGCCTGTCAGACGCGCTTGCGACAGGCAATTTTGCGGTGATCGATCAATCACTGCAACCGGCGGCGCGAGAGCGCACGCGAGGGCTCGACCTTTCCGCATCCTACAATTTTGAGACGGCGCATGGCGTTTTCGACCTGTTCGCCGCCGCGAACTATGTGTTCACCTTCGAGCGGCGGCTGACGGAGCAGACGCCGACAATTGATGTGGTTGACAGCTTTGGCGATCCGCTGGACCTGCGCGTGCGCGGCGGCGGCGGCTGGCGCAAGGGCGCGTTCAACGCGTCGGCCATTATCAATTACGCTGACGACTATTCCTATGAGGCGTTCGTCGATACAACCGGGGTGAGCTTCCCGAATTCTATAGGTGGGACAGGCGTTGTGGACGTGCAGCTCGTCCCCGTCAAATCCATGACAACCCTCGATCTTTTTCTGGCGTTTGACGCAGGCGTCGCCTTCGACAATCGCTGGCTGAAAGGGACAACCTTCTCCTTTTCCGCGATTAATCTCACCGACGAGCGCCCGCAGGAAATTCCGGGCGCAGCGCTTGGCTTTGACGATTTCAACGCAGATCCGACCGGGCGGTTCGCAGCGTTTCAGGTGACGAAGAGATGGTAAGCATTTTGCCGCGCCTGATTATAACTGCGGCCTATACCGTATCGAAGAAATCGACGCGGCCCGTATCAAGTTCATAATAGGCGCCGGCAACCTTCATTTTCCCTTGCTCCTGAGGGCGCATCATAATCGGGACTCCTCGCGCAAGGCGCGCAATGATCCGTCGCGCCGGTCACGCCCCGCCATAGGGGAGCGAAGACTTGTGCACGACCATGCGAAGGTCGCCGTTCGCGTCCTTGATATAGCCGATCGTGTACTCGACCTTCGTCTCATCCCCGGTCGCGGGTGTGAAATAGTAATTGCCCATGGCGACGGCCATCGTGCAGCTGTTATTGGTGATGCCGGCGTTCTGCCAGCGCACCTTGGTCCAGGGACGAAGCGCAAATCCCTTGTCCTCCGGAAAGGAGAGATTGCCGCCAACAAAATAAGACAGCGCGCCGTCGAACGCCGAGCGGAACTGCTCGTCTGACGCTAGGGTCGGTTTGAATAGGACAAGGCCGAGATCATACCCATAGAATGTATTGATGTGATCTGAAGCGGCGGCCACATAGTCGCCGCCTTCGGCATAGACCCTGCCGATCTCGACAATCCCATCGCTCCAGGCGATCTGCGCGGCGACGACTTCCTGTTCGGTAATGCACTCGCTGCTGTATCGGGCGAGCGTAGGCGACCCGCCTGGCGCTGTCGCGCAGGCTGTCAGGCTTCCCAGCGTCATAAACAATAGAAGGGCTCTCATCGTATCTCCTTTCAAGAACCATGCATTGGCGATGTGAACGGCAAGGCGCTGATCGTCGACTGCAACGGCCCATCACCTTGGTGTCGGGTGCAACGGATTGAGCCTAGCGTAATATGCGTCTTGCGCGCCCTTAAAGCGCGAACACCGCCAGATCTTGATAGGATAAACAGATTATCGCCCCGTCTCAGACAAGGCCGCCGCGCCGGAGCGCACGCGTTACGCCGCGGTCGCTTGCGCACGTTCGCGGCGATAGCGGGCGACCCGGTCAAGCTGGCTTTGAATATCGCCGGGGCGCGAGAGGGCGCCGGCGGGCGCGTCTTCCAGCGAGCGGCGCAGCGGCAGCGTGAAACGCGCGGTCGTGCCCTCGCCCGGCGCGGAGTCGAGCACCAGCGCGCCGCCATGAAGTTTCGCCAGCGCAAAAGACAATGACAAACCCAGCCCCGTTCCTTTTGTTCCGCGTACGCCGTTTTGATGAATGTCGGTAAAGCGCCCGCCGAGTTTGGAAAGCGCCATCTGGTTCATGCCGACGCCGGTGTCCCTGACGACAAAATCCAGCGCGCCGCATTTTTCCGATACAGACAGCGTCACCGATCCGCTTTCGGTAAACTTCACCGCATTGGTGAGAAGATTGATCAGGATCTGTTTGACCGCCTGTTTGTCGATCAGCGTTTCGGGCAGGTCCGGCGCAACCTCCACATTGAGCGCAAGTCCGGCCTTTTCCGCCTCGCCCCTGATCATCGCCGCGCATTCGCGCGCAATCGGCGCGGCGTCGCCAAGCGCAGGAGACAATCTATAGCTGTTCGCCTCGATCTTTGCATAGTCGAGGATCGATCCGATCAGATCCATCAGATGCGCGCCGGAGGCGTGAATGTCGTCGGCGTATTCTTTATATTTATCATCGCCCAGCGGCCCGAAGGTTTCCGAGCGCATGGCGTCAGCAAAGCCCATGATGGCGTTCAGCGGCGTTTTCATCTCGTGGCTGAGATCGGCGACAAGATCTGCGGGCGGCGGGCTCGCCGGTTCGCGGCGCGCAGCCTCCGTCTGGAATGCATTACGCGGCGCCATCGCGCCGATGCCGGTGCGGATGAGGGCGCGCAAACGCCCCCGGCCCAGCGGGGCCACCAGGATTTCCGCCGGGGCGACCGCTTTACGGACCCGCAAAAGGCGGAATTCCGCATGCAATTCGGCGGGTTTCGCCCGGCCCCGGCCCTCAGCCGCGGCCGCCAGACAGGCGCGCACGTCATCGCGGTCCTCGCGGCGCACAAAATCATAGAGCGAGCGCCCCTGAAGCGGCCCGGCCGCGCCGATAATCTCGGACGCCGAGGATGAGACACCCAGGATGATCCCGTCATCGTAAAGCGTCAGCACCATGTCGCCGACGCCGCCGCGCCAGACCGGCCCGCCCCGCAGGCCGGACAGGAAACCGCGGATATATGACAAAGGGCGAAACATCATGGCGCCTGGCGTCGGTCAGCTCTGGTTAAGCCGGTCTTCAGATTCGTTAACACCTCTTCACCATGGCCGGATTGTCGTTAATAAAAGCTGAATGCGTGATAAGGCCAAAAAATTGCAGGGTTTACACCGGGTAAAGCTCGAATTTGTTTAGAATTTGGCTAGGATCATCAGCAACGTCTTAAACCGTGGGGCGGTAATGTGACGAAACCGTTAGGGGCCGTTAGTTTTCTGGGAGATTTCATCCATGTTGCGTCATATTAAACCAGCTCGCGCGTGCGCGATGCGGGGCCGGGCCGCCTGTATCGCCCTTCTTGCCGGGTTCGCTACGACCGGCGTTTCCGCCGACACCCTCGCCCAACCCAAGGATTCGTCACTTGAACGGACAGCGGCGCATTACGTCCGCTTTCGCGAAGACGTCGTTGTGATCGAGGCGATGGCGTTCGACAATGCCGGGATCACCCGCGAGGCGCATCGCCGCCTCAGCGCCCACGAGCCTGATACCCTGACTGCCGGCTGGGTCGCCTATGCGGCGCTGGTCGCCGCCGATACGCCGGAATTCGCCGAAGCGCTCAAAAAAGAAGTGAAAAAGAAAAAACGCCGGGGTGAGCTTGGCGGCAAAGACGGCTTTTTATCCAATCTGGCCCAGGACCCAAGCTACGCCCGCAAGATGAAGGGCGCTGACAAGGCGGTCGAAGCGGTGCTCGCCATGACCATGCAGGACGGCGCGCGCATTACCTCGCTCGGCGAGGCGTTCAAGACCCAGGCCTACGCCATGCAGAAAACCAAATGGGGCAAACAGCGCATCGCCTCCAGCCAGGAGCGCCTCAAGGAAGCAGCGAAGTTCCGCCGCAACCGGGGCGGCGCCAGCAGGCCGACATTCGCGCATGCGATTGACGGCGGCGTCGTCGCTCCGTCGCTGGCGAGCGCCGAGGGCCACTGGTCGGCCGACTGGGGCCAGTCGAGCAACCCCGGCCGGCTTACCGAATCCAATGCGCAGGTGATTGTCGACCGTGTCCTGAATCTGGCGGCGCGCTATTCCACCGGATCGCTCAACGCCAAAGTTGTCGAGGTCTACGCCAAGAACAACAAGTCGCAGCGCTGCCTTGAAATGGCGAAGCTGACGCTGGACCAGTGCATCGCCGCAACGCGCACGCCGTATGAAGAAGCGTTCTGCCTTGGCGAACATGCGCTGAACGACGTATCGACCTGCACCGGGTGGGTCGCCGGCGCGGGCGCCAGTTAAACATTCCGCTTACGTCGTAACGATGAAAAGGGCCGCTTAACCGAGCGGCCCTTTTTGTTGTGGCCGTTGGGGCCGGGATGAGCGACGATACGCTGTTGCACTCTTTTAGGGGGCGGCCACCCCCTTCGTCAGCAAAGCTGACGAAGGGGGTCTTAGGCGCTTCGCCAGTTGGCTTGTCATCCCGGATGCTTTGCAGCACGCAAGTGATGCAATGTTGATCCGGAATCTGTCGCGGCAGGGTTCAGTGTGAGTCTTAGCGATCCCGTGTCTGCAACGCGGCATTTCATGCCGCATTGCGCACGGGATGACGAGCGGGAGTACAAACCGCGCAAAATGTTAAGCGGCGTAAAGGTCAAAAAGACACGCGCAAAGCGGTTCATGGTCTGACCTACCCCCGCTCATTCCCGCGCAGGCGGGAATCCATATTGCCGAAAGCTAACCGCGTTGTACGGCCTCAATAAGCGCGGGAAACCTTCAGGCTGGAAGCATTTCGCTTGCGTTGCGACAATGGCGACGTTGACTGGATTCCCGCCTGCGCGGGAATGAGCGGCGATAAAAGCGCATGCGAACGGCAAGCCGCTCCGGTGAAAAGGCTGAGACGAAAAATGAAAAATCAGGCCGCGCGCGATTTGCGATCCACGCAGGCCAAAATCGTCTCATACAGCGCCCTGAAGTCGATGGGCTTTGCAAGATGCGCATTCATGCCGCTGGCGCGGTAATGCGCCGCTTGTTCGGCGAACGCGTTCGCGGTCAGCGCCACAATCGGCACCGGTGTCAGGCCTTTCGCCGCTTCAATTTCGCGAATTTTCCGGGTCGCTTCAACGCCGTCCATGGAAGGCATCTGAATATCCATCAGGATGAAATCGATATCGCCGTTTCGCCAGGCGGCGACAGCCTCAACGCCATCTTTCGCGAAAGTCAGCTCGCGTACTGATGAACCTAGAATAGCCTCAACCACCATGCGGTTCGGCGCCTGATCTTCCGCAACAAGCACGGACAGACCCTTCATCACTTCCCGTGCGTGGTTTTCGTCAAAAGCCAGCGCTTGCACGCCGCTTTCTTCATCTACCGAAACCGGGATCTCAAAAGAAAAGCACGACCCGCGCCCCGGCTCGCTTCGTACGGAAATCTCGCCGCCGAGCCCCTCGACGATGCGCTTGCAGATGGTCAGCCCCAGCCCGGTGCCGCCATATTTGCGCGTGGTCGAGCTGTCAGCCTGCATAAAGGGCTGGAAAAGTTTGCGAAGTCCCGTTTCGCTGATGCCGGCGCCGGTGTCCTGCACCGAGATGTGCAGCTGATGTTTTCCATTGCCGGCCTCTTCGGCCGCCACGGACAGACTGATGGAGCCGGCGTCTGTGAATTTCAACGCATTGCCAATAAAGTTCGTCAGAACCTGTTTGATTTTTGTGGGGTCAGAGCGATAGCGCCGCCGCGCCGTCTCATCGATGCTGACATATAATTTGACGCCTTTTTCTTCCGCCCGATGCTCGAACGGTTTCACGGTCGTTGCGACAAGCTCCTCCAGCGAAAAGGCGACATTTTCAAACTCAAGCGAACCGGACTCAATCTTGGAAAGATCCAAAACGTCATTGATAACGTCAAGCAGCGAAAATGACGCCGTCTGTATGACGTCGACATAATGGCGGTCCTTATCGCTGAGTTCCGACTTCGCCAGAACCTGCGCCATGCCGACAATACCGTTAAGCGGTGTACGGATTTCATGACTCATATTCGCCAGGAAAGACGACTTGGCGCTATTAGCTTGCTCAGCGCTGTCACGCGCCTCAATAAGCTCGGCCGTACGCGCCTGTATCTGGCTATCGAGATTGGAAACCAGTTGTTTGAAGCGTTCGTCGCGTCTCTGGAAAGATCGTGACAAGGACCCGATCTCATCATTGCGCTCGGCTTCGGTGAACTGGACATGCGCCGCATCGCTGACATCGCGATCAGCCTGCGCAGTCAGTTGCTGAAGCGGTCGGGCGATAATCTTGCGCAGCACCACAGCGGACAACAGGATCAGGAACAGACCCATAATGACGCCGACGCCGGCAAATTTCACAGCCTCCGACAAGGCTGCCGAGCGCACGCTGCTTTTGGGAACCCGCGCTACATAATACCATGTGGGGCCTGGAAACATCGAATAAGCGACATAGGCGTCCCAGGGTTCGAAAAACATCGTGCCCGCGGACTGACCCGTCGCGGCGATCGATTTCAAAAGCGCATCGGCCTGCATCTCAGCGGCGAACAGTCTGGCGAACGCCTCGCCTCCGGTGCGGTCTTCCATGACTTCATGGGCGATCATTTCACCATCGGACTGGATAATAAACGGCTTGGTTCCCTCAATCGGATTGGCGATAACCTCTGACAACCACCCATCAAGGAAAAAAGTGACGCCGAACGCGCCGACATGCTCAGTTCCCAAATCAACAGGGCTCTGGCAGCCGGATGACAATCGCTTTTTGGTCTGATCGTAAACGGCGCCGACCAGGCCCGTGCAGCGCATTGTCCGGTCCGCATTGTATTCTGGGCGCACATGTCTGCCGAGTTGAGCATTCTGGATCGTAAAATCCGCCGGCGCGAGTTTGCGATAATATTCAAGCCGATCTTCCCGCTCCGGGGCGAAGATAATCAGATCGTCCAGCGGCGTGTAGTAATAAAAGTTATCCGCCCAGTAGAGCGAGCCTTCCCCGAACCGCGTCACGACATCATAGGCCGCCAATAATTGCGCCTGACGTTCTTTGTCCGCTGCGGCGTCCGGCGCGATAAAGGCGCCGAGACCGTAAATCCATTGACCTTCCCGAGAAAGAACGCCTTCAAAGACTTCGTCACGACTTCGAAAGGTGCCATCCGCCTTTGCATCAAAGGTCTCGCGAAAGCGTTCGCCGAGATCATCACGCGCGCGCCAGGCGTCAAGACGCCTGCGGAAAGCGCTCGCTGCCATGAGCTGGCTTTCTCGCGCCGCATCAAAGATTTCGCCATGTTCAATGGTGGCGGCGGCGACTTGTGTTTCGAGGCGATCAAGAAAAGCGCCAGTTTCGCGCTCATAAAAATACGAAAAGATCAGCCATCCGCCGATCCCGGTCGTGATGAGCATCAGAGCGCCGGCGACGGCGATATAGCGGGTCGTTATCTTCAACGGTCACCTAAAATTAGCCATAAAATGTAAGCGAAAACCCGTTAGGGCCTGGTTAATGGCGAGCCGGCGAATTCAGCCGGTTTCGGCGTTTTTTGATGCTGCAACGGATACGCTATAAGGACGAAATGGACCCTCAGGATTTCGCCATTCCGCTGCGTCAGCTGATCAACGTCGTCACACTGACGCAATCACTGATCTTTGCTGGATTCTTCCTCGCGCGTCCGGCGCGCAACGATTTGTCCGCATGGTTCTTAATCGGGGCTTTTCTCATCATGGCGGCGATCAAAGCCGACCAGCTTTATCAGATGCTGGGCGGGTTTCAGCACTATCCGCAATACGGCTTTATCCTCGCGCCCGTTCAACCAGCGATGACCATTGTGCTTTATCTGTTTGTTGTCGCGCGCACGACGCCTGATTTTAAATTACAGCGGAGGCAGTTATGGCACCTGGCGCCAGTTGTCTTCATGACGCTCTATCTCACGGCGGTATATTATCGCCTCGATGTCACCGACAAGATTGAGCTGATTTCCACCGGCGGCATGAATACGGCCCTGAACAGGCTGATCGTTCCCCTGACCGGCGACGCCGTGCAATTGGCGTATATCGCCGCCGCTTATCGCAAGCTGGAGCAATTCGGCGTCACCTTAAAAAACTGGTTCGCCCATGTGGAAGATAGAAATCTTGTCTGGCTGAAACGTCTGCTGACCATTTGGGGTTGTGTTTTTATTCTTCACGCCTTGATGACCATTTCCGCTTCAGTGATCGACACCCGAGCGCTCGCGCGCGCAGCGTTTGCTTTTCTTGACGGTTTCCACCTCCTGTTTGTCAATTTGCTGGCCCTGCTCGGGGTCGCCGATATCGAACGTCGCGTAAAAGGCCAGCCGGCGCCGCCCCCGGAACGCCAAGCGCGCTATGTAAAGTCTTCGATGACCGCAGCGGACCGGGCGACGCTATTTCGCAAGGCGGAGACTGCGCTCAAAGGTAAAGCCCTTTATCTGCAACCGGACCTCACTTTGAGAGACCTCGCAGAGGACATCGCCGCCCCGGCTCGGGACGTTTCCGAAGCAATCAACGGCGCCGGCGGCCAGTCCTTCTATGACTTCGTCAACGCAGCGCGAATCGCCCATGCGAAGCGATTACTTTTGGAGACGCCTGGCGCGCGCGTACTCGACATTGCGTTCCAGGCGGGATTCAATTCCAAGAGCGCCTTCAATGACGCGTTTAAGAAAACCGCCGGCATGACTCCGACCGAATATCGCCGCCAGAACAATTCATCGGAAGAAACCGGTCCATCCGGCGCAAAAACCGCCTGAACCGCGTCCGGACTCATGCGTCCGGACGATTCCGGCAACGACCGGCCATAGCTTTTCATTCCATCCTCAACAAAAAGGAGATCGGAATGAGGGGACTAATGGGAGTTGCGGCCGGATTAATGGCGGCAGCGACAGCGCCCGGCGCCGCGATAGCGCTGGAGATCAAAACCGCACCGGCGGATCAGCTCTATGCGGCGGAGGCGAACGCGCGTCGGGGCTATTTCGACCTGATGATGCAGACCATCATCATTCACAATGACGCCGCGTCTCCGGTGACACTTACCGGCTTGCAGCTCGACGCTTTTGGGGCCGACGGGCGCATCGCATCGAAAACCGAGCCGATCGACGATATTGTCGCAACCACCGAAGAATACGCCGGCATGGCGGCGGGCGGCATGGGCGTCTTTCTCGCAGCGCAGGTTCTGAACGAGGGCGGACCAAAAGCCATTCTGGGCGACGGCGCCGAGATCGGCCCGGGTCCTGAGCTTGCGCCGGGCGCTTACGCCTTATCGACGGGACAATATCTCGCTACGGATTTTCGCCCGGACGCGTTGCAAATCACCGTCAGCTATCTTGATGAGGATGGGCGCCCGCAAACCACGCGGCGACAGCTTGAGGTCATACAGCGCAATACCGTCATCACCTATCGCGCTCCCTTGCGCGGCGCCTGGCGCGTGAGCGGCTTGCCGATCCTGCATTCTCATCACCGTTTTATTCCAAGCAATGAATTCGCTCTCGACCTTTTCAAAACCGGACCAAACGGCGAGCTTGATCAGGACGCCAAACGGGATGCGACCGACGATTATGGCTATGGAGAGCCCGTTCTTGCGATGGCCGATGGCGAAGTCGCCTTCATCATCAATGGCCAGGTCCAAGACGCTGACGCGCTGTCGCGACGTGATGATGAAACGGTCGCCGAAGCGCGGCAACGCATTACCCAGTACCAGATGCAGCGTTTTGCCGAAGACTTTCGAGCGGCGGCGACCGGCAATCTGGTCATCTTACGACACCGGCAAGGCGACGTTGTTGAATATTCTTCATACGGCCATTTGAAAGAAGACAGCATTACCGTGGGTATCGGCGACCGCGTACGCCAGGGCGACGTTATCGGCGCTGTCGGCAATACCGGCGACAGCACGCTCACCCATCTTCATGTTCAGTTAAACACGACGTCGGATCCGTTTTTCTCTCCAAGCCTGCCGCTTGAGTTTGAAAATGCTGAGCCGCGCTATGTCGGCGACGAGCCAGGACTGTTCATGACCTTCAGCGAATAGCCGTTCGACCGCTAGGCTAGAGCAGATTGAACCGAAAATGATTCACCTTGCCCATCCTTCGAGATACAAAAATTTCTCCATCCTGAGGGAGCCCCAATACTGCTTTGGGGCTCCCTCAGGATGAAGGCGAAGTGAGCCAAGTTACATTCAGGATGCTCTAAAGCCGCTTCTTGCGAGGCGGCCTTTTCCGGCGATCTTTCAGCTTGCGGCCAACGGCGGCGATCGCCTCAATCGCAGGCAGCAATTTGCGCCCCTCTTTGGTCAGCGCATATTCAACGGATGGCGGCGAGGTCGGCTTGACCGTGCGATCAAGGACGCCCTTTTCCTCAAGTTCTTTCAACCGCGTCGTCAGCATTTTGGCGGAGATCCCCGGCATGTCCGCGCGCAATTCGCTGAACCGGCGCACGCCGGCGCCCAGATTCCACAAAATATTCGGCGTCCACGCCCCGCCGATCACGGACAGGCATTCACTCAACGGACAGCCATAAGGCGCCGGCGGGCTCTGATTTTTACGCATTTTCAACGCCATAGCGAAATCCCGGTTACCGGTAAGAAACCAGTTTATTTAGTATCATAGATATATGTAGTTTACAAAGGTAACCTTCAATCATAAGTCAGCGCCCTCACTCGATCATCCCCTAACCGGAGTTGCCAAAATGAAACTTTACTACAAACCAGGCGCCTGCTCGCTTGCATCGCACATTGCGCTGACCGAAGCCGGCGCAACTTTCGACATCGAAAAAGTCGACACCAAGGAGCAAAAAACCGAACACGGCGAAGACTTTTCCAAAGTCAGCCCAAACGGCTATGTCCCGGCGTTAAAACTCGATAGCGGCGACATCCTGACCGAAGGTCCGGCGATTTTGCAATTCATCGCCGACACCAACAAGGGCGCCAATCTGGCGCCGGAAGGCGGCACAATTGAACGCGCCCGTATTAATCAGTATCTCAACTTTATCGGTACGGAACTGCATAAAGCGTTCTCACCTTTCTTCTCTGCAACCGGTCTTGAAGGCGAGGCGCGCCAGAATGCAGAAGCCGCAGTCGCCAAACGCTTCGACTACCTTGAAGAAGTTCTGTCCGACGGTCACACCTATCTCACGGGCGAACAGTTCACCATCGCCGACGCCTATATGTTCGTCGTCTCAAACTGGTCGAACTTTGTTGGCATTGATCTGAAACAATGGCCGAACATCGCCGCTTTTGTCGGGCGCGTCGCCGCGCGCCCCGCCGTGAAAAAAGCCATGGGCGCCGAAGGCCTTCTCAAGCAGGCCGCATAACCCCATGAGCGCGCGCTATCAGGACATCATCGACGTCCTCAAGCGTTATTATGACGGTCTCTATCATTGCGACGCCGCGATGCTGGAGACCGTCTTTCACCCAAATGCGCAATACGCCACAACCTCTTCCGGCGAGCTTACGCACTACGATATGCCGGCCTATATGGCGGTGATCCGGGAACGCACAGCGCCCGCCGATGAAGGCGATATGTATGGCTATGAAATCAACTCCATCCGCTTCGCCGGCAATGACACCGCCCATGCGGTCTTACGCTGTACAATGATGGGCAAACACTTCACGGATTTTCTGTCTTTCATTCGCACAGGCGATGAATGGCGGATCATCGCCAAGGTTTTTCACTACGATCTCGTCGCCTAAAAGGACAAACAATCTTATGCCTTACGTGAATATCAAGATCACCCGAGAGGGCGGAACGACGCCTGAACAAAAAGCCGAGCTGATCAAGGGCGCAACGGATCTTCTCGTGCGCGTTCTCGATAAATCTCCCGCCACAACCTTTGTCGTCATCGACGAGGTGGAGATGGAAGACTGGGGCGTCGGCGGCTTGCCCGTGGAAGACTATCGAAAGCAGGCAGGGAAGTAGAATAGCCTTACTGCGTAGCTTCTCCGCGCACCCGTGCAAGATTACGCTCCAGTCGATCCGCATGTATTGCATTCGGATGAAGGCCCTGCTCCACCGCCAGGGCAATGGCGCGCTCATACTCACTGGCGGCTTCTCCCAGCTGGCCAGCATTTTCGTAAGCCGACGCGGAAAAGTCAGCGATATAAGCGTTGTTGGGATAATGGGCTCTTAGCTGCGCCATCAGGGCAAGCGCCGCCGCCCCATGATCGCTACGAGATAACTGCATAGCGGTGATGCCCATGTCGAACCAAGCGGGATGAAAGCGAAACCCGAGCGCCTCGCGCTTTTCATCAAACCAGGCGTTCACGCCATCGGCGCCATCCGCCTCGGCCGCGGCTTTTACCTCATCTTCAAATTCCCAGGCGGGAAAGAAAGCCATAAAAGCATCATTCAGACCCATCGTGAAATTCTTGAAATGATCCGTTTGCGGTGTAACGTCAAATATCCATTCAAGAGAGGCTGGCGCTTTTTCTTCAAAGATCGCAGCCAGCTCCCGGCTTGACGGCACGGTCGGTCCGCCATCGCCCTCGCCCACCGCCATATAGACGAAGGCGTCATGATCACGTCCTTCGTCGAACAATGCATTAGCTTCCTCATACAGCACCTTGTCGCCAACCCAGGCGCTGGCGCTGAACGCCATATTGGCGTCGAACAGATCAGGCTCCTGAAAGAATGCGTGCAGGGCGAAAACGCCGCCAAAGGAATGGCCGACGATAATGCGCTCGCCGCTGGCCGGGTATTCGCTCTCTACCGCCTCAATCCATTCGTCTTTAACGAAACCAAGAAACGCATTCGCCTCGCCCGTGTCATCATAGTGTTTGTCTTCTCGCGGCACGTAATCGCGATTGCGATTGACGTTTTTAACGCCTGTCACGATCATCTGCGGAAAGGTTTCGTTGTCAGCCATGTAGTCGAGATAGCTCGCGACGAATTCAAAATTCCATTCGCCGTCCAGAACATAAACGACGGGATATTCAGCACCCTCTTTATAGAGCGGCGGAGTGCGCACAATGATCTCACGCGTTTCGTCAAGAACTTCAGAATCAATTTCAAATTCCTGCGTGCGGTCAGCAGAGTTATAGGTGTCAGCAAAAGCCGCCGACCAGCCGATACACAAAAATCCAATTGCAAGAAACAATCGCGCCATCGGCTGAGCCCTCCGCTATGCCATGCTGCAGCGTATCCCGAAATGGGACAGCCACGCCTCGGTTCGCCGCATCATCGGCTCTCTTTGTCGTGCGCCGCCCCATACACTGGCAATCGTCCCGCGATCTCACCATATGAAACTCTCAAAACAATCGGGAGGCATATTCATGATCATCACCACCACGCCGACAATCGAAGGACGCAGCGTGCGCGAATATAAAGGCGTCGTCACCGGCGAGGCGATCCTCGGCGCGCATGTGTTTCGCGACCTCTTTGCGGGGGTGCGCGATATTGTCGGCGGCCGCTCCGGCGCCTATGAGAAATCCTTACGCGAAGCGCGCGAGATAGCTTTCCGCGAAGTCGAACAGGATGCGCGCGAGCGCGGCGCCGACGCGGTGATCGGCGTTGACATCGACTATGAAGTGATTGGCGAAAAAGGCTCGATGATGATGGTGTCGGTATCGGGAACAGCGGTGATGCTTGGCTAACGGCTTGTTCCAGCCGCCTGTTTTCACTCATTTTCAAGTCTCAGAATTTTTTTGACATCACTGAGGCGACGGTAAACGGCGAAGGACGGTTTCTTTCTCGCAAATGCGACAAGGAGCCCCCGTCTTGCAAACAGAAAACAAAAATCACGACTGCACATTGTTGTGGACATGCTTGCTAACGCCGCTCTCTGGCTGCAACGCACAATGAAGGGCGCCGTATTCGCTGTATTTGTGTTCGCCGCCGCATGCGCCGCGTGGTCGGTTTCAATCGCCGCGCATGAACTTGTGGGCCATGGCGGCGTATGCGCCGTCAATCCGGGCTGCAGCTGGCTTTACGCCGACGCCATGTATTTTGACGGAACACCGCAAACCGGGGCCTGGAAAGTGGCGGAACTCGCCGCCGGATCAATACTGAACGTGTTGATCGGAACGCTTGCCCTCGTCGCTACGATTCGTTTTCGCAACAATCTCGGCATAGTGTCTGTTCCAATACATCTTTTGATTCCGGTAAGCTTCATTCAAGCGGGGGCGTATATCGGCCTCGGCGGGTTCATCCATGACGGCATGGACTGGGCGCGGCTGGCGGCGATGAGTGACGCGCCCGCGCGCACGGAAACTGTTTTTCTGGTGGCTGGCGTCCTCTTAATCCTGTTTGGGGTATGCGCCGCGAAAATGACCGCGCCGGTTGGGCGAAGCCAGTCAGGGTCGTTGCCTGGCTGGCCGCGCTATCTCGTGATTTCATATCTGGGATTCAGCATGACCGCGCTCGCCGCATCAGCCTTCGTCCCGTCGGAAGACCGGTGGTTCATGCTGGCGGGCGGCCTCGGCGGCGGCGCCTTCTTTATGAGCTTTTATTTATTGGGGCTGTCGCCCTTTCCGCCACTTCCAGCGCGGGCAATGTGCGCCCCGTCTTTAGCACAGCTTTATACGGCAATCGCGCTTTGTTTCGTCATAACGGCTTTTTACGTGATAGTCCTTGGAAGTGGCGTACATTTTGGATCAACTTAGAACAGATACAGATAGCGAAATTGGATTTTCTACTCGGGTTAAATTTCGGCCTTGCCATCGTCATGACTGCGCTGACTTTGTCAAAACAGACAAGGGTGAGCGCTGACCTATGGCTGGCGTTGATCGGCGTAACCGTCGCCTTATCGGTTGGCGCCGTTTACGGAAGGCTTCACGGCGCCGATTTGCCAGGCGCGCTGGTTGCGTTCGCAACAAGCTCAATGTTTTTACTCCTGCCGGCTTTTTTACTGCTTTACGTGCGCAGCATCACCGGACGCATAAACCTGCTTGACGCTTTGTGGCTGGCGCCGGCGCTTCTCCATTTTGCATTGATGTCCACCGCAAGCGCCAACGATGGCGGCTTTCAGTTCGTCAATGGCTTTGCCGCCATGCCGACCGGGTCCGCGCTGGCGAGCGTCCCAATCTGGCTGCCGGTTGTTTTCGGACTTGTCTGCCCGCTCGCAGCGTTGTGGGAGGCGAAGCGACACCAGCAAAAAGTAAAGGCGGCGATGTCGACATTGCAGGGCGTTGATCTCCACTGGGTCGGGTTTCTACAGATTGTTGCAATTATCGGCGCAAGTCTCGGCATCCTTTCATTGCAGATTACCGGCGGCTCCCCGGATATCGCCCCACTTCTTGTTTTGATCATCATCGCGTTTCAGGTTGCGGCGGTCAGTATTATCATAGTCGGCCAGCGTCCCGTTCCGCAATTTATCAGCATCGTGGAGGAAAATCTTGGGACTGGGAGCGATCCGGATGTCGTCAATGCATTCTCTAAAATGGAAAGCGCCATGATCCGCGACAAACCGCATCTTGCCGACGGACTGACCATCGAAGATTTCGCTGCAACGGTCGGGCTCTCACGTCAGACCGTCAGTACAGCGCTTAAGGCGCATGATCAGAGCTTCTATGAGTATATCAATTCATGGCGCGTCGCCGAAGCAAAAGAACTGCTCGCTGATGACACCCTGAAAGACGTCTCAATCCTCAGCCTTGCATACGATTCAGGTTTCTCGTCGAAGGCGACATTTAATCGCGTATTCAAGGCGACGGCTGGGTGCACGCCGCGGGAGTTTCGCAACGAAGCGAGAGCGAAGGCGATAAAGGAAAATATCAAACGTAGCGAATAGCTGATTTCGAAGAGGAATAAACCAAGCAAGGAACTATAACTTGTAACACTGTTACATTTATAAATAGTGAGAAATTTTAAGGTCAGCTTTTTGCGCCCATGCTGTCACAACTGACCATTCTTCTTTTTGCGGATCGCGATTCGCCAAGCCTCTGCATTGAACAATATTGCGGCTTTTATCGACTTCAATAGTTTGCCGCCGCTCATAGTCCTTGCCGTTGCTGCTCTTAGCCAAACTCCAAATTGTACAATCGCCGCGCGCACACGACCAATGATAGCTAGCTACACAGTGTCGTAGCTCCTCACTTTCCAATTGCAAATCCTTAGCGCTTCGCAGTTGGCGAATAACCCATCGGGCTGGCGTTCCATCACCCTTTTTATCGATCGCGATTCCCTCAAAGTCGGCCTTTTCATACTGCTCGCTTGACACCCCCCGTAAGCGACCGAGACTATCATGCCATGCAGCCACCTGGCGCATCAAAGTATCAGCAGTACGTCCGTTCATGGACAGGCCCGGCTGCGGCGGAGGCTCCTGCCGCCATTCTCCAGGCGCCACCTCAATTTCCGTCAGCTCAAATCGCTGGTTCTGTAGATAATCAACCACTGGCCCGATTTGACGAGGATCTAGCATTGGGTTGTCAGCTATGAATCTGAGAACTGTGAACCAGAACTCCTCGTTTTCAAAAGATCGGCCTACACGTGTGGCGACAAGAGCATGGATTGCGTTCTCAGTTGCCCCCAGCGCATTCATCTGTCCCCATCGGACAGCTTGTTCAACGCTATAATCGTCAGGTGCGCGGAGTAGATGGTGCGCCATTTTTTTCGTTAAGGGAACGGGGGATTTTGCCGTTCGTAGATTGTAGCCACGACCCAGGTGGACATACCAATCCCGATAGCGCCAGCTCGTGCGGTCATTGCGCAGCCAGACAGATTCCATGAACCGTGGAACATCGCCAAACTTATCAAAAAGGTGATGGGTTAATTCGCCAAAACGCCTTTCGCGATTTTTACTTTTTGGTTTCCAATCTTCGAGAGGGCGTAACCATAAAGCTTTTCGGTCATGCAATTTTATCAAACCGCGAATAAAGGGCGTGTCATCACCCCCGCCTACGGTTTGAAATGTAAGATCATCGTGCCTTACCAGCACACGAAGCATTTCGAGCAAAGATAGTCGAACGTCTTCGGACTCGTTACTTGATTCTATTTCAGCCGCCGCCGCCTTAAAGTTTGGCCTATCTATTTCGTCAGACGTGAGTTCTCCAGTACAGACAGCTTCGAGAAAAGCATTTGGTTTTTTATGTAACCGACTTTGCTTTTCTCGTTTTGCAGCTATGGACTCAAATGCCGCGCGCTCTTCCTGTAAATCAGAACGTGATTTTTCAAGGACACCCTCAAAGCCATTCGCCCAGCACCAGTCAAAATAGGCGCGTGAGTGTGTAAACCCCATATCGAGCATGTGCCGCTCAATTGCCTTCGGGACCGGATCGTTAATCCTAAGATATTCAGGTCGGCGAGCCATTCAAAATACCAAGTTTTTGTAAGATTTATATCACCTGAGCGCATGTTCTCATCAAGCTCTACCAAGAGGGCTTTCGAATAAGCCACGAGTTGAATTCACCAACGGCGAATGCCAAACTGAGGCATTCTCCCCCGCCACCCCCGCTTGCCGCGCGGCGCACAAGCGCTTATCTGATCTCCATGTCAGATTTTGCAGATATCCGCGCCGACTTTGAATTCCTCGATGAATGGGATGACCGCTATAAATATATCATCGATCTGGGGCGCAATCTCGCCGCCTATCCGGAAGCTTTTCGCGATGAGGACCACAAGGTGCGCGGCTGCGCCAGCCAGGTCTGGCTGCATGACAGCCGCGAGAACGGCGTCATCAATCTCGCCGGGGATTCCGACGCCCATATCGTTAAGGGGCTCGTGGCGCTTCTGATCTCGCTCTATACAGGCAAAACGCCAGCGGAAATTCTGGCGATCGACACCGACGCGGAACTTGCCCCCTTTGATCTGAAAGACCATCTGACGCCGCAACGCTCTAACGGATTAGCGTCAATGGTCAAACGCATTCGCGCTATCGCGGCGGAGGAGAACGCCGCGGCGTCATGAGGGTTGGTCAATGAGTTCACCGCTGGTCAAACTTGGCAATGTCTTTTGCGCCGGGTTTCATGAAGGCGAATCGGCGGGCTTGCGTATTTGGGATTTTTCTTACGAGCCCGATCAGATCATCCCGGCGCACGAACATCAACATGCTTATGTATGTTTCCTTTTCAACGGCGATTGCATTGAAACGGATCGCCATGGCGACATCACCTATTCCAACACGCGCCTCGTCTATGTGCCGCAAGGTCACGCCCATTCCGGGCGGGTCGGCCCCAATGGCGCACATGTCATTGGGTTTGAACTGACGGACGCTTTTTTTGGGAACGGCGCGCAGCTTAAAGATTTTCGCCCAGGGGTGATATCGATCGCGAACAGACGATTGTTCCGTATGCTTCACGCCATCTCAATGACGGCGCGCGGCGGACCGCCAACTGTTTATGACGACAGCTGGCCGCATGAGGTCATGGCGGAGCTGATCATCGCCAATGCCGATAATGGCGAAGGCTGGGTACCAAAAGTCTGCGACTACCTTCATAACCACGCCGCCGACAACCCGCCGCCGGCGCGTCTGGCGGAGATCGCCGACCGCCACCCTACGCATCTTATGCGCGCCTTTAAGAACCGCATGGGCGTTTCCATCGGCGCTTATACGCATGCGGTTAAAATCGATCGCGCCTGTCAGATGATCCGCAAAGGCGGCATGTCGCTGACCGAGATTGCCGCGAGCCTCGGCTATGCCGACCAGAGCCATTTTGTGCGCACATTCCGCCAAACCATGGGCGCAACGCCCTCTGCTTTCCGGGCTTGTTATCATTAGCGCTATTCTGGTTCTAGGCGCCTCCGCGCAGCAACGATACGCCAGGGGCGGAGGTTGTCATGCGAAACGGTTTTCTTGCATCCTTATTTATCGCCTTTGGGATAAGCATCGCCACGGCCAGCGCCCAACCCGACTTTCCCTGCGCCGAAGATCCCGAGCGCCAGACGCTCGACTTCACGCTTGGCGACTGGGACATTCTGGTGAATGGCGAAGCGCTCGCCTGGATCACATTGGAAAAAGACGGACAAGGCTGTCTCATCCGGGAGCGCTACGGCGTGCCGATGAACGGACAGGCCGGCGCCGG
Source organism: Pseudomonadota bacterium (assembly GCA_039196665.1). Lineage (GTDB taxonomy): Bacteria > Pseudomonadota > Alphaproteobacteria > Caulobacterales > Parvularculaceae > Hyphococcus. Next base: position 153,068 of record JBCCUQ010000002.1, on the reverse strand, counting down.
CATCGACTATTGGGATGCGGGCGATCGGATCTGGCGGCGCATTCTGGTCACTAGCGTCGGCACGATCGAAACCTTTGAAGGCTTTCAGGCCGATGAGAAATTTATCTGGAACGGTCGTGAAAAACGCCTTGACGGATCGACCGTGCTTGAGCGCGTTGAGATGTGGCGCGAAAACGATACAGTCAGGAACGATATCTATCAGTCGACCGACGGGGGCGTGACATGGGTGCTGCGCGGTTCGGAAGTCCGTAAGCCCCGTGATCAGTAAAGGAAGCATATGCGTTTGAAACTCTGGCTCGCCGCCGCCGCATTCGTAACAACTGCGCCCGCTTTCGCGCAGACGCCGCCATTGGTCGCCGATGGCGGCTTTCTGGCGACGCCCATCGCAGAGTGCAAAACTGATTTGCGCTACATCAATCAGGTTGGCGGCTGGCAGACCGCCTGGCCACGCGAATGGGAAGGTGTCGCCGCCGGCGGCGACATCGACGCCGCGTTGACCCGATGGAAAGCGGCGCCGGCGGCGTTGGCGACGGCGCAAACGCGATTGCAAGGCGGGATCGATGCGAACGAGACAGCGCCGCGCGCCGCCGTGATCCGCGTGCATCAGCAGGTGCGCGATCTGGCAAGCGCTATCGAGGCGCGCGATCCGAAATACTTCTCCGAGGCGGACGAGCGCGCGGCATGGAACACGCTACTTGCCGATGACATTCTGCCCGCCCTCCAATCCTATGAAGCTTTCCTGCGCATGACTTACCTGCCGGCGGCGCGGACGAATCCCGGCATGTCCGACTGGGAAGGCGGCGGCGCATGTTTTGAACAGGCCGCGCTCTGGTGGACGACGCTTGATCTGCCAAGCGAGGAGATTGAGCGTATCGGCAAACGCATTCTCAAAGAAACGCGTAATGATTTAGTCGCAAGCACCGATGACGGCGAGACATTCGACGAGATCATGACGCGCCTGCGCGATAGACAGACAAATGACGAAACGACCGCGACGGAACTGATAGCAATTTCCGAGGCCGCGCTAAAGCGCGCCGAAGAACAGACGCTGACCGCTTTCACGAAGACCGCAAACACCGACATTGTCGTCAGGGAAATGCCGGCGCATATGCGGGCGTCGTTTCCCGCCGGCCTTTATCAGCGCCCGGAAGGCGACGGCCCGGCCGCCTATGTTATCAATCCGTCCCGGCCGGCTGAGCGACGCCTGATGGCCGAAGTCATCGCCTTTCACGAAGGCGCGCCCGGCCATCATTTGTTTTTCGCCTATCCGCGCGACGCCGAAGTTTCCGGTTACAATGCCGGACTGCTCGAAGGCTGGGCGATTTACGCAGAGTATCTCGCCGATGAGATGGGACTTTATTCTACGCGCTTTGACCGCCAGGGTATGATCGCGAAACATTTGTGGGCGGCAAGCCGTCTGGTGGTCGAGCCGGGGCTTCACCTGCATGGCTGGTCGCGTGAGGACGCAATTACCTTCATGCTGGAAAACACCCTGTTATCGCGCACGGAAATCGAAATCGAGGTCGACCGTTACATCGCCATGCCCGGGCAGTCTTTAAGCTATATGCTGGGTGCCGACTTTCTGTTGACCGCACGGGAGAATGCGCGGGGCGCCATGGGCGATGATTTTGATTTGCGCGCCTTTCATGACGTTGTCCTGGAGGCTGGCGTTCGGCCCTTGCCTGAGGTCGGCGCTGACATTGAACGCTGGGCGAACCAAAACGAAACCAGCGTCGATTAAGCGACGCCGCGGCCATAAGCCATGACCGATTTGCGTTCAAGCATTCCAGCACGGTCAAAGACGCCGGCGTTGCGCGCATCGCTGATGCGCTCGCGCAAACGCTTTTCCATATAGTCCAGCTGTAAATCAAAAAGTGGACTGTCGCGTCTGTCCTCAATATTGATGCATGCATGGCTGACTGTCGTCCGATCACGCCCGAATAATATCGCGACGTCGCTCAAGGTCAGCTGGCCCACAACGTGGGCGAGATACATTGCAGTCTGACGCGCAAGCGCGAGATGTCCGCCACGGGCGCGCCCGTTCAATGCGCTGTGGGAAATACAAAACCCTTCGCACACAACCTCTCGCGCCATCCGGGCGATTAACCTGCCCTCGGGGTCCGGACGAGAAGTTGTTTTAAATGGCATAAAGTGTCTCACACCATGTCACCTCCCAGGACTGTCTGGGCTGGTGCGAGAATAGGGCCGTTCACGAGGACGGGGATAAATGCGCATATGATTATGCGCGGCGGTTAACGCTTAATGTTAAACCTAAATGATTCCCGGATTATGCGAGGAAAGACAGTATCAGGACGAACGCCAGCAAAATTGCGGTCCACAACGCCATAAAACCAATCGGCCATGACCGCGCCAACTGTCCTTCCGGTCCGTGTACAGCATATATGCGCTCCATCAACGCTTGTATCCGACCGGAGAAAATCCCCCATAAGGCGATCCATGTTGCGCGCGACGCACCACTGACCCAACCAAGAAACGCCCGGCCCGGCACGCGATAGAGCCAGTCGGTATCAAGATTCACTGATGGCACTTCCGCCGGGTACCACTTGATCAATATCAGGACAGCAAAGGCGAGGACCGCCCAGAGCAGAAGCTGCAACTGTTCAATAATGTGATAGGGCGTATAGGGGTGATAATCGGCGATCGCCGCCTGATCCGGCAAGAGCGCATAAAGCGGGTCGGGATAGACGCCAAGACCAAGGCACAGGACCGCCGCGAGCCCCATGGCGATGACCATGCCCATCGGCGCTTCCTTCGGGCGCTTGCCGCTGTCATGCGCAAAGAAAGTGAAATACGGGATCTTGATGCCTGCATGTTCCAGAACGCCCGCCGAGGCGAAGAGCAGCGTCAGCCAGATCCAGAAGAGATTCGCCCCCGCAGCGCCGTCGATGATCAGGCCCTTGGTGACAAAGCCGAGCGTCCCCGGAAACGCAGAGATCGACAGCGCGCCGACAATACAAAGCCCCATGGTCAGCGGCATCGTGCGGTAAAGTCCGCCAAGCTCCGTCGCTTTCGACGTGCCGGTCCGATACATCGCCGCGCCCAGCGCCATGAACAAAAGACCCTCGAAGATAATGTTGCCGAACGCATAGCCGGCGGCGCCGTTGATCGCGCCAAGGCCGATCGCACAGACCATGAACCCGACCTGGTTGTTGATCGAATAAGTCAGAACTTTTCTCAGGTCATTTTCGATGAGCGCGAAGAAGATCGGGAAGATCGTCATCACCGCGCCGATATAGATCAGCTCATCCGTGCCGGGAAATGCACGCGCCAGTGAATAGACCGCGAGCTTGGTCGTAAAGATCGACAGAATGATCGTGCCGGTAATGGTCGATTTCGGATAAGCGTCCTGCACCCAGTTGTGGAGGAGCGGAAATGCCGATTTGATCCCGAAGGCGAGAAACATCAACAGCGCGGAAATTTTGATAGCGCCGCTTGCCTCATCGCGCAGACCGATAAAGTTGAAATCGAGCGACCCGGTTTCGCGATAGACGAGCACAATGCCGCCGAGCAGTAAGACGCCCGACAGAATCTGGATCGACAAATAGCGCATGCCGGAGAGATAGGTCGCACGCGTGCCCGGCGCCCACACGAGAAAGACGGAGGTGATCGCCGCCATCTCCCACCAGATGAAGAGCGTGATCAGATCGCCGGCGAGAACCCCGCCAAGCGCCGCCGCCGGATAGGCGAGCGTTGCAAAATTCTGCGCGCGGTCCCGCTGCCCCCAAGCGTAGATAATGTTGAGCGCGACCGCGATATGGAAAACCACCGCGAATATCCGCGACAGCGGATCGATGCGCACGGTCGTCAGCTGTTCGCCGAACAGCACTGCGCCGCCATAATTGCCAAGCCCCAGCGTATAAAGCTTCACCGCCGAAAGCGCGGTCACCGCGAGCAAGATCGGCGAGGCCAGATGCTTCGGCGTTGTCAGCACCATGAACGCGCCGACCGTCAGGATGATCGCCGGGTTATCGATGAATATGGAGAGGAGACTACTCGCGTTCATCGTAATACTCCTCCTTGCGGCCAACAAGCTTTCGCAAATGCTGACCGGCGAGCACGATGAAGGTAAATGCGGCAAAGCCCCAGATGGCGAAGAAAACGCCGAGCGTTTCCACCTCGAAATGCGGATGCGGATTATGCCAGGACGTCACGAACCCGGCGAAAGCCGAAAGCACGCATGCGCCAATCAAAACGCCGAGAAAAATACGGATGAAGGTCGGGTTGTCCGCCCAGCCTTTGTCTTTGGAGTTGTGGTTGTGGTCAGTCATGACTTGCCCCTCCTCCGCTCATCCCGGCGCCCGCGCGCGAATGCGCGCAGATTATCATTGGCCGCCTTCGCGGCCGGGACGGGATCCAGCGAATAAATAATGGCTGGCAAAGCCCGGCATCTTTTTTAGGACTAGATTCCGGCTTTCGCCGGAATGAGCGGATTGAAAGGCTGATTTGAGCTTCCATCACCCGCCCCCAATCAGTGGCGTGAGGTAATCGTAAAGCGCGCCGGAAAAGAAAAAGAGGATGAAGGCGCCGAACGCCGTAAACAGCGGCGGCAGAAGACACAGGATCGGCGCTTCTTTCAGCGCACCCCACTGAATGCCGGCGCCCCCTCTTCCACTTTCATTGGCGCCCTGCGGTTTGGCGTCTTCTTCCGCAGGGTTCATGTAAAACGCCTGCACTGGGATCGACAGAAGATACACAACGTTCATGATCGAGGAGATCATCAGAACGGCGATGATCGCCAGTTGGCCGGCGTCCGCGGCGCCGAGCATCAGGAAAAACTTCGGCCACGACCCGGCCATCGGCGGCAGGCCGATGATCGACATCGCGCCGAGAAAAAACGCGCCGAAGGTAAACGGCATCACCCGGCCCAACCCGCGCATTTCCGAAATCAGCGTCTTATGGTGCGCCACATAAACCGCGCCGGCGCACATGAAGAGCGTCATCTTGCCAAGGGCGTGCGCCGCAATCTGCGTCGCCCCGCCCATCACGCCCATGGAGGTCGCGAGCATCGCGCCCAGCGTGACGTATGAAAGCTGCGAGACGGTCGAATAAGCGAGCCGCGCTTTCAGATTGTCCTTATGCATCGCGATGGCTGACGCGAGAAGGATAGAGATTGCCGCGATCCACATGAAAGGGACCGACGCGCCGGTATCGCGCAGAAAATCAATCCCGAAAATATAGACGACGACTTTGAGAATCGAAAACACGCCCGCTTTCACGACCGCAACGGCGTGCAGGAACGCCGAGACCGGCGTCGGCGCAACCATCGCGTTGGGCAGCCACGGATGCGCGGGCATCAGCGCCGCCTTGCCGATCCCGAAAGCATAAAGACCAAGAAGGACGCCGGTGATCGGGGCCACGGCGTCGCTATGTGTGCTGAGAATACCGCCAACAGTGAAGTCCGTCGTCCCCGTAATCGCATAGGTCCAGACGATCGCCGGCAACAACAGACCAATCGACGTCGCCATCAAAACGCCGAGATAAACACGGCCCCCGCGCCGCGCGTTTTCATCGCCCTTGTGCGTGACCAGCGGGAAGGTCGAAAGCGTCAGCACTTCGTAGAAAATAAACAGTGTGAAGAGGTTCGCCGCAAAGGCGACGCCCATGGCGGCGGAAATCGCCACCGCAAAGCTCATGTAAAAGCGCGTCTGATGTTTCTCGTTACCACCGCGCATATAGCCGATGGAATAAATCGAATTGACGACCCACAGGCCGCTGGCGATCAAGGCGAACAACGCGCCAAGCGGTTCCGCCTGAAACGCAATCGGCAGGCCGTCGATAACCTCGATCAACTGATATTCAGGCCTTTGTCCCTCGCCCACCGCCAGAAAAACCGTGACGGTCAGGACAAGAAGGATAGCGCCAGTGATCAACGTCGCCGCTTCGCGCAAATTCGGTTGCTTGTCGAGAAGCCAGACAGCGAGACACCCGAGCAACGGCACCCACAACGCCAGAATAATCGCAAGACCGGGAGAGATCATGGCGTACCTCCCGCAACGGTCATCAGCGCGGCGGCGGCGCGTTCAGCCAGGCCGCCCGTCAAATCGGTCCTGACGCCGAAATAGATATTCGCCGCGACCAGCACCCACATGGGGATTAGCATGGAAAGTGGCGCATCCTTAGCCGGGATGGCGTAGCGCCCATCGGTTGCCGGCTCGCGCAACAGCATCACTTCCGCAACGCGGCCGATATAAACGAGCGCGATCAGCGAACTCGCCACGATCAAAAAGCCCGCATACCAGTGCCCGGCGGCGAAAGCGGCTTCCAGCAGATACCACTTCGAAATGAAGCCGACGGTGAGCGGCACGCCGATCAGCGACAGCCCGCTGATCAAAAACGCCCAGGTTGTAAACGGCATGCGTTTGGCAAGCCCTTCAAACGCATGAATGGAATGCGATCCGGCGCGCAGGACGACGCAGGCGACCGCCATGAACAGGGCGCCCTTCATCAGCGCATGGTTGAACACATGAACGAGGCTTGCGGTCAGCCCCTCAACCGTTGCGAAGGAAAGCCCCAACAGCATGTAACCGATCTGCGCCACCGAGGAATAGGCGAGCATACGCTTGACGTCTTCCTGAAACACCGCCGCCAGTGAGGCGATGAACATGCCAGCCAGCCCAAGCGGCAGGAGCACGTAGGTGAACGCCGCGCCGATAAACGCAAAGTCGAAATTGAAGACCGAAAAGAAGAAACGGATGATGACATAAACGGCGACCTTGGTCGCCGTCGCCGCGACAAACGCCGTCACCGCCGAGGGCGCATAGGCATATGCGTTCGGCAGCCACAGATGCATCGGGAACATGGCGAGCTTCAAACCGATGCCGACCAGAATGAAGGCAAAGCCCGCTTCGATCATGCGGTTGTCCTGGCCGATCAACCGGTCATGAAGGTCGGCCATGTTGAGCGTGCCGGTCGCTTGATAAAGAAGACCAATGCCAATAACGAAGAAAGTCGCGCCGATCGTGCCCATCACCAGATAGTTGAACGACGCGGTCAACGCCCGGCGATCGCGGCGCGCGCCCATGGCGATCAGCGCATAGGTCGAGAGCGACGAAATTTCGAGAAAGACGAAGACGTTAAAAGCGTCGCCGGTGATCGTGACGCCAAGAAGACCGGTCATGCAGATCAGCAAGGCGCCATAGAAAAACGGCGACTGCGTCTCGTCAATCTCAAGCTGCACAGAGCGATACGCGAAGGGGAAAACCACTGCGGCAAGACCGGACACAAGAACAAGCACCAGCGCATTGGCGAGGTCGACCCTGTATTCAATCCCCAGCGGCGGCGCCCAGTCGCCAAGAGCATAGGAAATAACGCCGACATCGGAGACTTCGCTCAACAGCCAGGCGCAGACCGCAAAAGTCAGCCAGCTGACCATCGTCGCCCAGAGATGGGGCGCGCGCCCCTTGGGCAGGAGCAGCGTGATCGGCGCGAGGAAAAGCGGAATGATCACCGGCAGGACCGGCAATTGCGCGATCAGGCTCATGCCGCGCCTCCCGCCGTTTCACTTTCGCCGAACTCCGCTACATCATCGAGCGCTTCCAGTTCGTCCTCTTCAATCGTGCCATAGGCTTCGCGAATACGAACCGATAGCGCCAGCCCCACCGCCGTTGTCGCCACGCCGACAACAATCGCGGTCAGGATCAACACATGGGGCAGCGGGTTGGTGTAGATGATTTCACCAACCGAATGCGCGGCGTCGGCGGCGCCATGAACTGTTGTATCGACCTGGTCACCGGATAGACTGAAACCGAGTTCCTCCGGTTTTGCGATCTCACTCAGCGCATCGTTTGAAACCTTGTTCGCATCCGCGACCGATACATCATGCAAAGAGGAACCGACATCCATCGAATCGCGCGGACCTAACTCTTCAAGCGCCGCTTTCAGGTCATTCGACGCAACCGTATTTTCGACCTTGGAATGCAGGTCAGCGCCACTCGTTGGCACAACATATGAGCCGGATTCCCCTAGAGAAGCTTCGTCAACAGTATGATCCGACGACGGCGTATCGATAGTGTCTCCAGTTTCGGGCGGAGAAAGGACAAATTCGTCATCGACAGGCTCATGTTCGCCTATCTCCGCCGCCCGATGCCCCGCCTCTACGCCATGGTCGTCACCGGCGCCTTCCCCATGCCCGCCGCCATGGTCCAACTCGCCGCCCATATAGATCGGCGCGGTGCCGCCGGCGATTTTGCCGATGGTGATATAGAAAATGAACACCGATGTCTGGAACAGATTAAGACCGACGACTTTCTTGACCAGATTGCCGCGGGCAAAAACGGTGTAAAGACCGATCATCATCAGGACAATGACGATCCAGTAGTTATACCGTTCCAGAATGAAGTCGATCCAGGTTCCCATAACGTCCGCGCCTACCAATCGTCCTGATCAATGTCAGGTTCGCGGCCCGTAAAGAGATAGAAAATCGCCAGCATGGTGGCGGCGACCGTGACGCCGACCCCGAACTCGACAATCAGAATACCGTAATGCTGGCCCGCATGATGGGTCGATTCCGGATCGATCGCGTCATAGCCCAGAAGGTTGCCGCCGAGCAGCATGGTCGCAACGCCGGTGCCCGCATAAAGCAGAACGCCCACCACCATGGCGACGGTCAGCACCTTTGGCGGTAAAACCTTTTTGGTTTCCTCAATGCCATAGGAAAAAGCGTGCAGAAAAAACGCGACCGCGAAAATAATGCCAGCCTGAAAACCGCCGCCGGGTCCATAATCGCCATGGAACTGAACGTAGAAAGCGAACAGGATAATCGGCGCGAAAAGGAGCTTTGTGGTTACGCGAAGGATAAGCTGGCCCATTACCGTTCCTCCCCGCCCGCGGCGTCTTTATCGCTAACCTCGCGCCCGCCGCGTAAGGACCCTGCGCCGAGGAGCAGGATCACCGCAACGCCGGCCGTAAAGATCACCATGGTCTCGCCCAGCGTATCGAACCCGCGATAGCTCGCCAGCACGGCGGTGACGATGTTCGGTACGGCGATGTCGTTGGGCGTTTCATCTACATAAGCCTGACCGACAGCGGTGTTTGCCGGCGCGTTCGGGTCGCCGAAGGCCGGCATGTCAATGGTCGCATAAATGAGCGCTGCGCCGGTTGCGAATACGGCGGCGAGCGCCACCGGCGCCCGGCCGGGCGTTTTCGGTTTTTCCCGCCGCGCAGTCAGCAACATGCCGCCCAGCATCAGCACGGTGGAGACACCCGCGCCAACGGCGGCTTCCGTAAACGCCACATCAACAGCATCCAGCGACACAAAGAATCCGGCGGAAAGCAGCGAATAAATCCCCGACAGCATCACCACTGCAAACAAATGCCGTGAACGGAGCATCGCAACCGCCACCAGCAGCAGCATGGTCAGCAAGGCCAGATCGAGCAGAACGATCGGCGTCAGTTCGACCTCAAACTCGCTCACTTGTCGTCCCCCTCATATCGAAGGCCCGGCCCCTGCATCGGCTTGAAGCCGGTCATCCATGCGGCGTGCGCAATCGCATGGGTCGCCACCGGCGAGGTCAGGAATAAAAAGGCGCCAATGAACGCCAGTTTCGCCACATGCAGCCAGGTGGGCGACTGCAGCATCATGCCGATGATGATCAGCTCCGCGCCCGCCGTATCGGTAACGCCCGCCGCGTGGAGACGCGTGAAGAAATCCGGAAAGCGAACAAGCCCAATGGCGCCGGAAACCACGGCGATCCCGCCGGTAATCATCAGCGCCCATGAGACGATATCCTTGATAAGATGGAGGTCGATCATCAGCCCTCCCCCCCGGATGCAGGTTCCGCAGGTGCGCCTTTCGGCTGGCGATAAGAGAAAAACCGCAGGATCGCGACGGTCGCGGTGAAATTGATCAGCGCATATAAAAGCGCGATATCGAGAAAATCCGGGCGGCCCGCAATGTAACCCATCAAAGCAATCAAAAGGACCGTCTTGGTGCCGAAAGAATTACCCGCAAGTACCCGGTCATAAAGCGACGGGCCCGCGAAAGCGCGAACCAGCGCCAGCACCATGGCGGCGATCACAGCGGCGATGGCGGCGGCGAACATCTAGGTTTTCCCCTCGACCCTGGCGACCCGCTCGCCCATATCCGTGATGGCGGCGACGTCGGCCAGATCCTCAGTGAGGGCATGCACCAGAATTTCATTCTCCCGCAGATCAAGCGAGACAGTGCCAGGCGTCAATGTGATGGAATTGGCCAAAGTCGCCTTCCCCACACTTGTTTTTGGCGGGTTCGGCACGATGAAAAGTTTTGGCGAGAGTTTCGGCTCCACCGCCAGCGCATGGCGAATGACTTCGATATTGGCTTTTCCGATTTCGCCGCCGAGCCACATCCAGTAACCCACAATACCGGGGAACAAGCTCGCCGGAACGCTGTCATCATCGACGACGCTCGCGCGATAGGCCAGCCAGGCGGAGATAATCACGGACACCGCGCCGAATATCAGCAGCAATGGCTTGTCGAAATAGCCGGAAAGCAACAGCCACAGCGCCGCCAGCACCAGCACAAGGATGATAAATCGCCCCATCGACCCTTCCCGGTTTAACCGGCCCGACCTTCTCTCACGACCGCGCGGCTACCAAATGCAGCCCGCCAAATCACCAGTATTCAACGCAAAAAACCGCGTGTCGCGCCGGACCCGGCGCAGCGGATTACAGAGCGGCGAATTTGGCAGATTTGGCGCAGAAATCAACGGGTTGGATGGGGAAAAGCATAAAACTTCGCGCCCGCCGACGCAGTAAGCATCAGGACCGCTTGCCACGTCCATCGATCCGCGAAACCCTGCCGCACTGGAATCACGGCGATCATGTCGAAGCAGGAAACGGACCATGAAAAAACAATATACGGCATTCTTTTCTGCGGCTTTTTCCACAGCGGCTTTTTGTTTCTCGCTTCCCGCCCATGGGGAACTGCGCAGCCTTATCGATGAACCGGTGCTGGACGCGATTGCACAAGAGCTTTCCGGCGAAGCCGCTAAACGCAATCTCGACACCATCACGCTTTATCATCGCATGCGGGCCAGCAGTCAGTTTCGTCAGTCAGCGGAACATATCCGCGACGAGCTGCGCGGCTATGGTTTTAGCGACGCCCGCATACTTGAATATCCAGCCGACGGCGAGACGATGTTCGGGACGCAGAAATCCCGGCCCGCCTGGGACGTTGCGTTCGCCGAATTGTGGGAGCTGCAACGGGTGACGGCAGACGCCGCCTACCGCATCAGGCGGTAGGTGGTTGTCACCGCCCACTCGTCATTGACGCCGATACGCGTTTCTTCCCGAAAGGCGAGCGCCGTTTCGCTGATCATCTCCCAGACGATGCGGCGGGTTGAGTCCGCCGGTTCGAAATATTCTTCGAGATTATAAGGCGCGAACTCGTCCTTGATGGTCAGCGCCGGGGCGTTCCGGAAGACGGCGCCCTCGCCCGCTTTATCGGCGACATAATAAGTGTGCGTGGTTCCGGGGCGATCATCGAGATAGTAAGTCAGCCACTTGCCCAGACGCTCGAAAAGCCCAAGCGCCAGAAACGCGGTTTTATCTTCCAGCTCCAGCGAACCGAGCACGCCGCAACCGTCAAGCGCCAGCCCCGCCGAGAACCGCGCCGGCGACACAGCGCCGTTTGCGTCAGTCGCCGTTCCCTCCCACACGCCTTGCAAACCATTGAAGGCGCCGTGTGGCTCTTCCGTACACAGTGCTTGTTCATGCACGCCAGGAAATGGCGTTCCCGCAGGTCCATAAGCGTTCGGGTCGCGCAGCCGAAGAAAATCGACCACATACCAGGTATTCCAGGTCGCGCCCTCGTCGCGCGTGTTCGACCCGTCCCAACGGAAACTGACGCCGGGGCGGATATCGGTAAAATTATAGCGCCGGTGCTGAACATCAAAACTGCCGTCATCCTGTGGTCGTCGGGTGATGGAATACATGGTCAGGCGCCCGAGATGTTCATCGCCGATGAGTTGATCAAAAAACGCAGAACCCTGATTATTTTCATTTGGCCAGTTCTGCGCCATCACCCAGCGCTCGCGCGCGGGATCATAATAGCGGATCGAAAAGCCGCGCTGGCTCGGTTGTTCAGGATTATCACGCGCCCAGGCAAGTTCAATGAGCGCCTTGCCGCCAAGGATAGGAAACACCCGCTGGCGTGTATAGCTTCCCTCTTCGGCGTGTTTAAACGCGCCTTCGACGGGCGGACGCCAGTTCGCCTCCCACTCGCCGATCCAGAAATCGAACGCTCGGTGTTCCGGCGCTGACCATGCCGGTTCAATCTTTGCGTTCAGGGCGTCAGCCCAGGTGATGTCTTCCTGCGCAGTGGCGCTTGCGCCCATAAAGGCGGCGGTTGCTGTTGCGATTATGATTGAACGTTTCATGACCTTCCCCTGACGGGTCAAATTTTGCACGTTAGGGTAGCGTGACAGACGGCGGCGCCAAGCGCTAAGGTGACGGAAACCGTAATTTCGCAATTCAGGCAACGCCATGCTCGTTTTTAACTACTCGCCATCGCCACAGTCATGGGAGTTTAGCGACCTCTATGAACGCAGCGCCCGTGAGGGCATGGTTCATTCAGCCATGATGTGCGGCGAACATTTCGACATGGTCGACGACTATAGCGATGAGTGCGCCGCCGACGCCGTTACCTGGTCCTGCGGCGGCCGTGAAAATTACCAACTGAGTTCCAGGAAAGTCATATCAATCGAGCCCGCAGGCGTCTTCACCATCGCCGCCGGAGAGCGTTACGCCTATGACGCGTCACGCGATGCGCCGTTCCGATCTAACATGATTATTTTTCCTCAATGGATGGCGCGTGGCGTGACGACGCCGTCAGAGTTTTGTGACGATGCACGCCCGCCTTCACGCCTCACGACGCGCCTTTGCCATCCGGACGAAGAAACAATGGCGTTAATGAACAATATTGCCGGTCACTGCATTCTGAGCGCTGAAGACACCGTTTGGTATACGGAACAGGTTACATTGCTTTACGCGAGGCTGTTGCGAGAACAGGCCGCAGGCGGGGTGGAAAATATCAGAGCCGCCAAGCCTTCAACAAGCCGGGAGCTGGCGCGCCGTATCGATCGCGCCGGGCAGCTAGTGCTGGAAACCTATCGCAATTCAGACTTATCAATTGATGATATGGCGCACGCCGCGTGCATTTCGCGTTTTCACTTCATTCGGATATTCAAAGACGCGAAAGGCGTCACGCCAATGCAGTACGTTATTGACGTTCGCATGGAAGCGGGTATGCGGCTTTTACGTGAAAGCAGACTGACAATCGGTGAAATCGCCAACGCTGTTGGCTATTCAGATCGTGCAGCATTTGTACGCTCATTCAAGCGGCGCAATGGCGTGGCGCCATCCGCCTTCAAGGCGCACAGTATTTAAGCTGTAGTCTACAATTGGCGGGCTGTGCTCGGACCTAATCCGTCAGGGAGGCGGCTTTACGGGCCTTTCGTTTCTTAGCGCCTTCCCGTGTCAGACGTTCAACCTCGGCGTCGCACATTTCATCGGTCACCAGCGGCACATCATTAGCGTCAAGATAACAGTCAAGCGCCTCCAGAATGATCGACTGGCAGGACATTTCCATATCGCGTGAGGCGAACCGCATACGGATGAAATCTTTCGCCGGCATCCGGAAGGTGACTGTCGCCTTACGCTGATGGTCCCCTGAGTCTGGAGATCGCAGGAACGGACGCCGGCGCATCGGGCGCGGACTGCGCGGGGGCGAAATCGTCCAGATATCCGGCGCCGCCTCCGTCCGCGATGGTTCAATCTCAGTCACCGGATGATCGTCGGGACCTTTCGGGTTTGGCGGATAAAGACTCTGAATAGTTTCCTGACCGACATCCTTGCCGCCGCCCGCCGGCGTTACGGGGCGCATATCGATATCGACGCCCGCATGCGCATCCGCATCAACGGCCGGCATCGCCTCGCCTTTCCTGGCCAGCAATCCCGCTGTCAGGGAAGCATAACCGGTTTCAGATGAGGATGAGGGATTGGGCGCATATCCCGACATTACACCGCCCGGCGCCCAAAGACGCGACTGTGAGGATTGGCCATGGCGCCCATGGCGTCGTCCTGTCCGCTATAGGAACCATCCGCCCGTTGCAGGCGTTCATGGAGATATTTCCAGAGAGCCGAGACCTCCTGCGCGGACGGGCAGAAAGGGTCGATCTCCATCACGGTGCGCCCGTCAATCATGGACGCGGCAAAGTCGACACGGTGATGGACAGTTACCGGCGCGACTGTGCCGTGCTGGGAGAGCGCGATCGCCGCCTCAGACGTTATGCGAGCGCGCGGCGTTGCAGCGTTCACAACAAAAATCAGCGGCTTGCCGCGCGCCTCGGCGATATCGACTGTCGGCCCGACGGCGCGCAAATCATGCGGACTTGGCCGGGTCGGCGCGACAACGATATCGGCGAAACTAACGACCTCGGAGATCGCGCGCGTCACCGCCGGCGGGGTATCGACGACAACCAGCCGGAACCCTTCATTGCGGGCGCTATCAAGGTCGTAAAACAGGTTTGAAAAGACTGACTGAATAAACGCCGGAGCCGGATCTTTCCGGACATTCCACCATTTCGCCAGCGAGCCTTGCGGGTCGGTATCGATCAACGCAACAGGCCCAGCGCCCTGGCGCTCAGCCTCCACCGCAATATGCCCGGACAAAGTTGTTTTGCCAGAACCACCCTTTTGCGATGCGAAGACGATAACACGCATCGATGAAAGCATGCGCCCTCCAGAAACTTCTTACGCGGACATTCCTTGCATAGTATGCAGTACGCCACGTTAACGACGCGAGAATGCGCGGCGATAATTTTACGCAAATTGGAAACTGAACGGTAACTGTAAATTGGACGCCGGAAGCAGCCTAGATACGCAAGACCGCCGCCGACGCGATGAGCCTTATGGCACAAAGCAATTAAGCGAGACTTAAAACGCCGTGTCGTCGATGCCGTCTTCCGCCATCGCCAGCAAACGCGTGATGTGTGCGATGCGCGGATTGCCGTCCCAGTCCCAGTAATGCAGAACCGCGCGACAGAAATCGCGCGCCATGGAATCAAAAACCCCGAGCAGGTATTCTGCTTTTTCGCGCGCCTGCCCCTCGTCTTCGGCGGGCACATAATAGATTTCAAAAAAATCATCGCGCGGCACGCCAAGGCTTTTGCACATGATCGCCAGAGGCTCGCCACCCGGGTCGCGCAAAATGCGCGCGGCAAGGTCGCGTGAAACGCCGGCGATCATCGCAACCGCTTCGATAATTTCCTCAGGCGCATGACGGCGCGCAGCCGCGAGCGTCTTCATGATCACGCCGGCGGATACGGGCTCGCCATCAACGCCGCGCGGACGATGGCGACGCTCCGCAAGCAGCAAAATCTCGCGCACCAGCGGGTCCGGTTCATTGGCGCGAAACACCCGCGCATAAAGATCCGCAAGAGCATCCTGAATTGTCCCGCGATCAAGAGAAAACCGCGCCAAAATCCGGCGGCGGCGTTCGGCATCGACCCACCAGAACATCAAAAACCCGTGGGCGGGTTCAAGTTCGGTTCGTCTCAACAGCAAGGGCTGCAAATCCGGCGCAGACGCGCTTTGCGCGACAAGCTTGTTCACCGTAATCGGTGAAATCGTGCATTCCTGACGCTTCAAAACCAGTTTGCAGACGTCGATCTCATCGAATTGGAGAACCGCATCCGCAACGGCGGAGGTCAGGTCCTTGCGGGCGGCAATCATTTTCCGGTGCGCCAGCTTGCCCTCATGGGCGGCTTCGATAAGCAGCGCGGCGGGCACGGTATCCGCGCCTTCAAGAATTTCCCGGGCGACCTCCGGCTCATCCAGAATCAGCATGCGCAAGAGCGCCGGCGGGCATTCCGAGACTTGCGCAATACGACGCGCCAGTTCTTTGCGGATTGCAGGCTCAACCTTTTCAATGACTTGCAGGAGAATGTCCGCGACCAGCGAACGCTCATTCGACGAAATCCGGCCTGTGGGCAGCACTACGATATCGGAGAGCTTGCGAACCATTAGCGCGCGCGCACTGGCCCCGACGCTATCCATTGGCGTCAGCAGCGTATCAGTGGCTTTCGTGGGCGGCCGCTCCGCCGCGTCGAATTCGGACATGCTCGAGTAAATTCCGGTTATTTCACCGAACCGTTGTAACCGGAACACCGTTAACGGGGGATTTCACTTTTGGCGCCGGTTTTCAAAGACCTCGGCCCGGCTTCTTGCTATGATCGATTTATAACAGTTGCAGGAAGGACCAGCCCTCGTGACCCGAACACTCTTGCTCGCCGCCGGCCTCGTCGTGCTGGGAGGCTGCGTCACCAATCCAAATATCGAGGCGCTGCGGGAATCGCCCGGATTCCAAGCGGGTTATGGCGATGGCTGCCTGACCTCGACGGAGGAAGACAAGAGCTTTTCTACTGAAAATGCGCGCGACGCCTATGCATTTGAAGAAGATCCGGCTTATCGGGCCGGCTGGCGGCAAGGCTATATTGAATGTCAAAGCCGCAGCCCGGAGCAAAATAATGGTGGACGGGTGCTTGGCGAGCGCGACCAGTTTTAACCAAGTGTTAACGGACGCGGCGCGTTACGTTATGTGAAACACAAATAAAAACGGCCCGTTGATGGGGCCGTTTTTTTGTCCAACAATGTTGAGTTCGCTAATGTTCGGCGATTGAAGCGACGTCCTATCAGCCTTCGTCGCTGTCGCTATCATCGGTGTCTTCACTTGGCGCTTCACCACCAGCAAGAATGACCTCGCACTCACTACGTGTCTGAGCTTCCGCCGCTAATTCTTCCGCCGTAGGCTCACGGTTTTGCAGATCGCGAATACGTTGCTGTTGCTCAAGCCGCTGCAACTCATCACGACAGCGTTCTTGTTGCTGCAACTGTTCAAGGCGCTTGCCGTCACGATAAGTTTGAGCGACCGCATCAATATAGCTGACCCACTGAGACGCGCGCCCGCGAACATTGTCATAGCGCTGCGCGTTGACAAACGCCTGCCGGGCGCTGGCCCAGATCGCCGTATCTTCAGGGCCCGCCTGATTAAAGCGCGCGGTGCCCAGCAGCAGCCAGGCGTCGCCAGTGTCGCTTCGGTCCATGCCGCCGCGATTAACGGCGTTTTCCAGCGCCCGCTGGGACGCTGCATATTGCTCATCCGCCAGCAACACCTGACCAAGACGATAATAAAGCTCGCCATTCGAAGCGCCACTAGCCGCTTCGCGCAAGATCGGGATCGAGCGTTTGTGTTCGCGCGACTGACTCCAAAGCTGCGAGAGAAGGATAAGGTTGTCCTGATCGCGGTCGATATTTCCGGCCGACATTTCGCGATCAAGCATCACGGCGCCGCGATAAGGATTATCGAAGAAGGAGTAATACTGAATCAGGGTCAGCAATTCCGATTCGGACGTAAGCAGTCCGGCGCGATAGGCGACTTCCAGAACCGAGAAGGCTTCGCGATCTTTGCCGGTCTGGGAATAAGCGCCGGAAAGCTGGGTCCAGTAGCCTTTGGTGCCTGGCCACAGATTGATCATTTCTTCCAGCAATATCGGCCTGTTGGTGTTATCGCCAAGCTCAGAATAAACTAGATTCAAAAGATCATAATGCGCTTTGCGCGGCTCGCCCTGAGCCTTGGTTGCTTCGATCGCCCGCCGGGCGGGATCAAGCGCGGAACGATAATTGGGCGGCGTTATCTGAGTGTAAGCAGCAGCCAGAAGATAATACGCGTTCGGATCAACATTCTGGCCACAAGTACGCGCCGATTGAATCCATTGATTGAGACCGGTAATGGCCGCCTGATATCGCTCTTCCTGAAACTGCAGCTGCGCAATGAAGTACCGCAGCTGATTGTTCCGTGTTTGCGGCAGCGCATTGAGATTCAAAGCCCGCTGGAAATCCGCCAGCGCGCCTGGAAAGTCCTCAAGGCTGGCCTTTACGGAACCGCGCAATTCATAAGTTGTCGCCGCATCATAGGCGGGCATGGAGCCGCCACGATTTGCGATCAATTCATTCAACGCTACCAGCGCCGGCTGATATTCCTCCGCCTGCATTTGAGTAAAAACTTCCTGCAGGACACGCGCGACTGCGGTGCTCAACGTCTTGGATGGCCCGTTCTCTTCCTCGCATTGCGCCGCCTGCGCCATGGCGCCTGTCGGCGCTACGCATAGCGCCGCCGCAGCAACGGCGGCGAGAAGGTTCACTTTTCTTTTCCAGCGCATCTCAATCATGTTTTCGCCTTACACTTCAACGGAATTCGAATGACCGTTTTGGGCTCGTTTAAACTTTTTTACTCTTCCGCGAGAACAAACGTAATCGTCGTTACAACACCGCGCCGCCATTCCGCTTTGTTATCAACAATCTTGGGCTGATACTTCCAGCGCTCGACCGAACGCCGTGCAGAGCTGTTGAAGCAGCTGTTGGTTGTATCGGCCACAGTAATATTCGTCGTCTGACCGTCAGGGGTCACATCGAACTGAAGCACAACGGATTCACTGCCACTCGCGCGCCCCTGACAACGATCAGGAAATTGCGGCGGAATTCGAACCAGGGGCTGCGCGTCACGGTCCGGGTTAAAGCCCGATCCGATATTAAGATTGGCGTCAATGGTCGGAATCTGCGCGCGCACGCCGTCAAGCGCCGGGCGGTTTGACGGATCATTCACCGCTGGCGGCGGCGGCGGCGGCGCATCAAGCGTTGGCCGCTTAAACTCCTTATTCGCAGCGCCAAGATCGGTCTCATCGATCTGCGCCGTGATGTTCAGATCGATGGCGTCCTGCTCTTCTTCGAGACGAAGCTCCTGACTAATCATTGCCGCCATAAACAGAAATAGAAACCCGGTGACAAAAACCGCACCGGGGACGCCGAGTATCAAACGAGCCAGCGATCCCATGGCGTATCTCCTTTAAGCTTCTTCTGTGGAAACAGCGATTTCACTAACGCCGCCATCGCGAATCTGGTTCGCAACCTCAACCAGCATGCGTGACCGGGCTTCGACATCCGCTTGGATCACCGCCGTGCTCTTTGGATTTTCAAGCCGCAGTTCTTCAACCCGCACGCGCACTTCTTCGAGGGTCACCTGTTCGCTGTTGATCCAGATCTGGTCGTCTGCGGCAATCGCCACGATAATCTTAGCGAATTTTCGGTCTTCCGTAGTCGCCGCTTCCGGGCGCTCCACTTCTACGCCCGGCTCCTTCACGAAGGTCGAGGTCACGATAAAGAAGATCAGCATAATGAAGACGATATCGAGAAGCGGCGTCACATTGACGTCTTCTTCGTCCTGATCCTTTATAAAACTGCGTCTGGCCATACTTCGTCCGCCTATACCCAATATTGATACGGTGACATCACCGTCGCTATTGTTCCTGCTGCAGCGTCAACGCAACCGATGACGCCTTGCCCGCTTTCGCCTGGTCCATAACCTGAACCGCAACACCCGCCGCTGATTCCGGCGCCGCGCTGACCAGCACAACCCCTTGCGGTTCGCGCGCGATGAATTCCTGAACCACCGGGGTCACTGACGCCGGATCAATCGTGCGAATATTGTTGATGCGCACAAACCCATCTTCCTGCACAGACAGCAAAAGGGCGGGCGGCGGCACGCTTTGATCATCCTGCTCGCTGTCATCGGGCGTATTCACCTCAATGCCTTTTTCGCGCAGGAACGTCGCCGTCACGATAAAGAAGATCAGCAGAATAAAGACGATGTCGAGCAAAGGCGTGATGTTAACATCGGCCGCTTCCGCACTTGAAGTTGCTCTTTTTCTCATGGGCCCTACTCGATCAACAAATCGTCTGAAATGCCATGGGACGCTTTTTCAACATTGCGGTCGAACGCATTGATGAAAATCAGCCCCGAGAGCGATGCGACAAGTCCGGACATGGTCGGGATTGTCGCCTTCGAAATGCCCGCCGCCATCAGGCGCGCATTCGATGAGCCGGTCACCGCCATCACGTCGAACACCTCGACCATGCCCGTCACCGTGCCGAGAAGGCCTAGCAGCGGGGTCACGGCGACAAGCGCGCGAATGACGCCGTTAAACCGCGACGCTTCCTGCATCGCTTCTGAGATAAGGCGATCACGAATGGCGTGGGCGTACCAGGATTTATGATCCGTACGCGCGGCCCAGGCGCGCTTGGCGCGCTTGACGACGCCGCTATGAGCGCCGGTCCAGTACATCAGCCGTTCAATGATCAGGGCCCACATAAAAAACGTTGTGACCATGATAACGACAAGAACGTTGCCGCCCGCTGACAGAAAGTCCCTCAGCGCATCGAAGGCGATCGTTGGGTTTAAAAACTCGAGCATACTCGAGGGGTCCCTTTCAAGGGCCGGGCGTTAAGCCCGGCCGCCTTCCGCATGTTCGGCGATAATGCCGGCCGCCTGCTCTTCAAGAATCTGCGACACGCGCTTTGCGGCGCCGGAAGCAAATGAGTGAAGGAGCAGAAGCGGAATGGCCGCGATCAGACCAAGCACCGTGGTGACCAGGGCTTCGGAAATACCACCCGCCATAATCTGCGGATCGCCGGTGCCGAAGAGCGTGATCGCCTGGAAGGTGTTGATCATGCCGATAACCGTACCGAGAAGACCCAAGAGCGGCGCCGTCGCGGCGAGCACTTTCACGAGGTTCAACCCGCTTTCCAGTTTCGGCACCTCTTTGAGGATAGCGTCGTCGAGCTTGAGCGCCACTGTCTCAACATCGTTGGACGCGGTGTTCTCGTAAGCGAGCATGACGCGGCCAAGCGGATTGGACTTCGAGGCTTTCTTCTTGCGAACCTGCCCGCGCACCGCACCAGCCGTCATGGTTAGCGTCACCCACTTGTAGATGCCGAGCGCAATACCGAACAATGCGGCGCCAATGATCACCTTACCAATGAAGCGGCCTTGATCGATACGCTCTGTAACCGTCGGCGTTTCAACGACGAGACCGAGCAGAACGCCAAGTGACGGGTCGATCGCACCGCGCACGAAACCATCGCCGGAAGCGTTTTCAACACGGCTTGCGGCGCCGGTGACGTCGCTGCGCGGCTGGCGTGCAAGGAACTGAAGGTTGTCGCCATCATAGGTGAGATAGCGGCCGTTTTCGAACGCCACATAAGGACCGATGCGGGTCACGGTGGCGTCAGCCGCCTGACCGTTCGCCTGAACGATCCGCGCCGGGAACGCGACCGTCTTACCCTGCTCGGCGATCTGCTGAAGCATGATCTCCCACAAATCGCGAAGCTGATCTTCAGACGGAAGTTTTTCTGTCTGCGCCAATTCGCGAAGCGTTTCGCCGCGGCCAGGGAACTGAGCGGAAATAATTGAGCCCTGAAGCTGAGCGTTCAGGTCTGCTGCGGCTGTACGAGCCGCGCCAAACAGCTCCTGAAACTCGCCCTGCTTTGAAGCAAGTTCAGCATCGAGCTCGTCAATTGTGACCTGGTTTGTCTCCATCACGCCTTCAAGACGCGTGGATTCGGCTTCAGCCGCCGCCACCTGGGCGCGCGCCTGATTGAGCAGGGATTGCTGCTGATTACGCTGCTGCAGGAAGCGCGCTTCGCGCTCCTGGTTTTCCTGACTGACCTCAGTGCGCTCACGGCGAACCGCCTGCAACACCTGATCAAGCGTGATGGCGGTATCTTGCGCGCTCGCGCCTGAAACCAGATTACCATTCGAAATGTCCATACCCAGTGCGGCGACGCCGGCAACCAGAGAAAGACCTGCAAGTTTGAAGAATTTCATGACTTGTTTTCCCTTAACTATCGTTGCCGTTACTGAGCCGCCACGGGCGGTTTGACGGGTGCGAAGAAAATATCAGGTGCGGTTTGTTCTTTCGCCATGCGTAGGGCGAACTTCACGTCCTGCAGATAGCTGCGCTCAAGATTGACCCAGTCGCGCTGATCATTGTCCCAGATGCGCAGAACCGAATCGTCAGGCGTTTTGAAAATCAGCGCGATACGGCCGATCTGAAGGAATTCGCCGGAAAGCGTGTTTTCCCCCTCGCCGATTGTGCCGTCATAAAAACCGATCGTGCGGCCGGCTTCGTCTTCGATCTGATAGGCCTCGACAATCAGCCGGTAACGCTGCGCTGCGGACATCGAAGGATTATCGAGAATGGAGGCGAGCCGCGTCGCGCGCGCCGAACGCTCCTCAACGCGGAACGGGATGTCCGCATCAACCAGCTGACCAAACCGCTCAACCATGTCTTCCATCAGGGGCTGCATGGCGCGCTGCAGACCTTCGACATTTTCAATGTCTTCCTGAAGCCGCGCGATTTCCCGGTTCTGCGCCTCGATATTTCGATTAAGCGAAGCATTATAACGACGCGCCGCCTCGAGTTGTTTGAGATTTGCGCGATAATCATTGAGCAAGGCAGCTGTTTGATCATCAAGCTGATCAATTCTTTGCTGCGACGTTGCGGTATCGCGTGCGGTGCGTTCGCTTACATCAAGCGCAGAATTAAACTGCGCCTGGGCGGGCGCGCTCAAACCAGCGAGCAGTACCGCTGCTGAACCCAAAATCGCTACTCTTTTCATAGTTGCCTCACCTACCGGATTGTTACGGCTGAATTGAAGACGGCGCCACGGCCGACAGACTGAGGCGCGTCTCCGCGCCAACGAAGGACGCGCCACGCGCTCCCAAAACAAATTCGATCTTTACACACACTTAGAATGTCGACCCCTGACTTGCCCCTAGTCGTTAAGAAATGAAACAATTGAGCTGATAATGCAATGGCGTTTTGATGACAGCTCCAAACGCCTGATCGAAGTCGCAAAACGCCACAATCGAATGATCCCTTAGACGACCGCCCCTGAACGGCTTCGTTAGTTTGTAACAATTGTAGAGACCGTGTGCAACGAAAGATTAAAGTAAACGCGCGCATTTCTCTAAGGGCGCGCAAGATAGTTCCAAATTGGTCAAATGATGGATTGGCTGGGGCGCCAGGATTCGAACCTGGGAATGTCGATACCAAAAACCGATGCCTTACCACTTGGCGACGCCCCAACTTGCCGCAGCGGTGCTGCTTTCGGACGACTGTCCGAAAGACGACGAAGCCGTTGGAAGCCCGCCGCCGTCAAGGGTTCCAGCGGATTTGCAGCCGCCGGAAGCGGCGGAGATAGCGCTTTCGGCGCGGCGTTGCAATGGGGTTTTAGCGCAAAATTGCGCAATCGCGGCAACACCGATCAGATGAACAAAAAACAGCCGTTGCGCCCCCCTAAATCCGCCGTTATAGGAACTGCCCTTCGGAAAGCTTTATAGCGTTTTCTGATTCTATGTCGGAGTGTAGCTCAGCCTGGTAGAGCACTGTCTTCGGGAGGCAGGGGTCGTGAGTTCGAATCTCGCCACTCCGACCATCAAATCAATACGTTAGCCCCTCGCGGCGCATCTGTGAGTTGGTTAATGCGAGCCGACGCCGTGGCCGCGCCTCAGCTCACATTAAATTGAACGCCCGCGCCTGCCGCCGGAAGCAACGGGCCGGGAAATCAATCCGACGTCCGCACTGTCAATACCGAAAGTCGGACCCGTCCTGATGAACCCGTCCGTCCATCGCTACGCAAAACACCCTCCTCAATTAGACTGCTTCGCTTTGAAGCACACTTTTATATTGGAGGAATTTATGCATCCCACATTCACAAGGTATTTTCTCCTCGGCGCAGGGTTCTGGCTCGCCGGCGCGACTGCAAGCTACGCCGGGCAGGCGACTATCTTTCTGACAAATGGAAGTTCGAACAGCAGAAACTTCGTTTCCCACACCTGTTCCAGCGCTTCCGGCGGTTTCATGAAGGACCCGATCGCCGCCGCCGATACGGATGCAGGCGCATGCTGGCATACCTGGCCCATTCCTCAGGATGTCTACGGAACCGCCAGATACGAGGACTGTACGATCAATTATAATTTGATCAGTGATTTTTACAGCGTGTCCGGTGATTGCACATTGGATAACTTAAACTACGGCGCCGGTTATGCGAATTTATTCGTGACGCTGACCAACTAACAGCCACGCGGCCGGGGAACGCAGCGCCCTCTACGAGACGGGAAGAGATACAGCCAACGATATATTCTCAATATATTGAGAATATATCGTTGGTGAATTTTTTGATTTTCGATCAATACCGCTCGTAATAGGGCTTCGTACGGAGCCGATTATCGCGGTGCGCTCAGCGGTCCCATCCGACACATGGCCGTGCGCGATCCGCACTGCTCGCAAGAACCGGACGATACGCGCTTCGTTGAAATTCCGCAGAAGGGGGCGACATGCATATTGCAGTTCTTGACAGGGAACCGCTCTTTGCGTTTGGCTTAAGAAATCTTATTCTGGAAATTGAGCCCGGCGCAGCGTTTGCAGATTCGGTCTGCACAGTTAATCAGCTTAATGAACACATTTATATTCGCGCTGCTTTTATCAGCCTGCCGGAAGACACTTGTCTGGGCGGGCCTTTAACGCTTCTCAAAGGTCTCCGGCATGATCTCCCGGTCTGTGTCATTCTCTCGCATTACAGAAAGCCGGTGGCGCCCGGCGCCGAAAGTCCAGCGAATTTTCACAGGACCATTAACCGCCATGCATCGGTTGCGGAAATTTCCGAAAGCTGCCGGCAATTCTTTAAGCACGGTGTCCGCAAAAAGCAGCCACAAGAACAGGGGCGCAAATCATCCGCCCGCGCAGCAACACACTCATCGCGATGCAAAACCTATTTGCCGCCAAGACAGATCGAGACCCTAAGCCATATCGTCAACGGCAAGACAAATCCCGAAATCGCCAGAGATATGGGCATATCCGTCAACACCGTTCGCGGCTACGTCTCCTCTGTTCTGATTGCACTGAACGCCGCCAACCGTACCCAGGCGGCGATTTTCGGGCAGGAATATTTTCAATAGAGGCGACCGGCGCCGGGGAAACATGACTGCTGTAAGGTGACGCGCAAAAAGAAAAACCGGCCCCGAAGGGCCGGCTCCCAAAATCATGGACCATGATGATTTCAGGTTATTCTTTTAGGCAGTCTTCTTTTTCCGTGACGCGAAGCCGAGGCCTGCGATGCCGGAAAGCAGAAGCGGAATAGCGCCTGGGATCGGCACTTCGCTGACGGTGAATTGCGCGACAACAAAGCCTGAGCCTTCATCAAGCGCGGTCAACAGGAAGCGTGCGCCCGTGCCAAGCACCGGCAGGACGTCAACATTCGTGATGTCGATGATGCTCGACAGGATCATCATGTCGCTGACATCAAAGATCTCAAGCAGGAAGCGTCCGCAGCTGCCTTCGCCGCTGCCGTCAGATGTGTTGGTGCAGTTCGTGTCGCCGCCAGCATTGAACTCAACGTCCACAAGCGTCAGTGACTGCATGCCGAAATCGAATTCGATGGATTCGCCAGCATCGAACTGTGTCTGGTCGTCGCTGCTGTTGCTTTCCGAAAAGGCGCCAAGACCGGAATCGGTCGGTGACACGTCCTGGATAAGGCGTGTCGGCTCATTATCGGCAAACGCACGCACAGTGACGTCGATGCCGTTACGTGAATAGTCAAGGCCGGCGCTGTGGTCAGGCACGGAACAGAAGTCCACGCCAACAGTACCGCAATCCTGAACGAAATCCGTATTCAGAACGCCTTCCGGCGTTACGTTCAGGCCGTCTCCTTTAAAAACAAAAGTCGTCGCATTCGCAGCCGTTGCCGCCATGGACATCGCCGCGACTAGTAGAAATTTCCTCATGGGAACCCCCAATTACTCAACTAAGGTTCACAGGACATCCATGAACACAACTATGCAGGCGAAAGCCCACGAGAACTTTTCATAGATTGCGATGAACTTTGTCAACGAATTGTTATGGTTAAGGCTTCGTTTTCTTTTGTAACTAGGCTGTATGCGGCGTAAATATCACACTGTATGGTTAACGCACACACTCAGTACGCGAATTAACCATAATGCATGCGCCTGCGCCGCGAAGCCGCGCACAAAACCCGGCGCAAAAGAAAACCGGCCCCGAAGGGCCGGCTCCCGAAATCACGGACCATGGTGATTTCAGGTTTGTCTTAGGCTGCTTTCTTGCGACGCGCCGCAAAGCCAATCCCGGCAAGGCCGGAAAGCAGAAGCGGAATGGCGCCCGGGATCGGCACTTCGCTGACGGTGAATTGCGCGACAACAAAGCCTGAGCCTTCATCAAGCGCGGTCAACAGGAAGCGCGCACCCGTACCAAGCGATGGCAGAACGTCGATATTCGTAATGTCGATGATCGTCGACAGGATCATCATGTCGCTGACATCGAAAATCTCGAGCAAGAAGCGACCGCAGCTGCCTTCGCCGCTGCCGTCGGATGTGTTGGTGCAATTGGTATCGCCGCCGGCGTTGAATTCAACGTCAACGATTGTCAGTGAGTTCATGCCGAAATCGAATTCGATGGATTCGCCAGCGTCGAACTGTGTCTGGTCGTCATTGCTATTGTCTTCGGAAAAAGCGCCGAGACCGGAATCGCCCGGGGCGATATCCTGAATCAAGCGTGTCGGATCCATATTCTCATAAGCACGGACGGTGAGATCGATGCCGTCACGCGAATATTCAAGGCCGGCGCTGTGGTCAGGCAGTGAACAGAAATCCACGCCCACTGTGCCGCAATCCTGAACGAAGTCCGTATTCAGAACGCCTTCCGGCGTAACGTTCAGGCCATCGCCCTTAAACACAAAGGTCGTTGCATTTGCTGCAGCGCCTGCGGCAAAAACTGAAAAAGCGGCCGCTGCGGCCGCAAAAAGAGAAGTTCGATTAGACATAATGTCCCCACATACTGCTACTGGTGAGCGCGGCGCGCCCCACTGATAATGACTCTCAAAGCCATTTTCAGCCATTTGTTAACCATGTCAATAAAAATTGACCGGATATGGGGCGTTTTTATGGCGAAACGTTAATATTTATCGCAACTGCATCATTTCCGGTAGAATTCGCCAACCCATCTAAGCGCGTCGTTTGCCGAAGGGCGCAAGGGGCTGTAGAGGCTGAGCGACCGCCAGCCTAGGGGATTTCCATGTCGATACGCCGCTTTTGCTTCGCAGCCGCCACGCTGTTCGCCGTCAGCTGCGCCTCAGATGAGCTTCCGGATAGAAAAGCCGGTCTTTCGCCAGCGCAAGCGGATGTGACGATTTTCACCGGGGGGCCGATTTATACCGGCGACGAGGAGAACCCGACCGTTGAGGCGGTCGCCGTTTCGGGCGGCGCCATTGTCGCGGTCGGGACAAGAGATATCGTCGAGCGCGGAGCGAGCGGCGACGTCGCCATTGTCGATCTTGATGGCGCGGCGATGTATCCGGGCTTCACAGACGCTCATGCGCATCTGATCGGCATCGGCATGCGCGAGCTGACGCTTAATCTCGAAACTGTTGGGTCTGTCGCCGAACTGGTGTCGATTGTCGCCGAGAACGCGCAAGCCGCCAGCGACAGCCAAACCGTCTACGGACGCGGTTGGATCGAAACCGGCTGGCCGGAAGAACGGATGCCCAACCGCATCGACCTTGATCCGGTAAGCCGCAACAATCCGGTCGTGCTCTATCGGGCCGACGGACATGCGGCTGTCGTCAACTCAGCGGCGCTGGCGGCCGCAGGCATTAATGACGCGACGCCCGACCCTGATGGCGGGCGCATCGACCGGGATCAATATGGCCGCGCCACAGGCATTCTCATCGACAAGGCCATGGGGCTGGTCGCCGGACTGATCGAGGCGCCGTCTGACGCGCAAAAGCGCGAAGCCTATGAAAAGGGCGCCGACGTCTACGCCGCCTATGGCTGGACCGGCGTGCATAATATGTCCGTTGATCCAGCTGATGTTTCCATCATGGAAGACTTGTCCGCTGACGGCGCCCTCGACATTCGCGTTTACAACGCGCTTGATCGCGCCGGTTTCGACATGCTGGAGACATCCGGCCCGCGCGCCAGCAACAATGTGAAAGTCATCACGCGCACGATCAAACTCTACGCCGACGGCGCGCTCGGCTCCCGCGGCGCCCTCCTCGCCGATCCCTATTCCGATGCGCCGGACACAAGCGGGCTTCTCTTGCTTTCGGAAGAAGCGGCCAAGGATTACTTAAATCGCGCAATCCCGGTCGGCATCCAGATCGTCACCCACGCCATTGGCGACAGGAGCAACACGCTGGTGCTTGACTGGTATGAAGACACCTTCGCCAAAAATCAGGATGCAGGCGATTTGCGCTGGCGCATCGAGCATGCGCAAATTCTCGATACGGACGATATTCCGCGCTTTGCGGCGCTTGGCGTCATCCCGTCAATGCAGCCAAGCCATGCCATCGGCGATCTTTTCTTCGCGCCGGACCGGCTTGGGCCGAACCGCCTCGACGGCGCATACGCCTGGCGAGCGCTGATCGACGCCGGCGCCATCATCGCCGGCGGTTCCGACGCGCCGGTTGAACGCGGCGATCCTTTGATCGAGTTTTACGCCGCCGTCGCGCGCCGCGGCCTCGACGGCACGCAGACAGACGACTGGCGCCCCGCCCAGGCGGTCACCCGCGAAGAGGCGCTTAAAATGTTTACGCTCTGGCCCGCCCATGCATCTTTCCAGGAAGGCCTTCTCGGCACGATCGAGCCCGGCAAGCGCGCCGACTTCACGGTCTTTTCCAAAGACATCATGACCGTGCCGGAAGAAGAGATTCTTTCCGCCAAACCGGTGATGACGGTGATCGACGGCGAGATTGTGTTTCGAAGCGGGGAGTAGAGGACGTGCGTAATTGAAATGTTTGGAATGGCTGCGACGCGTGCATTGTTCACTGCTAAAATTTAACCTGAGACAATCTGCAACCTAATTAACAATGGTGCATCAAACCGCAAAGTGGACGATTCGGATTTTCCATTCTTGCGCAACATTACGCCTACTGAGCTATTCTGATCGCATATTGTTGCTGACTGCTATGCAATTAGGCAACTGTTGTTTCCGTAGGCTTTCCAAAGAAACTGTCGAAAATACCTCCCGGTATCGTATCGATATATGTATAAAATTCAAGCAACCAGGTCGGCATCGCCGCTTCCAGACCCGGGAAATATCCGAGTATGGACTTCATACTGAAAGTAATAACCAATGACACGATGATTACAAAAAGGCTTTCGACTCTATAGAACGGCCCAATGAAGTGAGCAATCAGGCCCAGAATCGCGCGCCCATAATCACCAAGCGTGCCAAGAGGCGTCCAAGTACCTGCCGGGAAAGTAATCGTCACAACAATAAGCGCTACCGCAGCAACAGAAAGTATCGCCACAACTACCATACTGATCAGCGCAGCTGGTGCAGCCACCGTATAGAAAAACAATCCACGTAGAAATTCACGCTGCAAGCCATCGAGTTGGAATACACTTTCAACTAGAGCTACCAGAATAAGTATCAGACCAAAGTAGCCAGAAATCGCAAGTACAAGTTTCGATCGGCGGCCGTCAAAAAGTGCCTTTGAAAATGATGAGAGGGGCCTCGGGCCTTCCGGAGAAACGCGGAAAAGCCGGCGCGTTTGGCGCTCGCTCTTGCCGTTTTTCATTTCCCATATCTCCTTGCCAGCGCCAGACCAATCTATGGCGGCAAGCTTGCGATCACGTCGCCGCTTGAACACCATTAGGAAAATTGAGAGATAAAGCGAGATTACCACGCCCTGAAGAAGATTGGGCGAAAGCACAATCCGAGCAGCGGTACGTCCGACTGAACGACACCATGGGAATTCATTTTTCTTTTCTACACAAACGGATTGGTGCCAACTTAGGTTGTCGGTTGTGACGGGTATATCCGTCGATAGAATTTCGCTAGCAATAGCTTCACCCGTACTGATTATAACGCGATCAAATACTTCAATTGTCCGATCACTGATATAGGCATCAAGAAGGGAGAAAACAGCAAGGGCCTCACGGAAGCTCAACTTTCGTTGTTCCGCTTCCTTCGTGTCCGGTATTTCAATTTTGACTGTCTCAGCGACAGCATCGGAAACTGCCTTCGATAAGATCGCTTCCGCTTGTGCGATTTTTTCTATTGGGTCATTGCAACCGTATTTATCCCGAAAATCACGGCTTGTTTCAGTGTTTGGCCCACCCAGTTCAAGAGTTCTGTCCGCACACCACGCCTGCCCTTTAAAGTGACCGCAATGTGCAAGGCCCCAAACAGCATTTTCTGCATTCCTCAATTTCTGGAATAGGATAATTGGCTCTTCGCGTGCCTTGAGCCCTGCAAATAACTTGCGATCTCCTCCTCTCCATAGGGGACGCTTCTCAGTAATTTGCCAATACTCTGCCCCCACAAACGAACACAGGTCTCCGTCGTTAGCCCGACTTGTAAGTTCAAGAAAACTCTGAGCGATTTCTTGCGGCAACACGCCCCCTCCACTCGCCGCGGATCGCAAAGAAATATTCTCTCGTGTGAGTCTCTTGTTCTCAGCATTCAAAATTTCGACGTCGTTTAAGAAGTCTTCGTCGTATAAGTAAGCGCCGTAAATTGACCGGAAAGCATCCTGCATCTGCTCACTTGTTGGTTCAGGAAAGACCGGACCCGCCTTAAAGGAAAGCACATCCGAATGACGCTCTTTTTGTGGCGCGCTTTCTTTGGAATAATCTGAGATTAAGACGACAGCGGCTGAGTAGACGATACCGATAAGCAACGCCAATCGGAAAAACGCCCAGCGTCCAGGTTTGATGTGGAAGATATAGTTCGCAAACTGTAGGATCGCGAACATCCCCAAAAGGACACCACCAAAAACTAAAAGGGTCCACCCGAAATCCGCCGCCATAGCGCGACTCAGGCTTTGTGAAACTAGCGCGAGACTATCTGCGTCAGGGAAAGTGAAAAGCGCCGCAAAGCCAGTAAAAAGAGCTCGAAATACAACGCCAAATGAAATCATTGAGAAAATAAGAGAGAGTCCGACACCGGAAAACTGGCGCCGAAAGAAAAAGGGACGCTCGAACATAATCCTTCGCCACTCAAGCCTTGGCGCGAAAACCAGCGAAACCAGCGCCGATACACCAGCGAAACCTATGATCGGCTCGTAGATAATAGCCGCTGCGACAAGACCTATCGTTACGAAAAATAGAATGCCTGATGGAAAAAGGAATCGTAAAAAAGATATCATCACCGCCCCCCGCAGAACATGTGAGAATATTAACTATTGTTGTGACGGAATTGTAACAGGAGAAAAACACTCAACGCACTTGAAACCAAGTGTGTGGACATAGCGCTGTAGCAATCCAAAAAAAGCGATAGTAAAAAGAGAACTAGGTAAGACTCGCCTTGTTCGCAAAATTCCGCGCAAGCCTTACCATAGCCCCCCCTATAACCGCGGCAGCCACATGCCCATGGTCGCGGCGAATGTTCCCACCGCCGTCACGCCGGTCGCAAGCAGCACGACAAGCGCCGCCGCGAATTTCGGCCCGGCGCGGTCATGATCCTGCGCCCAGAAATAGAGCTGGAGGACAGCCAACGGAATGGCCATCTGACCGAAAAACAGGAAAGTCAGGAACGGCCCTTCGAAGGTTTCCGGGTCGATGCCGATCCCGCCCGTGGTCATGAACCAGAACATGATGCCGATGCGGAAAAACCAGACGGCGCTGACCACCATGAAGAGGCGCATGGCCCAGCGGCGGTGCCGGTCGATCTGGCGGAGCATTGCGAACCGGATTGCAATGGCGGCGAAGACCATGATGAGAACCGCGTCGAGGCTGATCGCGATATGTCCGGCCATGCCGCCAACGGTGCCCCGCGTCCAGACAAGATATAGGCCTGCAAAACTCGTCAGCACCGCCGTCGTCATATAGACGCGCCCCACATAACGGTGAAACGCCGGGAACCGGTTCCGGATTTGCGGGATAAGCTGCAGCGGTCCGCCGCCGATAATGATGATCGCAATGAGGACGTGAAAGGCGATGGAGAGATTGCCCATCGTATCGCCCGGGATATACCCCTCCGGCATGCTGGTTTCCGTCATGCCCGGCAAGCCCTTTGTCGTCAGCAGCGGGATGTAAAAGGCCGCGAGGTAGTAGACGAACATCCACTGGCCCGCCGCCGCCGCCAGAAACCACAAGACGCCGGCGGACCCGAGGATGCGGTCGGGCCATCGTCCGGATTGGCTTGGGTTAGATTTGCGGGGGCGGGATTGATGGGCCGATATCTGCATGGTCGGGGAGGTCTCTGATACGGTCGTCACAACGAGGGATTCCTTTTCTTGATTGCGTTCCGGCGCCCCGAACTCCGGGGCTTTGGCCTTTCCGGCGCATCGCTTCGCCGCTTTCGCGCTTTCGGCGCCTGCCGAGATTTGATAAAAAGGGGGTGCGCGCTGCGCGTTCTCGCCGATTTGGAAAACGGCCAGTTTTTTTGCGGGCTTTAGCGAGTTTTTGCGCCAGGCCGATCGGCGAGACGGACAAGGTGATATTAGCGAGGCGAGATCAACCGGGCTAAAGGAAAGGGCCAAGGGACGCGGCCATGGAAAGACTGCTTCGACAAAATGGATTTCTGGATGCGTTCGCGGACGTCTCGGCTTTGCTGGCGCGGCGTGTCTCGCCGAAGATGGGTCCGGTCCACCCTTCCGAAGTCCTGTGGTGGATTTTCACTGCGTGCGTTATCATTTCCACGGCGTCTCGACACCTCGGCGACGTCGCGGCGCCCCTCTCCTATGTCCTGGCGATCGGCGGGTCGGCTGGATGCGGCTGGCTATGGCTTCTCTCGCGCACCCTCTTTCGCGCTGAAAAACCAATTGCCCGTTGGAATTATTTCGCCGTTGGCGCGATCATCGCGGTCGAGGCCTATTGGGAGATCACGAGCGCGTCCGCCGCCTCAGGCGAAGTCCGCCGCATCGCCGCCAACGCAGCGTCGTTCATCTGCATCGGCGCGATTGTCATGGTTTTTGTGGAAGTGCTGTCGGGCTACAGTTCAGCGCTGCCTAAACATGAAAAGCGTTTCCGACAGATTTTCACGCTGGTATTCGGGACGTCCATCGCAATTGCGCTCCTCTGGGCGATGAACGCGACCGAAACCAGCTTCGGCGCTGAGTGGGCGGAAGCCGCGCTTCATAGCTGTGCGCTCATTTGCGTCGCCGGCGCACGGGCGGCCGTTTCATTCCGCAAGCGCCACCCGCTGCAATCGACGAAAACACGCAAGGCGGCGCCATCGCCCGCCGCGCAAGATAAAGACCTCGCGCAACGCATTCTCCACGCCCTTGAACAGGAACAGCGGTTTACAACGCCGGATCTGAAAGTCGCGGACCTGGCGACGAGCCTTGGCGAACAGGATTACAAAGTCACTCAATGCATCACGGGGGTTCTGGGCTATCGCAACTTCAATCATTTGATCAACGCACGCCGCATCGATCATGCGAAACAAGCGCTAGCCGATCCGGACAATGAGGGACGGCCCATTCTTTCGATTGCGTTTGACTGCGGATTCAACTCGATTGGCCCCTTCAATCGCGCATTCAAGCAAGAGGTCGGCATGACGCCGCGCGCATTCCGCACGGCGGCTGCAAACAGCCGGACAGCAGCGGCGAGCGCCTGAACCGCGATCCAACGATCGCGGGGAAAACCCGTCACATCACTTCCCGTTTTACGTGTTATGCTTGTCCCCAACGCAACTGTATTGGGGAGAGATGCAAATGGCGCAAGGATGGGTCCGGGCCTGGGACGAAGACTTTCAGCTTTTTCAGACAACACGCGCCAGCAAGGGCTATTCGGCAGCCAAACGCGCGCAGGCGTTTTTCCGCAAAGACTTCACGACCGATCTGAAAGACGCGCCAAGCGACACGGCGAACACTATAGACACAATGCGCTGGTCCACGCCGGTCGAACTGCCGAGCGGGCTCGGCGACGGCGAGTGGACCGCTGTTATCGCGAGCGGCGATCCAGGCTTCATTAAAACGGCGCATCTAGCGGAGATCGCCTATATCCGCCTTAAAGATGAGGATGAGGTCAGCAGAAGAGAACAGGAGAAACGCTTTAAAGCCGAACTGCGCCGCTCAAACGGCGAAGACGCCGATCTTCTGTGGGGCGATCTTGTTCAGATCATTCAGCGTAAGGACAATGGCGTCGCGCGGGTAAAAGCGCGCGGCCTGCATGGTGAGATCGATACCGATGACATTACCGGCGAGCCCCTACTCGAAGTCTATTTCATCGATGTGGGTCAGGGCGACGGCGCCCTTATCCGCTATCCCGATGGCAGACACATGATGATCGACGGCGGGCTGGAGCGCAGCCAGCAGATGACCGGCAAGAACGCCGCCGATTTTGTCGATTGGAAATTCTTCGCCGACTATGGCGACTGGCGCATCGCCATCGATGACATGATTGCGTCCCACAGCGATACGGATCATTTCGGCGGCCTGCACGATCTCATCGAAAAAGACGCCATCGCACTCGACGAGCTTGACTGCCTTGAGGTCGACGTCGGAAGATTCGGTCATCCGGGCCTGTCCCGGTTTCCAAGGAGCATACACAACGACAAGCTCGGCCCCCGCGAAGGCCCGGCGCGAGGAAAAGGTTTTTTCACGCGGCTGATGAAAGACAGAACAGACGCACAAGGGTTGGTCGATGGCGCCGGCCCTGACGGTTTGAAGCTGAGCGGACCCTGGCGCAGCTTTATCAAAGCGGTTCTCGAAAATGACGCCGGGACCACGTTTGAGCGGATCGGTGTCGACAGCGCGGATGCGCAAAACGGCGACCTGCCGGTCTATGACTCAACGGCTGACTACTCAATCAAAGTGCTGGCGCCGGTCACGGTCGATAAACCGACCGGCCCCGCCCTCCTGGATCTCGGCGACACAGGCAAGAACTCCAACGGTCACAGCGCTTGCCTTAGGATCGATTACAAAAATGCGCGCATCTTGATGACCGGCGATCTCAACACCAAAGCCATGCACTGGCTTGCGGAAAACTTTGACGGCCACATGGATGAATGGGAATGCGATGTCGCCAAAGCCTGTCACCATGGCAGCGACGATATCTCATTCAAATTTCTGAAATCGATCAAAGCCGCCGCAACGGTTATCTCGTCCGGCGATAATGAAGGCCACGCCCATCCGCGCCCTGAGATCGTCGCCGCCAGCGCCATGTCAGGACACGAACAATTATCGGACGATGAAGACCGCGTTATCACGCCGCTTGTCTATATGACCGAGATTGAACGCAGCGTGATGTTATCGACCGTCAACCGCATTGAAGTCGACAATCTCGGCGCCGCCAATGCAAGCGCAACCATTCTCGCCAAACCGTTACGGGAATATTCCGGGCGCGAGTGGATCGACAAACAGGCCTGGGACGCGCTGGACGCGCTGCCGGACAATCTGACCAAAGCAGAACGCAAGTCTCGCGTCGAAGACATTATCGATGAAGGAACAGACCGCGTTGAGCCCCGTCTTGAACAGCTTGAAATAGACGAGGCGCAGTTTCGCGCGCGCGCAACGCTTTACGGGCGCAGACCGACCGGCGCCGTCGGCGTCACCTATCCGCTGAAGCCCGTCTGGCGCTCGCGGGTGATGGAGAAAAATGTCTATGGCCTCGTCAATGTCCGAACCGACGGCGACACCATCATGTGTGCGTCAAAACGCGATGATGGAGAAC
Source organism: Pseudomonadota bacterium (assembly GCA_039196665.1). Lineage (GTDB taxonomy): Bacteria > Pseudomonadota > Alphaproteobacteria > Caulobacterales > Parvularculaceae > Hyphococcus. Next base: position 117,538 of record JBCCUQ010000002.1, on the reverse strand, counting down.
GTTGGACCATCCATCATTTCAAGGCGCGGTTTACAAACTAGCGCTTCTTTCACCTCGTCCGGGCGCTCAAGCGCTACGCCCTCGCCTGCCGGCGCACCGACAGACGAGGCGGACTGTTTTGCGCGCAGCGCCAGGGCGAACTCACGGAAGATATCCTCCCACGCCATGCCGAAGTCGTGGAATTCATCCGTGCGTGCATTGATGTTGAAGGCGATCGCCATGTCGTAATCCGGAAAGACCAGGAGCCAGCTTTGCGAACCGCGCGAGACGCCGCCATGATTGGCGTTGCGGGCAAGTCCAACGCCGTCGACCTCCCACTCGCGCCAGCGCCAGCCGATGGCGTAGTCCTGTTCGTTGACCTCGCCATTACTCAGGCGCTGTGGCGTCCAGAACGCTTCTCTCGTTTGTTCGGATATGTAATCCGTATCGAGAACGAGCGAGCCCATCCGGACAAGATCCGTCGGCGTTGACGCCCAGCCGCCGCCGGGCAGGCGATGGCTCAAATCCACCGGGCGCCAGGCGCGCTGTCTGCCATCCTTGAGAAGATAGAATGTCGCGAGATTATCGTAGGCGCCGCGGCGCTTGGGCGCGACAATTGTCGATGTCATGCCCGCGGGCTCAAGCACCTCCTCCTCAATAATCCGCCGATAGGGCTTGCCCGCCGCTTCGCTCATAACCGCGCCGAGAAGCACTGTGCCAAGCGACGAATAATAAAACGTCGTCCCAGGCTCGGAGAGAAGCGGGCTTTCGTCAAATAACCGAACCGCATCGCGCACATCTTTAAACTGCTTGCGCAGCGCCATCGAATGATAGAGCCCGCCCGGTTCGCCGTTTTCTTTATAGTGGGGCATGCCCGCCATATGAGAGGCGAGCATGCGCGGCGTAACCGTCGCCCAGTCCGGATTTGACGGCTCGTCAAGATATTTCGTAATCGGCGCATCGAGATCGATAAGTCCCTTGTCGACCATGCGCGCCAGCGCTGTCGCCGTCACGGCCTTTGACGTGCTGCCGATACGGAACTGCGTCTCTGGAGTCGCTCTCTTGTCAGAGGCGACATCCGCCCAGCCGACGGCGCCGCGCCAGACAACGTCGCCATCAACAGCAACCGCCGCGGAAAAGGCAGGAGCGCCGATCGCCTTCCGGCGTTCATCAAGCAATGCGATGACTTTTTCGCCCGCCTCGGCGAAAGCGATAGTCGTCGCCTCTTGTGTCACCGGCGCGCTCTCCGCCATCTTTACCCAGCCGAAGGGGGGAAGCGGCGCGTCGCCGGAATGGGAAAAAAATCCGTATACAGGCCAAAGACACCAGGCAAGCGCCAGTAGCAATGCAGCCAGGGCCAGCTTGAAAGCGGTCCAGATATTCATGTCGCTACTCCACAAAAACGATTGCGATATTCCGACGGCGTGACGCCGCGAAGCCGCTCGAATGTTCGCCGGAACGTATCGGCGCTGGAAAAGCCCGCCTGTCTTGCGATCGCATCGATCGATTGCGTTTCGCTGGTCAGCCAATCACAAGCGGTTTCAATGCGCATGCGCTCTATATAGCGCGTCGGCGTTTCGCCAAAGGCTTGGGCGAATCTTCGCCGGAACTGGCGTTCACTGAGACTGACCCGGTGGGCCAGGTCTTCCGACGAGAAGTCGTCAGCAATGTGATCGGCGATCCAGGCGGTGAGATCCGCAAATTCCCCGGCGGCCTGGGTCTGATGACGAAGGATAGACGAATATTGCCGTTGATCGCCGGGCCGCTTCACAAAAACGACGAGATGGCGCGCAACCAGCGACGCGGCGCTGGGTCCGAAGTCATCTTCGATCAGGGCGAGCGTCATGTCGATGCCGGCGGTGACGCCAGCAGCAGTGAAAATTTTTCCCTCGCGCAGAAACAGCGCATCATCGACAATCTCAAGATCCGGAAAACGCTCCTGCGCTTCACGCGTATGATGCCAGTGTGTCGTTACCTGGCGACCGGCAAGCAACCCCGTCTGTGCAAGGATGAAAAGGCCGGTGCAGATACTGCCCAGACGCTGAAGCCCCGGCGCAATATCCGACACCCATTCAATCACGTCGTTCGAAAAGCCAATTGCGCGCGCGCCCGACCCGCCGGCAATAATGAGCGTGTCGATCCGCGCGCAATTCCGGATCGACGCATGAACGTTTAGAATCACGCCGCTTGACGTCGTAACCGGCCCGCCGGTTTCAGAAATGACAACATTCTCATAATGGGCGCCGTCAACCTGACTGTTCGCTTCCGCGAAGGCGTCCAGCGGCCCGAACAGATCGAGCGCCTGTACGCCGTCAAAGACGAGATAGCCGATGCGATGTCGTTTTCTGCGCGTCATAGCCGAAGCTATGCCACAGCAACCCAATGTCCGTCAGGTCGTTTACCCGACGATTTTGGACATTTTGCTGATATTTTTAAATGGACCGAGTTGATTGCATGAAGCCAGATAATAAAAGACCGGCCCGGGGGGAGAATGGGGCCGGTCTTTTTTGAGTTCGCCATGCGCCAGATACGCTATCGATAGCGGGCGCCGCCTGCATCTGCCGTCCCTTGCGCCGCGAATGGGGGAGACAACGGCGCCAACAACAGCTTTTCCGGCTTTCTTTGAGCCGGTTTAGTCTTTTTTCTCCGCTCCGCGCTCCGCGCCGTTTGAGGCGACGAACCGCTTCATGAAGCGGCGAATTTCGCGAGAGGCGCTCGAATCGAGCGCCTCGCAAAGAGATACAAAAGCGTCGCGTTCATCGGCGCTAATACGGATGACAAGCTGGCTATCCTTTTTATTATTCTTCTTGCTCTTTTTACCTGTCACTCGCTGCCCAACTACGCGACCCCAATTTGTATATACAACGTATATACGATTCTTGGCCCTGTCAACAAGAATGTGAACTTCGTGCGCCTGATAACTTTATGAGCGCCCCATTGGCGGCGCCCTTGTGCGTCACCATCTATACGTAATGACATTTTGGCAGTTTCTGATTTTCTTTCTGCTGGTCGTCTTCGTCTTCTGGAATATCTGGATCGCGATCCGTTCCCTTGGCGATATCGGCGACGACGACTGACTGAAATATTGGCCAGTGGCCAAGACGCCGCCTTATTAATAAGGCGCTTCTGTCAGCCGTTGTGAGATCCACCAGATATTGCCGGCCTTGTCTTTGACGCCGCCTTGACGATCTCCATAAGGCATATCCGCAACATCCATAACTTTGGTCATGGCGTTATCAAGCGCGCGTTTCATCGCGGCGTCAGCATTTTCAACGTAAAGATAGAACGTCGACTGCGACGGCGGAAAGCCATGGCCCGCTTCGCTGACCATTACGCCCGCATCACCAAAACGAATTTGTCCGTTCGCTAACTTTCCATCCTCGCGCATAGTTCGGCCCGTATCTCTGCCGCCAAGCGCCGTGAGCAAGTGATTCATATAGTCGTCCGCATCTGTTGCAAATATGTAGGGCGCGACCTGCGCAAAACCTTCAGGAATATACATTGCTTATTCTTCCTTTCATGGCGTCTGAAATTAAGGCCACCGTCACAGCTAAACCAATTACCGCGCAACAGCAGCTGTTGACCGAAAACACATTGCGAAAACTCTGTCTTCATCATACCCCTTGCATCATTCAGACAAAGCTGCAGCCATGTTAGCAGGGGCCGGTTGCAGAGTATAAGGGGCGACTATGCGCATTTCATCTGCTTTTGCAGCAGTCATTTTGATATTATCCGTTTTTACGTCATCGCAGGCTGAAGACTTGAGCAAGGCCAAACCGGGCGAGGCTTTTGACGCCGCGCGGTTCGACGAAGCGGTTCCGCTTATGCTTTCCGAACATAAAGCAGCAGGCGTCGGAATTGCCATCATCCGGAACGGCGATGTCATCTGGACAGGATATTACGGCGAACAGGGACCGGGGGCGGCGGCAAACGAAGACACCGTTTTCAATACAGCGTCCGTCGCCAAGACGATCGCCGCAGAAACGCTGATCGTGCTGGACGACAAAGGACTGATCTCACTTGAAGAGCCGATCCATGAATATGTAACGCACCCTGATCTTTCCAGCGATCCGCGTTATCGAAAATTAACTCCGCGCCTACTCATGTCTCACCGCGCAGGGTTGCGGAACTGGCCATACGAATATGAAGACGGACGGGCGGCGTTCATCAACGAGCCGGGCACGGCGTTCAGCTATTCCGGTATGGGCGTTGAACTCGCCGCACAATATGCGGAAAACAAGCTGGCGACAGACTTTGAAACGCTCGCCTTCGATCATCTGTTAGCGCCGCTCGGCATTAATGAAATGTCACTGGGGCGCATTAAGCCCTGGATGGATGGAAGACTGGCGACACCCATGACCGCCGATGGCGACTACACAAGCCCAGGCGAATTCAGCATACGGCTTTCCGAAAATTCGACCGGCGCATGGAGCGCTGCTGACGACCTCCTCACCACTGTCGACGCATATGCAAAACTCCTTGTCGCCGTCATCGACAGCGGCTGGCTTCACGAAGACTCGGTTGCAGATCGCACACGCATTTTGACCCGCCTGGAAGGCGACGCCATCTGGAACTGCAATCCGACGCCAGATGTCGTCTGCGCAAATGAGTACGGACACGGAATAGGCTGGATGGTCTATGAGTATGACGAAAAGACAACCGTAAATCATGGCGGCAACGACGCCGGTGAAAACGCGCTTGTCGTCTATGAGCCCGAAACCGGCAATGGCGCAGTCATTCTGGCGAATGGCGGCAACGGCATTTTTGTAACGACACGGATTTTAGGATTGATCGGCGACTATCCGGAACTTGCCGGATATTACCGGCAGCTGGTTGAGAAATTCTACAATGTCAAACTGCCAAAAACTGAAACCAATCCGTAAAAGCTGACAGCGACCGCCGCACCCTCCCGCTAAATACAAAGGGAGGGCGCGGTTTACGGCTTTCGCTACATTTCCATGACTTCGGCGACTTCAACCGAACCGTCGCTTTCAAGGATGGGGCATCCTTTGGCGCGCGCCACCGCCTCGTCAATCGATCCGGCGCTGACAATGCTGTAACCGGAGGTCGGATTGGCGCCGCCATTGTCGGCGACCGATCCGCTGGAAACGGTTTTTGACATTCCCACCGGGTTGCCGCCATCGACAACAGCGGCGCCCATCTTGCCAAACCAGGCGCCCCATTTCGCCATTACCTGTTCGCCCTCTTCCGGCGTCTCGGGTTTCTTGCCGCCGTGATATACAAATAAAAATTTCGGCATGTCTCTCTCCTGTTCGCAATGCGATCCAATATCGCTGACAAGCACAAGACGCGTCAGCGCTCTCGCGTTCGACATATCGGAAATATTCCTATCACATAGCCGACTTGCATCCCTCAGAAACAGCTGGAACAATACGCTGATGAAATTTCAAACCGTAGTTTTTACCGCGTTCGCCGCCGGTCTCTTGACCGCCTGCACGCATTCCACGCCGAGCGCTGTCAGCGCCTCACAGGAGAGCCCCTTGTCCGATCAAGCCCGCCAGGTAACCGATGATTTTTCCGTCTCGCCGCAAATCTCCATTGCCGACGTAAAAGCTGCGGCGGCGCGCGGCGTTACGCTGATCATCAACAATCGCCCGGACGGGGAAATGATCGGCCAGCCGACCAGCGCAGAAATCGAAGCGGAGGCGACAGCCGCCGGCGTCGCTTATGCGCATATCCCGATCGATCAGCGCGGCGTTTCGCCGGATCATCTGGACGCCTTCGACAAGGCGCGCGCCGGAGCCGATGATGGAAAGACGCTGGCCTTTTGCCGGTCCGGCACACGTTCAATCATTGTAAGATCTTATGCGGCCGCGCGCGCAGGACAGCCGGTTGCGGAGATTATCGCCGAGGCGGAGGCCGCCGGCTATGACATCGCCGGACACGCGCCGGCGCTTGAAGCCTTGAACGGCGGCGACTAAGTCTTTCCCGCTTCCTCCCCAACGGAGACGATGACCGATGCTGATATCCCTGTTGAGCGTTATGACGCTGGCGCAAAGCGCGGGCGACCTCGCCGCCCCGCCAATTCAAATTCGCAAGGCGCCTGAATGCACCTGTGCCGATGAGACGCCCGATGGCGTGCTGGTCCTAAGCGGGCTTGTGGTAGATGCGGAGCTTACCCTCGCCGAAGACGGCCGCTCGCCAAACGAACGCCAGGCGACGATCTTTGACATCAGCGCCGCCAACGCGCTTAACGCCAGGGGCCGCACGAAAATTTGGCATTCGACCAACCCGGCGTCCTGCGGTTTAACCTTTGATTATGGCCTGCAATATTCGGTTGCGGTGCGCCAAACCGAAGACGGCGCGCTTGAAACGGACGAATGCCTGATGCGCAGCATACGAACTGCTGAATAGCAGCGGGTCAAATGTGCTGCGCCAAGCGGCAGCGTTAACGCTTCATGAATAAAAACCCCGATAAGATGCGCGTTGATTTAAGACTTTCGTAACCAGGTCAACGCCGCGCCAATGTCTCTGTCCGTCGACAAATCGATCCGGAAAGCCAAGCGCCACGCCAATGCGGGAGAAATCCAGCATGCCGCGGCGCTCTACCGCTCCGTGCTCGAAGAATATCCGGGCAACAAGCGCGCATCGCAAGGCTTGAGCGCGCTCGACCGGCGCAAGCCTGCGGCGTCCAAGAACGCGCTGGCGCCGCGCGACAAGATTGACGCGCTTATCGCGCTTTCCGACAGAGGCGATGCGAAGGCCGCGCTGCGGGGCGCATGGGCGCTATCGCAACAATTCCCAAAGTCGATCGAACTCTTCAACGTCATTGGCGTCGCCAGTTTGAAACTGGACCTCCTCGATGACGCTGTCGCCGCGTTCGGCAAGGCGCTCGCCATTGACTCCGATTGCGTTGAAGCGCTGTGGAATCTCGGAGGCGCGCTTAAACGACAGGGACGCGGAGAAGACGCTCTCGTCTGTTATGAAAAAGCGCGCCTGATCGCGCCGCATCGGCCTGAGGCGCATAAAAATCTCGGCGACGCTTATCTCAATCTGCGCCGCCTTAAAGACGCAACAGAGGTTTACCAACGCACACTAGAGTTAAAACCTGACCACCCAGAGGCGTGCAACAATCTCGGCTATGCGCTTATTGAGCTCGGCCAGTTTGAAGACGCGGCGGCGACGCTTGAAAAAGCGATCGAGATCAAACCTGATTTTGCCGAAGCCCACAACAATCTCGGTAACGCCTATCTACATCTGCGCCGTGTGAAGGACGCCAAAACCGCCTATGAATCCGCGCTTAAGGTCAAGCCGGAATACGCCGAGGCCCTCAACAATCTCGGCAACGCCCATCTCCGCCTGCGCCGCCACAATGAGGCGATCGCCCTTTGTCAAAAAGCCGTTCGCCTTAAACCTGATTTCGCCGAGGCTTATAATACTCTGGGTACGGCGCTCAGCGATCTCGGCAGGCGCGATGACGCCGCCGCGAGTTACGAAAAAGCTGTCGCCGCCTGGCCCGGCTTCGCACGCGCGCATCACAATCTGAGTTTCGTTAAAAAGTTTTATGATAGTGATCCGCAAATCGATCAGATGGCGGACCTTGTTACGCAGGACGGCGTAACGGACACAGAAAAAACACTACTGCATTTCGGTTTAGGCAAGGCCCATGACGACCTCGCACAGTATGAAGACGCGTTCATGCACTTTGCAGAGGGCAACCGCCTACGCAAGAAGCTGATCGGATATGATATCGCCGATGACCGCGAGCTTTTCTCGCGCATCAGGGCGGTGCAGGAAACGATCACCCCTTCGGACAATGAAAGCAAAGGCGCAACGCCGATCTTCATCGTCGGCATGCCACGCTCAGGCACGTCGCTAGTGGAACAGATCCTCGCCAGCCATTCAAAGATTCACGGCGCCGGCGAACTTGCAACGCTTGAAAACAGCATCAAGACACTTGGCGTTCTTGATGCGAGCAATCCCGGTTCATTGCTGGCGGATCTCGCCCACGACTACAGGCATACGGTCAACACCCGCGCCAACGACGCTTCCCACATCACTGACAAGATGCCGCTTAACTTTCGCTGGATCGGATTGATCCGCGCAGCGCTGCCGGACGCGAAAATCGTTCACGTAAAACGCGATCCGCGCGCAACAGGATGGTCGATCTTCCGGCGCTCCTTCGCCACGGGCGGCAACGGTTACGCCTATGACTTAAAAGACATCGCTGACTATTATCATCTGTACCAAGGATTGATGGCGTTCTGGGAAGATCACTTCCCCGGCGTCATCCATCATCTCAATTACGAAAAACTGACCGTCAATCAGGAAGCAGAAACGCGCGCGCTTCTCTACCATGTGGGGCTGGACTGGGAAGATGCGTGTCTCGCTTTTGACCAGACCGAACGCGCCGTCACAACCGCGTCCGCGCATCAGGTCAGGCAGCCGATTTATCAGAGAAGCTCCGAAGCGTGGCGAAAATACGCGCCCTTCATGTCACCCATGATTGAACAACTACCGGCCGATCTACCGGTCCGCTAGCCTTGACAGGCCTGCACACCCCTTTGGGGTATATCTCAATGAGAGGCGAAACCGAATCCAAGGCGCAAATGCGCCGCGCCGTGACAATCATCTTCGGCATTGCTCTTAGCGTCTATGTGGTCGGCGGGTTCTTTACTTTCCTTGCCGCAGATTTACTGCTTTAAAGATGCTCCTGTTTTGAGCTGCATCAAACCATGACCGACTTTATCGGATTACATTCTCAATTTTGAGTATCACATGCCTGAGGAGGCCAGTATGACCGAATATAAAATGGTCGATGTCGACGAGACTTCCTATCTCTTTCAGGAGCGGACATGCAGCATGGACCCGCAAGATATTAGTGCGACGATGGGCGAGGTTTTTCAGAACGTGTTTGCATTCGTTGCAGACAGGAAAATCAAGTCGGCGCACCGTCCGATGTCGGTCTATTCCACTTACGACCCGCAAAAGATGACATTCCGCGCCGGCTTCGGCGTTTCGGCGGACGACGCGAGCAAAGCCGACGGCGACGTCAAGGCGGCAACGCTCCCGGCGGGCCAGGTGCTGCATTTCACTCATGTCGGACCCTATGCCAAACTGCGCGACAGCTACGGCGAGATGATGAAATATCTTGAGGAGAAGAACCTCACGGTCGGCGCGCCGACCTGGGAGGTCTATGTTGACGATCCGCAAACGACGCCGGAAGAAAAGCTCAGAACGGAAGTCTACGTCTCGCTGGCGTAGATAATCCGAATTTGGCGAATAGCGATCAGTAATGCACGGTGATGCGCGCGCTCGCCGCCGCAGCAGGAATGACGATTGTCTCTGTCAGCGTGACCCCGCAACGCAGGACAGTCATGTCGCGACCGTCCTCGTCAGTGGCGCGGGCGTCCTGCCCCGCGCCACAGTCGAGGAAGCTTCCCCGCTCACGCTCCACGACGAAAAGATAATTTGGCGGCGCCGTCACATAGGCCCGGTCCGTGACGCCCCCGGCCGCCTCGCCGATGGCGACGCCGCCAGCGGTCTCGCGCGGCGTATCGGCCCCCAGACAAACCCCCGGCATGACCAACAGAGCCGATAAAATGCCGGCGGCGGCGTTAAGACTTTGTTTACGATCGGCACACATGGCCCCACCGTCGCAAAAGCCGCGCCGAAAGGGCGCGACCCGCCATTTTTGGGCCTCACAGCTTGTTTATTTCCTTGTCATCGCCACAAAGCCCATGTTCATTAGCGCGGGGTGAGTGTTTTGCCGGCGAGTGGCGGCGCCTGAGGTGTGAATGTCCTATTTCGGTGAGTTTAAGATTAACGGCAATCAGCTGGTTGCAACGGAGACCGGCGCGGCGATTCCCTTAACACCTGGCTTTGCCAAAGAGGTGTTGCGGATCGCAAGCTTTGTTTGGCTGATCAATGGCGTACGCGCAACGCGCGTGGTGCGCGGCCGCGAACCGAGAGCGCGCATTTCCTTCTTTCCGAAAAAACCGCGCTCCTACTATGCGATCTGGCCAGTGTGCCAACTCGCCGATGTGAAAATCACTGATGACCCGACGGAAGCGGACCTACATTTCTATTTTGAGGACCGGGAGTTTCTGACCGCGCAGCGAGACGCCCCGTCTGACCGTCCGGCGTTCAATATCGGCTGTTATGATATTCGCAAGAGCGTTGTCGCCCGCGTCTTTGAAGAAACCTTTGGCTACAGCCTGACCGTCGATCCACAAGTCCATCGGGGTTCTGCGGTCGAAAAATCGGAAGGCAACGGCAAACATGACGGCCGTATTGTTGCATGCCCGCTCGAAACTCCGTCGCGCGAACGGGTTTATCAGCGCCTGGTCGACAACACTTTTGACGGGCGCGACCATGTGGATATCAGAACGCCCATCGTCGGCGGCAAAATTCCCTTCGTTTATGTGAAGCGGCGGTCCCGCGACCTTCGGTTCACCAATGATAATCACCGCGTCGACCTGGCCGACACGGATACGATGCTGTCCGCGCAGGAGCAGGAGAACATCATCCGCTTTGCGCAGGCAATGCGTCTCGATTTCGGCGGACTTGACGTGCTGCGCGACCGTGGTGACGGGCGCATTTACATTGTCGACGCCAACAAAACCGACATGGGTCCGCCCTCGGCGTTGTCGGCGCAGAACAAGCTGAAAGCCATGCGCGGTCTCGCCGATGCGTTCGCCGCCATGGTCGACGACGCCCTCAGAGCATAAGGCGCGAGATTTGGCCGGCATCCCTTTTGTTAAAGACGTTGACTTCACGCACGGCGTCGCCGACTTGCTCGCGCCCGGTATTCGCCGCGTGATCGCCAACAATCCCGGACCGTTCACTTATACGGGCACCGGCACCTACATCGTCGGCAGCGGCAAGGTTGCGGTTATCGACCCCGGGCCTGATCGCGATGCGCATATGGACGCGCTTCTCACTGAACTAAATGGCGAGACGGTGACGCATATCCTGATCACCCACACCCATTCAGACCATAGCGGGCTGGCGATGAAATTCGCGAAACGAACCGGCGCCCCGCTTTACGGCTACGGGCCTCACCCGATCCGCGAGAAAGACCATGACGCTCCCGATCTCGATGAAGGCGCTGATCGTTCTTACACGCCGGACATTCTCCTGAAAGATGGCGACATTCTGGAAGGCCCGGACTGGCGTATCGAAACGCTGCACACGCCGGGTCATTTATCGAATCATTTGTGTTTTTCAAGTCCTCAGCACAAGGCGCTTTTTACCGGCGATCATATCATGGGCTGGGCGACGACGGTCGTCGCACCGCCCGACGGCGACATGGGCGCCTATCTCGACAGTCTCGATCTGTTGCTGGCGCGCGACGACACGGTCTATTACCCCACCCATGGCGCACCGATTGAAAATCCTTCCCGCTTCGTACGGGCGGTCAGGACCCATCGCCTGATGCGCGACGCACAGATCATCGAACAGGTCAAAAAGGGCCGCACCCGGATCAAAGCTATTACCGCCGCCATGTATGCCGATGTCGACAAACGCCTGCATGGCGCGGCGGCGTTGAATGTTCTGGCGCATCTCATCCGGCTGGTGCGCATAGGTACGGTTCAGTGCGATGGCGAGCCCGGGATGAAAACGGAATATCAATTGAAATAAGCGCCCACGGAACCCGCCAAGGGAAATTCGGTCCATAAACTCTCCGGTCACCACATCGCGGCCACAGGCGACATTTTCTTTTTCCTGTAGTAAAGTCTCATCCGTACGCGCAACCAACGGGGAGAAGACGATGCGCCATATAACATTTCTGTTCTTTATAATCGCTTGGGTTCTGGCCGCTGGCGCGACGGCGCGTGCGGAAGAAATCGTCCGCGATCCTGCGCTGATCGAAACCATGCCCATTCAGGGCGTCACCCTGGGGACGCCGCTGGAAGACGCTTTCAATCACCTTTACGCCCACGGCTATCGCGCCGGCGACATCGCCACCTATTCGGAATGGCTCGGGAGCGGGCTGGAACTCGTACGCGGCGATTATTCTTCGCCTGATGGAGAGTCGCGGATTGCGCTCAGTCGCGCCAATGGGCATCTCGTCAATATCTCCGAGACGTTCAATCGCCCGAGACAAAAATTCGATACGCATGCGGAGATTCAAGCGATACAGGATCATTTCGGTATCGGGCCAGACGACCCGAATTGCCGTGTCAATGATCACGGTACCGGCGCGTGCCGCGTCGCGGATGCCGCCGAAGCCGCCAATCTCGTGTTCGGCGTCAACGCCTTCCCAACCATGATCCTGCGCTATGCGTCACGCAATAAAGAGTTGAAGGACGCACTCTAATCACCCCTGCCGGAGCAACGCCTTTTATGGTTGGCTGATACCGCCGCGCCATAGACAGAAATCAAATACTCCGGCACTATCGGATCGCTACTGACGGCAACGCACTGGGGGCGACAGCGTGAATCTTAATCGTTTTACCTACACCGCCGTCATATTGACGGCGGTGCTGTTGACCAATGGATGCGCATTATTCCTTCCCGACCGAATTCATTACCCGCTGCAGGATCAGCAAGGGCTCGCGCAATCGCATGCGATGGCCCAAACACCGGCGCCATCCGCCAACAGCGCCGACGTGATTGGCGTCGCCCTGTCTGGCGGCGGATCGCGCGCCTCGGTTTACGGGGCCGCGGCGCTTGAAGTGCTCGCCGAAGAGGGCGTGTTGCAACGCGCCACCTATATCTCCAGTGTTTCCGGCGGCGGTTTTCCGGCCGCCTATTATGCGCTCAACAAGCCCACGCCCTGTCCGGCCACCACCGCGCCCTGCACAAGCGAGAGTTTTGCAACGTTCAAAGAAGCAATGCGGCATAATTATCTTGCGGACATGACCTTTCGCCAGGTTGGCAAACCCGGCCGGATCACCAGCTCGACCCGGCGCTTGTCGTCTCTGCAGGAAGCGCTCGACCATCAGATCATCAATGACGCCGTCTTCGGCGAGCTGCCGTCATCGCCAATTCTGTTAATCAATGGCGCACGTTATGACGATGGGCGCCGCTTTGTTTTTTCAAACGTCGCGATCCCGGAAGCCGACAGCACTGTTGCGCAGTTCTCGAACAAAACGCTGCGCACCGCTTCGTTTTCGCTGCCTGGCTGCACCCGCCCGACGCCCCCGAATTTTTCTGTTGCGCTGGCGGTCGCCATATCGGCGGGGTTCCCGCCGGTTCTTGGCCCCGCCTCAATCGAAGCGCCTGAAACTTGCGATGGCGATGGCGTACAATACTGGCATCTCGGCGATGGCGGCATTCTCGACAATACCGGCGTTGAAACCATCGAAGATTTCGCCTTACGAGCGGAACTCGACGGGCCGCCCACAAAACGCGTGATCATCTTTTCAATCGACGCCGGCAGAAGCACGTCGTCAGAATTGATGATGCAGACGCGAAACTTGAAACTCTGGACAAGCGACCCAGGCCGCGTCGTCGAGATTGTCGGCATGCGCGCGCAAGCCTATCGCGAAGTCGCGTTACGCCACCTACGCGGCGACTCCGATATTTCCATCACGACGATCAAAATGCGATATACCGACGCGAGAATTGACGAATGGCCAGCGTCGTGTCGTGACAACCACAAAGGCGGCGCGCAAGCGATCAGCGCCCATCTCGCGACTATTCCCACCAGTCTGAAAATTACCGACTGCGACGCCGACTTGATGGAGTTCGCCGCGCGCGATGTCGTCGGCCGGGCGCTTCGCGAGAATACGGCTGTGTTAGAGAGTACTGGTTTGCGCTAATAACCGCGCGCCATCACCCCTCCAGCAACACGCGCCGCGCTTCTGCGATCAGCCGCCGCTGCACGTCGCTGGGCGCGCCTTCAACTTCCGCAGTCTGGTCAAGCAGAGCGATCAGTTGTTGCTTTTCATCTGTCGTGCAGACCTCGGCGACAGGGCGCAAAATCTTGCGCACGGAATTGCCGGCGTCATTGATCTCGCCCACCGCCATGCGCGCGAATGCATAAAGCCCTTCCGCCGTTTCTTCGTCCGCTTCAAACGCGTTGCGCATCGCATCAACCATCATGCGCTTCTGGTGGTCGGTGACATCGCCGTCATAGGCGGCGATCTGATACATCAGGATTGCAGCGGCCTCACGCGGGTCCGAAAGGTTTTCAATGAGGCGTTGATCAACCCGCCGGCTCCAGTTGCCCCGACGAATAACGCCTTTCACTTCGCCGATCGCTTCGCGCCCTTCATTCGCGGCGTTCATGAAATGCCGGAACGCCCAGAACGCCGCCGCCGCCGCGCCAAGAATCGCCAGAAGAATGTGCATGGGTTCGGGCCTCTCTGTTCCTGGTCAGAGTAATACAGTTTTTTGTTACTGTGCAATGAAAGCGACGCCTTGCTTTTTGCATGCGGATCGTCGCCGTCAGACGCATTATTACGGCTCGGAGATCGGCGGTTACTTCTCAACCGCCGTCAGGTTCATCGTCACCAGGGCGCCGGGCTTGGGCAGCGCAGTTACAGCAACAGCCGTGCGCGCCGGGCGATGGGCGCCCATCGCCGCGGCGTAAGCCGCATTCATCGCTTCGAAATTCGTCATATCCGTCAGGAAAACATTTATGTGCAGCACATGTGCAAGATCGGAATTGACCGACGCCAGCATGGTTTTAAATGATTTGATGATCTGTTTTGTCTGACTTGCGATATCGTCGCCCGCCAACTCGCTCGTAGACGGATCAACGCCTGCAATCGCACTGATCGTGATAAACCCTTTAGCTTTAGCTATGTGACTATAGGGTCCGATGGGTGCCATTACATCCGGCGATATCAGCGTTTCAACTTTGGATGGCATGGCGCGGCCAATATGATTTTAAGGATAAAGTTTTTCCGTCTTCCACTCACCGGTCGCCGTGGCGCGGCGATAGACCAGCCGGTCATGAAGGCGGAAGGGGCGGTTGACCCAGAATTCGATCTGCAGCGGCGTTATTCTGTAGCCTGACCAATGGTCAGGGCGCGGAATATCGCCGAGCCCGAATTTTGCGGCTTTGGCGGCGACCTGTTTTTCCAGCGCAAACCGGCTTTCGAGCGGGCGCGATTGCGCAGAAGCGTGGGCGCCGATGCGCGCGCCGCGCGCGCGGGTGGCGAAATAGGCGTCGGCCTCTTCGGCGCTCACCGGCGCAACCTCCCCCCGGAAGCGCACCTGGCGGCGGATCGACTTCCAGTGAAAACAGACGGCGGCTTTTGCATTAACGCCCAGCTGCACGCCCTTGGCGCTCTCGGTATTGGTGTAAAAAGTCAGCCCCGAAGCGTCGATGTCTTTCAACAGCACCATGCGCAGATCCGGCATCCCGTCGGCGTCCACCGTCGCCAGCGCCATGGCGTTCGGGTCGTTCGGCTCTTTCTTTTTCGCAAGCGCCAGCCACTCTGCAAACAGCGCGATCGGATCATTAACGGTGAAGACCTCGCCCTGATCCTCATCAACGGCGTAGGCTTCTTCGCTGGGGCTTGGCGGAATTAGTTTATCTTCGGCCATGACGTTCCCTGATTTTTGTAAACGGAATTAACCAATATTCGCAGTTCATGCAGCATGATAGGTTTTGACGCCGCGGCAGTTTTACGTCAAACCGGAATGCATTATGTCTTTCAATACCTTTGGGCGCATTTTTCGGATCACCACATGGGGCGAAAGTCACGGGCCGGCGCACGGCGTCGTGATTGACGGCTGCCCGCCGGGGATCGTGCTGCGGCCTGAAGAAATACAGATCGCCCTCGACAAGCGAAAGCCAGGCACATCGAAATTCGTCACCCAGCGCAAAGAACCGGACGCAGTGAAAATCCTTTCCGGTGTTTTTGAGGACGAACGCCCAAAAGAAGGATTTGGCGGGCCCCGCACCACCGGCGCGCCGATCAGCCTCGAAATCGAAAATGTGGATCAGCGCTCGAAAGACTATTCCGACATTCGCGATTCATATCGCCCCGGCCACGCGGATTACACCTATGACGCGAAATACGGATTTCGCGATTATCGCGGCGGCGGACGGTCGTCGGCGCGCGAAACGGCGGCGCGGGTCGCCGCCGGCGTCATCGCGGAAAAGGCCCTCGCTCATGTCTTAGGAAGCGCGGTGTCGATCCGCGCCTGCCTGGTGCAGATGGGCGCCGATCAAATTGATCGCGCACGCTTCGACTGGATGGAAGTCGAAAAGAACCCGTTCTGGTGCCCGGACCGGGAAGCTGCGAAACGCTGGGAAGAAAAACTCGACGCCGCACGTAAAAAAGGCTCCTCCATGGGCGCCGTTGTGGAAGTCGTCGCAAGCGGCGTTCCCGCCGGGCTCGGCGCGCCGGTCTATGGCAAGCTTGATGCGGATCTCGCGTCGGCGATGATGTCGATCAACGCCGCAAAAGGCGTTGAGATCGGCGCGGGGTTCGAAGCCGCCGCGCTTTCCGGCGAAGAGAACGCCGATGAAATCCGTATAAAGAACGGCGCCCCGCATTTTCTGTCGAACAAGGCGGGCGGCATTCTCGGCGGCATTTCATCCGGTCAGGACGTGGTTGTGCGCGTCGCGATCAAACCGACCTCATCAATCCTCAGCCCACGCAAGACGATTACCCGCGACGGCAAGGAAACCGACATCCAGACCAAGGGTCGCCATGACCCATGCGTCGGCATTCGCGGCGTTCCCGTAGCGGCGGCGATGATGGCGCTGGTGCTGGCAGACCACGCGCTGTTGCACCGCGCGCAATGCGGATGATGGTTCAGTCGTCTTTTTCTCTGTATTTCGGGCATTCAGGTTAGCACGAACAGGCGCCCGGCGATAAGCGGTAACAGATACGCAGCTTTTGCGGAACGTCAGCTATCCTTGCCGGCGCGCACCACAACGACAGCGGCGACCGACAAGAGTAGAATGGCGCCCGCTTCGAAAACAATGTTCTCCGGCGCCATGTCCTTGCCCTGCAGGACGATCAAACGCGCAAGCGCGGTGATGGCGATGAAAATCGGATAGACGAAGGGTGAGCCATGCCCTTCATAGAACACTGCGATCATGCCGATGACCTCAAGATAGAGAAACATCAGCAAGATATCGGCGAGACTGACTGACCGGTTATCGAAAACCGTCCACAATTCTATGACCGCGGCGGCCATGGTCATCAGCGCGATCAGGATCAGAAAAGCGCGTTCGATAAACTTGAAGCCGCGCGCCGCCTGGTCGCGGGTCGGCGCAAGCGCTTTTTCCCGATCCGGTTCCTGCGTCACCGCCGCCTCCTTGATATGATCCTAAAAGACCGCTTTCGGCGCATCTTCCTGCATCATCGTTTTACGCACTCTTTAAAGTAGAGTATTCGCTGTTTTGGCTTCGCCGTCGAGCTTTCGTCAAAAATCACATTTACTACAGAAAGCGGTCCCAGAGAGTCTTTACTATAGAATTTTAAGCGTAATGACAAAACGCAAACAGGCACAGCAAGTTGATCCAATCAACGTCCACGCTGCAAAGAAGTGTTTTCGCAGTGGCTTTATCCCTGTAAAAGCGCCTCATGAAAAAACGTTACATCCTGCTCCTCATCATTGGCGCTTTAGGCGCGACCGCGTTCGCGCTGCGGACGCCGGACACCGACCCGCAAGCCATGATCGCGAAATATGCAAACGCGCAATCGCGTTTCGTTGAAGACGCAGAAGGCTTGCGCGTGCATTACCGCGACCAGGGCAATCCGGACGGCGTTCCTGTTGTTTTGCTTCATGGCAATTCAGCGTCACTCCACACCTGGGAGCCGCTGGTGGAGCGTCTTGGCGATGAATACCGCATCATCACCTATACTCATCCAGGACATGGCCTCACCGGCCCCAATCCGCGCGAGGATTATTCTTTCGCCGGCATGGCGGAAGCGCTTGATCTGGTGGTGAACGAATTGGGGCTTGATCGTTTTGTACTGGGCGGGAATTCCATGGGCGGGTGGATCGCGTGGCGTTATACGCTGGCGAACCCTGAGCGTGTCGACGCGCTGGTTTTGTTTGACGCGTCCGGCGCGCCGCCGCCGCCGGACAGCCCTTACGCTGACTGGGACGATGAGGACGCGCCCCTCGCCTTTCGTATTCTGGCGAGCCCTGTTGGACGCCTGATCGTTGAGAATTATACGCCGCGCAGTTTTCTCAAATCGACCGCGCTGGAAGCCGTTTCAGTAAAATCCGTCATGGATGAGGAAGCCGTTGACCGGCATTGGGAACTTTTGCGCTATCCGGGCAACCGCCGCGCCGCCGCTTTGCGCGCATCGGTTGATCGCGAACCGGCCTATGCGGATCGCCTGAACGAAATCAAACAGCCGACTCTCATCATATGGGGCGCAGAAGACGGATACATTCCGGTCGATGTCGCCAGAACCTTTGACGAGCGCATCCCCAACAGCGATCTCGTCATCTATGACGAGGTCGGACATATACCGATGGAGGAAGCGCCCGACCGGACAGCTAACGATGTTGATGCGTTTTTAAAACGGGCGCTACTTGAGCCCTAAAACTAATGCTTTTTCAATCGAAGAATTATCTATTTTTGAAGTTCACTAATAGAGGTTCACAAATTCTTCGATGATGTGTTTGCGCCTACAATAGCCGAGTAATTTTCGAGCTTCTTTTTCATAAACAAAAATAGGATTTCGCTTCGCGGTTTCTCGTATAAAATTTTCTATCTCTTCACTGTCTTCGGCACAGATCGCTAGGCATCGATTGATGAGTTCAGATAGCAAATAACCAGCTAACCGGTCATATTGCAGGGTTTCATTTTTTAAATCTGCCAAATATTGCGCGCGACCTAGCGTAAGCCAACTTGTGATGTCCGGCTCTAGCGCTTTTTCGAAAAACCCGTCTTTATCGCCGCACCAAAGGTCTGGCGCCTCATATCTTAGATAATAGGCAATCGTGCGAGCTTCTTCAGGGTCTTCCAGAAGCTGTTCGGCAGTAATACGTGTTTGCATAATTAACCTCTATGGAGGCATGCACACGTTTTTTATCTTACCCGATTCGTTAACTGAGCATAATATCCGTGAATTTCAGGATGAAGACGCTATAAGACATGTCACTGCGCGCGCTTTAGCAGGTCGCTCTGCCAAGAACGGAGTTCACTCAGCAGGTAAGTGCTCCAGGAAAAACTGCACCGCGTTCCCGCCCATGACCGCGCGGATCGCATCGTCATCGAGACCCGCATCAATCAGGGCCTGCGTCAGCGCAGGCAGCTCCGATGCGTCAAACATGGTCGTAACCGTGCCGTCATAATCGGAGCCGAGCGCCACATGTTCAACACCAAGCAGGTCAATTGCATAAAGGATAGCGTCGGCGACATTCTCAATTGCCGGATCGCAGATCGCTGCGTCCCAATAGCCGACACCGACCAGCCCGCCATGGTCGGCAATCGCTTTCATGAGATCGTCGGAGATATTGCGCGGGCTGTCGCAATGGCCGTTGAGGCCTGTATGCGAAACAATAACCGGCTTGTCCGTCAGCGCCAGAACGTCGCGCACAACCTGTTCTGATGAATGCGCCACATCGATGATCATGCTTTTTGAAACGGCCCTGATCACCGCATCGCGCCCGAACGCCGTCAGCCCGCCGCCGCTCTGGCCGTGCAGGGAACCGCCCAGCGCATTGTCGAAAAAATGCTGAAGGCCCATGACGCGAAGCCCGGCGTCATAAAGCCTGTCCAGGTTTTCAAGCTCCCCTTCCAGCGGATGGGCGCCTTCAACGCCATAAACGCCGGCAAGTATGCCGTCATCAAGGGCTTTTTGTAGGTCAGTTTTATTCTTTACAAAGATGAAATTCCCATCTTCGCGGCGCTCCAGATCATTAAGGCGCCCGGCCTGATAGGCGGCGCGTTCATAGATCGAGCCCCAGGTGCGCATCGGCCATGCCTGCGCCACGATCAACAGGGTCAGCTGATCCGTGTCGGCGCTGTTTTCTTCATAATTCTGCCCGCTCGGCGACTTGGTGACGGCAGTGAGTACCTGCAACGCAACGCCGCCCTCACGCAGGCGTGGCAAGTCCGTATGCCCGCGCGCGTGTCGCTTCGCCGGATCGCGCCGCCATAGCAGCATGTCGGAATGGAGATCGGCGACCGGAATGCTCTCATGCAGTGCACGCGCCCGATCGCTCACCTCGTAAGGCGCGTGCGGCAACACCAGATTGTTGCGCGCATCGAAACGCTGCGGCAGTACGCCGTAAAAGACGTATGCGCCGACCACCGCCATCGCCAGAACAATTCCGCCAATCCATTTCATCGCGCGCCCTCCCAATTGCGGAAAGACTGACCTTAACAAGGCGGCAAGGTCAACGTCGCATGACAGGCGCTTAATTGTTTTCTTATCTACAGTGGAGGCCAAATCGCGGGATTGGCGTGGCGCCGGTTTTCACTGGCGGCTCAATCGCGATGGTCTCGTTCAGAACCCGCACCATGAAACGGGCAAATTCTTCCGGTTGCTCGAAATGCGGAAAGTGGGCGGCGCTCTCAAACACAACCCATGTTTTTTGCGGCGCCGTGATATCATCGAACCATTCCTGCGCCAGGCTGACCGGCGTCACCGCATCCTGCGCGCCCATCACCACATAGACGGGAATTTGAAAATCAGTCGGCGGCGGCCCATAGCCGCCGGGATTGTCGTAAACGAGATGCGCTTGCGCGAATTGCGGTCCCTTCGCGACTTTCATGACATCACCCACACTGTATTCCGGCGCCATCAGCCCGGTGCGTAACAACGGCCAGAGGCTGCGCGCATTCGCCAACTCACCGCCAATATCGAATAACAGCGTTTCGCGATTAGCGCCCGTAATCTCCGGCTGCGGATCGCCGCGCTCAGCGAATTTGTCGCGGATACTCGCCTCCTGTAGAGCGCGCTCGCGGGCCGGGTCGCCGACCTGCCCAAGGCCGACATAAGCGTGAAAAAGATCGGGACGCGCCTCGGCGAGCAGCGCGCCGAAATAGGTTCCGTGGGAATGACCGACCAGCATGACTTTTTCGACGTCGAATTCCGCTCTTAGATGACCGACCACCGCTTCGGCGTCCGCGAGCATCTGCGTCATGGTCATCATCGCCGGATCAAGGTCGGCATGAAAGCTCTTGCCGGCGCCGCGCTGGTCCCAATGCGCGACCACGAAGTCTCTCTCCAACGGGCGCTGAAAGGCGTGCGCGGTGAACATCGCCGGCATGCCCGGCCCGCCATGGAGGAACAAGATCACCGGACTGTCTCGATTGCAGCCGCGGGACAGCAGCCATTGCCGATCGCCATTAATGTCCACCGCCTCCAGCCGCGCGACACCGTTCCGGGCGATGATGGGATCAGTGTAAGATTTGAAAACGAACCAGAACACGGCCAGCAAAACGGCGCCGAGCGCTGGCGCTATGTATTTCAGCATCGAAAAAGCTCCTGAAGGGGCGGTTGCACAGCGCCATTCCGCCATGACACACTTGGCGAATGAACCGGGACGCCCGCGCCAACCTTGAATTTGTCGCCAACGGACAGGCTTTGTCGTGAACGGCGCCATGAAATCGCGAATGGCGCCGCTGCTTTCTTCCGACCTCAGTCGCGATTTTCTGCTGCTGCTGGCGATTGGCGCGTTCATGGCGGCGATCGGCGCCTTTGATACCGATGGCGCGCATCTCGCGCGGCGGTTCGCCTATTGGGTGGGTCTGATGATCGCCGCAGGCGTCACGCATAGATTTCTCGAAGCGCAGATCGCCAGCACGGACATTGCCAAAAGCTTTTGGGGCAAAGGCGTTCTGTTGACAGCGCTGATGACGGTAGCGCTCACACCCGTTGTGTGGTTGGTGTCCAGCGGCGTTTTCGGGGCGGCGCTCTCCATAAACCGGCTTGTCGGATTGGCGCCGGGCGTTCTGGTGGTCAACGCCGCATTGGTCGCGCTTCTCGGCGTGACGCAACATCGCGCGCCGCGCGAAGCCGCGCTCTCTCTTCAAGCAAGCACACCGGACGTCATTCGGGATCTATTGCCGGCGCCGATGCGCGACGCAACGTTGCATGCGCTTCAGGCGGAAGACCATTATGTCCGTGTGCATACGAGCGCCGGCGCATCTCTAATCCGCATCACCATGCGCGAGGCCGTCGGCGCGCTTGATCCGGCGCTCGGATTTCAAACGCATCGGTCATGGTGGGTCCGCGAAGCGTCTATCATCGATGTCCGATGGAAACGCGGGCGCGCCATGCTTCGGCTTGAAAACGACATAGAAGCGCCGGTCAGCCGCTCTTTCGCAAAAGACCTTACCGCCGCAAAGCGATTATAATGTTTAAGCGTCAACGCGCCGTTGCGCGCGGCCCCATCACGCTAAGATCATGCGCAGTATCAATATCGCGCAAGCGTTCAAGATATTGGATGCGAAATTGAGAAGGCAGGCTCTCAACCGTGTCGGCAAGAGCGTGTCTGGTTGACCACCGAACACCATTGAACAACCCGGGCGCCACTCGTCGCCGGGACAATCCGATCAGCCAGTAGCCGCCATCCTCCGCAGGTCCGAAGACGGCGTCAGCGCCCTTAAGCGCGGCAAATGCTTCGCGCAGATGGCGCACGCGCATTCCAGGCGCGTCGGCGCCAATGATCGCCACTGGCCCTGTCGGCGCAATATCAAACGCATGACGCATCCGCGCGCCAAGATCGCCCCTTGCCTGCGGCGTTCGGGCAAGCTGCGACGGCCAAAGCGTTTCAAAACCCGCGACAGCGCGCGGCGGATCGACCGCAAGCAGCGTGCGCCACGGGCCTTTCATCGCCTCGCTGATCGTGCGCTCCGTCATGATGCGAAAAAGCGCTGCCGCGCGACCCATGCCGACATCTGCGCCAAGGCGCGTTTTGACACGGCCCGCCTGCGGCGCTTTCACAAAGATAATCACCGTAGCGCGCATCAACGATAAGCCCGTTTTAGTTTTTCCGGCGCAGCGCCGAACTGATATCTTGTGAACAGCACAAAATTTTTGAAAACGCGCTTAGCGTAGCCTTCGCGTTCATACCGTTCCGCCGATGTCACCGCTTTTGTTCTGAAAACATGAAATGTCATATTCGCGTGGCGCCTTAGAAGGCGCTTCACGATATCGACATCTTCAAATAACGGCATGTCGCGAAACCCGCCGATCTCATCATAGGCTTTCCGCGAAATCAATAATCCCTGATCTCCATACGGACTTTTTACGAACCTTGTCCGCACCATGGCGCCGGCGGCGACCGCCCGCGGCGCCAGTCCTTTCGCATCGAACGCAAGCGTAAAGACGCCAGCTTCATAAACATTCTTCTCAATGAAATGCCGGACTTCCTCCGCCCATCCGTCTTCCAGCACCGTGTCGGCATGCAGGAACAACAGCCAATCACTGCGCGCAGCCTCACCGCCCGCGCGCAACTGCCCGCCCCGTCCCGGCGGCGCTTTGACGATCCGCGCGCCAAACCCGTCAGCGATCTCGAGCGTGTCATCCGTCGACCCGCCATCAACGACAATGACCTCTCTGACCAGCCCGTCGACGGCCGCCGCAACCAGCGCATCAAGGCACGCAGCGAGCCGCGCTTCGGCGTTCAAGGTCGGGATGACGATGGAAATCATCGGGCGGTTATACCGGCGCTTTTGACCTGCGCCAATCAGCCTTTGCGGCGCGAGACAAAGAGAAACGCCAGAAATACGGCAACACCGACCCCGATGCCAACACCATAATCATTCAACGCGCCGCCAATAGCCGCGCCAACGCCAATTCCTATTGCGACCGCCGCCGCCGGCGATAACACCCGCTTTGTCATCGATTGCTCCCCTTTCTCTCACTGAAAATCTCTTCAATGGTGAGTTGAAACACCCGCGCCAGTTTGAACGCCAACGGTAGGCTGGGATCGTATTTTCCACGCTCCAGCGAGTTTACCGTTTGGCGTGATACATCCAGCCGCTCCGCGAGATCGCTTTGCGACCATTTCCTCTCTATACGAAGTTCCTTTAAACGGTTTTCCATCTCAGCATTCACGTCCGCCGAGCAGAAACCGTATTACGCCCCACAATATGATCAGATATGGCCCGAACCACATCATCTCATCTTTTAGGGAAAAAACTTCAAAGGCGCGCAGGAGGCCAAGCGTCAGCGCCGTAAGAATGCCAATAAGAAGCGACAACGCCGCCGCATCGGCGCTGATCCGCTTATCGCGCTCATCCATACTTAAATAGAAGCGGAAAAAAGCAATCCCGGCGAGCGCCAGCGGCGCCACCGGCGCGAGCGCAAGAATGGCGCGCATGATGTCGCCCTCCACATTCCGCACTGCCAGTTTCGCAGCAACGAGCACGCCCATGTAAAGCAGCATGGAGACGATCATCTCGACCTTGTAACGGCGGTTGGCTTTCCTGATGCGTTCGGACATCCTGCCCTCCCCAATTGTCAAGGACCCTTGACATAATCGCAGCATCCAGAAACGTCAAGGAAGCTTTACATGTGGAAATAATGTTCTTGATTTGTTCTATTTTGGTGATAGCGTCTGGGCATGGCCCGCGCCGCACACCTTTCCCTGCGCCCTCCCCGCCCTGGAGGGCCTCCGACCGCCAAAGACGGGGGGCCGCCCTCCCCCCGAGGGAAAGGACGCGGCGCGGGCTCCAATGAATCCGGCCGGTATGAAAAGGACAAACGAGAGCCGGTCGACGACGGTTGGGACCTCGACGAGGACCTTCCGCCGCTCAGGACCGACGTGACCATCGAGCGGCCGAAAAAGATCATCACCACAAATACATCACCCTATGTGGGGTTTGATCGCTCCATCAATCCCTATCGCGGCTGCGAGCATGGCTGCATCTATTGTTTCGCGCGCCCCACCCACGCCTATATGGGCCTGTCGCCGGGCCTCGACTTTGAATCGAAACTGTTCGCAAAACCCTCCGCCCACAAACTGCTTGAGAAGGAACTGGCGAACAAGCATTACAAACCGCGCACGGTCGCAATGGGAACGAACACCGACCCTTATCAGCCGATTGAACGCAAGTTTCAGATCATGCGCGGGATTTTATCGGTCTTTTCAAAGTTCAATCATCCGGTCACGATCCTCACCAAGGGACAGTTAATCACCCGCGATCTCGACATTCTTGGCCCCATGGCGGCGAGGAATCTGACCCGCGCGATGGTTTCCATCACCACACAGGATAAAGCCCTCGCCCGCTCTATGGAGCCGCGCGCGTCGGCGCCGAAATGGCGATTCGAAGCCATCAAACGGTTGACCGATGCGGGCGTGACCACCGGCATCATGACCGGACCAATGATCCCCGGCCTTAATGACGACGAGATGGAAACGATCATGGAAAAGGCGGCGGAGGCAGGCGCGACGTTTTCCGCCTACACCATATTGCGCCTGCCGCTGGAGGTCTCGCCGCTGTTTCAGGAATGGCTGGAGACCTATGCCCCGAATCGCGCCAAACGCATCATGCATCATATCCGCGACATGAATGGCGGCAGGGATTATGATCCGCAATGGTCGCGTGGCGGCGAGATCAAAACGCCTTATGCACAACTGATCGCCCAGCGCAACCGGGCCGCCAGAGCCCGCCTCGGCTTCGACCGCGAGCGCACGCCGCTGGATCTTTCGCAATTCGCCGTGCCGTCGGAAGTCTCCGGCCAGATGGATTTGTTCACTTAAGCGCCGCCAACTTCCAAAACTATTTAACTTTGCTTTCAAAACAATATGTTACAATAAATCCCGATGAGTGATGGTCACATAATATTGATCGCAAATCCGCGACGGATCGTATGAGTTCATGCGTTTAAGGTATATCGAGGCTTGCGGCGTTCAAGAACGCTGAAAACCTGATTGGGCTGCGGGATAACGGACGGTAAAGGCATGAAATTCTCGCCTGCAATATTAGCGGGAGCCGCTTTCGGGCTGCTCGCAACCGGCGTTGCAACGGGCCTGCTTGTCTCAAATTTCGCCGGCGGCGGTGAAACCGTCACCGACGCCGGGCGCGGCGGCGGACCGGGAAGAGGCGGCGGCGGACGCGGCGGCAGGGGCGGATATACGCCAGTCGTTACAATGGCTGCTGCGGAACAGGCCGCCATCGGCCGCACTATTGAGGTGATCGGTCAGGCGCGGGCGTTAAAGAGCGTCGCCATCACGGCGGAAGTCACCGGGCTGGTGGAAGAGGTCAACATCGCGCCTGGAGCGAGAGTCACAGAAGGCGATGTGCTTTTGCAAATCGACGACGATGAACAGCAGGTCGCCCTCGCCCGCGCGCAGTCGGAATTTCCAATCGCGAAAGAAAACGCCGAACGATATAAAAACCTCGAATCCGACGCCGCCGCGTCCGCTCTGGAAGCGGAACAGGCGCAAAATAATTTCACCGCGGTGCGCGCACAGCTTCGCGCAGCGGAGGTCGCCGTTTCCCAGCGCAAAATTCGCGCGCCTTTCGATGGGATTGCCGGACTGACCAACATAGAGGTCGGTGATTATCTGCGCGCCGGCGACATCGTGACGACGCTTGATGACACATCGTCAATCATTATTGAGTTTTCGGTGCCCCAGGAAGCGGCGGCTTTCGTCAATATCGGTCAGGACGTCTCCGCCGCATTGACGTCGGCGGCGGGCAGAACTTATGCGGGAACGATCACCGCGATCGACAGCAGGGTCGATTCCGTGTCGCGCGCTTTGCGAATTGAAGCTGAATTTCCAAATACAAAGGCCCGGCTGATCCCTGGCTCCGTCTTTACGGTTTCAACAACCGCCACAGGCGAGCCGGCGGTGGCGATCCCGGGCCTCGCCATCCAGTGGGATCGATCCGGCGCCTATGTCTGGCGGCGCGGAAGCGATGGCGTCGCAGAGCGCGCATCCGTGATCATCCTTCAGCGTACCGATGAAACCGTCCTGGTCGAAGGCGATCTGGATCCAGGCGACGCGGTTGCAGTGGAAGGCGCCGACAGGGTGCGCAACGGCGTGCCGCTTCCGGCGTTGTCGCCCGGCGGCGGCCTTGGCGTCAGCGGCGCCAATGGCGCGGAATAGCTGCAAATGACGCCGTCACAAGCATCAGGAACGGACTCTGGCGGCGGCTTCATCGGCGCTTTTATTCAGCGCCCAATCCTCGCCGCCGTCATCAGCCTTCTGATTGTGATCGCCGGCTTGGCCGCGCTATCCGGCGTGGAAGTGCGTGAGTTGCCGGAAGTTGACCGCCCGGTGGTGTCGATCACAACGAGCTATCCCGGCGCGACGCCGGAAGCGATTGACGCCGAGGTGACGGCGATCATCGAGAGCGCCGTCGCACAGGTTGATGGCGTTCAGACGATTTCCTCATCCTCAAGCTACGAACGCAGCAATGTCACGGCTGAATTCTCATCCAATGCAAATATCGACATCGCGGCGACCGACATCAAAAACGCCGTCTCCGGCATCGGCCGCGAACTGCCCGATGACATTCTCGAACCGATCGTCAGGAAAGCCGATTCCGATGCGTCGCCGATCATGCGGTTGTCCGTATCCGCCGCAGGGTTCGATCCCGGCTCGCTGGCGCGGCTGGTCGACGATGTGATCCTGCCGCGCCTGCAGGCGGTGGAAGGCGTCGCACAAGCCGACGATTATGGCGTGCGCAACCGGGTCATTCGGGTGCGGGTTATTCCGGTCTCTCTCGCGGCGCGCGGATTTTCGGTCGAGGATGTCTCGCAGCTCGTATCAACAGCCGTGCAAAACACGCCGAGCGGACGTCTGCAAAATGATGCGCAGCAACTCCTCATTCGCGCTGAGGCGCCGGCGCAAACGCCGGAAGATATCGCAGCGCTTCGTCTTGATGATCAAACGCGCCTTGCGGATGTCGCGATTGTTGAATGGGGCTTTGAAGACGAGACGACAACCGCGCGGGTTAATGGCAATCCGGGGATCGGGATCGGCATTGTCCGGCAGGCGCAGTCCAACACCGTCGCCGTCTCACGCGACGTGCGCATCGCCGTGGCGGAGCTTAATCGCACGCTGCCCGAGAGCGTCGAGATCGATGTTGTGGTCGATGACTCCATCTTCATCAATGAATCCATCCGTGAAGTGATAAAAAGCCTGTTGCTGGCGACATCGATTGTCGTTGGCGTCATTTTCTTATTTCTTCGGTCATGGCGCGCGACACTCATCCCGGCCGTGACGATACCTGTCTCCCTCTTGGGAACGGTGGCGGCGCTGTGGCTCGCCGGGTTTTCAATCAACCTCATTACCTTGCTGGCGCTGGTAATGGCGACGGGACTGGTGGTCGATGACGCCATTGTGGTGACGGAAAACATTCAGCGATGGCGCGGCAAAGGCGCGGGCAAACGCGCCGCGGCGGTGATCGGCGCGCGCGAAATTGTTTTCGCTGTTCTGGCGACGACAGCGACGCTGGCGGCGGTTTTCATTCCAATTTCGTTCCTGCCCGGCCAGGCGGGGCGGCTGTTTTCCGAATTCGGTTTTGTACTGGCTTTCGCCGTCATGGTTTCTTCTTTCGTGGCGCTCACCTTGTGCCCGGTGATGACCGTGCGCCTTGGGCGCGAACATCGCGCTGAAATGGATCAGGACTTTTCGGCGCCGTCGCACAAGCGCAAGCCCGCCGGCCCGGTTTCGGCGGCTTACGCCATCATTTTGCGGTTTCTGCTTCGGCGTCCGTTCGCTGTGATGATCGTCTCACTGTTGTTTGCGGCGGGCGGATTTCTGGTCTTTGACCAAACGCCGAAAGAACTGACCCCGACGGAAGATCGCGGACGGGTGTTCATGATGGTGCTCGGTCAGGACGGGTCGAATTTCAGATATCTCGACCGCAAGGTTTTGGAAATCGAAAACCGGCTGCAGCCGCTGGTGGAGGAAGGCCGCGCCGAGGCGACCAATTCCATAACCGGCGTGCGCGGCGGGCAAATGGCGTTTGTGTTCCTGCGGTTGCCCGACTGGTCGGAGCGGGCGGAGTCGCAACAGGATCTAGAGCGGGCGATGCGCGCGCGCATCGGCGATATTCCGGGCGTTGCGGCGATCGTCCGCGGCGGCAACTCCCTTGGCATCCGGGGCGCCGGACAGGGATTGCAATTCGCGGTTATTGGCGATGATTACGCCGCTGCAGCGGATGGAGCGGAAGCCATCAACGCTGTGCTTGAGCAAAGCCCGTCATTCACAAGCGTGCGCACTGATTTCCAGATGTCCCAGCCGCAGATCACGATCGACATTGACCGTGAAGCCGCAACCGCGCTCGGCATTTCGATTTCGGAGATCACCCGAACGGTGCAGGTGCTGGCCGACGAGTTTCAAGCCGCGGATATCTTTGTCGGCGACGACATCATCGAAGTGCTGATTTCCGGCGCCGGAGAGCCGGTAAACGATCCGACGGATCTCGCCAATATTTTTCTGCGCGCGCGCAATGACGCTTTTGTGCCGTTATCTTCCGTCGCCAACATTCGCGAGGTCGCCGTTGCGTCCAGTCTTGCGCGCGAACAACGTCGCCGTGCAGTTCCGGTGACGGCGGGGTTAGCCGAGGGCGTTGCGCTGGGCGACGCCATCGTGGAATTGCGCGCCGCGGCCGATGAACAGCTTGAGGGCGCGCTGTCAATCGCCCTGCTTGGGGAAGCCAGGGTTCTGCAAGATTCAACGCGCTCGACGCTGATCGTCTTTGGATTTGCGGCGGTCATTGTTCTCCTGGTGCTGGCGGCGCAGTTCGAAAGTTTCGTCAGCGCTCTCATCATCATGGTGACTGTGCCGTTTGGGCTTGCGGCCGCCGTCTACGCCATTTTCCTGACCGGCGGATCGATAAACTATTACAGCCAGATCGGTCTTGTGCTGCTCATCGGCATTATGGCGAAGAATGGAATTTTGATCGTCGAATTCGCCAATCAACAGCGTGACCGTGGTGAAAGCGTTCGCGAAGCCATCGAACATGCGGCGATAACGCGGCTGCGCCCTGTACTGATGACGGCGCTTTCGACACTGCTGGCGAGCACGCCGTTAATTCTTGGCAGCGGCGCCGGCGCGGAATCGCGCGCCGCCCTTGGCTGGGTAATCGTCGGCGGACTTGGGTTTGCAACGGTGTTTACGTTGTTCCTGACGCCGGTTTCTTTCCTTTTGCTGGCGGGATTTTCAAAACCGCGCGCATCGGAAGGCGAGCGCGTCGCCGAGGAACTGGCGAAGGCGCCCGCTCACTAAGCCCGCCCTCGCAATAATGCATTGTGTACAGAATAATTTTCGTTCTTAATTCTCAGCTTGAATATTGTCAAAGAACCGCGAATACGTTCCCTTTGGTAAATTCTTATAAGGAAGCTGGCCGATATCCGCAGGGCCATGCCCCGGCGCATCAATCACAACAGCATATTGCGCCAGGCCGGTTTCCATGAACCCGCGCCGGAAATGGTTGCGCGACTTCGTCACAAAGATATCCATCTCATCAACAGGCACACCCGCGCGATCAAGTATATTGCGTGTCGTCATCTGATACCGCGTGGGCGTCAAAAGAACCCAGTTGTTATCACCGAAACTCAGCGCAATCAGATCGGAATCTTCACCGCCTTCGATATTGAAACCACCGATATACCGTACCTTGCCCTCAATCGTCACAGGGGCGCCCGCAAGGTCAGAAGTATGGCCGCCAATATCTATTTCGACGTCATCGCCGACCTTATGATTAGCCTTTATGAAATCGATTGCGGCTTTATCCCGAATGGTTCCAACGACAAAATTGGACTGATCGCGCTTGATCAGTTCACCCATAATATGGGTCGCATCCCCCAGGCGGTCCGATAAATTTGCAAGAACGATTGGCCGTTTGCCGGACTCCAGCGCCCCCAGGCCTTCGTCAACGCCTGCCTGCAATTTCGGTATGTCATATTCAAATTCTTCACGGCGGCTTTGAATATAGGCCGTCATATCATCGGCGATTTCGTTGGCGAGCTTTTCATCACCATTGGCCTGAACGAAAACGCTCATCCCCATATCTGGCACATCCGCAAACGGAAACCCCATCGCGACGGAAACATAGACATCGGGTTTGCGGTTTTCCCAGCGTCTGGCGCGCTCCATCATATCACGCGGCACGCCCTGATGCGTTCCGCCATAAACAGTCGCAAAAGCGATATTGGGCCGACGGGCGACAAGGACAGGATCATATGTTCCGCGAACGGTGCGAATAAGAAGACGCGCCGCGCGCTCGCCCATCAGATTAAAATCATAATGGGGGAAGCGCTTTACGATCAGCACAATATCGGCCTGTTCCGCTAATGCTGCATCTTCATTCCCATGCAGGTCCAATGTGACCGCGACAGGAATATCGCCCAGCCTGTTTTTAATACGTCTTACGAATTCCGCCTCGGGGCGGGCGACGCCTTCGACAGCCATGGCGCCATGGAGGGGAAGATAGACAGCATCCAGATCGGGAATTTCGGCTAAGCCATCGACAATATCGCCGACAAATTTGTCAAAGGCGCGTTTCGTCACCCAACTGCCCATGCTGCCGCCGACCGGTGAGCGCACGACAGAGACGCCGACAAGATCGAC
Organism: Pseudomonadota bacterium; assembly: GCA_039196665.1. GTDB lineage: Bacteria > Pseudomonadota > Alphaproteobacteria > Caulobacterales > Parvularculaceae > Hyphococcus. The sequence goes on along the minus strand of JBCCUQ010000002.1, from coordinate 86,173 downwards.
ATCCTTGTATTCGCGGGCCGCGCTGACAAAACCGCTTGTACCAGCCCCCGCGCCCAGCGCCGCTTCGCCTGTGTACGGCGCACCATAATATTCAAAATGTTCGATGTCAGTTTTACGTGGGCAGAACGTGCAGGTCTCCATCGCAAAACTCGCAACGGCGATACGAACCACATCGTCGGAAGGCGGCGCAGTTTGAGAGGAAGCATTTGTAACTGTGAATGCGGTTACTAAGCAGCATAAAACGATAGCAAGAAAACTTTGGCGTCCGTTCATTACGCACTCCCCGGTCATATTGATGTTGGCGTCACAACTACCAATTCAAAATCATCATGAAAAGGGAAATACACTGATTGCCTGAAGCAATTGACTGCTATTTACATCATTCAATCACTTGCAAACAGGTAATCCCGAGCACAACATTTCTTTATGGCGCAACCGCCCGGGACAGTCATTAAGACAAGCCTCGACGAGGCTGAACGCATTCGCCAGGCGATAAGCGACGTAGCGACAATCAAAACGCCTTACGGGACCTACCGCCCCGCAGGTTCTGCAGACGCTGCAGCGCTTTTTCATTTACTCAGCGATACTCGCGTCAGCGGGCCGTTATATACCGTACCCAAACCGGTGACGCGTGAATGAGTCATAAAGTGGATCGCGTCTCACAACAGCGAAGCGGCGCAGGGCGTCGGCCTGTTGATGCTTGCGCGAAATGAAGCTGATGAGCCGACCGGTTTTGTCGACCTTCAGGTTTGGCCAGAGCGCGCATCCGCGGAATTCGGCGGCGGCATTTCGCCAGATCTTCAGTCGGCTTCTTTAGGGTCGCGCGGTGCGGCGCTTCTGTTTGACTGGCTTTTTCGCGAGATCGGCATTCGCCTTATCGCGATGACCAACGCACTCGACAATGTTCGTACCGAAAAACTCTTGCTTCACCTTGGGTTTCAGCGCCTCACCGACCGGACGTGTATCGCGGCGGACGGAACAGAACGGCCTTCGATGTACTGGGAGTTGAAGCGTGAAAACTGGCGCTCTCCGTTTCACGAAGAAAGACCCACGCGCAATTCCTAGCGGAATAAAGATTACTTCAGGCGTCGCATCTAGAACCCGTGCTCGCCAAGCGCTTTGGAGAAACGTTCGCGAGTCGCCTGACCGTCAAAAGGAAAGGATTTGAAAAAGTCTTCGCGTGTGACGCCCGGATTGCGGCGACGCACATTTTCAGCCCACGCGGCGGCTTTTTCTTTATCGCCGTTCAGCGCATGGGCGGCGACGGCGATCATCGCGATCAGCACATGCGCGCCGGGGGTGCGAGCAGCCTCGTCAGCCCAATAAGCGGCCTCGGCGTCCTCGCCGCGCAGCATGTAGGTAAAGGCGCGCACGCCGATCATCGCATAGCGAAAAGGATCGAGCGGACTTAGCGTCAGCGCCAGATCGGCATTTTTCGCGCCTTCGGCGCCGTGGCCAGTGATCGCATCCGCCCAGCTGCGCGCATAGACCCCTTGTGCATAGTTCGGACTGATCGAGATCGCCCGGTCGAGCCAGCCGACGCCACCGGCGATATCATTCTCGATCCAGTGAACGCGCCCCATTACAAAATTGGCGAAAGGATCAAGCGGGTCCAGTTCGACGCTGCGCTCGGCGTGCTTGCGCGCAATTAATCCGTCTGCATTGCGGTCGTCATTGTATCCCAGAAAAGCATTCTGAAAATAGGTCGACGAAAGTCCCGCATGGGCCCTCGCGAAACCCGGGTCGAGCGCGACCGCGCGCTCAAACATGGCTGTCGCCGCCGCATTATCCTGACTGTTGAAACGATGGAGATGTTGCAGGCCCATATGATAGGCCGCCCAGGCGTCAAGGTTTTCAACCGGCGTAATGCGGGCGCGCTGCGCCTCATGCAAGGGAATCTGGATTTCGAGCGAGGAAATGATGCTGGAAACGATCTGTCTGCGGATTTCATAGATATCGTCGATGGCCGCTTCGTAACGCTCGCTCCAGACAACGCCGCCGTCACGCGTATCAGCAAGTTCAACCGTTACCGTTATGCGCGTCCCCACAACCTCGACAATGCCGGAAAGGCAATAACGCACGCCAAGCGCATGCCCTACATTCGCAATGTCGGGATCAAGCCCGCGAAACCGAAAGGAAGACCCGCGTGCAATCACGAACAGCCAGCGCAGCCGGGACAATTCGGAAATCAGTTCATGGGGCAAAGCGTCGGCGATCGCGGAATAGGACCCGGCAATGCCGATCAGGCGAAACGGCAGCACCGCAATCGACGGTTTCGCCGCACCGGCGCTGCTAGCCGGCATTGCGATATCGGGTGCTGGCGCATCGACAATCTCAGTCCGCGCGGCGCCGCCAATCGCTGTCGCCTCTCCGACAAAGCGAAACCCCTGCCCGTGAACGGTGCGAATATATTTCTGTGTCTTACCGTCATCGCCCAGCGCCTGGCGGGCCGATTTGATGCGGCTTGTCACCGCTGATTCGGAAACGATCCGCCCGTCCCAGACTTTTTCGATGATTTCATCTTTTGAAACCATGCGCTCGCGGTTCTCCACCAGCAGCAGGAGCAGTGAAAAAACCTGGGGCTCCACCGCCACCGCATCGCCGCCCGCACGCAGCTCGACCTTGTCCGCGTCAAGCTCATATTGATCGAACAGATAGATCATCCCGGAGGGGACTATACTGAAATCTTGGCAAAATCTCCCGGTTTTCTCCAGATCCTCTCCAAGCTTGGGCGATGCCAAGGCCGTAAACCTCTCCTCAACGCAGCGGCGGAACGGTTCCGGCGACGCAAAACCAACAGGAGAGAGAAATGCCACTCGTCACAATCGACGTCATCAAGGATGTTTTCACCCCAACCCAAAAGCGCGATCTGATCGACAAGGTCACCGAAGCGATGATCGAGGTTGAAGGCGAAAACATGCGCCAGGTAACCTGGATCAAAATCAACGAGATCGCCAGCGGCGATTGGGCGATCGGCGGCAAGCGCCTAACCCCGCATGACGTCTACGCGCTGGCGGCGGGCGAGGCGGCGTAGCCTTCGCTGCTGGCCGAAAGCTGTCGCCCGTCATCATCCCAAACACGCAAAAAGGAGAAGAAAATGAGCAGATTTGTTTCTACAATCGTCTTTTTCGCTGTCCTGGCGGCGGCTATCGCACCGGCGGCGTACACCGTGACGGCGATCGCTTAAGCGGTCTATCGTTCACAATAAAAAAGCGCGCCGCTGTTCCTCACAGCGGCGCGCTGATTTTTGAATACGCCGGCGTGTTATCTTGCGACCGCCGCCTTGCGCCTGCGCGACGCGAAACCCAGACCGGCAATACCGGACACAAGCAGCGGCAGCGCCGCCGGAACCGGCACTTCAGAAACGCTAAGCGCCTTGAAGTTGAAAGCCAGTCGGCTGTTCGGCGAACCCGTCGCCCCCTGCAACACATCAAAAGCAAAGGACACTGTGCCGGAGACTGTCGAGATCGCCGCAAGATCGGAAAGCGTGAATGCTTTGTCGAATGCGCCCATCTCATTACCAATAGCGCTGAGCGACATGTCGAGCGCCATGCCGTTGATCGCATCCACCGTTACCGTCGTCGCCTCATTGGCGAGGCGGTTTGCATCATCAGCGCGAACGAAAAGCTGAAACGCATTGAAGACGCCATCGGGATTCACATCGATATTGATCGGATTGAAGCCGCCAAAGGAAAGCGTCGCCTGATCGCCGTCATAGGAGATCGTCCATTCATAAGTGGTTCCGCTTGGGCCCCAATCGACATTGAAATTCGGGCCAGCGAATTCTTCGCCATTGCGCAGGAACACATCGCTGCCACGCTGGCTGTTGTTGTTAACATTTTCGTCGCGTTTGACTTCCGTCGTGAAAAGCTTGTCGCCTTCACCCAGACCAATCTCGGTCAGGCTCGCTGCTGACGCGCTCGATATGGAAACAACCATTGCGGCCAGCGCCATCGTCAGTTTTTTCATCACTTGATCCACCTTACTCACACAAACCGCCAAAGCAGGCGGCGATTAAACTGTCGTCCCAATACGAGACAGCTTGTACGGGACCCGCCTTCACAAACGCAATATTAACGCCAAAGATCTGGCGCTTTTTTTCACCTGACCGCCGCCATTAGTGAGAAAATTGAGACAGTTTTCGCGTGACTGGAAAGGCCGCGGCCAATTCTTCTCGTTTCACTTGTCGCAACTGGCGGCGGCAGGGCCAATCTGTCCTGGCGATTTCCCGTCAGGGTGGAATCGGCGCAGAGGAATTTGATGATTAAAATCACGCCGACTTTTGACATTGAGCAATCCATTGGCGGGGTCGTCGCCGGCATTGATGAGGCCGGGCGCGGGCCCTGGGCCGGGCCGGTCGTCGCCGCTGCAGTGATCCTTGATCCAGAGAACATGCCCCAGGGCTTGAATGATTCAAAAAAGCTTTCAGAAAAGCGCCGGGAGGAGATCGCCAGGCTGATCCACGAGATAGCTATCGTTGGCGTTGGCGTTGCGAGTGTCGAAGAAATCGACGAGATCAATATTTTGCAGGCGACCTTTCTCGCCATGGCGCGCGCCGAGCAGAATCTCGCCCGCCGTCCGGATGCTTGCATCGTTGACGGATCGCAAAAACCAAACCTCAGAACGCCAGTGCAGATGATCGTCAAAGGCGATGCGAAGTCTCTCTCCATCGCCGCCGCATCGATCATCGCCAAGACAACGCGCGATCAGACGATGCGCGATCTTGCACGAGAGCACCCCCATTACGCCTGGGAGAGAAATAAAGGCTACGGCGCGCCGGCGCACCGCGCCGGGCTGGACGCACACGGCATCACCCCACATCACCGGCGTAGCTTCGCGCCAATCCACAAGATGTTGTATGCGCGCCGCGCCAGTTAACCTTGGTTAAAGAAAGCTTAAGATCTTCACCCTCTAACATGCTGGAATCATAGAACTTTTTCCTTGACGCCGGAGTCCCGGGGACTCAAAGTGCTCATCCTTCAGTTAAGCGGGGCGACCATGGCGGCGAAGAAAAAAGCAACGAACAAAAACGCAGTCGCAAAGCATCTCGACAAGATCATTGAGGGCGATTGCATCGCCGCAATGAAAAAGCTGCCCGACAGCAGCGTCGATCTCGTCTTCGCCGATCCGCCCTACAACCTCCAGCTCGGGCAGGCGGACCTGACGCGACCCGACAATTCTCGTGTCGACGGCGTTGATAACGACTGGGACAAGTTCGACAGCTTCAAAGCGTATGACGAGTTCACGAGGCGGTGGCTGGCCGAAGCTCATCGCGTTTTAAAGCCGAACGGCGCCATCTGGGTGATCGGCTCCTATCACAATATCTTCCGTGTCGGGACGGCTGTTCAGGACTGCGGTTTCTGGATTTTAAACGACGTCATATGGCGTAAATCGAATCCGATGCCGAACTTTCGCGGCACGCGCCTGACCAACGCGCACGAAACGCTGATCTGGGCGGCGAAAGATCAAAAGTCGAAATATACCTTCAACTACCGCGCGCTGAAGACCACCAATGACGACTTGCAAATGCGCTCCGACTGGGAATTCCCGATCTGCACCGGCAATGAGCGCATCAAGGGCGCGGACGGCGCCAAAACCCACCCGACGCAAAAACCCGAAGCGCTCCTGCACCGGGTCCTGATCGGCGCGACCAACCCCGGCGATGTCGTGCTCGACCCGTTTTTCGGCTCCGGGACGACCGGCGCGGCGGCGAAATATCTGGGACGCCGCTTTATCGGTATCGAGCGCGACAAAACCTATATCGCCGCCGCCAAACGGCGCATCGCGCGCATCAAACCGTTGGAAGAAGAAGACCTCAAAACGCAGCCGTCGCCAAAAGCGGCCAAGCGCGTTCCCTTTGGCGCGGTCGTCGAAAATCGCCTTATCAAACCAGGATCGAAGCTCTACTCCCCGCGCGGCAACCACGCGGCGAAAGTTCGCGCCGACGGCTCACTTTACGTGAAAGACGGCGAAGAAGAAATTCAGGGCTCCATCCACAAGGTCGGCGCGGCGGTGCAGAACGCCGCCGCCTGCAATGGCTGGACTTATTGGCACTATGAAGCAAAGACCGGCCGCAAGCCGATCGATTTCCTGCGCGACAAGATCAGAAAAGAGATGACGGGCTAATGATCGGCGCTTCGCGCAACCATTGCGATCAGCTCATCCAGCCGCCCGGAAGAACTCAAGATAATCTTTATCGAGAGTCATGGGCTCACGAAAAGACTCACACCGCCCCCAATAGCCGTCTACGTCTTGCTGAAGTTGTAACGCCTCTACGCGCAACGCTCTGTTTCTTTCATGGGGCATATAGATTTTAAAAACAGGCGCAACACCGCCACCGCGAACGATCCGGCTGCCCGTATTATCTTTATCACGGTCAGTATCGGTTTCCGCCGCACGGTCATTAAAGTCCAAGATGCGTGTTTCAAGCGCATCACCCTCGCTCAAACATCGCTGATAATCTGCGACATGCGCCCGCAGAGCCGTCGCAACTTGCATTACAGGCAAAGCGACATTCATGCGTGTTTCATCGTAACCGCCGTCAACGTCCGTTAGCGAAGCGCTCCAGTTGGGCAGATACGTTGTGATGGCGCCGCCGGCTACGGCGCCACGCACGAAAGTCTGGTTCTTAATTGAAATACGCTGCGCTCCCTCAAGCGCCGAGCCGCTTTCTAGAATAACGCATGAACCAACCGTGAAAGCATTTTCCGTTGCGGCGCTAACCTCGCCACCGGTGACGTCTTCGTCGAAGCGCAGCGCCGCCAATGGATCGAAACACCCATATCCGTCACGATCAAGCTCGGCAGATCCAATTCTGTCCAATACAGAAACGCGGAGCTGTTGTTGCGCGGGCGCGGACACAGGCGCCGCGACGGCCGCCGCGATCAACAACGCGGCAGAAATGTTTTTAACCACTGTTGATCTCCCTCGCAAAAGCGCGATGTGGCAGTAAGACCAAATGAGTAAACGAACGCACCCGACTTTGTTTCGCCGCCAAGGACAAGCCTTGTGGCGCCGAATGGCGGCAACTATAGCGATAATAGGCGCTCATGTCGAAAATCTTTAAAAACGTGCATTTTCGAGGCATGGAGCAACTTATTGGCTAGAACAAGCCGTTGCCACGGTATGAAAACTACGAACAGCGCCCGCATTCTCCCAGAAGCGACGCAGCATGAAATACTGTTGCAACGGGACGCGACACAAAAACGACTGCTTTCAGGCGCAGTCATGAGTTCTGCGCCAAGTCCAGGATGACAACGGGTGCGAATAGGGCTTTACCGGCGCAATTGCGTCACTAGTCTCTTCTCATGCCCTGGGACAAAAACCTCGAAGAACTGAAACGCCGCCGAACCCTCGCTGAAAAAATGGGCGGGAAGGAAAAGCTTGAACGTCAAAAGGCGCGGGGCAAGCTCGATGCGCGCGAGCGGATCAAACGCCTCCTCGACAAAAACTCGTTTCGCGAAATTGGCAAGATCGCGGGCAAGGCGGTTTACGACAAAAACGGCGATCTGGCCGACTTTTCCCCTTCTAATTTCATTTTCGGGCGCGGGCTGATCAATGGAGAACCAGTTGTCGCAAGCGCCGATGACTTCACCGTGCGCGGCGGCGCGGCGGACGCTGCGATCCATCGGAAATTCGCCATGGCCGAACAGATGGCCCATGAGCTGAAGCTCCCCCTTATCCGCATGATCGACGGCACTGGCGGCGGCGGCTCGGTAAAGATGCTTGAAGATATGGGCTTTACCTATGTGCCCTTCGTGCCTGGCTGGGAATATGTGGTTAAAAACTTGAAAACCGTTCCGGTGGTCGCGCTGGCGCTTGGCCCTACGGCAGGGCTTGGCGCGGCGCGCATGGTCGCCAGTCATTATTCGGTGATGGTGCGCGGGATTGCGCAGATTTTCACAGCCGGCCCGGCGGTCGTTTCCGGTCTTGGGCCAAATTCCAAAACAGGCGGAGAAAATCTCGACAAGGAACAGTTGGGCGGCGCCGACATTCACACCCGCAACGGCGTCATCGACGACGAAGCGGTGAGCGAGGATGAAGCCTTCGCGATGGCGCGCCAGTTCCTTTCTTACCTGCCGTCTCATGCTGGCGCGCGCGCCGAGCGCGCCACACCCCACGACAAACCAAACCGTAAGGACGAGAAGCTCCTCTCCGCCGTGCCGGACAACGCCCGTGAAGCTTACTCTATGCGCAAAATTGTCGAGGCGGTCGCCGACAAGGGCTCCGTTTTCGAGATGGGCAAACGCTGGGGTCGCGCCGCGATTACGGCGTTCACGCGGTTTGACGGCTGGCCGGTTGCGGTGCTCGCCTCCGACCCGACCTTTCTCGGCGGCTCATGGACGGCGGACACGGCGGAGAAGGCTAGGCGCTTTGTTCAGCTGGCGGAGCAATTCCGTCTGCCGGTTGTTCACCTTGTGGACAATCCCGGTTTCATGATCGGGCTTGAGGCCGAGCGCGCCGCCACGATCCGTCGTGGGGTCGAGGCGATGAACGGGATTTACGACGCAACCATTCCCTGGGCGACGGTCATCATCCGCAAGGCCTATGGCGTCGCAGGCGCGGCGATGTCAGACCACACGCGGTTTCAATACCGCTTCGCCTGGCCGTCCGGCGACTGGGGCTCGCTTCCCATGGAGGGCGGCGTTGAGGTCGCTTACAAATCCGAGCTGGAGAAAGCCGACGACCCGCAGGCGGCGCTCGCCGAGATCAAGGCGCGGCTTTCAAAAGTCACCTCGCCCTTCCGCACGGCGGAACAGTTTCTCGTTGAAGACATTATCGACCCGCGCGAGACAAGGCCGCTTTTGTGTGAGTTCGCGGAGATGGTGCAACGCTCACTTTAGGCGGCTTTTTCAACACTGCGTTCGCCGAATACAGTCGTCTCAATCGCGCCAAGCACCCCATAAGGATTGTCTGGCCGCCCGGCAGCGAACTGGCCCACTGTCGAAGCGGCATCGTTTTCGCGATCAGGAGCGCTTGCCTCACGCGCCGCTTCCATTTCGGCCAACCGCTCCGAACGCGCATCGGCTGTCGCCTGCATCATCTGCGCCTGAGCCGCTTGTGCAATAGCCCGGTCAGGCCCGGAGGGTTCAGCAGGCGCCAGCGCCGCAGCAATAACAACGCGCATTTTCGCAATCGTCGCCTCTGGCGTTGACTCCGGCGACATATCAATCGGCACCGACCCGCCGATCGCATACTGGCGGTCGTCAGGCCCCTTTTGGTAAGAATAGGAAATGGCGCCCGCATAAGGTCCGCCGACACTCTTGTGGGCCTGTTCATGCGCCCGCACTTCGCGATCTCGCGCTCTTAGCTCATCGACAACTTTCTGCTCTTCGCGGGACAATTCTCCGGGTGCTGTTTTCGTTTTTTCGTTCGCCGCCGCTTCATCAGCCTTCTGTGTTGCGGTTGACGGCTCCCTTTCTTCTGCGCCTGAAAATTTTGCCGCCTCCGGCTGCGCTTCTTCGAAAGACTGCTGCATTAAGGCGGCCGAGAGCGAACGATCAACTGTCAGCTGAAGCGCAGTGTTGTTCTGTATACGACCCGCCTCTGCTTCGGTCCGTGACGTTAAGGATTGCTCGCCAAGACGGCGCAGCGCCGCCGCCGGATCTTTAACCAACCGGTCAAGGCCCTTCGCCTCAATGCGCGTCGCCGCCATATATTGGCGCGACGGAACCGCAGATACCGAACCGAACACATTCATAATCCGACTACTCTAGGGGGAAAGACTCAATAAATGATTGTTGCCAAAGTGTTAAACGCAGACAGTCAAAATTGAACGGACCGCGTAAGAAAAACTTGCAGCGCGCATAACTGTCATCAAGGACAGTCGGCGTTAAAGGCAGCTGTTGAAAGACGCGCCATCTGATCGCACGGCTTTTGCCGCGTTCATTACCGATGCTGGGAGCGGGCGCCCGTCATCTTCATCATCCTCAATGGCGGCGGCGTAAGCGAAAACCAATTCCGCCTGTTGCAGTCTCATAACGCACAGCAACGCCTCACGGCCAAATGTGTTTTCAATCGTCTGGACCATTTCAGCGCCGACATAATAAAACGGACTGTCAAACACGCCGGACAGGCCAATATTGTAAACCTTTTCCGCAGCGGCCGGATCATCGGACGCATTCAGATAGACAAATGCGAGATCCAGCAAATCGAAATTTTCATCGGTTCGGCCAGCATTATTCCGATTGATACGCTGGCTCAATTTCGCATAGGCGCCGGGATCTTCAATTTCAGAGAAATCCGCCACGGTGATGGCGCTCCCCTCACGAATAATGGCATCGAAAATCTGCAAGGACGCCGGCGCGTCGTCGTCGACAGCCGGCATAAAAAGACTTTGAACGCCATGGTAGATTTCATGGGCGATCAAATAACGCAAGCCTTCTTCGTCGTCGCCAATGCAGGGAAGGTCCACATAAAACCCGCCATCGATAGCCCAACCGCCGCAAGATGGCCCGCCGACAATGACCGTCGCAACGCCGTCATAACTCATGCCCGCTGGCGTGTAGGCGTCGACCATTTGCGTTGTTGTATCGGAGAAGCCTTCGGTTTGTTCAGACAACCCGGCGACAATCCGGGTGAGGTCATCGCGCTTTTCGATCACTTCGGAAAACCGGAAATAGTCTCGTTCGGGCGCCTTACATGCCGCTGCGGATTTTCGCGCGGCGATATATTCATCCATCGTGAAATAGTCGCGAAACTTGGAGAAATGCGCCAGCATATCTTTGACAATGGTCGAGTTTCGAATCTCCGCTTCGTCAATCGCCTGGTTCGAACAAACGTCGTTTAAAACTGAAGCGGCGAAGCTTGTATCGAGCCGAACCTGAACCTCGGCGCTTGCAGGCGCCGCCATGCATACTGACGAAATACCGGCAAGTAACAAGAAAAATTTCTTCATCCCCGAACTCTATCCCCGCTTCATTCAAAATCGGTGAACACAAGCCTAACAGAGCCCGACCTCTACGTCGCCTCGCTTTATCGCGAAAACAAAACACGTCTTCCGACATAATCAGGCGGGAAAGGCTAGCGCAGACCCTTCCTGCGCCGATCAATCATCTTTAACGCCAATGCGGCGCTCAAGGAAATCACACCCGCGATGTCGGCATAAACGATCGACATCAGCGATTGCGGCTGGCTGCTTGTAAAATAGTAAAGCCCCATGAAAGACAACATGGCGATCAGACCGCCGATGATCGCCATCCCATGAAGGCTTTTTTTAAACGCGGCAATGATCATGAAACCGCCGACCAGCCCGAAGAGGACGGCGCGATGGCGCAGCAGAATCTCAAGCGCGGGATCGGCAAGCTCAACCCCATAAAGACTTTCAATGCGCGCGCCGGAAACCACGCCGACTACCGGGAGAAAATTGATAAGTCCCGCGAGCGCGATCAGCGCCATGATTATGCGTTGCCTGCTCATTGCGCCCTCACCACACCCCTTCAAACAGGCGCAGGAAATTACCGCCCAGAATCTTTTCAATGCGTGTGGAAGAGTGACCATTGGCGGCCAGCATATCCGCCAGACGCTGATACTGTGTCGGCCCCATCAGATCGCGCGGCACGGTAATGATGTCAGGGTCTTCGTTTGGCGCGCCGACGCCAAGACGCGCGCGGTTCTCAATGTCCTCGCGATGGCGCTCCAGAAACCCGGGCATGTCGTCAATCTGCGTTGTCGTCCCGTCCGTACCAAGACCAACATGGTCTTCACCGCAGACATTCACCGCATGTTCGATATGGGCGACAATATCGGCGGCCATGTGCTGGCGCCCCGGCGTCAGGTAAGGCATGAAATAAACGCCCATGACGCCGCCTTTGTCGGCGAGCGCCCGCAGTTCAGCATCGCCGCGATTGCGCGGATGCGGCGCCAGCGCGGCGCAGCCGGTATGCGTGATGGCGACGGGCGCTTCCGATGCGGCGATCGCATCAAGCGTTGTCTGCTCGCCGGCGTGCGAAATATCGACGAGCATGTGCTTTTCGTTGAGCGCCGAAACAAGCTCGTGACCGAATTCCGTCAGCCCGCCATTTTCCGGCACAAGCGCCCCGTCGCCGGCCATTCCTTTCAGATTATAGGTCAGCTGTACAACGCGCACGCCGAGATCGGCGAAGAGGCGCGCGCGCGATGCATCGCCCCCGAACATTTCAGAATTCTGAAAACCGAATATCAGACCGGTCTTGCGCGCATCATGGGCTGCGCGAATGTCATCGGCGGATAGTACTTTCACCAGGCTTTCGGGGCGAAGGCGGATCGCCTCGCTCCACCAGGCGATGCTGTCGATCGTTTCAACGAAAGGGTCGCCCTCTCCGAACACATGGCCGAGAGTCAGGTTTATCGCGCCCAGACCGGCGCCGCGTGCATCGTCAATAGCGCGCGCATCAAGGTGATGCGCCGCAATTTGCGCTTCATCAGGGCGCGCGCCGTTGGGATTATAAACACCGCCCAGCGCATTGATGACAAAGGGTCGCTTCTTCTTCTTCGCCAGTGCAGGGGCCGTCGCGGCGAGCGCCGCCGCACCGGCGCCGATAAACAGCATGCGCCGATCAATCGAAAAATTTGTCATGCCTTTCTTCCTTTTCCGATATTACTCGCTCTTCCGCATAGCGGAGCGGTCAGCATTCGCTTCAAGGCAGCGCGCGCAAGAGTTCAAGCGCCGGCGGAACAAGCACTTTCAGCTTCTCATTCTCACTAGCGTCTGCATTTACATAAACCGCTTGCCCGAATGCTTTGAGATTATGCAGCCGCGCGAGACCGCGCTTGCTCTCATAAGCCTCGCCCCAGTTTTTAAGCGGCGCGGGATCAGCGAGCGCTGCAAACCAAGCTGTCCATTCTTCTTCAGTGAACGCCTCGTTCATCGCCATAACAAGGATCGGCCGCGCCAATCGCGCTGGCTCTCCATAAATGTAAAAATGCGTCGTATCAGGAATAATCTGGACCATCACCGCCTCTCTTAAACTTTGCAGCTGCGCTGCAGAGGTCTTCGTGTTGAACGCTAACTGCATGGCGAGATCAGCAGTGTGGGCGACACCGTGGCGCCAGCCCTCTGTTTCATCGAAGCCGCGATAATCAGTGACGGATGTCAAATAGGCGCCCGCAGCATCGACAAGCGCCTGCCGCCCTTCGTCGTTTAGAGTATCGCCAACCCTGTCGGTGCGCGCCACTTCCGCCAACACAAGGGCGGCGAAGGGTTTTTCAAACCCGTTCGGATCGCTTTCCTCTTTTTGCAAGATCGCGATGAGGTCGCCGCCGAGCCGGCGCACCACTTCCGCATCCAAGTATTCGCCGCGCATGAGCGCCACATAGGCTTCATAAGCAATCTTGTCGCGCAGTTCCGGATCGGGCGAGGCAAGACAGTCAAGAAGGGCGAAAGCAAAACGCTCACGCTCCTTTTCATTGGCAATTTCGAATTCTGCGGCCTTCAGGGTCTGCAATTCAGCCTTCGACATGCCAAGCGGCTTGCACGCGTTCGCAGCGTGAGCTGAAAACAATTGAATCGTAACAGCAACAGTTACACCGATAAAAGCGTTTAGAATGCGCACCTTTTTAAACCTTTCCAGCCAATAGATCTTCTGACTATTCCACTTTCACGGCCAACGTATCGTGATGGCCGGTGATCAGGGAACGCAGAAGAAACGAGATATCCGCACGGTCTTTGAACCCTGCGTCCGTAGCCGCGGTCTCGGCTTCTTCCGGCGTTGCTGACGATGGTGTTGCAAAGACTTGCAGATTCTCATGAAACCCGATGGTGAAGACATCGACATCGGAGCCCGCAGCACGCCGGAAGATCATATTCGGCTTGCCGCCGGTAGCGCTTAAATAGGTATTTTCCATGCGGCGTTGCTCGAGCAACTCCCCCGCTTTACCCGCTGCAGCCTCAAACATTTCGATATGAAAGAACCCGTTCCCGGCAAACTCACGCTCAAATTCCGCCAAAGGCGGCCCGTAGGCGAAGTGGTCTTCCGCAAAAGCGATCAACGCATAACCGGGCGCCAATGCTTCAGCATATTTTTGCTGCGCAGCCTGACGTTGCACGGTTTTTTCCGCATCGTGAAACTCGGTCCAGCTTCCCATGGGAACCACCGCCATTAAGTCCCACTGGTCACCCTGACTGTGGCGCATAACAAAAGGCGCGGCTTGACCCGCTTCTTCAAAAAATCCGGACGCTTTCATTTCAGCGATCCAGTCGAGAAGACCTTCCAACTCGCCGCGCTCGGCGCGCAAGGTCATCATATGATAGAGATAGTCGCCTTCCAGTTCCTGCGCAGATGCATGGGACAACGCGGCAATAAGAAACGCCAAGCTCGAAAGGATAATACCTAATCCCGTCCATCCCGGCGAAAGCCGGGATCCATTGAAATCTGGCGATGTTGTGCATTCTGGATCCCGGCTTTCGCCGGGGTGAGCGGAGAAAGTTACTGTCTTTTTCATTTTTCATTCCCCTTGTTGGCCACCAACTCTATCGCCTTTTTCATCACCGTGGGAAGCTGCGCCGCCTCCGGCGCAATCCATTGCTGATTATTGCTGCGCCTAAATCCCTTCGGCGCGCGCGCTGTATGAACATCCAACACGAGATGAAAGTGCGTGAATGTATGGGCGATGTCGCCGACGCGCGCCCATTTTGAGTTCGCGGGCGCAGCCGCGAAAATATCTTCGGGCAAGACTTCAGCCCACTGTGTTCCCGGCAGGCCGAGCATGCCCCCAAGCAACCCTTTTTCGGGTCGCCGCTCGAACAGCATCTCGCCTTTCCCATTTAGCATGGCGAAGGCTGCGCCTTTTCTGGTTGGTTTTGCTTTCTTCGGCGCTTTTTTAGGAAATTCGGCGGCGCGTCCGATCTGATGCGCACTGCAATGATCCGATAACGGACAAAAAAGGCACGTTGGCGCCTTGGGACGGCAAACGCCGGCGCCTAGATCCATCAAACTTTGCGCAAAATCGCCGGAACGTTTCTTTGGCCAGATCTCATCGGCGCGCGCTTTTATTTCAGGTTTGGCTGCAGGCAATGGCGTTTCAATGGCGAACAGCCGAGAGACCACGCGCTCAATATTCCCATCGACCACCACCGCGCGGCGATCAAAAGCGATGGCCGCGATCGCCGCCGCCGTGTAGTCGCCAATGCCGGGGAGCGCCCTCAACACTTCCTCAGTATCCGGAAATTCTCCACCATGGTCGCGCTCCACCACAACTGCACATTTATGCAGGTTTCGCGCGCGCGCATAATATCCAAGCCCCGCCCATTGCCCGAGAATGTCATCAAGCCGGGCCGCCGCCATCGCATTCACGTTCGGCCAGCGCTTCAAAAACGCGGCGTAGCGCGGCGCGACGGTCGCCACCGTCGTCTGCTGCAGCATGATTTCGGAAAGCCACACATGATAGGGGTCGGGGCGCACACCCTGTTTTCGCGCCGCCGGGCCGACGCGCCAGGGCAATTCCCGCGCATGGCGCCCATACCAGCGCATAAGCGCCGGCGCGATTGCGGATAAGTTTTTCGGCTCGCCGGTTTCGAAAGGCATAAGGGCACACTATGATGACGCTCATCAAAAGGGCAAAGCGCAAATGAACGAGCGCCTTCGAACAAAACCGGCGCGTCGGGCGCCGCCAAGAATCGCACGCGCTAGCGCAGACGTGTTCGCCGCCCTTACACGCAAGACGAAATACGCCGAGCCGTCTCTGGCGGAAAACTGGCCCTCCATCGCCGGGGCCGAAATCGCCGCGCTGTGCCGGCCCGGCCGGATCACCGGCGGGCGCACGGCCCGCACCCTGGAGGTGCGTGCGCCGTCGAGCGCGGCGGCGACAACCCTCGCCATGCGGCTCGACGATCTTCAGACCCGGGTGAACCGGTTTCTCGGCCCGGGCGCGATTGCACGGATTACAATCCAGCAAAGCGCGACGCAAAGCCCCGTCAACCGCCCCGCTGACGATGACGCCAGCCCCCTTGGCCGGGCCCTCGCTTCCTTTCGGGCCGCGGTTTCCAGCAAAAACCAGCCCTCTGACTGAATAATAGGGTTTCAACCCGTCGCGGGAGGGCTTGCGCCAGCGCCCGCGTTAAGCGATTTTGCGCCCAACAACTGGCCCGCCAGCCCGGCCCATATGAAAGGTTCCGTTTTGATGATGATTTCCGGCATGCGTTTTCGCCCCGCTTTCGCGGCTATTTCCGCTCTTGCGCTCATGGCTGCGGCCTGTGGCGGCGCGTCGTCCGACGAGCCCGCTTCCAGCGGCGGCGGGGACGCCGATGTTTCGGCTGAGAGCGGCGCCCTTGGCGATATGGTTCTGGGTGCTGAGGACGCGCCGATCACCGTTATCGAATACGCCTCGGTAACCTGCCCTCACTGTGCAACGTTCCACGAAACGGTATATCCGTCGATCAAGGAAAACTACATCGACACCGGCAAAATTCGTTATGTTTTCCGGGAATTCCCGACCGCGCCGGCGGAACTGTCGGTGGTCGGCTCCATGCTGGCGCGCTGCGCAGCGGACAAGGGCGGCTCCGACGCCTTTTTTCTCGTCATCGATTCTCTTTTCAAAACCCAGCGCACCTGGATTTACTCGGACAGTCCACGCGACGAGCTGATCAAGATATCCAGCCAGGCGGGGATGAGCGAAGCGGACTTCGATGCTTGCGTAAAACGCGAGGAATTGCTTGATTTAATTAACAAAAATATAAATGCAGCGCGGGATAATTATAACATCCAGGCAACCCCGAGCTTTATCATTGATGGGCAATTGCGCAGCATTTCCACCGTCGAAGCGTTTTCCACAGCGCTCGACGAGGCGCTTGAAAAAGCCGCCGAATAACAAGGGGAAAGCTTTATCTGGCGACGCCTTGGCCTTTGCGCAGAATCGGCGATCATTGACGATTACTGACTATGCGCCGGGCCGGTGGGGCCTGCCGTCGCAATTGCCGGGAAAAGATTTGTGAAATTTACCAATGTCCGCCTTGTCGGATTCAAATCCTTTGTTGAGCCGACAGACTTCGAAATCCGCGAAGGCCTGACCGGTATTGTCGGGCCGAACGGTTGCGGCAAGTCGAACCTGCTGGAGGCGCTGCGCTGGGTCATGGGCGCGACCTCGGCCAAGGCGCTGCGCGGCGACGGCATGGATGCGGTAATTTTCTCCGGCACCTCAATGCGCCCCTCGCGCAACTGGGCGGAAGTGATCTTAAGCCTCGATAACTCGGACCGCTCGGCCCCCGCCGAATATAATGAGTGCGAAACCCTGGAGGTCTCTCGGCGCATCCTGCGCAAGGAAGAAGGCACGCAGTCGATTTATCGGATCAATAACAAGGAAGTGCGCGCCAAAGACGTGCAGCTTCTATTCGCGGACGCCTCGACCGGGGCGAACTCGCCGGCGCTTGTGCGTCAGGGCCAGATTTCCGAACTGATCAACGCCAAGCCACAGAACCGCCGTCGCCTGCTCGAAGAAGCCGCCGGGGTCACCGGCATTCACTCGCGCCGTCACGAAGCGGAGTTGCGCCTGCGCGCGGCGGAGCAAAATCTCGAACGCCTCGACGATGTCATCAGTGAGCTTGAAACGCAAAAAGGCGCGCTCGCCCGGCAGGCGCGCCAGGCGACCCGCTATCGCAATGTCTCCGGCGACATTCGCCGCAACGAAGCGATGCTCTGTTACCTGCGCTGGCGCGAAGCGCTGGATGCGCAGGAAAAGGCCGCTGCGGGCCTGACGGAAATCAGTGGACTAATCGAAGAAACGGTGCGAGTCGCCGCCGCCGCCTCCACCGCTCAGGAAGAAGCCCACGGCAAGCTCGATCCGTTGCGGATGGCCGAAGCCGAAGCCGCTGCTGCGCTGCACCGTCTGACAGTGGCGCGCGAAAATCTTGATGACGAGGCGCGCCGCGCCGAAGCGGAACTGAACCGTCTGTCTGCTGAAATTGAACGTCTTCAGCAGGATATCGAGCGCGAAAAAGGCCTGCTTGGCGACGCTGACGAGGCTGTCGCCGCGCTGCGAAGCGAAGAACAATCATTGAAAGAGCGTGAGGCGTCACAGACCGAACGGCTCGAAGCCGCACAAGCGCACATGACTGCGACGATGCAGGCGCTTGAAAATGTCGAACAGGCCTTTGACCAAAAAAGCGCCGAAGCGGCGGAGTTTGACGCCAAGCGCAAGGCCAACGCCGACAATATCGCTGGCGCCGAGCGCCGTCTTGAGAAGATCGCCGGGCAGATCACGACCTTCCGCGAAGAGCGCGAGTTTATTGAACCGACCCCGGAACAGGCGCGCACGCTCGAAGACGCAAACGCCAGGTTCACCGCCGCAGAAGAAGCCGCCCGCGCCGCCGAAGCGGCGTTTCACCGCGCTGAGGAAGAACGCGCCAGCGCCGAAGACGCAGAAAACGACTTGCGCGGGCCCTTACGCAGCGCCGAACAAAGCCTCACCGAGATCGACGCCGAACGCGAAGCCCTTCGCCGCGTCCTCGCCGCAAACGAATCCGACGACTGGCGCCCGCTTATTGAGATGATCAGTGTAGAGCCTGGTTATGAAAACGCTCTAGCCGCCGCGCTTGGCGATGACCTTGGCGCCGCCATTGACGAAGCCGCACCCGCTCACTGGTCGCATCTCGGCGATACGCCGACGGAGGGCGCCCTGCCCGACGGCGTGCGCGCGCTTAGCGACTTCGTTCGCGCGCCGGCGCAACTGACGCGCCGCCTCGCGGCGATCGGCGTTGTCGATGTGCATGATGGCGAACGCCTGCGCGATAGCTTAAAAGCCGGGCAGCGGCTGGTCTCCCGCGACGGGGACTTATGGCGCTGGGACGGTTTCACGTCCCATGCAGACGCGCAAACCGCCGCCGCCATTCGTCTGGAACAGCGCAACCGGCTTCTGATCCTCGACCGCGATTACGAAACCGCGAAAGAGCGCGCCGACACAGCATCGCTCGCGCATAATGGCGCGGTCGATCTTTTGAAAAAGCGCCAGTCCTTCGAACGCGAAGCCCGCGCGCTTTTCTCCGATGCGCGCCGGGCTGTGGATATGGCGCGCACCGCGCTTTCCGAACTGGAGCGCCAGCATGAACGCGCCTCGACCCGCATCGCCTCCATCGATGAAAACCTGACGCGCCTCGCCGAAGACGATCAGGAAACCCGGCGGTTGTTTGAAGAGTTAACCGGCGAACGCAACGCCTTGCCCGACCCGGCGCTGATTGCGGAAAATCTCGACGCCGCCCGTAATGAAGTGGCTGAGGCTCGCTCTCTAGCCGGCGAGGCCCGCGCGGCGCACAACGATCTTGCACGCGAAGCGCAGATGCGCGCCGAACGCCTGCAGGAATTGTCGCGAGAGCAATCGGTCTGGGCCGAACGCAGCGAAACCGCTCGCACGCGCATGGGCGAGTTGACGACACGTCTTGAAGAAGCCACGGCGGCCCATGAAACCGCCAGCGGCGCCCCTGCGGCCATCGACGAAAAGCGGAAAGCCCTGCTCGACCAGATCGCTATTGCGGAAACACGCCGTAATGAGGCGGCGGACGCGCTGGCCGAAGGCCAACAGGCCGCAAACGAAGCCGACAAGACGGCGAAAGCCGCAGACCACGAAGCCGCCGAAGCGCGCGAGGCGCGTGCGCGTCTGGAAGCGCAAGCGGAAGCCGCCGCTGAACGCGTTGAAGAAGCAGCCTCTATCGCCCACGAGGCCTGCGACGCGGCGCCGGAAGAGCTTCTTGGCATCGCCGAGCACAAGGACGGCAAGGAACTACCCGACCGTGACAGCGTCGAGCGCAAGCTGGAACGCTACAAGCGTGAGCGGGAAAACCTCGGCGGCGTTAATCTGCGTGCTGACGAAGAAATGAAAGAAGTCAGCGAACGCCTTGAGGAGCTGGGCGTTGAGCGCGAGGATTGCGACGGCGCCATCCGCAAGCTCCGCGCCGCAATTGGCGGGCTGAACCGCGAAGCGCGCCAGCGCCTTCTCGATGCGTTTGAGACCGTCAACACGAATTTCGCCAATCTGTTCACGCGGCTGTTCAATGGCGGCCAGGCGGAACTGCGCCTGATCGACTCAGACGATCCGCTGGACGCCGGGCTTGAAATCTTCGCCTCCCCCCCAGGCAAGAAGCTCGCCTCCATGTCGCTGATGTCCGGCGGCGAACAGGCGCTCACCGCCACCGCGCTTATCTTCGCCGTCTTCATGGCGAACCCGGCGCCGGTCTGCGTCCTCGACGAGGTCGACGCGCCACTTGACGACGCCAATGTCGAGCGCTTCTGTCGCCTGCTGCATGAAATGGCGGCGGAAACCGAAACCCGCTTCATCATCATCACTCACCATGCGCTGACCATGTCGCGCATGAGCCGACTCTTCGGCGTGACGATGATCGAACGCGGCGTCTCACAACTTGTGTCGGTTGATCTCTCGAAGGCGGAGCAACTGGCTGCGGCGGAGTAGGCGCTTAAGCTCAGGCTACCCATCTTTCGTGACAATTTTTCCTTCCCCCTGAGGATTTTCACGAAGTGGAAATGTCACGAAGGGCAAAGGAAAAATCCCTCAGGATGAAGCCACAAAGCTTGTCAGCTTTCGCGCGCCTTAAGCGTATCTTCGTCCACCGCTAAACATCGCGCCCAACAGCCCGAACAGGAACGACGCCGCGCCCCACAAGACCGCGAAACCGCCAGCGGCGTAAACCGCGCCATGGACCGTCGCCGGGATCGCCGGTTCGAACTGTGTCTTCACCGATTTTGCGATGGCGTGGTCAAAGCTTCGTGCAAGGATCAATGGCCGGACATAATCGCCAGCCGCTTCCAGCGTCGCCAGATGTCCTGTCAGATATTCGAGACGATCGACATCGCGGGCATAACCATCGCACATTGCTTCAAGCAAATCCGTCGCCGTCCGGCATTCGACCACCGCCGACGCGCGGCTATAGCCATAGGCGGCGACATCCGCGTCGCGTTGCTCGACAATGGTTGTCAGTTCATCGACGCGCCCTTGCAGGTTCTGCATATATTGAAGCGTAAAGCCTGGCCCCTGCGAGGCGAGCACCGCGCCCGCAACCCCAAGCAAAAATGCAAGTAAACGTCCCACAGCGCGACCCCTCGTTCAGCGTGGTTGATCCGTATTAACGATTTTGGCCCATCGCCGGGACAAAATCCATAGGGCGGCGTTTATCGCCCTAAAGCCCGCATGTTTTATGAGATTTGCGCCTGTGGGCGGCGAAGAGGCCTAAAAGACCGGTCACCATAAGCGGCAGCGCCGCCGGGACTGGGGTGACGAGATCCGGCGTTTCGTAAGGGTCCTCCGGGGCTTCATCCGGAATCTCGAAGACAGGCGGCGTCGGATCGTCATCAGGGCGGGGCTTGTTTGTTTTCGGCGGATTGCCCGGACCGGGATCGCCCAATTCTCCTTTATCTCCGTCTGGGCCGGCTGAGGGAGCGGGCTCATTCGGATTATTGCCGGGCGTTCCATTGCCAGCTGGCGGAATTAGATTTTGCGGCGCGCCAATCCCAGGCAAACCGCCACCCCCTCCGGGAACGCCGGCGGTCGCGAAAACGCTCCCCGCTGGCGAGGGCGCATCCGGCGCGAGAGCGAGGCTCAGCGGATTGCCCGGCGTGCCGGCCGGACCGGCGCCTTTGCCGGTGACGGCGGCGAGAACCGCCCGGTCGAG
Organism: Pseudomonadota bacterium; assembly: GCA_039196665.1. GTDB lineage: Bacteria > Pseudomonadota > Alphaproteobacteria > Caulobacterales > Parvularculaceae > Hyphococcus. Next base: position 64,584 of record JBCCUQ010000002.1, on the reverse strand, counting down.
GGGTGTTTCCCGCCTTGTCATTGGCGCGTCGAAAATGGTTTTGACCTCGCGTCGCGGCGGAACGGCGGCGATGATTTGCGCCGCGCCTTTCCCTTGCGGGCGGCAATCGACAATGATGTTCGGATGGCGGATCGACGCCGGATTTCCCAGCAATCCGCATCCGGCGCTGTCGCCATTCCGGCCAGTCATATCCGCAAAAACTGTTTCATTTTGCGACGGGCCGGCGAGCGATATCGCGCCCTGACTTTTGCCAAGGCGAAACGCAACCGGCGCAAATGCTGCGGTTGCTAGCAAAAAGGACAATGATATCGCGACAAGCGCGCGGCGCTTCATGGTGTTTTCCGATGTTAACTCGGTGGTAACCAATCAAAAGCCGCGCCAAACTGACGACAAAGGGGCTGACAAAAGACCGTTGGCGCCCTATATGACCAATCAAACGCTTATCGAAAAATCGAAAGCGGGCCCCCCGGGGCCCGCTTTTTCGTTACCAGAGAGACAAATTTGACGCCGCAGCAGGATCGTCTTTTCGAATTATTGGCGCCCGTCGTGGAAGACGCCGGGTTCGAGCTTATCCGCGTGCGCGTCACCGGCGCGAAGACAAAGACCCTGCAGATCATGGCCGAACGCCCCGACAAGACGATGACGGCGCAAGACTGCGCAACGTTATCGCGCGCGCTTTCACCGGTGCTGGAAGAGGCCGATCCGATCGAGGGACATTACGTTCTCGAAGTTTCCTCTCCCGGCATTGATCGCCCGCTTGTACGCTGCAAGGATTTCGAGGACTGGCAGGGATGGCCGGCGAAATTGGAACTCAATCGCATGGTTGAAGGCCGCAAGCGCTTCCAGGGCGTTGTCGCGGGGATGGATGACGGGAAGGTCGCCTTCGACATCGACGGCGAGGACGAAACCGCCCTCTTCCCTTTTGACTGGATCGCCAGCGCGAAATTAATTCTGACCGACGAACTCATTCGAGAAAGCTTGAAGGCGGGCAATCATGACCCGCAAATGAAGGAGACACCTCATGGAGACCATCAATGAACGCGATTAGCGCCAACAAACTGGAGCTCATCCAGATCGCTGACGCGGTTGCGCGGGAGAAATCCATTGAAAAAGGCCTCGTCATCGAGGCGATGGAAGACGCGCTCGCCCGGGCGGCGCGATCGCGCTATGGCCATGAGACGAATGTCAGAGCCGAGATTAATCCGAAAACCGGCGAGACCAAATTGTGGCGTCTTCTCGAAGTTGTTGAACTGGTTGAAAACGACTCTGCTGAGATCACTATTGAAGAGGCCCGTCACCGCAACCCGGAAGCGGAGCTTGGCGACTTCATGTCCGAACCGCTGCCGCCGATCGATTTTGGCCGTGTCGCTGCAATGGCCGCCAAACAGGTCATCACGCAAAAGGTCCGTGAGGCGGAACGCGACCGTCAGTATGAGGATTTCAAAGATCGTATTGGCGAGATCATCAACGGCATCATCAAGCGCGTTGAATATGGCCATGTGATTGTCGACCTCGGTAAAGCCGAAGCGATCATCCGCCGCGATCAGCAATTGCCGCGCGAGAATTACCGCAATGGCGATCGCGTGCGCGCCTTTATCATGGATGTGCGCCGTGAAGCGCGGGGGCCGCAGATCTTCCTGTCTCGGTCGCACCCGCAATTCATGGCGAAACTGTTCGAGCAGGAAGTGCCTGAAGTTTATGACGGCGTCATTGAAATCAAGGCTGTAGCCCGTGATCCGGGTAGCCGCGCCAAGATCGGCGTTCATTCCAACGACCCCGGCATCGACCCGGTCGGCGCTTGCGTCGGCATGCGCGGCAGCCGGGTTCAGGCTGTCGTCAACGAACTTGCAGGCGAGAAAATTGACATCGTGCCGTGGAACGAAAATGACGCGACCTTCGTTGTAAACGCACTGGCGCCGGCGGAAGTCGCCAAGGTTGTTCTCGACGAGGAGCTTGAACGCATCGAAGTCGTGGTGCCGGACGAACAGTTATCGCTGGCGATTGGCCGTCGCGGTCAGAATGTCCGTCTCGCCTCACAGCTTTCCGGTTATGAAATCGACATCATGACGGAAGAAGAGGAAAGTGCGAAACGCCAGGAAGAGTTCCGTATACGGTCCGAAGCGTTCATGGCCGGTCTTGACGTTGACGACATGATGGCGGGCCTGCTCGTCTCGGAAGGCTTTGCATCGATCGAGGAAATCGCCCTCGTCGAAGTCGATGAGCTGACCGACATTGACGGCCTTGATGAAGATACGGCGCAGGAGCTGCAGGCGCGTGCGCGCGACTTCATCGAAGCTGAAAACAAGCGTCTCGACGACAAACGAAAAGAACTCGGCGTTGATGACGATCTCATCGATTTTGGCGGGCTCGACCTCAAAATGGTTGTCACTCTCGGTGAGAACGACGTTAAATCCGTCGAAGACCTCGCCGGTTGCGCCACCGATGATTTGACTGGTTGGACAGAACGCGTCGACGGCGAGCGCAAGCATTACGATGGCATGCTCGAAGCCTACAAAGTCACGGCTGATGAAGCCGAAGGGCTGATCATGCAGGCGCGCCTCAAGGCGGGCTGGGTGACGGAAGAAGATCTCGCGGCGATGAGTGCGCCCGAAGAAGACGGCGAGGAAACAGAGGAGACGGCAACTGCTGAAACGAGCGCCTGAAACGGATGATCCGCGCACGCGCAAGTGCATCGCGACGGGCGCGACCGATGCGCCTGACGGGTTCCTGCGTTTTGTCGCAAGCCCGGACAGCGTTGTGGCGCCGGATTTTTCGGGCAAGCTGCCCGGTCGCGGCGCCTGGGTGAGCGCCACAAGCGAGGCGCTGGAAACAGCGATTAAAAAAGGCGCCTTCGCGCAGTCGCTCAAACAGGCCGTATCAGTCCCGGCGGATCTCGTCGAAAGGGTAGAGGCGGGACTTGCAAAACTGTCCCTCTCCGCACTTGGGATGGCTCGAAAGACAGGTGACGTCGTGATCGGGTTCGATCAGGTGAAGGCGTCGCTGAAAGACAAGACGATGGCGGTGCTGATCGCCGCAACGGACGGCGCTGAGGATGGCCGTCGCAAATTAAAGGCGCAGGCGAAGGAGGCCGTGCTGGTGGAGATTTTCGAAGGGCGCGAATTGTCATCGGCGCTCGGGCGCGACGGGGTTGTCCACGCCGCGCTGAAAGACGGGGCCGCCGCCACGCGCTTCCTGAAAGCGGTGCGGCGGCTGGAAGGCTTCCGCAAGGCGGAAACCGCGCCGGATCAATAAGGGGTTCCACTGTAGACCCCGGCTGCTTTGGGTTGTATGTCCAAGGCGGCTTTCTGAAATAGGCGTTTCGCCGCGAAAGCGATGCGCCGGATTGAAAGCGCGCTTTTGAGAAGCGCAACTGGAGTTTGAATGAGCGACGACGTCGAAACGGAAACTAAGACAACGGGCAGACGGCCCTTGACCCTGCGCCGCACGGAAAAAGGCGCGGTCAAGCAGAGCTTTTCCCATGGCCGCTCGAAAACGGTGGTCGTGGAGACCAAGCGCCGCCGCGTCCTGTCGCCAAAGAAAGACGCTGACGCCAAAGATACGACTGAAAAGAAAGCCCCGGCGAAAACCGCCAAGGCCAAGGCTGCGCCGCCGCCCGCTTCTACTGAGGAAGACGATAAGAAAAAAGGCGCGGTTCTAAGAACCCTTTCCGACGACGAAAAACAGGCTCGCGCGGAAGCGCTGGTCAAGGCGCGCAAGGAAAAAGCCGTCCGTGATAAACGCGAGGCCGCTGAACGCGCAGAACGCGAAGCCCGCGAAGCCGAAGCGCGCGAAAAGCTGGAAGTCGAACGAAAACGTCAGGCGGAAGAGGAAGCCAAACGCGCCCGCGAAGCCGAGGAGCGCCGCCGCGCTGAAGAAGAGGCGCGCGAAGCGCTGGAGGCGGAAGAACGCGAACGCAAAAAACGCAGCGAGGCGAAATCCGACAGCCGGCCCGCCAAAGGCGCTGCGTCCGCCCCCGCAGAAGCCGACCCCAACAACCCTCTGGCGCAGCTTGGCGGCCGCCTGAAGACAAAACGCAAAAACACCGGCGATGACCGTCAGTCAAAATCGAAAGAAGCGCCGCGCCGCCGCACGGGCAAACTGACCATCGCTAACGCGCTTGACGATGATGAACGCCAGCGCTCGCTCGCTTCTGTGCGCCGCGCGCGTGAACGTGAAAAACAGGCGCGCCAGTCACGCGGCGACGGCCAGCGCGTTTTACGAGACGTTACAATTCCGGAGACCATCACCGTTCAGGAACTCGCAGCGCGCATGTCCATGCGCGCCGTCGATCTCGTCAAGGAGTTGATGAAAGAGGGCCAGATGGTTATGGCCAATGACGTCCTTGACGCCGACACGGCGCAACTCGTCGCAGAAGACCTAGGCCACACCGTAAAGCGCGTCGCCGAGTCCGATGTTGAAGAAGGTCTGGGCGGCGGCGAGGACGACGTCAAAGATATGGCGCCGCGTCCGCCTGTCGTCACCATCATGGGCCATGTGGACCACGGCAAGACCTCGCTGCTTGACGCCATGCGCCAGACAGACATTGTCGCCGGCGAAGCGGGCGGCATCACCCAGCATATCGGCGCCTATCAGATTAATCTTGGCGACGACCGCAAGATCACATTCCTGGATACGCCTGGCCACGCTGCGTTTACGCAAATGCGCGCCCGCGGCGCCGAGGTGACGGATATCATCATTCTTGTGGTTGCGGCGGACGATTCCATCATGCCGCAAACGGAAGAAGCGATCAGTCACGCCAAGGCCGCTGGCGTACCGATTATTGTCGCGATTAACAAAGTCGACAAACCGGACGCCGATCCGAACAAGGTTCGCACCGATCTCCTCCAGCATGAAATTCAGGTGGAGAGCATGGGCGGCGAAATTCAGGATGTCGAAGTCTCCGCGCTTAAAAAGACTAACCTTGACGCTCTGCAGGACGCTATTCTTCTGCAAGCTGAGCTTCTTGAACTGAAAGCCAATCCGAAGCGCGAAGCCGAAGGCGCGGTCGTCGAGGCCCGTCTCGACAAAGGCCGCGGCGCCGTTGCGACGCTCTTGGTCGAGCGCGGCTCATTGAAGCGCGGCGATATTATGGTCGCCGGCGCCGAATGGGGCAAAGTCCGTGCGATGTCGGACGACAAGGGCGCGCAAGTGAAAGAGGCGGGCCCAGCCTATCCCGTCGAGGTCCTCGGCCTCAACGGCGTGCCGGAGCCCGGCGACAAATTCTATGTCGTCGAGTCCGAAGCGCGCGCGCGCGAAGTTGCAGACTTCCGCGCCCGCCAGCGCCGCGATAAAGACGCCGCGCAATCATCAGGCAGCTCGCTGGAACAGATGATGGCGCAGCTTCAGGATGCGGAAATCAAGGAACTGCCCATCGTCATCAAGGGCGACGTGCAAGGGTCTGTTGAAGCAATCGTCAGCTCACTGGATAAAATGTCGACGGACGAAGTGCGGGTCAAAGTGCTGCATACGGGCGTCGGCGGCATTTCCGAAAGCGACGTTATTCTGGCGGGCGCGTCCGGCGCGGCGGTCATTGGCTTCAACGTGCGCGCCAATAAACAGGCGCGCGAGGAAGCCGAACGCGGCAATGTCGAAATCCGGTATTATTCGGTCATCTACGACCTCCTGGACGATATCAAAGGCGTGCTCACAGGCATGCTTGAGCCTGAGTTACGCGAGACCTTCCTAGGCAATGCGGAAATTCTTGAAGTGTTCTCGATTTCCAAGCAGGGCAAAGTGGCCGGCTGCCGGGTCACCGAGGGCCAGGTTCGACGCGGGGCGAAAGTGCGCCTGATCCGTGATGATGTAGTGATTCATGAGGGTGAGCTCTCACAACTCAAGCGCTTCAAGGACGATGTGAACGAGGTCCCCATGGGCCAGGAATGCGGCATGAGCTTTGCTAATTACGAGGACCTGAAGGCGGGTGACACGATTGAGTGCTTCTCCGTCGAAACGGTGCAGCGGACTCTGTAAAGGCTTCGCCGCGCTCTTGGGGGAACCTTAAATGCGCAGCTTTTCGCCCGTGCATATGAAACATCTGTTCGAGCACCGCATTTTCGGCGCCGCTGACGTCAAAGACGTTTGCGACGAGCACATTGTCGTAAATAAGGCCGAGCCTTATGAGCTCGAGCCAACTGTTTTCCTGCCGCACCAACTTGGAAACATCACACGGCTGCACCCTGAAACGTCCAAAGAGGACGAAGAGCGGCGCATGCATGGTGGTCATGGCCATCACGCCCCAGTTGAAGCTTTCAGGATCAGCGGCGTGAAGTTCCGCGATTCAGGATTCTATAAACGCAACTGGCGTTTATATTTTCCTCAAGTCACCCCGCATGGCGACCCGGTGCGCGCCTCCGGCGGTTCTTATGCGCTGGCTTCAAGCTATAGTGGCATCCAGTATTATAGTTGATAAAGATAACCTGATGCGGAATTTCTCACCTGTTCATATTAAGCACCTGATTGAGCGCAAGCTCATGGGTGATGTAACCTTTGATCAGGTCTGCGACGAACATATCATTATCAAAGAACCGGAACCTTACGATTATCCGCCCTCGATCTATCTGCCGCATCAGCTCGACAATATCGTTGAGCTGCATCCCGAAACGTTTAAACAGGCGGAAGAAGACCGCATCCACGGCGAGAAAGGCTTCCACCATCCGATCGAGGCCTTCCGTATTAAAGGCGTAAAGCTGCGCCAGGCCGGATTGTATAAAAACAACTGGCGATCCTACTTCCCCCATGTGCCTGGTCCGTCCAAGAACCCAGTTTGCATTGAGGGCGGCTCTTACGCGCTGGCGTCAACCTATAGCGGCATTCAGTATTTCGGCCATTGGCTTCGTGATGATCTGACGACTCATCTGATGGCGAAAGACTTTGCAGACCCCTTTTGCGTGCGCACCCCTGACTGGCCGGACAAGACAACCTATCTTGATATCTTCGACCAGACCTGGCCACAGGCAGACTATGGTGACTTTGATGAACTGTACTTTTTCCTCGACTACTCGCAAAACAGCCATAAGGTTGAAAGGTTTAATTATTTTCGAGAAAAGCTTCGTACAAAAATTAAACCGAAACTGGGCGGACATAGAGTCTATCTACGCCGCGGAGACACCGGCGCTGTAAAGCGCATTATCAGCAATGAAGCTGAAATGATAAAAGCTCTTGAAGATAGCGGCGTCGTCATCGTCGATATTACAAAAGATCCGATTTCGGAGATTATTCAAACACTATTGAACGCGCGTTTGTTTATCACCATCGAAGGAAGTCAAGCCGCTCACTCGATTTATACAATCGGTGATGGCGGCGGATATCTTTCCATCGTTCCGCCATGCGTGTTTAATAATCCCGCAAAAGACTGGATGACAGCTTTAGGCGCCAAATATGGTTTCGTCGTGGGTGAACGCGATGGCGACGCCTTTAAAGTCGATATTCCTGATTTGCTAAAGGTGGCGGATAAGCTGGAAGCAGCGCTTTGAGCAAGCGCCTTCAAAAGGGAGCATGCGCATGAAACGCAGCATGGAAACCGTGCGCTGTGAAACGCCGACACCCGGCAAAGCCCCGACAAACATTCCAAAATGGAAATATGAAATTGTTCGCGACGCCATCGTCGCCACTTTGGAGGAAGAACAGGAAGTCTATTTCGCCGACCTTCCCGAAAAAGTTGGCGAGCGCCTCAACAGCAAAGACAAAGCAGATCTTGGCTCTATCGCATGGCATGTGACCACCGTTAAACTGCATATGGAAACAAAAGGATTGTTACGGCGGTTGCCTGGCAAGGGCCGCCAGCGCCTGGCGCTTGCCTGACCCTTTTTCTCCGGGGGCTTTAATTCGCCCTCGCAACCTCTTAACTTCCCCCCATGGCAAAACGGTTTTCTCATAATAAAGGCCCCTCGCAGCGCCAGCTGCGCGCCGGGGAATTGATCCGTCACGCGCTTGCGGAAATCATGCAGCGTGAGGATTTGCGCGAACCGGCGCTGCAGGGCGTATCGATTACAATCGCTGAAGTGCGGGTCTCCCCGGACCTGAAACAGGCGACGGCTTTCGCTGCGCCGCTTGGCGGAGGCGATCAGAAACAAGTCGTCATCGCCCTCAACAAGGTTGCGCCTTATCTGCGCGGTATTCTAGGCAAGAAAATCGACTTGAAATATACGCCGGCATTACGCTTTCAAAGCGATGAGACTTTTGCCGAGGCGGAGAAAATCGACGCACTGTTGGCGCGCCCGGACGTCGCTCGCGACCTCTCGAAAGACTAATACCTAAAGATAATTCACATCCCATTGTCGATTGCCGAGGCGCCTGTGCGTCAACGCTCAGTCAACAGGATTGGGAGAATTTTTATGAAACGAGTTTTGACCACTGCGTTTGGGTTTTTGGCGTTCAGCGCCGCAATCGCCAGTGAGGACACAATATTTATTGCAGTCGCTGACCCGACACGTCTTGAAGAACATCGTGCGCGCGATGAAGGCCGCAACCCTGCCGCAGTCTTGCAGTTCGCTGGCGTCAAACCAGGCGATGCGGTCGCTGACCTCGCCGCCGGATCCGGTTATTACGCCGCGCTCCTGTCACGCATCGTTGGCGAAGAAGGGGCGGTTTATGCAATTGACCCCGAACGAATTTTCGAAAGTTTTCCCGAAGCAAGAGCCACTTTCCCGAAATTTACTCAAGACGATCCAAGAAACAATATTTCCTATTCTGTACAGAAGTTTGACGCGCTGACTTTTTCAGGACCGCTCGACGCCGTCGTGATGGGTCTATATTATCACGATACCATCTGGACGGGCGTTGACCGCGCAGCGATGAACAAGGCGATTTTTGACGCGCTCAAGCCTGGCGGCGTTTACCTCGTCTTCGATCACTTAGGACCGGAGGGCGCCCCCGACAGCGTCACCGAGGAACACCACCGAATGGTTCCGGGCGTAGTTAAACCCGAACTGGAGGCCGCCGGTTTTGAATTTGCTGGCGAAAGCGACGCGCTCGCTCATCCTGATGATCCGCGAAATATCTCGGTGTTTGACGAGCGCATCCGCGGCAAAACGGACCGCTTTATTTATCTCTTCAGAAAACCGTCCTGAACACTCGTGAACTTAACTCTTTCGCATGCCTTCCCTTGACCGGCCGCTCCGGACCTGATTGAAAAGCATCGCCCTATTGCCGTCCAATCCGGCTGTTGCGGCGCTGAAAACAACAATCACGACGGAGCGGCCCGATGGGCAAACGACGCAAAAAAGGACGGCCTGTTTCCGGCTGGCTGATCCTCGACAAGCCTTACGACTTCGGATCCACGCAAGCGGTGTCAAAAGCAAAGTGGCTTTTCCAGGCGCAAAAGGCCGGCCACGCGGGCACGCTTGACCCATTGGCCACCGGCGTTCTGCCAATCGCCTTTGGTGAGGCGACCAAGACCGCGCCTTTTATTACGGATGCGCATAAACGGTATCGCTTCACAGCGAAATGGGGCGCGTCAACAACCACTGACGATGCGGAAGGCGCCGTTATCGCAACATCCCCCCATCGCCCGGACCGGGAGGCGATCAACGCAATCCTCGAAAAATTCACCGGCGATATTGAACAAATCCCACCGCAATTTTCCGCTGTCAAAGTCGGCGGCGAGCGCGCTTATGACATCGCCCGCGATGGCGAAAAAGTGAAACTGGCGCCGCGCATGATCTCCATTCATGAGCTGATTGTCGCTGATATGCCGAGTACGGATGAAACCGTATTCGAGGCTGTAACCGGCAAGGGCGCCTATGTGCGCGCGCTGGTGCGCGATATGGCGCATGCGCTCGGAACCGAAGCTCATGTGAGCGAACTACGCCGTCTGGCCGTCGGCCCGTTTCGCGCGGACGACAGCGTCACCATTGAGCAGCTTGAAACGATCACAATGATCGAAGATCGCGACGCGCTGTTAACGCCCATCGCTGTGGCGCTGTCGCATATTCCCCAAGCTGCAATCGACGGGCCTCAGGCCGATAAGCTGCGCCGGGGCCAGCCCGCCGTCATCGCACCGCCAGTGGCCAAGGGCGTTCGCGGCGAGCAGGCGGGCGTCATTCCGACTGTCCTGGCCGTGTTGCATGATGAGGCTGTCGCGATCTGTGAGCTTGACGGTCTCAAGCTCAAACCTAGCCGAGTTTTCAATCCGTAAGCAGATAAGTTATCACCAACCCCTTACGCAACGCCCTCATCCGCATCTGGAATTGATCGCAGCACAAGGTCGCGCAATGTCACAATACCGGCGACCGTACCGCCCTTCAGCACCAGCGCGCGAGTCAAACGGAAACGAGACAAGAGCCGTACCGCATATTTGACATTCATAGCGACGTCGATGGTGAGAACTGGCTTCGACATGATCTCGTAAACATTGACACGATCCGGCGCACGGTCGCGGCTGACGATCTGTTCCGCGATATCATGGATGGCGAGCAGTCCGTATTCATCACCATCATGGCGCTTATCGACGATGATTGAACTGACTTTATGCTTGCGCATCATTGCAATGGCCTGGCTGACCGTCGATAGTCCGTCAATAACGATTGGCGACGGCGTCATCACATCGCTTACGGGCGTATAGCTTTCGTCGGTCATATTTTGTCTCCTATGTCCCGTCGTATGTTTTCGATCTGTCCTGAAAGGCCGACCGCATCCTCAATATCGACCTGAAACGCGACGCCGGCGCCGTTGTCCTCGTCAAAACGGCCTTCGCGCGAGATGGCTTCAAGGATCTGTCGGCTCAAATGTTCTTCAACCAGGAACAACAAAACATCGCGCTGTCCTTCAAGCGTCAGTCCGAGAAACGTTTTGGGCGGGTTTAACCCTTCACCGCGCGCTGCGGTGATAATCGTACAGCCCGTCGCCCCGCTCGCGCGCCCAGCTTCAAGCACCTTTTCGGTAATTTCATCCGTCACCAGAGCGATGATCAATTTAAATTTCATTGAGAACTCCTCGTCGATGAATGTCCTGATGAAAGGGGTTTGTCACTGGTGTTATCCGGCGTCGTTCGCGCACCCTTACGCCGATCGTTCGCCCATCGCGCCCAGACAGCGGAACCTTGCGCATATCCCATGACCGTAATCATCGGAAACAGGCTCGCCAGCGCAATCAATCCGAAACCATCCATTAAAGGACTGCGCCCGGGCACAGTGGATGCAAGCCCCAGCCCCAAAGCGGTGACCAGCGGCACGGTCACCGTCGATGTCGTGACCCCGCCAGAGTCATAGGCCAGCGGGATGATCTCTTTCGGAGCAAATACCGTCTGTATAATGACGATTAAATAGCCGGCCATCATGTAATAATGAAGCGGCGTGCCCGTCACGATGCGAAAAGCGCCGAGCGAAATACTGGCGGCGACCCCCACAGCTACGGCAAGCCGCAACGCCCACGGCTTGACGGCGCCGCCGGACGCTTCGTCGGCCTTAAGCGAAACCGCGATTAAAGACGGCTCTGCAATCGTGGTGGAAAAACCGATCGCCGCCGCGAAGAGATACACCCAATAATAACGAGTCCAATCAATGCCAGCGGATTCAAGGTTGACCCCTTCGCCATAAACAAACACCGGATCGGTTAGCTGGCGCGCCATCGTCTCGCCAAGCGGGAACAAAGCTTCCTGCAGACCGACAAGGAAGAGTGCGAGCCCAACCAGCACATAAATAAAACCCGCCAGCACTTTTTTCAGATGCGGTATCGGGCGGCGCAACACCGCCAATTGAAAAAACGCCATGATCACGGCGATCGGCGCCACGTCGCGTATGGTTCCGAGAAACGCTTGCAATATCCCGGTCAGCACATCGCCCATCGCTACACCACCATGCCGTAAAGAAGGACGAACAAGATTGGCGTCAAACTGGCGAACGCAATCAATCCGAATCCGTCAATTAGCGGGTTGCGTCCCTTGATCACTGTGGAAAGCCCGATGCCAAGCGCGGTCACCAACGGCACCGTAATCGTTGATGTCGTGACGCCGCCTGAATCATAGGCGATGCCGATAATCTCACGCGGCGCAAACTGGGTCAAAATCACGATCAGAAAATAGCCGCCGATGATCAAAAACTGAATCGGCCAACCTTTGAGAATGCGTAACACGCCAATCACCAATGCGGCGCCCACCGAAACCGCCACTGTATACCGTAACCCAAAAGCATAGGTGTTGCGCGCGGCATCCGTATCGGCGAGACCGCCTTCCGCCGCTTTCACGGCCGCCGCTTCTCCAGCCACTGCAATCAAGGCGGGTTCGGCGACGGTCGTGCCGAATCCGAGTGAGAAAGCGAAAGCCAGCAGCCACCATAGGCTACCTTTTTTCGCAAAAGCCCCGGCCATCGATTCGCCTATTGGAAAGAGCCCGATCTCAAGACCACGAATGAAAAGCGCCAGCCCTAACAACACCGCAATCAAGCCGAAAAGGGTCCGTGGCAAATCAGGGAAAGGCTGCTGCAAAACCGCAATCTGAAAGAAGCCAACCACCAGAATAATCGGCGCCAGGTCACGCAGGCTGCCAAGCAAAAGGCGGGCAAAGGCGACAACGGATGGCGGCATAATCGGTGGTCGCCCCTTCAATAAGCAGACCTTGGCAATGTTCTAGCGTGTTTGCGCTATACAAAACCATGCGGCGATTCTCGCCGATCCAGAGGTTGCCACGGCCAGGAATCGCCCCCCTGATCAAGCCCGGCTTTTTGATGTTGGCGGCGGAAAACATCGCCGTCAGCAAAGCGATCGGGCAATGTGCAATCCAGATTGTCGCGCGCCCCGGCGCGGCGACTCGCCGCGCTCATGATTACCTTTGTATTTCAAATGGTTACACTTCGAATTGCTCGCTTGACGCTGCGATGCGGCGCCTATATGGTCCGCGCGATTTCACGGAGGTGCGAGCGTCCTTTCGCACCTGTTTTCGGGCAAAGCTCATGGGCGACACCATCGACAAAGATGGGGCCGGCAAAGAGGAACCGCCCTCGCTGGACGAATTTTCCGACCGTCTGGACCGCATGCGCGGTTCGCCGGAACCGGAAAATCCGCGCGGTAGCGGGGCGGCCTGGGGACACGCAATGCGCGTTTCCTCAGAACTTCTCGCCGGGCTTTTTGTCGGCGCCTTGCTTGGCCTGGGGTTGGATCGGTGGCTGGGAACGCAACCCTTGTTTCTACTCGCCGGCATTGGACTTGGTTTTGCGGCGGGCCTGCGCAATCTGATGCGCTCCGCCAATGAGGGAAGCGGGCATTCATCCGAAGACGGATAGTGCTCTTGAGACGAGAGACGACATGATTGATATCCGCGCCGCCGGACCCATGGAACAGTTCGAGATCGTCCCGATCGTTCCGCTGAGCTTTGGCAGTTTCGACATCTCCTTCACTAACTCTTCCTTGTGGATGTTGATTGGCACCGGCGCGATTATTCTATTCTTCTTTGCCGCAACGCGCCGCACCGGACTTATCCCAGGCCGCGTGCAGTCGATGGCGGAAGTCCTTTATGAATTCGTCTCCGACCTCGTTCGCGACACCATCGGCGCAGAGGGCCGCAAGTTTTTTCCTTACGTCTTTACGCTGTTTATCTGGATTTTGATCGCCAACATCTTTGGCCTGCTTCCGACCATTCCGGGTATGCCGCACGAACTTCACACCTTCACGCCGACCAGCCATCTGATCGTCACGTTGGCGCTCGCTATGCTGACAATTACGATCGTCATCGTTTACGGCTTCTGGAAAAACGGGCTCGGGTTTTTGAAACTCTTCTGGCCGTCGGGCCTGCCATGGCCGATGTATGCATTGATCCCTGCGATTGAGGTGATCTCATTTCTGTCCCGCCCGATCTCTCTCGCCGTGCGATTGTTCGCCAATATGTTTGCGGGTCATATCATTCTTAAACTGTTTGCCGGGTTCGTCGTGTCGCTATTGAGCGCGGGCGGTGCGGTGATGGTGTTCGGCCTCGCCCCGTTTCTTGGCGCGATCGCCGTCACCATGCTCGAATTTCTGGTGGCGGCATTGCAGGCTTACGTCTTTGCGGTATTGACCTGCATCTATCTCAGCGACGCGGCGCACGCCGGCGACCACTAAGGAAAGTTTCCCGCGCGGCTTTGTAAGGGCCAGCCGCGAACACGGGATTAACGGCTCAAACGAAAAAACTTCAGGAGTTTAAAATGGAAGCAGAAGCAGCAAAACTTATCGGCGCCGGACTTGCCGCGATTCCTCTCGCGGGTGCGGGTGTCGGTCTTGGTCTTATCTTCGGTAACTTCCTGTCGGGCGCGTTCCGCAACCCGTCAGCAGCTGCGCAGAACCAGCCGACCATGCTTCTCGCCTTTGCGCTGACCGAATTTACCGGACTGCTCGGCTTCGCGATTGCGATGATCATTCTCTACACGTTCTAAGAAACGGATCGTCGTAAATCTGACAGGAGTGGACCATTGTCCGTCTTCGCATTTGTAAGCACTCTCGCCGCCGGCGCCGCTGAAGCGGCCCATGGCGAGGAAACATCCGCAGGTCTGCCACAGCTTGACCCTAGTTCATGGCCGAGCCAGATTTTCTGGCTCGCCCTGACTTTCGGCGTGCTATACTGGCTAATGGCCGGCCGGTTTCTGCCGGCGCTTGGCGGCGCGATTGAAGAGCGCCGCGACCGCATCGCCGACGATCTCGATCAGGCGGGCGAATTCAAGCGCGAGGCGGAGGAAGCGGAAAACGCTTACAATCAGTCCCTCGCCGATGCGAAAGCCAAGGCCCAGGGCATCGCCGCCGACACCCGTGCGGAGATGGACGAGGAAATCGCCAGGATGCAACACGAAACCGACGCGGCGGTTGAGCAACAAATCGCCGCTGCGGATGCGCGCATCTCGGAAATGAAGTCCGCCGCCACGGCGAAAGTCGAGGAAGCGGCGAGCGAAACCGCGCGCGCCATTGTCGAAACCCTGATCGACGAGGCGCCGACAGGCGACGCCGTTGCAAAAGCAATCGCATCCGTTTCGCGCGCATAAGAAAGCACTATCGTCATGATCTCACTCGCCAGCATCGCCCTTGCCGCCGCCGAAGAAACCCATGGCGCCGCTGAAAGCTCAGGCGGTCTCCTGCAGGACACAAGCTTCTGGGTGCTGGTCGCGTTTGTGATCGTTATCGGCGTTTTCGCCCGCGCCGGTCTGCACAAGATGATCGCAGGCGGCCTCGACAAGCGCGCGCAAACGATTGCCGATGAAATCAATGAGGCGCGCAAAATGCGCGAAGAAGCGCAGGAGCTTCTCGCCACTTATCAGCGTCGCCAGCGCGAAGCGGAAGATGAAGCCGCCGCGATCATTGAGCAGGCGAAAAAAGACGCCAAGCGCCTGACCGAAGAAGCGCGTGAAAAGATCAACGAGCAGATGGAGCGCCGCACCAAGGCGGCGGAAGAAAAAATCGAACGCGCGGAGGCGCAGGCGATTTCCGAAGTGCGCGGCCAGACCGCCGACCTCGCCGTCGCCGCCGCACGTGAGATTATTCGCGAGCGTATGGACTCCGGCGCCCAGACAGCCTTTATCGACAAGGCGATTTCGGGCCTGCGCGACAAGCTGAACTAGGGTCTCGCTCATCCCGGCGAAAGCCGGGATCTCAAACGGCAAGCAATTCCGTCTAATTCATCAGATTCCGGCTTTCGCCGGAATGAGCGGATATATGCTATTGGCTTGTCATGACTTCCACTTTGCCATGCCGCCCGACCCGCGAATACGCCGAAGCTATCCTTTCCTTCTGGTTCGACGAGACGAAGCCCTATCAATGGTTTCGCCGCGACCTTACTTTTGACCGAGAAATCCAAAGCCGGTTTGGCGCGCTTCACGAGGCAGGCCGGACAGGGCGTCTCAATGTCTGGCGCGCGCATCCGCGTCACGCTCTGGCGTTGATCATCCTGCTCGACCAGTTCTCACGAAATATCTATCGCGATGATCCCCGCGCCTTTGCGCAGGACCGCCAAGCGCTTGACGTCGCGTGCGAGGCGATCCGCCGACGCTTTGACCGATTATACGCGCCGAAAGATCGCGCGTTTTTCTATATGCCCTTCATGCATTCGGAAGACCTGGCAGTGCAGGAACAATGTGTCTGCCTGTTTAAATCGAGCCTTCCGGCGACCGACAATATGCCGTTCGCCAAAAGCCACCGCGATATTATAAAGCGCTTCGGACGCTTCCCTCATCGGAACAGAATATTAGGCCGAACATCGACGCCGGCGGAAATCGCTTATCTGAAAGCCGGCGGGTTTAATCCTTGAAAAGCCGATTCTTTTTTGCCGCTCATTCCCGCGAAAGCGGGAATCCATTTTTGCACAGGTTTCATGGATCCCTGCTTTCGCAGGGATGAGCGGAGAAGGTTTTCTGAAAGAAGAAAAATTTTCTTACTAAAAAACACCCATTGCTATCCCCGCCGCCATCGTGCGTCCAAGCTCCCGGCAGCGGGCAAGGTCGTCTTCGGGGATCGTTTTTTGCGCAAGAATTTCCTCTGTCGTCTGTGCATGGGTGCAGACGATGATCGGCGCCTGCGCTTGCTTCAAACGCCAGCCGGTTGCGATTCGCGCCGTCTGCCGCACCGCATTCTCACCGTCCGAACCTGCGCACACCATCTGCGCATAGGGTCTGCCTTCGATGCGGCCAAGCACCGGATAATAACACCGGTCGTAAAAGTCTTTCATCACGCCGGCGATGGCGGCGAGGTTTTCCGGCGCGGCGAAAATATACCCGTCCGCGCTGAGAAGGTCGTCAGGGCCCGCCTCATCCGCGTGTTTCAGAACGGTTTCGATTTCGTCCCGCGCCGCAACGAACGCGGCCTCCGCCATCTGGCGCGTGCCGCCGGTTTTGGAATGATAAACGATGAGAAGGCGAGACATGCGTCATCGTATCGCCACTGTATCCGCCTGCCAATTGTATTAGGCGCCGCTTGCGACAATCAAACGGTATCCAACGTCTAAGCTTTCTTTGTGTAAGAGATGTCCATATCGCTCCTCCCACGCACCGGTATTGAGATCATCCTTCAGCTTTTTCAAAGCGAAGGAAATATCACCGAGCTTGGCAAAAGTTGAGATAGCAGCGCGCACGTCCGGATCGAGATAGGCATGCGGTCGCCGCCAGTAAGCCCCGAGAAAACCATCCGTGCAGTCATGATGCACGGGAACGCAGCTTACACTCGTTTGACCGAGAACTCTTTCGAATATTGTCATTTTCGGCATGACCGGCTGATCAAGGTCGATGATTTCGGGGATGTAATCGGCCAGCCAAAAATAGTGAGACTCGGGGTCGAAGGTAAGAATCGCCAGCCGGTCTCTCGTCACTCTTAACATTTCACTCAGACCAGTTTCGACGTCTTGCCAGTGGTGGACTGTAAGCACAGCCATCACCGCATCGAATTGACGATCTGGGAACGGGATGTTTTCTGCTACGCCCTGGCAAACATGCGCCGATCCTCGAGGACGCTGACGAATCATCTCAGCAGAAGGCTCCAGCGCCGTAACCCATCTATCGGCAGGCTCATAAGAGCCACCTCCAGCGCCCACATTTAGAACGGACTTCGCATTGCCCAACGCATTATATATCGCCTGCGCAACCCGGGCATCCGGCTTGCGACGCTTCACGTAACCAACACCGATTGTATCGTAGACCGCTTTCATCAGAACAGGATGAGCGCAGACCCGTTATTTAACAAGAGATCATTCCGCCGGCGCCATCGGCCGACGCCGCGCTAGCAACTCATCCAATGGTATTGACGTGCCGTCTTCCTGCTGGATGCGCACATGAAAGCGCTTCAAATTACGCGCGTGCGCGGCGCCGCAGGAATGAGCGATCATGGCGACGTCCTTGCGCATCTTATCGACAAAATTGGCGACGCGCGGCGCCTTGTTTTTCGGGTCGAGACCCGCCTGCAGGCTTTTCTTATGAGTCGTAACGCCCGTCGGGCAATTGTTGGTGTGGCACCTCAACGCCTGAATGCAGCCGATTGAAAACATGAACCCCCGCCCCGTGTTTACAATGTCGGCGCCAGCGCAATAGGCCCAGGCAACCTCCGCAGGCGTTACAAGCTTGCCCGATGCGATGACCTTGATGCGATCGCGCAGGCCACGGCGCTCAAGAATATCGACCAGCATCGGCAGGGATTGTTTCAGCGGCAGGCCGACATTGTCCATCAGCGACATGGGCGCAGCGCCGGTGCCGCCATCGCCGCCATCGAGCGTGATAAAATCGGGCGCCGACTCGATGCCGCGCCGTTCAATGGCGTCGCAAAAATCATCAAGCCAACCATAGGCGCCAAGCACCGTTTTAATCCCTGTGGGGAGTTTCGATGCATTACGTACGCGACCAATGAAATCGAGTAGCTCTTCGACATTATCGATTTCAGGATGCCGGTTCGGGGAAATCGATGGTTTACCAACGGGAATGCCGCGAATCTTCGCAATCTCCCGATTGACTTTCGCCGCGGGCAGGATGCCGCCCTTGCCGGGCTTGGCGCCCTGGCTGAGTTTGATCTCAATCATTTTAACTTCGGGGCGCGCCGCCAGTTTGGCGAGCTTTTCCTCGCTCAGACCGCCATTACTATCGCGCACGCCATATTTCGCCGTACCCATCTGAAAGACGATGTCGCAACCGCCTTCAAGATGGTAGGGTGAAAGACCGCCCTCACCCGTATTCAGATAGCAATTGGCGATTTTCGCGCCGCGGGATAATGCGCGGATTGCAGGCTTTGACAACGAGCCATAACTCATGGCGGAAATATTGATGATCGACGAGATCAGATAGGGGTTTTGCGTATACGGACCGAATTCCACAGGCGGCGGGTCGGTAGCCTCGTCATCAAGGCGCGGAAACGCGCAATTGATAAAAATTGGCGTTCCCACAAGATTGAGATTGCGCGTTGATCCAAACGGCAGATTGTTGTTCTTGCCCTTTGCGGATTTATATATCCACTCTCGTTCAGCGCGATTGAACGGCATCTCCTCGCGGTCGAGGGCAAAGAAATATTGCCGGAAAAATTCTCCAAGCCGCGTGAACAATTCGCGAAAGCGGCCAATGACCGGATAGTTGTGCCGCACCGCATCTTTCGATTGCGTCGAATCCACAATGAACATCAAAATGACGGCGAACACGCCAGCGCCAAGTACGAAAATGAAAAGGGTCGCGAGCGCGTCGAGCCCCCGCATCGTGAACGCTGTCAGAAAATCCATGTCACCCCTGCCGTCTGCCGCTGCGCTACATTATAAAGAGACTAAGCTCTGGCGCAGTCCGAAATCATGCGCCGCCCATCCGGATTTTAAGCAAGAGGGCGCCCGCCGGCGACAGCCTATTCGGTTTTAAGGCCTGGTGCGAGGCGGGCGCAAAAATTGTGATCCGCCCCGCAAGCGATGTTTTACTCAGCTGCTTCCGCAGGACTTGGCGGCGTCCAGCGCAGAACCGGTTTGCGGGCGGCGGCTGTCTCATCAAGGCGGCGGCGCGGCGCATGCACGGGCGCAGCCTTGAACACCGCCGTCTCGCCGGCTTTTGCACGTTTAGCGAGAGACAGGAGCGCATCGCAGAAGAGATCAAGTTCGCGCTTTGATTCCGATTCCGTCGGCTCGATCAACATGGCGCCATGGACGACCAATGGGAAATACATGGTCATCGGGTGATAGCCTTCATCGATCATCGCTTTGGCGAAGTCGATGGTTTCAACGCCGGTGTCTTTCAGGAAGCGGTCGTCAAAGAGCGCTTCATGCATGCAATAACCTTCAAACGCGGCGGTCATTTCAGCCTTAAGACGCGTCTGAACGTAGTTGGCGTTCAACACAGCGTCTTCCGCCGCCTGCCGAACGCCATCAATACCATGGCTCATCATATAGGCGAGCGCGCGCACGAACATGCCCATCTGGCCATGGAACGCGGTGAGACGGCCAAAGCTTTTCGCCCCGCCGCCGGTGTCGTCGCCGCCTTCGGACTTCGCCGCGCGGCGGGTTTCAATCAGGTGATATTGACCGTCTTCGCTGACAACATAAGGGATCGGCGCGAACGGCGCGAGCGCCTCGGAAAAGACCGTCGGCCCGGAGCCCGGTCCGCCGCCGCCATGGGGCGTCGAAAACGTCTTGTGCAGATTGATGTGCATGGCGTCGACGCCGAGATCGCCGGGGCGCGCCTTGCCGGCGATAGCGTTAAAGTTGGCGCCGTCACAATAAAAGTACCCGCCTGCATCATGCACGGCGTCGGCGATGGCGCGGATGTCACGCTCAAACAGGCCACAAGTGTTAGGGTTCGTCACCATGATCCCGGCGACATCGTCGCCCAGTTTTTCTTTCAGCGCCGCCAGGTCAACGCGGCCGGTTTTGTCGGCAGGGATCGAATCAACCTTGAAGCCGCACTGAACCGCCGTCGCCGGATTTGTTCCGTGTGCAGATTCCGGCGCCAATACACGAACCCGCTTGCCGCCCTCACCGCGCGCTTCAATCGCCGACTTGATCGCCATCATGCCGCAAAGCTCGCCATGGGCGCCAGCCTTTGGCGACATCGCGACGGCGGGCATGCCGGTCATTTCTTTCAACCAGAACGCCAGCGCGTCAATCAACTCAAGCGCGCCCTGCACCGCCGATTGCGGCGCCAGAGGGTGGATATCCGCAAAGCCTGGCAGGCGCGCCAGCTTCTCGTTAAGGCGCGGGTTATGTTTCATCGTGCAGCTCCCAAGCGGGAACGGCCCCATGTCGATGGCGTAGTTCTTTTGCGAAAGCCGCACAAAGTGGCGCATGGTTTCCGGCTCGGAAAGACCCGGCAAGCCAATATCATTGTTACGGTTGAGCCCGCCGAGACGATCAAACGTTCCTTCGGGTTCCGGCAGATCAACGCCGGTTCCGGCGAAATCGCCAAATTCAAAAGACAGCGCTTCTTCAATCTGCAACGCCTTGTTGCCGGTAAAGGTCGGCGCGTCGTCAGAGGCGGCGTTGTCCGCTCTGGTGGGGCGGCCCTGGTTATTCATGGTCATCAGATTGCCTCCCGCAGACCGCTAACAAGTTTCTCAATGTCGTCGTCGGTCACGCATTCCGTCGCCGCAACAATAAGAAGATTGTCCGTTTCCGAATCGTGCGGCCACAGCCGCCCGCCGGGAACACCGGCGAGAACGCCTTTCGCCGCCAGCGCTTCAACGACGTCTTCCGCCTTTTTCGGCAAGCGCACTGTGAACTCGTTGAAATAGGCGTTGTTCACAACTTCAACACCATCAATGGCGCTAAGCGCATCGGCGGTCTTGCATGCGGCTTCATGGTTCAACATCGCAAGACGGCGCAGGCCTGCTTCTCCAAGCAAGGTCATATGCACGGTGAACGCCAGCGTGCACAAACCGGAGTTAGTGCAGATATTCGACGTCGCTTTATCCCGGCGGATATGTTGCTCACGCGTTGAGAGCGTCAACACGAACCCGCGCTTGCCTTCCGCATCCGTTGTCTCGCCGCAAAGCCGACCCGGCATCTGGCGCACATATTTCTGTCGTGTCGCAAAGAGCCCCACATAAGGCCCGCCGAAATTCAGCGCATTGCCAATGGACTGGCCTTCGCCGACGACGATATCCGCGCCCATTTCGCCAGGGCTTTTGAGCGCGCCGAGAGAGACAACTTCCGTTACCACCGCAACGAGCAGCGCCCCCTTGGCGTGCGCAGCCTCAGCGATCGGCGTCAAGTCACGCACATTGCCGAAAACATCCGGTGTTTGAACGATGACACAGGCCGTGTCGTCATCGATCATCGACGCAAGGTCTTCTGATCCGTTAATGTCGACTGGCGCCTGAACCACCGCATCGCTGTGAAGCAGTTCCAATTGCGTGCGGGTGACCGCTGCATAATGGGGGTGCAGCCCGCCCGACACGACAACGCGATTGCGTTTCGTCACGCGGCACGCCATCAGCGCCGCTTCCGCGCACCCGGTCGAGCCGTCATACATGGAGGCGTTGGCGACATCCATGCCGGTGAGCGCTGCGACCTGGGTCTGGAATTCAAACAGATATTGCAGCGTGCCTTGCGCAATCTCCGGCTGGTAAGGCGTATAGGCTGTCAGAAATTCAGACCGCTGAATGATATGATCCGCCGTCGCCGGGATGTGATGCTTGTACGCTCCGCAACCAACAAAGAACGGACCCGCGCCGGCGGCGCGGTTTTTGCCCGCCATGGCGGCGAAGGCGCGCTCCACACCCAACTCACCTTGATGGTCTGGCAAGTCAAAGGAAGGGTTCAGCGCATCGTCCGGAACGTCTGCGAAGAGATCGTCGATCACATCAGCGCCGACGGTCTTTATCATCTGACGCCGTTCAGCGTCGTTCAGCGGCAGGTAACGCATTTACGATTCGCTTTCCACAAAGGCCTTATAGGCCGCCTCATCCATCAGCGCGTCAATCTCACTCGCGTCGCTGGCCTTGATCTTGACGAACCAGGCGGCGTCGCCCGGATCTTCGTTGACCTTTGCCGGCTCATCGACAATCGCCTGATTGGCGTCAACAATCTCGCCGGAGATTGGCGCGTAGACATCGGATGCGGCCTTCACCGATTCGACCACCGCCATATCGTCGCCTTGCGAAAAGGTTTTTCCTTTTTCCGGCAACTCAACGAACACGACATCGCCGAGCTGTTCGGCGGCATGGGCGCTGATGCCGATGACATATACATCGCCTTCGGCGCGCACCCATTCATGGTCCTTGGTGTATTTAATGGTCATTTGTCTTCTCCCTAACCTCGATAATAACGATGCGGCGTGAACGGCATGTCGGCCACTTGCGCCGGCATTGGCTTGCCCCGGACGATCAATTGCAGCGGCGTTCCAGTCTCAGCGAAAGCAGCATCCACATATCCCATGGCGACCGGTCGGCCCGCTGTCGGGCCAAACCCGCCCGATGTGACAACGCCAATTTTCTTTCCATCCGCCGATTGAATTTCTGCGCCTTCGCGCGCCGGGGCGCGTCCTTCGGGCAAAATGCCGACCCGCAACCGTGATGGTCCCTCAGCCAGTTCTTTTTGGATGCGCCCGGCGCCGGGAAAACCGCCCTCTTCGCGGCGGCGCTTGCCAATCGTGAAAGCAATATTGCCCTCTACCGGCGAGGTTTCCTCCGTCAGGTCGTGCCCGTAGAGGCACATGCCCGCTTCCAGCCGCAATGAATCTCTGGCGCCAAGGCCAATCGGTTCAACATCCGGATCGGCGAGCAAGAGTCTCGCCAGCTTTTCCGTATCTCCTTCCTGAGTTGAAATCTCAAAGCCGTCTTCGCCGGTGTAGCCGCCGCGGGTGACGACAGCGTTGATGTCGCCGATTTGCATTTCGGCAAAACTCATGAATTTCAAGCCCGCCGCGTCCGTCGCATGTTTGGCCAAAACTTCAGCCGCTTTCGGTCCCTGCAACGCGAGCAGCCCGCGCGTGTCGAAGCGCTCCAACTTCACATTTTCAGGAAGGCGTTCATTCAAATAAGCAAAATCTTTTTCCTTACAGGCGCCGTTGACGACAATATTTAAACGGCCATCCGTAACCGGACGACTGACCATAAGATCGTCCAGAATGCCGCCTTCATCATTAAGCAAAACGGTTAAGCGCTGACGCCCGGCCCTAAGTTTCTGGATCTCGCCGGGGACAACCGTCTCCAGCGCTTTCGCCGCGGCTTCATGATCAGGTCCGACCACCACCGCCTGGCCCATATGCGATACGTCGAAGAGGCCGGCTTTTTCCCGCGTGTGCAGGTGTTCTTTCATTACGCCGAGCGGATATTGCACCGGCATGTCATAGCCTGCGAATTCCACCATTTTGGCGCCAAGCTCACGATGGAGCGCATTCAACGGCGTTGTCTTTAATGTGCTGGTCATTCATCCGTCCCATGATCAAGCCGCAACTCATGCAACGCGCCGAATGCGACGCCGCCAATAGCGACAACCCCGGCTGTCACGGGAACCTGAGAGATTTCGCGAAAGCGTTTTATCGTAAACGCGCCGCTTACTCCGTCGGTGGAGCGGCGTTACACCGCCCGCTTTCCAGCCTTCCTTACCACATGCGGTCCTTTTGCCTGAGAGTTTCCGGGGCGGTTGCTCCTTCGGCGCCGAACTTTCGTCTTTCGCGGAAAGCCCGACCTCTCCCGCATGCGGTTGAATGCGCGTATTCGCGCAACACAACGCTCGCGACAATAGTCTCGCAGTAAACGAAGTCAATCGCCCAAAAGCCGTGCGGCGGCAGGCTGTTATTAGGCTGCAGCGCAGCTGTTGCAGTTGCCTTTGATCTCAAGGCGGGCGGTGTGCATATCGAAGGCGGCGGCGTGCACCGCAGGGGCGATATCAGCCTCCACCGCAACCACTTCCAACTCCTGAACCGTGGAACAACTCTCGCAGACCAGGAAGGTCTGCACGACATGGGGCCCTTCGTGATTGCAGAGCACAAAGGCGTTCAACCCGTCCAGCTTGTGGATGTGACCTTTTTCCTCAAGTCCGTCGAGAGCCCGATAAACGGTCATGGGCGCACGCACGCCCTGTTCCTTCAATTTGTCGAGAATTTCATAGGCTTTCAGCGGTTCGGCGGCATTCACCAATATGTCCCAGACCAGCTTCTCATTTTTCGCTAGACCAGACGGGCGTTTGCGCCCTGAATCATTAACATCACCATCGTCACCACGGGCCATAAGCACCCTCCTCGCACCCTTGAAGGCAATGTTATATCTTTGTTATATCAAATCGAAAAGCCTAGAAGTTGTATTTTTTTTCCCGAAACCACTTTGACCCGAGCCATTTCGCGCCGTTTGTGACCGGCAGCCCTGCATGGCGGGAGGACCGATCAACCTCGCCGTCGGCGAGAACATTGTCAAAAACCAGAAGATCTCCGACTTGGCCTTTGAAGCGGATATCAGGGGTTAGAAAATGGGTCTCGCCGCCATCATAGCCGTCATTAAGGGAAATCAGGGCGGTGGCGATGCGCTGGCCGCTGCGGTCAAATTCCGCCCCTGGCGGCAGCCAGTCAAAATGCGGACGGTATTCCTGTCCGGGTCTGTAACAAAGAATGCTCAGAAATTCCCCCTGCTCAGGCGGACACCCGGCAAGCGCCGCAACGCGCCGGTTGATCATCACCGTCGCCAGATCAAGGTCCATCAAACTGAGAATCGCTGTGAGCGAGTTGCGATAACCGTCCCGGCGGGCCTCCCCCGTTTGAGGATCGACAATCAGCGACGGCGCGAGCAATCGCGCAGAGGCCGCAATGACATATTCGCATTCCTCAATTGAGAAAGCCCCGCGATAGACCCGCGCTGACGGCCTTTCGCAAACAGTTTCCGGCTCAATGGTTGGCGCTGGCGGCGCAGCGGCCAACTTATCGGCAATACCGTTCCAATCCGGCTCAAGAGGATCAGACGTTGAAGCTTCAGAGCCATCGGCGAGCGCCCGCTGAAGCGAGGCGACATTGGGATATCCTGCTGCAACCAGCCTTTGCAGCGCTTGCGACGCTATTTTTGCATCTGCATGCTGACGACCCGCCGCCGCCCGACGAACCGCAATACTGGCGCCGCCGGCGTCCTGCGTCGCCGCGAGCGCAACCAACGCTGCGCCATTCGCATCATCGGGATCGCTTGCGAACAACAGCATAGCGACTTCTGTCATTGCGCCAGCGTCCCCACCCCGGGCGGCATTGACGACGTAAGCGACAGCTTTCGCCCAGTCAGCCTCGAACCCAAACCCTTCCGCATGTGCGACGCCAGCAAGACGCCCCGCCGCAAGTGAGCCCGCCTCGCACGCCCGCTGCAACAAGGCGGCGCCATCGTCGATGGTTTTGCTGCTGTAGAAGGCGCGCGTCGCCAATGTGTAGAGCGCATCGCCGTGGCCCTGATCGGCTGAGGCGTTTAACCACCGATCCGCCTCGCGCCGCTCGCCGGCATTGCTGAGCGCGGCGGCCAGCGCATATTGCGCATTGGCGTCGCCAGCCTCCGCCGCATTGCGAAGCTTGCCCATGTCGATGTTTCGTGGCGCTGTCGTCATCGCCCCACGCTATCACTCGCAGGGGCTTTAAGGCCAGCCGACACGGTCGAAGATCTGCACCCCCGTGCGCTGGTTTTCGCCAAGCGCTGCGACGGGGAGGTCGTCCGCGACAAAATCGCCAAGCCCCGCGACAGGACCGGACGGAGCGACGGACGACACAACCGGATACTCGTTATTACCTTGCGCAAAAGCTGACTGCGTTTCGTCACGCAAGAGAAATTCCAGCAGCGCTTCTGCATTTTCAGCATTAGGCGCGTGCGCAGTGACGCCCGCCCCGGAAACATTCACGTGAGCGCCATTGCCCGCCTGATCGGGAAAGAACACCCCGACTTTTTCGCCGATGGCGGCATTGTCGGCGTTATCGGAACCGACATAGCGCGCCACGTAATAACTGTTGACGATGCCGAGCCGGCACAGTCCCGCCGCCACGGCTTCAATCTGCGACGTGTCATTGCCTTGAGGTCTGCGTGCGAAATTGTCGACAACGCCGCGCGCCCAGTCTTCCGCCACCTCTGCGCCGAAATGCGCAATGCGAGACGCCAGCAGAGACTGGTTATAAATGTTCGATGACGACCGCACACAGATCATGCTCTCATAAGCCGGGTCAGCGAGATCGGCATAAGTCTCAAGGTCTTCAGGCAATCCCTGATCCTTGTTGTAAATGATAATTCGCGCCCGCTTTGAAAGCCCGAACCATTTGCCGTCAGGATGACGGAACTGCGCCGGAATGCGCGCTTCAAGCGCATCATTGTCAGTTGTACGAAAAACGCCGCGCTGGTCGGCGCGCCATAAAATGCCCGCATCCGCCGTGATGAAAAGGTCAGCAGGGCTTGCCGCCGCTTCACGGGCGATCCGCTCGATAAGCGCATCGCCGCCAGCCTCAATCACATTGACGCGAATGCCGGTTTCTTCCGTAAACGCATCATAAATAGCAATATCGGAATCATAATGCCGGCCGGAATAAACATTCACCTCGCCGATGATGACGCGCGCTTCCGCGTCACCTCCCTGTCCACCCCCGTCCGGCGCGCAGGCCGCCGCGAAAAAAACGGCCAGCAGGCTCACCACGTTCAACTTACCGGCGGCTTTGGCGAAAACACTCATGGATTGGGCCTTATTGATTGCGAATAGTTCTTATTATCATAAATTGAAAGCAACGCAATGCTGGGCAACTCATTGTTTCTCATAACAGAACACAAGGGATGGTTCACATGACAGCGCCACGCGCACGCCTTGCGGCAAGGCCTCGGTGGTCTCGACACGCAGTAGCCCCGCCCCGCCAGGCGCCTCCAGATACGCCATCCAGCCAGGCCCCGCGAACCGGCAATCGGCGACCACCCAATCACCTACGCCGTCAGGCGCCGCGCCGAGCGCGCCCTCGCGCATCACTGCAACACCAGGCCCGTCGCCAAGCCTACGCGCATCAAAGGCGCCAATCGGTGTCATGAGCCGGCCATTTTGAATAACGCCCTCAATGGTCTGGCTACCCGGAAAAATCTGCGCGCCATCCGGCGTTTTCGGAGCGCGAAACAAGTCTTCAGGCGTCGCCGCTTCCACAACGCCGCCTGCGCGCATTAGGGCGATGCGATCACCAAGCACCAGCGCCTCCTCAGGATCGTGAGTGACCAGCACGACGGCGACATTTTTTTCTTTCAGTATGCGCCGTAAGTCCTCACGTAGCCGGCGACGCAAAACGGCGTCGATACTGGCGAAAGGTTCATCCAGCAACAACGCTTTTGGCTCGCGCGCCAGCGCACGGGCGAGCGCCACGCGCTGCTGTTGGCCGCCAGAAAGCTCATGGGGATAGCGCGCCGCCAGATCGCCGATCTGCAACGCCTCAAGTTGCGAGGCAATAACCGCTTTAACGTTTTTCACGCTAGCAAGCCCAAAAGCGATGTTTTTCTCAATCGTCATGTGGGGGAACAGGACATAATCCTGAAACACCATGCCGATCGGGCGCTCTTCCGGCGGCGTCTCCCGGCCGGGCGCGGCGAGCGCATCACCGTCGAGTTTCACCGCACCAGCCTGCAGCGTCTCCAGTCCCGCCGCGAGCCGCAACAATGTGGTCTTGCCGCAGCCCGACGGACCGAAAAGACAGGTGATTTCTCCACGCGCCGCTTCAAGGTCAACTTTGTCGACCGCGACCACACGGCCAAACCGATGGGATATGCCCCGAAACACTAAACTCATTGGGCGCTCGTTCGCCTTTCCGCTGACGCGGCTTTGGAAATGCCGCACTTTCGCTTAGATGTCACGGGGTCCACGGCAATCAGGCGCAACCACGACGATCATGAAACAGGTCAATCCCTTCTGGAAAACCGGCGTTCTCGCCGCTGCAGCGCTGCTTGTCGCTGCGCCCATCGGCGCGACGTTGCTGGCGAGCCTCACAGCCGGCGTCCCTGATTTGGAAATGTGGCGAAGCGTCGGCCTGGACTACCTCGTCGGCACGATTGTCCTGTGCGGGCTGGTCAGCGTTGGCGCTCTCGTGATCGGCGCCGGCGCGGCGATGATCGTCACGCTGGCGGATTTTCCGGGGCGACGGTTTTTTACAATTGCACTGGCGCTCCCCTTTGCAATCCCGGCCTATGTGGCGGCTTACGCTTATGCGGACATACTGGGCCCCTTTGGCCCCATCGCATCGCTTGTGGGTCCGGGCCGCATGCCGGAAATCAGATCCCTGCCGGGCGCCGCTTTCGTGCTTGTACTGATGACATACCCATATGTTTACCTCGCGGTTACAGCCTCACTTGGCGGTCGCTCTGGCGCGCTGATGGAAACCGCACGCACGCTTGGCGCAACGCCTGCAAACGCCGCACGCAGAATTCTGCTTGGCGCGGGGCGCCCGGCGCTCGCAGGCGGTCTCGCCCTCGCCTTGATGGAAACGGCGGCGGATTACGGTGTCGCCGATTTCTTCGGGGCCCAAACCCTCAGTGTCGGGATTTTTCGAACGTGGTACGGGCTTGGCGATCTTGGCGCCGCAACGCAGCTTGCGGCGGGACTGTTTCTCGTAGCGCTTGTGCTGGCGCTACTGGAAGAGAAAACACGCCGCGGTCAGGGCGCCGAAAACCCCCGCGCCCATCGCAGCCGGGCGCGGCTGAAGCTCTCAAAACGTGATGCCGGGTTCGCGATATTCGCCTGTGCGACGCCTGTGATCCTTGGGTTCGCCATTCCCGCCGGCGTTCTTGCCGCCAAGCTTGATCCTGATTTTTCGGCGAGCGCCCTGCGCGGCCTCAGCCAGTCACTGACGAACACCGCATTGGTCGCGGGCATCGGCGCGGGCGCCGCGACACTCATCGCCGTCACGCTCGCCTATGCGGCGCGACGAACAAGGTCCGGGTTTGGCAAGATACTTTTGCGGGTTGCCACGATGGGCTACGCCATCCCCGGCGCAGTGATCGCCATCGGCATTCTCGCACTGACAGCCGGAATTGCCCGCGCGACCGGGGCGGCTGTCGCAGGCGGCGTAGCGATCCTCTTATACGCGTATGTCGCACGCTTTCTGACTGCCGGCTACAACGCCGCAGCGGGCGGGCTACAACAAATCAGTCCGCAAATGGATGCAGCCGCCCGTAATCTCGGCGCAACGCCATCACGTATCCTCTCGGCGATTCACTGGCCGCAAACGCGCGGACCCATTCTCGCTGGCGCGGCGATCGTCGCGATTGATATCGCCAAGGAACTGCCGGCGACGCTGTTGTTGCGCCCTTTTAATTTCGAAACCCTGTCAACGCGGATCTATCGCCTCGCATCGGACGAGCGCCTTGCGGATGCGGCGCCCGCAGCGCTGTTACTGATTGCCGTCGGCCTGATACCAACGCTGGCGCTTAGCAGAATAAGCAGCAGTACAGAACGGCGCCAGTCCGCGCGTGCGCTTAACGCCGGTCTCGCAACAAGCTAAAACTGGCGTCCTTACTCTCCGCCGCGATAAGCGTGAGGAAGAGCGCCGCGGGAAAGGTCGCGATAGCGGTCGCTCAACATTTGTTGACGATTACCTAAATCCTGACGCTGACCATTGATAAAGACAGCCTCCGGCTGGGTATCAAGCTCCAGCGGGTCGCCTTCCCAGATAACAACGTCAGCAATCTTGCCCGCCTCCAGCGAACCAAGCTGACTGTCGAGATCGAACATCTCGGCCGGGTTGATCGTGAGCGCTGCAATCGCCGCATCGTGGGGAAGTCCATTTGCAACGGCGTTGCCCGCCTGTTGGGTTAGAAGCCGCAAATTATGTGCGCCAAAGCCGGGCGGGTTATAGAAAGAAATCTTGACCCCCGCCTCATTAAGGCGCGCCGCATTTTCTAGCGTTGCGCCAAGGTCTTCAAACTGTGCGGGCAAGTTGAACAGCGGATCAAGAATGACAGGAATGCCCGCCGTGGCGAGCGCTTCCGCCTCGCGCCAGGCTTCCGATCCGCCGGCGATAATCACATCAAGATTGTATGTATTCTTTAGACGGATTAAAGTGCGGATATCTTTGGCGCCGTTCACCGAAACGATCAATGGCTGATCGCCAGCGATGACCGGCCCGAGAGCGCGCAAATCACTGACCGCAAAACGCCCGTCCCGCGGCCGGCGCACATAATCGTTAGGATTGGCCGCATAAGAGCGCGCTTCATCCAGATATTCGCGCAACAACGCCCAGGCGCCCATGCGCGTGTCGCCAGCCCGGGTCGCGCCGGAATACCCCATCTCAAGAATTTGAGCAGCCTGTCTTTTGGTGATGGAATTCGTGCGGCCCGACATATCGATTACCGCAGCACGGCCGCCAAATAACGAATCGCCCGCCTGCGGCGCTGACAGCGCACGGGTGACGCCGCCAGCGCGGTTGATCGGGATCAGGATCGATGACGGGTTATAGGCGTCAACAGCATCAAGCGCGGCGCCGAGGGGAAACCCGACCTCGCGCCGGGGCCCCGCGTCATTCGCCTCCGCATCAAGGTTGATTTCCGAGAGCCCGATCGTTGAGAGCGGCGCGAAAATGCCGGGCGTGACGACTTTGCCTTCAGCATCGATGACGGTCGCGCCCGCTGGCGCGGTCAAATCCGCGCCGACCTGCGTGATGCGGCCATTGGTGATTATTACGTCGCCATTTTCGATGACGCCGCCCACAGCGGTATGCACGTCGCCATTCATGATGGCGGTGGTTTGCGCGGACGCGCTCACGGCGCCGATAGCGGCGATGACAGCAGAGGAGAAAAGAGTTTTCAACATTGTCGCCCTCATTGTCCTGCTCCCCCGGTGAATTCATCTTCGCCGAGCTGGCCAAGCTCGAAATCCATGCGCGGCGAGCGCGCCGGATCGGCGCGGTCATACATCAGCGCGCCGTCGATATAGACCTGCTCCGCCTGGGCGTAGACGGAAAACGGATTACCGTTCCAGACAACCACATCGGCCATCTTACCAGCTTCAAGCGTGCCGGTTTGATCGAGAATGCCCATCGCCCGTGCGGCGTTGGCGGTAATCCACTGGATCGCGATTTCCGGCGCGATATCGATGCCGGCGCGCCGGCCCGCATCGACCGCCTTGGCCGTTTCCTGGTTCAGTCGCTGAATGCCGAGCGCATCATCGGAATGAATGACCGTGCAGCCGCCAGGCTGCGCATGCACCAACGCCGCATTCTGGGGAACCGTGTCATAGGCTTCCAGCTTAAACCCCCACCAGTCAGCCCATACGGCGGCGCAGACGCTCTTTTCCGCCAGCATGTCCGCAATCTTGTAGGCTTCAATCGCATGATGAAAGCTTGTGACCTGATAATCGAATTCTTCGGCCAGATCGAGCACAAACGCCATTTCATCCGCACGGTAACAATGCATATTGACGAGGATATCGCCATTCAAAACACCAGCCAGCGTCTCAAGTTTCAAATCGCGGGCTGGCGCTTCCGGCGCGTCATCCTCGCCATCGCTATCCGCCCACTCGTCGTAATCGGCCCAATAGTCGTCCCAGCTCTTCTTGTAATCGCGCGCCTCAATCCAGCTGGAGCGATAGCCGGAGAAGTTACCCATGCGCGTGCCCGGTCCGCCGCGATCGCCATAAACCCGTTTCGGGTTTTCACCGCAGGCCATTTTCATCCCATAAGGCGCGCCGGGGAACTTCATCCCCTGGGTGGTGCGCGATGGCACGTTCTTCAACACAACCGAGCGACCGCCGAACAGGTTCGCGGAACCTGGCAGGATCTGCAGCGATGTTACGCCGCCAGCAAGCGCGCGGGTAAAGCCTGCATCCTGCGGCCAGACGGAGTGTTCGGTCCAGACTTCCGCTGTCGACGGCGCTGTCGCTTCGTTACCGTCGGAAGTGGAGTCCGTAGACGGTGAGGGATAGTTGCCGAGATGAGAGTGAATATCGATGACGCCTGGCGTCACCCATTTGCCTTGGGCGTCAATCACGCTGGCGCCTTCCGGCGCCTCGATATCTGCTCCAACCGCAACGATTTTTCCTTCCTGAATCAGCACCGAACCGCCATCGATCCGGTCCCCGGCGCCCGTCAGAACCGTCGCATTGGCGAGCAGCACCGGCCCGGACGGATACGCCGCATAAGTCGAGGGGTAAGGGTCAAGCGGCGGGCGCACAGGTCCGTCACTCGCCGCGGCATCAGTCCCTGGCGCCTCGCTGGCGCCAGTGTCAGACTCGGCGTCATCGGCATCGGCGCCAGGCGTCGCCGCCTCCTGCGCGCAAGCGTTGAGAAACAAAACGGCCGCAGCCGTCCATCCGAATTTTTGCATAGCACCCTCAATAGACTGCGGACGCCTTTCGACAGCGCCCATCAATGTGTCATAAGACTAGCGCAAATTACCGGTGCGGCCACCATGCGCCGCAACAATTTGCCGATAGGAAGGGGACCATCATGACCGCCAGAATTACTCGCCGCACCGCGTTGACCACTGCGCTCGCAACCGGCGCGGCGTCTTGCGCAAGCGCGCCGAAAATGACGCCTTATGTTTCCGTCAGCGAAAGCGCCGGCGGCGTCTTCACCCATGGCGTCGCGAGCGGCGATCCCGATGCGACAAGCGTTGTCATATGGACAAGAGTATCTTTACCGGCTGGCGCCGCCCAGCCAATGACAGCGCCAGTGATTTGGGAAACCGCACTGGATGAAGCCTTCACCGAGATGCGCGGCAAGGGCGAAGTTCTCACCGGCGCGTCCCGCGACTGGACCGTCAAAGTTCTCCTGTCCGACATGGAACCCGGCACGACTTATTATTACCGCTTCCGAGTCGGCGATGCGTATTCCCCAGTCGGCAGGACGAAAACCCTGCCCGTTGGCGCTGTTGAGCGCGCCCGCTTCGCAGTCGTCTCCTGCTCCAACTATCCGTTCGGCTATTTCAATGTCTATGACATGATCGCGAGGCGCGACGACCTCGACGCGGTAATCCATCTTGGCGATTACATTTACGAATATGGCCGCGACGGTTATGGCGGCGCAGCCGGCGCCGCACTTGGCCGCGAACATCAGCCGGCGCATGAAGTTATCAGCGTCACCGATTACCGCACGCGCCATGCGCAATACAAAGCCGACCCGGCCAGTCAGGCGATGCACGCAAAACATCCCATGATTGCGATCTGGGACGATCACGAGACATCCAACAACTCCTGGAAGGACGGCGCGCAAAATCATCAACCGGAAACCGAGGGCGAGTGGGCGCCGCGCCGCCGCGCGGCGCTTCAGGCCTATTATGAATGGATGCCGGTGCGCGAACCCTCAATGGCGCCGGAAGCGTTTTTCCGATCTTTCTCCTTTGGCGATCTCCTGACAGTCGCAGCGATCGAAACCCGGCTAATGGCGCGCGCCCGCCAGTTTGAATATTCCGACATTATTCCGACCCTGCAAACGCCGGAAGACCTGGAGCGTTTCAAGTCAGAAATCCTGTGGGACCAGACGCGCGAAATGCTAGGCGCGGCGCAGCTTGATTATCTCGACCGCGCTTTCCGCACCTCCGTCGGCGCCGGTCAGCCCTGGCGGCTTCTCGCCAACCAGATCATCATGGGCCGCGTGACCGCGCCGGATCTGACCGAATATGTCACCGAGGAAGATATTATCTCGCTTGAAAAGCAGTGGGATCAGGCCCGCGCCTTTGTCAAATCATCCGCTCTCGGATTGCCGGCTAATCTCGATGCATGGGACGGGTATCCCGCTGCGCGCGAGCGGTTTTACAACATGGCGAGGGAAGCCGGCGAGGACGGCATGATTGTCGTCACTGGCGATACGCACACCTGGTGGGCCAATGATCTTGTGGCGCGGGACGGACGACAGATGGGTGTCGAGTTAGGCGTCAATTCAGTAACCTCGCCCTCCCCTTATCGCAGCGACTTCCTCGGCGGCAAGGGCGCAGAATATGCGCTGCTCACCAATCGCGACAATGATGATGTGCGCTACCTTTCCGGCGAGAGTCACGGATTTATCGATCTCGATATTACGCATGACGGTGCGCGCGCAGAGTTTGTCGCCGTCGATACAATCGAAAGCCGTAACTATAATGGCTTTACGAAAGTCGCATTTGATATCGAAAAGAAAAATAACGCAGCGACTTTTTCGGATGCTGACGGCCTGCGCTTCAAGGAAGGGTTTTTGTTCTAATCCATGAGTGTCTTAAAAAAACAGATCGACACTGCAAGCTGGTTGCGTCTCGCTGTCTGGTTTGCGCTGCTGTTCGCATTTTCAAGCTGGGCGTTTGGCATGGATAGTCCATGGACGCGCGCGCTTGAAGCGGGGCAAGGCGCTTTACCGGAAACGCAAGCTGGCATTCCGCCGATCGAACCTCAGCGCTCACTCGCGTTGCTTGAAGGCTCAACCTTCGATTATCTTTTGTGGCAGGCGCTCGACATCCCTTACGCGATCATGAATTTGATGGTGGCGTCAGTCGCCATGGGACTGGGGTTGAAAGCGTTGCGACTTGGCGCCAGCCCGTTGCGTTTTTTGTTGGCGTTGCCGGTGATCTATGTGGGCGCGGAGCTTGTCGAAAACGCGATGGTCGCGAGCTTTGCAAGCGGACTGATTGCGCCATCGGAGCCGGTTGTCTTGCTCCAGCAATTCGCGACCACAGTGAAATTCGCAACCGGCATGCCCGCCCTGGGGATCGGCGCCATTGGCGTTGTGATCGCCGCACTCGCAGCACTCATAAATCGCCTGCGCAAACCCGCATGACAAAATCCGACCTTATCGCTTACGCTGCGGCGCTGCCCAAGGCGGAACTGCATCTTCATATCGAGGGCAGCCTTGAGCCGGAAATGCTGTTTTCTCTCGCGAAGCGCAACAAGGTCGATATTCCGTTCAAGTCGGTTGAGGAAGTCCGCGCCGCCTATCGGTTCTCGAACCTGCAGGACTTTCTCGACATCTATTATCAGGGCATGAGCGTCTTGCGGACGGAAGAAGATTTCTTCGATCTCACCATGGCGTATCTCAATCGCGCCCGCGCCGACAATGTTCGGCATGCAGAGATTTTCTTTGACCCGCAAGGACATACAGCACGCGGCGTCCCGTTCGACACTGCCATCGGCGGTATCCTAACGGCGCTTTTTATGGCCAAAAAGCAATTCGGCATGACCGCAGAACTGATCCTGTGTTTCCTGCGGCACCTGCCGGAAGAAGACGCCTTTGAAACGCTGCAGCAGGCCGAACCCTGGCTCGACCAGATTGCCGGCGTCGGTCTTGATTCATCGGAAGTCGGGCACCCGCCGTCAAAATTCGAACGAGTGTTCAGCGCCGCGCGCGAGCGGGACCTTAAACTTGTCGCCCATGCGGGCGAGGAGGGCCCGCCGGCTTACGTTCGCGAAGCGCTTGATCTTTTGAACGTTGACCGGATCGATCATGGCAATCGCGCCCTGGAAGATGACGCGCTGGTCGAGCGTCTTGCCCGTGAAGAAATGACGCTGACCGTCTGCCCTTTATCGAATCTTAAACTCTGTGTTGTCGACGACATGCGCACGCATCCGCTGAAGCGCATGCTCGACCTTGGTCTTCGCCCCACAGTGAATTCCGACGATCCATCTTATTTTGGCGGCTATATGATGGACAATTTCAAAGCGGTGATCGAAGCGCTGGATTTGACCAAAGACGACATCAAGACGCTCGCGAAAAACAGCTTCGCGGGATCGTTTTTGCCCGAGAGTAAAAAGCGAGCGCAGATTGCGGCTGTTGAGATGGTGTCCTGATTGTCTTGCGTGATCTACGAAGTCCAGGCGCACCAGTGATAATAATGACACCGCTCATCCCCGCGAAGGCGGGGATCCAGCTTCAAAAATTTTACGGATTCCCGCCTTCGCGGGAATGAGCGGAATATATCAAGGTGCAAATGGAAATTGGCTTCGTTTAGTCGTCGTGAATCTCGCTGAGCTTCGAGCCTTCCAGCGATAGATTGTACATCAGGCCTTTTGAATCGAAGACGAAGGCGACAATCGGTTCATTGATCTGCGTCACGTCGATGGAGCCGCCCACATCCAGGGTGATGACCGCGACCGACGCATCGACGCCGATTTCCCAGCCATCGCTGAGGCGAAATTTTTCCAGCGCGTCCGGGTCGAGAAAGACGATGATCTGCCGGCGCGCCTGGGCGCCAAGCTGAAAGCCGATTGAGGCAGAAGCGGTTGAATAATAGGCCGCCGACTGGTCGCCAACGCGAAGCGCGCCCTCGCCATATTCGCCGCCAATGCCGATGCCGGCTTTCTTGACTGACGGAAACACAAGAACGCCAGACGCTTTCGCCAGCACTTCGTCGGCGCCGCTGATAGTCGAGCGGAACTCCGTCAATGCTTCATCGGTGCGCCGATCAATTTTCTCTTTCGAGGCGGCCTGCGCCGCGCCGGACGCCATGACGGCGGCAGCGAAAACCGAAAGAAGGAAATTTGAGAAGGGTGCAGCTTTCATCAGTCAGGACTCCCGGCGATTTTTAATTGTCAATTCTGAACTTTTAGGGGCGTTTGGTAGCACGCCCATTAAGACGACATTGAGGCGTTTCGCGTTACTCAAAGCTTAACGTTTGGTCACAACACGCGCGAGATTTTCACGGAATTCAGCGCCTCTGGCGGCGTAAAATGTCGTCATCCGCGCCAGCGCCTCCGGCCCGGCTTTGTCCGGCGAGCCTTCGTCAAAAGGCGGCGCAGGGTCGTATTCCAAGCCCAATTGCAGGCCCCTGGCGAATTCCTCGCCCGCAATCTCCGCCGCCAAAGTGAACGCAAAATCGATCCCCGCCGTGACGCCGCCGCCGGTGAAGATGTTACCGTCGCGCACGACCCGGCTTTTCGCTGGGATAGCGCTGACATCCGCCAATGCATCGTGATACGCCCAATGGGTTGTTGCGCGTTTGCCTTCAAGCAGTCCCGCCGCGCCCAAGACGAACGCGCCCGTGCAAACCGAGGTGACATATCTTGCACGCGCGCCCTCGCGCTTCACAAACGCCATCAGCTCCGGCGCAAGGATCGCTTCATCCACGCCAAAGCCGCCCGGAATGCATAAAACATCCGCTGGCGGACAATCCGCGAAGGTAGAGGTCGGATTGAGGGTCAGGACGGCGTCGGTCGGTATCGGCTCCAGCGTCTGCGCCGCCAGATGAACCGATGCGCCCGGCAATCGCGACAACACCTGAAGCGGTCCGGTAAAATCAAGCTGGGTTACATTCGGGAAGAGAACGAAAACAACGTTAAGTGTATTGGCTGTCATATTATCTCGCTAGCGCCCCCACCCGGCGATGATCTCCATGACATCATTCGGGTCAAGGCCGTTTTCGATAATCCATCGCTGCGACGGACCGCGCCATAAATGTTTCTTCCAGTCAACGGCGCCATTTTTACGAAACGTAACGCCCTCTTTGCGTAACAATGTGCGCTGGCGTCCCGCGCCCGCGCGCTCGGCGATTGCGCCGCCCGACTGCACGATCCGCTGCCATGGCGCCTTGATCCCTCGCGGCATGTGTGAGAGCGCGCTTCCCACCTGCCGCGGACCAACACCCGGCAGGAGACTCGCGATCATGCCATAGCTCGCAACTTCGCCTTTCGGCACTTCGCGGATGAGGGCGTAGATGGGAGCGTGGTTCGCTTTCATTTCAGCTTAACCGGACCTTCAGAGGCACTTACGCACCGCTCATTCCGGCGAAAGCCGGAATCCACTCAAAAAAGGCGATGAGCGCCACTCAATAAATTTTAGTACTGGATCCCGGATCAAGTCCGGGATGAGCGGGAAGCTTATTATTACATAGCAATCTACTGCTATAGATTAAGCCACCTCAAACAATCCAGCCGCACCCATGCCGCCGCCGACGCACATGGTGCAGACGACATATTTGGCGCCGCGACGTTTGCCTTCGATCAGTGCGTGACCGACCATGCGCGCGCCGGACATGCCGTAAGGATGGCCGATAGAGATCGCGCCGCCATTAACGTTCAACAGCTCGTCCGGAATGCCGAGCTTATCGCGACAGTAAAGCACCTGCACCGCAAACGCTTCGTTCAATTCCCACAGGCCGATGTCATCCATCTTGAGGCCGTTTTTCTCGAGCAGTTTCGGCACAGCGAAGACGGGGCCGATGCCCATCTCGTCAGGATTGGTGCCGGCGACCGCCATGCCGCGATAAATCCCGAGCGGCGAGAGGCCGCGCTTTTCGGCTTCCTTTGCTTCCATGACCACAGCCGCCGACGCGCCGTCAGACAATTGCGACGCGTTGCCGGCGGTAATGAACTTGCCTTCCTTGACGACCTGTCCGCCTTTGAAAACGGTTTTCAATCCGTTGAGGCCTTCAAGCGTTGTCTCCGGACGGTTGCCTTCGTCTTTTTCAAGTTTCGTTTCGACATCGGAGGTTTCGCCAGTTTCTTTGTTCGTGAACTTCATCACCGATGCGAGCGGTACGATTTCGTCATCGAACTTGCCCGCCTGTTGCGCCGCATGGGTGCGCTGTTGCGAGCGCAGGCCATATTCGTCCTGGGCTTCGCGGGAGATGTTGTAGCGCTCGCCGACGATCTCCGCCGTTTCGATCATCTGCATATAGGTCGATGGCAGGTTCTGGATGAGCCATGGGTCGGGCCGGACGAACATGTCCTTGGTCTGGTTCATGGAAATCGACTCAACGCCGCCGCCAATCGCAACGGTCATATTGTCGGCAATCACCTGCTTCGCCGCCGTCGCAATCGCCATCATGCCGGACGCACACTGACGATCCAGCGACATGCCCGCAACTGTTTGCGGCACGCCGGCGCGCAAGAGCGATAGCCGCGCCACATTCGGGCTCGCCGTGCCCATCTGGATGGCGCTGCCGATGACAACGTCTTCAACCTCACCGGGATCGACTTTTGCGCGCTCAATCGCATGACTGATGGCATGGGCGGCGAGCGCCGGCGATGTCGTGTCATTGAAGGCGCCGCGATAGGCCTTGCCAATCGGCGTGCGGGCGGTTGAGACGATGACAGCTTCTCTCATAATAAAATTCCTTTATTTTGACTCGGCGAACGCTTTGGCTTTTCCGATAAAATTCCCACCGGGTCCGGATGAATTCTCGTAATAGTGAACATTCGAGCGGTCGGAGATCGTCTCCCAATGCTCGGCGATCTCTTCAGGCGTTTGCTTCTCAGGCGGCAGATAGACGCCGTCGGTTTCGACAACATAACCTCGCGCATAGCCGCCGGCGGCGCAACTCACAATCGCGCGCGACGGCGCATCCTCACTGACCAGGAACAACATCGCCGCCGTAATCGCCTCCGGCGTCATCATGTCGAGAATTTCTGGCGGGAAACCGAGATCTTCCGTCATCCGCGTCTTCGCCGATGGCGATAGCAGATTTATGCGGATGTTGTATTTCGCACCTTCAAGATGGAGCGCGTTCATGAAACCAATCATGCCGGCTTTCGCCGCGCCGTAATTCGCCTGCCCGAAAATCCCGTGCAGGCCCGACGGGCTGGATGTGCAGATGATCCGCCCATAAGCCTGGTCGCGCATGATCGGCCAGACGGCGTGTGTGCATATCGCCGACCCAACAAGGTGAACATCAATCACCGCGCGGAAATCGGCCATTGTCATTTTATGGAACGTCTTGTCGCGCAGAATACCCGCATTGTTGACGAGAATATCGACCCGGCCCCATTTATCCATCGCCGCTTTGACCATCGCGGCGACCTGGGCGTCATCCGTTACGTTCGCGCCATCGGCAATCGCCTCGCCACCAGACGCGTTGATATGATTGACGACTTCTTCCGCCGCAGAGATCGAACCGCCGGTACCGTCACGCGCACCGCCAAGATCATTGACCACAACTTTCGCACCGCGCTCGGCGAGCGCCAGCGCGTGAGCCTTGCCGAGACCGTTGCCGGCGCCGGTAACGATGGCGACTTTACTTTTGTAATTGATAGACAATCGAGTCCTCCCGTTCAGGGTTATTGGTGAACAATAATTTCCGTTTTCACGGAGTTGGCGATGAAACACTCTTGGTGTGAAAGATGGTGCAGTTTATCAAGCGTCGCTGCGTCAACCGTAACGCCACCCGCAAAGGTGATATTTGGCGAAAGCTCGATGCGCGTAATCGCCAGGCGGCCGTCCTTGTTTTTTGTCATATGTCCGACGGCTTTATCCTCATAGGCGTCGACCGTCAGGCGCTTGCGCGCCGCAATCGCCAAGAAAGTCAGCATGTGGCAGCTTGAAATCGAGGCGACAAACGCTTCTTCCGGATCGACGCAAGACGGATCGCCCAAAAACGCCGGCGCAGCAGCGGCCTCAACCGCCAGCCCGTTATCGAAGCGCCAGCGATGCGTACGATTATAGTCGTTATAGGCGAAACTTTCGGTTTCGCGCTTCCAGCTGATCTCGGCGATATGTTCTGACATGGTCGCTTACCCGGACAAATGTTAACGCCGCCCATTTGGCCTATGCAGCGTAACTTTCATTGACAATCGGTTCTAAATCTCTTGCTGCGAAACTACTCGCAATTACAAACGCGTCCAAGACCAAAGCGCAGTGCAAACTCTTGTCGATGGCGCAGGATTAAAACTGCGGATCTGTCGGCAGGTCTTCGATAATCACGGTCCCACCGGACCGCCGGCGATTGCGTATGGCCAGGCGTTCCTGTTTTTCCTGAAGCTCTGAAAGCATGCGGACCGCTGACGGCGGCAACGGCATACCCGCCAGCCGCGCCTTCAGTCGGCTTCTGTTCAGTTCGCTAATTGCAATCGCGCTGGTTGCCGACGGGTTTGCACTGAGGGCCGTCGCCGACCCAACCGCCACACTGGACGACGTATAAAGGTCACCCCCCGCAAGGTCGGCGACACGCGGCTCAAAGTCAGACAAACGCAAGGGTTTGCCTTCGGCTAATCCTTCAGCCACGACGCCATTAGCGAAGTAGAGCAAGTGACGGCGAAGGTCCTCATCAAAATTCGGGAAAAGCATGCGCGCCTCATCATAAAGGCCCGACACCGCGGTATGCTGATTATAATTACGCACTCCCCTTAAGGAGTTGATGAATTCGCCAGCCGGACGCGCCAATTGTCGATGAAGCGTGTTACCCTCAAACGCAAAACTCTGAATGCTCGGACCACCGATAATTCCATGGAAGAAGCCGTAAATGGCTGCCGGATGACGCCAATAACGGTAGACGATATTAACTCTTATCTCTTTAAGACTGAGCGGTACGCCGGCAACGCGGACAAGCTTGGCGTCATCAAAAAGCATGTCACCGATCTGCATGCGTTTTGGATATTTCACTGGATATTGTTTCGCGATCTGCTCGATAACGCAGGCGTTGTGGAGATTGAACCAGAACGCCATCTGGTCTAGCCAACCAGCCCCGCTGAGAGGCGCAGTTTCCGGCAGCCGCTCGATCGCCCCCCTGGCGTCAGTAAAAATCTTCGCGTCTTCCTCCCGAAAAAGTGAAAAGGGGATGCGATTGCCTTCCGTGCGATAACGACTGTCATGACCCTCAACAAAGCGGGTTCCCGTTTGCGGCGCCTCCGGCGCCGGCGCAAACCTGTCTGGCGGCCCGACGTCAATGACATAGGCGGAAAGGACGTCGCTCCAGGCCTTAAATCCGTATCTGTGCAATGGCGTTTCCGGCGTTGTGGCGAACTGCCGAAACCTGTCGTCACCGGCGTCGCCGGCGAGCGAATGGGAAGGCGTTTGGAGAGCGTCATTGAGCTTCACAGAGGGCGCAGCGCAACCGGCCGCCGCACTGCCAACGGCTAAAGAAAGCGCATGACGGCGCGTGAAAACCGTATTCATAAGTCGCCTCCGATCAAGCATTAAAGCCGTCACCTGAGACTATAGTGTATATTGCGGAAGCAAGGTTTTGATAGATGGTTTGATAGGATTCACGACACAAAAATCCGCATGCGCCAGTTCACATACTGGCTTAAAACCGAACCCACTATAGGAATAGCCAGATATCGAACTCTAGACGAATTGCATCGTGACCCATTCGGCGACGAGCGCAGGCTTCGCCTCATCTTCGATCTCCACCTTCACGGCATATTTCAGCGACCACTGCCCGGAAACCTTCTGCGTCGCCGACATCAAGGTAAAATGCGCGCGAATACGTTTGTCGACTTTCACCGGATTAGAAAACCGCACTCGTTCAAAGCCATAATTGACACCCATCTTGACGCCTTCAAGGATAAGAACGCATCCCGACGCCAGTTTCGACAACATTGAGAGGGTCAAGAATCCATGCGCCACTGTCGTCCCGAAGGGCG
Organism: Pseudomonadota bacterium; assembly: GCA_039196665.1. Lineage (GTDB taxonomy): Bacteria > Pseudomonadota > Alphaproteobacteria > Caulobacterales > Parvularculaceae > Hyphococcus. The sequence goes on along the minus strand of JBCCUQ010000002.1, from coordinate 22,028 downwards.
AGGCTTTTGCGGCATCGGGGTCCACGTGAATAAACTGGTGATCTTCGGTAACGTCCGCAAACTGATTGATTCGCTCCTGATCGATCAGGAGCCAGTCGGAGACGCCCACTTCCTTGCCCACATAATCCGATACGCTTTCCGGCGCGACAACATTCATGATTCTGTCCGTTCTTTCACTGCTTTCAATAAATCCGATAGATCAGACCACTCGACTCTGTAATTAAGCGCCTTGTAGCCAAATATGTCTCGCTGCTCCTCACCCCTCACTTTGCCGCCCAGCCTTTCGTAAAAGGCCCGCGCGCGCGGATTACCCGCCATCACCCAAAGATGCGCCGTTGAATGTCCGCCCGCTTGCAGCTCTGTCGCGGCGGCGCGCATCAGACTTTCACCAACACCACTGGAACGGCGGCCCGGCGCGACGTGAAGGCTTTCGATATACGGCATATCCTGGTCCCATAAGAGAATGAACCCAGCGATTTCCCGGCCTGTATCTTCCGCGACAAATACGAAGTCCTTTTCGGATAACCCAATACCGCCCCAGTATTTTTGCAGCTCGGCGTCCATTCGCCGGTCAATGAAGTCGTCAGGCAACAGCCCGCGATACGCGTCTTTCCAACTGGCCGCATGCAGGCGCGCAATCGCATCATAATCGCCTGGCGTTGCGCGGCGGATTTTCATCAATAGCCGCGCATCTGCGCGAGGCGATCAGTGTGGAACGCCGTATCGCCGAACATTTCCTGGGCGACGCGAATGCGCTTCATGTAAAAGCCGATATCATATTCATCGGTCATGCCGATGCCGCCATGCATCTGCACCGCTTCCTGACTGGCGAGCTTGGCGACCTCGCCTGCTTTCGCTTTCGCCAGCGAACAGATCGGGCCCGCCATGCCGTAATGCTCATCAAGGTCCTGCAACGATTTCAGGATCGCTGACTTCATCAACTCGATTTCTGAGTAAAGATGCGCGGCGCGATGCTGTAGCGCTTGGAACGATCCGATTTCCGAACCGAACTGCTTGCGCTCTTTCAGATAATCCATGGTCATTTTGAAACCGGCCTGTGCGGCCCCGGACATTTCCGCCGCGAGGCCAGCACGCCCGGCGTTCAAGACGCCTTCCAGCGCCATGTAACCGCCATCGACTTCGCCCAGCACATCGTCGCCAGTCGCTTCCACGCCGTCGAACTTGATACGCGCGGCGTTGCGGCTGTCAACCATCATGGTGCGCTCAACGGAAACGCCTTTCGCCTGCGCATCGACAAGAAACAGCGTCAAGCCGTCCTGTTCGCCCGGCGCGCCGGCTGAACGCGCCGCGACAATAATCTTGTCGGCCACATGACCGTCAGCGACAAAGGTCTTGTCGCCGGAAAGTTTGAAGGCGTTGCCGGATTTTTCCGCCGCCATCGCGGTTTTCGCAGGCCCGTGTTTGCGCGTTTCATCGATCGCCAACGCAAACAGCGCTTCGCCACATGCAATCTTTGGCAGGAACTCCTGTTTATGCGCATCGCCGGCGATTTTCTTCAGCGCGGTCGCGGCGAGCACAGACGTCGACAGAAATGGCGAGGCCGTCAGGGTGCGACCCATTTCCTCCGCCAGCACGCCAGCGCCGACAAAACCGAAATCCGCGCCGCCATGCTCTTCGTCGACGAGAATGCCCGCCCAGCCCATTTCGGCCATCTCTTTCCAGAGATCGCGATCAAAACCGTCCCGGCTGTTTTCATCCCGCAGCTTTCTAAGGGCGCTGACCGGGGCTTTTTCATCGAGAAATCCACGCGCCGACTCGCGCAGCATTTCCTGTTCTTCATTAAGGACTAGTGGCATTTTATTTTCCTTATGCGCCCGGCAATTCGAGAATGCGTTTTGCGATAATGTTGAGCTGCACTTCCGACGTGCCGCCTTCGATAGAGTTTGCTTTGGTGCGCAACCAGCCGCGCGCGAGCTTGCCGTCTTTAGTGCGCTCGCCTTCCCATTCCAGCTCTTCCGAACCGCCCGCATCCATCATCAATTCAAAACGGCGTTTGTTGAACTCGGTGCCGTAATATTTCAGCATCGATGAATTGGCGCCGACGCCCTGCCCGGCTTTGGCTTCGTCTTTCATGCGCTCCAGCGTTAACAGGAACGCCCAGCCGTCGATCTCCGCCTGCGCGATTTTCGAGCGCAGCATCGGATCGGCGAGCTTGCCGTCTTCCAGACCCACCTGGCCCGCCGCCACTTCGCCAATACCGCGCCCGCCCAGGAGCCCGCCGCCGCCAGCGGAAATCATTTCCCGCTCATGGGTGAGAAGATATTTTGCAACATCCCAGCCGCGATTGATCTCGCCAACAACGGCGCTGACGCCATCGCCATGTTCCTTCGGAACTTTAACGTCATCGAAGAAGGTCTCGCAGAAAGGCGACTTGCCTGAAATCAGTTTGATCGGCTTGGTGGAAACGCCTGGCGCGTTCATATCGACGAGGATAAAACTGATGCCGTTATGTTTGGTCGCTTTCGGATCGGTCCGGACAAGGACGAAAATCCAGTCCGACTTGTCCGCGTAAGACGTCCAGACCTTCTGGCCGTTGACCAGCCAGTGATCGCCTTTATCTTCGCACTTGCATTGCAGGGAGGCGAGGTCGGAGCCGGCATTCGGTTCCGAATAGCCCTGACACCAGCGGATTTCGCCGCGCGTGATCGGCGGCAGGAAATGCGCTTTTTGCTCATGGGTTCCATATTTCAAAAGCGCCGGGCCAAGCATCCAGATGCCGAAGCTTTCCAACGGCGAGCGCGCTTTCATATCGCGCATTTCGGCTTTGAGAATTTTCACTTCCTCTTTTGAAAGACCGCCGCCGCCATATTCCTTTGGCCAGGCCGGCACCGTCCAGCCTTTTTCGGCCATGCGCTCCAGCCAGACTTTTTGCGCCTCGGACTGGAACTCCCACTGTTTGCCGCCCCAGCATATATTTTCTTCGCCGCCCGCGCCGTCGCGCATTTCTTTAGGACAGTTTTCTTCCAGCCAGGCGCGGGTTTCCTTCCGGAAAGTCTCAAGGTCGCTCATGGTGAATTCCTTTCATTAAACCGATAACGCCGGCGGGTGCTGCAGGGCGATTTTCTTGACCGTGATCTTGTCGAACTTCGCCGTGCCAAGGCGCGGCAGCGGCGATGGCGAAAGCCAGATCCGCTCGGGCACCTTGAACGCTGCAAGTTCCTTGGCGATGAAGTCGCGCAGTTCAGCGACATCGATCGCCTCGCCATCGACGGGATAGAAAACAAGGCCGACCCGTTCGCCGAGCGTTTCATCCGGCACGGAAAAGACACACGCCTCAGCGACGCCATGATGCTCATAAACGCGGTTTTCGACTTCAAGGCAGGAGATGTTTTCGCCGCCTCGAATGATCAGGTCTTTGATGCGATCGACAATGTAGACGTATTCTTCCTCGTCCATCTTGCCGAGGTCGCCCGAACGGAACCAGCCGTCCGGCGTCAGCGCCTTCTCTGTATCCTCAGGCAGATTGTGATATTCGCGGAAATTCGCCGGCGAGCGAATCCAGATTTCACCGACCTCGCCGCGTGGGACTTCCTCGCCGTCCTTGACGATCTTGATATCGGTGACCGGCGGCACCGGACGACCGGTTGAATCCGGACGTTGCTGATATTCCGCCAGGGAGATCACACAACCGATGGCGTTGGTTTCCGATAATCCGTAACCGGATGACGGATTGGCGTTCTTAAATGTGTTTTTAAGTTTCCGAACGTGGTCGGCCGGGCGTTTCGCGCCGCCGGAGCCAATATCCATCAGCGTCGGCAAACCGCCTTCATGGTCCGTGTTCATCAGCTCATAGGACTGGCTCGGCACGCCGACAAAATTCGTCAGCTTTTCGCGGTTGATGATCTCGCCTGCATGTTTCGGGTCCCAGCGATAGATCATCGCAACGCGACGCCCCACCATATAGGAAAGCATGAAGATTGAATGCGATCCGGTCACATGAAACAAGGGGACCGCCAGCAGAATGCCGGGATTATCGCCAAACAGGCTGACGCCGCCGCGCGCTTCCTTCACGGCGGAGGCGGTGAAAGCCCAGGACATTAAGGTCGAGATGCAACCGCGATGGGTGAGCACAACCCCTTTCGGATGCCCCGTCGACCCCGATGTATAGACGATGCAGAAATCATCATCGGGCTGGATGTCGACTGGCGGCGGCGTATCTTCTCTGGCGCGCTCGACCATATCTTCAAAACGGTGATCGGCGCCCTCGCCCTCTTCGCGCGCAAGAATCAACGTCAGCCCGAGTTCATCTTTCAACGGCGATAAATATTCCAGGCGCCTGGCGTCAACGACGATAATCTTCGCGCCACTGTCTTCGATCGCATATTTCAGCTCGTCCGCTTTCCACCAGGCGTTGAGCGGCGCAACAACCGCGCCCGTGGCAATGGCGCCCATGTAAGCAATGCACCATTCAGGAAAGTTGCGCATGGCGAGGGCGACCTTGTCGCCCGGCTTGACACCTAACTCATCGCGCAGCGCATGGGCGAAGCGGCACGCGCGCTTCCATGTCTCAGCGAAGCTCAAGCGCTCATCTTCAAAAATCAGGAAGTCCTTGTCGCCATGAGTCGCCGCGCCATAGGCGTAGAGACCGACAAGATTAGGCGGCGCATTTTCAAAAACGCGGTAGGTGTTGCCGCGAATTTCCGCTTCGGTGACTTTGAACAAGGGGTTTTCGGTGAGGAGCTTGAAAGCGGCGGTAGCTAATTTGGCCGGATCCATTGGCGCGACGTCGCCCATATCTGACTATATTCCTTCCCTGACAACTTTTGATCACCTTCATAGCCGAGGGAGGCGCCACGCGGAACAGCGACCTGCAGTGAAAATGCAATCGGATATGGTTAGTGTTTTGTGAACGTGCGCGCCGTGCGCCAGATTTGACGCTCCACCCCATCGGGGCGCCCTTCGCCGATCCACAAACCGGCAAGCGCTAGTCCATAAATCGCCGCGCCCGTGGCGATATCGGCGATGAGCCGCAAGGCGAGCGGCAACGCATCAATCGGCGCGACCTCAGGGCGCAGCCATAAAAACCAGAACCCCATCACCGTAACTGCGCCGAGGGAGCGGCGGGCGCTCCACAGCGGTTCCCAGAATTTGCCGTCACTGGCTCTGGCGTAAAGCGCCAGATTGAGGATCACATGCAAAACGCCGGTCCCCGCCGCCGCCCAGATTGCCCCTTGCAGGCCATAGGTGGAGACCGCCCAGATGAAAATTGGAAACCGGATCAGAAAAAAGGCGCTTTCCCGAATGAAGACGAGGCGGGTCAGCCCCAGCGCCATGGCGTAATATTGCGCGGCATAAAATAAGGATTGCAATCCAGCGACGGGCGCCAGCACCTTGATGACCGGCGCAACACCTGACCACTTTTCGCCAAGCACAAGGGCGGTCGCGTCTTCCGCGACGAATGCGAATCCGAACGCCGCCGGCATGGCGATCACGCCAAGCGCCGCAACGCTGCGCAAAAACGCCTTACGCATTCGGTCAATCTCGTCCTGCAGGCTGGAAAGTCCCGGATAAACCGCCTTGCTGAGCGGCGCCGCCAGCTGTTCGGCCACCATGTCCGACAGTTGGCCGCCCATAAAGAAAACCCCGGCGCCGCCAGTCCCGACAAACCGCGCCAGGATCGGCGTGTCGAGCTTGTTGTTGAGCGCCGCGACAAAACTCACCGCTGTCAGCCAGCCGGAGAACCCGAACACCTTACGGATGGATTTGAACGACAGGCGCGGCGCGAACGGTCGCAATGCGTATGACAGGATCAACTGCACCGCGCCGCCGGCGAGCATGCCGAGAATAATCGCCCAATAGGTTCGGAACATGAATGCGATCACAACTGACACGATCACCCCCGCCAGCTTGGTCGCGATCGTCACAAGAAACTGCTGCGAGAATTTAAGGTCGCGCTCGAACTCAAAGAAGCGCGGATTGATAAGACCGATCATTACCGGCGCCAGCGCCACCGCCAGAAACACATCCCGCATGCGCGGGTCATCATAGAACACCGCCGTCACTGGCGCCATCAGCGCCAGCGCCAATCCGACCAGTAAGCCGCGCGCCAGCGACAATGTAAAAAGCGTGTTGAGGTCATCGCGGCCGGCGTCGCGAAACCGCACCACCGCCTGTGACACGCCCACATCGGAGAACCCTTGGAGCAATTGCATAGCAAGTGTCGCAACGGCGACGATGCCGATATCGTTTGGAATCAACAGCCGGGCGACGACAATGGTGTTGATGGCGCCGAGCGCCCTCGCAGCTATACCGGACCCCATAATCCACGCAGCGCCATGGGCGACGCGGCTTGTAAGACCGGCCTCCGGTGACGTGCGCTGCGGGGAGTTGATATCTGTCATGTTGCGCCTTTGCGCTCTCCCTTAAACCGGTTCGTTTTTGATAGCGACGCCGGGTAAACAAATCAGCCATGATCGGTTGACCCGCAGCCCAGGAAACAACAAAAGCGCATGCATATTCCGCAATGCTTTGGAAACGGTGACTGAAATGGTCAAACCGCGATTTCTCCATAGCCGCATGACCCGCCGCCTTGATGTCCTCATCAAGGGCAAATTGTGGCTGCAAGTGATCATCGCTCTCGCGCTCGGCGCCGGCGTTGGCATGATCATCGGCCCGGACATGGCGCTCCTTGATCGAGATCTCGCCCTTGTCATCGCCGAATGGCTAGGGCTGCCCGGACAGATGTTTCTGGCGATCATCCGTATGGTTATTATTCCCCTGGCGGCGAGCTCAATCATTCTCGGCGTTGCGGGCAGCGGCGGCGGCGAGACCATGAAACAAGTTGGCAGCCGGCTGATCCTTTTCATCACGTCAACGACGCTTGCCGCAACTGTCATCGGCGTTGTGCTTGCCAATCTGATCCGCCCTGGGCGCGACATCGACAACGCATTGCCGGTAACGCCGCGCCTCAAACCGCCCCTCGCCGAGACAGTGCAACCTGATGGAGATGCGTTCAGCTCGATAACGCGTGACCTGCCGGAATTGATTACGAGCCTCATTCCCCAGAACATCACCAGTTCGGTTCTGGAGCAGGACATGCTGGCTGTCGTCGTGTTTTCCCTATTTATCGGCGTCGCTGCGGTTAACGCCCATGACAGGGAGCTGACGAAACCGCTGATCTCGCTGGCGCAGGCGGTTCTGGAAGTTTGCATGACGGTGATCCGCACAGCGATGCGGTTTGCGCCCATCGCCGTCTTTGGACTGATCGCCGAAACCACCGCCGCGAACGGCATGCAAACCCTCGCCGACCTCGCGGTGTATTGCGCCGTCGTGCTGACCGGTCTGGCGGCCTTGCTTCTACTCTATCTTTTGATCGTCACAGTATTTGGACGGCTCTCGTCAATCGCCTTTCTGAAAATCGTCGCCCCGGTTCAACTGCTTGCATTCTCCACATCAAGCTCCGCCGCCGTCATGCCGCTGACAATGAAAACCGCCGTTGAAAAACTCGGCGTCACGCCGACGCTGGCGGGCGCGGTCATCCCCCTGGCGTCAACGGTCAATATGGCCGGCACAGCGCTTTACCAGGCGGTGGCGACCATGTTTCTCGCCGAAATCGCGAATGTGTCCCTATCGCCCGGCGATCTCGCCCTGATCATGGTGACGCTCACCGGCGCCTCAATTGGCGCGCCCGCCGCGCCAGGGGCCAGCATCGCTATCCTCGCCGCCACCGCGACCAATTTCGGCATTCCCCCCACCGGCATGGCGTTGATCTTCGGCGTCGACCGGATTCTCGACATGGCGCGCACATCGGTCAACGTGACCGGCGATCTTGTCGCCTGCCGTCTGCTCTCACAGCCGTCCGCAGAAGAAAGCGCTGAACCTTTGCAGAAAGCGCCCGCATAATTGCGTCGCTGCGCGCCTTGCTAAACATCCGATCCCGCGTATGGTGCGCCGCCCATCAACAACCTCGACGCCAAAATTCATGCCCCACGCCTCCGCCCTCCTCAATGTAATGATCAATTCCGCCCGCAAAGCGGCGCGCGGGCTGTCGCGCGATTTCGGCGAAGCCCAGTCGCTGCAGGTTTCCAAAAAAGGCGTCGCGGATTTTGTCACCAAAGCCGACACCACGGCCGAACAGATTATCTTTGAAAGCCTCTCCACCGCGCGGCCGAAATACGGGTTCGTGATGGAGGAACGCGGTGAGATCGAGGGTTCGGACAATTCCAATCGCTGGATTGTCGATCCCCTCGACGGCACCACGAATTTTCTGCATGGACTGCCGCAATTTGCGATCTCGATTGGACTGGAGCGAGACCGGCAACCTTATGCAGGCGTTGTCTATAATCCGGTAACGGATGAAATGTTCTGGGCGGAAAAAGGCGAAGGCGCCTATCTCAATGACCGACGCATCCGAGTCTCCGGGCGTCAGGAGCTTAACGAATGCCTGTTCGCCTGCGGTCTTCCTTTCGCCGGCCGACCGGGACGCGACCGTGCGCTCAAAGAAACCAACCGCGTTTTGGAAGCGACCGCTGGCGTGCGCCGCTTTGGCGCCGCGGCGCTCGATCTCGCATTTGTCGCCGCGGGTCGTTTCGATGCGTTCTGGGAGCGGGACTTGAATATCTGGGATGTCGCCGCCGGCGCCGCCATCGTGCGCGAGGCGGGCGGCATTGTCAGCGAAATCGAAGGCGGCGCCAAGCATCTTACCGCCGGTTCAATTCTCGCTGCGAACTCGAATATTTACGATAAGGCGAAAGCGCTGCTCAATCAGTAGCGTGCACTACACGCAATTTATTTGGCTTTGTAACTCACACCCTAATCCTTCGAGACGCATGAAACGCCTTCATCCTGAAGGCGCGCTTTTAAAAGCGCGTGTCGCGAAGGACGAAGGCGTTTCATACTCCTCAGGATGAAGAAGCAATTACGGCAAACAAAGACGAAAAACCTTACACGCAGTTATAATGACGATAACGCCACCGCACAGACTGCGGATCGACAGTCTCGTCCACATAGCGCGCTCTCAGCCCATAGGCGCCGCAATGAGCCTGGGCTTCAGCCTGCAGATCATCGGGATCGAAATCATAAGGGTCGTAAGGGATTGAGATCGACTCGTTGGAAACGACGGTCTCCGTGGCGCAGGCGGCCAACCCGAACGCCAAAAGCCCCGCAAAAAAAACCTTCAAAATGCTCACCATGACTACCGCCTCACCCTCTCGACGGCCCAGCGTAGCAAGATCGGTAGCGATAAAAAAGGGTGCGGCCGGAACCGCACCCTGTAACAAGTCTAGAGGGAAAATTGTCGGGTATTTTCGCCTTAGGCCGCGTCAGCGTCGTTCAGGATTTTGACGTTTGACGCGTCCTGGCCGTTAATGGCGATCTTGCGCGGTTTCATCGCTTCGGGGATTTCCCGCTTCAGATCGATGTTCAACAGGCCATTGATGAGGGATGCACCATCGATCCGGACATGCTCGGCAAGCTGGAACTGGCGCTCAAAAGAGCGTCCGGCGATACCACGATAGAGAAAGCTGCGGTCATCGTCGGAATCAGCCCGCAGGCCTTTTACCGTCAGGGTGTTCTCGCGAACTTCGATGTCGAGATCGGTCTCTGCAAAACCGGCGACCGCCAGCGTGATGCGGTAATCGTTCTCATCGAGCCGTTCAATATTGTAAGGGGGGTATCCGCCCGATTCCGCCTTGCCGGCCGTATCGAGCAGGTCGAACACACGGTCAAAACCAACCGATGAACGATATAGGGGAGCTAAGTCAAAAGTACGCATTTCAGTCTTCCTTCTTTAAAAGCAAGGGTTGCGCGCGCCTTAATCTTCCATTCGGCAAGAACGGCGCGATCGGAGCCATCTGGCCTCCGACCCACTCCAGATATGAGCCGATTTTCCGATTTCAAGCGTCAAATTCGCCCGCCGCTCAATTTGAACGGACGTGCGCCGAAACAAGCGGTTAATACCCCTCGCCTAAAGGTGAAAAGGCCTCGGCGTGGACCGATGCTCAAAGCATGGTAAACACGCCTCCGCCTTGTCAGTCGGGAGTGTCAGGATGAAATTCAACGCGATTTTGGGGACTGCTGCGGCCGCATTGCTGCTTGCCGCCTGCGGCGGATCAAACACCGCTGACGATGGCAAGGTGCAGGACGAAGAAGCGATCGCGCTATCGAATGAAGCGCGCCTCGACGCGATTCTCGCCGGCGACCACCGCACGGCGGCGGAGCGCGCCCGCGACGCTCATCGCCACCCGAAAGAAACACTTCTGTTTTTCGGTATTAAGCCCGATATGACGGTTGTGGAAATCTGGCCAGGCGGCGGCTGGTACACACAAGTGATCGCCCCGTATCTCAAAACCGGCGGCGGCAAATACTACGCAGCCGGGTTTTCCCGCGAAGGCGCCAATGAGCGCATTCTCGCTTCCCTTAAAGCTTATGAAGATTTTTACGCCGGAAATCCGGACCTCTATGGCGAGGTGGAATTGTCGGCGCTGAACGGCCCGATTGCGCCGGACGGCCCGGTCGACGCCATTTTGACCTTCCGAAACTTACACAACTGGGGACAGGCCGGGACCGCCGCGACATATATGGTGGCGTTTTATGACGCTATAAAACCTGGCGGCGTTCTGGGCGTCGTGCAGCACCGCGCCGATGGCGCAAGCCTCCCCCGCGACGGCGCTTACGGATATCTCTATACAGACGATGTAGTCGAACTGGCGCAGTCCGTAGGATTTGTTTTCGAGGAAGCCTCTGAAATCAACGCCAACAGCGCCGATACGAAAGATCATCCTTTCGGCGTCTGGACCTTGCCGCCGGTAAGCCGCAGCGCCGATGTTCAGGGCATGCAGCCTTCAGGTTTCGATCCGGCCCGCTATATGGCGATTGGCGAGAGCGACCGCATGACCTTGCGGTTCCGCAAACCCGCTGGCGCCGCCGCGAGCGAATAACGCCATGACATCCGAAGACAACGTCGCTGACCCATTAATCGCACAGGCGCGGAAATCCTTCGCTGAAGGATTTGCCGGCGTCATCAAACTGGCGCCGGAGGGGGCGCCGCCAGTCTGGGTTGACGGGCGCACGACCCCGCCGGCGGTCATCGCTCATGAACCAAAGGATCACCCCGCCGATTGCCAGTGGCGCGGTTCATCTGACGCACTCATGCGCGCGTTGGAGAGTGAAAAGGCGCTGGAAAGCGATTATCTCTCGGGTCGCGTTTTCATCAGCGGCGATATGAGCGTGATGGCGCGCCTTTCCATGAAAGCGCATCGATGAGAGATTTCATCCGTATCCCCGCCAATCCGGTTCCCGCTGGCGGCGAGGCGCTGGAGATTGAGACCACTGACAACGCTACGTTGCGCATGGCGCTCTTTCCCACCGATAACGCAAAAGGAACCGTCGTTCTTCTCAACGGGCGCTGCGAGTTCATCGAAAAATATTTCGAAGTTATTGAAGACTTGCGCGCGCGCGGTCTGAACGTTGCGACGATGGACTGGCGCGGACAAGGTCTGTCTTCACGGATGCTGCCGGTTTCAGACAAGGGGCATATCCCGGATTTCGGCGCCTATAAATCCGACCTGCGAAATTTCGTCGAGGATATCGTCAAACCGCGCTTTGGCGGGCCGATGATTTTGATGACGCACTCCATGGGCGGGCTGCCGGCGTTGATGCTCCTGGCCGACGGCGACGAGACCTTTTCGCGCGCCGTACTTTGCGCACCGATGACACGCCTTTTTCCAAGCCTTAAAATGCGGGTCTTCGCGCGGACGCTGGCGGGCCTCGCCAACAATCTTGGCTGGTCACGGGTCTCGCTTGTCGGCGTTAAGGAATACTCCCTCGACTTTGAGGGCAATGCGCTAACTTCTGATCCGCGCCGTCACGAACGCTTTCGCGAACTGCAAGCGGCGGCGCCCAATGCCTGTGTCTTCGCGCCGACCTATGGCTGGCTCAACGCCGCGATAAAGGGCATGGATGAAATCCATCAACCGGGGCGGCTTGACAATATTAAAGTTCCAGTACGGATTATATCCGCCGAGAATGACAAGCTGGTCGATCCCGGCGACCATCAAGAGCTCGCCGCCGCCAACGACGCCATCGATTGTATCACAATCAAGGGCGCGCTGCATGAAATTCTGATGGAGCGCGACGAAATCAGGGACCAGTACTGGCAGGCGTTCGACGAGTTTATCGCGCCGATATTAGATGAATAAGATTAAGTGCGATAATCGTCTGATTGGTATCTGCCGGTAAGAGTTATTTTTTAAGATATCACTGCAGATTATGATATCGCGGCTCAATATTTAAGCTGTATGTCCTGACTGCGGCTGTGTTCTCCTACCTGACGATATCGATAAGAATAACGATGATGCCTATCTGACCGCCCTGCCAGAAAACAGAACGCAAGCCAGGCGGGCCAAAAGCATAAGACGGCACATACAGGCAACGAGAAACAAAAAAAATCCACGCCCCCCACACCGACAAAACGCCGTTGAGTTCCCCTGCATGCACGATAAATAAAGCAGCGGAAAACTGTGGGAGTATCTCCAACAGATTTTTGTGCGCCCGAACCAAACGGCCGCTAATGCCCGTTACCTCAAATGGGATGTCTCTTGGACCGGCGACCCAAGCCGGGCCCGCTTGCCTCAAAGTTGCAACGCTCTGCATGCCGATTTGAACGATCGCAAGTATTAATGTCGCACATAAAGCCCAGAGATCACCGGTCACCGCGATCTCTCCTCACGCCGCCACACAAGCTGCATGATAATCAAAACAAGCAAGGCCGTTATGGCGGCGAGTAAGCCTCCCATTATCCCACCTAGCGGTGAGAACAAGAGCGTGAATGACACTGGAGAAAGCCCAAAAGGAACCTCCGCCGATAGATATTCAGGATTGTTTTGAAAATATATATCGACAAAAGCCATTTGCCCCCAAAGCGCAAATAATGCGGTAAAAAATCCTGCAGCAAAGGCGTTCCGCACTGGGGCTTTTCTTTCAAGCAGGACAACGAGTTTTCCGACGCTCGCGAGGGAGATAAGCGCGACCCAATATTCTAACCCGTTTATCCACGCCAAAATCGTAAGTGCGGCATAGACAAGACCGATTAGCGATAATGTCAGCACTATCCCCCACCGTATTCGCGCCATGAGCCTTCTCCCGATTTTTTTCAGGCGAAAAATGAGATTGAAGTATGACCAAATATCTATATTAGTCAAATAGATTTATGGAGATATCATGCCAAGAGCGTTTAGCGTCCAGGAAGAGGCGAGCATTCGGGAGCTTTTAAGAAATGCGGCGCGACGATTATTCGCTTCACAGGGGGTTCTGAAAACAAGTCTCGAGCAAATTACGAGCGCTGCAGGAATAGCAAAGGGCTCATTCTATAAATTCTATCAAACGAAAGAGGTTTTGTTTTTCGAGCTTCTTGAAGATAGCCAAAACCGAATTCGCGAACCATTGCTCGTTGGAAACTTACCCGCTCACCTAAAAACACGGCGGCATTTCGAAAAAAGAGTGCGGACCTTATTCGATCAGATTTGCGCTGACCCGCTTGTCCAATATATGGGGCGCGAGCAAGAGCTGCTTGCAATCGTTCGAAAGACGCCGCCGGAAATAATGTCAGCGCACCAAAAAGAGGACCAGGCTTTTCTCAATGCGCTTATCAAAAGGTGGAACACTAAAAGTAAACCGCCAATCAGAGATGTCGTTGCGGCTCGAGTATCTATCTTGTTGCTGGTAAGTTTAAAGCGCGATTTTCTTGGTGAAAGGCTTTTTCCTCACGCCGCCACATCTGCAATTGAAAGTCTTACAGATTGCTTTTTTTAATGAGACTGAGACGAAAATGAGGTCGGCGATCTCTATTCCTTCCAAACAGAGACCGCCAACATATTGATATTTAATTTGTGTCGAAACGGTCGAGATTCATCACCTTGATCCAGGCGTCGACGAAGTCCTGAAGGAAAACCTTTTGCGCGTCATTATACGCATAGTTTTCGACCACGGCGCGCAGTTCTGCATTCGAGCCAAACACCAGATCGACTTCCGTCGCGGTCCATTTGAGGTCGCCGCTAGAGCGGTCGCGGCCTTCGAAGACATAATCCGTACTTGTTGGGCTCCACTTCGTCGACATGTCGAGCAGGTTTACGAAGAAGTCATTACTCAACGTTCCCGGCTTATCGGTAAGGACGCCATGTTCCGTCCCGTTGGCGTTCGCGCCAAGAGAACGCATTCCGCCGACCAGAACGGTCATCTCCGGAACTGTCAGTCCCAGCGTGTCGGCGCGATCAACCAGCAGTTCCGACGGCGCCCGGTCTTGTGCGTCGCCAACATAGTTGCGGAAGCCGTCCGCTTTGGGCTCTAGCACGGCAAAAGAATCCACGCTCGTTTGCTCTTGCGACGCATCGGTGCGTCCGGGCGTGAACGGGACTGTTACATTGTGACCGGCGTCTTGCGCCGCCTGTTCAATGGCCGCCGCGCCGCCTAGAACAATAACGTCAGCGAGCGAGACTTTCTTGCCGCCCGGTTGCGCTTCGTTGAAAGCCGCTTGAACTTCTTCCAGTATCGCAAGCACTCTGGCGAGCTCCCTCGGATTGTTGACGGCCCAATCTTTTTGCGGCGCAAGACGGATGCGCGCGCCGTTGGCGCCACCGCGCATGTCCGTGTCGCGAAATGAGGCGGCGGAACTCCAGGCCGTTCTGACCAGTTCCGGAATGGACAGCCCCGATGCGAGGACGCGCGCCTTAAGGTCTGCAATATCCGCATCGTTGATCAACTCGTGGTCCACGGCGGGCACAGGATCCTGCCAGCTCAACACCTCAGCAGGAACCTCCGAACCCAGATACCGGGCGCGCGGCCCCATATCGCGATGGGTCAGCTTGAACCAGGCTTTTGCGAAAGCAAGCTCGAACTCTTCAGAGTTGTCGAGAAAGCGCTGTGAAATTTCCCGATAGGCCGGGTCTTCTTTTAACGACAGGTCGGTCGTCATCATGATTGGCGCGTGAAACTTGTCCGGATCATGAGCGTCCGGCACCAATGCTGAAGCGGCCTCGTTGGTCGGAATCCATTGAATGGCGCCGGCCGGGCTTCTGGTTTGCTCCCACTCAAAGTTAAACAGGTTGCTCAAATATTGATGCGTCCACTGAGCAGGACTGGACGTCCAGGCCCCTTCAAGACCGCTGGTGATGGTATCGCCGGCATTACCCATTCCGCATTTGTTGTTCCAGCCAAGACCCTGCTCTTCGACGTTTTCCGCTGCAGGCTCCGGCCCGACACAATCTTCCGGGCTGCGTGCGCCGTGCGCTTTGCCGAAGGTATGCCCGCCCGCAATCAGCGCAACCGTTTCCTCATCGTTCATCGCCATGCGACCGAAAGTTTCACGAATATCGCGCGCCGCCGCCAGCGGATCAGGATTGCCGTTCGGCCCTTCCGGATTGACGTAGATCAGACCCATCTGCACCGCACCGAGCGGCTTTTCGAGTTTCCGGTCGCCGCTATAGCGTTTATCGGCGAGCATTTCCGTTTCCGGGCCCCAATAGACAAGCTCAGCCTGCCAGTCGTCTTCACGGCCGCCAGCGAAACCAAACGTTTCAAACCCCATGGATTCTAGTGCGACATTACCGGTTAGCACCATCAGGTCAGCCCACGAAATATTGCGGCCATATTTCTGCTTGACCGGCCACAGCAACCGCCGCGCCTTGTCGAGATTGGCGTTATCCGGCCAGCTGTTGAGCGGCTCAAAGCGTTGCTGTCCGCCGCCGGCGCCGCCACGGCCATCAAGCGTGCGATAGGTGCCCGCGCTGTGCCACGCCATGCGAATGAAAAATGGTCCGTAGTGCCCATAATCCGCCGGCCACCAATCCTGCGACGTAGTCATCACCGCTTCGATGTCGCGCTTTACCGCCGTGAGATCAAGGCTTTCAAACGCCGCCGCGTAATCGAAATCTTCGCCCAGAGGATCTGACACGGCTTCGTTCTGGCGAAGCTGCGAAAGGTTCAATGTTTCCGGCCACCAGAATTCATTCGCCTTAGGCTCGCCTTGAGTAAGACCGCTCGCAGCTGAAACACTTTCAGCGGCAGTCTCAGTCTGCGTAGCCGGTTCCGCCTGCGCGGCTGTGTTATTCTCAGCGACTGGTTCGCTATCGCTTGCACGCTCCTGATTTCCGCAAGCCGTTACAAATACGAGGGTCATAACGGCCGCCCCTGTAAGCAGCGATGATTTAAGGTTCTGATTCATGCGTTCACTCCTTTCGATGTCTTATTTAGCAAAAAAGTTGAAAGCGCTGGCGCGGCAAAGATGCGCCGCCAGCGCTTGAGTTTTTCGGTTGAACTTTGCGGGCGCCGTTTGTGCAGCCTGTGTAGATGGACTTCGACAGAGGCCGGCTTAACTTTTTCATGCAGTGCAGACGTGTCATGCGTTCTGAGCAATATTCATCCGTAAGCTGCATGTTTAGTTTTCCTGTTAATCGCCACAGGAATACCTTTGTCGGCATTATTTGTAAAACCGATAGTTTTGATATGATAAATCTACTCTATCGATAAAGGCAGCCGCCAGCCGGTCACCTTACAGCTCGTTTGGGCCTTTAAAACCCAAGCATGCCTGACGGTGCTTTTGGATGTGATCAGGATTACGACTGTACCGCCAACGCCTCTAACGCAGCCGCATGCAGCGCCGGCGTGGCGGCGGCCAGCGCCTCGCCGCGATCATCGGACCCTAAAGGGTCGCCGTTCCAGTTCGTGATGACGCCGCCGGCGCCCTCAACCACCGGCGCCAGCGCCGCATAATCATGTAGCTGAAGAGAATTCTCCGCCACAACATCCAGCTCGCCCAATGCAAGAAGCGCATAGGCGTAGGCGTCCATGGAAAAACGTGCGACGCGCGACGCTGCCGCGAGACGGGCAAAGGCGCACGCGGGGCTTTCTCCGAAATAGCTTTCCGGCCTCGGGTCCGTCGTTGAAATCCGCGCGCGGTTGAGATCGCTGACGCCGCTGGTGCGACAGGTCCTCGCTTCGCCGCCGCGTTGAAAAACCGTCTCGCCGTTCGATGCAAGCCAGCGCTCTTTGGTAAAAGGCTGGTCGATCAGTCCAAGCACCGGCGCGCCATTATGCTCTAGCGCGATCAACGTCGTCCAGGTCGCTGCGCCACAAACAAAGGCGCGCGTGCCATCTACCGGGTCGAGCACCCAGCGCCACGGGCCGTCGCCTTTCATCTCACCGAATTCCTCGCCGATGACGCCATGATCTGGATAGGTTTTTGCGATCAGGTCGCGGATCACCCGCTCGCCCTCGCGGTCAGCATCCGTGACCGGATCAAATTCAAGGTTGGAGGCCGCGCCGGTTTTGTCGGTAACGGAGGCGCCGTTGCGAAAACGAGGCAGGGTTTCGGCGCGTGCTAAGTCCGCCAGACGCATGGCGAAGGTGGTAAATTCTGAAATTTTTTCTGATGGAAAAGACATGCGCGGCGATCATGGCGACCGCCGCGCGCCAGCGCAAGTGGGAGGGAGGAGCGCTGAGGGATAGCTGGTGTTGTAAAGCCTATTCGACGCCGGACATCGCCTTGGCGAGATCGAGAAGACGCTTTCGCGGCTCTTCATTGAGCTGATAATAATAACGGACGAGATCGATGGTTTCTTTTTCATCAAGAACGTCGGCCGCAGGCGCTTCAGCGAAACCGTAATTCGCGTTGAACTCAAAGGCCGGTTCGTGTCCGTTCATGCCTTCAAAGAAATAAGAGACCGACACTTCCAGCGCTTTCGCCAGCGACCACAGACGCGAGGCGGAAATACGGTTAGCGCCGCTTTCATATTTCTGGATCTGCTGGAAGCGGATGTTGACCGCTTGCGCCAGCTTCTCCTGCGTCAGCCCGAGAAGACGACGCCGCGCCCGAAGGCGGCGCCCTACATGCGTGTCGACTGGATGCGTCATACTCTACTCCACCGTTTAAACCTTGCCTGGCCTTCAGATGAGGCCACCGTCTGACTGGTGGGTCGCAAGCCCCGTGCCGTTTGGGAGAAGCGTCGGCTTTGCGCTCGCCTTATGCGGGTCAAACGCCTGAAATAAAAAGGGGAAATCCAGATAGCGCTACACGCCTGATGCGTTTTCGCGCATCAGGCGAATGATCGCCCCAGCCATTTCGGAACAGGGGAATTGTCTCAATATGACCCCGCGCGCCGAAACGCCCGGATTAATCGATCATCTTCGCCGAACGCAGCCAGAATTCATTATCAAATTCCGGCGTCGCCAGATTGGTGATGAACTGGCGCGTCGCCGCATCCCAGGAAAATCTTTCCGCCCATTCCCTGCACGCTGCGGGATCGCGGTTTTCGTAAGCGGTCATACAGGCTTTTGTCAGGTCTTCATCGAGAGCGCCGCAGCCGGCTGGGGCGCCATCCAGAATTTCGAGCGGCCCGCGCACCGGATAGGCGGCGACCGGCACGCCGCAGGCAAGCGCCTCGACATTAACCAGGCCGAACGTGTCCGTACGAGACGGAAACACAAAAACGTCGGCGGCCTGATAATACTGCGTCAGCTCATCGCCGAACTTCGATCCGACAAACACGGCGTCTTTATATTTTTCTTTCAGTTCTTCGCGCTGCGGGCCTTCGCCCACAATCACCTTTGTGCCGGGCAGATCGGCTTCAAGAAAATCCTCAATGCTCTTTTCCACCGCAAGCCGGCCTACATACAGAAAGACAGGGCGTTCGTGGGCATCGAGAAGCGAACGGTCGCCGGGCTGGAACTGATCGAGATCAACACCGCGCGCCCATAATTTCATATCCCCGAAACCACGTTCTTTCAGCTCTTCAACCAGCCCCGGCGTCGCGACCATCATGGTCTCGCCATCTTTATGGAAGTCGCGCAGGACCGCATATCCCCAGGTCGTCGGCACCTTCCAGCGTTCATTTGCATATTCCGCAAAGCGCGTGTGGAAACTCGTCGTATAAGGATAGCCGCGACGCTTGCAGAACCGGCGCGTGGCGCGCCCGATCGGTCCCTCCGTGGCGATATGAATCGCGTCCGGCTGAAACTCGTTGATGATTTTGGCGACCTTGCGGTTCGGCATCAGCGACAAACGGATTTCCGAATAGGAAGGCAATGGCACCGACTTAAATTCATTCGGCGTAATGTAGCGCACTTCATTGCCGAATTTGGTGAGGATCCGGCCCAACGTATCCAGCGTGCGCACAACGCCGTTCAATTGCGGCTTCCACGCATCGGTCGCGATGATGATTTTCAGCCCACCATCCACGCTCGGCATATCAAAGCGCTGCTTGGCGCGCGTGAGACGCCCGACGCTTGACCCGATCCGGCGCAGCGCGCCTTTTTTTCGCGGCGGCTCATTCGTATTGTCGCGATCCATTCTTTCGTTCCTGCAAGTGGGAAAATCGCTCCCATAGCGATCCGCTCAGAAAGTTGGGCCTAGTCCATGGCGCGACGATTTACAATTCAGCCCATCGACAAACCAGAATTCGCGCAAATTTTGAAAACAACTTTGAGCGATATTGCACTGCAAAATAATGTTGCGCCGCAACAAAGGCTGAGATAGCCTTTTTCAGTAGCGGTTCCGCCGCTACCGCCCAGTTTCTGGGCGTTTCCTCCCTATAACTTGGCCGCAGGTTCGTCCTGCGGCCTTTTTTATACGCCTTGTTATTCCGCCGCCTGCGCCGCCCACATGTCATCGGCGCGCAATGACGTCAGCCGCTGAATCAAACTGTGCATCGCAACCCGCAATTTGTCGAAACCTTCGGTCCGGGTGATCCGTCGTTCATCCAAATACAGCGCCCGGTTGATTTCGATCTGAAGCACGTGAACGCCCTTTTTCGGGCGGCCATAAGATGAAGCGACGAAGCCGCCTGCATAAGGCGCGTTGCGCGCAACCTCGTAATCCAGCGTCGAAAGCGTGTCTTCGGCGATCTCGGTGACAAAGGGCGCACAGGATGATCCAAAGCGGTCGCCAAGTACAAAATCGATCGGCGGTTCGCCGGAACGGAACGGCGCGCCGCCAGCTGATGGCATGGAATGACAATCGATCAATACAGCGCAACCAAACTTCGCGCGCGCTGCTTCAATCAGCTCCGAAAGGGTTGCATGATAAGGGTCATAACAGGCGCCCAGACGCCGGCGCGCATCGAAATAATAGAGCTTGCGGCTGTAAATATCGTGCCCGTCGGCGACAATGCGCGGGATGACGCCAAGGCCTGCGATCACCCGGCTGGAACGTGTATCGGCGCTGCGCGGCAGATCATCGGCGAACATACGCGGATCAAGCTCGGCGCGTGAGCGATTCACATCAACATAGGCGCGCGGAAAAAGCGCCCGCAGCAAAGGCGCGCCATATTGGGGCGCATCATCAAACAGAAGATCGACATAGCTGTCTTCGGACTGGCGCAAGGCGTGGCGGTCCAATCTGGAATTGCGCAACAGGTCAGAGGGATAATCGCGCCCAGAATGGGGCGAGGCGAAGATCACCGGCGACGTCGCTTCGGCCGGCGCAAGAACCTCGATGGCCTTGCCGGACGGCAGCGTTTCCGGGATTTGCGTGTTCTTTGCCATGCCTTATTCGATATCGACCTCGCGCGAATTGGCGTATGTTAGCGTGAACTGATGGCTTTCGTTAAGACCAGGTCTGATAATAAACCGGTGATGGAGCGAAATTTGCATTTTGCTTATGAATTTTGATTATGCGTTCCAACACAGGTCGATCTTGATTCCCGATCTAGAACAGGTCGATCAAGCACTCAAAAGGCGGAGTTTATGGCGGCGATTCTTTTAGCGGAAGACGATGAGTCGATGCGGCGGTTTTTAAAAAAAGCGCTTGAGCGGGCTGGCCATTCGGTGATCGACGCGGCGCAAGGGGACGAGGCTCTGACCGAACTGCAGTTGCGCGAATTCGACCTCCTGTTGACCGATATCGTGATGCCGGTGATGGACGGCATCGAACTCGCCCGGCGCGCCTCGGAAATCGACCCCGAGATGAAGATCATGTTCATTACGGGCTTCGCCGCCGTGGCGCTGAACGCCGCCAACCAGGCGCCGGAAGACGCCAAGGTCCTGTCAAAGCCCTTCCACCTGAAGGACCTTGTGCAGGAAGTCGACCGCGTCATCGCCGCCTGATGCAAGCGTTATCAAGCAGGCTTGCCACCCACGTCATTTGCCGTTAGAGAGCGATCCCTTCGGAACGGGCGGCGACGCTTGGCCGGGCGCATAGCTCAGGGGTAGAGCGCTACCTTGACATGGTAGAGGTCCCAGGTTCGAAACCCGGTGCGCCCACCACTCCAGCAGGTAATTGGCGCGCAACTGGCGCGCGCTTCGGGTGCACCGGTGTGACGGATGCAAGCCGGCGTGAACTCTTCAGGAAGGCCAGCCTCGCGTTTGAATCTGCGCCACGGCGGAAAGATATCGCCGAGCGGTGTTTTACCTTTGGACGTAACAAGCGGCCCGGTCTTGCAGGCTTCAATCCATGGATGCACGGCGTCGCACATCGGCGCTATAGGCCCACGTTTCTTTGTGGCGAGGCGCCCCCCGCGACGCGGATATAGTCGGTGATGACGCCGGTCGTCACATTGCGCCGGAACAACAGCGCCCCTGACTGTCCGTAAACGGAATAGGTCGTCTCGCCATCGACGATCTGCTTGACGCGCTTCAAATTGCCGTCATAGCGGAACGACCCGCCCGCCGCGCCGGAGACCGACACCGGCTGGTCGGCCCGGTCGTATGTAAAGGTCAGCCGGTCATTGTCGGTGACATTGCCGCGCCCGTCGTGAGTGTAATCGCGCCACACCGACCCATCGGCGGTGTCACGCGCACGGGTCAGACGCCCGGTGCCGACCCCGCCGACGATGTCGTCATAGTCAAGATCGACGACGCGGGACCCAAGCGTCTTCTTGCGAAGATTTCCAAGTGAGTCATACTCGAACGATCCAACAACTGGGGCCCCACCCCCAGTTGTTCCCCACGGACCCGTCGCCGTCACGAGCCGCCCGGCCCCGTCATAGGCGAAGGTCCGGTTCTGGCCCGCCACCGCATGATTGTTCATGATCGTGATGCGACCGTTCTTGTCATGGGCGTAGGCGAGATGCACCGCCTTG
>JBCCUQ010000001.1:0-1085148 GCA_039196665.1 Pseudomonadota bacterium | reverse complement strand
GGCGGGGGGCACAAACCAGGTGGTATCGACTGTTTACTAAAAACACAGGGCTCTGCGAAGTCGCAAGACGACGTATAGGGTCTGACGCCTGCCCGGTGCCGGAAGGTTAAAAGGAGGGGTGAGAGCTCCGAATTGAAGCCCCGGTAAACGGCGGCCGTAACTATAACGGTCCTAAGGTAGCGAAATTCCTTGTCGGGTAAGTTCCGACCTGCACGAATGGCGTAACGAATTCCACACTGTCTCCAATGCAGACTCAGCGAAACTGAATTCTCCGTGAAGATGCGGAGTACCCGCGGTTAGACGGAAAGACCCCGTGCACCTTTACTACAACTTTGCAGTGGCATTAGCGTCACCATGTGTAGCATAGGCGGGAGGCTTTGAAGCGGAGGCGCCAGCTTTCGTGGAGCCGCAATGTGAAATACCGCCCTTGTTGTCGCTGATGTCTAACCGCGGTCCATGAACCTGGATCCGGGACCCTGCATGGTGGGTAGTTTGACTGGGGCGGTCGCCTCCCAAATGGTAACGGAGGCGCGCGATAGGTAGGCTCAGACCGGTCGGAAATCGGTCGTCGAGTGCAATGGCATAAGCCTGCTAGACTGCGAGACTGACAAGTCGAGCAGAGACGAAAGTCGGCCATAGTGATCCGGTGGTTCTTCGTGTGAGGGCCATCGCTCAACGGATAAAAGGTACGCCGGGGATAACAGGCTGATGATGCCCAAGAGTCCATATCGACGGCATTGTTTGGCACCTCGATGTCGGCTCATCGCATCCTGGGGCTGGAGCAGGTCCCAAGGGTTTGGCTGTTCGCCAATTAAAGCGGTACGTGAGCTGGGTTTAGAACGTCGTGAGACAGTTCGGTCCCTATCTGCCGTGGGTGTAGGAATATTGAGAGGAGCTGTCCTTAGTACGAGAGGACCGGGATGGACATACCTCTGGTGGACCAGTTGTCATGCCAATGGCAGTGCTGGGTAGCTATGTATTGAACGGATAACCGCTGAAAGCATCTAAGCGGGAAACCGACCTCGAAACAAATAGTCCCTTGAGAGCCGTGGAAGACCACCACGTTGATAGGCCGGGTGTGGAAGCACAGCAATGTGTGAAGCTTACCGGTACTAATTGCTCGATTGGCTTGATCGTCCTCATGCAATTCTTCGGAATTGTCATGAGATATTGCTCATGCGTGGCGAACGATTCGTTGTGATGCGGATCGAACGCTGAAGCGTTAGAACTTTGATACTCTCGCATTTAATCGTTTTTGCCGGCCCGGTGGTTTTGGCGGGGAGCCTCCACCCGATCCCATCCCGAACTCGGTCGTTAAATTCCCCAGCGCTGATGGTACTGCGTCTTAAGGCGTGGGAGAGTAAGTCGCCGCCAGGCCTGCAAAGATGATTTGACCCTTCTTCGATTTTTCAACTGCGCTTCGGCGCGGTTTTTTTATTGCCTGGTATTGTGCGCCGCTGGAATTGCTAACCCCCTCTAAATAAAGCCTTTTTAACGAGCGGCGGGCGCAAACAATCCTATTTTCCAAAGAAATCATATGTTTACGCGGTTTCCGTAACGTTGACGCCTGTTGGCAATCGGATTTTTGGCGCGTTGATGGCCTTGACGGAAAACATTTTTGGTTATGCGGCTAATGTTGCAGGCGCGCTTGAGCGTCTATTTTTTAACACGGGCAGTTTCTTAAGCCCGGCGCCGCTGTTTGCCGCCTGTCTTATTGCTGCGTTTGTCCTGATTTCACGTCAGCGAAAGGCGGGTCGCGGTTTTTCCGTGCGTGGCTTGCTGACCGATCTGTTTCCCGCCGCCGTCTGGCGACATCGTTCGGCGCGGCAGGACCTTTTCATTATCCTGATCAATGACGGACTGTTGTTCTTTTTGCCGGCGGTTGCGGCGATCGCAATTCCTCCCCTCCCAGCGCTTGTCGCTGGCGATGGGATCGACGCTGACGCCCCATCGCCATGGAAAATGGCCCTGTTCGGGGTTTATCTGGCGCTTGTATGGGATTTTTTCGCGACCTTCGCTCATTACTTGAAACACAAAATTCCAATGCTCTGGGAATTTCACAAGGTTCATCACTGTGCCGAGGTATTGACTCCGCTGACCGCGATGCGTCGTCATCCCGTAGAAATTTTGATTAGTTCTTTGATCGTTGGCGCTGGGATCGCCATTGCGACGACGATCTGGGCAGTGCTTTTCGGCGCGCCTGGTTCAACCATAGAAGTCGGCGGCGTGGCGCTGATTGTCTATCTCTGGCGGCTTTTGGGCTACAATATCCGTCACTCGCATATCTGGATCAGTTACGGCCCGTTCTGGAATCGATTCGTGATGTCGCCGGCCCACCATCAACTGCATCACAGCCGCGAACCGCGTCATTATGACTGCAATTTCGGTCATATCTTTACATTCTGGGACCGGCTTTTCGGCACGCTCTACCAACCAGTTGAGGGGGAGGCGTTCGAATACGGCATCGAACGTGAAGAGAATGCTGAATTGAATACGCTGGGGGCGCTGTATTGGCGCCCGCTGAAACGGGCGGCTGGGCGCTTCACAACTGGTAAGGCGACCCCGCCAGTACAGCCAGCGGAGTAGGCGATGCTGTTCTCTTCGCTCATATTCATTCTAAGCTTCCTGCCAATCACGCTTGCAGCCGTCTTTTTTGCGGCGAGGGTGGGCGGCGCGCGCATGGCCGTTCTCGTGCTGCTCGTCGCGTCGCTGATTTTTTATTCATGGCAAACGCCGAGCTATCTTTTGCTGATCGCTTCGTCGATCGGCGTGAACTTTTTGTTCGGTCAATGCATTTCCGCGACCCGGTCAAGCGCGCTTGCCGCCCTCGGCATTGCATTCAACCTCGCATTGTTAGGTTGGTTTAAATATATCGGCCTTTTTTCGTCGACCCTCAGCGACCTCGTGCATGTTGATGTGACGATTGATGGCGTCATCTTGCCGCTTGCAATTTCTTTTTTCACCTTTCAACAGATCGCTTTTCTTGCTGATTGCTTGAAGGGCGACGGTCACAGATATGATTTTCTTGATTACGCGCTGTTCGTCGCATTTTTTCCGCAACTGATAGCTGGACCGATTGTTCACCACAAAGAGTTGGCGCCGCAATTTTCCGGAACTCGCTTCGCTCGGTTTCTGCCGGAGGATATTGTTGCGGGGATATTCCTTTTTTCAATTGGCCTGGCGAAAAAAGTATTGATCGCCGACGGACTAGCGCCCATCGCCGATGGAGTGTTTGAGGCGGCTGCAGCCGGTCATGCGATTGCGCCGGCGGAGGCGTGGATTGGGACAGTCGCCTACAGTTTTCAGATCTATTTTGATTTTTCAGGCTATTGCGACATGGCGCTTGGGCTGGCGCTGTTATTCGGCGTCAGGCTGCCAATGAATTTCAATTCGCCCTACAAGGCGCGCAGCATTGTCGATTTCTGGCGACGCTGGCACATCACGCTTTCGACATTTTTACGGGATTACCTCTACATTCCGCTTGGCGGCAATCGAAAGGGCGGCCTCTTTCGTTATCGCAATTTATTCATTGTCATGTTGCTTGGCGGGCTCTGGCATGGCGCCGCCTGGACTTTCGTTGTTTGGGGCGGGCTTCACGGCCTTTATCTTTGCGTCAATCACGCATGGGATAAAACCATGAACGGCAAGCTGCAACTCAATCCGGTTGCTACTGTCGCGATGACATTTCTGGCTGTGACAGTTGCATGGGTATTTTTCCGTGCTGAGAGTTTCGAGGCTGGTTTCCTCGTTCTTGCAGGGATGCTTGGACAGAATGTGGCCGCGCCAACGGTGTTTTCGCCAGCCATGCTGTTTTCTTTTCCACTTCTTGTCGTCGCCGCTTTGGTTGTCTGGTGTGCGCCGAATGCACTGGAATTATTGGAGAAGTTCAAAAAAGTAGCAGCGACCGATACTTCTGGTGAACAAACGCTTCCAGTAAAAGGCGTCGCTGCATTTAGCGATACGAGCATTTTGGTAATGACAATGCTCGGCGCATTAACCGCCGCTGTGATTTTTATTCTGATGACAACTGGTCCTTATGAATTTATCTATTTCCAGTTTTAAACGCTTAGCGTTCGTTTATGTGGCCGCCTGCACAGGCGCCTTTGCGTTGCTCACCGGCGCAAGTGAATGGCTGGTGCGCACGCAAGTGTTCCCGCAGGACACTTTGCGTAAACATGTTGCGCTATTTGAACAAACGACGTCGCCTTATGTGGCTTTTGGCGACAGTCATGTGGCGCGCGGGTTTGATGCGCAAGATCCAGTGGTTAATCTCGCTTACCCGTCCGAGAGTGTCGAGAAAATGGCGTGGAAAGCATCACTCTATCTTGAGCAAACGCCGAATGTGAAAACCGTACTCATTCAGGCGGATCCACATCTTTTCGCGGCCTATCGAAAAGGCGCCGGACTTGGAGATTACCCAATTGCATTCGCTGGCAGGGAAAGATCTGCGTTACTTTCTTTGAGTGCCCGATACCGGCCGCAGCTATTAGCCTTGTGGCAGGCCTTTATAAAAAGCGGTGGCCGTATGACTTCAAAAATTGAAACGACGGCGCAGGGTGCATTGTTGTCACCAGGAAACCTGGCCACATGGGCGGCGGTGCAAGTTCAAGAATTTACGGCACATAGAGTCGACTTACATTTGCCGGATATAGGGGCAGAGCAATCAATTACGGTCGACCTTTATCGCGACATGGTGGCGAAATTTGTTGAGGCAGGCGCCGACATATGTCTGGTTTCTTTCCCAACGGCGCCGGTTTATCGTCAATATGTCGAGAGTCTCAACGACTCTGAAAAACAGCAATGGAATGCGGCGCAAGGCTTATTTACAGAACTCGCCAAACATCCTCGGATACGGTTCATAGATGACAGCGCACGATTTGATGATCCAACATTGTTTCGGGATCCAGATCATTTGAACAAAACTGGCGCCGTTCAATATGGTCCCATGCTGCAGAATGCCTGTTTCAATGATGATGGGCGCGATGTGATCGCTGCAAACAGCCTGCTAGCGCGCTAAGCGGCAGGCGGCGATGCCTTTGCTGGCGTGTCGCCGCGTTCCCGTAAGGCAATGCCGCTCTCTTTCAAAGGGACTGTCCAGGCTTCCTTCAGCGTTGCATGAGGTTGGTTAAGTTTAACCCCGTTAGCGTCTGCAAGCCCGAACTCAAGCTGTTCATAGCCCTCTGGAACGTAAAGCGTGCCGAACATCCAGTCCCAAAAGGCGAACACCTCCCCATAATTCTTGTTGTGATGGGTAACAGCGCTACTATGATGGATCTGATGTTGCGCCGGGCTGATCAGTACACGATTGATGATCGGGCCATAAGAAACCCATATATGGGTATGGCGCAGATTTGATCCCAGCCAGTGAAACAAGGCGTAAGCAGCGTTAACACCGAATATGACGGCGACATCAACAATGCCGAATGCTGCAAAAATCAGCCCTTGCACTGGTCCGACAATGGCGGCGTTGGAAAGCGCCCGAAACAAATCATAGACCGGGTGCTTACGCGCGAAAGTCAGGGGCGTCATGGTTTCGGCGCTGTGATGCAGTTTGTGGAACGGCCACAGCACAGGGTGCTCATGATGCAGTCGGTGCACCCAATAAGTCGTAAAGTCACTCGCCAGAACGATGGCTATGGTTACGCTCATTAATGCGAACAGGCTGATATTTTCAATTGGGGCGTTTGATTCAGCCGCCTCGCTTCCAAGGATCATCAAGGCGGTCGCCTGAGCGGAGATGATAACCGCCCCCCGGCCGGCGAGCACCAGCAGCGGCGTAAACAACCGATTGGCGAGCGTCACCTTCAGATCAACAAATGCCGATGGATGGGCGTACACATCGCGCGTGAATAAGTATCTGAAAAATCCGGCCCGATACTTAGGCGGCAGGTTTTTGCGATTGGCGTAATATGCTGCGCAAGCCAGAATGATCGCGGCCAGGATATAGGGTGGGAAAAACCTCGAATCAGGGGCGAACAGCCCGGCCAGGCTATCGACCAGGGCGGCGGGTATTTTGGATGCGGCCCAAAATGCGCTATCAGCCTCATTCGCCATAATTATCGCTTAAACGGCTGGGCTGAATCGAGCGTTAAAGGTTTTTGCTGATTTTTCCCAGAAGCGGTTTGACGGCGGCGACCGGATAGTTAATGACCGGGTTAAACGGGGGCGGCTTGGGTCGCCAGTAAACAGAGAGTAGAGCAATGAAGCGCGCGCAATATCTGACAATAGCGGCGTTTTTGCTGGCGGCGTGCTCCGAGCCGGCAAATCAAGAGGCGGACGCAGGCAGTGCGCCGGTTATTGATACGCCTGCCATCGATGATGGCGAGGTTAATCTTGATGTCTGGCTGGAGCGTCTCGAAGTTGGCAGCCGTGAGCTCTACAGCGCGCGCGAAGCGGTTGTGGCGGCCGCCGGATTGAACGAAGGCGATGTTGTCGCTGATATCGGCGCCGGGACCGGCCTTTACACGTTGCTGTTTGCGGAAGCGGTTGGCGCAAAGGGGCACGTTTATTCTGTCGATATTGAGCCTTTATTTCTGGATTTAATTAATCGCCGTGCAGAGGATATGGGCTTCTATAATATCACCGCTGTGCTTGGCCGCCGGAATGATATCTCGCTACCCGAGCAGTCCGTCGATGTGGTTTTCATTGCGGACACCTATC
Source organism: Pseudomonadota bacterium (assembly GCA_039196665.1). Lineage (GTDB taxonomy): Bacteria > Pseudomonadota > Alphaproteobacteria > Caulobacterales > Parvularculaceae > Hyphococcus. Next base: position 1,078,488 of record JBCCUQ010000001.1, on the reverse strand, counting down.
ACTATTTTGAAAACCGTGAAGATATTATGCGCACGGTCCGCAATGCGCTGAAACCCGGCGGGTCGCTGATTATTGTCGATTATGAAATTACATCAGAAACGGTGCGCCCCGACGATAAGTCTCACGTACGCTTTGGTAAAGCCGGTGTGATTTCTGAAATGGAATATGTTGGTTTTGAAACGTCAGACGACGTTTCAGTCGATGGGTTGAGTGAAAATTACTTCGTACGCTTTCGTAAAAGTAATCCATAAACGTCAGTCAGATTAGACCAGTTCTGCATCGGTCATCACTTCCACAAGCGCCGGTCCGTTATGCGTGATCGCTCTTTTGATTGCGCTCTCAAGGTCTGATTTTTCCGTCACGCGAATTCCCATACCCCCACAGGACTCAGCGAACTCTGCGAAATTCGGGTTGGTCAGTCCTGTCTGCCAGACCGGCCATTCGCCAGATCGTTGTTCTTTGGAGATTTTGCCAAGCTCGCAATTGTTCATAAGAATGTGGGTGATATCCATATTGTAGTGAACGGCTGTTGTGAATTCCATAGCGTATTGGCCAAAGCCGCCGTCGCCGGAGATGGAGACAACTTTGCGTCCGCGATAGTCGTCAAAGTCCTCAGTTGCCGCCCAGGCGCCCATGGCGGCGGGAAATCCAAAGCCGATTGAACCGAGATAGCCGGACATTAAGATGCGTTGTCCGCAAGGCTCAAAATATCGCCCGAAAGAATAAGTATTATTGCCGACATCGACCGGCATGACTGCGTTCGCCGGGACAATTTTGGTCATTGCGGCGAACAGGGAAGCCGCGTTGACGCCGTTGCCGCGATCATCGCCAAGCCTGCGTTCTTTCTCGCGCCGCCAGATAGCCCAGCGTTCTGCGATCTCTTGCGTTTGATCAATATTTGTTGTGCTTGAGGGGCGTTTATTGCGAAGCATTGAGAGGGTTTCGCCAATCTCACCCCAGACGGGTACAGTAACAGCATGCCCCTTGCCGAGATGCATGCGGTCGAAGTCGATCTGCACGATCGGTTTTGTCGGCTCAATCCCTGTATGGTGAGAGAACGACGCGCCAATCGCGATGATTAAATCACACTCGTTCATGAACCACGAGGCAATTGGCGTGCCCGATCGGCCGAGCACGCCGCCCGCATTCGGATGCGTATCAGGAATCTGACCTTTGCCTTTGAATGTCGTGACGACGGGGCATTTCAGATATTCAGCAAGTTCAGTAACGCTATCCATCGCCTCGCGCGCGCCGTATCCGGCAATTATCAACGGACGCTTGGCGTTGAAAATTTTTTGCCCTGCTTCTTCAACAATATCATCCGGCGGCGCCATGCGAGTGTCCGACAATCGGCCTTTGGGGGCGCCTGCTTTTTCATCAGGAGCGGGCAAGGTCTGTGCATCATCCGGGAAAATCAGTACCGAGACATCACGGTCTACAATTGCCGATTTCATCGCCAAATTGGCGGTTTCGGCATAATTCGAAGCATGAAGAACCAGCTGGTTAAATTTTCCAACCGGCGCAAATGCGCTATGAAGATCAATGTCCTGGAACGCGAATGGAGAGAACACCTGTACTTGTACCTGTCCGGCGCAGGCGATAATCGGTGCGCGATCAACCTTGGCGTCCCACAGGCCGGTCATCATGTTGGTGGCGCCGGGACCGGCGATTGACATGCAAGCGGCGGGACGACCCGTTAGTTTTGCATAGCCAGAAGCAGCGAAAGACGCCGCCCCTTCATGACGGATACCCACGTAAGTTAATTGTCCGGCTTCTTCCCGCCGCCGGAAAGCATCGGCAAGGCCGAGATTTGAATGTCCAACCATGCCGAAGACGCGCTTGAGGCCCCAATTCGCCATAGTCTCGGTCACAACATCCGTAGACGTGCGAATATGCTCTGGTTCCGGTGCGATTCCGACATAGACGCCGTCAGCGCGGTCTTCGACCGGGAACATTTCCTGGCCGCTGTCCTCGTGACCGCCTGGCGGTTTGCCGGTAAGGGGGTCAAAATCCCACCCGTGCCAGGGGCAACGCAGCCAGCATTTATCGTCAATACCTTTTTCGATGGACCCTTCGCCAAGCGGCCCGCCCTGATGCGGGCAGCGATTGTCCATCGCCGCGTATTTGCCGTCAAAATGGACGAGCGCCAGTGTCTTGCGCCCAGCGGTCACGGTAATAACCCGGCCTTCCTCAATTTGATTCTTGTCAGCGATCCGATGCCATTTCAGGTTCTGCTTTTCACGTTGTTCGTCCATCTGGGCGCCTTTTGTGGTCATATGCGGCGTTTGCAGATCGCCATCCGTGTCCTTGCGTCCAAACAAAGACCTCACGAAAGATAACATGCCGTTCATCTGATCTACATCCTGAAAATTGTGTTTTGCAATTTTCAGCGGGAGCGAGGATAAATCAAATCACAATAAGACTAGGACGGGCAATCGGCGGAGGGGCGATAATGGGACGCAAATGGGTTGCCGTAGGGAAATGGTCCAACCTGAAAGACCGTGAGCCTGCCTATGCGCTGGTGGCCGATGTTGATCTCGTGGTGATCCGATATGACAATGACGTGTCAGTTCTTTACGGGCGATGCCTTCACCGCGGGGCGCTATTAAGCGATGGTCATATTGACGGTGAGAATTTGATTTGCGGTCTCCACAATTGGGACTACCGATATGATACGGGTGTCAGCGCTTATGATAACAAGGAAGCGCTGCATAAATTTGAATCGAAAATCAGCAACGGTAAAGTCTATGTAGACCAGAGCGATGTGGAGGCATGGGCGCGCGAGCACCCACAGCCATTCAGGCGCGATGAATATCAGGGCCTTTATGCGGATACCCATCCGGAACCCGAAGAGCCATTTGTCGATTTAATCCAAGGCTATGCAAAGGATGGCTTGTCAAAGACCGGGCATCACGGGGTTGTCGGCGCCATGGGTGTTCCGCGCGACCAGCTTCCCACTTGGGATGATATTCAAATACTGACTGCGCAGCTTCATAAAGCGCCGCTGCTTGACGATGAGCCAGTCGATACTGGCGTCGTGATTGGGCCGGGCGCGCAAAAACCGTTGCATTTAAAAATTCCGTTGTTTGTTTCTGACATCAGCTTTGGCGCTTTGTCCCGCGAAGCCAAGATTGCGCTCTCAAAAGGCGCGGAATTGGCGGGGACGGGCATTTGTTCCGGTGAGGGCGGTTCGCTTGATGAGGAACGAGACGCTAACAGCCGGTATTTTTACGAGCTCGCGTCCGCCCGGTTCGGTTTTTCCTGGGACAAGGTTCGTGACTCGGCGGCGTTTCATTTCAAAGGCGGCCAGGGCGCTAAAACGGGCACGGGCGGCCATTTGCCCGGCGCCAAAGTCAAGGATGAGATTGCGAAAGTCCGTGGGCTGAAACCGGGCCAGGATGCGATATCGCCGTCGCGTTTTCCCGAATGGACCGAAGCGTCACAGTTCAAGGATTTCGCTGATGAAGTGCGCGCGCAAACCGGAGGTATTCCAGTAGGTTTTAAAATGTCAGCGCAGCATATCGAAAAAGATATCGATGCAGCGCTGGAAGTTGGTGTTGATTACATTATCCTAGATGGACGCGGCGGCGGCACTGGCGCAGCGCCACTGATTTTTCGTGATAATATTTCCGTACCCACCATACCGGCGCTCGCCCGTGCACGGCGCCATTTGGATAGGAGCGGCGCACGCATTGTTTCATTGATCGCAACGGGCGGTCTTCGAAAACCAGCTGACTATGTGAAAGCGATGGCGCTTGGGGCGGATGCGGTGGCGCTATCTAACGCCCCGATGCAGGCGATCGGCTGTCTTGGGATGCGTGCATGTCACACGAATAACTGCCCGGTTGGCATAGCCACGCAGAAAGAGAATTTACGCGCTCGGCTTGAGATTGCGATTGCCGCCAAGCGCCTTGCCAACTTCTTTGAGAGTGCGACAGAGCTGATGTCTATTCTTGCGCGCGCCTGCGGCCATCGGCGACTTTCGGATTTCAGTATTGATGATTTGACGACATTCAAGCGGGACATGGCGGACCTTGCAGCCGTCAGTTTTGGCGGCGTCGGCATGTCTGGAGATCGCTGAAATGGCGCTCGCAGGAACAATTATCGCTGCACTCGCTACATATTTTGGCGTCGGCGTTATCGTTGCGTTGCTGTTTCTTGTTTTCGGGGTGGCGAAGCTTGATGACTCGGCCAAGGGAGCCAGCATCTTTTTCCGGCCGATGGTTTTTCTGGGATGCGTCGCCCTCTGGCCGTTTATTGTCATACGATGGCTGTCCGGCAGGCGCATCAACCAACCGACTGAGGGGCAGGAATGAAAAGACCGCATCGTCGCGCTCATCTCATTATCTGGATTATGCTTGCGCCAATAACGGCGCTGGCGGCGGTATATTTCTGGACCATGCGACCGGCGACACCCACCAGCGACTTGCCCGGCATTATCCAGACATCTTCTAGTGTGGAGAAATAGACAATGGCGCATGAGTACAAAGCCATCCAGTGGAACGGAAATAAGATTGCTTACGATCTCTACCTTCTTGTCGCGATTGCTGCGTTTATCGCCATCTTTATGGTTGTCGGTCTGGCGACACATGAGAGCGGTCATACGGCGGACCCGGTTGTTCTGCTTATCCGTGCATTGGGAACGGCTGCGTTCGCGCTCTTGACCGTCGTTCTGGCGATCGGCCCGCTGGCGCGCATGAATAAGAGATTTCTGACGATGCTTTATAATCGGCGCCATCTCGGCGTCATAACATTTGTTGTGGCCTCTGCGCATTTCGGGTTGGCGCTGCTTTGGTATCATGGGGGCGGGCCGCTCAATCCGTTTGTGTCTCTTTTTGTCAGCAACTCACAATATGATTCTATCCCCGGATTTCCTTTTGAAGTACTGGGCTTCGCTGCATTTTTAATCATGCTTGTGATGGCCGCGACCAGTCACGATTTCTGGCTGAACAATCTTTCCGCACCGGTTTGGAAAACAATCCACATGCTGGTTTACCCGGCTTATGCGCTGCTTGTGACGCACATCGTGCTTGGCGCATTGATGACGGAAAAGTCGATGGTTTATCCATTATTGACGGCGACTGCGTTTCTTGGTGTTTCGGGGCTGCATATCGTGAGCGGTCTGCGAGAATGGGGCGCCGACAGCGGGATGAAGCGTCTTAAAGTCAAAGGCTGGATCGAGATTTGCGCGCCGGATGATATTGCGGAAAACCGGGCGGTTATCGCGCCGCTGCCGAAGGGCGACCGTGTCGCCGTCTTTCGTTACGACAACAAGATTTCAGCCGTGACGAACGCCTGCCGTCATCAAAGTGGGCCGCTCGGCGAGGGGAGGGTTGTGGACGGTTGTATTACCTGCCCATGGCATGGCTGGCAGTATCGTCCGGATGATGGCGTGTCTCCGCCGCCCTTCACGGAAAAGATTGCAACCTACAATGTCAAAATTGAAGGCGGGCGTATTTTTGTGGATCCCAAACCCAATAAGCCGGGTGTTAAAACGGCGCCGGCGCTGATTGAACCTTCGGGAGCGTCTGCATGACCATAACGAAAGGCGTGATCGACCCCTCTCAAACCGACAAGCATGACATGTTTATTGGTTGGGCGCCGGCCCCGGCGGTGGACAGGCGTTTTTTGCTGGGCGCTTTGCCTTTGGGCCTTGCCGCATCAACAGGCGCGAGCTGGCTGGTTGCAAAGGAGCTTGACGATCCGGGCGCAGGCGCATGGCTCACTAACGCTATACATAAAGTATCCGGTTTGCTCGTCACCGATCCCTATCCGATGATTCGAATGGCTGACCCGGCATCGCCACATGGAATGCGTACGGTGTTGTTGGTTTCACAAGGCAAGTGCACGTCTGCGCTTGACTTTGGCGATAACGAAGCTTCGCCAATCACGGCTTCAGGCGCTCTTATTCAGCGTAAGGATCGCCAGATGTTGGAAGTGCCGCCATTCTTGGAAAAGTGGCTGGAGCCCGCGGAAATTCGCTTCGCTAACGCTGTCACTAATCCACAGACAGAAAGCCTGGGCGCTTTCAAACTTTCCGGCGCGATCATGGATTCAAAATGCTTCTTCGGTGTAATGCGCCCTGGCCGCGGCAAGACTCACAAGGCTTGTGCAAGTTTGTGTATTCGTGGCGGCATTCCGCCCAGTTTCTGGGTGCGCAATGGCGCTGGCGGCGAGTCTGTTCTGCTCCTGACGGATACGGATGGCGGCCCGATGCCCATGGATATCCTGCCATTCGTTGCTGACCCGGTCGCCGCAGAAGGGGAAATCGTGCGTGTCGGTGATCTCCTGCAATTCCGCGCGGACGTTAACGCATTCCGCAGGGTCTAAGCGCCGGCTTTATCCGCCTCTGCGGCTTTCGATTTTCCATAAAGGCGCGACAATGGCGATGCACTCGCGCCATGCAACAGGACGCTGAGGAAAACGGTGACATAAACCACGGCTTCGATCTCCGTCAGCCGCTCCATCTCTTCATGTTCGACAGCGATTAGCAGGAAGAGAATTGAGGCGAGGCCGCGCGGCCCAAACCAGCCGATAAAACCAATCGTCGGCCATTTGAGCTTCAAGTCCAGGACTGCAATTGCGGTTGGCGCCATTCGAATGATGGTCAGGCTAAGTAGGGCGTAGAGCACGCAGAATGTCGTGAAGTTATCGAGCGCCGCCGGTAGCAATGTCGCGCCAAAGAAGAAAAAGATAATCAGGCTGAACAGCTGCCCTTCTTCTTCAACGAAATTTGTAAGCGAGCCTGCGCGGCGCGTGCAGAAGCTACCGAATACGAGTCCGCCAACAAAGGCTGCGATAAACCCGTTGCCGCCCGCAATATGCGCGCAAAAAAGCGTCAGAACTGCAACGCCTATGCAGAGCAGATTGCGGAAGCTGTGAGCGATCCATTGCTTGCCATCGGCGTAATGAATGAACTTGCCAAGCGCGCCGCCGACAAGCGCGCCAACGATGGCGCCAATAGCGATCTGCTTAAAAGCAAAGCCGAGCCAATAATCAAGCCCTCGTGCTTCACCTGACATGGAGCTGAAAGCAAGCGCTGCGAAAAGCAACACCGCCGGCAACGCCAGCCCGTCATTTAGACCGGACTCAACCAGGATCGCTTGTCGAATGCGTTCAGGCACATTCTTGCTGGTGACGACGGCGTATCCAAGCGCTGCATCCGTCGGCGCCAGTATCGCAGCAACCAGCGCCGTTTCCTGCCAGGAAAGGTTTGGAAAAATCACAATCGCGATCAAGGTGCCGATGAGGATCGTAAGCGGTAACGCGCCTAACAAAAGCCGCCTAGGTATGCGACTCTCGCGAACAAGTTTTCGACTGTTCGTGGACGCTGCGTCGGCGAACAGGATAAAGCCCAGCGTTAATTCGCCGAAGCCTTCCAGCACATGGCTTTCGATATCGATCTGAAATACGCCAAGACCGGCTTGCCCCGTCGCTAGTCCTGCTAGCATGAAAACCATCGGCGCTGAAATCACAGATTGTGCGAGCAGTCCAGAAAAAGCGCCGTAGAAGACAATGCACAGTGCAATGACGATGAGCGGTTCTGTGATCATGGCGCAGTTTCCCGGTAACGCGCGAGGGTAGTATTATACTCTTCAGTCTGAGCGCCTTCGGTCCGATAGGCCAATCACAATTTTCGTTAGTTTTTGCGCGCTGCCTGCCGGGCAAGCGTTACCTTTGAGGCCGGTTTGCGGTTAAGCTTTTCGGAAATCCACAGGCTGGTGTCGACCAGCTTATCCATATCTACGTCTGTTTCCATGCCTGATCCGTGCAGCATATAGACAACATCTTCAGTGGCGACATTACCGCTGGCTCCGGGCGCATATGGACAGCCGCCAAGACCAGACACGGAGCAATCGAATGTGGTGACGCCTTCTTCCAGGGCCGCCCAGATATTCGCCAGCGACTGGCCATAGGTGTCATGGAAATGACCGGCAAGGGCCTTTGCTGGAACCTCGCTGGCGACGGCGTGGATCAGTGCACTCGCTTTGCCAGCGGTTCCAACGCCAATGGTGTCGCCAAGAGAGATTTCATAACACCCCATGTTGTAAAGCGCTTTTGCAACGCGCACGACATTTTCAACCGGGATGTCGCCTTCATAAGGGCAGCCAAGCACGCAGGAGACATAGCCGCGGGTGCGAACGCCATCGGCTTTGGCGGCGTCTACCACAGGTTTGAACCGCTCGAGACTTTCTTCAATTGAGGCGTTGATATTCTTTTGGCTGAAGGACTCCGATGCTGCGCCGAAAACAGCGACTGTATCGGCGTTTGCTGCGCGCGCACCTTCGTAGCCTTTCATATTGGGTGTGAGTACGGGGTAAGAAACGCCCGGCGTCCGCTTAATCTGGGCCATCACTTCATCTGACGCCGCCATTTGCGGCACCCATTTGGGTGAGACAAAAGCGCCAGCTTCAACGGTTTTTAGTCCAGCGCCAGCAAGGCGTTCGACAAGCTCCACTTTCGTTGCAACATCAATTGTCTGTTTTTCATTTTGCAGACCATCGCGGGGACCGACTTCGACGATGTTGATGTGACTGGTCATTCTGCTTCCTCAAATTCCACCAGCAAGTCGCCGTCTTTCACTTGATCTCCAGGTGCGAATTTATAGGCTTTCACAACACCATCATAAGGGGCCTTGATGGCGTGTTCCATTTTCATCGCCTCCATGACGAGAAGCGGCTTGCCCGCATCGACAGAGTCGCCGGGTTTGGCGGATAGCATAGTAATCACGCCTGGCATCGGGGCGGAGAGAGAGCCTTCGCTTGAATGGTGCGCTGAGACGCCGGCGAGCGGGTTGGGAAACGTAACATCCCAATGTTCGGCGCTTATCCAGATGCGCAGCCCGTCAAGATGAGGCGCGACAAAAGCGTCAACTGTCTCATCATCGATTTGCAGTGTGATGGCGCCATGTTTGTTGATTGTTCCGGAAAATTCAAACTGGATTGGCTCTGCGATGTCACGCCCTTCACGCCGCGCCGCTGCGGAGGCGTCCGGTTCCAGCGTTGCATGAAAATGATCGCCGGATTTTTTGAGACGCAGGATGGCGGCATGGGCGTCATGTTCAATCCACATGATTTCATGACGTGGACGGTTTAGGCGAAAGCCGGTCAAATCCGCCCATGGATCCTTACCGTTGCTTTGAGACTGCTGACGTTTCCATAACGCGGCAACGGCCCATATTTTCGCGCCAGTCTTTCCTTTGTCGAATAGCGAGGCTTCATGTTCTTCAATAAATCGCGTGGAAACATCGCCTTCGATGAAATCGCCTTCCGAGGCAAGGGCATGAAGAAAAGCTGCGTTGGTCTCCAGACCCGCCACGTAAGTCTTCTGCAGCGCGGCGCGCATGGCGCCGAGAGCTTCTTTGCGGCTGACGCCATAAGTGATGATCTTTGCAATCATCGGGTCATAAAAAGGCGTAATGGCTTGTGTTTCTTCTACGCCGGAATCGATGCGGGCGACATCCGCCGGAAGCCGCAGCGTCGTGAGGTCGCCAATCGACGGAGAAAAGTTCTGCGCCGGATTTTCGGCGTAAAGGCGCGACTCAAATGCATGCCCGCATTCCTGAATATTATCCTGTGTTCGGGGTAACCCTTCGCCCGCTGCGATACGCAACTGCCATTCGACAAAATCAAGCCCAGTGATCATTTCCGAGACAGGATGTTCAACTTGAAGACGCGTGTTCATTTCCATAAAGAAAACGCTCTCCGACGCGGGGTCGTAAAGAAATTCGACCGTGCCGGCGCCCCGATAATTGACGGCCTTGCCCGCATTGACTCCGGCTTCCAACAAACGCTCGCGCACTGGCGCAGGGAGGTTGGGCGCCGGCGCTTCTTCAATGACTTTTTGATGGCGCCTTTGTACGGAGCAGTCGCGTTCAAACATATGCACGACATTGCCGGTTCCGTCGCCGAAGATTTGTACTTCGAGATGGCGCGCGCGCGCGACATATTTTTCAACGAGAAAGCGGTCATCGCCGAAAGCGGATTTGGCTTCGCGTTGGGCGGAGTGTAGCGCCTCTTCCAACTCCGCTTCGCTTTCAACCATGCGCATGCCTTTGCCGCCACCACCCGCCGTGGCTTTAAGGAGCACCGGATAGCCGATATGCGCGGCCTCACGCTTGAACGTATCGACAGATTGATCTTCGCCCTGATAGCCAGGCGTGGTCGGCACGCCGGCAGCTTCCATCAAATCCTTGGCCGCGGATTTTGACCCCATGGCGCGAATTGTTTCCGCTGTGGGGCCGATAAAAAAAATGCCTGCTGTATCCAGTGCGTCTGAAAACTGTTCGTTTTCAGACAGAAATCCGTATCCCGGATGAACGGCTTCGGCGCCAGTCTTGCGGCAGGCGTCGATAATTTTATCGGCGCGTAAATAACTTTCCGCTGCTGCAGCGGGCCCAATATGCACTGCTTCATCGCAGGCGCGGACATGGGGTGCGTTTCTGTCCGCATCGGAATAGACAGCAACTGTGCTGACGCCCATTTTATGCGCTGTCCTTGCAACGCGTACAGCGATTTCTCCACGATTGGCGATCAGAATTTTCTTGAACATGATATCCTCAGGATAAAGCGATGCCGTTGTGATCATCATCGCGCACGTCGTGAATAAGCAAGTCGGCGGGGGTCATTTTATTCGATTGTCCAATCCGGCTTTCGTTTTTCCAGAAAAGCACTAATACCTTTCTTGCCTTCTTTACTAGCTCTAAGGCGAGCGATGAGACCAGCGGTCTCATCAAGGATATTCTTGTCAATCACGCGTTGATTGACCGTGCGGATAAGGCGTTTGGATTCATCCTGCGCAGAAGGTCCGCATTCGAGAATGCTTGAGAGTATTTCATTAAGCGCATCGTCAAGCTCGCTCGCTGGCTTAAGTACATGCAACAACCCAATTTCTTTCCCCGTTGCGGCGTCGAAGCGTTCACCTGTAACAAAATACCGGCGAGCATGACGCGCGCCGATAGCGTCAATAACGAAAGGTGATATGACGGCCGGGATTAAGCCAAGGCGTACTTCCGAGAGGGCAAAGAAAGCGTCTTCCGAACCGATTGCGACGTCGCATGCTGCGATAAGTCCTAACCCACCGCCCATAGCCGGACCGTTCACGCGTGCGATAGTCGGTTTTGGCGAAGTATAAATTGTGTTGAGCATATGAGCGAGACGGCGGGCGTCATCTTTATTTTCGGCGGCTGAATAACCGGCCGCGCGTTTCATCATATTGAGATCGGCGCCAGCGGAGAATGCTTTACCGGCGCCGGTCAAAACGATGGCGCGAACATTTGGATCGGAGTGAAATCGCCCAATCGTTTCGCATATTTCAGCAATAAGAGTTTCATTAAATGCGTTGCGCAGTTCGGGCCGATTCATCGTGAGGCGCGCAACGCCGCGGTCATCAACAGTAGTAATCAGCACAGGTTCCGTCATACTTCCTCAGCCCTTTTCATGTACTCTGTCAGCAGAGCAATTCAATTACATTCGGAAAACGCCGAATTTTGTTTCTTCGACAGGCGCATTCATTGACGCCGAAAGACACAGGCCCAGAACATCACGGGTTTGCGCAGGATCAATAACGCCATCATCCCAAAGTCTCGCCGAAGAATAATAGGGAGACCCCTGCGCTTCATAGCCTTCGCGGATTTTCGCCTTGAAAGTCTCTTCTTCCGCATCCGGCCATGTTTCGCCCTCACGCAAGCCGTCACGCTTGACTGTCGCGAGAACACTGGCCGCCTGTTCGCCACCCATTACGGAGATGCGCGCATTTGGCCACATAAACATGAACCGTGGTCCATAGGCGCGTCCGCACATGCCGTAATTACCGGCGCCGTAGGACCCGCCGACAACAACAGTAAATTTCGGTACGGCGGCGGTGGAGACGGCGGTGACAAGTTTAGCGCCATCTTTCGCGATGCCGCCCGCTTCAGCAGATTTACCAACCATGAAGCCGGTAATGTTCTGTAAAAAGATCAATGGTGTTTTGCGCTGGCAACACAGTTCAATGAAATGGGCGCCTTTCTTGGCGCTTTCCGAAAAGAGGATGCCGTTATTAGCGAGGATGCCGACGGGGAAGCCATGCAGACGCGCAAAGCCGGTGACGAGTGTTGAGCCATAAAGCGGTTTGAATTCATCAAATGCTGATCCGTCAACAAGGCGCGCGATAATCTCGCGGGCGTCGTATGGTTTGCGGGCGTCTGTTTCGACTACGCCGTAGAGTTCCTCACTGTCATAAAGCGGAGGTTCCGGTTCGGCCATCACCACATCACCCAGCTTCACCCAGTTGAGACGCGACACAATCTGGCGCGCGAGACCCAAAGCGTGATCATCGTCTTCGGCCAGGTGGTCCGCGACACCGGAGGTGCGCGTGTGGACATCACCGCCGCCAAGGTCTTCAGCGCTTACGACTTCTCCGGTTGCGGCTTTCACCAGCGGCGGTCCGCCAAGAAAAATCGTACCCTGCTTTTTGACGATAATGGCTTCATCGGACATCGCCGGCACATAGGCGCCGCCGGCGGTGCACGAGCCGTGCACGATCGCAATTTGCGGGATGCTGCGCGATGACATTTGAGCCTGATTGTAAAAGATACGGCCGAAATCATCCTTATCGGGGAAAACCTCGTCCTGCATGGGCAGAAATGCGCCGCCGGACTCGACGAGATAAATGCAAGGCAATCGGTTTTCGAGGGCGATCTCCTGCGCCCGCAAATGCTTCTTGACCGTCATCGGATGATAGGTGCCGCCTTTGACTGTCGGATCGTTAGCGACGATCATGCATTCTGCGCCAGCGACGCGTCCGATTCCGGCGACGACGCCGGCGGACATGACATCGCCAGAATACATCTCCCAGGCGGCGAACTGGCCGATTTCCAGGAATGGCGCGCCCTGATCCACAAGACGTGCGATGCGTTCGCGGGCCAGCAGTTTGCCGCGTTGTTTGTGGCGCGTGGCGCGGGCCTGGCCTCCGCCTTCAGCGATCCTGTCGCTGTTTTGGCGCAACACTTCAACCAGTTCGCGCATGGCGGCGGCGTTGGCCGCGAAACTCTCTGATCTTGGATCGATCTTGCTTTCGATGATGGACATGGACGCCCTTTATTCCCTATGGTTTTGATTGGTTTAACAAAGGGTTGGGGCAAAGGAAACCATTAAGCATGGGACTTGTCGTTGAGCCTCTCGACGCCGCCTTCGGCGCCACGGTGCGTGGTCTGAGCCTGACTGAGCCGCTTGATCCAGAGACCATTGCGGCGATCAGAAGCGCCTGGCTGGCGCATCATGTTCTGGTGTTTCCCGAACAGGAGATAAGCGACGATGATCTGGAACGTTTTACACTCTCATTCGGGTCGTTCGGGGATGATCCTTTTATCGCACCGATCGTGGGGCGCGATCATGTCATCGCAGTCAGGCGCGAGGCGGACGAGAAAAGCCCCATCTTTGCGGAAAGCTGGCATACAGACTGGAGTTTTCAGGAAACGCCGCCGGCGGGCACATGCCTTTATGGTATAACAATCCCGCCTGTAGGCGGCGACACGCTGTTTGCGAACCAGCATCTGGCGCTTGACCGTATGCCGGCCGCGTTACGGGTGAAGCTGGAAGGCAAACAGGCGATCCACTCCGCTCGCCTGCCTTATGCAACGGACGGATTTTACGGCGAAAAAGATGCGGCTTTGCGGTCAATGGACATCCAGCCGTCGGAGGAGGCGCTGGCGGAGCAGCTTCACCCGATACTTCGAAGGCACCCTGAAACCGGACGCGAGGGCGTCTTTGGTTGCGCCGGGTATGTCACCGGTTTCGCCGGCATGGATGAAGGCGAAAGCATGAACTTGCTTGGTGAGCTTTACGCCTGGCAAACCCGCGACGAATTTGTGTACTCGCATCGGTGGTCGCCGAACATGCTGGTCATGTGGGATAATAGGTCTGTGCTGCACAAGGCGACAGGCGGTTATGATGGCCATGCGCGATTGTTGCATCGCACGACAATTGGCGCTCAGTGAGTTGAAGCGCCTGGCGCGAGTTAGATCGCGAATAGTTTTTCGAGCACGACGCGGAAGTGATGCGGTAGACTGGCTGGACGCCGGGTCTCCCGATCTACATAGACATGCACAAAATGGCCTTCCGCTGCGGGTGTTTCGTCACCTGCTTTGAAAATCGCCAATGCATAGTGCACGGAAGAATTACCGATTTTCGTAACGCGCAACGCGCCTTCAAGATCTTGCGGAAATTCGAGCGGTGCAAAATATCTGCACCCTGTTTCAACGACGAGGCCAATTACGTCGCCGCCATGAATATCGAGCGCGCCAGTACTGATAAGGTATTCGTTCACGATAGTGTCGAAATAGCTGTAATAGGCGACATTATTGACGTGACCGTAAATATCGTTGTCCGCCCAGCGTGTTTGCAGGGGAAGAAAGTGTTTGTAATCGGCGCGCGTTTTATGATCACTCATATTTTACGGTCCTTCACAGGAATGACGAGTTTGAGGCCTGACCAAATATTGTCGATAGCGCACACTTTAATATCGACGAGGCCCTGTTTTAAAGCACATTTGCGCACGATATCTTCTGTGACAGTAGAAAGGACGCCTGACGACTTTTTCGGCCAGGAGATCCAGATCATGCCCGCCTGTTGAAGCTCTCGCTTCAGAATCGGTATGGCGCGTTGGAGTAGCCCCTCATCTGCCGTGAAGAAATGAATATAGTCATATGGACCGCCATTACAGCCGCGCAGCGTTTTTGCAGTTTTCAAACGACGCCATTTATTATAACTGTTCAGTTCGGTGACAGTTTCTGGAACGCCCACAAGAAGCGCCGTTTGTTCGTCCTTGACGCCGAGCTTCTTAAGAAGCGGCGTGCCAGAATAGCCCGCGGTTGGCACTACAGAACTTCAGTGTAGAGCTTCAGCGCATCGTCATAGGTCACCTCGCGTGGATTGTTGCGCATCAGCCGTTCGATCTTGACGGCGTCTTCCGCAAGCTTTGGCAGGACATTGTGAGAAACGCCAACCTCGGAAAGGCGTTGTTTCACGCCGGTTGCGACACAAATTTCGGACAGTTTTTCAACGAATGCAGTGGCGCTTGAGCTCGCGTCTATGACTGGCCCGAGCTCAGCGTAGAGCTTGTCAGCGGCTGGAATATTGAAATTGAGAACCGGCGCCAGCATCAGCGAATTCGCCAGCCCATGAGGAACGTGAAAATGAACGCCGAGCGGATAGGCCATGGCGTGAACAGCGGCGCAGGGCGCGTTTGAGAATGCTTGCCCCGCCAGCATGGCGCCCAGCAGCATAGCCTCTCGAGCGGAGACATCACCGGGCTCGTCGCAGGCGCGCACAATATTTGATGATAAAAGCTGCAGCGCTTTGGTTGCGAGCGCGTCCGACACCGGGTTCTTTTTGTGTTTTGTCGTATAAGCCTCGATTGCGTGCACCATGGCGTCGATACCAGTCGCAGAGGTCACGTGGCGCGGCATAGAAAGGGTCAGGGAAGCGTCGAGTATGGCGGTGTCGGCATAAAGCTGGCGCGCAAGCACGCCCACCTTCTGCTCATCGTCCGTTGTGATGACTGAAATGTTCGTTACTTCCGAGCCGGTGCCGGCGGTGGTGGGCAACAGAATCAGTGGCGCACGCGCGCCTCTCACTTGATCCATGCCGTATATGTCTTCCAGTGACTGCGATGACTTTATCAGTATTGCGATGACTTTCGCAGTATCCATCGACGAGCCGCCGCCAAAACCGATAACGCCGTCGCTATTGTGGGTGCGGGCGGCGTCGATGGCGCCGCGCACCGTAGCAGCCGGCGGATCAGCCTCAACGCCGTCGAAAAGATAATAGTCGAGACCCGCCGCTTTCAGACTGCTTAGCGCGTCATCAATTAACCCTGCGCCGATTACGCCCTTATCAGTGACCACGCATGGACGCTGCATCCGATCCTTGACGATATCGCCGAGCCGGGCCGCTGCGCCGGTTTCGAAAACAATCTGCGGAACAGTTTCAAAGGAAAAATTCATCCATCGCCTCCGGTCTCCCGGAAAAGCGGGAGATCAGAAGCGAGGATGAAACGTTGTGGGAAGAAAGACAAGCAGCCCTGGCGTTTTGCGCGGCTTACTTTTACTCGCCTGCTTCGAGTTCGCCGATAAACGCCATGACGGCGTCTTCGTCCGGGCCTTCGACTTCGATCAGCGCGTGGTCGGCTTCCGACATTATAAGCACAGACAGCGAGCCGTCGTCTTTACGGTTCTTCAGCGCCTGTTCGCCGCGCATTTCAGCAACTTCGATATTGCCTTTTTCAAGCATTTCCGTGTCGGAAGCGATGAACATGAAATCCTTCAGATCGTCATCCTCGCCAAAGACGCGCACGGTTACGACGCGGCCCCTGTCATCCTTGAACCGGCGCTCATAGGCGCTGCTGGCGCTGATGAAATTTTCAAATTCCAGCGTCGACGAGCCGGTGAGCGCAAATCTGGAGTCTTCGTTTTGAAAGGACGGTGTTACCAAAGAAATCTCTTCGGTGATCGATTTAAGGGAGAGGCGATTGGCGTTGGCGCTTGCCGCGCGCAGTAGCGATGTCGCTTTGGCATAATCTCCGGCTTCAAGTGCTGCGACGGCGGCGGCTGTGTCCGTTTCGACCGTATTTTGGATCGATTCCGTTGCAATCTCCGTCACGCTGGGGGCGGTCTGTGCGAACGCTGATATCGGTAGAAGAGTAATGGCGAGACTTGCGGCAATGATTTTCATGAGCAGTTTCCTTTGTGCGTCGGGTAGATGCCGAATGCACGAAGGGCGGCGTGCCCGCAACGGCCTCGCGCACTTGCTTTCGTTCTTGTGACCTTGCGTGAGATTATTGGAAACGAACGAGCCGCCCAGGTCGCGCGTCCGTGATATGATCATTGGCGATGACCTGCTGGCCCGCCACAAATGTTGCGCGATAGCCTTTTACAGGCTGGATCAACCGCTGACCGCCGGCGGGCAGGTCCTTGACCATATGCGGCGCGCCAAGACGCAATGCATCGTGGTCGATTACATTAATGTCGGCTCGCGCACCGACTTTTAAGCGGCCACGGTCTTTCAACCCTAAATAGTCAGCACCGTCAGCCGTGAGCATCTGGATGGCGCGGGCAAGTGGAATTTGACCATGATCCCGGTCCCGACACCAATGAGACAGGAGATAAGTTGGGAAGCTCGCGTCGCAGATCGTACCCACATGAGCGCCGCCATCGGATAGTCCAAGCATGGCGTTCGGATGCGTCAGCATCTTATGCACATTATCGTAGTTGAATTCGGTGTAGTTGTAGATCGGGAAATAGATAAGCTGGCGGCCGTCGAGTTCCAGCAGCGTGTCATAGAGTTTTTCCATGGCGGTGACACCGTCTCGGCGCGCCTCAGCGCCAAGGGATTGCTCCGCATCCTGTTCATAGTCAGGCTTGTCGCCAAGCCGGAAAAACTTATTGGCGACAAGTTCAATCGCGGCGATCATGGTGTCGGCAATCGGCGGCACGGATGAACCTTCGACGGCGAGCTTAACAGGCGTTTCGGCAAGACACTTTTCGCGGAAGGCTGGATCACGCATGATTGCGACGCGTTCTTCCAGCGGTTTGTCCTTGATCGCAATATAACTTGGTTGCGCCATCATCGGGTGGAACGTGCACTGAATACCCTGAAAAACGCCAATGGCGCGGGGCGCAACCTGCACGCGGAAATCAACGCCATCTGCGTTCAATCGTTCGGTCGCGCCTAAAATGCGCAGCCATTGATCCGGCGCCATATCCCGCTGCATGAGAGAGATAGAGGCTGGGCGCCCGCCAGTGCGGACGAACGCTTCTACAACAGCAAACTCTTCCTCGAACTGGTCGCCTTCGCGCTCCAGATTAAAGTCGCAGACGATCTGCATCACGCCGTGCTCAAGCCCGTCAAACGCGCTGGCGATGCCAGTCAGCTCCCGCGCGCTGGCCTCTGCGCTGGGCGTCCAGTCGCCGTCGGCGGTCCGATGCACATCCGTGCGGCCGATAGAGAACCCTGCCGCGCCGGCGTTCAGCGCTTCTCGCACCATGGCGCGCATATTAGCGATGTCTTCATCCGTTGATTGTTCAAATGCGGTAGCGCGTTCGCCCATGGCGTAAACGCGCACAGGATCATGAGGAACCATGACAGCGAAGTCGATGGTGTGGGGCATGGCGTCAATCGCGTTCATATAGTCGGCGAAGCTTTCCCAGCCCCAGGTCAGGCCCTCGTGCAGCGCCGTGCCAGGAATATCCTCAACGCCTTCCATCAGCCGGATAAGCCGATCGTGATCATGTTGCTTGACCGGTGCGAATCCGACGCCGCAATTACCCATGAGGATTGTAGTGACGCCGTGATTGACGGAGGGCTTCAATTCTTCATCCCAGGAAACCTGGCCATCGTAATGAGTATGGAGATCAATAAATCCGGGGGTGACGATTGCGCCTTCAGCGTCAACGATCCGGTCGGCTGGAGCAACACATTCGCCAATCTCGGCAATCAGACCATCTTTGACACCGATATTGGTTTGCAGAGCATCGCCGCCATCGCCGTCATAAACTTGTCCGCCGATGATTTTATAGTCAAAGGTCATGAGCCTGCCGCCTTTCTGCGGTCCAGATATCGATAAAACACCACCATAGCCCCGCCGGAAAAGAAGTGCCAAACGCCCCATACAGCGGCGATGGCCGCCGCGCCGCCAAGACCTTTCAACTGTGCAAGCAACAGGACGATGGCGAGCCCAGCATTCTGAATACCGACCTCGAAGGTTAGAGACCGTTGTTGAGCAAGTGAGGCGGACAGGATGCGCCCCGCTGCGGCGCCGAGCGCGAAGGCGGAAGCATTATGGAGAACAACAGGGATCATGATCATCGCCCAGGCGCCAATCAAGATTGGCCAGAAGTCCATGGTTCCGCGAATAATGACAACCGCTAATATTCCGGCGCCAAATAGCGCCAATGGCTTTCTGATTTTTTCCGCAGCGCTTGGGCGATAAAACGCCGCCGCCATGCCGAGGCTTAGTGGCGCGGCGAGCATTAGCGTTGTTTGCAGAACAAAAGACAGTCTGTTGAAGGCGATGGTTTCAAGAAGGTCTGCGGTTGGCGGGTAAAGTCCTGACCACAACAAAATCGCGGCCGGTGTCCAGATAGCGGCGATAACGCTTGACCCGGCGGTAAGCGAGACGGAATAAGCGGTGTCGCCCCGCGCGCTCCAGGTCATGAAATTGGAGACATTGCCGCCGGGACACGCGGCGACAACGATCATGCCCAGGGCGATCGATGGCGGTGGCTGCAAAATAGCCGCTAGCGCAATGGTCATTGCCGGGAGTGCAATAATCTGCGCGGCGAGACCACCCCAAAAGTGGAACGGGTCTTTCCGGAGGAACGAAAAGTGTTCTGGGCGCAGCCCCAACGCCATTGCAAACATCATGACGACAATGGCGCCGGCGAGCATGCTTTGGGCGGCCGGGTCGAGCGCAATGGTCAACTGATCAAGAGTCTGTGCATCCATCGGCGCTTAGAAACCGATCGTTTGTTGGTGCATAATGATATATTTCTTAAACGAGAAGGCGATTGACGCGATCACTTTAATAAAAGCCCCAGAGCAAAAGCCGACTGATAATCAGTAGAATAGAAAGTCCGGCCCAGAAGGTTAGCCGTGCGCGGAGCGTACCGTACCACCGGGGCACGGCGCCACTGTTAACTGCATTGAGATCGCGCATCAGAAGGTAAAGTAACAAGGCGAGAATGATGACATGGCGCCAGGCGGCGCCAATTGACAAAAAGAAAACGCCGCTTGGCAGGATAGCGGTAAACGCGACGAGTGTAATTAACTGGCCTGGTAAAAATGATTCTCTTGATTTCAGTTTGGGCGTTAGAAATGCGCCGCCCCCAACGCCAGCCAGATAGGCGATAATAAGGCCGCCATAAACCAGCGCGAATTGATGAAAGTCGAGCGCAATATGTTGTGGTAAGATCATGGGGCTTAACCAAAGCGCAACCGCCCCCGCGACAAAGGGGATGAGCCCGTAAAAGCCGAGCCGCGTCATCTCTTCCTGTTGTGGCGATTGCCGCATGAACCCCTCCTGACCTTAGGTTAGCCGATAATTATCATTTGCGAAACGCAAGGCCTGCGATCCAGCCAGCGAAAAGAGAAAGAGCGACGCAAAAGACGCCATAAGACACGGGTCGGTTGTGTGCGAGTTCATAAATACGCCGTTCAATTCCCACCTTGTTGACGGCGAGCCGCGCCATGTCCTGTCCCAACATTGTTCCATTCCGATAAAGGTATACGGACACTTCATAATCGCCGACCGGCGTGTTGGCGGGCAGATTTACGTTGATGGTGAATAGCCCGCCTTTTTTAAAATCGACGCCGTCGACATTATCCTGATAAAGGCCTCGATCTTCGATCTCAGTCAAAAATGCGTTTTTGAATAGTTCCGCGTGACCGTCTTGCAGAGGTAGCGCCTCATTGTCAGGCGCATCGTCCGCCATCTCGATATCGAGGAAATCCGCACCAAGGTTGTAAGCGTCCTGATCCGGGAGCGGCGCAATGTCGGTAAGGCGTTTGGTGGCGGTGGTTAAATAGAGTCCCGGCGCTCGTTCAACAGTGTATGTCTCGCCGGGCATCCAGATGAGGTTTCGCTTCTCTATACGACGAACGTCAAAGCGCGTATCGGGTCCGCGCACGACGGAAACGATATCGACGGCGCCTTCCGGATTTTCTACGCCCGTTACCGCGCCAAAGAGCACCAGGCGCGCGCCGGAAAAGCTTGTATCGACCTTGATCAGTTCATCGGTGAGAGCGATGGCGATATCGGCGGCTTGCGCCTGCGCGGTGGAAAGAAACGCGAGGATTGCGATAAATACTCTCATGACGCAGCCTCGATCACAAAGGGCGATATTGGGGGCGTGACGAGCCCAAAGATCAAGCGCGCGCAAACGGCGAGGACGATCAGAGCAAGAAGCGCTCGTAAATGCTCTCCTTTAAGTTTGACGCCGACACGTGCGCCGATTTGGGCGCCAACTACGCCGCCGGTGAGCAGCAGGAGCGCCAGTGCGATATCGACCGTTTGATTGGCGGCGGCATGCAAAACTGTTGTAATCGCAGTGACGAAAATGATCTGAAAAAGCGATGTGCCGATCACCACATTGGTGGGCATGTTCAAAACATAGAGCATTACCGGCACCATAATGAAGCCGCCGCCGACCCCCATAATGGCGGCGAGAATGCCGACAAAAAAACCGAATATAACTGGCGGGATCGGGCTGATGTAAAGTTGTGAACGACGAAACCGCATGGCGAACGGCAGGGCCGCCATCCATGCAACGCTTCTGCGCTTGCGCTTTGGAGGGCCTGATTGTGGCGAGCGAAACAAGACGCGCATACTTTCCACCAACATTAATACGCCGATAACGCCGAGAAAAAGCACATAAGCGAGGGAGATGAGTATCTCGACCTGACCGATCTGTCGCAAATATCGAAAAATCAGAATGCCGACGATTGCGCCGGCGCCTCCGCCGAGCACCAGAAAGCCACCCATCAGAAAGTCGACGGTCTTGCGTTTGAGATGTGCGAGCACGCCGGAAACCGATGAGGCGACAATTTGGGATGCTTCCGTGCCGACCGCGACGGCAGGCGGGATGCCGTAGAAGATAAGAAGCGGGGTCATCAAGAAGCCGCCGCCAACGCCAAACATGCCTGAAAGAAAGCCGACCGCGCCACCCATGAAAATGACAACGAACGGATCGACTGGGATCTCCGCAATGGGGAGATAAATTTGCATGATGCGGAAACCGGAACGTTACGGAACACCCTATGCGCTTATAGGGCCGCCCTGTTCAGCTTCGCAAGCAATCGGGCTAGTTAAGCGGCGCCATTTCGTTTGCCGCGTCATCGACGGGTTGTGCTTCCCAAGCGGCGATTTGCGCATCGACCTCATCGCGCTGGTCAGCGCTTAAGGCGCCAGCGACGCCAGCTGCGAGCGGTGTCGCTTGTTCATCGCCGTTCTGAGCGGCCAGCGAGTACCAGAAATAAGCTTTTGCCGCATCCTGCACGGCTGAAGACGCTGCGTTATCGCTCGGATGGTAAATTGCGCCAAGGTTGTATTGAGAATCAACCAGACCGCGATTGGCGGCAAGTTCGAACCAGCCAATGGCTTCTGCCGTGTCAGCGGGCCCTCCATCGCCCCGCGCTGTCATCACGCCAATGCGGTGCATGGCGAGTACGTTGCCGCCATTTGCGGCGCGCCGGAACCATGTTCGCGACTGGCCGAGATCCTGATCGACGCCTTGGCCAGTCTTGTATAGCTCGCCAAGCTGTAATTGCGCGGGTGGATGACCAAGGGCGGCGGCCTCCTCCAGCGTGCCGATGGCGGCGCTTGTTTCTTCGCCGCTGTCGGCGTTGTTCAACGCAGTGACGGCGTCAAGGTAAAGCGTGCGCGGATCAATGACCGGGCCCGCCGCGATTTCCGATAGAGACGGCGTTTCGGTTCCAACATCCTGACTACTCGTTTCTGAGGGCGCGCTTGTTGGCGACGCTGCTATAGGGCGCGTGGTATTTGCGGTTGGTGATTTGAAAACGAGGTCTTTTACGAGAAAGAAAAGCGCTGCAGCGGCAAGGAAAATGGCGACGCCCAGTGCAAGCGTTACTGGCCGTGCGGCGGCTGTCGATTTTAGCGTTGCAAATGCAGCGCTGTTTCCGTCAAGCTCATCATCAGGCTCGTCGCTGTGAGGGGCTTCGGATTTAATGCTTTCCGGCTTTTCCTCTGGTTCATCAGTTTTGCCGATGAAGGGGAGTTTCCCGCGAAGCGCGGTCGCGGCAGACTTAATTTTTGCTACAGGACTTTTTGCCTGTTCGCTGTCATCACTCTCGCTGATAGCATCCGTTAGCGGCGCATTGACTGTGTCTTCGGAATTCTCCGGTGCTGGCTCTTTTTTTTGCGGCGCCTGTTCGAGATCGTCACCAAGGTGCTCGCTTACCGGTTTGGCGGTCAGTCGTTTTTGGCGTGCGCGCGCCGCAAGGATCGCTCGCTGTTTCGGGGTTAGTTTGCGGCGCGTTGGTTTTGTGGTGGCCGCTTCCTCCGCAGCTTCCCGCGCGCGTCGCCTTGCAGCCTGCAGAAAGTCTTCTTTTTCAGTCTTGCCTTCCGAAACCGTTTCGCCGCCGTCAGCTTCCGGGCCTGATGGCTCGCCAAACAGCATCGCCCGAGCCGCCTTGCGCTCTTCTTCGACGGCGTTGTTGCGCTCCGCCTCGTTTGAGCCTGAATCGCCGGCTGGCGCTGTGTTTTCAACACCGTCTTCAAGATCGGCGAGGATGGCGTCCAAATCATCTTCAGCAGATGGTGAGGTATCGTCCTGTCTGATAATGGCGCTCTCATCAAGCACCGCTTCCTCGTCGCTGGCGGGCTCAGCTTCGGTTGATGGTTTTGCGCCGTCCCGTTTGCCGAAAACTTCCTGAACTTCAGACAACAGTGTTCTGGCGTCGCTGGAGCCTTCCTCGCCATCATCGTCGAGGTCAAATGTGAAATCAGCGCCGGGTTCCGATGTTTCCTCGATCGCCGCCTCAATTTCGTCAGCGAATGCGAAAGGGTCGGTCTCATTGTCGTCGTCAGTAGCTTGAGTCAGTGTTGCTTCGTCAGTTTGTTGTGGTTCGTCCAGGGACTCTTCTTCGCCCGTTGCGACATCTTGCGCTTCTTCCGCCCTCAGAGAAGGCGTTGCATCAGCCTGTTCATCGTCATTATGTTCGGCGGCAACCTCATCCGCAGCGTTATCGCTTTTCGCTGTGCCCAGGCGCCCTACGATGCTGTCGATACGATTTTGCAACGCGGCAATGTCTTCTTCGGAGTCCTGATTAGCGGCTGTAATCGCGGCATCGATTTCCGCACGTGTGACGCCATTCCCAGCATCGCCTGAGAAGTGCTCACGCATTTCGGAAATCGTATCGGTGACTTTTTGTACACCTTCAGCACTGCGCCGTTCAGCGGCGTCGATCTGTGCTGACAGCTTCACAATTGTCGCCTCAAGATCTCGGATTTGATCGCCACCGCGTTTGATCTCGTCACCCAGAACACGCAACCGTTCCCCAGTGCGCTCAACAAAGTCCGGATCAATAGAGCCGCTGGCGTCCGCTTTCAGCGCCGACGCTTCTGCTGCAATGCTTTCCGCATGCGCGACGCGTTCGGACAGTTCGTCGATTGCATTTTTCAGGAACACGGCCCCAGCGCCATCCTGGTCGCCAACACCGACAGTATCGATGCGCGCTGCCAAAGTTTGAAGTTGACGCTCATTAGCGTCGAGCCGTTCAATTGACGTTTTGTGTGCGCTGTTGAATTGTGCGGCGACTTGCGCAACCGCCTTTTCTAGAGCTTTGAGTGCTTCAATCCGCTGGCGGTCACCGCCCGCTTTTTCAAGCTTTTCAACGCGTGCGCTAAGGTCGGCGTTTGTCCCTTCGGCGGGCTTCACTCTTTCCAGGCGCTGAATGCGTTCGACCACGCCGCCGACATTGCGGGACAAATCGCCCAGAGAGTCTGCGTTCTTTGCTTCCGCTTCGCCAATGCGTTTGTTCAGATGCTCAACTGCGGTGACGAGGTCGCGCAGCTTCAGGCCTTCGATTTCACCCTCAGTTTCTTCATCCGAACCGGCGGTATAGATGATCTGATTGAGCCATTCGCCAACCGTCATGCCTTCTCGCTTGGCGGCTTCCTTAGCCGTTTCGCGGGCGTCACGTTCTATTCCTTTGACGCTCCAGGGGGCGCTCGACTTCATGCTTGTCACCGTTTTTCGCTGGGGCGACTTTCGTCCCCGAACCTTCTGTTTGGCCTGTGCGCCGAGGACGCCGACGCGTAACAGTTCACCGTTAAGGTGCTTCGCAAAACGCGCAAAGCCTTAATTACTGGTGGTTTTCCCCGTTTTTGCGGACCTGATTTTAATCCACAGTAAACGCCGATTCGTATCATATGAGACCGTGCGGATTGGGCGCTGCAAAGGATGCTTCCACCCGCCGTCTCAGATGACTACATTCCTCAAGTTCAAATCGCCGACACCTACGGAGAATATGGCCCCATGACCGTCTATAATGCGCCTGTCCAAGACATGAAGTTTGTCCTCAACGACGTCCTGCAGATCTCGAAATATTCGAATTTGCCAGGATTTTCGGATGCTTCGGAAGATGTGGTTGAGGCAATCCTGGAAGAGGGCGCCAAGTTGGCCGCGAATGTGCTGCACCCTTTGAACCAGTCAGGCGACAAGGAAGGTTGCACCCGGCATGAGGACGGGTCGGTGACCACGCCCAAAGGGTTCAAGGAAGCTTATAATCTTTTCTCCGAAGGCGGCTGGCAGGGGCTTTCCTTCGATCCAGAATATGGCGGACAGGGGTTGCCCTATATTTTGTCCGTCGCGATCAATGAAATGATTTCCAGCTCTAACATGGCGTTCGGCATGTATCCGGGCCTGGCGATGGGGGCTGCGCTCGCAATTCACGCCCATGGCGATGATGAGCAAAAGCAGAAATACCTGCCGAAAATGGTTTCCGGCGCATGGGGCGGCACCATGAACCTCACCGAGCCTCATTGCGGAACGGATCTTGGGCTCTTGCGCACCAAGGCGGTTCCTCAAGACGACGGCTCTTACAAAATCAGCGGCACCAAGATCTTCATCTCCGCCGGCGAACATGATCTGACCGACAATATTATTCACCTTGTGCTTGCAAGGATCGAAGGCGGCCCCGAAGGGGTGAAAGGTATTTCACTCTTTATCGTGCCGAAGTTCCACGTGAATGATGATGGATCGCTGGGCGAGCGCAATGGCGTTTCCTGCGGATCCATTGAAGAGAAAATGGGCATTCACGCCAATTCCACCTGTGTCATGAATTATGACGAGGCGACCGGCTATCTCCTTGGAGAAGAGCACAAAGGATTGCGCGCGATGTTCACGATGATGAACGAAGCGCGTCTCGGCGTCGGCCTGCAGGGGTTTGCTATTTCCGAAGTCGCCTATCAAAACGGCGCGGCTTACGCGAATGACCGGCTTCAGGGCCGGGCGCTCACCGGCCCCGCAGCGCCCGACAAGCCTGCTGACCCGATTATCGTTCACCCAGACGTGCGCCGTATGCTGATGGATCAACGCGCCTTTAACGAAGGCGGACGGGCGTGGATGTACTGGACTGCACTGCATGCCGATCTCCATCATAAGTCAGAGGATGAGGCGACGCGTGAAAAAGCCGACGACTATATGGGTCTGATGACACCGATCCTGAAAGCGTATCTCACTGAAAAAGGCTACGCACACGCCACCAATGCACAGCAAATACTAGGCGGGCATGGCTATATTCAGGAATGGGGCATGGAGCAGTTTGTGCGCGATGCGCGGATCGCCATGATTTATGAGGGCGCAAACGGAATTCAGGCGCTTGATCTCGTTGGCCGAAAATTGATGAAAGATGGCGGGCGAGCCTGGCAATCCTTCTTCAAGGAAGTCGATGAGTTCATCGCCGACAACAAAGACAATGCTGATCTGAAACCTTATACGGACGGACTATCCGCCGCCAAAAAAGATGTTGAGGAAGCAACCCAATGGATGGCGGCGAACGCCATGCAGAATTTCAATAATGCTGGTGCAGGGTCGATGGATTACTTGCACATGTTTGCATTATTGTGTCTGGCGCATGGCTGGGCGCAACTCGCTAAAGCGGCGCTGGAGCGTAAAGCAGCCGGCGACGACAATGACTTTTTTGAGAACAAGCTGATCACCGGAAAATACTTCCTCGAACGCATTTTGCCTGACACCAAGTCGCATCTCGCCAAGCTTAAAACAGGTGCGGAGAGCATGATGGCGCTTCCCGCGGAGGCGTTTTAGACGATCACGCCCGAACGGCAAAAGTTTTTGATTGAAGGGGCCTTTTAGGGCCCCTTCTTTTTTATTCTGACCGGTTCGATTAGTGTGCGTTCAGGTGGCGCCCTTTCTGTGGGCAATCAAAACAATAAGAGGGATTATCATGCGTAAACTGTTATTGGCGCTTTTAGGAACAACGGCGCTTGCTGCGTGCGGTCAAGGCGGCGAAACGCCGGGAAGCTCAACCGAAACAACAGCGACGGCAACGCCAGGCGTCGAAGCAGTCGAAGCGGAAACCGCAAGACTCAATGCGTGGTTTAGCGAGAAGTGGGAAGAGGAGCTGGACTTTTCGCCGATCTATAAAACCTTTCTTGGCCGCGATGATGACAAAGACAAGATCGATGACTTTTCGGAAGCGGCGGAAGATACTCAGCTTGAGTGGCGGCGAAACGCCGTCGCTGAAATGGAAACGAGCTTTGACCGCAACCTGCTGACGCCGGAAGCAAAGGTTTCCTTTGATCTTTATGCTTACCAGTTGACACAGGATGAAGCGGCTTATCCATTTCGCCGCCGTGACTACATTTTCCATCAGATGAACGGGCCGCATTCGTTTTTGCCGAATTTTCTGATCAACTTTCATTCGGTTGAAACCGCCGACGACATGACTGCTTATATCGCTCGTATTGGCGGCGTTTCGCAAGCGCTTGGCCAGGCGCTGGAGCGCGCGCAGATTAATGCGTCCGAAGGCGTGCGTCCGCCGCAATTCGCCTATGATGGCGTTCTTGAGCAGTCTCGCGCGCTCATTGCCGGCGCACCGTTTGGAGGCGAAGGCGATGCGCCGCTTTGGTCTGATGCGAATGGCAAGATCGCCAGCTTGGTGGAGGCGGGGGGGCTTGACGAAGAGCAGGCGGAAACCATGCGGCGTGAGGCGCGTCAAATATTAGTCAACGAGTTCAAGCCCGCTTATGATGCGCTGATTGCGTGGTTTGAAGAAGATCGCACAAACGCCGATGAAATCGCCACCGGCGTGCACAAATTGCCTAATGGCGAAGCCTATTACGCAGAGCGTCTGGCGTATTCGACAACGACCGACATGTCCCCGGATGAGGTCCACCAACTTGGTTTGGATGAGGTCGCCCGCATTCGCGGCGAGATGGAGGCGATCAAGGACCAGGTTGGCTTCAACGGTGATCTGCAGGAATTTTTCGCATTCATGCGTGAAGATGAGCAGTTCTATTATCCAAATACGGATGAGGGCCGGCAGGCTTATATCTCGGCGGCGGAGGAATATCTCGCATTCATCAAGGAGCGGCTGCCGGAATTCTTTGGCATTCTTCCGAAAGCTGACCTTATCGTGAAACGCGTAGAGGCGTTTCGGGAACGCGACGGCGCAGCGCAGCACTACTTCCCGGGAACGCCGGATGGTTCTCGCCCCGGCATATATTACGCGCACCTTTCCGATATGAGTGCGATGCCAATTCCACAACTTGAAGTGATCGCCTATCACGAGGGAAACCCCGGCCATCACATGCAAAACTCTATTGCGCAGGAAGTCAAAGGTTTGCCGGAGTTTCGCAACCAGGCTGGGTTCACTGCATATGGCGAAGGCTGGGGGCTTTATTCGGAGTTGCTTGCCAAGGAGATGGGCGCCTATCAGGATCTGTATTCCGATTTTGGGCGGCTGACGACGGAAATCTGGCGTGCAATCCGACTTGTTGTTGATAGCGGGCTACACTCAAAAGGGTGGACCGAAGAAGAGGCGGTCGCTTATTTCATCGCCAATTCTCCTGCAGCGGAAGGTCAAATCCGTTCCGAGATTCAGCGCTATATCGTGATGCCTGGCCAGGCGACAGCGTACAAAGTCGGTATGCTAAAAATTCTCGAGCTGCGCGAAAACGCCAAGACGGAACTTGGCGAAGACTTCGACATTCGCGGGTTTCACGACACAGTGCTTGGTGGCGGCGCGTTGCCGCTATCCATGCTGGAAGATCGCGTTAACGCATGGGTTGAAGAACGAAAAGCAAGCTAGCCGCTTATAGGAAGGGATGCGGGATCGAGAGATTTAATCTCGCATTCCCATACCGTAATGACGCGCCAGCCGAGCTTTTTAAGCTCGGCGGCGCTTTTTTTGTCGCGGAGTTTGTTGCGCGCAATTTTTTCCAGCCAATAGGCGGTGTTCGATTTGGGAATACGGGCGCCGCGTTTGCAGTCATGCCCGTGCCAGAAGCATCCGTGGACGAAGATCACCGCATGGTGTTTTGGAAATACGAGATCGGGCTTGCCGGGCAGGCCTTTCACATTGAGACGATATCGGTATCCAAGGGCGTGCAGTGCTTTTCGAAGGGTAAGTTCCGGCTTGGTGTCTTTGGATTTGACAGCGCGCATAACTTCGGCGCGTTTTTCCGGGGTAAAGACATCAGAGCTTCGCCCCGCGATCATGCTGCTGCCGTTGCCTGTTGGCTTGATAGCGCGGGCGCTAAAATATTCTCGCCCAGCCATTGAACAACCGGAACACAGACGCCGTCGCCGCATAATTTCAGTGCTGTTGTCGCTGTCTCTGGCAGCGTGTAGTTATCAGGGAGCCCCATCAGTCGGGCGGCTTCTCTCGGCAAAATGAGGCGCGTACGGATTACACCCTTGTCAATCGCGATAACGATTTGGCGTGAGGAGCCTCCTGCGGGCGTGCGCAAGCAACCGGCAAGGCCATCAAAACGCGCCTCAAGACGTTGTACGGGTTTTCCGTTTTCAATCCGCGTCCGCCGAAACGCAGCGCCGGCCCGGCGCGCGCGATATTTGATGATCGCATCAAGGCGTGTGCGTTGAGTATCGCTCATCATGGACAATAAGCTTTTTGTCTGGTCTTCGTCATGCCAATGTGGGGCGTGCCAGTCGATGATGTCAGACAATCGAACATTGCGCTTCACATGCGGGATTGGGGCCAACCAGCACCATTGGTTTTTTAATGATGGCGATAGATGTTCGTAAGCTGTTAGCAAGCTTGGTGTTGTCGTTTCGTTTTGTGCTGCTGCTGTATTCGGTGCGGTGTTCGTACCGAAGCCTAGAATGAAAAGCCTGGGCCGCGACTGCGGCGTAAAGGATTGGGCGTCAAGCACCATGGCTGATATCCGGTAGCCAACTGATGCAAGATGCTCACAAACAATCTGGAAATCGTGGCCACCATTTGATGTCAGAAGACCAACCACGTTTTCCAGTGCGATCAAGCGCGGCGCGTGCGCCTTTTTGTGTAAAGCTTCGATCAACCGCCAGAATTGAAAGAAGGCGCCGCTGCGCTTCGCATTTATGCCGCCGCGCCCGCCCGCCAGAGACAGATCCTGGCAAGGAAACGATCCCCATGCGAGATCCGCTCGCTCCTCCGGGAGATCTGTGATGCTGATTGCAGCCACATCACTTTCAATAATATCTGGGCCAAAATTGGCGCGATAGCTCGCGCATTTCTGCGGATCCATGTCATTTGCGTATAAGCATCGCCACGAATCGCCTAGCCCCAAACGGGCCATGCCGCCGCCGGCGAAGAATTCCAGAAAGGTGAATTCGGTTTTCATCAATGTGATGATATCTCACTTCGCCTGATTGTCGCCATAGTTATCCGCATACGCACGGTGCTAGCCTTATTTCCGTCACACTCGCCGTGTTTTCGCCCTAATTCAAGCTTCAAGTTTGCGTCATAGCGTCGTTCAAATGTTGACGTTGTGTAACCGGCGCCGCACATTGCGTTCGGGCGCTAGGGGGCCTCGCTGTAACGGAGAAGCGAATGCCCTTGATGGAAATAAAACACGCGGCGATTGCAGCCGCTGCGGCGCTTGGCGCCGCAATATTGATGGCGCCCGCGTATGCTGCGCCTTCCGACAAACAAAACTTTCCGAAATCCGAGACCCAATATGAGCCTCGTGAACCTATCGTGATTGCGCAAAATCAAAGTGATCGTCGGGGTGACCGATCCGGTCGGCGCGGTGGCGGAGACAGGCGAGGCGATCGTTCTGGCGGTCGACGCGGTGGCGACAACCGCGGCGCACGAAACAATGAGCGCCGCCGGGATTCGGGGTCTCGCAATAATCAACGTCGCAGAGATGCTGACAGACCCCGTAATCGCGACCGTGGGGCGCAAAATGGGGAACGCCGCCGCAACGCCGACAGATCTCGTCAGCGCGATAACGGCAATGCCCGCAGAGAACGCCGCAATGAGGGCGCAAGAAACCAGCAACGTAAACCGCAGGTCGAACAACGTGATCAACGTCGTCGCAATGCAGCCAATGCAGACAGATCCCGCAGTCGGGATGGCAGCGCGTCGCGAAGAGGGCGTGGCGATGATGAGGCAAGAAATCAGCAACGTCAGCGGCAGGCAAGGCAGAGGGATCAACGCAGATCTGACAACCAGCGTGACCGACGGCGCGCGGATCGTCGCGCAGATCGACGTCGTGACGCGTATCGCGATGGCCGGCGAGATCAGCGCCGAGCTGAGCGTCGCGCTGACGGCCGTCGTGACGCGTATCGGGATGGTCGCAGAGATCAGCGCCGCGCGGATCGTCGCTCAGACCGCAGACGCGACGCCTATAGGGACGGTCGCCGTGATCAACGGCGCGCTGACCGACGCTTCGATCGTAGGGATTCCTATCGTCAGGGCCGCCGCGACCAGCGTCGAGCGGATAGGCGTTATCAAGGTCGTCGTGACGCCTATCGTCAGGGCCGCAGGGACCAATGGCGACAAGACAGGCGATTTTATCGCGCCGATCGTCACCGTCGCAACGGGTTTGGTCCCCGCCGTAGACACGGCTATTGGTCGCCAAGTTACGGCTACTTTGTATACAATAGAGGGTATGATCCGTTCGGATGGCTGTTTGTTAACTGGGGTTGGGATGTTTATTCCCGCGGATTTATTGGCGATTGTTTTCCGGTTTCCCAAACTTTCCGTCGACGCGGGCGTCGATTTGAAGAAGTGGCTCTTCTCTGCTACGACGCTTGGGGTCTTGGCTATATCAAGCCGGGTAGTCGGCGCGTCTATCGCACCTTCTAGCGTGATACATCTGACCAAGGTAAAACGCATGAAGTTTCAGAAATGGGCGCTGTCAGCGCCCGTTTTTGCTTGGTGAAAGGCAGGGCGCATTGACGCTGACGCCCGACTCTGACGAAAAGCAAAGGTCGAAATTTTATTATACTGGCCTGGCATGATTTTTACAAAACGCGTCGTGGCGCCAATTGCATTTGCTTGGACCCTTGCGGCTGCGGGCATGGCGGCTGTGGCTCTCACGGCCGGGCCTGACGGCGCGCCGCGCATCAGCCTTGAAGATGTTCAAGTCGGAGAGCGCGGCAATCAGACCCGCATCGCCTTGATCTGTGACGCGCCTTGTGTGGTCGAAAAACTAGGCGCCCGCGAGTTTCTTTTGCGCGGCGTGGATGCGTCGATGGATGTGGATCTGTCCGCACGAACCAAAAACGTCGCCGCGCTTCAGGCCGCTCCGAGTGATGAGGGCGCGTTATTGAGCGTCTCAACGCTTGCCTTTATCGAATACGCCAACACCAAAAACTGCACAATCGGCGGCCGGTCTGCGGCGTGTATCGATCTTTTCTTTGACCTCTCATCGAGGTCAGCGGCTGTAGCGGAGACGTCGTCTGCCACGACTGCGGCCAAAGCGCCGCAAACTCTTCGAGAAAGCCCCGCGCTTAAAGAAAGCAACCCTGTAAGCTCACAAGTGGCTGCAGCGTCCAAGATAGAAAGGCCAGCGCTGCGCGAAGGCGCGCCGGAGCGCATGATGGTGTTTGCAGGCCTGACCCCGCCGGAACGGCTCAGCCCGCCAACTGGGGCCATTCTCGCTAAGGTCCAGCCAGCTGAGCAACTCGCGACCGTCCAGCCCATTGAGCGAAAAGTTGAAATAAAGCGGCCATCCATCCGCCAACCTGAGCCGATGGCGCCGCCGAGTTTTAATTATTCAAAACGCGTCGCGGTGATTCTCGGTAAGAAATTGACTGCCAGTTATTGCGCCACCGCCGATGCAATGTTGCGCGCAGACGCCTGGGCGTTGAGAGCCATGGGCGACGCCGCCTTGTGTGCTGCGGCGCGAGGCGATGTTGAGGAAGCGGATGCGATGCTGGCGCGGCTTCTGGAGTATACGCCTGACAACTATGAAGCATTGGTGGGGCGCGCTTTGATCGCCATCGATGCTCAGGAAAAAAGCGTTGCGCGAAAATATTTTCAAGATGCGCTGAACGCGTTGCCGCCTATCGAGGAATCCAATCGTATTGTCGAGGCGATGGCTTCGCTCTAAACGACGGCTTTGCGTTCTGCAAATTTCGGATCGCGCCACATTTCGCTGCTCAGAATTTCTTCTAACATGCTCGTCGCATCCCAGATGTCTGTATACTGGATATACAGCGGTGAAAGCCCGAACCGCATCAGGTCTGGAGGGCGAAAATCCCCAATAACGCCTTTGGCGATCAAAGCCTGGACGATCTCATAACCATTCGGATGACGCACCGATATGTGACCGCCACGTTTCTTACTGATTGCCGGCGCGATGCTTTCAAGACCAAACTGGGTGCACCGCGTCAAGAATAAATCACCGAGTGTGGCGGCCTTGACTTCAACAGCGCTCATGGAAACGTCGTCAAAAATATCAAGAGCCGCGTCAAGGGCGCTTAAAGATAATATGGACGGTGTGCCGCAAGCAAAGCGGCCAGCGCCCTCCGCTGGCGTATAATCGTCTGCAAACTCAAACGGCCTTGCATGGCCCATCCACCCTGACAAAGGTTGTGCGAGTTTTTCGGCAGCGGCTTTATCCGCATAGATATAAGCCGGTGCGCCCGGTCCGCCATTCAGAAACTTGTACCCACAGCCAACGGCGTATCTGGCGCCGGCCTGTTTTAACTTGAGATCAAGAAGGCCTGCAGCATGACTGAGATCCCAGATGATGGCGACGTCATGCGCCGCCGCTGCCTGCTCCCACGCAGAGATATTCGTGACGGCCGCTGACTTGTAGTCAACGACGCTTTTAATAACGATGTTGGCGTTACCGTCGATGACTTCTGGCCCTGCATCTGGAAGGGTGTGCAACAATGCGCCCGTGAGGCGCGCGAACCCCTGCAGAATGTAGCCATCGGTTGGAAATTCGCCGCGGCAATAGGCGATCGGACCGGGCGCTTGGCTCCAGAGCGCGCTGACAAGTTTGAAGATGTTGACGGAAACGGAATCGCAAACAAGGACGTCGTCCGCATCAACGCCGATCACTGAGGCGATCTTGCGGCCGCATGTTCTGGGCAGGTCGATCCAGCCTGCAGTATTCCAGGATTTAATAAGGTCGCGCCTCCACTCGGCCTCGGCCGTCTGGCGTAACCGGGCTAAAACCGCCTTCGTAGGCGGGCCAAGGGAATTGCCGTCCAGATAGATAACGCCGTCGTCCAGAACGAATTGATCGCGCAATGCACGCAATGGGTCTTGTTGATCCATTTCTTCGGCCTGATCTCTAGAGGTGGGGATCGCCATGCTGAACGCATCCTGTGTCATAAGTCCGGATCACAGCGGCCTATGAGCTCGCTATGGCTCCGTCAAGCGCCGGGCTGCTTGACTGACGCCTCGATTTCCGGTGCAACCCCAGCAAAAGTGCAACCGGACGCCGCCATGACCGATAAGAAAAAACAGTCTTTTCAGGGCCTCATCCTGACCTTGCAGCAATATTGGGCGGATCAGGGCTGCGTTATTCTGCAACCCTATGACAAGGAAATGGGAGCGGGTACATTTCATCCGGCGACGACTTTGCGCTCTTTGGGGCCGAAGCCATGGAAAGCAGCCTATGTGCAACCTTGCCGTCGTCCAACGGACGGACGGTATGGAGCCAACCCTAATCGTTTCCAGCATTACTATCAGTTCCAGGTGGCGCTGAAACCAAGCCCGGAAAATATTCAGGAACTCTATCTGGGTTCGCTGGACGCCATAGGCGTAGACCGCTCCGTACACGACATTCGCTTCGTCGAGGACGACTGGGAAAGCCCGACGCTCGGCGCCTGGGGGCTTGGTTGGGAAGTCTGGTGCGACGGTATGGAAGTAACGCAGTTTACTTATTTCCAACAAGTTGGCGGCTTTGACTGTAAGCCTGTCACTGGCGAATTGACCTATGGGCTCGAACGTTTGGCTATGTATGTGCAAGGGGTTGATAACGGCTTCGACCTTGATTTTAACGGCGAGGGCGTCACCTATGGCGATGTCTTTCACCAGCAGGAAGTTGAATTCTCCGCCTATAACTTCGATTTGGCGAACACCGACGTTATCTTTGAGCAATTTAAAGAAGCTGAAGCGGCATGCCTGGCGATCATTGCTGCTGGCGAAGATGCGGAGTGCTCATACGCATTGCCGGCATATGACAAATGCATTGAGGCGAGCCATCTGTTCAATCTGCTTGATGCGCGGGGCGTAATTTCCGCTACTGAACGACAGTCTTATATCCTACGCGTCAGAACTCTCGCCAAGGCATGTTGCAAGGCGTGGCTTGACAGTCCGCAAGGACGCACCGAAGGCGCTGGCGTTGTGGATTTTGAAAAGGCCTGACTCAACGACGAAACATTCTATGCAGGAATGCTAGTCCTCAGTTGATGCAGTAGCGTTGGTCTCGCCGTCTTCCTCTTCTGGGTCCTGGTATTTATCCGCATCTGGATCAGCGAGCACCAGGGAAGCGTCCTGACTATCTGATGCCGCTAATTCTGCGATCATAGGATTCGGCCGCAGGTCGAGATTGGCGCCAGTGCCGGCGTCTACGCCTATGCCGATAATGCCGCCTGCAAGCACATTGCCGGCGCCTGAAGCGACGCCGCCGCCGGTGACTTTTTTCTCAAGTACTGCTTCGACTGGCTTATATCCGTCTTTCTCGAAAACAACTTTCCAGTCACGCTTGCGCTTCAATTCAAGTTCGCAAGGTGTTGTGCAGGAAAACGGCCCCAGCTTGTCGGCGCTGATGGATTCCGCTGTGACTGTTGCGCCAGATGGTGTGCTCTGAAATTTTGCGGTTTCTTTTGTCCCACGGATAACGGTTGCGCATGAAGCGGTGCTGAGCGCAGCAGTTAATAGGATATAGGTTTTCATTTTTGCTTCCCGTCCCGGTAGCGTCTATCGATGAAATCCTATTTGAGGCGGGAATACGGCTATATTGGGGCGTTGCGGATAACGGGATGGTGTTTGTTCAAAGAGCTAACCCACATCTCCAAGCTAGTCGCTCTAACGCAACAGGGGCGCCTTTTCACGCCCATGTTTCGATGCGATATTGCAGCAATTGCGCAGGCGGCGCGACAGGGGACACAATGAAAGCGCCAAAAAGACAACGGAAAAAGCGGTGGCGAGATCGTGGTCCCATTGACCGCCTTACAATCATTTTCCGCGCGCTTGCGCTTGGGTGTGTGTGTTTGGTTACCGGATCGCTTGTCTGGGCGGGTGCTTATCGATTTGCCGCACCGCCAGGCACGATCCTGATGCTGGAACGCAAACTCTCGGGCGAGGTCATCATTCATCCATGGGTGTCGCTTGATGATATCTCGCCATATCTCGTCACGGCGGTGATTGCGGCGGAAGATACGCGTTTTTGCTTGCATAACGGTATCGATTTTGAAGCGATCGACGAGGCCCTTGATGAAGCGGAAAATGGCGGACGGTTGCGTGGCGCGTCGACCATATCGCAGCAAACAGCCAAGAACGCCTTTTTGTGGAGCGGGCGAAGTTGGGTGCGCAAGGCTGGCGAAGCGTGGATGACGGTGGTCATTGAAACGCTGTGGCCGAAGCGGCGCATCATGGAGGTTTATCTCAACATCGCTGAATGGGGTGATGGTTATTTCGGTGCGGAAGCCGCGGCGCAGAAGCGTTTTGGCAAGTCCGCCCGAAACCTGACGCAGTATGAGGCGGCCCTGCTGGCGGCCGTTCTGCCCAATCCTCATAAATGGCGAGTTGATCCGCCGGGACCATAT
This sequence comes from Pseudomonadota bacterium, assembly GCA_039196665.1. Classification (GTDB taxonomy): domain Bacteria; phylum Pseudomonadota; class Alphaproteobacteria; order Caulobacterales; family Parvularculaceae; genus Hyphococcus. Next base: position 1,041,728 of record JBCCUQ010000001.1, on the reverse strand, counting down.
GTGCGTGGCCGTGCGGCGACGCTTCGTGGGCGGATGGGGCAGGTGAAACGCGATGGCCTTGATGGCTGCGCGTTGCAATAACAGGAGGCTGTTATGAGTGTGATGGTTATTGCTTGCTATAGGCCCAAGCCGGGTCAGGAGAAGGCGCTACTTGCGTTGTTGAAAACCCACCTGCCGATTTTGCGCAAGGAAAGTCTCGTAGGCGATGGGCCTTCCTTGTGCGGGCGCGCGAAAGATGGAACGTTTGTTGAGGTTTTTTGCTGGAAATCGCAGAACGCCATTGACGCCGCTCATAAAAATGAGGCTGTCGCCGTAATGTGGAGCGACTTTGCTGAAGTCTGCGATTACACTGTTATTGCAGATGTTGAAGGCGCAAAGGAGATGTTTACGCCATTGACGCTTGTCGATCTAACCTGAAGGGAAAGTGCATGTCAGATCCCGAGATTGCCAGTAAGGCCCCTCTGCCTGTCGATGTAGAAGCCGGAAAAAACTATTTCTGGTGCGCCTGCGGTAAATCCAAAACCCAGCCCTTCTGCGACGGCTCTCACGCGGGTACGGTGTTCGCCCCGATGAAGTGGACGGCGAGTGAAACAAAGCGCGTGTTTTTCTGTTGTTGCAAGCGCACCGCCGGCCAGCCTTTGTGCGATGGCAGTCATAACAAACTATAGGACGACCTTTGACCAGAACGACCAGCGAACGTCACACTGATATCCTGAACGGTTACAAAGCCGGCGGCTCCCGCTTTAATGAGTGGGCGGAGCAAAAGCTTGGGAGTTTTATTCTCACGGATTGGGAGTGGGGCGCCATCGCCATGCGGTGGGATATCGACGACCGTTTCGTAATGCCCGACGGTGTGATGTTTGGCGGCCATATTGCGTCCGTTGCTGACCACGTCGCAGGCCTGACGGCCATGACGGTGCTGACCGACAACAAAGAACGCTTTCGCACCTCAAGGCTGGAGACGAACTACTTCCGCCCGCTCATGATGCCGCTCGCCACCATTGAAGGCCGGGTGACCAACGCCTCGGCATCCCTCATTCATATTGAGGCGGATATCTATAACGCCGATGAGAAGCTGGCGGTGCGGGTGAATGCGGTGCAGGTGCGGCGGATGACCGGCTAGCCGGCGTCAGGCGATCTCTGAGCTTAACCTTCTAAACCTTACGCGCCGCCGCGCTATTGCGCGCCCGTCAAACCGCCCCTAGAACGCGCTCATGCCTGATCTGTTGCTCGAAATATTCTCCGAAGAAATCCCTGCGCGTATGCAGGTTCGCGCCGCCCGTGAGCTTGAGCGCACGGTTAACAAGGCGCTGCTCGACGCCGGTTTCATGCCCGAAGGGGTAAAGGCGTTCGCGACGCCGAGGCGCCTGACGCTGGCCGCGACCGGGTTGCCCGCGAAGCAGCCTGACCGGCGCGAGGAGAAAAAGGGCCCCCGTGTTGGCGCTCCCGAAAAGGCTGTCGCAGGGTTCTTGAACTCCGCAGGACTTTCTTCGCTCGATGAATGCGAACAGCGCGAAGATAAAAAGGGCGCCTTTTATGTTGCGGTGATCGATCAGAAGGGAAAGGACACGGGCGAGCTGATTGCGTCTTTCGTGCCGGAGATCGTGCGCGGATTTTCCTGGCCGAAATCAATGCGCTGGGGTGATGGCGATTTACGCTGGGTGCGTCCGCTCCATTCCATCCTGTGCGCTTTCAACGGCGAAGTTGTCGATTTTGAAATCGGCGAGATAAAATCCGGCGACAAGACTGCCGGTCACCGGTTTATGGCGCCGGAGGAAATCCAGACGCGTAACTTTGATGACTATGCATCGAAACTTCGCACGGCGCGAGTCGTTCTTGACACGGATGAGCGAAAGGAAATTATTGCAAACGATGCGGCGACCTTGTGTCGTGCACAAGGGTTCGAACTGGTCGAAGACGAGGGCCTGTTGAACGAGGTCGCCGGCCTTGCCGAATGGCCCGTGGCGATGATGGGATCGTTTGACGAAAAATTCCTGATGTTGCCCGATGAGGTTTTAACCGCTTCCATGCGCGGCCATCAGAAATATTTTTCTGTGCGCGATCCGAAAACGGGTCGCCTCGTCAACCGCTTCATTTGCATCGCGAACATTGAAGCGCCTGATGGCGGCAAAGCGATGCGCGAGGGCTATGAGCGGGTGCTTGAAGCGCGTCTTTCCGACGGCTGGTTCCTCTATAAGCAGGACCTTAAAACCAGGCTTGAGGACCGCATTGCCGACCTCGACAAGGTGACCTTTTTCGAAGGGCTTGGGAGCGTTGGCAACAAAGCCCGGCGGGTCGCGGCGCTGGCGAAAGAGATTGCCCCAGCGGTGGGCGCCGACCCTGAAACGGCGGCGCGCGCCGCGATACTGGCGAAAGCCGATCTTGTTTCAGGAATGGTCTATGAATTCCCTGAACTTCAAGGGGTTATGGGCGGTTATTACGCGATTGAAGAAGGTGAATCCGCCGACGTCGCCGACGCCATTCGCGACCATTACAAACCCGCCGGACAGGATGACGAGGTCCCGACCGCGCCTGTCTCCGTCGCTGTCGCGCTCGCCGACAAGATCGATACGTTAACGGCGTTTTGGGTCATCGATAAAAAGCCGACCGGGTCAAGTGACCCGTTTGCATTGAGGCGTGCAGCGTTAGGTGTGATTTCAATACTTTTAGAATGTCAGATTCGAGTAGCGCTAACTCGAACCTTGTTACGCCAAGTTCTCGCGAAAAGCATAATGCTAAAAGCTGTGCGGATGCGAGCCTTTGGTGGTGAGGCGGTACAAGCTGAACTATTTGTTGCTTTAAATCGAGAGCATTATAGGGAAGCGATATACTCGTATATAGACAAATATCTTCCGAATGAATCTAAACTGCTGGATGTGGCGGACAGCATTACAGACGACCTTGTCACTTTTTTCCACGATCGGCTCAAAGTCTACTTCAAAGACAAAGGCCATCGCCATGATGCAATTGATGCGGTGCGTACTGATTCAGGTGGGAGCCTTCAGGATGATTTCGTTCTGATTCTTCACAAACTCAAAGCCCTTGAAGCGTTTTTGAAGACTGACGATGGAGCTAATCTCGCGGGCGGTTACAAGCGCGCTGTGAACATCCTGAAAGCGGAAGAAAAGAAGGGCGCGCTGCCGGAAGACCTTTCAGTCAACGCGGGGAAGTTTGTTGAACCGCAAGAGAAATCATTCTTCGCGGCGCTCTGCGATGCGGAGGCTAAAACCGAAAAGGCTATCGCTACCGAAGATTTTGAGGCGGCGATGACAGCGTTAGCGAGCCTTCGCGCGCCGGTGGATCATTTCTTCGACAAGGTCACGGTCAACGCCGACGACGAAGCCTTACGGGCCAACCGCCTGGCGCTGCTTAATCGTTTTCGCGCCGCTACGGCCACGGTCGCAGACTTCTCCAAACTCGAAGGGTAGCGCATCCCGGATTTGCATGGGGTCAGTTACGCATACCCTGGTGCAAATCCGGGACGACAGACGTTAGTTACCGGGACTGTGAAGCTGCAACCCAGCTGGCGAATTCCTCTTCGGATAGCTCGCCGGAACCATCGGCATCGTACATTGCAAAGTCATCGGCGGTGAGGCCCGGGGCGACGGCTTGCGCTTCGGCAAGAGAGATGCCGCCTGAAACGTCCACATCAAGCGATGTGAAATTGACGTCTTCCGCGCTGACTGCGCTCGCAGCAAAGCCCAGGATCGTTGTTAAAGCGATAAGTCGAGGGGTCATCATACATCCTTTCAAGATACACGTTTTCCATGTTCCAACGGCCCGATCATTCCCCTCAGTTTTTACGACGACCGAAACAACAGTGAACAGTGATAATCGGGCCTGCGCCGCCGCTGGCCGAGATATGGCCAGCGGATAGGAACAATTCAAATAAATTACGTGTAAGGATGAATTTGATTTAACATTACATTGATGACAGGGCGCAATGTTTGCGCGGGTCAATCTTTAAAGCCAGCAGCCCGTTCCGCGCTTGGGAAGAACAAAAATGCGAACATCAAAACATAAGCGGCGTAATCCCAACTGATCGCCAGCGCCCAGATGTCGGAAAAGATGTTAGCGTTTTTTAAGACTGCATCGCGCGGCGTAATGGTTGAAAGGCCGGGTACAAACTCGGCGGCGACGACGGCTTGGGTCCGCGATATGCGCTCCGGTTCCGTTACAAGTTCGGGCGGCGACAGGAGTTCATTGATAATTTCTAGTCCGCGCGCCGGGGACAATTCTTGCGCCGATTTAATCGGTACTGGCGGCTTGGCGAGCTTCTGTTTGCGTATCAGCGACCGTAATGCTGATTCCACGTCATCGGTATAACCGTCAATCGCTTGGCTTTGTCCAGCGGTGAGTGTTGACGCCACAGGTTTCGGGTTGGATCGGGCGATGCTGGCAAGCTGCTGGTCGAGCAGCCGTTCGATCCGACGGTCGTGGCGCCAACGATTCAGGACGCTGGCGAAATCATTATAGGCTGTCTCAAAATCGCGCGCCCAGAGATCGTAGTTATCATGTGCATTTCGGCTTACGAGCCTTTTCAAATCATCAACCGTATCGGCGCAGATTGCAGGCTCGTAAGGGTCTACGCCGGACGGGTCCGGGCTTTCGATGATCATTTCAACGCTGGCGCCAAGCGCGCGATACCATTCCGCAAGGCCGTTAAAATATTCGGTCGCGGCGCCATAACCCGCTACGCCGGAACGGGCGCCGCCAAGACGCTCATTTCGGGCGACGCGCGTCACGTCGTTTACTGATAGCCGCAAATCTTCAAGGAACAAGAAGTCCCGCTGGCGATAGGCGGTGATTCCGGCGCACTCCGATTGAAGCCGGTCGATTTCATAGGTGTAGGTGTGACGCACCGCATCTGCGCCGCCAATGCCGACAACTGTTGTCCAGGTTGAAACGAAAAATAAAATAATCCCCAGCACTGGAACAACTACAAAGAGTTTGATCAGGCGTTCGATGAAAAACAACATGTCGCCAACGAACCCGTCGCCAGCGGCGCGGAACCAGTCGCGGTGCCGGACAAACTCTGCGCCGCCGACCCAGATCGCCACCGCCAGGAAAAAGACAAAGACACCGAACGCCGGTGGGAGAATGACATTGCGCAACAGGTCTTCGTTCTCTTGTGAGGTGATAAGGCTGAATCCGATGGCGGAACTGAGCGCCGAAAAAAAGCCGGAGGTCACTGCGACGACGATAAATAGCCGATTGAAGAGGGAGGATCCATGCAGGCGCCGGGAGGTCAGGATAGACCCCAAAACGACAACCATGATGGCGAGGAGGGCTGCCGCGCCGGCAAGACCGGCGAATGGAACAGAGCCTGGGTCGATGCTTTCGAAGACCTGTGCCTGCGTCCCTGTGGAAAAGAACGCCGTAGCCGGCAAAATTGCCGCCTTTGTCCCGGATTTACAAAATATACGCCATTCCGGCGCGATATTGCCCACCTGTCGCATGCGCCCCCTCAAGCAGCACAACGCTTGCATCTCCGATTCATGTTAGCACGGAAAAAAACGAAGAGGATACCGTCCGTTGGTTTTTGAACGATGGTGACGATTGCGCAGGGGCGGGCACTGCAGATTCGGCAATTTCAGGCTTGGCCTTGGCGGGCATGCGCTTTATTGCGGTGCCGCGCGCGGTGAGTGAACAATCATAAGAGGGTCCGGCCATGCCGGACAGGATGTTGATGGGTAACGACAGCAATACGGCGAATTCTCCTAAATGGGTCTACAGCTTTGGCGGCGGCGCTGGGGAGGGCGATGCCTCAATGAAGGATTTGCTCGGCGGTAAGGGCGCTAATCTCGCTGAAATGGCCAGTCTGGGACTACCAGTACCGCCGGGGTTCACGATCACCACTGAGGTTTGCACTGCGTTTTACGAAAATGGCCGCCAGTATCCGGACGGGCTGGCCGCCCAGGTTGACGCCGCGATCGTCCATGTAGGCGAGGCGGTGGGGCGGGTCTTTGGCGATAAAGAAAAGCCGCTTCTGGTGTCGGTGCGTTCCGGCGCGCGCGCGTCGATGCCCGGCATGATGGATACGGTGCTTAATCTCGGCCTCACGGATGAGACCGTCAAAGGTCTGGCTTCCCTCGCCGGGGATGAGCGCTTCGCCTATGACAGCTATCGGCGCTTTATTCAGATGTACAGCAATGTCGTACTCGAGGTCGATCACCATGAGTTTGAAGACATTCTTGAGACCTACAAGGAAGAGCGCGATTACTTTCTCGATACCGAGCTTTCGGCGGATGACTGGAAGGCCGTGATTGCCGATTACAAGGCCATTGTTGAGAAGGCGCTTGGCAAACCATTCCCTCAAGATCCGACAGAGCAGGTCTGGGGGGCAATCAGCGCCGTCTTTGGTTCATGGCGCAATGATCGCGCGGAAACCTATCGCCGACTGCATAATATTCCTGAGAGTTGGGGGACGGCGGTAAACGTTCAGGCCATGGTCTTTGGCAATATGGGCGAGACCTCTGCTACCGGCGTTGCTTTTACGCGAAACCCGTCAACTGGTGACAATGAGTATTACGGCGAGTTTCTGATCAATGCTCAAGGTGAAGATGTCGTCGCCGGCATCCGCACACCGCAGCCGCTGACCAAAGCGTCGCGAGAAGCCATGGGCGAGACGGACCCATCGCTCGAGGAAGCCATGCCGAAAGCTTATGGCGAGCTTGTCGAGGTTTTCGACAAACTCGAAAACCATTATCGCGACATGCAGGATATTGAATTCACTATCCAGGAAAACAAACTCTGGATGCTGCAGACTCGCAATGGCAAGCGCACTGCAAAGGCTGCGTTGAAGATTGCTGTTGATCTTTGTGAAGAAGGGCTGATCTCTCAGGAAGAGGCGATCCTGAGGGTTGAGCCGGGTTCGCTCGATCAGTTGCTGCATCCCTCGCTCGACCCTGATGCGCCGCGTGATCTTGTTCTAACCGGGCTTCCCGCTTCCCCTGGCGCAGCCTCCGGCGAGGTTGTCTTTAGCGCCGATGAGGCCGAACGCCTCAATCAGGAAGGGCGAAAAGTTATTCTTGTACGCGTTGAAACCAGCCCGGAAGACATTCACGGCATGCATGCGGCACAGGCGATCGTCACAGCTCGCGGCGGTATGACCAGCCATGCCGCAGTGGTGGCGCGGGGCATGGGACGCCCATGCGTTTGCGGTGCTGGAGATTTGAAAATCGACAAGTCGGGCGCATTTTTCAGCGTTGGCGGTCGTCAGGTGAACAAGGGTGATCGCGTAACCGTTGACGGCGCCGCCGGCAAAGTATTTTTTGGCGAGGTTGCAACTGTTCAGCCTGAATTGTCAGGTGACTTCGCCAAGCTTATGGGCTGGGCCGATAAGGTGCGGCGTATGGCGGTGCGTGCGAATGCTGACACGCCCAATGATGCAGAGGTCGCGCGCAATTTTGGCGCCGAAGGGATCGGCCTTTGCCGCACGGAACACATGTTCTTCGATGCCGAACGCATCGTCGCCGTACGCGAGATGATCCTGGCGGAAGACAAGGCGGGCCGGGAAGCGGCGCTCACAAAATTGCTGCCGATGCAGCGTTCCGACTTTGAAGATATTTTTCGGGTCATGAGTGGATTGCCGGTAACTGTTCGTTTGCTCGATCCCCCATTGCATGAATTCCTTCCGCACTCTGATGATGAAATTGAGGAAGTCGCAAAATCCTCCGGCATGGATGCGCAAAAACTGAAGGATCGCGCGCATAAGCTGCAAGAATTCAATCCCATGCTTGGTCATCGTGGTTGCCGGCTCGGGGTTTCCTATCCGGAGATTTATGAAATGCAGGCGCGGGCGATCATCGAAGCGGCCTGTGCGATTGCTGATGAGACTGGTGAAAAGGTTGTGCCGGAAATCATGGTTCCCCTGGTTGCGAAAAGTGAGGAGCTATCGTTTCTGAAGGGGCGCATTGACGCCGTAGCAAAGGCGGTGCTGAAAGAAAGGAGCGTCGCGCTCGACTATCTTGTTGGCACGATGATTGAGTTGCCGCGCGCCGCGCTGACGGCGGATGAAATCGCAACCGACGCCGAGTTCTTTTCATTTGGCACCAACGACCTGACGCAAACGACGTTTGGCCTCAGCCGCGACGATTCCGCGTCCTTCCTGCCGGATTATCTCCGTCAGGGCGTATTGGAACGCGATCCTTTCGTGACAATTGATGTCGCCGGCGTTGGCGCATTAATGGAAGTTGCTGTGGAAAAAGGCCGAAAAGCGCGATCCAGGATCAAACTGGGCATTTGCGGTGAACATGGCGGCGACCCGGATTCCATAACTTTCGTCGAGTCACTTGGGCTCGACTATGTGTCCTGCTCGCCATACCGGGCGCCAATTGCGCGTCTTGCTGCAGCGCAAGCAAAACTTGGCGAAAAAGCAATCTCGTCAAACGCATAAAAGGTTACAGTTAATTTCATGAATGAAAAAGCGATTTAAAATCAACGGACTGAGGCGTGTAGCGTAACCTTAACAAAAGGTTAACGCACGGTTTTTTTATTTGCGAATGCATCATTCTCGCGCCATATACTGGGCTCTGGACGCGCTTCTACGGGCGCGTTTTTTGCGTCTAGGTAAATACGACGCCGTGAATTGAGAATGAAAACCAGGCAACCAACCGACTGTTTGCGGCGTAGAAACAACAGATTGCGAGAATTGAGACGAAATAAGTGACGAATCGGTACGCACATAAGGACCACGAGGTTAACTGGACCCTGCGCAGCCTGCTGGCGGCGGGTTTGTTGTCAGTGTGTGTCGTCGCGAGCGCCATGAGCGCAACGCTTAATAATCAGCGAGCAGAGGCTGAACGCCGCGCCGAGCAGGCGATCGCCGAAGAAGCGCAGTTGGTGACCGAGCTTGCAAATTACCTTGCCGCAGAAACTGCCGCAGTGCGCACTGCCTTGGATGCGCCGCGCCTCAAGCCGGCAAAGCCGACAGCTGCGGTGGTGTCCGCAGAAGATGCGCTTGCAGACCTCGCTAAATTTGACCTGACGTCTTTGACTATTGCAAAACTTGACGCGGAAGAACGTACCTGCCTGGCGCAGGCGATTTATTACGAAGCGCGCTCTGAACCACGCATTGGTCAGCTGGCTGTTGCGGATGTTGTCCTGAATCGTACGGCGAGCCCTCTCTATCCGAATTCAATTTGCGAAGTGGTGTTTCAGGGATCGGAACGGCGCACCGGTTGCCAGTTTTCGTTCACTTGTGACGGGGCGATGCAGGCTCGTTTGAATCAGCGCAAATGGAAAGCTTCGCAAGATCTCGCCGGCGCTATCCTTGCAGGTGTGCATGCACCCGTCAGCCGGAGCGCAACGCACTACCACGCAAGTTACGTATCACCCTATTGGGCCGCAAAATTAACGCCAACCGCAACGATCGGCACACACAAGTTTTATAAATTTCCAAGCCGGCGCACGGTCGCCGCAGCGCCTGCGGCGATGTAATACAACGACGTTCTGTCTAAAGACAGACGGTTTCACCTTCTTCGGCGATATTAAATCCAGCTTTCACAACGCTCTCACGCTCTGCAGCGTTTGGCGTCAGCAAAGGGTTGGTATGGTTCATATGGATGAACCGTATCTTGGCTTTCTCGGCGTCAGGCAGCGGTTCGAAGCGCTCCATGGAGTGCGACACGAAGGGGTGCGGAAAGCCCGACATATCGCGGCCGGGGATTTCTCCGTCCGCGAAAAACGTTGCATCGAGATAGGCTATATCCGCGCCTTCTATCACGTCTTCTATTTTTGCGCCGTCCGCGTCCCAATCTTCCCAGCTGTCGATGTCAGGGATGAACAGCGCTGTTTTGTCGGGGCCTTGAATATGGAATCCGACAACTTCGGAAAACTCCTGTCTGTGGGGCACAAGGAAGGGCGTAACAGAAATATCGACTGCGATTTGCTCGGGTTCGCCCTCCGACATAATCGCGAGGATGATATTATGATAGCGAACCAGCTGGCTCCACGGTCCATTCTGGGCAAGAAAATCAGCCATGCGTGGCATGGCGTAAACGGTGACGTTCTCAGCACCGGCGGCCTCATGCCCAAACATTAACAGCCCAGCGTAGTGCCCAATATGCGCGTGCGTGATGAAGACGCCATCGAGTCCAATCGAACGGTTCACAGGCGCCGTCTCGTCGAGTCGCTGTAGTTGCGAAGAGATGGCGGGTGTTGCTTCGAAAAGCCATCGCTTAAGGGTTTCGCTGCGCCGGTCGATTAATGCGAGCGAGGTTGGCAGTTTTTTCAGGGTGGGATCGTCCCAAGCCGGATCATCCGGATTGCCAATCTGCGGCTTGCCTGCGTCTTGCGCGATACCGAGCACCAGCAAGGAAACGTCGCATAGGGGCGCCGCCGCCTGTTCGTCTTGCGGTTGCGCACAAGCCGTTAAGCCTAAGAACAGTGCAGAAATTGCTTTTGCGGATTTTGCAAACATTCCGATCTCTGGTCAGCGTGACGGCTATTGGTTCGCTTCAGAGACTAGGCGAAATCCAGACCCAGATCGAGGCTTGGCGCTGAATGAGTGATCCACCCGGATGAGATGAAGTCAACGCCAGTTTCTGCAATGGCGCGGGCGCTTTCAACGGTAACATTTCCTGACGCTTCAAGAATCGCGCGTCCGCTGACAAGATCAACGGCTTTTTTCATGTCGTTGTTCGACATGTTGTCTAACATGATGATGTCGGCGCCGCCGGAAAGCGCGGCGTCCAGTTGATCAAGGCCATCAATCTCGACTTCGATTTTAACCGTATGCCCGATGGATGCACGGCAAGCTTCAATTGCTTTTTTAATGCCGCCGACCGCGGCGATATGATTGTCTTTGATCATCACAGCGTCATAAAGACCGAAGCGGTGGTTGCGCCCGCCGCCGCAACGGACGGCGTATTTCTCAAGCGCGCGCAAGCCAGGCGTCGTTTTGCGCGTGCAGACAATGCTTGCGCCAGTTCCTTTGACAACGTCGACCAGCGCGGCAGTAGCCGTTGCAATGCCGGAAAGATGTCCAAGGAAATTCAAGGCAACCCGTTCGGCGGTGAGGATACCGCGCGCATGGCCTTCTATTTCTGCAATAATATCGCCCTTTGCGACTGGGTCGGTATCAGTTTTCTTAAACTCAGAACGAAAGACGCCATTCAGATGGAATGCGCCAAGAGCCAAAGAAATACCCGAGAGAACGCCATGCTGACGGGAGACAATCGCTGCTTTAGTAATGGTGTCGTGTGGAACGCAAGAGTTCGTAGTAATGTCTCCGGTATCGCCAAGGTCCTCTTTCAGCGCGCGCCTAACGGCTTCTTCGACAACGTGTTGAGGGAGAGGAGCAAGGATCACGCGTCATCCTCCTCGTCTTCTTCATAAACGCCTGTCGCGCAAATCTCCGTGTGAAATGCTTCCTCGTCGGCATCGGGAAAGTCCGAACGATAATGACCGCCGCGCGATTCTTCGCGCATCAGCGCGCCTTGAGCAATCAGTTCTGCGGTAACGAGCGCGCTTTTCAGGCCGCTGGTCATGGCCGGGTCGTTGTTAAGATCGTGTATGACGTTCAATGTCATATGAAGGCTTTCCTCCGATCGAATGAGGGCGCAGCCGCTCGACATGGCGGCGCGCAGCTTCATCATCGCCATCGGGTCGGCGGGTTTGGAAGCAAGCTCCATGCGGTCGCCGGGTGCGCCCGGCTCATGGCGCAGCGTAATATCTTTTTCACGTAGCTGGTCGGCGATGCGGCCGCCAAAAACGATAGCTTCGAGAAGCGAATTGGACGCAAGGCGGTTCGCGCCGTGAACGCCGGAGGAGGCGACCTCGCCAACCGCCCATAATCCTTCGGCGCTCGACTTGCCGTCGATATCTGTCATGACCCCGCCCATATGATAATGCGCCGCGGGGGCGACCGGTATCAAATCCGTTCGCGGATCAATCTTTGCTTTTTGGCAGGAGGCGAAAACAGTTGGATAGGCGTCCGGGAATGATTTCCCGATTGCTTTTGTGGCGTCGACATAGGCGCCGCGTCCCGCCTTGATTTCCGCCTCGACCGCTCTGGCGACAACATCCCGCGGCGCCAGGTCTTTCGCTTTGTGGTAGTCAGCCATGAAAGCGCGCCGGTCTTTATTGACGAGCGTTGCGCCATCGCCGCGTAAAGCTTCGGTTGCGAGCGGGGCCGGGTCTGCGCCTATATCAAGTGCTGTCGGATGAAACTGTACGAATTCCGGGTCGCGAATAACAGCGCCGGCGCGGGCGGCGAAAGCGAGGCCATGGCCTTGTGCGGCGATGGGGTTGGTCGTCACCGCATAAAGGCCGCCTAGGCCGCCGGTTGCAATAACCGTTTCGCCTGCATCGAAACTAGCGCGTTCATCGTCTTCGACATCATAGACCAGCGCGCCGCCGATGGCGCCATTGTCGTCGACAAGAAGGTCTTCAACAACGATTCGTTCAAGGATGGTGATATGCTCCGATGCACGGGCCGCCTTTACAAGTGCGCCCATGATCGCGGCGCCGGCCTGATCACCAGTAGCGTGAACAATGCGGTCGCGACAATGAGCGGCCTCGCGCCCAAGCTTCACGGCGCCGTCGTCTCCGACATCGAATTGAACGCCAAGACGGATCAGATCTTCGACCGCCGCCGGACCGCCATCAACAAGGACGCTTGCAGCTTCCGGATCGACGAGACCGGCGCCTGCCTGCATGGTGTCCGCGAAATGAAGATTGGGTGTGTCGTCATCACCGATCGCGGCGGCAAGTCCGCCTTGCGCCCATGGCGTTGCGCCGCCCTTGCCGAGCGGGCGCGCAGTTATAATGGTCACAGGACGGGGGGCCAGTTTCAAGGCTGTGTAAAGCCCGGCGACACCTGCGCCGATGATCAGGATGTCGGAATTTTCAGCCAATCTTAGCCCCGCTCATCCTCGCGAAAGCGGGGACTTGTCTGTTCTTTTTCTAAATCCCCGCCTTTGCGAGGATGAGCGGTAGAAAAGGCCGCTCGATATTCTAAGCCCTTGTCTCAATCGCCGCGACTTCCGGCGCGTGTTCATGGGTATACATGGATTGACGGGTGAGGGGCAGGGCGATCATACGTTCAATTGCTTCGCGCGCCTTGTCCATCACGGTCGGGTCAATCTCGACCTTATGCTCCATCGTCTGCAATGACCGCAGAATCTTCGGCAATGATATCCGCTTCATATGCGGGCAAAGATTGCAGGGCCGGACGAAGTTCACATTTGGGTTTTCCAGGGCCACGTTGTCCGACATGGAGCATTCCGTAATCAGAACAACGTTCTTCGGTTGGTGTTCTTTCACATAATTGCTAAGGCCGCTGGTCGATCCGGCGAAGTCTGCTTCGGCGAGAACTTCCGGCGGACATTCCGGGTGAGCGAGAACGATAACGCCGGGGTTGCCTTCGCGCAGCTCGCGAATATCTTCCGCCGTGAAACGTTCGTGAACCTCGCAAGCGCCAGCCCAAGTAACGATCTTGATGTCGGTCATCGCCGCAACATTTTTAGCGAGGAACTGATCCGGCAGAAAAAGAACCGTGTCTGAATTCCACTCTTTTGCGGCGTATTCAACGACCTCAACAGCATTGGATGACGTGCAACAGATGTCGGTTTCCGCTTTTACATCGGCAGTGGAGTTCACATAGGTGACAACCGGCGCGCCCGGATATTTCTGCTTCAGCAGACGCACATCATCGCCTGTGATTGATGCAGCGAGAGAGCACCCTGCTCTGACATCAGGTATCAACACAGTTTTTTCCGGGCACAGGATTTTTGACGTCTCCGCCATGAAGTGGACGCCCGCTTGCACGATAATATCGGCATCGGTGTGCGCGGCTTCCTTGGCGAGCTGCAGGCTGTCGCCAGAGAAATCACCGACACAGTTGAAGATTTCCGGCGTCATGTAATTGTGAGCAAGAATGACGGCGTTTTTTTGCTTCTTCAGGTCGTTGATCGCGGCGATATAAGGTGCGTGCAGACGCCACTCGAATTTCGGGATGAATTTTTCGACCTTTGGATAAAGATGGTCGGTCTTCGACTTCACCTCATCGGTGTAAGGAAGCACCTTGGTTGTCGTTTTTTCGCCAAACTCAGGACCAGAAGAATCAGGCATCGCCGCCTCCAGCTTTTTGCCCGAAATACGCACCAGGCATTTATACTCATCGAGAGCATATATGGTGTCAAAAAATCAGCCCGCAAGGGCTGAGGAGGCGCAATTTACTCAAAAACGCCGGGGCGTCAATAAAACTTCACAGAATCAGAATTTCCGGGGCTAGTATCCGCTGAGGTCGCGGGTTTCGCCTGGATCGGTGAAAAGGTCGCTGCCAGCCTGAGCGCGCCACTGATCACCATTGCCGGCCGCCCGGGCAGGCACATGGACCCCAATGGACTGATCCGCCGCGATAATGTCTTCGAGAATCGCTTCGCCAGCATCATCGCCAAAGAACCAATAAGGCGGGAAAGCTGCGTCTGTTTTCTTCGCAGAGAAATGGTCGCGATGGCGTTCGAAATCGGCGCGGACTGTACCTGCGTCACCGAGATGCATGACAGTTGTGTGACCGTCCAACGTGACGCGCCATGCAAAATTTTGAATATTTGGGCGATTGCCTGCATGAGGAATGGCGACGACGTCGACCGACAGCGCGCCGATATCAAAGCGTTCAGCTTTATCCTCCGGGGAGAGATCAAACCCATGAATACGGTCCATTAGCGGATCGTCTTCTGAAACGCCGGCGGCGCTGATTGCTTCAACAACTTGCACAGACCCGTAGAGGGAAACACCGGACTGCGCCCGTAAATAAGCGATGGCCGGGCTTGCCGTGAAATGATCGCCGTGAACGTGAGAGACAAAAATCGCATCAATATCATCATATGGTTCCGCGCCCGACATCATGGCGGCGCTGATGTTGTCAGGAACCAACGCGTATTGGCCGTAGCTGTTTGCATAAAATGCATCGAACAGGATCTTCGTATCGCCTCTTGCGACCATGACGCCTTCATTGCCGAGATAGGTCGCGTGCGCGCCTGTATCGTGCGCGAAAGCATTATTAATCGCAGGGAAGACGACGAAGAGCATAGCCATCCAGTATTTGATCATTTCTTTTTCTTCACCATTGTTTCGATATCCGCATTGATACGATTTAGCGTCTCAAATGATTCTCTTGCAGAATCTGTGATCAGTTCGCGTTGAATGCTCTCCGCCACTTCAAGAAGTTGTTTTTCGGATAATTCCGTTCTTGCGAGTGGGAGGAATTGTGATTCCTCATCCGCCATGTGCAGTTCCTGCATCTCGATGTATTTTCCGACATCAATAATCATCGACCATTTTGGCGCGACATCATGGGCGGCGAGACCGGCAAGGTTTTTTGAAAACTGAGCTTTCAGTCCGCTCATCTGTTCGTGTTCGGATTTTAAGCGGCTTAAGTAAGCTGTTTCCAAGACATTGTTCTGGATGAGCGCCTCATAAATACGGTCTTCTTTTTTGTGATGAATCTCATCGGGAAAAATAGAAAAATACTGAATCAGTAGATGTAACAGATCATAGTTCGGCTCGCCGTGATGGGACCAGACGTGAATCTCATTCTTCAACAACGCAAGACGGCCGTTGAGCAAGTCATGCTCTTTTTTGAGTGTGTCGAGGATGGTCACTCTTTATCGAGCCTCGTAACTTGATGAAGTTATTTCTCTAATCCTATCAAGAAGCCGATATGTAGTCGAGCAGCGCAAAGGCTAATGAGATGCGATGTTGTTTGCTGGCAAAGTGCTTTTGCGGGTCCGGCTAAGTCTTACGTAATCGCGGTATCGCTAGGCCGGACGCCGCCCGGTCCTTCAGTCCCGCACGGTCAATGCGAAACAGCGCCGCGGGTCGCCCGCCATCTTTTCCCGTAGTTTTGCCGGTATTTTCAACGAATCCTGACTTCTCGACGCTGCGGCGGAAATTTTGTTTATGGAACTGAAAGCCGATAATCGCTTCGACAGTTCGCTGCAGTTGCAACAACGTAAAAGTTGATCCCATCATTTCGAATATGATCGGTCGATATTTTAGCTTACCCCTTAGCCGGCCAATCGCTGTGGCGAGAATGCGCCGGTGATCCGATATCATCGGCGAGCCGGTCTCCACGCCTTGCGGTCGTGGCGATCGGGGGGCGGCGAGACCGGCCGCTTCGCGGTCACGCCACGCCTCTATGACCAGTCCAGCCTCATAAAGAAGTTCAAACCGGTCTAAAGTCCGCTCCTCTTCCCAACCCCAGCCATCAAATCCAAATGCAATATTAATCCGTGCACGGCGCTGGTCGCGTTTGGCGCCTTCCTCGGTCCGGTCCGCCCATTCCGACAGTCCATGGGAAATCGTTTTTGCGATTACCGAAGGCGGGCCGGCGCGCCAGTCTTCCCATGGGAAAAACGAATACCAATCACGCCAGACTGCGTCCGCTGCAAGCACCTCGACCGGCGCTGGCGCCAGCGCAAGATAGCCAACAGAAATAACCCGGTCGCTTTGAGCGCCGCCGGCAAGCGCTGCGGCAGGCGCTTCGCGACCTTTATCGCCGAAAGTGTAAAGCTGTTCGATAAAGCCGAGCGAGACGTTTGTCTGACGTTCGACCCATTCGCGCACGCCAATTTCAAAAGTGCGATGCCTTTGAGGGTCGAAGGGACCATAGGGGAGGCCAAGCGTGTCCTCACCTGTTTGCACGCATAAGACTTTAGGGCGCCCGCGATCGACCGCCGCGAGAACGGCGTTCAAACCAATTGCTACATTGGCGGCTAGCGTGGCGCGAGAAGGGTCACTCATGCCCCGTCTATGACGGAGTCAGGCGGCGAGTGGCAAGGTCACAATTGGCGCGCCGACAGTGGAGCAACACGGGCAAAGGTCTAGTATCGCCTCAATCATGCGATCATTGCGCCCGAGGGCGGCGTCAGCTTCAGAAATCAACAGGAGATTGGGGTCCGCATGGGGAGCAGCAGCGCGCAGGCGTACAGCGATGTCCTTTTCACAGTGATCGGGTTGGATCGCGCACATCAGGATATAGGCTACAGCCATTGAACGCGCGGCGCCTTCATTACAATGGATCAGAATTGGTGATTTTTCGCTGCCCTGACCCCAGCGCTGCGCAAGATCTAGAATCTCGTTGCAGCGCGCCGACTGGCCCTCGCAATCGGCGCCGCCGCGACTGCAATCGCCAATCAGTTTTATATGGTTCTCTGGCGCCAACGCATCGAAGGCTGGCGGGGTTGGTTCATCAACATCCAGGATCGACACGACATAGGCTGGCCGATGTTTCCGGAAGGCTTCCACTGCATGGTCGAGGGAACTTACAATGATCATTGGATCGCTTGTCCTGGACGCAACGGCGCCGTCGGGTGATATTATCAGATTTTCCATAGGGGCGGAAATAATGCGCTACACCCACTCTTGTGAAGGCGTTCAGTCTCACAGTGTGTTGATGTCGCGATAATGTTATCAGATGCAGTATATTCAGCGATTGCGGTCACATTCATCCATTAACGATTTAAACCGTTCGATATAGGCGCTTTGCGCCTGGGTCGCTGTCATGGTCTTGAGGGTCAGCGGCGTCACGCCGCGCGGCGTTCCGAAGAACTTGCGCGCCTCACCAGCATCAAATCCGGCAAGTTGTGTCGCCTCGAAAAACGCGGAGGCGCGATCCGCCCGTTTGATGGTTTTTTCTATAGTTTCGGGCAAATCCGCCGGCAGGCCAAAGCGCAGATGCACCGCCTGTTGAAGCCGATGGTCGATGGTTTTGTAGCGGTCACCGAGTTGCGCTTTGAACGGTGAGATCATGTCGCCGATAACAAACTCCGGCGCATCGTGGAGAAGTGCGGCGAGACGCCATTTCGCCGGCCATCCGGGCTTTAACTCGGCGCAAAAGTTTTCGACAATCACCGAATGCTGAGCAACGTTAAAGGGCAGCGGGCCCGATGTCTGTCCATTCCAGCGCGCCACACGCGCAAGCCCGTGCGCAATATCGTCAATTTCAATATCGACCGGTGAAGGGTCGAGGAGATCGAGGCGGCGCCCGGACAGCATGCGCTGCCAGACCCTGGGAGCGTTTTTTTGTTCTAATGTCTTACGCAATGCGGCCATAAGTAACGTAGTTTCTATTTATGAAGCGTCCGGTTAGCAGAGCGCTGCGTTTCTCGCAAACATTCGATGAGCCGCCATTGCGGCGCGGCGGGCGGCCTTGCGCGGCCATGGCGAAAACGCGATTATTCTGATCAGTAAAGAGTTCATACGACGAACCGGAAACTGACAAGAAAAGGCGGGCGACGACATCGCCCGAAGGGGTGCTGAAATGGCGACAACGGATTATGGCGATGTTAAACGCGGCGGCGGCTCCGGCTGGTTTTTTGCGCCGATCATTCTGATTTTGTTTTTGGGCGGAGCGTTGTCAGTGGGCGCGTTTTTTTACTCCGACCCACAGCTGACCATACTGGAGTCGATTACCGCAGGTTTTGCCGGTCTGGCTGGGCTGATTATCGGTCTGTTTGCGGCGGCTTTTGGTATTCTGCTTGGCTTGCTGGGCGCGCTGATCGGTCTTGTAGCCGCGGGTGGCGCCGTGGCGATGACGATCTTCATCATTGGATCGCCGCTTCTTGCGATTATTTTGATCGTGATGTTGATGCGCCGATCAAAGTCTTCCGACTGCCCGGACCCTTCCGCACACGAATAACCAATATCGACCAGAGTGAAAAACCGCTTCCCGTAAAGGGAAGTGGTTTTTTATTGGTCCGGATTTTCGTCTTCCGATGCGGTTTCTTCCGCCGGAGCTTTTTTCCTGCCGAAGAGGGCGTTCAGGGCGTCGTTCGCGATTGTTTCCGTTTCCGAGACATCGCCTGACGCATCTTGTTGATCGTTCGAGTTGTCATCGCGTGAACCGCCGAGAATGCCTTCAATAAGGCCGCGCGCCGCATCTTCAGGCGTCGCTGGATCAGCTTCCTCATCACCGTCGCGCCCGCCGCCAAGCACTTGTTGCAGAACGCCGCCGGTCAACAATCGCGTCAACGCTTCCGGATCGAGACCAACCGTCGGTTGGGAAAAAGTACCGCCGATGCGCACAGGGATGGCGACGCTGCGTGTCGTCTCTCCGCCATCGGTCGAAGCGGTGGCGCGTGGCGAGAGCCTCAGGTCAATCGTTTGCGCGGGCAAGTTGATCGACCCATTCCCTGTCATGGTGAGATATTGGCCATTAAGGGAAATTGTCGGTGCATTCATAAGCCCGTCTGTAATCGTGAAATCAGACAGAAATTCGGAAAAGTCCGTTGTCTCAGCGGGGCCACGCGCGGTGGCCACAATGGTCTGCAGCGCGGCTGGGTTAAAGCCCTGACGCAAATCCGACGCAGCGCGCACAATTTTACCCAGATTGACTCCCTTGATTAGGCCATCGGCGATATCAAACCCGCCGGAACCATCGAGAGACGACATAATCGCCGCCTGACTGGCGCCGGTTGCATTGAAATCGAAGGTGAATGAACCAAGCCCCAGAAGATTGTCATGCTTTAAAAGGTCCAGTGACATGGGCTCCGCCTGCACGGCGGCCATGTCGAAGTTTCCGGAGAATGACGGCGTGGCGCTGCGTGCGTTGACGACCAACCGGCCGGAGCCTTGTCCGCCATACATTGATAACTCCGGTATGTCCGCCGTCATCCGCCCATTGACAAGTGTCATCTTCAGCCGGCTTTCGCCGATCTTGAGATCGTTCAGGAAGATGTTGTCTGTGGAGATATCGAAATCGGCGTCAATATTGCGAAGGCTGGTAAAATCCATCGGGGCGGAAGACCATTCGGGGAAACCTTCCGCATTTTGCGCTGGTGGCGGCAGGTAGCGCCGCAGGTCGAGTTCATTCGTGGACAGAACACCGCTGGCGCGTGGCCGCTCGCCCGACCAGTCAAGGGTCAGTGCGCCTTGCGCCGCGATATCGTCAAAATCGATCCTGGCGTCGGAAAGTCGGAACGACGCGTCGCCGCCATCAATATTTCCGGCCATCGTCAGTGTGTCGAAGCCCGGCGCATCGGCGATCTGCGTGCCTGTCAGCGCCGCAAACGCCGGCAGGTCTGGCGCGTCCAGTTGCAATGGGCCACTATAACGCAAACCGTCCTTTGTCTCGACGGTGAGATCGGCGCCGGCGCTCGCCTCGCCAATCTGAAGATCGAGCTTCAAATTGCTGGGCTCGTTGTTCATCACATCGGCAAGGCTTGCGAGAACAAGGTCGATGCGTGACGGCGCGCCCTGAAAGATCATCGTGCCGTTGACTTCCAGGGGCTCCGCAAGGCTCGACAAAATAACCTGCATATCGATGTCATTTGCTGCGTAGGTCGCGTCTGCCGCTGCGTCCGTAAAGCGCGCGGAGCCATCGACAATGCGTACGTCGCCAAGGCGAATATCGCGAACTGAGCTTTCACTGTCGGCGGGCGCATTCTCATCGGCTGCGCTCGTATTCGCGAGGTTCCAATTCACCTCGCCATTCGCCTTGCGGGCGAGTGTGATATCCGGCTCTGTCAGTATAAAGCGGTCAATTTCCACGCTGCTGGAGAAGATAAGCTTGAGCAACTTGACGCCGATATCGGCTTCTTCGACCTGGACAAGATAATCGCCTTCGAAGCCATCCTCATTAGCGATAGTAAGGTCCGTTACATGAAACGCTGTACGCGGAATAATGCGAAAGGATAGATCGTCGCCGATCGTCACCTCGCGGCCAATGGCGTTCGACGCTGCGGTTTCGATCTGCCCCTTATAAGCGGCGACCGGCACCACGCCAGGCGCGACGACCAGAACGGCCAGAATAACGGCGATTAGCGCAACGATGAAAAATAGAAGCCGACCCATAATATTCTCAGTTCCGTGGTTTGTGTGCAGTTAGATGATGATGATCCGTAAATCGGTTCTAATTCCTACAGTAAGGTCCGTATGTGTCGAAACCGAAACACGGCTTCGGCTTGCAGCGTTCCCAAACCGGACATCGTTCAAATAGGCGGAATTCCGGCTTTTTTGAAGACGCGCGCCCATACGAATCGGTAACTAGGGGGCGGCTTGTCGCTAGGCGATATATTTGTATAACGTGGGGTCAGACAAAAAAAGAACAAACATGTATTTTTATTTAATATCAATTGCTTAAAACATATTGCCAAATAAGAACAAAAAGCGTACAAAGAGATTTCATTGACAGGGGCGCACCCTGTGACAAAACGGAGGCGGTGATGGCCAGAGGCGGTCTGAAATTGGTGGAGACGGGCAACGTGGACAAGGCAAAAGCGCTGGAATCAGCAATCTCGCAGATTGATAAAGCGTTTGGCAAAGGTTCGCTGATGCGCCTTGGCGACCGCGAGGTTGTCGACATCGAGTCAATTTCCACCGGCTCTCTGGGATTGGATATCGCTCTCGGGATAGGCGGTCTGCCCAAAGGTCGCGTCGTTGAAATTTACGGCCCGGAGAGTTCGGGCAAGACCACGCTGGCGCTGCATGTCGCTGCGGAAACGCAGAAAAAAGGCGGTACGGCTGCGTTTGTCGATGCTGAACATGCGCTTGATCCGGTTTATGCGCAAAAGCTTGGGGTCAATCTCGATGATCTTTTGATCTCGCAGCCAGATACGGGCGAGCAGGCGCTTGAGATTGCCGACACGCTGGTGCGCTCTGGCGCGATCGATGTTCTGGTCGTCGACTCCGTTGCGGCGTTGACGCCGCGCGCTGAACTTGAAGGAGAAATGGGTGATAGTTTGCCGGGCCTCCAGGCGCGATTGATGAGCCAGGCGCTTAGAAAACTCACTGGATCGATTTCAAAATCAAACACGCTGGTGATTTTTATCAACCAGATCCGCATGAAGATCGGCGTTATGTTTGGGTCGCCCGAAACCACGACTGGCGGTAATGCATTGAAGTTTTATTCCTCTGTTCGCCTCGACATTCGCCGCATTGGCGCGATCAAAAAGGCGGATGAGGTTGTCGGTAACCAGACCCGCGTTAAAGTCGTTAAAAACAAGGTGGCGCCGCCATTTAAACAGGTTGAGTTCGACATTATGTATGGTGAAGGCGTTTCCAAAATGGGCGAGCTTATTGATCTCGGGGTCAAGGCTGACGTGGTGGAAAAGTCAGGCTCCTGGTTTTCGTATAATTCAGAGCGGATCGGGCAGGGGCGTGAAAACGCCAAGCAATTCATGCGCGACAATCCGGATATGGCGGCTGAAATCGAAAGAGCGATCCGGCAGAATGCAGGCCTCGTTGCTGAGGAAATGCTAACCGGTGAAAGCGACAATGATGAAGACGATGTCGATGCAGCCGAAGCGTCCTGACAATTGTTTCTAACAACAATGCAAGGCGGTGCTGAGCGCGCCGCTTTGTATTATTGTGTTTTGCTTTCGTGACCAAAGCCATGTGCTAACTTAATGGGAGAGGCAGATGATCGGCTATGTGACCTTGGGGACTAATGATATCCAAAAAGCCTCGGCGTTTTATGATGCGCTGATGGGCGAAATGGGCGCCAAACGCATGATGGAAAGCGACAGCTTTGTTGCGTGGAACACTGGCCCCGGACAGCCAGGCGTCTCGGTGATCAAGCCCAATGATGGGAAGGCTGCGACGGTTGGCAATGGAACCATGATCGCCATCGCCTGTGATAAGCCGGAGACTGTTGATAAGCTTTACAATAAGGCGATTGAGCTGGGTGCAAAGGATGAAGGTCCGGCTGGCCCGCGCGGCGATCAGTTTTATGCGGGCTATTTTCGCGACCTTGATGGGAACAAGCTGAATTTCTTTTGCATGACCTGATGCGGCTTTATCTCGTCCGGGCGCAGCTCCGCAAGCGCCTAGACGGGCGGCCTCCATCGGCCTAAACCATTGATCCGCGCTGGTTCCCGCTGAGCCAGCGCGGATTTGTGTTGCTGGACTCAGAAGGCTTGGCTCGAATGACGTCGCTGAAAGACATACGTTCTCAATTCCTGGATTTCTTCGCCGCGCGCGATCACATGATCGTGCCTTCGGCGCCGCTCGTACCGCAAAATGACCCGACATTGATGTTTGTGAATGCGGGCATGGTGCCGTTCAAGAACATTTTTACCGGCGCGGAAACCCGTAACTATGTCCGTGCTGCATCATCGCAAAAATGCGTGCGGGCTGGCGGCAAGCACAATGACCTCGACAATGTCGGCTACACCGCACGCCACCACACTTTCTTCGAGATGCTCGGCAATTTCTCTTTCGGCGATTATTTCAAGGAAGAGGCGATAGAAGCGGCCTGGACTTTAGTACACAAAAATTTCGAACTGCCTGCGGATCGTTTGACTGTCACCGTTTATCATACGGACAACGCCGCGTTCGATTTGTGGCGGAAGATTGCCGGTCTGCCGGAAGAGCGGATTATCCGCATTGCGACAAATGATAATTTCTGGGCGATGGGCGATACGGGCCCTTGTGGGCCGTGCTCGGAAATTTTCTACGATCATGGCGACCATATCCAGGGCGGACCGCCAGGTTCGCCGAATGAAGATGGAGATCGGTTTGTCGAAATCTGGAATCTCGTTTTCATGCAGTTTGAAAAGCATGCCGGCGGCGATCAGGTTAACCTGCCCAAACCCTCAATCGATACCGGCATGGGATTGGAGCGCATCGCTGCGGTGTTGCAGGGCGTACACGACAATTACGATATCGATCTGTTCAAAACCCTGATTGGCGCATCCGTGGAATTAACAGGCCGCAAGGCGGAAGGCGCGGACGCGCCGGCACATCGAGTGATTGCCGACCATCTACGGGCCACCAGTTTTTTGATTGCAGACGGCGTCGCGCCGTCAAATGAGGGGCGCGGTTATGTGTTGCGCCGCATAATGCGTCGCGCCATGCGCTATGCTCATGGGCTGGGCGTGCGTGACCCGTTATTGGCGCGTATCGCGCCAGTGCTCATTGACGAAATGGGGGCGGCCTTTCCTGAGCTTGGCCGCGCGCAAACGCTTATTGTCGAAACGCTGCGGTCGGAAGAAGAAAAATTCCGCGGGCTTCTTGAGCGTGGATTGAAACTGCTTGATGCGGAAACATCAAAACTGGCCGATGACGAAGCACTGCCGGGCGCGGCGGCGTTCAAGCTTTACGATACTTACGGATTTCCGCTTGATTTAACGCAGGACGCCTTGCGCCGTGAGGGCCGTTCGGTCGACGTTGAAGGATTTAACGCCGCCATGCAGGCGCAGCGTGACGCCGCGCGCGCCGCATGGATCGGCTCCGGCGATGATACGACTGATGAGTCCGTGTGGTTCGACTTGCGCAGCGAATACGGCGCAACAGAATTTCTTGGCTACATTCATAACGAGGCTGAAGGCGTAGTTCAGGCGATCATGCGCGGCGGCGAGCGTGTCGATAGCGCAAAAGCGGGTGACCGCATTGAAGTTATTGTCAATCAGACGCCATTCTACGCGGAAGCAGGCGGCCAGGTTGGCGATGCGGGAATGATTACCGCCGAAGACGGCCTTGTGATCGCGATCGAAGATGTCAAGAAACGCGCCGGCGCTCTGTTCGGCCATATTGGCGTTATTGAAAAGGGCTCGCTTCAAGCAAACGATGTCGTACGTCTCACAATAGATGTGGAGCGTCGGAACCGCACCCGCGCGAACCATTCGGTGACACATCTTGCTCATGCGGCTTTGCGAGAAGTTTTAGGTGCTCACGTCACTCAGAAAGGCTCACTCGTCGCGCCAGATCGTATGCGTTTCGACATCACCAATCCTAAACCGATTAGTGCCGATGAGATTGTGGAAGTTGAAAGACGCGTTAACGCTGTCATCCGTCAGAATACGCCGGTGGAAACACGGATCATGCCTTATGACGATGCAGTTGCAGTGGGAGCAATCGCGTTGTTCGGCGAGAAATATGACGATGATGTTCGTGTCTTGACGATGGGGCAGGCGCTTGATGGCGGCGGCGAACCTTATTCCATCGAATTGTGCGGCGGGACCCATGTGCGCCGTATCGGCGATATTTCGTTATTCAAGATTATTGGCGAGGGTGCGGTTTCTGCAGGCGTTCGCCGCATTGAAGCGCTGACTGGAGAGGCCGCTCGGCAATATCTGGAAACGCAGTCTGCGCTCGCACAGGCCGCCGCCGATGCGCTGAAAGCTGCGCCCGATGATTTGCCGGCGCGCGTCGAGGCGTTGATCGCGGATCGCAAAAAGCTGGAACGTGAACTCGCTGAGGCTAAAAGAGCGCTTGCTCTTGGCGGTGGCGCGCAATCGTCGGCCGATGAGGTGCGCGACTTGGCGGGCATCAAGTTTTCCGGACGTGTGCTGGACGGTGTGGCGCCGAAGGACCTGCGCGGTCTAGTTGACGATGCGAAGCGAAAACTTGGGGCTGGCGTTGCTGCGTTTATCGGCGTCAATGATGGAAAGGCAGCGCTGGCCGTCGGCGTCACTGACGATTTGCAAAGCCGGGTGTCCGCAGTTGATCTTGTGCGCGTCGGCGCTGAGGCGGTCGGCGGCAAGGGCGGCGGCGGCAGGGCGGATATGGCCCAGGCCGGTGGCCCTGATGGTGAAAAAGCAGCAGAAGCGCTTGAGGCCATAGCAAAACAGATTGAGATTGCCGCAACTGCATGACTGATCACGGTCGGCGTCAGCGGGGAGAGGGCGTGTGACGAAACCTGCGACGTTAAAGTCGAGTTTCTACAAGGTTCTTGAAGCCGGTCATCCTCATGACCTGCAAAGCCGTACATTTGAAGCGGCAATGGCGACGCTCATCGTTTTGAACGTTATTGCTTTCTCATTGGAAACAGTCCCGAACATTCATGATAGATACGAGCTTTTTTTTCGAGTCTTTGACCTCGTTTCCATACTGATATTTTCATTAGAATATATTGCGCGTTTGTGGGTGTGTACTGAACACCCACCGTTCCGGGGGTTGTCGCCCTTGCGTGCACGGCTGAAATTTGCCCGCAATCCGTTGATGGTTGTTGATTTTCTGGCAATTGCGCCGTTTTATCTAAGCTTCATCGTGCCGATGGATCTTCGCGTGTTGCGCATTTTGCGATTGGTGCGTTTCTTCAAGCTGGCGCGGTTTTCGCCAGCCTTCAATACAATGTTGCGCGTAATCGCAGGTGAGCGCTCGGCGCTGATGGGCGTCCTGATTGTGATGTTCGGCATGATTATCATCGCTGCATCCCTCCTGTACCTCGTTGAGGGCAATCAGCCGGGCAGCAAGTTTGCGACGGTGCCGGAAGCGATGTGGTGGGCGGTCGCCACGCTGACAACCGTTGGGTATGGCGATGTGACGCCGGTAACGCCCTTCGGCAAGCTTTTGGCGGGACTGGTGATGATCAGCGGGCTTGGGTTTTTCGCACTGCCGATCGGTATTATCGCCAGCGGATTCATGGATGAGTTCCGGCGCAAGGATTTTATTGTGTCGTGGGGAATGGCGGCGCGATCGCAGCTTTTCAGCGCGTTGAAACCTGACGAAATCACGGATGTCCTGCATGTTCTGAAGGCGCGTACAGCGCCGCCGGGTTCGGTAATCGCAATTGATGGCGAGAAACCGGGGGCACTTTTTATGATCGGTTCAGGGGAGGTGGAAATCCGCGATGCGGACCGTCCCGAGATTGAACCGGTTATTTTAGCTGAGGGTGTCTTTTGGGGAGCCCGATCGCTTTTGACTGGTAAGCAGGAGGAAACCGCCACGGCGCTTACAACGTGTGATCTTATCGTTCTTGATCAGGAAGATTTTAGAACGTTGTCGCGCACCCGCCCGAACATTCACCGGCGTTTGCTTGCAAATATCGCGGACGTACCCGACCCATTTATCAGTAAAAATTCGTCCGACTAATCTCGGCTGGCTTGGGCGATTGTTTTAATCTTGATCCGCCCGCCAGATGATTTATCGATATCAACGCGTTCCGGGCTGCCATAAACTGCAACATGACCGCCGCTGGAAGCATCGGCGACAACCGTGCGGTTCACGCTGAGTTCGCCGTGGCCGCCACTTGATACGTCGATGCGCGCCGTGTCACAAAGCAGTTCCTTGGCGTCCAGGTCAGCGCCGCTCGACAACTCCAAAACGCATTCCTCGCATACGCCTTGAAGGCTAACATGAGCGCCGCTCGAAAGATCGATCAGAAATTCCTCCGCGTCGATATTGGAAACTTTAGCATGAGCGCCGGACGAGGCTTCGAGGGCGCTAAGGTCTCGAACTGAAACCAGGACTTTGTAATCGGATTTGTTATTATGCCAGGAGAGGCGGTTCCATTTGCGAGAGACCGTAAGCTCTCCATCGTCTACTTCGATCTCAAAGTCGCTGAAATCTCCGTGGTCTGTTTTGACCTCGACTGTTTGCGGGCCTCCGACTTCTGCGACAACGATGACGCCCGCTGAGGCGTCGATCCGGTCGAATTCAGGTAAGTCAAAGGTTCGGCTGTCCCCT
The DNA here is from genome assembly GCA_039196665.1 of Pseudomonadota bacterium. Taxonomy (GTDB): domain Bacteria; phylum Pseudomonadota; class Alphaproteobacteria; order Caulobacterales; family Parvularculaceae; genus Hyphococcus. The sequence continues at coordinate 1,014,371 of JBCCUQ010000001.1, read as the reverse complement.
GCGATAGCGGGCGCGGCAAGCGCCGCTACAAAAGTGGCGGCAGAGGCGATCAGCGCTAATTTCATCACATTCTCCATTGGAGTCCACGCAACCATAAACCAACAGACTTTGCCACAGCAAAACGCCCTATGCGAGCGGTCATGCGACGAGGCGCTCCGAAACCGCGAGGAAATCGCTTATTCCTCAGGAATTTTGCTCAAATTACGGGTAAATTCCTTAGCTACTGAGCGCTTTTTGGAAATTTTCATCGACCTTATCGAGGAAACCTTCGGTTGTAAGCCACTTCTGCTCAGCACCGATAAGGAGCGCCAAATCCTTGGTCATGTGGCCGCCCTCCACTGTCTTGATGATGGTGTCTTCCAGTTTGGTTGCAAAATTGATGAGATCATCATTGCCGTCGAGCTTGCCGCGATGAGCAAGCCCACGGGTCCATGCATATATCGAAGCGATCGAATTGGTTGAGGTCGCTTCGCCTTTCTGGTGCTGGCGATAATGGCGGGTGACCGTACCGTGAGCGGCTTCGGCCTCGACGGTCTTTCCATCCGGCGACATCAATACGGATGTCATCAAGCCGAGTGAGCCAAACCCCTGGGCGACAGTATCTGACTGTACGTCGCCGTCATAGTTTTTACAGGCCCAGACATAACCGCCTGACCATTTCAAACAAGCGGCGACCATATCGTCGATTAGCCGGTGCTCGTATGTCAGCTTGTGCTCGGCAAACTTTTCCTTGAATTCAGTTTCATACATCTCGGCGAAGAGATCTTTGAAGCGACCGTCATACTTCTTCAGGATCGTATTTTTTGTCGAAAGATAAAGTGGATATTTACGCTGCAGGGCGTAGTTGAAACAGGCGCGTGCGAAATCGCGGATTGATTCATCAAGATTATACATGCCCATGTAGATGCCAGAGGAGGGCGCATCGAAGACCTCGTGCTCTTCAACTTCGCCATTCTCGCCTTCCCATTTCATCGAAAGCTTGCCCTTGCCGGGAAACAGCATGTCGGTGGCGCGATACTGGTCGCCGAAAGCGTGACGTCCAATGATTACCGGCTGGGTCCAGCCCGGCACGAGCCGCGGAACATTGCGGATGATGATCGGTTCTCGAAAGACAACGCCGCCAAGGATGTTGCGGATCGTTCCATTGGGCGAGCGCCACATTTTCTTGAGGCCAAATTCCTCAACGCGGGCCTCATCGGGCGTAATGGTCGCGCATTTGACGGCGACGCCGTATTTCTTGGTGGCCTCAGCAGCATCGATGGTGATCTGGTCATCGGTGGCGTCGCGGCTTTCCATACCGAGGTCGAAATATTTCAGGTCGATATCGAGATAGGGAAAGATGAGTTTGTCCTTGATCATCTGCCAGATGATCCGGGTCATTTCGTCCCCGTCCATTTCGACTACTGGATTTTCGACTTTGATTTTTTCCATGGAAAGACCTACCGGAATTGTTTGATGGCGCGGATATCGCGCGGATGACAGGAATTAGCTGGCGCGCCTATAGCATTGGCTGGGCGCGGCGCAAAGGGGGCGCCACTGATGTTGGGATGTCGATGACGAAGCAGAGGGTCAGCCGGAAGAATGCACGAGACGGCGTGTCACCAGCGCCGATTTTTGTACTCGTTGAACCGCAGATGGGCGAGAATATTGGCGCGGCGGCGCGGGCGATGCTCAATTTTGGCGTATCAGGGCTGCGCCTTGTGAACCCGCGCGACGGCTGGCCCAATGCAAAAGCAGGCGCCATGGCCGCTGGCGCCGCTATTGTGATTGACCATACAGAAGTCTTTGAAACCCTCGAAGACGCAATCGCAGATTGCCAGTATGTCATTGCGACCACGGCGCGTATGCGGGAATTGGCCTTGCCAGTGCTCCCGCCTGTCGAGGCCGCAGCAAATCTTGAGACGCGAATATCCGCTGGCCAGCGATGCGCTGTTGTTTTCGGGGGAGAACGTAGCGGCCTGTCCAGTGACGACGTCGCTCGCACTGACGCCATATTGTCTGTGCCGGTTAATCCGGCCTTTGCATCGTTGAATCTCTCGCAAGCGGTGCTGTTGATTGCTTATGAGTGGTCGCGAGCCAGCGGGGTGGCGGCAATTGAAAATCCCATGGCGGATGAAGCTCCAGCAAAGCGCGAAGACCTGTCGCGGTTTCTGGATCGCTTTGAGGCAAGTCTTGATGCCGCAGGTTATTTTTTTCCGCCGGAAAAGCGGTCAGGGATGGTGCGTAATTTGCGCGCAGCGTTTACGCGCGCCGGGTTTACAGAGCTGGAGTTGAGCGCGCTGCATGGCGCTATCAAGGCGCTGTCAAGAAAAGCGGAGGATCAGGCGGACTGATTAGCGCCAGTTTGGTTCTTGAGACGGACAGCTTATAAGGGGTGCTTGCTGACGGGAGCGGCTGAATGAAAAAGACTTCAAGCTTTATCGCCATTGCACTGGCGGCTATTGTCGGATGCTCGCAAGAACCCACAGACGGCTCAGCGCTGGAAATCGAAGCGATCAGGTACGATCTGATTATCCAGAATGGCGTCATCTATGATGGCTCTGGTGAGCCAGGCTATAGCGGCGATGTGGCGATCCTTGAGGACCGGATCGCGGCCATTGGCGACCTGGATGCCGCAAGCGCCGACGAGATCATCGACGCCGAGGGTATGGCGGTCGCGCCGGGCTTCATCAACATGTTGAGCTGGGCGGTTGAAGATTTGATCGCGGATGGGCGCGGCCTTGGCGACTTACGCCAAGGGGTGACGCTTGAGGTTTTTGGCGAGGGCGTCTCTTACGGTCCGTGGTCAGACGAAATGAAACAACGGGCAAAAGAACGGCAAAGCGACATCCAATACGATATCGAGTGGACGACGCTTGGCGAATATCTTGAATATCTGGAGGCGCGCGGCGTATCGCCCAATGTCGCATCTTTTGTGGGGGCGACGACATTACGCGTTCACGAAGTTGGATATAACAACCGGCCAGCGACGCCTGAAGAGTTAGAACGCATGCAGGTGCTGGTTCGCGCAGCTATGGAAGAGGGCGCCATGGGTGTCGGTTCGTCTTTAATCTATGCACCGGCAAACTATGCAGACACCGACGAACTGATCGCCTTGATGCAAGCCGCCAGTGAGTATGACGGCATGTATATTTCGCATATTCGTAATGAGGCTGCGCAACTGCTTGAGGCGGTTGATGAACTGATCGAAATTGCCCAGGCGACAAATTCACCGGCGGAAATCTACCATATCAAGGCGAGCGGCCAGGCGAACTGGTCGAAGATGGATGAGATGATTGCGAAGGTTGAAGCGGCGCGTGCTGAAGGGCTTCGTATTACGGCGGATATGTACACCTATCCGGCCAGTTCAACCGGACTGGATGCTGCGATGCCGCTTTGGGTGCAGGAAGGCGGTTATGACGCGTGGGCGGAAAGGTTGAAAGATCCGGACAACCGCGCGCGGGTGATCGACGCTATACGAAATCCGAGTGATGAGTTCGTGAGCGGTATCGTCAATGCGGGCGGGCCTGAGGGCGTGCTGCTGGTTGGCTTTCGCAATCCGGAACTGCGCGGCAATATCGGCAAAACATTAGCGGAAGTAGCGGAAGAACGCGGCGTCTCACCGGAAGATGCGGCAATCGATCTTGTTATCGAAGATGGCAGCCGAGTTCAGGTCGTCTATTTCTCGATGTCTGAAGATAATGTGCGAAAGAAGGCGGCGCAGCCCTGGGTCAGCTTTGGGTCCGATGGCGGCGCCATGGCGCCTGAAGGCGCTTTTCTTGAGCAAAGCACGCATCCTCGCGCCTATGGCAACTTTGCTCGTGTCCTTGGCAAATATGCGCGCGATGAAGGCGTTTTTCCTTTAGAGGAAGCTGTGCGCAAATTGACTGCATTGCCGGCGAGCAATCTCAAGATAAGCGATCGCGGGAAACTTGAGTCGGGCTATTACGCGGACATTGTCGTATTTGACCCTGACACAGTCAGCGATCATGCAACTTTCGCTGAACCTCATCAGCTTGCAACCGGCGTCGTTCATGTATTCGTAAATGGCGTTCACACAATTAAGGACGAGCGCCACACCGGCGCGAAGGCGGGCCGTGTGGTGCGCGGGCCCGGTTGGGTGGGGCGTGAAAATGCATCAACCGCTGAATAATGCGTATTCAAGCATTCCACAAAACTGGTTTTAATTCTTTGATCGCATGAACGACAAAACAATACAGCGTGTTGAGTCCGCATCTGCGCTCAGCACCCATCGTTTCAAATATTACGATTTCGCCATGGCGGCGTTTGTCGCGATCCTGATCTGTTCAAACCTGATCGGCGCCGCGAAGCTTGTCCAATTTACAGAGTGGGAAATCTTTGGCTGGCGAATCGGCGTCTTCGGCGCCGGCATTCTGTTTTTCCCTTTATCCTACGTGCTCGGCGACGTGTTGACGGAAGTTTACGGCTATGCCCGAGCGCGCCGCGTTGTCTGGGCGGGCTTTGCGGCCGTCACGTTCATGGCCTTCATGGCTTGGGTCGTCGTCGCCATGCCGCCGGCGCCCGGTTGGGAAGGGCAAGCCGCCTATGAAGAAGTGTTCGGTCTGACGCCGCGCATCGTCATTGCATCGATTATTGCTTTCTGGGCGGGGGAGCTATCAAACGCCTTCGTCATGGCGCGTATGAAAGTCTGGTCTGGCGGCAAACACCTTTGGCAAAGAACCATCGGCTCGACAGTGGTCGGGCAAGGCGTTGACAGCCTCATCTTCTATCCGGTCGCGTTTCTCGGCATCTGGACCGTGGAGCAGGTAATAACTGTTCTGATAACCAACTATATCCTCAAAGTGCTTTGGGAGGCGTTTCTGACGCCAGTGACTTACCGCGTGGTCAACACCCTGAAGCGTATCGAAGGTGTTGATGTCTACGATAAAGAAACGGAGTTCACGCCATTCTCAATTAAGTCATGATGGCGGTGCAAAGGAGAGAGGCATGCCGGACGTCAGAGTACCAACAATAGGCGCCATCATGATGCTTACAGCGTGTGGCGCGCAGGAAAGTGAAACGCCGGCTGTGGACGATGAAACGTCTTCGGCGCCTGCCGTAGAATTGCACGCAATCGCTGACGAATATCTTGCCGCTACTATTCAGCAATCGCCATTCTCTGCGACATTTGCGGGGCTTGGCGATGTGATAGAGCAAAGCCAATCAGCTTTTAATGACATTTCCCCTGATGCGAGAGCTGCTTTCGAGGCAGCTGAAGACAGCCTTTTAGGCCGGATCAACAATATTGACGCAGACCAGTTCGAAGGCGCCGACTGGGCGCTATACGAAACCCTGCGCGAGGCGATGCAGGCAAGTGCTGAAACGCGTGTTTGCGATCAGCATTTATGGAGCCTGAACCATATGTTTGGCTGGCAAAACGCATTTCCCATTATTGCAGCCGCACAACCGGTAGAGAGTAACGAAGACCGCGCTATGGCGCTTGAACGTTGGGCGAAATTACCGGCTTTCCTGGCGCAAGACCGCTCTAATCTTGAAGACGGGCTGTCGCAGGGCTTCTCAGCACCGAAACGCGTTACGGCGCGTGTCATTGCACAACTGGATTCTCTGCTGGAGCGCCCCGCAGACCAATCGCCATTCATCGCGTTTGCTGCAAACAGCGAAGACCAGGCCTTTCGTGAAGCTGCTGGAAACCTTGTTTCGGATAAAATCAATCCGGCAATCGCCGCTTATCGCGACTACCTTCGGGAGGAGTACTTGCCCCGCGCGCGCGATGCGTTAGCGATTACAGCGCTGCCCAACGGGGCAGCGTGTTATGAAGCAATGCTTCGTGGCTACCACACCGCTGCGATAGGCGCAGAGGAAACCTATCGGCGCGGGCGCGAAACCGTTGACGGGCATGTGCAATCGGTAATCGATCGCGGCGAAGCAATGTTTGGAGTCACCGATTTCGCTGAGATTTTACGGCGCGTGAAGGAAGACCCTGAAAACAGGTTTGAAAGTGAAAGCCAGCTTCTTGAAGAAACACGCGCGCTTATACCGGTCACAAAAGAAAAAGTCGCTCCATTCTTCTCGTCGTTACCAGAGCAGGAGCTGATTGTTGAGCCCTACCCGGATTACCTGAAGGGAACGGGCCAGTCGTCCCGGTACGAACAAAAGCCTCTTGCTGAGGGAGCGGCGACTTACCGGATCAATACCGATGACTGGCGGTACGACACCAGGGGTGGAGCGGAGATTGTCGCTGTGCATGAGGGGTGGCCAGGCCATCACTTACAGATTTCCACGGCGCACGGTCTTGGCGATTTACACCCGGTCATGAAGTTGCTGAGATCTACAGCTTATGTCGAAGGCTGGGCGCGTTATTCAGAAGCGCTTGCCGAAGAGGCGGGCGTTTACGAAAGTGGTTTTGGCGAGATTACGCGGCGCGCGTGGCCGGCACGCGGTATGGTCGTTGATCCGGGACTTCACCTTTATGGGTGGACTAATGAGCAAGCCAAATCCTTTGTAAGGGAGTCCGGTCGTTTTGAGAGCGAAGAAGCCGGCGAAAACCTTCTCGATCGTCTTGCTGTCATCCCCGGTCAGCTAACGGCTTATGACACCGGCGGGCTTGAAATCTTCGCCTTAAGAAGTGAGGCGGAAGAACGTTTGGGTGAGTCTTTTGACATTCGTGCTTTTCACGACCGGATTCTTGAGAATGGCGCCCTGCCGCTTGGCGCCCTGCGTGCGCATGTGCGCGCCTGGATTTCGGAAGAAGAAGAGCGATTGACGCAATAAGTTGCAATCCTTCGCCAGCTCTAAATACGAGTTGGCGGTGCAGATAAGCAGGCGCCATCGACCATGGTAAACTGCCCAGTTTCCGGCTAGTAGAGATTCATGGATCAAGGAAACGGCGCAAATTTAAAAGACTTCAATACGACGCCAACGGTCGCTATTCTGGGGGCTGGGTTTTCCGGTCTTGCTATGGCGATCCGCCTGCGTGGCGAGGGGATCGACTCATTTACGATCTACGAAAAGGCTGATGAGGTTGGCGGCACCTGGCGCGAGAACACTTATCCCGGCGTTGCCTGTGATGTGCCATCGCATCTTTATTCATTTTCATTCGAACCCAATCCGAACTGGTCGCAGCGGTTCTCGCCCGGCGATGAAATCTGGGACTATGCACGTCATTGCGCGAAGAAATACGATCTCTATCGCTCTATTCAGTTTGGCAAGAAGGTCACGACCATCAGTCATGATGGTTCCAAGTGGCGTGTTGCGTTTGCCGATGGTTCTTCAATAAAAGCCGACTATGTCGTCTCCGGGCTAGGCGGTTTGCATGAGCCGAGGTTGCCTGATATCGACGGTCGAGATTCCTTTACCGGGCTAACATTTCATACGGCGCAATGGCGCCATGATGTTGATCTAACAGGTAAGCGTGTTGCGATCATCGGGTCGGCGGCAAGCGCGGTTCAGGTCATTCCGGAAATTGTCGACAAGGTCGCCCATCTCGATGTTTACCAGCGCACGCCAAACTGGGTGATGCCGCGCCATAGCTATCGTTACCCGAAATGGACGAAAGCGATGTTTGCAAAAGCGCCGAAACTGGCGCGGCTTTATCGCGGCATATATTTCGCGCTGATGGAGCAACGGTTCGGCGCTTTCAAAAAAAATGACAACGCCGTCAAGCGCCATGTCCGGCGGCTTTTCACGAGGCATCTTGAGCGGCAGGTGAAGGACCCGGATTTGCGCGCGCGGTTAACGCCCGATTATCCCATCGGGTGCAAGCGCATCCTGATCTCGGATGATTATCTTGGCGCCATTCAAAAAGACAATGCTGATTTGGTCACCGACCCCATCGACGCAATCACCGAAAGCGGGGTGCGTACAAAAGATGGTCACCTGCGCGAAGTAGATGTTCTGATATACGCAACCGGCTTCCGGCCGTTTGATATTCTGACAACGCTTGAAGTTACTGGCCCGGATGGGCGGCCTTTGAAGGAAGTCTGGAAGGACGGTATCGCCGCACATCGAACGCTTGCGGTTCCGGGTTTTCCGAATTTTTTCATCCTGCTCGGCCCCAACTCGGCGCTGGGGCATAACTCAGTGCTGCTAATGATCGAGGCGCAGGTCAATTACATCATCAAGCTGATGAACGAGGCGCGCACTGCAGGGGCTCAGTTTATTTCTCCCAAGCCGGAGGCCGCCCGCGCTTTTGATGAGAGTATCCAGCAGGATCTGCAGGGACGCGTCTGGGCGGCCAATTGCGGGGCGTGGTATGTTGACGAGAACGGGCGGAACTACACACTCTATCCTCATGCGGTGAGGCGATATTTACGGGATATGAAAGCGCCTGCTTTGAGTGAGTATGAACTGACAGCCAAAACCGCCGATCTCACGGCTCATAAGGCCGATAGCCCTGTGTCGTGACGCAGTTCAGAATTGTTTGACAGACCCTGCCTTCGCTCCTATACCCAGCGGCTTCAATACGGGTAGGCGTGTGGACCGCCGTTGAGATCGCCCCGGGGATAGGCCCCGAGGCCGGGCCACGTCGAGAGTGAGGAAGACATGTCTAAGCGCATTAGCGCCAAGCACAAGCTTGACCGCCGGGTAGGCGAAAACGTCTGGGGCCGGCCAAAATCACCAGTAAACAAACGCGATTACGGACCTGGCATGCATGGCCAGCGCCGCAAGGGCAAGACGTCCGACTTTGGCCTGCAGCTGATGGCGAAGCAGAAGCTGAAAGGCTATTACGGCAACATCACTGAAAAGCATTTCGAGCGTATCTACAACGAAGCTGATCGACGCCGGGGCAACACGGCGGAGCATTTGATCGGTCTTCTGGAAAGCCGGCTCGATGCGATTGTCTATCGCGCGAAATTCGTGCCGACAGTTTTCGCGGCGCGCCAGTTCATCAACCATGGTCATGTAAAGGTGAACGGCGTACGCACGAACATCCCGTCAATGCGGCTTCGCCCCGGCGACGTTGTTGAGGTCAAGGATAAGTCCAAAAATATGGCGCTGGTTTTAGAAGCGCTCCAGAGCGCTGAGCGCGATATTCCGGACTATGTCGACGTTGATCCAAAAAAGATGACGGCAACTTACATGCGTGTGCCGGAATTTGCGGAAGTGCCTTACGCCTGCACCATGGAGCCTAATCTGGTGGTCGAATACTATTCATCGTAACGAGTAACGATCTGTCGAATAGGAAAGGCCGCCCGAAGAGGCGGCCTTTTTGTTTGCGCGACTGACGGTGCAGGGAAGTAGAGATGCGTTTGAGAAAGCCTGAAATCAACGAGTTGCCTGCGCTCTCAGCGCTAATCATGCGGTCCAAAGCCTTACACGGTTATGACGATGCGTTTATGGAAGCGTGCCGCGAGGAACTGACGCTGACACCAGAGAAAGTCGCCGCCGGGCCAGTTGTTGTTGCAGAGCTTAACGGCGCGTCTGTCGGTGTCGCGCAGATTATGGTTCATGACGATGAATGGCATCTCCAGCTTTTGTTTGTTGACCCGGGGCATTTAGGGTCCGGTCTCGGACGTCGCATGCTCGAATGGGCGGTTCTGGAAGCGCGCCGTATGGGCGCCACGGAACTGTTTATTGAGGCCGATCCTGATGCTGAACCATTTTATCGAAAGATGGGCGCCAAACGCTGTGGTGAGGCGCCGTCGGAATCCATACCCGGTCGTATGCTGCCATTGCTGGTCCTGGCGCTGGGCGAGGGTGGATTGGCGCACTTGCGGTAGCAGGGAGGGAAATGTGTGTTCGGGTTACCCGCCGACCTGATCACGCAGTTGATCAATTAGCGCCTGTATGCCTGCTTCCCCGCCGCCATTATTAGCAATAACGGATTTAAACTGGCTTTGCTGTTCAATCGCGAGCCAGACATCATTGGCGCCTGCATCAAAGATAAACATATCGCCATCGCGATTACGATAAACGCGCCAGTGAAACACTGCATCCGCCAGCGGATCGCCCGGCGCAGGATTAGCGATCTTTGAATTAACAATGATGTCGCGCTCCGATCGGTCGACTGAACTCGTCACATTCAGCTTTTGACCAGCGTAATCCGATAGAGTGTTTTGATAGATGCGGGTTGCATATTTATCAAACAGCGGAAAGTACTCTTCTTTCTGCGCGTCGCTCATCTGCCGCGCATATTGGCCGAGAACAAAAAATCCAACGCGGCGCATATCGACATACTTATCGACGAGCGCTTCGATACCGTCAAAGAAAGCGGCCTGATCATCGACCTCCAGAATTGGTTCGGCTTCATCCAGAATTCCTTGGACAAACGCTTCGGCGCTGTCATCTGCGTTTACGGGCGATGTGAGTAAAATAACGCCAGCGCAAATCGCAGCCCATGTTATTCTGGTCAAGACGCGTCCCGTCATATTCAGCATCCGCAAACTCCTTGATGCGTCGTTATTCGATTTCGTCGAATTCCTCGAAGTCGCCAATATCCGGAAGATCTTCGAAATTGGTGCGCCCATTGGCGATTTCCCGCTTGCGCGCCTGCATGTAGAAGCTGCGCAGGGAGGCATAATAATCAAGTGAATTCGCTTCAATGTCCGCAAGCGGTTCGATCAGCGGCTCACGGAGCGCCAGCGCTGTGGCTCCCGCCCGTGAAAAGCGGGTATAGCGTGCGGCGTCCGTACGGAGCCAGATTACAGGATCTGCGGCTGTATCAACCGCAGCACCAAACCCATCCCGTATCGAGCTCGGGCCAAAGAAAGGCAAAAAGAGATAAGGACCGGATGGCGCGCCCCATACGGCAAGCGTCTGACCAAAATCCTCCGAGTGCTGTGGAATACCCATGCGCTCCGCCGGATCGCCCATGCCGCCAAAACCGATTGTCGTATTAACCACGAAGCGGCTTGCTGTTTCTCCAGCGCGTTTAAATTCGCCTTGCAGAAGATCGTTAATCAGGATGATGGGTGTGCGCGCATTCGCAAGAAGGTTGCGCAAACCTTTGCGCTGTTTTTTGTGAGTAACCGCGCGATAAACCTTGGCGGACGGCACCAGAAAACCATCATCGATGACCTTGTTGACCGCAAACATCTTGCGGTTGAACCCCTCCCACGGGTCAGATTCGGCGCCCTCGGTGGTGTCGGCCTCGCCACGTTTCAAATCCTCAACAAAGTCTGTGGGGTCTCCAGCTTCGGTCATCTGAGCACGGCCCGTTGCTGCGGAGAGCATAAAAATAGCCGTCAGAGCGGCAATGAATTGCTTTGCGTCCACTGTTTTGCCTCAAAAAGCGTCTTTGGCGCATCATGGTAAGTTTGCTCCAAAAATATAGGGGTGAGGTTCATGTGAACAATGAACTTTCCATGATTTCCCGTCGGATGCGCCCGAAAAGCCTCATATCGCTATTGTTGGTGAAAACGATGCTTGCCATCATATAAAGATATCTTTATATCTTTTGCGCTATGAGCAAGAATGGCAGACTCTATGACTCTTGACGAAACGCTCAATGTCTTTCGCGCCATAGGCGAAGAAACCCGGTTGCGAATCATGGCGTTGCTGGTGCGGGGGGAACTGACGGTGAGTGAACTCACCACCATTCTTGGGCAAAGCCAGCCACGCGTAAGCCGCCATCTGAAGATCCTGGCGGATGCGGGACTTGCGGAACGCCATCGAGAAGGCGCGTGGATGTTTTATCGCTTGGCGGGGGCCGCTCAGAATGACCCTAGCCTCTCAGCGGTGTTGGAGACGGTCTCGTCAATCATCGATGCTGGCGATCGTATCGTCGCGCGCGACGGCGAGCGTTTCGCCCAAAGCCGTGAAGCTCGCTCTACACTAGCGGCGGAGTATTTTCGCGAGAATGCGCGTGAGTGGAATCGTCTTCGCCGATTGCACTTACCTGAGTCCGATATCGAGGCGCGCATCATTGACCTTGCTGGCGAAGACAAGGCGGATCTATTTATCGACCTTGGGACCGGAACGGGCCGTATGCTCGAGCTGTTCGCCGATCGGTATGCATCCGGTGTGGGGTATGATTTATCACATGAGATGCTGTCGATTGCGCGTACCAATCTCGAGCAGGCGCAGATCGCGCATGCGCAGGTGCGTCACGGTGATCTGTTTTCTCTACCATTGGAAAGCGAATGTGCAGATATTGTCTGTGTACATCAGGTCTTGCACTTTCTGGCTGAGCCAGGCGGTGCTGTTCGTGAAGCAGCGCGTTTGCTGAAGCAGGGCGGGCGGCTGATCATCTCTGACTTTGCTCCGCATGATCTGGAGTTTTTGCGCGATGAGCATGCGCATCGGCGGCTTGGATTCTCTGACGATGAAGTGCGCGACTGGTGCGCCGTGGCGGGATTACGTCTTGCAAAAGCGGAAACGCTGTCTCCGTCTGCAAAGGATAAGCAAAAATTGACTGTGAAAATCTGGCTTTGTGAAGCGCCGGCAGGCGTGCAGCGGCTTCGTGCGCGAAGTGCTGCGTAAGAAAGGTATCGGCAATGTCGCAACTGAATGTGTCATTTGAGTTTTTTCCGCCCAAAACAGAGGCGATGCAAACTAAGCTCTGGAATGCAGTGGAAAAACTTGCGCCGCTGCAGCCGGATTTCGTTTCCGTAACTTATGGCGCAGGCGGTTCGACGCGCGAACGGACGCATGAAACCGTTGCGCGCATTGTCAAGGAAACCAGTTTGCCTGTCGCCGCCCACCTGACCTGTGTTGCCGCAACGAAAGAGGAAATAGACGACGTGCTGCGTGATTATTGGCACGCTGGCGTCAAACATATTGTGGCGCTGCGTGGCGATCCTCCTGGTGGTGCGGGGGAGCCCTACACGCCTCATCCGGGCGGTTATGCGAATGCGGCGGAACTGGCGGCGGGCGCGAAGAAAATCGCACCGTTTGAAATTTCTGTCGGATGTTATCCGGAGCAGCACCCTGACTCGCCGTCGCTGGCGGCTGACATCGATATGCTGAAACGAAAGATTGACGCAGGCGCTACTAGGGCAATTACGCAGTTCTTTTATGATAATGCTGTCTACCTTCGATACGTTGAGCGTGTTCGGAAGGAAGGCATTGATATCCCGATTGCGCCAGGGATCATGCCCGTAACAAGCTTTTCCGGCATGCGCAAAATGGCTGATGTTTGCGGTGCAACGATTCCAGGCCGCCTTGTAAAGCTATTTGAAAACCTTGATGACGATCCGGCGACGCGCCAGTTGATTGCAGCGACTGTGGCTGCTGAACAATGTCTCGACCTTGCCGAGCAGGGCGTTACGAATTTTCACTTCTATACATTGAACCGCGATGAAATGGCTTACGCGCTCTGCCGGATGCTTGGCGTGCGCCCGAAAACGCAGAGCGCCGGACAAGCAGCTTAAATACGTCACGGTAATATTAGATCCGAATTTGGTGAGAGAGTAATGGCGAAATCATACGATTTGTTGAACGATCAGCATATCGAATTCCTCCGTAAGCAGAAAATTTTCTTTGTAGCGACGGCTCCATTGTCGCCCGAGGGATCGGTCAACCTGTCGCCGAAAGGGTACGACAGTATTGCAATTCTGGACAATCACACTGTCGCCTGGATTGACCTTGGCGGGTCGGGCATTGAGACGCTGGCGCATCTTCGTGAAAATAGCCGCATTACCTTGATGTTTTGTGCGTTCGAAGGCGCTGCAAATATATTGCGCATCTATGGGCGTGGCGAGGCGATCTCATTCGACGATCCGGAATTTCCAGAATTGATGAAACTGTTTCCAGCGTTCGACCGGGCACGCTCTATTATCCGCATTAAGGTTGATCGCGTCTCCGACAGTTGCGGTTGGGGTGTTCCATTTTTCGAGTTTAAAGAAGAGCGGGAACAGCTTCAACGATGGGTCGACAACAAGCCGTATGATGAATGGAAAGAACATCGCTATAAAAGCAATGAAAAATCCGTAGACGGCTTGCCAGGGCTGGTTCGTTCGTCGCTGGGCGATGAAGGCGGCGCATCATGACGTCACAAGCAACAGCTAGTTTCGTCAATATCGGCGAGCGTACGAATGTTACGGGCTCGGCGAAGTTTCGGAAATTGATCAAAGAGGATCGCTACGAAGAAGCGCTGGCTGTCGCGCGACAGCAGGTCGAAAATGGCGCGCAAATCATTGACGTCAATATGGACGAAGGCATGCTCGATGGCGTCGAAGCCATGGTGACGTTTATGCGTCTAATTGCTTCTGAACCGGACATATCGCGCGTGCCCGTGATGATCGACTCGTCCAAGTGGGAGGTGATTGAGGCTGGGCTGAAAAATGTTCAGGGTAAGGCTATCGTAAACTCGATTTCTCTGAAAGAGGGTGAGAAGCCGTTTCTTGAACAGGCGCAGAAAATTATGCGCTATGGCGCCGCGAGCGTTGTGATGGCGTTTGACGAAGAGGGGCAGGCGGATACGGCGGATCGTAAATATGAAATCTGCGAGCGGTCCTACAACTTATTGACTGGCGCAGGTTTCGCCGCTGAAGACATCATTTTCGATCCGAACATTTTTGCTGTGGCGACCGGCATCGAAGAGCATAACAACTATGCAGTGGATTTTATTGAGGCGACGCGGCGGATTAAAGAAAACCTTCCGCATGCCAAAGTCTCTGGTGGCGTTTCCAATATCTCATTCTCGTTTCGCGGAAATGAACCTGTACGCGAAGCGATGCACTCGGTTTTTTTATATCACGCCATCAAGGCCGGAATGGATATGGGGATCGTCAATGCAGGTCAGCTCGCAATCTATGATGAGATTGCGCCGACTTTGCGCGAGCCTGTGGAAGACGTCATTCTGAACCGCCGTGATGACGCTACCGAAAAATTATTGGCGATCGCTGAAAACTATCGTGGGGAAGCGGGACAGACGCAGGAAAAAGACTTGGCGTGGCGCGAGACTCCGGTTGAGGAGCGTCTGCGTCACGCACTTGTTAAAGGCATCACCGAATACATCGTTGAAGACGCTGAAGAGGCGCGGCGGAAATTGGGCCGGCCCTTATTTGTGATCGAAGGCCCATTGATGGATGGTATGAATGTCGTTGGAGATTTATTCGGCGACGGGAAAATGTTTTTGCCACAGGTCGTCAAGTCTGCACGGGTGATGAAGCAGGCTGTCTCTTATTTGACGCCCTTCATGGAGAAAGAAAAAGAAGAGCAGGGACTCGAACAGGGAAAGCCGAATGGCAAGATACTGATGGCGACTGTAAAGGGCGATGTTCACGATATCGGCAAGAATATCGTTGGCGTTGTTCTGCAGTGTAATAATTATGAAGTCATCGACCTTGGCGTGATGGTGCCGTCAGCAAAAATCCTTGAGGAGGCGAAGACGCACGATGTGGATATCATCGGTGTCTCTGGTTTGATTACACCTAGTCTTGACGAAATGCGCCATCTAGCAGCAGAAATGCAAAGGGAAGGGTTCACGAAGCCGTTGTTGATTGGCGGCGCGACCACCAGCCGCGCTCATACCGCCGTAAAGATTGCGCCGAACTATGATCATGGCGTTGTTTACGTCACAGACGCGAGTCGCGCTGTGGGTGTTGCAGGCTCACTGGTTTCAGATGAAAAGCGGGGCGACTACCTCGCATCGGTCGCGAATGATTACGATAAAGTGCGTGAGAGCTACGATAAGGGAAAAGGCGCAAGCCCAAGACTCACGCTTGAGGAGGCGCGCGCCAACAAATTCTCAATCGACTGGTCTGGTGATGCGCCGCCGAAGCCTTCCTTTACTGGCGTCAAGGCGTTGCGCGAATATGATTTGCAAGCGCTAATTGATTATATCGACTGGACACCCTTTTTCTCTGCTTGGGATCTTTACGGAAAGTATCCGCAAATTCTTGAAGATAAGGTCGTCGGTGAACCGGCAAGAGCGCTGTTTGATGACGCCCAGAAGATGCTGGGTCGTATCATTGATGAAAAAGCCTTAATCGCACATGGCGTCGTTGGCTTTTGGCCGGCGAATTCGCGCAAAGACGATATAATTCTTTATACTGATGAGAACAGGAAGCAAGAACTCGCCGCTTTTCGTGGTTTACGCCAGCAGATTAAAAAACGCGAAAGCGGCGCCAATTATTGCTTGTCGGATTTTGTAGCGCCCGAAGGGGCGGGGGTTGCTGACTATATTGGTGGTTTTGCTGTGACCGCTGGCGTGGGCGAAGAGGCATTCGCCGCTGGCTTTGATAGTCGGGATGATAATTATTCCGCAATCTTGTCAAAGGCGCTTGCAGATCGCTTGGCGGAAGCTTTTGCGGAACATCTACACGAGCGTGTCCGGCGGGAATTTTGGGGATACGCTCCTGAAGAAAAACTATCACCTGCAGATCTAATTAAGGAAAGCTATCGCGGTATTCGACCGGCGCCAGGCTACCCGGCGCAGCCAGACCATACGGAAAAGGAGATTTTGTTTCAGTTGCTTGATCCGAGCAAGCACGCCGGCATTGAATTGACTGAAAGCTTTGCGATGACTCCGGGCGCTTCGGTAAGCGGGTTATATTTCTCTCATCCGCAGTCGCTTTACTTTGGCGTTGGGAAAATCGAAAAAGATCAGGTGGAAAGTTATGCAAACCGGAAAGCCATGTCGGTGGCGGAAACGGAGCGTTGGCTGTCGCCAATTTTGAACTACGACCCGGATTTAAGACAGTCAATGAATGATGCCGGTAATAAACAAAGCAATGATCATAAAACCCGCGCCACAGGCTAGGCCGCCCATTAGCACGCTGATCTCATGTATAAGCCCTTCCATCATATCGCCCCCTTCTGTGTCACGATGATGGGTATGAAAAAAGTGTGTCGGGAAAAATTGGCTTTTGCAAAGCAGTGGGTGGGCCGTGAAGCGCAACAGGTGCGCAGCAATAGCCGTAAGCGCCTTCAAAGGCTTGAAAACTTTTTTCTGAAAATGTTTTCCACAGGTAGAATGCCCGGTGTCATCACGGCAGCAGAACATGCTGGCGTTTCGCGTGATGGCGATCTAAACCGTCGCCGATGAGTATTTGGGATCGTATAGAATCTGGGATTGCCGAGGCGCGAAAGCGCACGCTCGGCGCTTTTCTAGAACGCCTTTCAGAGCAAAAGCAAAAACGCAATGAGGCCTCGTTTTCTATTGCGTTGATTGCACTCTCAGCGAAGATGGCGAAGGCGGATGGGGTCGTCACTGATGACGAAATCGCTGCTTTTCGGGAGTTTTTTCAGTTTCCTGAAACCGAGGCTTACAAAGTCCGGATGATCTATCAGCTTGCTCAGCAGGATGTGGCCGGGTTCGATGAGTATCTCTCCAGAATTGCAAAAATTTTCGAGGATGCCCCGGAAGTTCTGGAAGATGTGCTCGACTGCCTCTTTCATATTGCGGTTGCGGACGGCGTCGCGCATCCTCGGGAATTGGAATTGCTGGAACGGGCGTCCAGGGTATTTGCAGTATCGGAGGGCGCCTTTCATCGACTGAAAGCGGCCCATCTGGGCCTTGGAGAGGACGACCCCTATCTCATTTTGGGACTACACCCTGGCGATTCTGAGGAAGCCATTAAAGCCGCTTACAAGGCTTTGGTGCGCGATCACCATCCTGACGCGCTTATGGCGCGAGGCGTGCCTAGCGACCTTGTGAAGATCGCAGAAGGCCGTATGGCAGCCATCAATGCAGCATATGAGCAAATTTTAACGGATTTTGCCTAGAATTATAGTGTCGGCCGGAAACGCCGGCTGGACGTCAAGGTCCGTCTTTGCTTTGATAGATTAGTTTCTAGGGCGAGTAGTGTTTGGTGGGTGTTTTGGATCAGCGGAAGCCGCCTCAGTTAGGCGTTTTGAAACAGTCCAGTTCTACATATGAGCGCATTGCAGACGCGCTTGTTTTTATCATCCTTCTTTTATTTGCCGTTGTCGCGTTAGTAGTGGTCGCCGTAGCTGCGCCCATCGCTCTCACATTCTCTGCGTTGGCAGGCTTGTTGACCCAGAACCAAGATTGCAGTGGCTGGCGTCCCGCCGGCGCCTGATATCGGGTCGGCAAAGACTTTTTCTCAATACAATAGAATAGTATTTGCTGCGGCAGGCAGGTTCGGCGTATTGGCTGAACCTGAAACGACCTTTTTCATGGAGTAACGGTTTTGGGCTCTCGCGAGTTGGCGGTTTTCTTGACCATGTGCCTGGTCTGGGGATTTCATTTTGTTGTCATCAAAACCGCCGTAGCGGAGTTACCGCCGATTTATTATGCGGCAATTCGCATGACCCTCGTCGCAGCCTTGTTGGCTGCGTTCTTGCGGTGGCGGCCGGGGCATATGGTGCGTGTGCTGACTGGTGGTCTTTGTCTTGGTGCTGTAAACTATGCGCTGATGTTCAGTGGCGTTAAGTTTGCAACCGCTTCTGCCGCCGCGGTTGCGATGGAACTCTATGTTCCCTTTGCAACAATCCTCTCGATCTTCTTTCTTGGCGATAAATTGGGTTGGCGGCGAGCTGTCGGTATCGGGCTAGCCTTCACGGGAGTGGCGATTATTGCACTCGGAAAGCAGGATGATGTCGGTGCGGAAACACACATCGCTTTGGGTATTGGTTTCGTGTCTGCCGGAGCATTTGCTGAGGCGATCGGGGCAGTGCTGGTAAAGAAGTCAACGGCTTTTAAGCCATTAGAGCTCCTCGCCTGGTTTTCATTGGTCGGTGCTACGGGCTTATGGATTTTGACATTTACATTCGAGACAGGACAGTTAAAGGCCTTCGCTGTTGCTGATAAAACTTTAATCATGGGCGCGATCTTGTATTCGGCTATTGGCGGCTCGATCTTCGGCCATACAGCGTATTACTGGCTCTTGCAGCGCTTGCCAGTCAGTGTTGTTGCGCCAAGCGCTTTGTTAACAACGCTTCTCGCTGTCTTTTTCAGTGTTCTGATATTAGGCGACCCTTTTGGGCCGCCTATGATTATCGGTGGTCTGCTGACGCTGGCTGGGGTTGGCATCGTTCTTATCCGTACTGCGCGAAAAGAGGATATGAAGGCGCCTGTAATCGAAGCTGATCTCGTGCCATAAGGGGTGTGCTATGACTTATCTTGAAGCGCCATCGCCGAACTTCGATGAACGCGGTCGCGGCGTTGATACTATTATTTTGCACTATACAGGTATGCCCACGGCGGCTGAAGCGCTGGCGCGCCTGTGCGATGCGTCAGCGAAGGTCAGCGCCCATTATCTCGTCGATGAAAACGGAGATGTTTACCAGCTCGTCGATGAAAAAAAACGCGCATGGCATGCGGGCGTTTCGTCGTGGCGGGGGGACACTAATATCAATGCGCGCTCCATTGGGATTGAAATTGTCAATCCGGGCCATGAGTTTGGTTATCGCGAGTTTCCAGACGTTCAGATCGACGCTGTCATTGCGGTGTTAAAAGAGATTCGCACTCGTTACGATATCTCGCCGATACGTGTGCTTGGCCATTCGGATGTGGCGCCGCGTCGCAAAGAAGATCCTGGCGAGAAGTTTCCCTGGGTGCGCCTTGCTGACGAAGGATTGGCGCTAGCGCCGTTTTCAGGAAATGCTGATGTCGGGGAGGGGGTATCTTTCGACGTAGCTTCGGGCGCGCTGCAGGCTATTGGGTATGATGCGCCGACTGGAGATTATGCGGCAGGTTTGATTGCCTTCCAACGCCGGTTTTGTCCGCAGTCTTTAGGGCAAGGATTTGATCAAAGAACCAAGGCTGCGTTAATGCAGATAAGTCAACTGGCGGCCTGACGTTTAAGGTCGCGAAAACTGACCAGCCTGGATTGGCTTTCATCCCAAAGCGCCAAGCGCCAGCATTTTATGCTTTCTAGTATGTTGATGCGCTGCGCCATTGCACTCAATTCGGGAAATGCGTCATGTATAGCCTGAAGCCGATAGTTCGGAATTCGGCAACATAGATGATGAATATGATGCAAGCCGATGCTGCCGGTAAACCATCGCAGGATTGTCGGGAGTTCAAAATACGAACTGCCGATAATTGAAGCTTTGTGAAAGTCCCACTCTTCATTCCTCGACCAGGTTGTGCCCTCGAACTGATGCTGGACATAAAACAGCCACCCACCGATCCATGCGGCAATGGTCATCACGGGTAGGTAAACCGTGAGCACTTTACCAATGCCGAAAAACGCCATGGGAATTCCAAAAGCGATGAGTATGGCGACATTCAGAGCGAGAATACTATTTCGGGAATCGCGGTCGCGTGCGCCCCGGCCCATCGGGATGCGCTGAAGAATGATGAAGTTCACTGGCGCGCCGATTAAAATCATCACCAACGGGTTGCGGTAAAGTCTGTATCCAAGGCGGCCTAGCGGGGAGAGTTCTTGGTATTCCTCTACGGTTATGGTCATCACGTCGCCCTGACCGCGCCGGTCGAGATTGCCGCTTGTCGCATGGTGCGCAGCATGAGATCTTCGCCAATGATCGTAAGGCGTCAGCGTCAAAACACTTATCAACCGTCCAAGTGTATCGTTTGACGCCTTTGATTTAAAATACGAACCGTGACCGCAATCATGTTGTACGATAAATAAACGAACAAGCAGACCGGCGGTTGGAATAGCAAGCAGCAGTGTTAGCCAATACATCTGCCCTGCAACGGCGGACATAACGCCGAGCATTGCAAAGAACGCGATCGCAGTAGTTATTACCTGAAATAGGCTGCGCCCAAGGTCTATTCCACATTCTGGATAATGACGCGATAATCTAGTCGCGATCTTTTTCAGATCTGCCTTAGCGCCAACATCACCGTTCTGGTTTGCGCCAAGATCAGCGTCTGTGCTCGATCTTGGACAGAAGTCATTACTTCCGGCGATATGGTCATTTTGCGGTATTGCTTGGTTTAAGGACAAAAGGTGAAACTCTTTTCAGTTGGACGCTTGTTACGCGGCAGGCACATCACGACATCCAGCATTGCCGGTCTTCAACGAAATCCGTGAAACTCAATGTTTCAGATTGACGGAAATGGCTTTCTGAACTGTTGAGGAAGCTTAAAAGCTTGTTCTGGTGCTGTTTAGACGGGCATTTGAGTCAATTTTTATTTTTGCGCCCGTTCCAACAGTTTTGTAAACGCCCCGGTTTTGGAGAACCCGCGTGCGAGGGCGCTCATATGTTATATGGCGGCCGATGGACATATCCGATACACGCGACCATGTAGACCATAAGCGGGCGCGATAACCGATTGCAAGGCATTTTGCTTCCAGCATCAGGCCCTTAAAGTCAGGGCTGGCGCATTGGCATATTCTGGATAGCCTCTTTGTAGGGTGCATATTCTCCGTTTGTTCGGCGCCGCGTCAGCGCCGTTGCTGCAGCCCTGTAAATATGAGAGCGCCAATGAGCCTGTTTTTACAGCTCACAGAATGACGCGCCAAAAGAGGCCTTGACCTTTAAGGCATTGGTCTCCAGTTCTTTTCTCGCCAGATGGTCGGATGGCCGCGTTGGACGCATTAGCGTTCACCGAGGAAAGTCCGGGCTCCATGGAGACAAGGCGCCGGGTAGCGCCCGGCCAGGGTGACCTGAGGGAAAGCGCCACAGAAAACAAACCGCCCCGGTTTCCGGGGTAAGGGTGAAAAGGTGCGGTAAGAGCGCACCGCTCGGCTGGCGACAGCACGAGGCACGGCAAGCCCCGCCTGGAGCAAGACCGAATAGGGACGGCGCGCCTCCTTTCTGAGAAGAGGGCGGGCGGGTTTTCATGCCCAGTCGTCCGGGTTGGTTGCTTGAGTGCGTAAGCAATTGCGCGCCTAGAGGAATGGCCATCCTTCCGCAAGGAAGACAGAACCCGGCTTACAGACCGTCTGGCGTTTTTTTCATTTGCGGCCATTGCGCGGCCAGGCTGTCCGCCTAGATTGCCGCTATGAAATCTGAAAGCCCATGGCCAATTGCCGCGCCTTTCGTTCAAAAGCGTACCGTTGTCGCGGACGACATTGATGAGTTCGGTCATGTCAACAATGTGCGCTACATTGTCTGGGCGATGGATGTCGCCTGGGCGCATTCCGATGCGCTGAATTTGCCATTCGCCGAGTATCGTCGTCTTGGCGTAGGCTGCGTTGTATGGCGTCACGAATTCGATTACGTGGCTGCAGCTCTCCAAGGCGACGAGGTTGAAATCGCGACTTGGATTGCAGAAAATGACAACCGTGTCCGTTTGCGCCGCGCTTTCGAAATGCGCAGGGTTGGTGATGACGCCTTACTGTTCCGGGGCCGGACAATGTTTGTAACCGTTGATATGAAAACTGGAAAACCGGCTCGAATGCCGGAGGAATTCATCAGGGGCTATAAGCCCGCCGAATAGGAGAGTAACAATGCCCTCTTTTGATATTGTTTCCGAGGTGGACCTGGCTGAGGCGGAAAACGCTATCCAGAATGTGACCCGCGAAATCACTACCCGTTATGATTTCAAAGGGTCGAAATCCACGATCGAAATGAAAGAGGGCGTCATCACGATTTTCGCTGATGACGATCTAAAACTGCGGCAGATGCATGAGATACTGCAGGGGAATATGCAAAAGCGTGGTATTGAACCGGGTTCACTGGACTATCAGAAGGTTGAGCCGGCAGCAGGGCAATCTGTGCGCCAGCAGGCCTTGTTAAAGCATGGCCTCGATAAGGAATTGGCGAAGAAGATCGTTAAAGCGATCAAGGGTGAGAAACTCAAGGTGCAGGTGGCGATCCAGGGCGATGAGTTGCGCGTAACCGGCAAGAAGCGTGATGACCTGCAAGAAGTGATCGCTTTTGTGAAAGCCATGAAGATTGAGCAGCCATTGCAATACAAAAACTTCCGGGACTGAATACTGGCGCGCCGCCTAGCCATGGGCGGCGCCATCGGATAAGACCGAGTTCTGAGAGGAGAGTTTTCATGGCCGAGATCGAACCGACATTGATGGAGATCATCAAGGATCACGCGGTAGGGCTCACGGGCGAGCTGACGCGTGATACGGAGATTGCTGATCTCGGTATCGATTCCTTTTCCGTCGTTGAAATCATTTATGAGGTTGAGGAAAAACTTGGCGTTGAAGTTCCGTTTAACGCTAACGAAAACCCCTTCGGCGATATGAAAACGGTGGGTAATCTTATCGACGCTCTCAACAAGCTCATCAAAACGTAATCGTCTTATGAACCGTAGCGTCGTCGTCACCGGCATGGGGGTTGTCTCGCCAATCGGCGCGGACATTCCATCATTTTGGGAGGGTCTAGCATCAGGCAAGAGCGGCATTCTCAAACGGGAATACACGCTGGATGACCTGGCGCTGACCGTGCCATCGGCGCCGGTTGATGGCATTGAAGAAAGGTTGGCGGCGCAGGGGCGCGATACGGCGCGTGCAGATCGCGTGTCGAAGCTGGCGGTTGCGGCGGCAGATGAGGCGCTCGAAAATTCAGGCCTGGAAATTGATGACGCTTTGGCCGCCAGGGCGGCTTGCATTATTGGCACTGGCATTGGCGGGCAGGCGACATTTGATCAGTGCTATGAGGGTATGCTCCGTAAGGGGCGCCGGCCTCACCCGCTTTCCATTCTCAAGATCATTCCAAATGCACCGGCAAGTCATTTGTCGATTCGACATGGACTGCGTGGTCCTGCTTTCGCAATTTCCAGCGCCTGTGCGTCCGGCGCACACGCAATCGGTGTTTGCGCAGATATGATCCGAAGCGGTTCAGCCGATGTTGGCCTTGCAGGCGCAAGCGAAGCTATTTTGACGTATGGCGCGCTGGAAGCCTGGCGCGCCATGCACATTCTGGCTGATGAGACCTGCCGGCCGTTTTCAAAAAACCGCAACGGACTGGTGATTGGCGAAGGCGCAGGTGTGTTGGTGCTCGAAGAGGAAATGCATGCGCGCGAACGCGGCGCTGATATTTTTGCACGCTTTGCCGGCTTCGGTATGAATGCCGACGGCAACGACATGATCAACCCCGCGGTTGAGGGCGCCGCTGGGGCCATGAGTCTCGCCCTCGACAGCGTGCAGATCGATAATCCTGAAAGCGTATATATTAATGCACATGGAACCGGGACGTTAATGAACGATCCAACGGAAACAAAAGCAATTCGCTCTGTTTTCGGTGCGGATGCAGATGAATTAATCGTCTCGTCAACGAAGTCCATGCACGGCCATTTGCTGGGCGCCGCTGGCGGGATTGAGACTGTTGCAGCGATTTTAGCGCTTAGAAACAATACGGCGCCGCCGACCATCAATTATGATGAACCTGATCCGGATTGCGATTTAAACTATGCGCCTAATACCGCTATAGAGCGCGAACTTTCACTGACGATATCAAATTCGTTCGCCTTTGGCGGCTTGAATGCGGTTGTCGCATTTGAAAAAGTCTAAGATCGCTTAAGCGTGAGCGTGCTTTCCCTTTTTCGGGAGCATTTTGTGGATGCTTGCACGCAGCCACACAAATCCACTGATCATCAGCACCAGGCCGATGTAGCGGACGATGTAGACGCCTAGATCGTCAAAGAAGGTTTTGAACAGCGCTGCGATGGAGGCGTAAATCGATTGAATGTCTGCGCCGGCAGCACCCATTGCAGCGATTGGCCAAACCGTTCGGTCAATTAGTAACGCCAAAAGGCCTGCATGCCAGATATTCGTGTCCTTTTTGGCGAACATCGCAAAAAGGAACGCGAGAATAATCGCCCGCGGCAGGTCCGCCCCGGAAAACCCAATGCCGATAATATACTGCAGATCGTCCATCGCCCGAACTCCATTCTGGATTGGCCTTACCGCCTATTTACGGCCCATTAAGGTTAACGGCGTGTAAAAATCTCGCCATTGCGCGCAAGAATCGGGTGTTGATTGAGGATGGTAGCCCATAATATCAGCGCATGAGCACGCTAACCCAAACCCAAAATTCGCCGCCCGTCGCCCCTGCGCGGCTTGATGCGTATGCGCCCGTGGGGCGCGCGATCGACTACCTGGTGGAGCATTTCGAAGAGCAGCCATCGCTTGAGGAAACCGCCGCTCATGCCGGGCTGTCGCCGCAGCATTTCCAGCGCGTCTTTAAAGCTGGTGCTGGCGTTTCTCCCAAACGGTTTCTGCAATATCTTGCCGCCAATGAAGCCAAGCGCGCACTGAAGCGTGGCGAGAGCGTGCTGGGTGCGTCGCTGACGGCAGGACTGTCCGGTCCTTCAAGGTTGCACGATCTGTTTCTGGTGTCTGAAGCCATGACGCCTGGCGCCTATCGGAAAAAAGGCCAAGGTCTGATCGTTCGCTATGCGTCGGTAGATGGGCCGTTCGGCAAATCGCTGATTGGCGCCACGGACAAAGGGATATGTTGGCTTAGCTTCGATGGGTGCGGCGCTGCGGCGCGGGGTCTTGAGGAAATGAAAACCGATTGGCCAGCGGCGGATTTCGAGCATGATCCGGAGTTTATCGCACCGCTCGCCGCGCGTGCATTTGCTTTCGCTGCGGGGCAGGCATCTGGCGCGCGCCTCGGTCTTCATGTGCAGGGGACGAATTTTCAATTGAAAGTGTGGGAGGCTTTGCTTCGCATTCCATTTGGGGCCGCCGCCACCTATGGCGACGTTGCGCGAGAGATTGGTGCGCCAAAGGCTTCACGCGCTGTCGGCGCTGCGGTGGGCGCGAACATGATTTCTTTGCTGATCCCGTGCCACCGGGTCATCTTGTCCTCAGGTATTGTGCACAATTACCGTTGGGGCGCGTCCCGTAAAAAAGCGATCCTGGCTATGGAAGCGGCTGTGGCGGCTGCGTAAAAAACGCCCCGTAAGAACGGGGCGTTTTGGTTGCCTGGTGCAAGAGATAGTAATGCAACGCTACTTTTTTATATGCGTTAAGCGACAGACGCCGCTTTTTCTTCTTGTGGGTCGCGCAGGACATAACCACGTCCCCAGACGGTTTCGATGTAGTGTTCGCCTTCGGTCGCGGAAGCGAGTTTCTTTCGCAGCTTGCAGATGAACACATCGATAATTTTCAATTCAGGTTCGTCCATGCCGCCATAAAGGTGGTTCAGGAACATTTCCTTGGTGAGTGTCGTCCCCTTACGAAGGGATAACAGCTCCAGCATCTGGTACTCCTTGCCGGTCAAATGCACGCGCTGGCCTGCAACTTCAACAGTTTTGGCGTCGAGATTGACGACAAGCTGACCGGTTGTGATGACGGACTGGGAATGGCCTTTTGACCGGCGGACAATGGCGTGAATGCGCGCGACCAGTTCGTCCTTATGGAACGGTTTGGTCATATAATCGTCTGCGCCGAAACCAAGGCCGCGAACTTTTGTTTCGATATCACCCTGACCGGTCAAGATCAGGATTGGCGTGTTCACTTTCGAAACGCGCAGTGATTTCAGAACGTCGAAACCTGTCATATCAGGCAGGTTCAAATCCAGGAGGATGATATCGTAATCATAGACCTTGCCAAGGTCGACCCCCTCTTCACCAAGATCGGTGGTATATACATTAAAGCCGTCTGACTTCAGCATCAGCTCAATGCTTTGGGCCGTGGCGCCGTCATCCTCGATGAGCAAAACCCGCATTGTCGGTCTCCTTGTCGAAGCGCGGAATCCCCTTAAGACTCATGAACCGCGCATTTTTGTTTTGTACATCCAATGCTAACGATGATTTGCTTTCACATTGGTTAACAAGATGAACGGCATTGGCCATTTACGACGGTTTTTTTAAGCCCGCGAAAATAATTCTTACTGCCTATTCCTTGTCATCACTTGATTTGCTGGCCTTGTCATTAAGCATAAGGGATTTTTTTCGGTTAATGCAGTTCACCGGTTTACACCTGATTAAAGGCTGCATCGTTAAGGTCGAGAGCGTTACAGGGGTAGGAGATGATGACCATTGTTAAGTTCTACATCCGACGGGAGAGCTCGATCTCTTGTGTCGGGGGATGATTTCGCCTCCGATTCAATTCTGTGTTCTGTCGACACCGCCCGGCAAGGAAGAAATCCGATGACTAACCTGTATTATGATCTGGGCAACCTAAAAAAACTTCTCAAACTCGCGCGCGAAGATTTAGCCGCCTTACGTGCGGATCTTGCTGATATTGTTAGTGCGCAAGATGCGCTGGAAAAGCAGATGTGCGCAGAAAAAGCATTGACGAGGAAAGGCGGCGACACAAATATCAATGGCAATTTGGAGAATGCGCGCACGCGCAAGTGTAATCTCCACGCCGCCTCGATGTCGCTGCGCAATGCTGAAACTGATGCGCGATTACGGCTTGAAGGCTCAATGGGCCAGGTTTCCAAATTTGAGCAGCTTGTTGAAAGGCTGGCGCCTTTAGCTGGCAACGAAAAGCCTGTGTCTGTGCCTTTGACCGCTGGTGACGTGTTCACGGCGAACGCCGAGGCTGGATAAACGTTTAGGCCGCTAGTTTTTAGTCACTCGTCTTAGGGGCGAAATTTTTAATCTTTTCTTAAGGAAATTTATTCGACTGTGATTCCTAGATGATTCGCAATCGTTCCATTTCTGTTCCGGAATCATCTTCAAGAATCCGCAATTTCTGGCGAATCTTGCTTTGATTCCCATGAAATACCATGATATCCCATTAGATACCGTAATTTTTACGGCGTTAGGGGCGACGCATCCTCAAGAAGGGCGTGCGTGGCGGCGGAGGAAACTGACATGCAGCGCGGGGCCGAGACCCTTTTTTTGGGGTCTTACGTCAATAAGATTGATGCGAAGGGTCGGCTCGCTACGCCGGCGCGTTTTCGCCGTGCGCTTGATGTCGAAAAAGGCGCTGCGATCTATTGCATCCCGTCGACGGACGAGCCCTGCCTGGAATGCGGCGGCGCTGATTACATTGAGACACTGCTGGCGTCGATCGCCGCGCTGGACCCGTTTTCGCGCGAGCGTCGTAGTCTGGAGCGAACGGTCACAGCAAAAATTACAGAAGTCTCTCTAGACAAAGAGGGGCGTGTCATCCTCCCGCAACAGCTTCGCGCACATGCTTCATTGAATGGCGAGGCGTTGTTCGCCGGATTAGGACATTCCTTTCAAATTTGGAATCCGGCCGAGTTTGATAAAGTCATCGCCGAAGAAGAGAAAATTGCAGGCGAAGCAAAACTTTCGTTACGCAATCCCACCCCTAACGGGGGCGGTTCATGACCTACGCAGCCCATGCGCCCGTTATGGAAGCGGAAGTTATTACGGCGTTGGCGCCAAAGGCAGGCGGTGTTTATGTGGACGCCACTTTTGGCGGCGGTGGTTACGCGCGCGCGATTTTAAGAGCGGCTGATTGCACCGTTTACGGATTTGATCGCGACAGTACGGCAATTGATCGCGCAAAAATCTGGGCGGATGAGTTTGGAGATCGATTACATCTGATCAATCGGCCCTTCGCCGAAATGGTTGACGCGTTAAACAGATTGGGGGTCAACGCCGTAGATGGCGTTGTTTTTGATCTTGGCGTTTCATCCATGCAGCTTGATGAAGCCGATCGCGGTTTTTCCTTTCGTCGAGAAGGGCCTTTGTCGATGCGGATGGATGGTGGCAAACCGGACGCGGGCGATGTGGTCGCCAATGCCGATGTGAAAGAACTTTCGGCGATCCTTAAAATCTACGGCGAAGAAAAGCGCAGCGGCGCCATCTCACGAGCCATCGTGGCGGCTCGTGAGATATCGCCCATTGAAACAACAACATTACTGGCGGCGATTGTCGAAAAGGCGGCGCCGGCGCCAGGTTCAAAAATCCATCCGGCGACGCGTGTATTCCAGGCTTTACGTGTTTTCATCAATGATGAACTAGGCCAACTCGCTACCGGTTTGCGCGCTGCCGAACAGCTATTGCGGCCTGCAGGCCGGCTTGTGGCGGTAACATTTCATTCGCTTGAAGATAGGATTGTGAAGCGTTTTTTTGCAAACCGGATTGCATCACAGCCGTCGGGATCACGCCACACGCCGCCTCAGGAAAAACCGCTGGCAAGCTTCGAATTGCTTTATCGCAAGGCGGTTGCATCCCAGCCGGATGAAATTGCCGCAAACGCGAGATCACGTTCTGCAAAATTACGGGCGGGGATACGCCTTGATGCGCCTGTGACGCCAGCTAATGATGATATTAGTGGATTACCCCGCCGCATTAAAATCAAAACTTTGAGGGAGAATTGGTCAATATGATCCGCATCACAACAATATTTCTTTGTATGTTGCTTGCTGCTGCGGCGGCAGGGCGTTATCGCGCTGAGGTTTCCGTTAAGGAGACTCATTCTGAATTGAGGCGTCTCGAAACGAACAAACTTGAAGAGGTGCGCTCAATTCAGATGTTGCGCGCTGAAGTCGCCTATCTCGAAAACCCTAATCGATTATCGAAAATTGCACAGGCGAAAACAGATTTACGCCCCTCAGAGCGTGAGCAGTTACTAACCGCGCGCCAATTTGCTGTGACCATGAATGGTGACGACATAGAATTAGAAGAAAGTGACGACAATGCCCCGGGTGATCTAATCAAGAATGCAATCGCCATGGCGCAATTGGCGGACACTCAGTAACAGTAAGGGAGTTAACTGCGGCATGTTTAAACGCCTTCGATCTCGTGCAAAACCCGCTGCTTACGTGATTTGCGAAGCCGAGACCGTAGAGGCTGTCCAGGAAGCTCTACAAGTCAGGGCATGCGGTGGCCGCACTCGGTTGGCGGAGCGGGCGCAAACTCGCATCATGATGTGTGCGGTTGTCTTTGTGTTTATCTTTGCCGCCTTAGGCGTGCGCCTAGCCTATATTTCTTTTGGGCAGATTAAACCCGCCGCCTATCTTGCATCGATTAATCTAACGGATGCGCCCCGCCCCGAAATTGTTGACCGCCAAGGCGCTTTGTTGGCGACAGATCTGCCTATGATTGCACTTGAAGTCGCTGGGCGTGAGGTTTGGGACGCCCATGAGGTTGCTTCGAAACTTTCAGGTGTTTTGCCTGTAATCGACGCCGTGATGTTGGAAGAAAAGTTACGTGAAGGCAGATATGTGGAAGTGCGTAGGGATCTGACGCCAGCAGAGCGCCGCGCTGTTTTCGATCTCGGCTTGCCAGGCGTTCGGTTTGCTTCACGCGTAAAACGGTTTTATCCGCAAGCGGACCTTGGTGCTCATATCGTTGGCCATGGCGAGCCCGGTAAGGGTGGCGTCATGGGGCTCGAAAAAACTGCAAACAGCTGGCGGGCCGAAGCGCCTTTGCGGGCCACGATCGACATTCGCGTTCAGCAGATCCTTGAGGATGAATTAGCGGCGAGCATGCAAACTTTCGACGCCAACGCGGCATGGGGCGCTGTCATGGATGTGGCCACCGGTGAGGTTATAGCGCTTGCCAGCCTTCCAGATTTCGATCCGAATGCGCCGGGCGCCGCACCGGCTGATTCCCGCCGCAATCGCGCCACCTATGATCTTTATGAGCTGGGATCGGCGTTCAAATCTTTTACAGCGGCGGCGGCGCTTGAGGATGGGATCGCCACTGAAACATCGACCTATGACGCGCGCGGGCGTTTACGGGTTGCAGATCGTAACATTACAGATTTTCACGGCGAAAACAGAATTTTGACATTGTCCGAAGTGATCCAGCATTCGTCTAACATCGGCATTGCGCGTGTTGCTGGCGATTTGGGCCCTGCGCGCCAGAAAGCCTATTTACGCCAGTTGGGATTGTTCGAAGCGCTGCCGATTGAGTTGGCGGAAAGCCGGGCGCCTCAATTGCCGACGCAATGGGGACCGGTAGAGTCGGCGACAATTGCCTATGGTCACGGCATTTCTGTAACGCCCTTACATTTACTGACAGCATTTTCGGCGGTAGTGAATGGCGGTGTCTATCATAAACCAACCTTTGTTGTTGATCACGATATTCACGGTCAGCGTATTTTTTCCGAGGACACCAGTGCTGTAATGCGGCGCATTTTGCGCCGGGTTATCACCGATGGTACGGCAGAATACGCACAGGCTCCGGGATATTTTCCGATTGGGAAAACAGCGACAGCGGATAAGCCATCCGTTGGCGGGTATGATAAAAATGCGCGGATCGCCAGCTTTGTCGGCGCTGTGCCAGGATTTGCGCCACGATATGCGATCTTGATCAGTTTTGATGATCCCCAGCCGACCGAGGATACCTATGGTTATGCAACAGCTGGATGGAATGCGGCGCCAACATTTGCTCGCGTTGTCTCGCGTGCGGCGCCTCTCTTAGGGTTGTCGCCGGTAAATGAAGCTATGGCGCTTGAGGCGTTCGTATCAGGTGAGCTTTCGTCTTATCAGGAGGCCAATCTCGGGTCGTTTGCGACGGAGCGGATACAGTGAAACTATCCGAACTCGCAGGTGAGGTAGTCACGAGCGATCCGGAAATTGCTGGGATTACCGCTGATAGTCGCGCTGTCGAGAATGGATTTCTATTTGCGGCGCTGCCAGGAACTGTGGCGGATGGAAAACGTTTTATTTCGCAAGCGGAAAAGCGTGGCGCCGCTGCTGTGCTGGCGTGTCCCGGTGCGCATGCGGGCGTGCCTATTGTATTCGACGAAAGCCCACGGCGGCGCTTATCGGATATGGCGGCAAAGTTTTACCCGCGCCAACCTTCGGTAATTGCGGGGATCACGGGTACAAATGGTAAAACATCGACGGCGCAATTTGCTACAGAGCTGTGGAGTCTCTGCGGGGAAAGCGCGGGTAGTGTGGGCACATTAGGCGCGGTTGGTGAGAATTACGAATACAAGCTGATACATACGACGCCAGACCCGGTAACTTTGCATAAGGTGCTTGATGAGATGGCCGGGGTGGGGATCACGCACCTTGCGATGGAAGTTTCAAGTCATGGATTGGCGCAACATCGTGCAGACGGTGCTCGGTTTTCGATCGCGGCGTTTACAAATATTACGCAAGATCATCTCGACTACCACAGCAGCTTTGATGACTATTTTGATGCAAAGGCGCGGTTGTTTAAACGGTTACTACCTGCATCAGGCGCGATCGTCCTTAATGCTGATGGCGCTGGTGCGGACGCCATTATGAAGATCGCCGAAGAACGCGGCGTAAGAACTATCACGACTGGTAAGGCCGGTTACGATATTAAGCTTGCTAACGCCGCGCCTCGGTCATCCGGTCTTGATCTTGAAATTCAGGCCGATGGCGAAAATTACAAATTACATCTGTCGTTAATTGGCGCCTTTCAGGTGGAAAACGCCCTTTTGGCGGCGGGCATCGTGATCGCATCGGGCGAGCCCGCAAGTCGTGTCTTGCCGTTGTTGGAAAGCCTCACTGGCGTTTCGGGGCGTATGCAAAGAGTGGCTAAGATATCAATGACTGAGGGTTCTGCCGGTATTTATGTGGACTACGCACATACGCCCGATGCTGTCGCTGCGGCGCTGCGTGCGATCCGCCCCCATGCAGCGGCTCGCGTAATTGTCATTATTGGCGCCGGCGGTGACAGAGACCGCGAAAAGCGGCGTCTGATGGGAGCATCCGCGCAAAAATATGCGGATGCTGTTATTGTAACGGATGATAATCCGCGTACAGAGAACCCGGGATACATCCGTCGCGATGTAATGGGAGGGTGTCCGGAGGCGGTCGAGATTGGGGATCGGCGTGAGGCAATCAGCTACGGGATCGGCATGCTGGGGGCAGGCGATGTTTTACTGATTGTGGGGAAGGGTCATGAGACAGGCCAACAGGTGGGTGAAAAAATCTTTCCATTCAATGACGCGCAGGTCGCCAGAGATGCTGCGCAGGAAAGGATGAAGGAGCTCGGGCGATGACAAGGGAATTAGCAAACGATAATTTATGGACGGCATATGAGGCGGCGGCGGCGACAGGCGGTGTTTTGTGCGCGCGCGGCGGTGATGCAAAGGAATGGCTGGCTGAGGACTGGGCGGCGAACGGAATCTCCATTGATACAAGAAGTCTGAAGCCCGGAGAAATGTTTGTGGCGCTGCGCGACGCGCGCGATGGCCACGAGTTTTTGAAAAACGCATTTGATGCGGGCGCGACCGTTGCGCTGGTTGCTCGCGCCCCGGAAGACGCACCTGAGGGTGCGCCGCTTCTTGTTGTTGGCGACACGTTGGATGGACTTCGCGATCTCGCTGTCGCAGCGCGCATGCGCAACTTCGGTAAACGAATTGCCGTAACTGGAAGCGCCGGTAAAACCAGCACCAAAGAAATCCTTCGGGGCATCCTGTCTCCATCCGGTGTGGTGCATGCCGCGGACAAAAGCTTTAACAATCACTGGGGCGTTCCATTGACGCTGGCGCGCCTGCCGATGCATGCGGATTATGGCGTTTTTGAAATTGGAATGAATCATGCGGGTGAGATCACGCCCTTGACGGGATTGGTGCGTCCGCATGCCGCCATCGTCACCACGGTCGGCGCCGCACATCTTGAGTTTTTTGATTCCGTGGAAGGCATTGCGGAAGCGAAAGCGGAAATCTTTTCCGGGTTGGCGCCAGGAGGCATGGCCATTCTGCCCGCTGACAATGAGTATTTTGGATTATTGAAAAAGCGCGCTGAACAAGCTGGCGCTGCCGGATTTGTGACTTTTGGCGAAAAAGACAGCGCTGATTTTCAGCTACTAACTTATGAACCAGCCGGCGCCGGGGCCCAGATCGCTGTAAGTATTAGAGGAAGGCGCCGGGACATTTTGGTAGGAATTCCGGGGCGCCATCAAGCGGTTAATATGCTCGCGGCGCTTGCCGCCGCCGAGTCAATCGGCGCTCACCTGGACCCCGCCATCGAAGCGCTTGCCACACTAACACCTGCGGAGGGTCGAGGCGCCCGTCTAACAATTAGCGTTCATGGTGGTGACGCCACACTGATCGACGAAAGCTATAACGCCAACCCGGCATCAATGGCGGCGGCGATCGGCTTGCTTGGCGCTTCGCCGGTCGGGGAAGGGGGGCGACGAATCGCTGTTCTGGGAGAAATGCTGGAACTCGGTCCTGATGCGCCCGCGCTCCACGCGAATATTGCCAAAGCGTTGGTTGCAGCAAAGGTTGATCGCGTCTACGCAGCAGGCGATCTGATGCGCCATCTCTGGGACGCTTTGCCGTCGGCCATGCGCGGGCTTCATGCCGGGTCTGCAGTCGGATTGGTTGGTCCGGTCGAAGACGTTGTCAGTCCTGGTGATGTCGTGATGGTCAAAGGATCAAATGCATCGAAGGTGAGCGCTGTCGCGCGTGCGTTGAGTGAGCGTGGAAAACAAAAAGAAAGCATGCACTAATGTTCTATCACTTGCTGACGCCATTATCGGATGACTTTCAGCTTTTTAACGTATTTCGCTACCTGACGTTTCGTACTGGTGGCGCCATCATGACGGCGCTGCTGATTTCGTTCGTGCTTGGCCCGTCATTGATTAGCTGGATGCGGCGCAAGCAGGGGCGGGGCCAACCCATTCGCCATGACGGACCACAAAGCCATATTATCGAAAAGGCTGGTACGCCAACAATGGGCGGTGTTCTTATATTGTTATCGCTTAGTGTTGCGACCTTTCTTTGGGCGCGTCTCGACAATATTTATGTCTGGATCGTTATGGGGGTCACACTTGCATTTGGCGTGCTCGGTTTTATCGACGACTATCTAAAAGTTACGAAGCAAACCGCCAGCGGCGTGGTGGGTAGCCTGAAGCTGGCGGTGCAATTCGCCGTTGCGTTGCTTGCAGGGTATTTCTGTATGACCACACTCGCATCGGCTCCGGATGCGCCAGCAGGCATCGCGACATCGGTGGGCGTGCCATTTTTTCCGATCCGGTTGTTTGAGCAATGGTTCAATGCGCCAGGAGTGCCACTCGGTTTGCTGATAATTCCTTTTGCGGCGTTCGTTATTGTTGGCGCCTCGAACACCGTGAATCTTACCGACGGATTAGATGGATTGGCGACCGTACCCGTGATGATCGCGGCGGGCGCATATTCCCTGATTGCCTATCTCGTTGGCAACATTATTTACGCAAATTACCTTGGTGTTCCTTACGTGCCCGGCGTTGGCGAACTTGCCGTCATTGGCGGCGCGATCATTGGCGCCGGATTAGGTTTTTTGTGGTTTAACGCGCCGCCTGCCGCAATTTTTATGGGCGACACAGGCTCGCTTGCACTAGGCGGCGCGATTGGCGCGATTGCTGTCGCCGCTAAACATGAAATTGTTCTTGTTATTGTCGGCGGACTGTTTGTACTCGAAGGCCTTTCCGTGATGATCCAGATCGCATCCTTCAAATTGACAGGCAAACGGGTATTTCGCATGGCGCCGATCCATCATCATTTTGAGCATCTTGGCTGGAAGGAATCGACAATCGTAATCCGCTTCTGGATTATCGCTGTTATTCTTGCCTTGATTGGCCTTGCTACATTGAAGCTACGGTAGGTGATTCAATGATAGTCATCCCCGGATTTAAAAATAAGGCTGTCGGCGTCTTTGGTCTTGGCGTTAGCGGCCTTGCAACATGCGAGGCCCTGGTCGCATCAGGCGCACGCGTGTTTACGTGGGATGAGAACGCCACTGCTCGGGAAAAAACATCCGGTACGGAATATTTCGCCGAACATCCAAAGAAATGGCCCTGGGACGAAATTAAGACGGTTGTCGTCAGCCCTGGAGTGCCTTTAACTCATCCCAAACCGCACGCTATTGTCCGCAAAGCGCAGACGGAAAAAATTCCGGTCATTGGCGACACAGAGTTATTTGCGCTTGCCGTGAACGCGCTGCCCGATGGTCAGCGTCCCCGCGTTGCGATGATTACCGGATCGAATGGAAAATCGACAACGACAGCGCTCATCGGCCATATCCTCAAGGAAACAGGGTATGAGGTTCATGTTGGGGGCAATATCGGAGAAGCGGTATTGTCATTGCCGGCGCCGGAAAAAGACACAATCTATGTTTTGGAAATGTCGTCTTTCCAACTTGATCTAACGCAATCATTGCGTGCGGACGCAGCCGTCTTCCTGAATCTCACGCCAGATCACATTGAGCGCCATGGCGACGTAGACGGTTATCTGGCTGCAAAAAAACGCATCTTTTTAAATCAGTGCGAAAAAGACATTGCCGTGATTTGCGTCGATGATGATTACACGCAAGGCGTTTGTACGGAAATGATGGCGACCGGCGGAAGGAGAGTTATTCCTGTATCCGCTCAAGGCGTGCTGGGCGGCGGTGTTTTTGTTCTTGATGGCCAGTTGCATTATAATTTTGACGGCAAGACTAGCCTTGTGGGTGACTTGTCCGGCGCCCACGGACTACGCGGCGTACATAATCATCAGAATGCGGCTGCGGCGCTCGCAGTATGCATTCATTTTGGCGTGTCGCCAGCGCTCTTCATTCGCGCGGCAGAGCGCTTTGAAAGTCTGGCGCATCGCATGGAAGAAGTAGGGCGCATTGGCAAAGTGTTTTTTGTCAACGATTCTAAAGCAACCAACGCAGATGCGGCGGGGCGAGCTTTGAGCGCCTTTCAGGATGTTTACTGGATCGCCGGTGGACGACAGAAAGACGGCGGCGTTGCTTCGTTGACGGGAGCGCTGGAAAATGTACGCGGCGCCTATCTTGTTGGCGAAGCAGCGCAAGAATTTGAGAAACAAATTGGCGATACGGTCAACTGCATTCAGTGCGGCGATTTAAAAACGGCGGTAGCGAAAGCAAAGGAAGACGCTGCCGGCAGTGATTACGGCTCACCGGTTGTATTGCTATCGCCCGCATGTGCGTCTTACGACCAGTTTCGTAATTTTCAAGAACGTGGCGAGTGTTTTCGTGACTTGGTAGGCGACATCGCGCAAGAAAACGGAGAAGCTGCGTGAGACATATTTCCCGCGCTGATGACTCAATTTTGGGGCGTTGGTGGTGGTCTGTGGACCGTTCCAGTCTTGCGGTTTTAGCGTTGATTATGTTGATCGGCGCAGTGGTGCTGATGGCGGCAGGGCCGTCAGCGGCAGCGCGTTTGCGCATCGCCAATGAATTTCATTTTCCGTTGCGGCAATTTTTCTTTCTGACGCCCGCGCTTTCGTTGATCATTGGAGTTTCATTCCTGTCGCCATTGCAGGCGCGTCGCTTAGGTGTGGTTATTTTTGCTGGCGCAGTGTTTTTGATGCTTCTTATTGTGGCGTTTGGCGGCGATGTGAACGGCGCCAAACGCTGGATTGATCTTGGGGCTTTCGCCTTGCAGCCGTCGGAATTTGCAAAGCCTGGGTTCGTAATCGCCGCCGCGTGGATGCTAGCTGAAGGCGCTCGCGATCCTCGTTTTCCCGGCGGCGCGATTGCGATGGGGCTTTATGCGGTTTTTGCTTTTTTGTTGCTGTTGCAGCCGGACTTTGGGCAGTGGGCGTTAGTCACCGCCGTCTGGGCCGTAATGTTTTTCATCGCCGGGTGGAGCTGGTTCTGGATTATGCTGTTGGCTGTTGCGGGGATCGCAGCGCTGACCGCTGGTTATTTGCTGTCAGGACATGTCGCGGCAAGAATTGATGGTTTCCTCAAACCTGAAACAGGTGAAACATATCAGGTTGATCAGGCGTTAGCAGCTTTCGCTAATGGTGGAGCCACGGGACGAGGCGATGCATCGCCCGTCAAGGGTTCATTGCCGGACGCTCATACGGATTTCATCTTTGCTGTCGCTGGCGAAGAATTCGGCTTTATGTTGTGCGTGCTGATTATTGTGCTGTTTGCATTTTTTGTCGCGCGAACCCTTGTCGTCGCTGCGTCCTTGCGAAGTATTTTCGCTCAGTGCGCCGTGACCGGGCTTGCGGCGATGATCGGCTTTCAGGCGATTATCAACATCGGCGTTTCTTTGCGGGCGTTGCCGGCGAAGGGCATGACCTTGCCGTTTATCTCTTATGGCGGTTCGTCGTTATTGGCGACAGGACTTGCCGTAGGGTTGATTATCGCCCTGACGCGCAGTCATCATGGCGTCTGGCGACGTAAGGATGTCATGCCGTGAACCATGATGGAGCACCCCTCATCGCCTTGGCCGCTGGCGGTACTGGCGGTCATATGTTTCCGGCGCAGGCATTGGCGCAGGAACTTAAACGCCGCAATTTCGGTGTTTTGCTAGTCACCGATAAGCGCGGCGCTCGCTATACAGAGAATTTTCCAGCGGATGAGCAGTTCTTGATTTCCGCTGCGACACCATCAGTCGGCGGTCCCATTGCCAAAGGCGTTGCGGCAGTCTCTATCGCATTTGGTCTTTTTACGTCCCTGAAAGAATTTAAAAAGCGCCAACCCGCCGCTGCTGTCGGGTTTGGGGGATATCCATCACTGCCGGCGATGAAGGCGGCGGCCATTATGGGTATTCCTTATGGCGTACATGAACAAAACGGTGTTCTGGGTCGTGCGAATCGAATGCTGGCCAAAGGGGCGGCTTTCGCGGCGCACGCTTTTCCAGTGATTGAGAAGCTACCGGTTGGCGTCAATGCGATTGAAGTGGGCAACCCCGTCCGCGATGCGGTAATGGAAGTCAGCGAGACGCCTTTCTCGCCAATTACTGATAATAGCGACATTAATATTCTGATCTTTGGCGGTAGTCAGGGCGCCAGCATATTTTCTTTAACGCCTATCAAGGCTTTTGCCAATTTACCTGAGCATATTCGGTCGCGGCTTCGCGTGACGCATCAGGTGCGGGAGACTGACAGCGATGCAGCGCTAGCGGCCTATGCAGCGGCCGACATCCATTGCGAGGTGGCGCCGTTCTTTAAGGATCTGCCGGCGCGGATGGCGGCGGCGCATTTGGTGATTTCGCGCGCTGGGGCGTCGACCGTCACAGAACTTGCCGCCATCGGGCGCCCATCTATTCTGGCGCCGCTCGCAATTGCTATGGATGATCACCAGACTGGCAACGCCCATGTTCTTTCCAAGGCGAACGCCGCCATTGTCTTGCCGGAAAAGAGTTTTAACAAAGATGCTCTGGCTGCAACGCTGACGCCATTGCTGACTAATCCGGCGCGATTGCAATCGATGTCGACGGCGGCAAAAGGAACAGTGAAATCTGGCGCCGCGGCGGCGCTCGCGGATTTAGTTGAGGGTGTCTGCCGCCTTCGTAGAGCGGCTTGAGAAGTTTGGTATTTGTATGACGCAGACTGATAAATATTCGCGGATCGACCCGCCGAAGATCAAGATACGCCTGCCATTCGATGTTGGAGTTGTACATTTTGTCGGCATTGGCGGCATTGGCATGAGCGGCATTGCAGAAGTGATGCACAATCTAGGCTATGCGGTCCGAGGCTCGGATGTAGCGGAAGGCCCGGCGGTTCAGCGATTACGCGAGAAGGGCGTTCCCATTGTTATTGGTCATGCGCCGGAAAATATCGACGGCGCTGAGGCGGTGATCATATCGACAGCGATCAAACAGGATAATCCTGAAGTCGCCGCCGCGCGTGCGCGTCATATCCCGGTTGTGCGTCGAGCAGACATGCTTGCCGAATTGATGCGACTCAAATGGACGGTTTCGATCGCGGGAACCCACGGTAAGACGACGACGACCAGCATGGTCGCTGCGCTTCTTGATGAAGCGAAGTTAGATCCAACGGTTATAAATGGCGGAATTATTAACGCCTATGGCGCCAATGCTCGTCTTGGCGAAGGCGACTGGATGGTTGTGGAGGCGGATGAGTCTGACGGTACATTTATTCGCCTCCCCACAACGATTGCGGTGATCACGAATATTGACCCTGAACATCTCGACCACTGGGCTGGGTTCGATAATTTACGCGACGCCTTTGATACCTTCATTGAGAACACGCCATTTTATGGGTTTGGTATTGTTTGTCTGGATCACCCTGAAGTTCAGGCGTTGGTGGGGCGCGTCACTGATCGGCGGCTTATTACTTATGGCGCTAACCCTCAAGCCGATGTTCGCGCCGAAAATATCCGCTATGCTGATGGCGCTTCTCATTACGATTTGGTGTTTCGCGAACGCGGGCAGGAAGTCGACCGCATTGATGGTGTGACGTTGCCAATGCCGGGCGTCCATAATGTGTTGAATTCACTGCCGGCGGCGATTATTGCAAAACGACTTGGAGCCAGCGCTGATCAGATCAAATCGGGCTTTGCGAAATTTGCGGGCGTCAAGCGCCGCTTTACGAAAGCCGGCGAGTGGAATGGCGTAACGATCATTGACGACTATGGCCATCACCCTGCTGAAATTGCAGCCGTCATGCGTGCTGCGCGTAACATTTCCAGCGGCAAGATTATTGCTGTCGTACAGCCCCACAGGTTTTCGCGACTACGTGATCTTTTCGATGAGTTTTGCGGTTGTCTCAACGAAGCCGATATTGCACTGATCACGGATGTTTATGCTGCAGGCGAAACGCCAATTGATGGAGTTGATCGCAATGCGCTCGTGGCTGGGCTTGAAGCACATGGGCACAAAGATGCGCGCGGGCTTGCGAGTTTTGATGCGCTTCCTGCTGTCATCGCCGATGTAGCTGAGTCTGGCGATTACGTCATTTGTCTTGGGGCCGGGGATATTACCAAACACGCACACGCGCTCGGGGATGCGCTGGTGAAGTTGAGAAAGTAAATGCGCGCTGCCGCCAGGAATCTACCTCAGATTAGAGGCAAGTATGTTGAGAATGCAGACCTGTCTGCGCTGACATGGTTTCGTGTCGGCGGGCCGGCGGATGTTCTTTTCATGCCGGCCGATGAAGATGACCTGGCTTTATTTCTGAAAGAAATACCGGAGGCGATTCCGGTTATATCTATGGGCGTCGGATCTAATCTTCTTGTGCGTGATGGTGGCGTGCGCGGCGTCGTTATACGTTTAGGCTCGCCTTTTCGACAAGTTGAAATAAATGGTTTGAGGGTTACTGCCGGCGCGGGCGCTATCGACGCACAAGTGGCGAAAGCTGCGGCGCAGGCCGGGATTGCCGGGCTTGAGTTTTACCGCGGTGTTCCTGGAACAATCGGCGGTGCGCTTCGCATGAATGCGGGCGCTTATGGGGGAGAGACAAAAGACATTCTCGTTGAGGCTGTCGGCTATGACCGAAATGGTCAGCGCTGCGTCTTTTCCAATGCGGATATGGATTTTTCCTATCGCCATTGCGGTGCGCCGGAAGACGTCATTTTCACCAGCGCTGTTTTTGAGGGGCGCGCCGATGACCCTGCGGCGATTATGGCGCGCATGGACGAGATCAGTGAAAAGCGCGAAGCGACCCAGCCGATCCGGGAACGCACTGGCGGGTCGACATTCGCCAATCCTGAACCCGATATATCTGGCGGGCGCAAATCATGGCAGTTGATAAACGAAATAGGCGGTCGCGGTCGCGTCATCGGTGATGCGCAGGTTTCGGAACGCCACTGTAACTTCATGATCAATCGTGGAAACGCCACGGCGGCGGATCTGGAGGCGCTCATCGAGTCGCTTCGTAAGGATGTGTTAACGAAGACAGGCGTTGAGTTACGGTGGGAAATAAAAAGAATAGGCGAGGCCGCGTCGTGACAAAAAAGAAGTATCAACGCATCGCTGTTCTGAAAGGCGGTTGGTCTCCTGAAAGGGAGGTTTCGCTCGTGTCCGGCGCTGAGGCAGCGAAAGCTTTGCGCGAAGCCGGTTATGAGGCGTTCGAAATCGATGTCGGCCGCGACCTGGCGCTTCGTCTCGCGGAAGCAAAGCCGGATGCCGTATTTAATGCATTGCACGGCCAATGGGGTGAGGATGGGTGTGTTCAGGGTCTCCTCGAAGTCATGGGGCTACCTTATACCCATTCGGGCGTGTTGGCGTCTTCGCTTGCTATGGATAAACAGCGGGCGAAAGCGGTTTTTGAGGGCGCCGATATTCCTGCGCCACCGGGCAAAATCGTCTCGCGCAAAGATGCGGCCGGCGGTCATGTTATGGACCCGCCCTATGTGATTAAGCCGAATGCGCAAGGATCATCCGTTGGCGTCTATATCATTCGTGAGGGTGACAATCGCCCCCCGGCAGAACTCTCGTCAAAAGAGTGGGCGCTTGGCGACGACGTGCTGGTCGAAAAATTTATTCCCGGTCTTGAACTGACCGTCGCCGTCATGGGTGATCGCTCGCTTTGCGTCACGGAAATCACGACGTCGCTGGCGTTTTATGACTATGAAGCGAAATACGCCGATGGCGGCTCCAAGCATGTCTTGCCGGCGGAATTGCCGAAGGATATTGCCGAGCGATGTCTTGACCTGTCGCTACGAGCGCATCAATCGCTTGGATGTCGTGG
Source organism: Pseudomonadota bacterium (assembly GCA_039196665.1). GTDB lineage: Bacteria > Pseudomonadota > Alphaproteobacteria > Caulobacterales > Parvularculaceae > Hyphococcus. The sequence goes on along the minus strand of JBCCUQ010000001.1, from coordinate 972,450 downwards.
CCTTTCCCGGGCGGATTTTCGCTATGATCCTATGGCGAAGGGCGAACAGCTCTATTGTCTTGAAGTCAACACGCAGCCTGGTCTGACCCCAACATCTCTTGCGCCTGAACAGGCGGCGCATTTGGGGATGTCGTTTTCTGACTTATGCGCCTGGATGGTGGAGGACGCTTCATGCCAAAGGTAAAAAAGAAGGCCGCAAAAGCGAAATCCCGCAGCGCGAAGAAATCCGGCTCCGGCATGTTTGAGGCGATCCGGGCGGTATTTGGCCGTTTTACAACGGCGGCGGCGGCTGGCGTCACAGCGGTGGCGTTGATTGGCGCGGGCATACTTTGGACAGGCGGATATTTCGGGTTGTTGGGTGAGCGCGTTGAGCGCCTTGCAGGCGCAGGGGCGGCGGCTTCCGGGTTTGCAGTGTATCGTATCACCATCAAAGGCGCGGAAAAGACGAGCGAAGATGAATTGTTGACAGCAATGGGCCCCGTGATCGGCTCCTCGCTTCTCCATTTTGATCCATATTCGGCGCGCGCACGCATTGAAGACATTGGCTGGGTCCGTTCCGCGGCTGTTTCGCGTCTTTTGCCGAATACAATTCATGTCTCGGTGCGGGAGCGCGAGCCGGCGGCGGTATGGCAATTATCCGGAAAGCTTCATCTTATTGACCAGAACGGCGCGGTGATTCGCGAAATCGGCGCCTATGAGTATTCAAATCTTCCGTTGATTGTCGGTGCGGGTGCGCCTGGATCGGCGTCAGATGTTCTCAAAGCGCTGCGCGCCGAGCCCGTCTTGTGGGGCGCCGCCGCTGCGTTAATTCGCGTTGGTGACCGGCGATGGAACTTGCGCCTGAAATCGGGTGCGGATGTTAAATTTCCTGAGCGCGGCGTTGAGCGTGCGGTCCGCGATTTATCAAAGCTTCAAACCGCATACGGAATTCTTGACCGGACACTCGAATATATCGATCTTCGCGATCCGGACCGCCTGATTTATCGGGAACAAGATTCGGCTGAAGCGGCGCTTTCCCGTTAAGGCGGAAAGGCGCATGCTTTCGTTTTTTGATTGAGGAAAGACTTTTGGCGCAAAACGGTAAGAGGCGGCTTACAAGGAAGCATGAAACGCGGGTCGCGGCGCTTGATATCGGGGCTTCGAAAGTCGCATGTATGATCGCGCGTGTTGTTTCAGAGCCTGGCTTTGCACCGCATGCTGAAATCATTGGCGTCGGTCATCACGGTGGGCCGGTGCGTCCCAAGCAGGCAGCCAGCATTGAACAAATTGAGACCGGGGTTCGTAGCGCTGTAGAGGCTGCTGAACGCATGGCTGGCCAAAGGATCCGCCATGTTTCAGTCGCGGTCAATGGAAAGTATCTGCGCACGCGCCGCATCGGCGTTGATATCGACATTGCCGGCGGGCTGATTACGCAAGAAGATATTGAGGACTCGCTGTCGGAGGGAACATTGATAGCTGCGGCGCAGGATTTTGCGGCGCTGCATGCCATTCCCACGGCATTCAAGACGGATGGTGAAGAGATTGCCTCTGATCCCGTTGGGTTGAATGGCTCTACTCTTTCAACTGAAATGCTCGGTGTTGCTGCGCGCCAAAGCGTTCTCGATAATTTGTCATCTTTGATTGAGCGATGTGGTCTGTTGGCTGATGAATTTGTGGCGGCGCCTTTCGCCGCCGCCGAATCAACGCTGATTGAAGATGAGAAAGACCTTGGCGTCGTGATGATCGACATTGGCGCGGGCTCGACTGGCTACGCTGTCTATGACAATGGCGTTATGTTTGATTGCGGCGGCATTGGGGTTGGTGGCGGCCATATCACAAAAGATATCGCACAGATTTTCGGTGCGCCGCTGGCGGACGCTGAACGCTTAAAGACGCTGCATGGCGCCGCCCTGTTTGGGCCGGGAGATGAGCATCGCTTCATCGATTATCCGGAGATTGGTGTAGCGCGCGAGTTATCGAGAGCATCGCGGGCGGATCTTTGCGAGGTCATTATTCCGCGTGTCGAAGAAATTTTTGAGCTCGTGGCGCAAAAGCTGCCTGATGACAGGGCGCGCCGGGTTGGTCTTCGCCGGGCTGTTATTACTGGCGGCGGGAGTCTTCTAATCGGCGCCCGTGAGATCGCCGAACGCACGCTTTATATGAAATGCCGCCTAGGCCGTCCAATCGCCATTGCCGGTGCGCCAGAAGCGTCGAGCGCGCCGGGCTTTGCTGCGTGTGCGGGGCTTATCCAAAATTTTGTTAATTCCGACAGTGAATGGAAATCCGGGCTTGGCGTTTTGAAGCAATCAGCTCACTCATTACCGGAAACAACTTTTCTTGGCGGCATGCAGGCGTGGTTGCGCGCAAAATTCTGACTGTCGTTAAGAGGCTGTTAACCATTTGGAAAGGGTTCTGAACGAATCTTTAACGACGGGGTAACCAAGAAGGCTGACCCCCGACATATTGCGCATCATCGGAGCATTTCATGCCTTTAAATCTCAGCGTGCCGGAACTTACAGAATTGAAGCCCCGCATTTCCGTCATTGGCGTTGGCGGCGCCGGCGGGAATGCCGTCAACAACATGATCGAAAGCCAGCTTGAAGGCGTCGAATTCGTGGTCGCAAACACGGACGCGCAGGCGGTTGGGTTAGCTAAGGCGGAAAAGAAGATCCAGCTTGGCGTCAAGACGACGCAAGGCCTCGGGGCCGGCTCGATTCCGGATATCGGCCAGGCTGCTGCTGAAGAATCGATCGATGAGATCCTTGAGCATGTCGGCAATGCTCACATGCTCTTTGTTACGGCAGGCATGGGCGGCGGCACCGGCACGGGCGCGGCGCCGGTGATCGCGAAGGCGGCAAAAGAGCGTGATATTTTGACCGTCGGCGTCGTTACAAAGCCATTTCACTTCGAAGGGGCTCGACGGATGCGCATAGCGTCCGCAGGCATCGAAGAGCTCCAGAAGCATGTCGACACGCTTTTGATCATTCCTAATCAGAATCTATTCTCGATCGCCAATGAGCGCACGACTTTTCATGAAGCCTTTGCGATGGCCGATCAGGTGCTGCATTCGGGCGTGCGCGGGATAACAGACCTGATGGTGATGCCAGGTCTCATCAATCTCGATTTTGCCGATGTCCGCACTGTCATGAGCGAGATGGGTAAGGCGATGATGGGCACCGGCGAGGCGGAAGGCGAAAAACGCGCCATTCAGGCAGCGGAGGCAGCGATCTCCAATCCCTTGCTTGATGAAGTATCAATGAAAGGCGCCAAGGGCGTTCTGATCAATATTACAGGCTCAATGGACATGACACTCTTTGAGGTCGATGAGGCGGCGAACCGAATTCGCGCCGAAGTCGATCCTGAGGCCAATATTATTGTCGGTTCAACCTTCAATCAGGATCTTGAAGGCTGTGTGCGTGTTTCTGTTGTGGCGACCGGCATTGATATCGAAGAAAATGAAAATAAGCCTTATGTCAAAGTGAATACTGGCGCTGTTGCGAAGCCTTGGCGTGAGCCACTTGTCGTAAAAAGCGCTGCCGCAGCAACAACATCGGCGCCAGTTGCTACGCCAGCGCGTGCAGAACAAAGCATACCTGCCTCTAGAACGCCGGTCGCGGCAAAACAGGTCCCGACCCAAAGCGCCGCGCCCGCAAGCGTATCAGCAACGGCAAATCCCGTAGGTGATGTCCATGAGCGCATCAGGCGGATGTTGACGGAAGGATCTGCCGGGGCGCCGGCTTCAGGTCTTGGCGCACAAGGGCAGTCTTCTCCACTGCTTCAGAAGGCTCCTGCGACGGCATCCGGGCAGCGCCCCATGGAAGCTGGGCGTAATCCGTTCCGCGGCGCTCAGGAGATTGGCAAGCACTCGCTTGAGGCTGCAGTTGAAATGTTCAAGGCGTTGGGCGGTAGCGGTAACGCAGGTGATCCTCGCCGTGACACAGCCCCGCCCCGTGCGCCGGAAGCCTCAAAGCCGGCCTCGTCAGTGCGCGGCGACCTTTTTGATGACCAGGAAGATGCTGACCTCGAGATTCCATCCTTTCTACGAAAGAAGAAAACCGGTTAGTGGGGGGATGAGGATAAAGCCTCAAGGCATTGCTTTTGCTTGAAAAATACGCCCTTCTGTCATGTCGGGCGTATTTTTTATTTTGTCCGTGCAACATAGCGAAATAATGCTTGATGGGAAAAACATCGCCGCCGCCAAAAATCATGTTAACAATTAACTCAATAATGCGATGGGGATCGCGAGACATTGGGCGCGGGTGTTTCTGCGCGGCGAGGGGGTTTTGAAACCTCTCCGGACAAGAGTGAGTTAAATGGGGGCTGGAAGACAAAAGACGCTAAAAGCGCCAATTGAATTCTCCGGTGTTGGGCTTCATACCGGAGATCACTGCCGTATGATATTACGGCCTTCCGCTGAAAATTCAGGGATTACGTTTTTTCGGTGCAATGCTGTCAATGGCGCTGAATCAACTGAATATGCATCCTTATCAGAACGAAATGCTATTACGGCGGCGCCCGAGAATGTTGTGCGCGCCTGTCATGGCACGACACTGGCTAACAGTCATGGTGTTAGTATCGCGACAGTTGAACATATTATGGCCGCGCTCGCCATTTGTTCCATAGATAATGTCGCCATTGACGTAGTTGGTCCTGAAATTCCTATTCTTGATGGAAGTGCGGCTCAGTTTGTGATCGAGATTCACAGCGTTGGCGTGGTTTCTCAAGGTGCTCCGCGCGATGAGATTATCATCGATAGCAAGATCTGCGTCCGAGACGGTGATCGATCTATTGTTTTAGAGCCATCAGAGACTTTCCAGCTTAACATCACAATCGATTTCGAGGATTGCCTGATCGGTCGCCAAACATTGAGCGTTGAGCTTGATGACCCTGAGTCGCTGGAGCGCATGGCCAGATCGCGCACTTTTTGCCGACTGCATGAAGTCGAAGCGTTGCGCGCCAAAAACCTTATTCGTGGAGGTTCGCTGGAAAACTCTATCGTCGTGGATGGGCAAAAGGTTCTCAATGAAGATGCGCTGCGCGATTCTCATGAGTTTGTCCTTCACAAAGCATTGGACCTCATTGGCGATCTCTATCTGCTCGGCGCTCCGGTTCGGGGCGCGATCCGGGCGGACAAGCCAGGCCACGACCTTAACACGCGCGCAGCGCTGGCTGTTTTTGAGGCGCAGGTTGGCGATGCGCCCGCACAAATGGCGGCAACAGCCTGAGAGCCCGAAAAACCTTGTTTGACGCTTCGCCCGGGCCCTACTAAAACGACCTCATCGGGGGCATAGAGGTGAGGCAGTTGTATCGTGTTTTCCAGTAATATGTCCGTAAAAGGCGCGCTTGGCGCTATCCTTCTTTCTTTGGCGGTCACAGCCTGCGGGTCTTCTGGAAGCAAGGAGCGCTTCGCCTATGTAGAGCGACCGGTTGAGACTCTATACTCTGAGGCAACGCGTTCGTTGGAACTGAAGCGCTATGAAAACGCCGTCGCTTTATTTGAAGAAGTAGAACGCCAGCACCCGTATTCTGCGTGGGCGCGGCGTGCGATGTTGATGAAGGCCTTCGCCTATTATCAGGATAACGATTACGAAGAGGCCATTCAGTCTGTTGATCAGTTTATATCGTTGCACCCGGGCAATAAGGATGTGGCTTACGCGTACTATTTGAAAGCGATGTGTAACTATGAACGCATCCGGGACGTAGGCCGCGATCAGGCTTTTACGGTTGATGCGCTTACAACGCTTACGGATGTTATTCGCCGCTACCCTGATACGGAATATGCAAGAGACGCGCGCTTGAAGCTTGATCTGACCTATGACCATCTCGCCGGCAAAGAAATGTATGTTGGCCGGTTCTATTTACGAGAAAACAAGCATATTTCCGCGATCAACCGCTTCAAAACCGTGATCGAAAAATATCAGACGACAAGCCATGTTCCCGAAGCTTTGCATCGTCTCGTTGAAGCCTATCTTGAGTTAGGCATTGTCGATGAGGCTCGCGCCGCCGCTGCAGTGTTGGGCTACAACTATCCTGGCGACAGATGGTACCAGGATTCCTATCGTCTGTTTGAACGGCGTGGAATTGTCATGGCCGATTCTACGACCCGTAAAAGAACACGCGCCGTTGAGGAAACATCTCCAGATACTGACGCTACGGCTGTGTCCGACACCGAAACTGCATCGCCAGAGGCGCTGGAGCCACCATCCGCCGATCTTAGTGCATCATTGGATAATCAGCCGGAACAATAGGCGTCTTTCAGCGTCTCTCGAAGTGGGATAAATACCGGTAGAACCCTTGGGACGAACCGGCATGTTGATTGCGCTTCATATTCAGGATTTCGTACTGATTGATCAGGCGCGCCTTTCGATGACGCAAGGTCTGACTGCGCTGACCGGCGAAACTGGCGCCGGCAAGTCAATCCTGCTTGGCGCCCTCGGATTGGCTGTTGGAGCCCGTGCGGAACGGAGCGCTGTGCGCCAAGGCGCCAAACAAGGCGTTGTTGCTGCGATATTTGAAGCCGCTTCTGATCACCCGGTCTGGACGTTTCTTGAAGATAATGGTCTGGCTACCGATGACGACCAGATCATCCTGCGCCGGGTGTTGGGTGCTGACGGTCGCGGGCGCGGTTTTGTTAATGATCAGCCTGTTTCAATAGGCATGCTGCGCAACGTGGGTGAGATGATGCTCGAGATCCATGGCCAACACGATGGCCGTGGATTTCTAACCGCGTCGACCCATCGCAGCCTGTTGGATGAATTCGGCGGGCTGGAAAGAAAAGCTAACGGCGTTGCGAAACACTGGCGCGCTTTGCGTGACATAGAACAACAACTTGACGACCGCCGCCGTGAAAGAGACGCGACCGCGCGCGAAGCTGACTATTTGCGCCATGTTTCTGCAACGCTGGAAAAACTCGCTCCAGAAGCTGATGAAGAAACGGCGCTAGCGGAACGCCGAGCGGAATTGATGGCGTCAGAGAAAATCGCTGATGACCTGAACGCCGCTGCCGCAGCGATTGATGAAGGCGCAATAGAATCGAAGTTGTCTGTCAGTTCGCGCAATATCGAACGCGCCGCCGCACGTTTGAACTCAGATGCGGAGCCATTATCGGCGGCGGCTGAACGTCTTGAGCAAGCTTTGAACGAAACGATGGAGGCGCGCGCCGCCATTGACCATGCAATTGATGAATTTGGAAGTAATCCGGAGGAACTCGACCGAGTTGAGGAGCGCCTTTTCGCGCTTCGCGCCGAAGCGCGCAAACATGGCGTGACGCCGGATGCGTTAAGTGAGTTTTATCAAAAAACCAGGCAGGCGCTGGACAATCTGGAGCTTGGCGCAGCTGCATTTCTCGACCTGGAGCGTGATGCAAAGGAAGCAAACACTGCGTTCGGCAAAGTAGCGAAAGCCCTTTCAAAGAGCCGTAAGACAGCAGCGAAAAAGCTAGATACCGCTGTTGCTATGGAGTTGGCGCCGCTAAAACTTGGCAAGGCTGTATTTGAGACGCAGGTTGAGACGGATTTTGATCATCCAACATCGGACGGTTATGATCGCGTCGAGTTTATGGTGGCGACGAATCCCGGTGCGCCTGCTGGCCCTCTAAAAACAATTGCGTCTGGCGGCGAGCTTTCACGGTTTGTGCTGGCGATGAAGGCTGCATTGGCGGCGAAAGAAAACCGTACTGTCATTATCTTTGACGAGGTGGATGCTGGCGTTGGCGGCGCGGTCGCGGACGCAGTTGGTGAAAGGCTGGCCCGCCTTGCCCGAGACGCCCAGGTTCTTGTTGTCACCCATAGTCCGCAGGTTGCCGCACGTGCAGATCGCCACTGGCGGATAGACAAAAAGCAATTGAAGAATGCGACGAAAACAAGTGTCACGATGCTGGAGCCGGCTGAACGTGTAGAAGAAATTGCGCGCATGCTGTCGGGCGCTAAAGTCACGGACGAAGCGCGAGCTGCAGCGCGACGACTGCTTGGTGAACTCGAAGCGCCTGCAAAAATAAAAAAGACCCGCAAACGCGCATAGAGCATTGAAGATTTCCCATGACAAAAAGAACGATGCAGTTTGCGACAATACCGGTCGGAGTACTCTCTCCTGACCAGGCTGAAAACGAGCTGGCGCGGCTTGCGAAGGAAATCACAGCGGCGGACGAAGCCTATTACTCTAATGACGCGCCTGATATATCTGATGCTGAGTATGATGCGTTGCGCCGACGCAACCTTCTTATTGAAAAGCGGTTCCCAAAACTGAAACGAGGCGATTCGCCGTCAGATAAAGTGGGGGCGGCGCCTTCGGCGAAATTTGAAAAAGCCCGGCATGCAGTTCCAATGTTGTCACTGGATAACGCCTTTAACAATGACGATGTTGCAGACTTCGTAAAACGGGTGCGAAAATTTCTGGGCGCTACAGAGAATAAGGCGATTGCGTTTACAGCGGAGCCAAAAATTGACGGCCTGTCATTGAACTTAAGATACGAACATGGAGTCTTGAAACTTGCAGCGACGCGCGGCGATGGTGAGACAGGTGAGAACGTGACAAGCAATGTTCTTACAATCAAGGGTATTCCCACGAGTCTCAAGTCAGCACCGGATATTCTGGAAGTACGTGGCGAGGTCTATATGAGTCACGCGGATTTTGAAGCGTTGAATAAAAGGTTGAATGAGTCGGGAGAGGACGTTTTCGCAAATCCGCGCAATGCGGCGGCGGGGTCATTGCGCCAACTCGACGCGGCCATTACCGCTTCTCGCCCCCTTCGGTTTTTTGCATATGCCTGGGGCGAGGTGAGCAATGGTTTGGCCGATACGCAAACCGACGCGATCAAGCGTCTTGAAAAGCTGGGCTTTGCAATTAATCCGCTGACAAAACGTTGCGCCGGACCGAATGAGTTGCTGGAGCATTACAAGACAATAGAAGAACAGCGGGCCGGTCTTGGCTATGATATAGATGGCGTTGTTTACAAGGTTGACGAGTTGGCGCTGCAAGAACGGCTGGGCTTTGTATCCAGGCACCCCCGTTGGGCGATCGCGCATAAATTTCCAGCCGAAAAAGCAACGACCATTCTGGAAGACATTGAGATACAGGTGGGGCGTACTGGCAAACTGACACCAGTCGCACGCTTGAAACCGGTGACGGTCGGCGGTGTCGTTGTGTCAAATGCGACGCTCCATAATGCCGATGAGATAGAACGTAAAGATGTGCGTGTTGGCGACACGGTCGTTGTCCAGCGTGCGGGTGATGTCATTCCGCAGATTGTGGAAGTCATCAAAGAAAAACGAAAGAAAGGCGCGTGCAAATATGCATTCCCTGAGCGCTGTCCGGTCTGTGATAGTCATGCTGTCAATGAAATTAATCCGAACACAGGCAAGGCGGATGTGGATCGGCGATGCACAGGCGGTCTTATTTGTGCAGCGCAGGCAAAAGAACGGCTGAAACACTTCGTGTCTCGTAAGGCGTTCGATATTGAAGGGCTTGGCGCAAAGCAGATAGAGGCGTTTTTTGATAAGGGCGTCATCAAGGAACCAGCTGGTATTTTCACATTGAGACAGCGACAGGAAGCCAATAAAGTCGATCTTTATCGATACGATATTGATGATGCAGGCGAGCGCAAGCGCAACAAGACTGGTGAGGAAAAGCCGCCGACGAACTTGAAATCTGTTCAGAACTTGTTCGATGCCATCGATGAAAAACGGGAAATATCATCGGCGCGTTTCATCAATGCGCTTGGAATTCGTCATGTCGGCGAGACCAATGCGAGTCTCTTCGCCCGACATTATGGGGACTTCAAGTCTTTTTATGCCGCTGCAGTCAAAGCGCGAGATGAAAACTCGTCTGAGTATCAGGACATGCTCGCTATTGATGGTGTTGGCGCGCTGGTTGCGCGCGGCGTCATAGATTTCTTTGACGAGGCGCACAACCGCGAGGCGGTCGACCGCCTGCTTACCGAAGTTACGCCACTAAAGGCTGAGGTTGCAGACACGTCGAGTCCAGTCGCGGGCAAGACGGTTGTATTCACCGGCAAACTTGAACTGATGACCCGCGATGAAGCCAAAGCGAAAGCGCAGTCGCTCGGCGCCAAGGTCGCTGGCTCGGTATCGGCCAAAACCGATATTGTCATCGCCGGGCCGGGGGCTGGATCAAAACTGAAAAAGGCCGAAGAACTCGGCGTTCAGGTGATGACCGAAGAAGAGTGGGCGAAGTTCGTCGCGTGATTCTTCAGCATGCTGCCTTGTTCGCTTCGACGGCGTAGGTTGTTTGCCCGACTTTCCAGCGCCCTTGAAGCATGGTTGAGATTGCCACTCGCTGAACGCCGCCATCATTGTCATAAAACGCAAGTGTTGGCCCGTTTGCGCCGGATTCAATCGCCCAGCGACCGCTGTTGCGCGACATGCCCGCGACACCCGCCCAGGAATCATTTTGACCTGTCGATGAATCGTAATCTCCGCCAATATTGGTCGCGCCTTCGGAGCTGCGGTGATAGATATTTGCCGGACATACGTGGACATAGCCCGATGAGCCGCCGGTAGCGCCGGAAAAAATGCTGGGTGAGTAGACCCAAAAGAATCGCACACCGGTAACGCCGTTCACATAAGCTTGAGCGTATGCATTATTTGTTGCGCCTACCGGCTCGACGCCACTCCAGTTTCGGACAGGGCCGCCATCGATATTGGCTTTTGGCGTTTCGCCGGTCAGACCATAATTGCCGTACGGATCGATATAGTAAGCGCCGGGAGTAAGGCCGTAAAACGACATCAGCTGCGCCATCTCAGGGGCGATGCTTTCGCCATTCACTGTGTAAGCGTCGGAAGATTGCGCCAAGGCGGGAGTCCCGAACATTGCTGATAGCGCGCATATCGCAACCGCTATACCGATGCGTAAGTTACCGTCCATTATCCCTCTCGTCATGCTATTAACCTCCCTCTTTACCTAACGACCCTGCCGTGTCTTTAGCTCTTGCCACGCTGGGGTGAAAATAAAATCGCTGCAATGTCACCCTGGCTATTGGGTGATTTCGGCCCTTTTGAGACCGGTTTCGGTGGATCATATTCATGCTAATTCGGGGGTTAAATTAGGTGAATCCGCTCCCCTGTGACGGCCCTAAGGAGGGGCTCGCTCTTTTTCGCGACTCCGCCAATGGGCCATTGCCACAAGGGCGGGCGGCGGACTACATCATCGCCGACCTTGTCGGAATCCGGCCAGAAGATTCCATGAAATCAAGAACTTCACGGCGTATCCGCGACGCCGGAGGAAACCCGGAGGATAACATGAGCGAGCGCCAAGCCGCTGATCCCAAACCTTTGTCCCTGTATGTGCCGGAACCTGAGTTTCGACCCGGCGATAAGCCGGACTTTTCCAATGTGCCGATCCCCAAAGCGGGCGCTGCGCGAAAGCCGCCGATAGATGTTGAGGCGCAGGACATTCACGATCTCGCCTACACCATCATCCGGGTTATGGATCGCGAAGGCGCCGCGGTCGGCCCCTGGGCGGATGAGTTGAACGACGATCAGGTTAAGGAAGGCCTGGAGGACATGCTGCGTGTACGCGCTTTCGATGCGCGTATGCAAAAAGCGCAGCGGCAGGGAAAGACCAGTTTCTACATGCAGGCGCTTGGCGAAGAGGCGATTGCCTGCGCTTTCGCAAAGGTTTTGAAACCGGGCGACATGAATTTTCCGACCTATCGCCAGCAAGGCCTTTTACTGTCCGGCGATTACCCGATGGTCGACCTGATGAACCAGATCTATTCCAACAAGGCGGATCCTTTGAATGGCCGCCAGTTGCCGATCATGTATTCATCAAAAAAGCATGGGTTCTTTACGATCTCCGGCAATCTCGCGACGCAATTTATTCAGGGCGTTGGTTGGGCGATGGCCTCTGCAATTAAAGGCGACACCAAAATCGCTGCGTCGTGGATTGGCGACGGCTCAACAGCGGAATCTGATTTTCATGCGGCGATGGTTTTTGCATCGACTTATCGCGCGCCAGTCATTCTGAATGTCGTCAACAACCAATGGGCGATTTCGACATTTCAGGGAATTGCACGCGGAAAGGCTGCAACTTTTGCGTCCCGCGGTCTTGGATTTGGCATACCGGCGTTGCGCGTCGACGGTAACGATTATCTCGCTGTTTTTGCGGTCGCTAAATGGGCGGCGGACCGCGCGCGTGCGGGTTTAGGGCCGACCCTGATTGAGCACGTCACCTATAGGGCGGGGGCGCATTCGACATCGGATGACCCTTCAGCATATCGCCCAAAAACGGAATTCGACGCCTGGCCGCTTGGCGATCCGATTGAGCGATTAAAGGAATACCTTATCAAGCGTGGCGCCTGGTCCGAGGCCCGCCATGTGCAGGCCAATGAAATGATAGAGGCGCAGGTTGCCGAAGCTAACCGTGAAGCGGTGAAGAATGGTACGCTGCATGACGGTCCTCATGCATCCGCGAAAACGATGTTTGAAGATGTTTACGAACAGATGCCGCCGCACATTGTGCGTCAGCGTCAGGAAGCGGGAGTTTAAGCAATGGCCCGCATGACTATGATTCAATCGATCCGCAGCGCCATGGACAACATGATGGGTCGTGACGACAATGTTGTCGTTTTTGGCGAGGACGTTGGTTACTTCGGCGGCGTTTTTCGCTGTACGGAGGGCTTGCAGAAAAAATACGGCAACCATCGCTGCTTTGACAGTCCTATCAACGAGAGCGGCATTATCGGTTCCGCGATCGGAATGGCGGCTTATGGCATGCGACCTTGTGTTGAGATTCAATTTGCAGACTACGTATTCCCGGGCTTCGACCAGTTGTCTCAGGAAGCGGCGCGCATACGATACCGGTCAAACAACGACTTCACGGTACCGATGGTTGTGCGCATGCCCACAGGCGGTGGCATTTTTGGCGGACAGACCCATAGTCAGAGTCCCGAGGCGATTTTTGCGCATGTCTCGGGGCTGAAGACGGTCATCCCGTCAAACCCTTATGACGCCAAGGGACTACTTATTGCGGCGATTGAGGACAATGATCCGGTTATGTTTCTCGAGCCTAAGCGGCTCTACAACGGGCCGTTTGATGGCCATCATGATCGCCCGATCACGCCCTGGTCGAAACACGATCTCGGCGAAGTGCCGGAGGATTATTACTCCGTTCCGCTGGGCAAGGCTGTTACACGGCGTGAGGGTGAAGCGGTCACGGTGCTTGCCTACGGCACCATGGTTTACGTCGCGGAAGCGGCGGCCGAAGAGACCGGTATTGATGCGGAGATCATTGATCTGCGGACAATTTTGCCTCTGGATATTGAGGCGATTGAGGCGTCTGTCAAAAAGACGGGGCGATGCGTGATTGTTCACGAAGCGACAAAAACTTGTGGTTTCGGCGCCGAATTGATGTCGGTCGTGATGGAAGGGTGCTTCTATCATCTTGAAGCACCAGTTATCCGGGTGACAGGTTATGACACGCCTTATCCGCATGCGCATGAATGGGAATATTTTCCGGGACCTGTGCGCGTTGGCGCCGCGCTCAAAAAAGTGATGGAGGGTTAAGCCATGGGTGAATATGTCATCAAGCTTCCCGATGTGGGCGAAGGCGTCGCCGAAGCCGAACTGGTTGAATGGCTGGTTGATATCGGCGCCAATGTTCGTGAGGACGATGTGCTTGCGTCGGTCATGACGGACAAGGCGACCGTTGAAATTCCCTCGCCGGTCGAAGGCAAGATTGTCTGGCAGGGCGGGAAGGTTGGCGAGGTGATGGCGGTTGGCTCTCCCCTTGTGCGCCTTGAGATCGAAGGCGAGGGCAATGTAAAGCCGGGAGACCAACCTGCTCCGGCGGCGCCAAAAGAGCCTGCCAAAAAAGAAGCGCCGAAACCGAAAGCTGAGGCGCCAAAGCCAGCGCCCGCAAAAGCGTCTGCGCCAAAAACGAATGGCGCCAGTTCCCCGACGCCGGCTGCAGCGATGCGCCCGGAAGGAGAAAAACCGCTTGCGTCACCGGCAGTGCGGAAACGGGCTGCCGAAGCGGGCGTTGATCTGCGCCGGGTGATGGGCAGCGGACCAGCTGGCCGGATTGCGCATGAAGATCTCGACGCCTTCATTGCCAGCGGTGGCGAGGCAGGGGCGCGTGGAACCGGCTTGACCCGTAACATGTCAGTGTCGGAAACGCCGGTGATTGGGTTGCGCCGCAAAATCGCGGAAAAGATGGAAGCGTCTCACGCACGCATCGTTCCGATAACCTATGTCGACGAGATAGACATGACTGCGCTGGAAGATTTGCGCGCGCAATTGAATTCAGATCGTAAAGAAGGGCGACCGAAACTTACGCTGCTGCCATTCCTGATGCGTGCGATGGTGAAGGCCGTTGCCGATCAACCGCATTTGAATGCGATCTATGACGACGAAGCAGGCATTGTTCATCAATATGGCGCTTTGCATATCGGCATTGCGGCGCAAACCCCGAATGGCCTTATGGTCCCGGTAATTCGTCATGTGGAAGCGCGCGATATTTGGGAGTGCGCCGGCGAGGTTGGGCGACTTTCCGAAGCCGCAAAAACTGGTAAGGCGTCACGTGACGAACTGTCGGGTTCGACAATCACCATTACATCGCTTGGCGCCATCGGCGGTATTGTTACAACGCCGGTTATCAATCATCCAGAAGTCGCGATTGTCGGCGTTAACAAGATGCAGACCCTCCCCCGCTGGGACGGGCAGGAGTTTCGCCCCCGGAAGATCATGAACCTGTCGTCAAGTTTTGATCACCGCGTGGTGGACGGCTATGACGCAGCTGTTTTCGTACAACGGATCAAGGCGCTGCTTGAGAATCCGGCGATGATTTTTATTGAGGATTGATTGGGTTACCAATCAAATATGTGAGATAAATTTATGGCCATCATCGACTGTAAACTTCTTATCATTGGCGCTGGTCCTGGCGGTTATGTGGCGGCGATTCGCGCCGGCCAGCTCGGCCTTGATACCGTGATCGTTGAAGCCGAAGCCCATGGCGGCACATGCCTCAATGTGGGCTGTATTCCTTCAAAGGCGCTAATCCATGTCGCCGATGAATTTGAAAAGGCGACGCATTTCGCTGGTGAAAGCGCTATCGGGATTTCTTCCAGCAAGCCGAAAATTGATCTCAAAAAAACGGTCGCGTGGAAAGATGGGATCGTAAAGCGGCTTACTGGCGGTGTTGGCGGTCTGTTGAAGAAGAACAAGGTGCGCGCAATAAAAGGCTGGGCTAGTTTTATTGATGGCAAAACCGTTGAAGTAAAGACGAGCGAAGGCGTCGAAACGGTTCGGGCTGAGAATATCATTATCGCAACGGGATCGAAAGCGGTTGAGTTGCCCTTCATGCCGTTCGGCGGTGATGTGATCTCATCGACGGAGGCGCTCGATCTCGCCAACCCTCCAAAGAATCTCGCTGTTGTCGGCGCCGGCTATATCGGCCTTGAAATGGGTATCGCGTTTGCGAAGCTCGGCTCTAAAGTTACGGTGGTTGAGGCGCTCGATCGCATCCTGCCGCTCTACGACAAGGACATGACGCGCCCTGTCGCAAAGAAGATGAAATCTCTTGGTATGGAGATTCTGCTCGGCGCCAAAGCAAAAGGCGCAAAGGGCAAAGGTCTTGAGATTGAGACCAAAGACGGTGAGACAAAAATCCTTCCGGCTGACAAGATTCTCGTGACTGTTGGCCGCGCACCGCTGACCGACGGGTGGGGGCGGGAAAACCTTGTCCTCGATATGGATGGGCGCTTCATCAAAATCGACGATCAATGCCGCACATCTATGACGGGCGTTTATGCGATTGGCGACGTTACGGGCGAGCCAATGCTGGCGCACCGCGCCATGGCGCAAGGAGAGATGGTCGCTGAAATCATCGCCGGCGAAAACCGGTCATGGGATAAGGTCGCAATTCCCGCAATCTGTTTCACCGATCCGGAAGTGTTGTCTGCCGGGTTATCGCCGGAAGAAGCAAAAGAAGCTGGCTTTGAGACCGTCACGCAGGTTTTTCCATTCAGTGCTAATGGCCGCTCCATGACCATGGAAGCTGAAGACGGGTTTATCCGTATTGTTGCGCGCAAGGACAATCACTTGGTGCTTGGCGTACAGGCGGTGGGCGGCGGCGTTGCCGAACTCTCAGCGTCTTTTGGGTTGGCGCTTGAAATGGGCGCGCGCCTTGAAGATATCGCTGGTACGATTCACGCGCACCCAACGCAAGGAGAAGCCTTCCAGGAGGCGGCGCTGCGCACGCTAGGGCATGCGCTGCATATCTAGTTGCTGCGTTTGTACCGGCGCTTAGGTGAGTGTGAAATGGCGCTGCTTATGCAGCGTCTCTTTTATCAGCAGATAATTTTTCTTGAGCTGACATCAGCTGTGCGAAAGGGTTTTCCGTTTCGGACGGTTCATCGAGATCGGATGCGCCTTCAAGGTTTCGATCGATAATCGTTTCGCCATTTGCGCCGAGTACAATCAGATGCTCCTTGTCGTCACACTTTATGATAACTGCTCGGCGGCGCGCATCGATAGCTAGCGATTCAACAACGGCGAGCCTGCGCTTGCGAGCGATGCCGCCTGTCGCAGAGGCTAGTCCCAACTTGCGGGCAGCCATGGCGGCAAGGCCGATGAGTCCGAGGACGGCGACAAACCCAAATAGGATGCGTAAAATTTCTGATGAGATCATGACCGGTCGCCTCGTTGCTATCAACGTGGTTAACGCTATCGGTTTCATGCTTAAGGATGGGTTAAGCGGGGGTGCGCCCTTCGGTCTTGTATAGCCCTGAAAGCTCAGCTAGTGAGACTATTTCCCCGTTCACAGACTGCCGAAACCAATCCAGGTAATGCCGAGTGATTTCAAGCGTGCGGTCTACGTCGTTTTGGCTTTGCGCATAGTCATTGGCGGCGGGCGTTAAACTTGTTGAATGAAGTGTAAAGGTGAGAACTGGCGATCCGTCCGCTACAAGTCGTTTGGTTAGGGCTTGCAGATCTTTCAGCGTAGCTCCCTCCGGGGAAAGCCGCATTGGTTGAAGTTGTGGCCTAAGTCTCTCATGGAAGGACGGTGCAAAGCCATGCTTGTGCGCCGTGCGGCTTAAAAACAGGCGCGTGCCTATGATAGCTTTTGCGCCGCTGACGGGCGTTACGAATACTTCTCCGTTCTTTCCACTGGCCGAGAACGGCTGGTTGGCATATCCGGAAAAGTCGGGTCCGCCCGCCGGAGAAAAATCGAAAGCGACACTCGGGCTGAAATCCATCGTGACGCCAATGTCGCTCAATAGCTGATAGTCTCCACGCGCGATGCCATATCGTCCGGCGCGATGCGATATAGCTCGTTCGTCAAATGCCGATTCAAAGGCGCTTGCGAGATTTGCGAGCTTTTCCGCATGAAGTTCGCTTGGCAGATTTTTCTGGAAAGAAAAGTACTCATCTGTGAAACTAGTATTCGGCGGCGTCACCCATTGATGAAGGTGCAGGCCTCCATCAGCTTCATCGCAATCAAAGAGAGTACGGAAATAGGCTGAAGCCTTTTCGTCTTTCAGCAATGGGTAGGTCAGAAAATACACTGGTTTTACGCCCCTTTCAGCACATAGATGCTGAAAGGGTTTCACATCATTTGGATCGCATACTGTATGAGTCGTTTTTTCAAAAGACGACCAGTCGAACTGCTCTTCGGTATCGACTGTAACGATGAGTTTTGGTCGGAGGGCGGTGTGAAAACTTAGAGCTTTTGAAGTCACCGATCGGGTCGCAGCAGCTTTTTTTGCAAGACCCGTAAAGATAGCGGCCATGCCATCGATGGTTTCATCCCAGCTGTAGTCTTCTGCGTATCGCCGTGTGGCAGTTCGGTCGCGAGGGTTATTGAGCATTCCCTTGATGGCGGAAGCAAATATCTGCGGTGTGCGTTCTTCGACAATCCGGCCAGCGGACAACCCTTTAACAACTTCACCACCCGCAGCCAATGTCGTAACGCAAGGCGTTCCGCAGGCTATGGCTTCGAGCAGGACATTGGGCCATCCTTCGCGAGAGGAAGCGAGCGCGAGGACATCGGCGGCGTTATATATTTCTGCAAGATTTTCGTGTGGCGCAGCGCCGAGAAAACGTACCCTCTCATCCAACCTTGCAGCGCGCGCTTGTTTTTTGAGGGCTTCGCGTTTTTCACCATCGCCGACGATGAGAAGCGTGGCGTCGGGAATATCTTTCAGCGCATCAATGACAATGTTGTGGCCTTTGCGATCAATCAGGTGGCCAACGCTTGCGATCACTGGTCCCCGAAGCTGCATGTCTTGGCGGATCTGATCGCGGTCCATCAGACAAAAGGTATCGAGATCCACGCCATTGCGAAGTGTTGTGATCTTTCGCGCTGGTGCGCCTAGGGCGACGAGCTGTTTTTTTAGTGTGTCCGCAACGGAGATGATTGCATCTGCGCGCATAGAGGCGCCTACAATCTTTGCACGCGGGCCAGCATAGGTGGGTATCAAGTTAACGTCTGTGCCCCGCGCTGTAATGACGAACGGTTTTTCCAGGTCACTGGCAACTTGCGCCGCTGCGATACCGTCTGGATAAAAGTAATGCGCATCGATGAAATCAAAATCCCAATCGCTGTGTATCAACTCCTGAGCGGCTTTTTTAAAGCAATTCGCCAGGGCCGATGGGGCGTGTTCCATACCGACCTTGGGCGGAATGAAGTATCGCGGATGATAAACTTCAATGCCGTAGCGGACTTCTTTTTCCGGCGCGTGCGCCCAGCGTGCGTAGCGCCCGAAGCGATCATGTCGGAATGGAAACCAGGGAACCGGAGCGATCACTTTGATATCGGCCCGATATTTTTTCAGATAGGCGCGCAGGCGGTTTTCGACGAAAACGCCATGCGTCGGCATGGCGGCGTTCGGGTAGAGCGTCGTGAATACCAGAAACTTCATCGGCATGCGCAAGCTGACGGTTGAATCGGCTAATCCTCTTAAGCGGACAACAGCGTTCATAAACTGTGCCGGTTAAGGAAGAAAATGCGATGCGCCTTTTCGATATGGGGAAAGGCAATGTCCCGCACCGGGACACTGTTGATTTAACCAGATTGTTCTGAAACGGGACCACAACCTAATGCGCAGCAGCACACACATGCATATGGCCAGTTAGTGGCGTCTCTGGGCGTTCGCGCCGGGCGAATCCTATTAACATATCATTAGGCATGTTACATGCTTGACGTTCGTCTAAAGCGCTCGCTTGTCGCGTCTCGCTGAGACCTAGCGGGCCTGTCAGCGTCGGTTGGGGACGGTAATGGCGGCACTGAATGCAGCACTGATCATTGGGGCGATGATTATCGCTGCATCCTCCGGTGTGCTGTTCCTGAAAAGAGTAGTGAATTCTGGCCTGAAGACCGCATTTTTGCTTCAGTCCGATGGGGTCGAGTACGCCTGGGCGGGCGGTTCTGGGAAGCTTGAGCTGGAGACTTATACAGGCCCTCAAAGCACCAATGACAATAAACGTACTTCTCCAGACCGATTTTCCAGCATCAAGCGGATCATTGATTGCGGCGCCAGCATTAGTCTTTTGATCCTCCTTGCGCCTTTGCTTGTTCTGACTGCAGCGGCGATTAAACTCGACAGTCCTGGCCCAGTGCTTTACCGGCAAAAGCGTATCGGCTTTCGTGGTGAGCGCATCGATATTTTCAAATTTCGATCGATGATTGTCGATGCTGAAAAAGATGGTCCGCAATACGCCAAAACCAATGACAGCCGGATCACCAGGGTGGGGAGTTGGATCCGCAAGACTCGGATCGACGAGATTCCGCAGACGATTAATGTTCTGCGCGGGGAAATGAGTTTTGTCGGGCCAAGGCCTGAACGACCGGAATTCGTGGCGGTGCTTGAGAAAGAAATTCCGCATTATCACCACCGTCATCTGGTAAAGCCAGGCATTACCGGGTGGGCGCAGGTGAAGTATGAATACGCCGCATCAGTTGAGGGCGCGCGGGAAAAACTGCGCTTTGACTTGTTTTATATCCGCCATTTCACACCGTTGCTGGATATCGTCATTATCCTGATGACGATACGCGTCGCGTTGCTTGGTATTGGTAGCCGATAGGGTGCGTCGGCGATCTGCATTGGTCTTGGGGGGCGGCGGCCTTGGTTCAGCCTGGAAACTTCGCCACATGGCGTGGAATTAACCTAAATCTCTTGCGCCTGGGGTGTCGAAAACATGCCTAAGATGGTGAAAATACTGGCTTTCACCGAGCTTATTGAGCGCGAAAGCGCCACCGTCCGGTTCACCATGGCAAAGAAATTGCGGAGGCACTAAACTAAACGCGGGAATCGAGGGCAATTGCGCGAGAATTGACGCTTTTTCGAACATATTAGGGATATTGACCATGACCAAGATTAACCAATGTCGGCGATACGCCGTCTTGTTTGTAGCGGCGATCGTGATGGCGGGATGCTCCGCTGTTGGTATCGGCGGCGGCCAGCTTGCGACAGCGCCGGCAACCACATCCGATGCAGCGAACTCAGCGCCGGACTACCTAGTTGGGCCTTTGGACCAGCTTGAGATTTTTGTCTGGCGCTCACCAGAGTTATCCACAAACGTCACAGTTCGCCCGGACGGTCGCATCTCCACGCCATTGGTGGAAGATATGGTTGCGTCGGGCAAAACACCGTCGCAACTCGCAACGGACCTTGAGGGCGCGCTCCGGCAATATGTGAAATCACCGGAAGTAACTGTTATCGTCAGCAATTTTTCATCGACCTTTGACCAGCAGGTTCGCGTTCTTGGAGAGGCCCAGGAGCCAACAGCTCTTCCATATCAGGCAGGCATGACGGTTCTTGATGTTATGGTCGCTGTCGGCGGACTGACGGAGTTTGCTGCGGGTAATCGCGCCGTACTGATTCGCGGTAAGAACGAAGACCGCAATTCTTACCGCCTGCGCCTCGATGACCTTTTGCGCAAAGGCAAAATCTCGGCGAATGCGCCAGTTCTGCCGGGAGACGTTATTTTGATCCCTGAAAGCGTATTTTAACGATCGCGGTCGGGGTTAGGGAGTCGATTGTTGGTGTTGCAACTTTCTGAATTGCCTCGGCCGGTCATCCGGCATGCAAACGGGCTTTGGCGGCGTCGATGGATCGTTGTCGCCGTTGCCTGGTTTGCAGCACTGCTTGGGTGGTTTGTGCTTTGGTTGACCCCAGACAAATATGAATCCCGCGCTCATGTCTTTGTACAAACGGAGACAATTCTTGAACCCGTTCTGAACGGCTTTACGGCTCGCCCTGATTATTCCGAGCGGGTTGAAGTAATGCGTCTGCAGCTCCTGACACGCCCGAATGTTGAAGAGGTTATTTTCCGCGCCGGGCTTGACGAAGATATCAAGGCGCGGACTGCCGTGGAACGGCGGGCGAAGCTGGAGAAGATGGTTGAATGGGTTTCTGGGCAGATCAAAATTCAAAGTCCCAGGGACATGTATTTCATAATCTCATATAAAAATAGCGACCCTGAAGCGGCGCGTGCGGTTGTTGACGCAGTACTGACGATGCTGATCGAACAGGATTTGGGCGCCAGCCTTTTAGAGGATGAGGCCGCTCGCAGACGCCTCGATCTACAGATAGAACAGTACGATGAAAAACTGACCGCGAATGAACGCGCCGTTGCTGAATTCAGGCGCAAGCATGCAGCAGAGTTGACCTCCAGTCAGGGCACGGTGCGGTTGCGTGAGCAAAAGGACAGTGAACTAATTCGCGTGCGTGATGAGCTGGAGCGTACAAAGGGGCGTGTTTTGACGTTGCGCAACCTGCTTTCGGCGACGCCGCGATCTACTTCCGGCGACGAGATTGAAGCATTACGGATAGAGCTTGCAGACTTGCGTAGCCGCTACGAAGAAAGCCACCCAGACATTCGCGGTGTCTTGTCAAGAATTGAGCAACTTGAAAACCGCGAGGGTGGAGTGGCTTCGAATCCAGAATTTGTGCGCCTTAATTCCGAATTGAGTGTGGCGCAGGATTCAATTGTTGCGCTTGAAGCGCGAGAAGAGCGATTGCAGGATGAATTGCGGACGCTTGATTTCGCCGTAGGTGCTGCGCCTGCAGTCGAGGCTGCCTTGCGTCAGATTATCCGTGAGTATGAGCAGACACAAAAGACATATGATGAATTGCTGGCGCGTCGTGACCGGCTTGACCTGACAAAAAATCTTGGTGTTGCAGGGCGCGGTGTCGAATATCAAGTGTTTGAGTACCCGCAATCGGCGCTGGCGCCAAAAGATCCGCCGCGAATGTTGCTGATCGCAGTAATATTCATTCTTGCAGCCGGCGCCGGGGCGGGCGCCGCTGTATTGATGACGCTTATCGACCGAAGCTATGCGCAGGCAAACGAATTACAGGAAGCGTTCGGATTGCCAGTGCTGGGCGCCATCAGTGAGGCGCCCTCCTTTAGCGTTCTTGCCGGTCGTCGCCGTGATCTCCAGCGTCTGTCAGGCGCTATGGCCGGTCTGGCGTTGGTCGGCGCCGTCTATGCGTATCTGTCTGTCTTCAAGCTTCCGCCTGATATTTCAGGCGCTGTCGAGCGGGCCGCAAGCGTTTCTCTCTCCGGGGAGGCGCTGTAATGGGTGTTGTGGAAAAGGCTGGCGGATCGCTTCACGACTTTGCTGCAGCAAAGAAGAAAAAGCGCAAGCAACGTCACAAAGAGCCAACTAAAAAAACAGCGCGTGCTGAGCCTCATTCGTTTGATTTGGATTTCAATGCGCTTGCCAGAGAAGGTTTGTTTCATCCGGATGCGTCTTCTACCCAATTGGCTTTGGAGTTGCGGGCGGTTAAGCGGCGGCTGTTGCGTCGCGTCGGATTTTTACGAGCAACAGGCGAACGTCAGGCGTTTCGTGCGCCAGGCAGACAGCGTAACCTCATTCTGGTGACGTCTACTCGCGCGAGCGAGGGTAAGACGTACAATGCAGTGAATTTAGCCCTCAGTTTTGCGATAGAAGACCAAATTGAAACGCTACTTGTTGATGCAGACGCGCCTCGTCCAAAAGTGCGCCGGCGACTGGGGCTTCCTGCCGGACCGGGGCTTACGGATAAACTCCGTGACCCATCGTTGGATACAGAGGGACTTTGTTATCTCGCCAACCAGGCGCCGATTAGCGTTCTGGGGGAGGGGGCGCCTGTAAATCGAGCGACAGATTTATTTGCAAGCGACGTCTCACAACGTTTCTGGACCGAATTATCCTCAGCAGCGCGCGACCGCCTGGTGATTATCGACGCGCCGCCGGTTCTCGCGACTACGGAGGCGGTGATCCTGGCTAAATATGTCGATGAGATTGTTTTCGTTGTGGAGGCGAATTCGACGCCAGAACCAGCTGTGGCCTCTGCGCTAGACGAACTACTCGATATCAACCCAAATGTGAGCTTGTTGTTGAACCGTTGCATTGTTGGCTCCGGCGGTTCGCATTATGGATCATATGAATATTACGACCGCAGCAATGACGGTGACGAAAAAGTGAGGGGTGCACGCAATGCGTAAGCGCAAGAATGATGGAATGAAGCGTATCAGACTGAGATGCGTGTTAATGGGGGCGGCTGGCGCAAGCGTACTCTCCATGGCGGCCACTGCACAAGTGCCCAGTAACGATGCTGAATTGCAATTGCGGACGGACTATCTCGGTTATGCAGCCAGCGTTTCGCCGCGCTTTATTTATTCTGATAATATTAATCTGCAGCGAGGCGCTTTAGCGGACGATGAATATATATTCTCGACGCTTTTTACCGGTGGCGCGATTATTACGACACCACGTGTGACGGGTATCATTCAAGGTGATCTGGATTTTTCTTTTCTTGCGGATAATACAGATTTTGTGATCAACCAAAATATCGGCGCAACCAGTACATTTACTGCGGCGGAAAACTGGCTTTATGTTGACGTGTCTGGTCAAACAGCGCGCCAGCTCATCGGAGATAATGCTCGCTTTTCCGGTAACATTAACGCCGCGCGTGGGCAGCAAGCAAATGTGCATTCCTACAATGTCAGCCCGTATGTCTATCATCGCACGGCGGACCAATCGGCAGTAGAGTTGCGTTACCGTTGGTCGCAGATTTTTGTTGATGATTCCGATACTGACTTTAATCCAACAGAAGGTAACTTTCTCAATGACTCGCGGGCCCACGAGGTATTGGCGAGTTATGAAAGTGGCAATGCTTTTGAAATCATACGATTTCGTACGTCCGTGTATGGAATAGAAACGGTAGACGACGGATCAGATTTCTTTCCAATTCCATTTACATACCGTCAAGGGTCCATTTTCACGGAAGGGCAGGTTTCGTTGAGCCGACAATTCGCGCTTAGTGGCGCTGTCGGATATGATGAGGTTGAGACTGATGATGCTGCGGCATTGTTTTTTGACGAAGACCTGCTGTCTGGTGTCTTCTGGCGAGCGGGCTTTACGGCGCGGCCCGGTCGCCGCGCACGAATTCGTCTGGAATATGGCGAACGGTTTGATGATGAGTTCATTGATGCTGATATTTCTTACGAGATATCCAGCCGTCTGGTCTTTAACGCCGGCGCCAGCCGCACGTTTCAAACCCGTGCGCAGGCCGTTTCATCACAGTTTCGGACAGCGCAGTTGCAGACACTCGACTTTGCTAATCGCCTGCGCGCCAATCAGGAGATTTCGCCACGCGGTGTAATTGAGGCCGCTAACCGGTTTGCCGGGGTTTCGGGCGCCGGTGCGCAAACTATTGGCCTTGGTGTCACCAATAGCGCTTTTGCTGCGCTGAATGGCGTTTATGGGCGCACGAATATTACTCTCTCGGGTAGCTATAATGACACCAATTTTGGATTCCGGGAAATCGAGTCCTATGGTGTGGCGCTTAATGGGCGGCGCCAATTGTCGAGGCGTCTTGCGCTTTTCGGCGATGTAAACTGGCGTAGATTTGATACAACAATTGATGAGGCGTCATGTCTGGCGGAGCCCCGGATTTTTGGTTTTGATGTAACAGATCCACTATTCGATCCAGTGGCTGAATGTACGCTTCGTGCGTTAGAAAATGGGGTCGCGGACACTATCAGTGTATCGGGTGGCGCATCTTACAATGTTTATGAAAATGTCGCGGCTTACATTCAAGCGGCGCATACAGATCGCCTTTCGGAAAATGTTCTACTGGAATTTGCCGAGAATTCAGTAACTTTGGGTGTGACCCTGGATTTTTAGTGATGTATGAAGAGTATTTCGAATTATCGGGTCCGCCTTTCAAACTCAATCCGGACCCTAAGTTCTTCTTCGGTAGCCGCAGCCATAACAAGGCGATGGCCTATCTTCATTATGGCTTGAAACAGGCCGAGGGCTTTATTGTCATTACGGGCCCGGTTGGCGCCGGTAAGTCTATGGTCATTGGCCATCTCTTAGACCAGCTTGATCGTTCGAATATTGTTGCAGCTCAACTTCTGACATCAAACGTCGGTCCGGATGAATTGCTGGAGCATATTCTCTCAGCCTTCCGGATTGAGCCGGAAGGTGAGGGGCGCACCGGCCAGCTCGAAGCTTTTGAAGATTATCTTTTTGACCAACTCCATCGTGGTCGGCGTGTGCTCCTGATTATGGATGAGGCGCAAAATCTGCCGCACAAAACACTCGAAGAGCTGCGAATGCTCTCGAATTTAGACTATGACGGCACGCCCTTGTTTCAAGTGTTTCTTGTCGGGCAACCGGAGTTTCGCGATACGCTCACATCTGAAAAGATGGAGCAGCTTAAGCAGCGTGTGATTGCGTCTTATCACCTGGAAAGCCTCTCCAGCGAAGAAACGCGAGAATATGTCCAGCACCGTTTATCGGTCGTTGGCTGGCGTCAGGATCCATCATTTACTGATGGCGCCTATGACGCGATCTTTATCGAGACAGGCGGACGCCCGCGCCGCATCAACACATTGTGCAATCGCTTGATGCTGTATTGCTCGCTGGAGAAAGTGCATGATGTTACGAAGACAGTCGTAAAAACAGTAATTGCTGAGTTACACGAAGAAAAACTCGGCTCCATTACTGCTGAGCCATCTGCCAAAAAAGTTTCTATGCCCCCTGTAAGGCCTGTTGTGCCAAAGGGTGACCCGGTACCCGACTTCACGGAAGAGGCTGATGCCGCTGACGCTAAAATAGGTGAAGATGTAGAAATATTGGCGCAGACGGCGGATGCTGACATAGATTCCAGTAGTGTCTTTGATCGATTGCGCGCTAAGCGTGCGGGAGATGATGAGCCAGACGACGACCGTCAGGAAGCAACATTAACCGATGTGGCGTCTGCTATTGCAGCGGCATCGGTCGCAGATGTTCAGACTATTGTTGATGATGTGAATATAGCTGAGCCAATGGAAGGGCGCGTTAAAGATGACGCACCCGATGCGGCTACATTGCTGAACACAAACACTTCCGGTAGCTGGAAAAAGTCAACAGTACGTTCACTTGATGAAGCGCGCGACGATCTCAAACACGCCAATGCCGGTATCCGTCGATTGCGCGGGGCATTCGAAGAGGGCGAGAAGCGCCAGCGTGCAAGACGCGCCGAAATTACTAGCGGGCTCTCAAGAGCGGACAAGTTGATTAGTGAGTTGCGCCGCAACAGGCGATAGGCGCCAAGAGCCTCAGGACTGCATAGATGAATGCAATCGCTCAGATAGAAGCTGATGCAACGCCGCTGATATGCGGTGCTGGTAAATTTGCGCTTTCGATTGATGTTGAGGACTATTTTCAGGTTTGGGCTTTTTCCAATGTGATCAAGCGAGAAAGCTGGGATAGAATTCCGTTGCGTGTTGGCGACTTGACGCGCGCGTGCCTTGACTTGTTGGATAGGCATGGCGCAAAGGCGACCTTCTTTACGCTCGGCTGGGTTGCCGAACGGGATCCGAAGTTAGTGCGTGAAATCGTTTCACGCGGGCACGAGCTAGCGAGTCACGGTTATGACCACACCAAGGTCAACCAGCAAACCTGTTCAGCCTTTCGAGAAGATATTACGCGATCGAAAGCCATCCTTGAAGATATTTCGGGCGTTTTTGTAAAGGGCTATCGCGCTCCGGGCTTTTCTATCGACGCGAGCACGCCATGGGCGCATGAGACGCTAATTGAAGTAGGGCACCATTATTCTTCTAGCTCACACCCAATCGCTCATGATCACTATGGCGATGCGGCGGCGCCGCAAGGCCCGTATCTGCCAGTGGATGGCGTAGAGTTTCTGGAAGCGCCGGTAGCGACTGCCACAATATTTGGCCGGCGGGTCAGTTGTGCGGGTGGCGGCTGGTTTCGCGCGGCGCCTCTCCCGGTTTCAAAAGCACTGCTTAGGCGTGCGGCGAAGGCTGGACCTGGTCCCGTAATTTTTTATTTTCACCCTTGGGAAATTGATGCCGGTCAACCACGTATTCGCAATGCTTCAATGAAGTCTAAATTTCGGCATTATCTGAACGTCTCCAACATGGAAGAAAAGCTGGACAATTTATTATCGACCTTCTCCTGGGGTTGCATTGACGATGCGCTTGATGCGCCATTTGAGAGGCGTGTTTCGTGACAGTATTATTGAAAGCCGTCCCGGCAGAAATTGTGCGAGCGCCACTGCATGTTGAACCTCTGTCTGCATCCGAGTGCGATGCATGGGATGCCTATGTAAGGCAACACCCGAAGGGCTCATTTTTTCATCTATATGGATGGGGCGAAGTTATTGCTTCGGCCTACGGCTATCAACCAATCTACCTCGTTGCCAAGAGGGGCGATGATATTGTTGGGTTGGCGCCATTAATTGATGTGCGAGCACCACTTCTGGGACGCTCGCTTATTTCCACTGCCTTTACAGTCGGGGGCGGGCCGATCGGTGATGATTATTCGATAATTGAAGCACTCGCGAACGCAGCTGTATTACTTGGGACTGAAAACAATGTTCAGTGTATAGAGTTTCGCGGCGATGACACAAAGCTTGATGGTTGGAGCGCAAAAGCGGGTCAGCACGCCGGCTTTCAAATGGATATTCCAAAGGATGAGGCTGAATGCCTTGCTCTAATTCCACGCAAGCGCCGCGCGGACTTGCGCAAAGCGCTGGCAGCAGAAGCAAGGGGTGATTTGCGGGTTCGTTTTGAAAACAATATTGAAGAGTTCTACCTACTCTATGCCGCATCTCTGCGTGACCTTGGGACCCCCATCATGCCGAAGCGTTTTCTTCAGGAGATTTTGCGCGTATTTGGCAGTGCGGTGGAAATTGCTTTCGTCGATTCTAAAAGTAAAACTGTAGCTGGGCTGCTAAGCTTTTATTTTGGCGATCGTGTGTTGCCATATTATGTGGGGTCGGCGCCGGGTGCGCGCTCTAGTCATGCCCACGACCTGCTCTATTGGTCTATGATGCGACGGGCTACTGTCCGCGGGGGGGCAGTTTTTGACTTTGGCCGCAGCAAAATCGACAGCGGGGCTTACAAATACAAACGGTCATGGGGCGCCATCCCAACGCCGCTTACTTATCAATACAAACTCATTGGGGCTCGTGAAGCGCCAAACGTCAATGCCAATAATCCAAAGTTCAAATATTTCTCGAACGCATGGAAAAAGTTGCCGCTGCCGGCAGCGAACGTTTTAGGGCCGATTTTGGCGCCAAACTTCCCATGAGCGCGAAACCTGAAATTTTGTTCCTCGCCCATCGCATTCCTTATCCGCCGGATAAAGGCGATAAAATACGGTCGTGGAGGCTGTTCCAGCACTTGAATGAAAAGTTTTCCGTACATCTCGCATGTTTCGTTGATGATCCCGGGGACCTTCAACACACAGAATACTTGCGATCTCTATGCGCGTCGGCGGTTTTTGTGCCGTTGAGGCCGGAAATTGCGAAACTGAAAAGCGTCCAAGGGCTGCTGAACGGAAATGCGCTTTCAATTCATTATTATCATAGTCGCGAAATGGCGCGCGCTGTTGATGCGATACGCGCTCGTCCGTTAGTTGCGGAAATCGCATTTTCATCAACGATGGCTCAGTATATTTCGGCGCCAGCGTCAGTGCGGCCACGGATCGTTGATTTCTGTGACGCCGATTCGGAAAAGTGGCTGCAATATGCTGACGACTCCACACTGCCCATGGCCTGGGTTTTCCAGCGTGAAGGTAATCGCCTGAAATGTGCGGAAAACGAAATCGCCAATTGGGCGAATATCAGTTTTGCTGTTACTCCTGAAGAGGCTGAGCTGTTCAATTGTCGTGAGCGTATCAAAAGACTTGTACACTGGTGGTCGAATGGGGTCGACACGGATTATTTTGATCCAGCGCTATACTTGCCGCGTGTGGCTGACAGCGCTGATGTTATTTTTACAGGGGCTATGGACTATCGAGCCAATTGCGATGCTGTGTTGGGCTTTGTAGCAAATGTCTGGCCGCGTGTGCGCCAGGCGCTGCCTCATTTGACTTTTGCAGTTGTGGGAGCAAGGCCGACGAAAGAAGTGCGCGCGCTCGACGGCGAGAATGGCGTTACGGTGACTGGCCGTGTCGATGATGTGCGTCCCTGGTTATCGCAGGCGAAAATTGTTGTGGCGCCGTTGCGGGTTGCGCGCGGTGTTCAGAACAAAGTTCTCGAAGGCATGGCGATGGCCAAGCCCGTCGTCGCGAGCCGTGAGGCCGCGACGGGGTTAGCGTTTGGTGACGAGGAACCTCTTTGTGTCGCCAGTAACGAAGAGATGATGTCGGCCGTGTTGATCCGGTTGGTCAATAGTCCGGCAGAGCGCAATCGCTTTGGCGCACGTGCTCGAGCAGCCGCTATAGCGCATTACAACTGGGAAGCTCAGTTGAAGCGGTTTGATGACGCTGTCATACCGTTGATCACGACTCAGTCGCCCTCATCATTAGACCAATCATTAAGAAAAGCATCGTCATCCGGCTCATCGTTAAGCGTAAACTGAACGCGCTGCGGTGAGGGTTGAGCGTTCACATGCAGCTGGAAAATATCCGGCCGTGAATAATGTCCGGCAATGTCGCAGGCTGCTTTCGCCGCGCGCACCATATCAAGCGAACCTTCAGCGATGAGAATCGTTTCATCCGATTCTGCGGCGGCGATAATTTCCCCGCGCGGATCAATGATCGCAGAATGGCCGCTATGCTCCCACACGCCAAGCGGACGCCACCGTTCTGGAATATCCTTTTCAAGTCGTAACCCGGCAGAGCAAACAACATAGGCGCCGGCCTGGCTGGCGAAGGCGCGGGACAGTAGATGTTGTCGCGCCCAGCAAAACTCTCCAGGGTTTGGCGTTTTCTCCCAACCTGGCCACAACGCTGCATGGATTCGCGTTCCTTGAGCGGCTAGCGTGTAGGCGGGCAGCATCATCTGGTGTTCCCAACAGTTTAGCGCGCTGATGCGGCCATAGGCGCGTTCGTCAACGGTCAGGCCTGCAGCATCGCCATCGCCCCATATGATCCGTTCTGCATGCGTTGGCTTCAGCTTTCGATGCCGGTTGAGGATTACGCCTTCGCGTCCGATTGTGAGCGCCGTGCAATATGCCGTTCCTTCTGTAAAAGGATCTCGTTCCGCGACGCCGATGACGACATCGGTCCCTGCGGCTTTCGCAGCGGCGCAAAGGGCGTCTGTTTCCGGCCCGGCGATGTCGATAGCATTTTCAAGATAAACTGCGCTTGCCTCCCATGTGAGATCAATAACCGGTCCATCAACCCAGAAGGGATAGCCGGGCAGCCAGCTCTCTCCGAAAGCAGCGAAGTCGGCGCCGAGCTTTCCGGCTTCTGCGATTAGGTCGCAAGCTTTTTGGGTCGAGGCGGCTTTGTCGAAAAGTACGGGCGCCGCTTGAATAGCGGCAAGGCGGAATGAGTTGTTTTTGGGCATGGCGGGGGCTTTTTTAGATGATCGATCATTCACGATGATAGCTACTCTATCGCTAATATCCAGCGGCCTGAGGCGGCTTCATATTCACGATTGAGAAAGAGGTGTAGTTCGTCGAAACACCAAAGCAGGGCGTTGATAGACGTGATCCTCCGCATTTTCAGTGGTTTTCGACCGGTTGGCTTGAAGCTAAACAAGGGGTAAAGTTCGGCCAGCAATAAACGGGTAGGAGGGGTGCTTATGATCCGGATAATGTTGCCGCTGGCGATTTTTGCGGCGCTGTTTTTTACGCCATTATTTTCTGAGACAACATCGGGCTCAGTGACGGGGGATACCGTTACGTCGCGGAGCGGACAGTTTTTCATCGGCGATACGGTGAATTGCTGGCGGCAAATGGAATTCTCGTTATCTGGCGATTGCGAGCCGGCAGCGGGAATGCAAGGCTTGGCTGTCGCGGGAGCGGCAGGGTTTTCCGTATTAGCCGCTGCACTCGGCGTTATTGGATTGCTGCCATTTGTTGGTCGCTTGACCAGTATCGTTACCGTACTGGCTGGCGCCGTCGCGGTAGGGGCGATGGGATATTTCATCCTCACTATGATGGGATCGTCCGAAGGGCTAGGCGGCGTACAATGGGGGGCTTACCTTACCGGTGGCGTCGGGCTTTTGACATTGATCTCTGGTTTGTCAGGGATGCGCGGACGCTGACAGCGCAAAAAAGTTTCAATAAAAAAGGCCGCGCAAAGCGGCCTTTTTTACATCTTGAAACTAATTTCTATCGTAGCGGGGAACGGCCCTGGCTCAGAAATGAGGGCGTATCGCCGCCAACCGTTTGTGGTTGAGCGTCGTCGCCCTGGTTGTTTGCAGCAGGGCGTGGCGCTGGTGATGAAGGACGCGTCCGGCGGAAATCCTTAGCGGACGAATCGGAAAGCGGGTCGTCGGAATGACGGCAATTGCCTTCGAAATGCGCACCGGTTTCAACTGAAAGCGAACTGTGAAGAATATCGCCCTGGATATGCGCAGTTGAAGCAAGCGAAACGGACTTAGCGCGAATGCCGCCTTCAACCCGACCACGCACCGTGACGGTTTCACAGATGACTTCACCTTTGACGATCGCTTTTTCACCGATGATCAGCGAGCCGGCTTTCAAATCGCCTTCAAGCGATCCATCGAACTGGATTTCGCCAGCGGAATTCACATTGCCGCGCATAACAACGTCGGCGGAAATGATAGACGGGACGCCCGCTGCTTTCATGGAACTGGACCTTTTTGAGGAGGGTTGTGCGTTTGCTTGCGGCGTCGGTGTTTCGTGCAACGAGCCCGATTGCGTTTTGGCGTCTGCGCCGTTCTTGCCGGATTTAGCTTTCGAAAACATATCTGCCTGCCTCAATGAAACGGCGTGGATTAATCGGTCTGCCTTTGAAAAGGATTTCGTAATGCACATGCGGACCCGTAGATCGCCCGCTTGAGCCTAACTCTCCCACCTTGTCATGAAGATTGACCTTCTGCCCCGCCTTTACTGATATCCTACTCATATGCGCGTAGCGCGTTATGAAACCGTTACCATGGTCGATTTCCACCACTCTGCCGAACCCTGAACGCGTGCCCGCAAACTTCACTTTACCGGCCGCTGTGGATGTCACAGGGGAAGCCCAGGCTGCAGCAAAATCAATGCCATAATGGCTTGAATGGCGGCCATTGATCGGATCTCGGCGAATGCCAAATCCGCTGGTAAAGCGTCTGCTGACCGTCAGCGGTGACGATAAAGGTACATGATCGACCGCCGCCTGCATCGCCGCAAGCTCATCCACGGCGAGAGATGCCCTGTTGGCATGTTGGAAGAAACGAGAAGATGCTCCGCCGACATTCGCCACATCAATAAACGGTCCGCCTTGCGCGAGCGCTATGTTTGAAATCTTTGCTGGGGTGACGAGCGCATCTGCTGCAACGCCAGTGCTTTCCATCACCATTTTGAGGGTTTCGATCTGCTGCGATGCTTTCTCTTCGATTGAGGCGATCAGCAGCATTTGCTCGAGAAAAAGATCCGCCGCTGCAGTCTCCATTGTGCGGATGGCGTCAGCCGCTGGCCCATCTCTGGAGGTGGCGTCACGGCGTCTTAGAACTTCCGCCGCCGCTTCCTTGCGCAGCACAGACATTCGAGATTGCCGTGGGGTCGGCTCGCCGGGCGCAATGTCGATCATCACGCGGTTGCCGTTAGTTGGTTTCTGACCGTTGGGCCCGCCGGCTGCCGAAAGGCCCGTCGCAAGAGCGTCGATGTCCTGATCTATCGCGGCTTTGCGCTCCACCATGTTTCGAAGCAGTTGATGACGCGCAGAAATATCGTCCATCGTTGAGTCGAATTCCTGCTCAATAATGTGATTGAGAACATTGACGTCGTCATAAGCTTTTTGGGCGTCGACCAGACGTTTGGACAGAGTTGTCTCCATCACCCGGAAATCACGTTCCTTGGCGACGATAATCTGTTCTTTGAAAACGACATTGACCGAGGCGTAAGCGATCCACATCAACGCTGCGCCGACCACAAAAGCGAGCGCAACTTGAGTCTTCGTCGACATTGATATGAAATGCACGACGCCGTCGCTTCGATGGTAAATTTGCCGCTCTTTGAAGAAGCGGCTCAACATACGCCTAAATTTGCCGGAACGACGGCTCATTCAACAAACGCCCCTTGGACACACACTAACAATATGCGCTGCCACCCCTTAAGATATAGCAGCGTAAATTTGAAAATTACGCAACAGTTATGTGATCGTGTAACGGTATTTTTTAGAGAAACTTAAGCAATCCGCAAGCCATTCCCGGCAACCCGGCTCAAAATGGGTCATAATAGCTCCTCGGCAGGCCCGCGAGGTCTCTTGCTTCATGGTTAAATGGCGGTTTAAGCGATCCAGCGAAATATTCAGCCTTGAGGGCCTGGAATGTTGGTGCAGGGTCTTGCTGCAACGCGCCACAGGCTGTCGAAAACCAGCGCTCTCCACACGCAACATGGCCAATCTCGTCGGTGTAGATGATTTTGAGGATTGAGGCGCTGGCCTCATCGCCTGCACCCTCAAGGCGGCGAATCATGCCTGGAGTCACATCCAATCCTCTCGCTTCCAAAATGAGTGGTGCAACAGCTAGGCGAGCCAGGAAATTGTCTGCAGTGTTTTCCGCCGCTTCCCAGAGGCCGTCATGGGCGGGAAAGTCTCCGTAACGAAATCCGAGCTCCTCAAGGCGGGCCGCAATTAGCCCAAAATGCCTGGCTTCATCGCCGCCAACCTGAATCCAATCCCCGACGAATTCTCTTAGTTCAAGAGCAAGCCGATCCGCCTCGCGAGCAAACCGGACCGCCATATCGAACGCCAGATTGATTGCATTGAACTCGATATGAGCAACGGCGTGGAGAAGGGCTGCCCGTCCCTGAATTGATCCCAGGCGGCGGCGAGGCACTTCGCTTGGCGGGCATAGCGCCGGCCTTTCCGGGCGCGCTGGCCGCAAAGGCGGGGTTAGAGCAAGATTGCCGATAAAAGCATCTTGCTCGAGAGCCTCTAAGGCCTTCTGAGCGGCTTCTACTTTTGCGGCTGGGGTTGGGGATTGGAGGACCTCAAGGGCCAGCGCCAGCAATGTCTCCTGCGGCTTCGTCAAAGCGTTTTGACCGCGCTGAGCACCTCATCGGAATGTCCGGCGACTTTAACCTTGCGCCAGATTCGCTGAAGAACGCCTTTTTCATCGATCAGAAATGTCGCCCTTTCAATGCCCATATATTTGCGGCCATACATATTCTTCTCGACCCACACGCCATATTTTTCGGTTACATCGCCGTCTTCATCCGCGCCCAGGATGACCTTCAGCTCATGCTTGTCCTTGAATTTTTGATGTTTGGCGATGCTATCTCGTGAGACCCCGATCACGACCGCGCCGGCGCGCTTGAACTTGGCGAGATTTTCGGAAAAGGCGATTGCCTCTTTAGTGCATCCTGGCGTGTCATCCTTGGGATAGAAATAAAGGACTACTTTTTTGCCTTTCAAATCCTTCAGAGCGACTTTGGAGCCATCGTCGGCGTCAAGAGAGAAGGCTGGCGCTTTAGCGCCTTCTTTGAGTTGAATTGTCATGTTGCGGTCCTGTTTTCTTCATGATTTGAGGGCACTTTATCTGCGGATTTGCGCGGCGCCAGCCTTTTTACACCCTTGCAGATCGAGCAATTGACCGGTACCCGTAGAGGATTGATCGCCCATGGGCACAGGGGGATAGGGCGTTCGATTAGTATCAGGGTAGCCGGCGACGGCTGATATCGGCATGAAAAAGCACGCCGCCAAGGCCTGTCTCATTGGTTTTGAGATTCTGGCGATTGTTCTTGCAACTGGCGCAGCCGGCGCAGCCTATCTCTACTGGCGTCTTGAGCGCGGTCCCATTTCCCTCGATATTCTGAAGCCCAGTATCGAATTTGCGATCTCAAACCGGCTTCCCGATCAGTACGCGTCAGAAATTGACCGCATCGAACTATCTCGCCAAGGCGCTGGGAATTACGCCGTTCAACTCGTTGACCTCATTGTTTATGACAAAGAGCGAAAAAAAGCTGCAAGCGCCACCCAGATAACGTCGAATTTCAGTAGCGACGCGTTCTTTTCCGGTGCGTTCGGTCCTGAAACTATCGAAGCTAAAGGCGTGGAATTTCGCATCGTCCGCAATCGGGAAATGCGCGTTGAAATTCCGGCAGCGCCACGTCGCGCAAGACCATCTCCACTTGCGGCGATATCACCGGCGTTCAGCAAACAGATTCTTAGAAGCGCATTTCAACGCGCTGAAATCAATGACGCAGTCATTATCTTCCATGATGTGGAGTCCGGCCGCTCATGGCGCTCAACGAATGCCGGTATATCTCTGACGCGTACGCAAGGCGGGCTTTTAGCTGAAGCATCCGGAGATATTAATCTTGAAGGAGAGCCTGCCGCATTGGTGGCAAATGCTCAATATACGGAAAATAGCGGCGTCATCTCCGTTGAACTGGATGGCGCTAACTTCCCAATTGGGGATATATTAACGACATTTTATGGCGACCAGGCGGCGGTAATTCAAGCGCCGGTTTCCGGCAAGGCCGTTATTTCACTCACCACGCAAGGTAAAGTTTTATCCTCACGTTTCGCCGCTAATGTGGATAAAGGATTTTTAAATATCGGCGGCGGGCAGCAGGTTATCAATTTTATCAAATGGGATACGACATTTAACCCGGACGATAATCGGTTTGAAATCGAACAGCTGGCGTATGACGCCGGAGGCAATAAAGGCGTTGTCGAAGGCTCTGTCGCCATCACATTTGAAAATGATGCAAGAAAGCCGGATAGCGTTTCCTTCGCGCTGACAGGCAGTGATCTTGTCGTCAATCTTCCAGGTTTTTTGCCTGGGGAAGTGCCGGTTGAAGAGACGCGCATGGTCGGCGCCTACCGAATCGCGGACCGCAGGCTTGCGCTTCATCGAATGGATTTGTCTCTTTTGGAAATTGCCGTTGGCGCCAATGTAATCATGGCTTTCCCTCGCAGCGTTGAGGATGATCCGCCAATCTCTCCTGAGGTAAGGGTCAACCTTGCTGTTGATGGCGACCTTGATCCTCAACGGTTGTTGCGCATCTGGCCTTTAGGCGTGGCCATGGGTGCGCGCGATTGGATAGAAGACCGCGTCGAAACAGCCGTCATCAGTAACATTGATGCAATTATGGATTTACCGGCTGGAGCGATCGGTGCAGACGGATTGATGCCAGATGAAACCATGACCGTCACCTTCGATGTATCAAATGCTAAGGCGTATTATGTCAAGGAAATGACGCCGCTTACAGGTGGTTCAGGCAAGGGCCTTCTTCGGGGCAACAGCTTCATTCTTGATGTTGACCGCGTGCAAGTCGGTGACATTAAAATTGATAAGGGCGAAGTCGAATTCCCGGTTTTTATTCCAAAATGGCAGCCGACATATATCCGTTTTTCTGCTGATGGAAGATCACAAGATATGTTGGGCCTGTTAGATCAGGCGCCGTTGCGGTTACTTTCGAAGATAAATCTACAGCCGGATCAATTTGAAGGCGATGCGGCGGCTCGTGTTGAGATCATGAGGCCTAATAAACGTGATGTCCCGGCTGATGAATATCGTTATAGTGGCACGGCGACTTTCGATGACATGGAAATCACAGGATTGGTCGGCGACGTGGCGCTATCCGGGGCCAAGGGCGGAGTCGAGTTGAGGCCCAGGTCAATGACCGTAAACGCCAATGCTTCTTTATCTGAGGCGCCAATATCAATGGTGTGGCGGCAGAATTTTTTCAAAGAAGATGGCCCCTCTACATTTAAGGTATCTGGTTCAATAGATTCCTCAACTGGTGATTTATTCGGCGTGGCGTCGCGCCAATATGTGCGTGGCCCAATTGCCTTTGACGTTGATGCTGTCGGTGAGTTGGGGGCGTTCGAAAAAGTTGATGTCAACGCTGATTTCACCGAGGCTGCGCTAATGATTGATGCTTTGGATTGGCGCAAGCCAATGGGTGCGCCTGCGAAAGGCATTGTCAATTTTGAAATCTCTCCGGAAGCCATCGATGTTAGTAACGTTAGCCTTGAAGGCGAAGGCATGTCGATTGCCGGCAATCTCACTTTTACGAATGCGGGTGCTTTGCAAAGGGCTCATGTGCCCCGGTTATATTTGAAAGATGCGGCGGACATATCGATTACGATGCGGCGTAATGATGTCGGAGAAATTGCTATCAACACGGTAGGTGAGTTTTTAAATGCTGGCCCAATGATTGAGGCGGTTGTGGATGGTCCGAAAACTGGCGATGGGAGCGCCGATGCTTTCAATTGGGGGCCGGGTTTGTCGGCAACGGCGCGTATTAACAGCATCCGTATGCGCGATGGTATCGAATATCGGGTCGCGGCGCTGGATTTGTGGCGCGATGCGACAAGCCTGAAAGCGCTCGATTTCACCGCTTTTGATCATGATGGACCGCCAATGACAGTGAACCTGTCGTTGACTGGTGAAGAGACAGGGCCAAGGCGAACAATTACAGCGCAGTCCGGCGCCATTGGCGCTTTATTGCAAGGGGTCTTTGGGCTTACGTCGGTTAACGGAGGCGAAGGCTCGATGCTGGTGAACCTGAAACAACCGGGCGAAGATGGAATTTATGGTCAGATTGAAGCGCGCAACCTGAAAATTGTTGGAACGCCGCTTTTGGCGCGAATTTTCTCCGCCGGATCGCTCGATGGGCTTTCGAACCTGTTGAATAATGAAGGCATCGACTTGAGCTACGCATACGGAGAATTCGACTTTACCGATGGCGTTTTGTCGATTGACGATATGCGCGCGACGGGTCCTTCCGTTGGTATTACGGCTGACGGCGCCGCCGCCATGGGGGAGGGCGGCGACATCAGCCTCAACGGTGCTATTGCGCCCGTTTATCAACTAAATTCCATTCTTGGAAATGCGCCCATCATCGGGGATATCCTTGTTGGCAAAAAGGGGGAAGGCATTCTTGCTTTGTCTTATACAGTCTCCGGAGAACGAAGTGCGCCAACCGTTCTGGTCAATCCGCTTTCCGCGCTAACGCCGGGTATATTTCGCCGATTGTTCGAGCCCCAGGATGTGGCGCCTGAAACGCTTTCAGACGATGATTCCGCGCTGCCAGAAAACGAAGCATCGCCGCAATAGTCAGGAAACGCGAATGATCGCGTGTTTTTTCTTGCCGATCGACAGTTTGATCACGCCATCTGCAATATCATCGGTTGAAAGATTTCGTTCCTCAGGCACAGGCGTGTCGTTGAGCTTCAAGGCGCCCGCTTTGATGTGGCGGCGCGCTTCACCTTTGGATGCGCAAAGACCTGCCGCGATGAATTGATCAACCATGGGTGCGCCCGCAGTGATTTCGCTAGCCGTTAAATCAACCGTTGGCAGGTCTCCGCCCAGCCCCCCTTGCTCAAATGTTTTTTGTGCGGTGGCCGCAGCGCTTTGGGCCGCATCAGTTCCGTGGAGAAGCGCGGTTGCTTCCGTTGCGAGCACTTTTTTCGCCTCATTGATTTCAGCGCCTTTCAATGTGCTGAGGCGGCGCACTTCATCCATCGGCAGGGTGGTGAAGCGGGAGAGCAGCATGCCAATATCTGCGTCTTCCGCATTGCGCCAATATTGCCAATAGTCGTAAGGCGCAAACAAATCGGCGTTGAGCCAGACAGCGCCCGATTCGGTTTTGCCCATCTTTTTTCCCGACGCAGTTGTCAGCAAAGGCGTTGTCAAGCCAAACACCTCAACGCCGTCCTTTCGCCTGCAAAGTTCAACGCCATTTACAATATTGCCCCACTGGTCCGTACCACCCAGTTGCAGCGTGCAGTCATGACGGTTGTAAAGCTCATGAAAGTCATAAGCCTGCATCAACATGTAGTTGAATTCGAGAAATGTCATTGGGCTTTCGCGGTCAAGGCGCAATTTTACACTGTCAAAAGTCAGCATACGGTTGATTGTAAAATGCACGCCATAGTCACGCAGGAATTCAATATATTTGAGTTTTGACAACCAGTCGTCATTGTTGATCATCAACGCATCGCCAGGGCCATCACCGAATTTCAGGAATTTAGAGAAAACGCCTTTAATGGAAGCAATATTGCCTGAGATATCACCGTCAGTCAGTAATCTACGCTGCTCATCCTTGCCTGATGGGTCGCCTACCTTGGTAGTGCCGCCGCCCATCAGTGCAATCGGTTGGTGACCAGTTTGCTGCAGCCAATAGAGCATCATGATCTGAACAAGGCTGCCTGCATGGAGACTTTTTGCGGTGGCGTCGAAGCCGATATATCCCGTCAGGACGTTCGTGGCCGCCTTCTCGTCCAGCCCTTCCAGGTTTGTGCCCTGTGCAATGAAGCCGCGCTCGTCTAGAACGCGAAGAAAGTCGGATTTATAACTGCTCTTATTGCTCATCTTTAACTCTGGTCGCCATATGCATCGGCCCTAGCATGGCGCGCTGAGATTTCCAACGATTGGCGCGGTGATTACGCCCTCTATTAACAAAGCTTTCAATCTTGGGGGCGAGGTTTGGTTTATATATTCTGAATACCGGTTATGAAGAGACCTGATGACGGATAAGCTTATATCCATTGGCCTGATGAGCGGCACTTCGCTTGACGGTATCGACGCGGCGGTCCTGGTCACCGATGGTGAAGACATTGTGGAGGCTGGGCAGGCGCTTCATGTCCCCTATAGCCGGGACCTTAAAATCTGGATACGTCGGGCCATCAAGGCGGCGCTGGAAGGGCGTGATGCGGCGGCGGAAATTGGCAAGGCTTCGGGGGAAGTGACGGTCGCCCATATTCAGGCGGTAGAGGCGCTGCTTGAAAAGTCAGGGCTTAAACGTAAAGACGTCAACGTGATTGGTTTTCACGGACAAACAATTTTGCATCGTCCGGCAAAATCCACTGACCTCGCCGGTCGCACCTGGCAGATCGGCGACGGCCGCGTCCTGGCGGAAGAAATGCGGATTGACGCCGTAAGCGATTTTCGGGCCGCTGACGTAGCCGCTGGTGGTGAGGGCGCGCCTTTTGCGCCGATCTATCATCGTGCGCTGGTCGCCGCGATGGTAGAGCCGCCACAATGCGCTGTTGGCGTCGTCAATCTCGGCGGCGTTTCCAACATGACCTATGTGCCAGAAGGTGCGCTCGGAACAGACCTTGTTGCGTTTGATTGCGGGCCCGGCAATGGATTGATTGACGAGTGGGTGGAGCTCAAAACCGGCGACGCCATGGATAAAGATGGGGCGCTGGCGCGTGCTGGAAATGTCAATCAAGAGGCGCTGCGGATGATGTTATTGGCGCCATATTTGCGCCGTAAGCCGCCAAAGTCTTTGGATCGCTATGATTTTAAACTCGATCATGTGATGAAGCTAACACCGGAAGACGGCGCGGCGACGTTAACAGCGTTTACAGCGGCATGTATCGCACAGTCTGTAAGCTATCTGCCGGAGCCGCCGGGCGGCTGGATTATTTGCGGTGGCGGCCGACATAACCCAGCGATGATGGATGCGTTGAGTTCATCTTTAGATGCGCAAGTCGTTTCAGCAGAAGAGGCGGGTTGGCGCGGGGATGATCTTGAGGCGGAGTGTTTTGCTTATCTTGCTGTGCGCAGCCTGAAAAAATTGCCGCTGAGTTACCCGTCGACGACACGGGTTCCAACGCCCATGCGTGGCGGTGTTTTTCATCGTTCGCCGGTTTAAACCTGCCCTCTTCAGGCCGGCAAAAGATAGTGGTAAATGTTAACCAAACAGCCCTTGCCAAACGCCGCGATGCATATCAATCTATATGCAATGTTCAATTAGCGAGAGGAGGTGATCCGATGTCGAGTGATTTCAAGAAGCCAAAGAGGTCTTTGCGGAAAGAGCACGTTTCGGGGCAGCCTTCGAGCGTTGACTGACCGCCGGATTTGAAAAGATTTTGAAGCCTTTTGGCTAAGGGAATCGCGATCCTTTTGAAGGATTGGGGGCCGCTGCTAGCAGCGGCCCTTTTCTTTTTTAACTTCTAATCTTCGTGCGAATATTCTCATTGAATTTCATGTTCCGTTGTCTCTTCGGGATCGGATTTGGATGACAGTTGAGCTGTCTTCGGCAATTTCATTGATTCAGACCGATAGCCGGTAAATCAAGCGTTGCGCATGTAAGCGACATGATAAGATAGCTCTATGCAACCATATGAAAAAGCTAGACTTTTTTCTACTTAGAGATTTTTGTCTTTTTGGGCGGGCGCGTTGCAAAAATGTTATTGATAATCATTCTTATAATATATATTGGCTGCCCCTTGGATCTTTAACTTGGGGCATCAATTCATGGCTTGGCGCAAAAACGCACTATTTTTTTCAACGATTTCTCTTGCTACTTCCGTTCTGTCCGGCGCGGCGTTTAGTCAGGATACATCTGATGAAATCGTAGTTATCGGCAGGGTGCTGTATTCGGATCAGGTCAATGCTCTGAAAGCGCCAACGCCAATCATTGACGTACCGCAGAGCCTTTCAATCATCACTGCTGACGAGATTAATCAGCGCGGCTTCACAAGTGTTGATGAAATCATCAACTACACGCCGGGCGTAAACTCGTCACAAGGGGAAGGTCATCGTGATGCGATTGTGTTTCGTGGCGTGCGCTCAACAGCTGATTTCTACATTGATGGCGTTCGAGACGACGTTCAGTATTACCGCCCACTCTATAATCTGGAACAGGTGGAAATTCTTCGCGGTCCGAATGCGCTTTTATTTGGACGCGGCGGCACTGGCGGTATTCTTAATCGCGTTACTAAGAAAGGTGTGATTGGCGAGGACTTCACAGGTTTCTTAGCAGGCGTCGATACATTTGGTGAATTTGGCTTTCAGATCGACAGTAATTTTTCTGTGAGTGATAGTGCTGCCTTTCGCATTAATGCCATGTATGAGGGGCTGAACAATCATCGCGATTTTTATGATGGTGATCGGTTTGGCGTTAACCCGACGGCGAAGTTTGAGCTTAGCCCTGGAACGACGCTCGACTTATCTTATGAATATGTTGACCACGAGCGCTTTATTGATCGTGGTATCCCAACTGGGTCGGATGGACGTCCGGTTGAAGACTTTCAAGATATTGTGTTTGGCGATCCTGAACTTAACACGACACAACTTCAGGCCCACTTGCTTCGTGCGTCGCTACAGCATGAATTTTCTGAGAATCTGAAGGGTAATTTCAGTGCGTTTTATGGAGATTATGACAAGCTGTATCAGAACTTTTACGCGTCAGGTTATGATCAGGCGACGACGCCGGATGTCGTGACGCTTGATGGCTATATCGACACAACAAAACGTGAAAACCTCATCCTCTCAGGAAACTTTGTAGGCGAATTGGGAACAGGCGATATCAACCACACCATTATTGCTGGTGGCGAGTATATCAATACGTCGTCGGATCAGGACCGTTTCAATTCATTCTGGGATACCACCTTGGATGACAATGAAATTTTCACGATCATGCGTCCGCTGAACCTGCGTGGGGGGGTAGGCGTAAACGCAAATGGCGTAACGGCAACTAACAGCTTCACCACAGATCTCAATGACGACACGCGCGTCAGCATCGATGTGTTCTCGGCTTATATCCAGGACCAGATTGAAATCACACAATGGTTAGATATTGTCGCTGGGGTTCGGTTTGATAGTTTTGACATTGAAGTGCTTAATCTGGGCGATCCTTCAAACCCGGAAACGCGAACGCGAACGGACGAGGAAATTTCGCCACGCTTTGGCATTATTCTCAAACCACAAGAGAATATTTCGATTTACGGTAGCTTTAGCGAATCCTTCTTGCCACGCAGTGGCGAGCAGTTTGCAAACATTAATGGAAACAATAACCAGCTAGATCCAGACACGTTCCAAAACCTTGAAGCGGGTATTAAATGGGATTTCAGTCAAGGTTTGAGCCTTACGGCCGCTGTTTTTGAGATTGAGCAAAGTTCACCGCAAGTTGCTGATAATGATCCTGAGACGCTAGATGTCATCGATACGCAAATCCAGGGCTTCGAAGTGCAGCTTCAGGGGGCGGTGACAGACCGATGGTTTGTTACAGCTGGGTATAGTTATCTTGATGGTGAGCAAGTTGACGCCACTGGCGCAGGAACAGGTTTACGCCCACGCGAGCTGCCTGAAAACATGTTCTCAATTTGGAATAATTTTCAGATTACTGAGAAATTTGGATTGGGCGCAGGGCTGATCTATCAAGACGAGAGTTTTGTCAACAACGGAAACACAGCCGTGCTGCCAAGTTATGTTCGTGTTGATGCGGTGGCTTATTACAATGTGTCTGACAAGCTGCGTGTGCAGGTTAACTTGGAGAATTTGACTGATGAGCTCTACTTCCCGAATTCGCACAGCACGCATCAGGTGACGGTCGGCGAGCCAATTAATGCTCGCTTTACAGTTAGTGGAAGGTTTTAATTTCACTCAGAGTCTCGAATTGGAAAAGGGTGGCCAAGGGCGCCCTTTTTTCTTACTTGATCAACTTTCTTGAGAATCATTCTCAAAAACCTGTTGCTGATAGGAAAATATGAACCGGTGTCACGGTTTTCCTGCCGGTGAAACACGCATAGAACTTTGATTGCATGACAAAGCTTTGGACGTATCAAATGTGCGGTTAAAGTAACTAGCGAACTGAGACGGAATATATGGTTGAGAAATTAAACGCTGAAGCCCGAACCGCTTTCATTGAGCAAAACCCCGGCTGGGTAGCGCTGGATAATCGTGACGCCGTCAAAAAGACTTTCATATTCGACGATTTCGCATCTGCATGGGGATTCATGACAAAAGTGGCGCTCGCGGCTGAAAAAGCCGACCATCACCCCGAGTGGTTTAATGTCTATAACAAGGTCGAAATCACCCTGACGACCCATGATGTCGATGGCCTGTCAGTCCGTGATGTTGCTCTTGCTGAATATATCGACCTCGCCGCAGGGGCGCAGTAAGTCGCTGGTTTTAAGAATGAATAGCCACAAAACCGC
The DNA here is from genome assembly GCA_039196665.1 of Pseudomonadota bacterium. GTDB lineage: Bacteria > Pseudomonadota > Alphaproteobacteria > Caulobacterales > Parvularculaceae > Hyphococcus. The sequence goes on along the minus strand of JBCCUQ010000001.1, from coordinate 928,200 downwards.
CTTGGCCATGCCTTCTATACGCCCGCAACAATGCATAGTAAGAAATTGAATTCACACGGGGATTGAGACGATGGCGACAATTGCGCTTGTTGATGATGACGAAAATATCCTGACGTCAGTTTCCATGGCGCTGGAATCGGAAGGTCACAAGGTCAACACTTTTGAAGACGGCGCCGCCGCGCTAGAACATATTTCGGCGACGCCGCCAGATCTTGTGGTGTCGGATATTAAGATGCCGACGATGGACGGCATGGAGCTTTTGCGCCGTATCCGCCAGAATTCAGCGCTGCCGCTGATTTTCCTGACATCCAAGGATGAGGAAATCGATGAGGTGCTCGGCCTTACCATGGGAGCGGACGATTACGTCAAAAAGCCATTTTCGCAGCGACTTCTGCTTGAACGGGTAAAAGCTGTGCTGCGCCGCGGACAGGCTGGTGATACGCCGACCCCAGAGGAAGAAAAGAAAATTCTCCGGAGAGGAAATCTCACACTTGACCCTATGCGCCACGCCTGCATGTGGAAAGAACAGCCGGTCGTGCTGACTGTAACTGAGTTCCTAATTCTGGAATCGCTCGCGCAACGCCCTGGTTTTGTCAAAAGCCGCGATCAACTCATGGATGCAGCTTATGACGATCAGGTTTATGTGGATGACCGCACAATAGACAGTCATATAAAGCGCATACGGAAGAAATTCCGCGTAACGGATAAGGAATTTGATTCCATCGAAACGTTGTACGGTGTTGGTTACAAATACAAGGAAGATTAATTCCGCATGACCGAGCAGGGCGGCAAGGTGCGAAAACGCCGCGCGCGCGTGGCGTTGTCCCGCCTGACGCTGACGATCGTGCTCGCCAACCTGATCGGGTTGGTCATCCTTCTTCTTGGTTCTTTCGCACTGACGCAATATCGCGACGGTCTCGTTCAGGCCAAACTTGAAGGGGTTCGCGCACAGGCGCAGATAATCGCCGATGTGTTGGCGCAAGTTGCAATTGATGAAACTTCGTGTCAGCCGGTGGAAGAAGCCGATATTGTCCAGCGCGGGGATGAAACGACACTTTGTTCTTTAGCGTTGAACCAGACCGATGTGCGCGAAGTCTTCAACCGTGTATGGGATAGTTTTGAAGGGCGCGTGCGCATTTTCAACGCACCGCAGACATTTGACGACCCGCCTGTTTCTGACGCCCTGGCTCTGCTGATCGAAGATGTCGTTCTGCGTGAAGACGAAATCATCCAGGAATCATTGCCGCCGCTGGAAACGTCTATATCGACAAGTGCTTTTATAGAGCGCGACCTCTGGCATGACGTGATGCATTTCTTTTCCCGTGACTATCGGGAGCAAGCGGCGCGCCGGACAATAGAAGCAGAGTTGAATGAAGCGCTCGCGTCATCTCCATTTGCAGAGGACCGTGGAGCGACGTCAGTGCGGATTAATGAGGAAGGCGAGTTGGTGGCGTCCGTTTCCGTACCTATTCGACGGGTGCAGGCGATTTATGGGCTGGTGACGGCTGAGATTGGCGGCATCGATACGCTGGTTGAAGATGCGCGGACTGCGATTCTGCCCTTTTTCGGGTTGGCGATGGCGGCGGCAATTCTGTCATCGCTTTTGCTGACCGCCGCGATCGCGCAACCAATCCGACAGCTTGCAATTGCCGCCGATAAGGTTCGCGAAGGTATTGCTGCTGCAGGCAGGGCTCGCATTCCTGATTTTACGAACAGAAAAGATGAGATTGGCGAGCTTTCCGGATCTTTGAAATCGATGACCCAGGCGATTTATGCGCGAATTGATGCGATTGAAAGTTTTGCAGCGGACGTCGCCCATGAGTTGAAAAACCCCCTTACATCCATTCGTAGTGCTGCGGAGACGCTAAATCTCGCCAAGACCCCGGAGCAACAAGAAAAGTTGTTGGCGGTCATTCAAAAAGATGTTGAACGCATGGACCGTCTGATTACGGATATATCCAATGCGTCGCGCCTTGACGCTGAGCTTGCGCGTGAAACGCGTGAAGCGATCGATTTGACGCGGCTCATAAAAGATATAGTCAGCATCTATGAAGACACATCAAAATCAGATGACGCTCGCGTCGAGTTTGTGGATCCCATGCAGGCGACGTACGTGCTTGGCAATCCGTCGGCGTTGGGGCAAGTTATTCGGAATGTGATTGACAATGCCCGATCTTTTAGCCCGACTGGAGGTCTGGTGCAGGTTAAGCTTGCAGGGCCGACACAACGCTCGGCAATCGCACGGATCATTGTTGAGGATGACGGGCCGGGCGTTCCGCCCGAAAACCTAGATGCGATTTTCAAGCGTTTCTATACAAAGCGCCCTCAAGGATCAACTTTTGGCAACAATTCCGGGCTTGGCCTGGCGATTTCGCGCCAGATCGTCAATTCGCATGGCGGGCGAATTTATGCTGAAAACCGCCTTGAAAATCCTGACGACCAAGACGGCGCGCGGTGCGGGGCCCGGTTTGTTATAGAGTTACCTTCTGACTAGCTAGCGATTTTTTAGTGGACATCCGGGTGACAAAACGCACCATAGCGATTGGTGCGAGCGACATAGGGGTTTTTGAATGATTGGACTGGTTGTGGTGACCCATGGACGATTGGCGGAGGAGTTTCTTTCCGCCGCAGAACATGTCGTCGGTCCTCAGGAACTTGTCAAAGCCGTATCGATTGGGCCCGACGATGACATGGAAAAGCGCCGTCAGGATATTCTCGACGCCGCCAAGGAGGTCGATGCGGGTGAGGGCGTCGTCATCCTTACCGATATGTTCGGCGGAACACCCTCGAATTTGGCGATTGCCGTGATGGAAAAGGCGAATGCCGAAGTCGTCGCTGGCGTCAACTTGCCAATGCTGATCAAACTTGCGTCTGTGCGTGCAGAAGGGGACCTTGCCGAGGCTGTTAAGGCTGCTCATGAGGCTGGGCGCAAATACATCAATGTCGCGTCCTGGGTGTTGTCAGGGGAAGCGACCAACTCGTGAGTAAAGACGCCACAGCCAGCGTCGCGATCCAAAACAAGCTCGGCCTTCATATCAGGCCGTCACGGTATTTCTCCACTCTGGCAAAGTCATGGGACGCCGTTGTAACGGTTCGCAATCAGGAGCGCACTGCATCCGCAGACTCACAACTTGATTTGTTAATGCTGCTTGCCAGCGAAGGAACTGTTCTTGAAATCTCAGCTACGGGACCACAAGCGGCGGAGGCTGTTGATTCGCTAGTTAAGCTTGTCAACGACCGTTTTGGTGAGAATGAGTAACGCCCTAGACTGAAGGCTCGCCCGTCAGTGAGGAAATAGTCACAGACTGTCCGTCTCGAAGCCGTTCACCGCCTCGTATCACAACGCTCTCGCCAGGCTCGATATCGCCGATAACTTCGATGTAGTCCCCCTCCGCGGCTCCTAGCTCTACATCGATCCGTTTCGCTGCATTGTCTTCGCCAACAACATAAACGCTGACGCGATCTGCGCGTAGAACCAGCGCGTCGCGTGGGACTGCTGTAACATTGCGCGCTTGCGCCGCTGGAAGGCTGACACGTACGGCTGAGCCGACGTACCAGGTTGTATCTGGTAATTCGAGGCGCAGTTCCAGCATGCGTGAGCGATCATCTCCAACGGGTACGACTGCGCGCACAAGCGCATCCATAGTGTCAACGCCATTCGCAATGCGGATTGCTTGCCCTGCTTCAACATTGCGAGCAAGACCTGCCGGCGCGCGGGCCGTAACTTCATAGCGGCTAGTGTCAACCAAGCGTACAAGCCCGGACCCAGGATTAGCAAATTCGCCAATCTGGATTTCCTGGGAGACAACTCTTCCCGCGAATGGCGCTCTGACTTCTGTACGATCGAGGTTGATTTCTGCGCGACGCAACGCAACCTCCGCCTGTCTCACCGCTTGCACAGCTTCATCGCGGTTGGACCGCATTTCATCGAGGGTGGCCTCAGACTCACCAGCGTCTTCACCCAATCCAACGAAGCGTTTGTAAAAACTGTCGAGATATTCGGCGCGCGCCGTTAAGCGCCGGACTTGGGCGGCGCTATCGTCGCGTGTGAATTCAGCATCAGCCGCCTCAATGCGTGCGATGACATCTCCTTCGTCGACCTCGACGCCAACATCGGCGACCCATTCAATTTTGCCGGAGGTTGCCGCCGCTACAAGACTATCACGCATGGAAACAACAGATCCCGGAACCTCAGATTGCGGCGCTAAAGACCGCAGCTCCGCTTTTGCGACAGCGACAGCCGCAGGCGGCGGGCCTTGCTGGGCCTGCGCATCGCCTTCGGCGGCGTCTGCGCCGGCGCCAACATTGTTGCCATAAAGAAAAGCCATAGACCCTGCAGCCATGAGGACAAATGCAGCCCCGCCAGCAAAGATAATTTTACGGTTCATCACGGGAGATAGCTCCTTATTATTCTGCAGGTTGAGGCATGGCGCCGCGCGAGACCGGCGCTAATGCAGGACGTGAACCCAATTGCAAGAGTGCCGGCAACAACAACAGCGTAAACATAGTGGAAACAGCCATGCCGCCTACGATGACGGTGGCGAGACCGCGATAAATAAGACTGCCGGCGCCAGGTGAGAGCACCAGCGGCAACATCCCCATCAGCGACGTTGACGTTGACATGAAGATTGGCCGTATCCGGAGGGATAGCGCTTCGCGTACTGCTTCAGGCCGGGATTTGCCGTTGGCTTCAGACGCACGCGTCTGCGCGACAAGCAAGATAGCGTTATTCACAACAAGGCCAAGCAGGATGATGAACCCGATCATACCAAGCAGGTCCAGCGGTAGTGATTTTATTAAATCCAATCCGCGGATTGCCAGAATACCGCCGACTGTCGCCATAGGCAGTGTTACGATCACCAAAGCTGAATCTTTTACCGACTTAAAGAGAGCGGCCATGATCAGGAAGAGGATAACAATCGCAAGCAGGAAGTTGCTGCCAAGATTTTTAACGGCGCGCGCAAGACTATCCGCATCGCCAGCCCATTTAATTGAAGCGCCTGGCGGCAATACTTCAAACAATCGTTTTTCTGCATTCGCTTTTAACGCATCGACAGCAGGACCCAGCGCCATACCGTCCGGCGGGGTAATACCGAGAGAGATTGTGCGGCGAGCATCCAGGCGTCGAATTTGTTGCGGACCAACGCCGCGCGCAATGGTTACGAGTTCCCCAAGTGGGACGACGGCGCCGGACGGCGTGGCGACCGGTGCATTCTCTAAATACTCAGGCTCTGTCCATTCTTTGGCGCGCAGATAAATGTCGAGACGCCCGTCCTCGTGAAAAAATTCTCCCAGCCACTGACCATCGCCGAATGAACGTACTGCGGCGGCGACGGCCTCGCGCGTCATGCCCACTTCAGCAATACGGCGATCATTTGGAATAAGCCGCAATTCCGGCGTTACGATTTGTGGGTCGGGATTGGGCCAGACTTGTGCGCCTGGCAGGGCTTCCTGAATGACGTCAATAGCGGTTGGCACAGCGTTGCCTAAAGCATCAAAATCTGCTGCCTGTAACTCCAGGCTGATTGATCCCGATGCGCCCCAATTACCGAACAGGTTTCCTTGTTGTGCAAACACACGCGTATCGGGGAAACCGGCGAGAATTTCCTCATTGACGATCTTCACCATTTCGTCGATGCGCGATTGATCGTTAATCCGGATACCCGTATTGCCGCCCCAAGTACCTGTATACAGATAGTAGTTGCGAAGAGCCGGCTCTTTCTCGCCGGTCATATAAGGTTGAAGGCGCTCGACAACAACTTCGGCGAATTCTTCGCGCACCATGTCCGCGCTGGCGCCTGACGGGAATCCTATAAAGGCGTCCACTGCATCGCGCTTAACTGGCGGTAGATAATTCAACTGTGGCCACAGCAGAAACGATATAGCTACAGGTACGACGGTCAGCGCGCCCACCATGGCGAGGCGGCGCGGATTAGTCGCCGTTAGCCGCATGATGAAGTCAGCAAGGCGCTCAGCAAATATCGGGCGCTTGGATTCGCTTTGTGCTTTGTCCTTTTTAATGAACAGGCGAGCGCCGGTCGGTAGCAGCGTGACCGCAACAATGAGGCTGAAAGACACCGCGATTGCAATAGTCAAGGCGAGGTCAGCAAAGAGTTGTCCTTCCACGTCTTCGAAAAACATGATCGGGATAAAGATTGCGATCGTCGTGACAGTTGACGCGAATAGAGCGCCGAAGACTTGCCCGACAGCCTTCTCCGCCGCCTCAAACGGTGAACGTCCTTCTTCGCGTAATCGTACAAAGTTTTCGAGAACCACGATAGCCGCGTCGAGCACCATGCCCGTTGCAAAGGCAAGGCCTGCAAGGGAAATAATGTTGATACTGCGCCCGAACATGTTCAGCACAACAATTGTCGCCATCAAGCAAATGGGGATCGCTGCGGCGATAACCAGCGTTGCTGCGGTGCGTCGGAGGAATAGCCAGAGCGCACCGACCGCGAGCATTATTCCGAGCAATAGATTGTTTGTCAGCAGCGAAATGGCGCGTTTTATGAAGACGGACGGGTCGAAACTTTTGTGGATCGCATAACCCATTTCTGCGAGCGGTCCAGCGTTCAATTCATCAAGAACCTCTGTAAGGCCATCAATTGCTTCAAGTGTGTTTGAACCGGGTTCGCGGATTACCCTCATGCCAATCGCCGGGTTGCCGTTCTGGTAGACAACGCCGCCGCGGTCGTCTGGCATTACCCTGACTTCGGCAATATCCCCGAGCGTTACAGGGGCTCCATCGCGCCAGGCGAGAATGGTCTGTTCAAGTTGGCTGGCGTCGAAACGGCCTTCAAATCTTAGCGTGTAATTGCGCCGTCCAACCTCTACTGATCCGCCGGTAACGTCGGTTGACCGGTTCACATTCTGGGAAATTTGATCCAGCGTGACGCCAAGTTGCGCGGCTAGAAATGGGTCAAACTCGATACGAACGATTTCCTCGCCGTCGTCGGAGTTCACATCAATGCCAGCAACGCCCGCTACTGATTCAAGCTCAGGCACAATGCGTTGTTCGGCAAACTCGCTAAGACGCACGCTTTCATTGGTGTTGCCTGGCAACTTTTGAAGAAACAGGAAAATCAGTGTTTCGCCAGCGTTCCCACCACCGCCGCCAAGATTGACGCGTGGACGATCCGCTTCTGCGGGCAAGCCGCGCACCCGCTGTAGACGCGAATTTACTTCAGTAAATGCACTGTCCATATCGGTGCCAAGGGCGAATTCGAGATTCATCCAGACATCGCCCTGATTGGACCAGGACTGCATCTGGATCATGCCTGGAATACCGCGCAGTTCGCGTTCGATCGGTTCGGTGATCTCGCTCTCAATCTCGCGTGGCGAAGCCGCACGCCAGCTTGTGTAAACGCTTATCTGCGGACGCTCGATTGCCGGAAATAACTGCACGGGCAGTTGCGTAATCGAAATAAATCCAAGCAGCGTGATGATCGCCAGAATGACGCCAGCCGCCGCGGGGTTCTTCAGACAAAGCCTTGTAAGCCCCATGGTCTCTCTCTCCAATAAAAGACGAACTCGCGCGCGTCCAGTTTCACCTTTATCAAGGCTGCGCGCATCCGTTTATCGATGAGTTGCTGTCTGGATGCGGTGAACCGGGCGGTAATTTGAGCCATCCCGGTTAACCTTTTAGTCGTTTTTACTGTTTCGCTTTTGGCGCTTTAAGTCGGCGCGTCGACGCTTGATCTCAGAGAGTTGTTTTTCAAGATCAGCTTGAGCTTCGATTAACGCTTTTTCCTGCAGTGCAAGGACTTCATGCTCATCTATCTCGATATTCTCGCCAGTTGTGCGCGCCCATTCACGTTCCGCACGTGCTAATTCACGCTCTGCTTGAGCCTCCGCCCGCTCGATGACGCGTTCAAACTCGCGTTCTGCACGTTCGCGTGAGCGTTCAGCCCTTTCCGCTTCTCTCTCTGCGCGCGCTTGCTCGCGTTCAGCATTGCGCTCAGCTCTTTCTGCTTCGCGTTCCGCACGTTCTTGGTCACGTAATGAACGTTCGTGATCTCTTAGCGACCTTTCGGCGGCGCGCTCTGCGTTACGTTGAGCTTTTGTGCGGTCGCGGGTCGCCCGCGCTATTTCTTTTTGTGCTTCGCGAAGCGCATCCCGTGCGGCTTGTGCTGCTTCACGCTGCGTTTCAGCCCATGCCTCGCGATCATCCTCATTTAGAAATTCCCAACTTTGGAATTCGTCAATTCCATTCATCGCGAATGTCTTGAATCCTTCAACGCCTTCTACGGAGATATCACCGAATTCAAATTCAAAGCCTTCAAGATCGTCTATCTCAATACCGTCGAAGGCGTTGGCCATTTTGACTTCGATGGCTTTGAGCCTGCCGCCCAAGTTTTGCTCAATTTCTGCGCGAAGGGATATCGGCGCCGACGGCTTTACAGCGGGTGCTGGAGTGGGGAAGACAGTTGCCGCCTCAGTAGTAGGCTCCACAAGAGGCGCGGGTGCGCCCATTGGTTCGGCCGCCAGGACCGGTGCTGGATCAATCGGCAATCCGTCCTGAATAACTTCAAAATGCAGGTGGGGACCCGTGGCTTTGCCCGTCGATCCAACCGCCCCAATTACGTCGCCAGCGTCAACGGCGTCCCCCTTTTTTACCAGATAAGAATCCAGATGGGCGTAACGGGTCACAAGGCCATGGCCGTGATCGATAACGACAACTTTGCCCCAGGCTGGTTGCCCGCGATATCGGCCCGTGGCGTCGATGACTTTACCGTCCCCGGCAGCCTTAACGAGTGAGCCGCGCACGGCCTTAATGTCAACGCCTTCGTGTATCGGCCTGTCCCGACCGAGAACACCGCTTCTCTGTCCGAATGATAAAGTAACTTCGCCATCCACCGGTGAGGCGGGTAGTGCCTGCTGGGCTGGTGATGGCGCAACTGCAAATGCGGCTTGCGCAAAGGCGAGCGCCGCCGCCCCCACCACGCTAAAAGCGATCCCAATCTTATGGGTCAAGCTTAAAAATGATGCTTGTTGTGTATTTGACAAGATTGCATTGAGGCGTTCGCGTCGCGACCGCTTGTCGAATGGCGTGAAGGAGGGGACAAGGTCACGCCCCAAGTTCGAAGCCCCGGCAGCGAAACGTAGACCTTGCACGAAACACTGTGCGTATTGGCGCCGCTCAGCGCCACTGGCAATGACAAGCGCATCTGCTGCTTGTTCCGCAGCGAGATTGGCGCAGGCTGCGATACGCTGCATGAATGGATTGAACCAAAATACTGCACGCGCCGCCGTGCAAAGCGCAAAGAGACGCGTATCGCCGCGCTTGATATGCGCCATTTCATGAGCGCCCATCAGAATCGCATCGCTCATCGAAACGCGATCCAAAAGGTTCATCGGCATTAAGATTACAGGACGAAACAGACCATGCACGCATACCGATGATACGGCGTCAGAAAACGCATAACGCGGGCGGATTTTAATACCCATGCGCTGGCGCCATTCTTCTAGTCCGGCCTCTAACTGTGGTTCATCAATCTCAAACGCGTAATGAACCCGATAAGAAAACCAGACCATTCGGATCAAACCGAGCGCCAGAAACATTAAGAAGCCATAGAAATAAAGAACAGCTGTTGCTTCGAAAGCAGCGCCGACACTTATTGGGGCGGATTGCGTAACAACAGTCGCTATCGGGATTGCAGGCGCTACAGTCAATGGCGCTTCAATTGCGGCCATTGGAGGGAGCGGGGCGTTACTTCTTAGCGACAAACCCAAAGCAGCTGAAACAGGCGCAAACAGCGCCGGCAGTGCTGAGATCACCAGCGCCACGGGCCAGAGCTTGTCGGCAAAGACGCCGTCACTGCCTTTGGTGAGGCGGTTGGCAAGCAAGAAAACAATTGGCGCCCAGACCATGGAGGCAAGCAGGCAGATGAAAAAGGCTTCAATGATCACGTTCATTGCTTTTTGTCCTCCCTGCGAAGCATCGCTTCAAGTTCAGTCAGCTCATCTTCGCTGAGCAATTTTGAATCTGAAAAGAATGCGGCGGCTGGAGCTGTGTCCAGTTCCATCACCCGTTTTGAAAAATCGGCGATCATGCGGCCTAGGATGGCGACCTTGCCAACTTCAGCTTCATAGATATTTACGCCGTCCACCGGATATTTGGCGATCAGCCCTTTTTCGAACATACGCTCCAGAACCGTGCGCACAGTCGAATAGGACCAGCCGAAATCATTGGCAATTTCATCATGGATTTCCCGAGCATTCATTTCCTTCGCGCCCCATAAGAGCTTTAGGATCGCCAATTCGGGTTTTGTTGGGTTGTCAGATTGCCGCTCGCTCATGCATCTCTCCCAATGCGCATATGCGTATCGCTGGGCAGATTCCGCCCTTGCTACAATTGTGGCGACATTACTTTAATGTGACAGTTGTAGCAATAGGCGCGCATACGATTACATATACTTCTGCGGTGAAATGTTATGAAAATGCGATAAGACGAGGCGTTAAGGACGGCTCTCGAAAGGTTTTTCTCCCTGCCGACTGGATTGAAATCCAATTTAGTCAATCACTGCCTGGATTGGCTGCAAGGTGATTTGAACTTAAGGGCCGGTCTTTTTCAGAGTGTGTCAAGAACTCTTTCGAGCCTCGCCAGATCCGCCGGCGCCGACAGGCGGTGGTCGCCGTCTTTCGTCAGCACAGCTTCTATGTCAGCGCTTTCAATGATTTGCGCAAAGGCAAGGGCGTGAGTGTAGGGGACCGCGTCATCTTGCATTCCCTGCAGAATGCGCACCGGGCAGGTGATTGGCACATCATTTGTCATAACCAGATGGTTGCGGCCATCCTCAATCAGTTTTTTGGTTATAATCTCCGGCTCTTCAGAATAGTCAGATGGCTGTTCAAGGCGACCTTCGTTTATAATTGCTGCACGTTGTGCGTCGCTGAAGCTTGGCCACATCAGCTTTTCGGTAAAGTCCGGTGCGGGTGCGATAAATACGATACCCGCAATTCTTTCGCCGCGTTTTGTCGCCAGCAGGGTTGCAATCCAGGCGCCCATGGATGAGCCGATGAGTATCTGCGGGCCATTTGTCAGGGCATCGAAAGCAGCGAGAGCGTCCGCTGACCATTCGCCGATACAGCCATCGTTAAATTCACCTTCGGATTCCCCGTGTCCTGAATAATCAAATCGCAGGTACGCTCGGCCCTGGCGGGCCGCCCAGCTGTCAAGATACTCGGCTTTGGTCCCCAGCATGTCGGAACGGAAGCCGCCAAGCCAGACCACGCCAGGTCCAGCACCAGCTCGCCGGCGATAGGCGATGCGCCCGTGGGGACCGTCGAAATATTCCGGCGTAGATTGCATTCTGGTTCCTTTTCTCTGTGTCCCTTGGAAAAACCACTTATGATTGGTGCGATGAGGCGATTCAATTACACCATCCTTCAGGTTATCCCGACACTCAATGCTGGCGGCGCCGAGCGCACGACGCTTGAGATTACGACGGCTGTGGTTAGTGCGGGCGGGCGTGCGCTTGTGGCGAGCCATGGCGGGCGTCTCGCAAACGCTATTAAGATGGCAGGCGGTGAGATATTTCCGATGCCAGTGCATTCGAAAAACCCTATTACGATTTGGCGGAACGCAGGGCGGCTCGCGGCCTTAATTCGAGAGCAAAATGTCGACCTTATCCATGCTCGTTCGAGAGCGCCGGCCTGGAGTGCGCTCGGCGCGGCGAATAGGGCCGGCGTGCCTTTTGTGACAACCTATCACGGCGCTTACGGGGCGAAGGGGCCTCTAAAGCGATATTACAATTCTTCCATGCTGCGGGCTGACTGCGTAATCGCAAATTCGCGCTATACGGGCGAGGCTATCGCCCGCCTTGGCAAGATTTCCCCAGAACGACTGCGTGTTATTCCGCGCGGCGCCGATCTTGATGTGTTTGATCCAGCAGGGATTTCAGACACTCGCGTTAACCAAGTAACGGTGAAATGGGGGCTGAAAGGGGAAAAGCAAAGGTTCCGGGTGTTGTTGCCGGGTCGTCTTACTCAGTGGAAAGGTCATGAGGTCGCTATCGATGCGGTGGCGAAATTGAAAACCCAGTCCGCCTCTGGCAATGATCCAGGTTTAACGCTAGTTTTTTGTGGGGGTGCGCAAGGTCGTGAGGACTATGAGACTGCTTTGCGCGCATTGGTTGAAAAGCGTGGGGTGCGCGACATGGTCCAATTGGTCGGGGATTGCGCCGACATGCCGGCTGCATACGCCTGGGCGGATTTAGTGATAGCGCCGTCGATACGACCGGAGGCTTTTGGTCGCGTCGTCGTGGAAGCTGGGGCAATGGGGAAGCCAGTTATCGCTTCAAACCATGGCGGCGCTACTGAGACCATTATGGATGAGCGAAGCGGCATTCTGGTCAAGCCTGGCGACGCTTCAGCGCTTGCGGGCGCAATTCATCGCGTACGCAGCATGTCGGTTGAAGAGCGTGAGGTCATGGGAGAGAATGGCCGATCGCGTGCGGCGAGCGTTTACTCTGCGGCGGCAATGTGCGAGGCAACTTTGAGGGTCTATAGCGATATCTTGGCGGGCGGGGAATAATCGGGGCGATGTTGGGACGTAAGCAGTCGAATATATTGGTAATCAAGACAGACGGTCTTGCTGCATTTATCGCCGCCGAGCCGGCTTTTGATGCTATCCGCAAGGCTCATCCGAATGCAAAAATCAGCCTTCTGACAATCCCGGGCTTACAGCGAATTGCGCGCGCATCGCCATTTTTTGATCAGGTTGCTGCAGCGCCGAATCTTAGAGACGTTGAAGCACGAAAGACGCTGGTCAAACAGCTCAAGACGACAAAATTCGAAACGGTTTATGATCTTGCAGCCGATGAGTTCAGTAAAAAACTGCACGGCGCGATGGGCATGTTTCGGCCGAAATGGCATTGTGCTGCATCTGCGCCAAGAAAGAATAGCAGAAAAGCGAGCTCTATCCATTTGCCGGACGTTGGCAAAATGATGTCTGCAGCTGGCCTTGAATCACCGGAACGACTTCCTGATATGCGCTGGGCGCTAAATTCCCGTAAGGACAGCGCCAATATGAAGCCGTCCTGGTACGGCATATCGACACCATTTGGCATGTTGCTTCCTGGCGTGAATCCGGAAAAGCGCTGGCCGGCGTCTTCATATGCGGGTTTTGCAACAATCATGGCCCGCTCCGGTTTTATGCCGGTCTTGGCGGGGCCGAAAGAACTTCACCAATTCGGTGATGAGATCGCCAATGAGGCGCCGCAACTCGTCGACCTGACTGGCAAGACGGATCACTTGCAGTTAGCGGCGCTTTCACAGGAATCGGCCTTTTTCGTCAGTGACGATGCAGAGGAAATGCACCTCGCTGTGAGCATTGGCTGCGAAGGCGTTGTGATCGCAGATGGAAAGTCTGCGCCTGTCGCGCCGGAAGGCCGCCATGTGGTCACTTTGACGGCGCCGGATGGTATTGGCGGTGTCGATCCGTTGTTCGCCTGGCGAACCTTGTCGAATATGGGATTGATCCTTAATGAGGAAGACAGTCCCGTTTCGGCTGTCGCACGTTGATAAGTGACCGAAATCCCTTATATATCGCCGCTTCTTGCCGGTTCGCGAAATCATTAACCGTTTTTCGCGAGATTTCAGGCAAGAGATAACCGTTAGTCACCAAAGGAGAAAAATCCATAGCACGCAAACCTTACGCACCCGCTGCGCCCAAGAATGAGGGGCCGCGCGTGAATGAAGATATCGGTGTTCCGCAAGTCCTGTTGATTGATCATGAGGGCGAAAAGCGGGGTGTCGTGAAAACCGAAGATGCTTTGAAGATCGCCGCTGAAGCTGGCCTTGATCTCGTTGAAGTTTCTCCAAATACGCAACCGCCGGTCTGCAAGATTCTTGATTACGGTAAGTACAAGTATCAACAGCAGAAGAAGAAAGCGGAAGCCAAGAAAAAGCAAAAAGTCGTCGAGATCAAAGAGATCAAGATGCGACCGAATATCGACGACCATGATTACGAAGTGAAAGTCAAAGCCATGAAGCGCTTCTTTGAGGAGGGCGACAAGGTAAAAGTGACATTGCGCTTTCGTGGTCGAGAAATGGCGCACCAGGATCGTGGCGCAGACCTTTTAAGGCGCGTGCAGGATGATTTTGAAGAAATCGCTAAAGTGGAGCAGTTTCCGAAAATGGAAGGCCGCCAAATCATGATGGTTATGGCGCCGCGCTAGAATCGACCTTGGTTTTAAGAATTCTTAAAAACCGCCCAGCGCCTCGCCGGGTGGTTTTTCTTTGCTGGCGCATCGTTTGCTATAATGGTGTGGTCGTCGTGTAAATTGGGGCGAACCTCGTGCAACTGTGCCGTCTTGGTGCGAGGTTTCGCAAAGATGTCATGGATGAAGGGTGGTTAACGCAGGTTGTAACCAATCGCTGGGTGCTGGCGATCGGCGCCTACGCCCTCGGTTTCGCCACGTTTTGGTTTCTGTCATCAACAGGCCGCTTGCCCGCCCGTTTTCGCAATGCTGCTGATGACCTCCGCAACCCGCTGGACCGTAAGTCTGGCGAAGATGAAAAGCTTGATGCGCTGGCGACGGAGATCGAAAAAGCGAAATCGCTGCTTGAAGAACATGAAGACGAAAGGACGTCCAGCCGCGAGCTGTTGGATGAGTTGGATGATACTGTAAAACGCGCAAATGGCCGCTTGAAATTGATTCTGAAGTCTATAAAGCGGCTTTAGTTTCGATTAACCAGACGCTTATGAGTAAATAGGAGCGCTTTCCAAAAGGGTTATATTTGCTCGATTTTTCCTCAATTTTCCATTTTATGTTACGCGATGTCTAGTCTGACTGCTCCACGAGGCTGCTAACTTGCGAGTTATTATTCCCGAGGCCGCCTTATGCGGCGAAATGCGACGAATAGCATAATCAGCGCGAAGACCTCGATAATTGCGGAAAAGATGAATGGCGCGCCGGGAAAGTAGAAGGGCGCTCCATTGGGCAATATTGTTACATTGAATAATGAATATGGTTCACCGGGCTGAATAAACGCGGAAAAGATTTGCGTCATCATCCATGGGCTGATGACCATGGACATGCTCATCACCGCTGCAATCGCACCTTGAAGTTCGCCTTGTGCATTGGCGGGGATCGTGCGCGACATGATGCCTTGAAGCGCAGGTTGCGCAAGACCACCAAGTGCAGAAAAGGCTATAAGTATATAAACCATCCAACCTGTCGTAGCGACCGAGAAGGCCACGTAGGCGGTGATGGTAACAGTCATGGCGAAAAGCGCTGAGGCGCGCTCGCCAATTTTTGGTACGATGATGCGGGTCAGCCCGCCTTGAACGATGGCGGCCGACAAGCCGACAAAACTTAATGATGCTGCAATGGCGCCCGGCGACCAATCAAACTTCTCTTGTGCGAAATAGGCCCATACGGACGGATAGGTCCAATGCGCAAGCTGCGAAAGAAAAAGCACCCCGGCGATTGGCAGCATGATCGGATAGCGGGCGAACTGTTTGAAACTGCCAAAAGCGTTGGCGCGCTTCCATTCGAAGGGACGGCGGTTTTCCGGGGCCAGGGTTTCAGGGAGCGCAAAGAAACCAAACATTACATTTAGAGCGCCAAGAATGGCGACGAAGTAAAATGGCGCCCGCGCGCCGATCTGCTCACCGAGGAAGCCGCCAATCGCCGGGCCAATGATAAAGCCGAGACCGAAGGCTGCGCCCAGAAGACCAAAATTTGCAGCACGTTTTTCCGGCGGAGAAATATCCGCGATGTAAGCATTTGCAGTAGAAAAAGTGGCGGCGAAAGCGCCGGCGAGGAGACGGGCAACCAAAATGATGCTGATCACCGGGGCGATCGCCATGACAAAAAAATCAAATGCGTAAGCGCCCATAGAGATGAGTAAGATAGGTCTGCGTCCATAGCGATCCGACAAGCCGCCGATCACAGGCATCATGATGAATTGCATCAGCGCATATGCAAGCGTCAGCGTTCCGCCCCATTGCGCGGCATGGGAAAGGTCCTGGCCGGTCACCTCCATAATCAGTGCAGGCATTACCGGCATGATGACCCCCAGTCCGATCATGTTCAGCATAACCGTGATGAATATGAACAACAGCGCGTATCGGCCGGGCTTTCGCGCCATGAAGAATACTTTCTTGTTGTTGGACGAGCCCGTTTAAATGATGGGCGCTTCGATAGGGGTTATTTTGACAGCCGTAATCTGGTTGCGCCGCCGCCGCAATATGCGGAACCGGAAGCCATGAAAAGAAAAAGTCTGACCGACATCGGGAATACATTGGCCTTCATGGATCACGAGGCCCGCAACTGTCACCGCCTCGTCGTCGGGTAGGCTCCAATCCATGGCGCGATTTAAATCGCGAATGGTGACATCCCCATCGACATTTAAGGACCCGTCGCTTTGTGGACGCACGCCTTGAACAGGGCTGTCATATTCATCCTCTATTTCACCAACGATCTCTTCGAGAATATCCTCAAGCGTGACAAGCCCCATGATTGCGCCATACTCATCGACCACGAGGGCAAAGTGCTCCTGCTTAATTCTGAAAGCGTCGAGTTGTTCCTGCAGGGTTGTTGTTTCCGGTGCAAAGTAAGGCGGGCGACATATGGCTTCGAGATCGATCCCATCGGCTTTGCCGTCAGCATCCCATAAACCTCTCAGCAGGTCTTTAGCGTGCAGGACACCGACAATGTTGTCGGGGTTTTCTTTATACAAGGGCAGCCTTGTGTGACCGCTTTCAAGCGCCTGCTGGACAAGTTCCTGCTTGGGCCTGTCAAGGTCAAGCATCTCAATGGACTTACGGTGCACCATGATCTCCTCAATGCGGATTTCATGAAGATCAAGGGCGCCGCGGATAAGGTCTCGCGCTTCCTTGTCGACCCGGCCTTCTGAGTGATGGAGATCAATTGCGCCGCGCAGCTCTTCCGCAACGGAGAAAACGGCGCTGTCTTTTGAGATGTCGAGACCAAAAATCTTGAGGAATCCGCGTACTATGAGCTGCACAATGCGTGTGATCGGTGCGAAAATAAAAACGACCCAGCGCATCACCGGCGCGACAAGCATCGCAAAACCGTCCGGTCGCGCGATAGCGGCCGATTTCGGTGTCACTTCGGCGAAAACCAATACCAAAACTGTCATGACGCCAGTTGCGACGGCAGTTGCCATCAACGAGTCTCCAAAGACAGATGCGAAAACGCCACCCGCTAGAATTGATGCTAGAATGTTGACCATGTTGTTACCGAGCAAGATGGCGCCGATCAGCCGTTCACGGTCTTTGATCAGAATGTTGACCCTGCGTGCGCGCAAATTGCCGTCTGATTCGAACTTGTGCATTCGCGCTTCTGAGGTTGCAGTAAGCGCCGTCTCTGATCCCGAGAAGAATGCTGACAGCATCAACAAAAAAAAGATAATTCCAACGGGAATTAAGATGGCTGAATCGATCTCGCTCATGATTTCCTTTGCGCCGCTTATCAGGCGGTCTTTTCTTTCAAAAATTCAAGAATGTCGGCTGTGTCCGCATCTTTGAAAATAAACGCTTCGCCTATGCTTTTGGTTAGGATTAGCGTCAGTTTTCCAGCCTCGCGTTTCTTATCCTGCAGCATCAGTACGATTAGTTTACCCGCAGGGATTGGATCGGTGTTTAAATCCGTAAAAGATGAGGGCAGTCCGCATTTTGTAAAGTGGGCTTTGACGCGCGCTGCATCTTCCGCAGGGCATAATCCAATGCGCACAGAATACTCAAAGGCTAGGGTCATGCCCAGCGCGACAGCTTCGCCGTGCAGCAATTTTGCTGAATAGCCGAACACGCCTTCCAGGGCGTGACCAAACGTGTGACCGAGGTTCAAAAGCGCTCTTGCTCCGTGTTCTTTTTCGTCCTTTGCGACAATCGCCGCCTTTGCCTGACAGCTTTTTTTGACGGCAAATTGACGCTCGGCCCTGCCAGCGGCGGAGAAGAGTTTTTCGCCGTTCGCTTCTAGCCATTCGTAAAAAATTGGATCGTTAATGAGGCCGTATTTAGCGACTTCTGCATAGCCTGCTCGTAATTCGCGCGCCGGCAAAGTATCGAGGGCCTCAATGTCAGCCAACACCATTGCTGGTTGATGAAAAGCGCCGATCAAGTTTTTTCCTTGCGGGACGTTGATGGCTGTCTTGCCGCCGACGGCGCTGTCGACCTGCGCCAACAATGTCGTCGGGACTTGTATAAACCGACAACCACGGCGCAGGATTGCGCATGCGAAACCGGTCAGGTCGCCGATGACACCGCCGCCGAAGGCGATAACAATATCATTACGCTCAACATCCATATCCAAAAGGGCGGTCGTCAGATTGTCGAGCATGGAAAAAGATTTTGTCTGCTCTCCGGGCGGCAGCGTAATGAATTTGTGATTGATGCGCTGAGCGTCGAGCCCGACTTTCAGTCTTGCGCCCTGCGCTGCTTCGACATGCCCATCGGTTACGACGATAACGCGCGGACGCTGTAGCAGTGGCGTAAGATATGCGCCCGCATTTTCGAGAACGCCTGCGCCGATATGAATGTCATAAGCGCGCTCGCCAAGCGCAACCGCAACTGTGTCTACACTCATTCGCTGGCCTCGTTAGCGGCTGTTGTCGGACTGTCTTGCGATGCATCAATGCTCAGATAATCCGCCAACACCTCAATGATCAGGTTGACGGTATTGGCGTGTGGGCCCGGCTGGCTATCGATGTGGATGTCGGCGGCGGCGTAGAGAGGTTCGCGCTCCGCTAGCAAGCGCATCAGAGTTTCGCGTGGGTCGCCAGCCTTAAGAAGCGGTCTGGTGCCGCGGCGTGTCGAACGGACCAGAATAGTGTCCATATCGGCGCGCAGCCAGACGGATATTGCGTGTTTGGCGATCAGGGCGCGGGTGGCGGCGTTCATCAAAGCGCCGCCTCCGGTCGCCAAAACATGGGGCGGCCCCTCAATCAGGCGCTTGATCACCTGTGCTTCGCCACGGCGGAAGCTTTCTTCGCCATGTTGTTGAAAAAGCTCTGAAACTGACATGCCAGCTGCCTTTTCAATTTCAGCATCGGCATCAAAAAAAGGCAGGCCCAGGCGCGGCGCAAGGCGCCTTCCTATGGTGGTTTTACCGGCTCCCATCATCCCCATCATTACGATGGTGCGCGGGCACTGAAAATCTTGATATTTGCGGGAATGAACCATGACCGCTAGATGTAAGGGAGAGTGTAACGAAGCGCTAGTCGGGCGCTGGGCTAGCCTGGCTGATAGGCAGGCATGCAAGATGGGGCGGCGTGGGGGCGTTCCCAAATTTGGGTAGAGGAGAACGATGACGTGCGTCTTGTGTTGATCATTGTGGTGCTGCTGGCGGCGGCAGTAGCCGGACTATATATCTATGGCCAGATGATGGAGCCTGAAACGCGAACTATTGAGCAGGAGGCGCTTAATGTTGCACGCTAAATTCCGAGCGCGGATCGCTGTCATCGCCGCTGGCGCCGGGGCTAGCGCCGCTTTGACCGTTGCGGTGGCGCAAGTCGCCCTGCCTGAAGCAGTAGAGACAGCGCCACTTGCAACTGATGCATTTTCCACAGGCGTACTTGATCGATCGAATGGCGCCTTGCCGCCAACACTGTGGCAAGGGTCCGATAGTCAAACGCTTGAATATCTGTTGATGCACATGCCCTCTCGGCCGTCGGCGCCAAGTCTTGGCGAGACGTTGAAACGCGTACTCCTATCGCCGGGACCTGGCCCGCAAGGGGCGGGGGCGTCATTGGGCGGCAAAAAGCTTCTGGCGCTAGCGCGCGCTGGATTTGCCGAAGAAGCGCGTACGGTATCCAGTCTTTCCACTGCCAGCCGTGGTGATCCCTGGACGGGGCAAGCGGATGCAGTCGCGGATTTACTTTCCGGTGAAATCGCTGCGGCCTGTCGGCGTAATGCCAATTTGACCTCAGGACGTGATGAGCTCTTCTGGGTTCGTTTGCGCGCCCTTTGCTATGTGGAAGCCGGTGAGACCGATGCTGCTGACCTGACATTGGGTATTCTACGTGATCAGGGCGCGCTCGATTCTGCAGACTTGGAGTTCCTAACCGCCGCTTTGACAGGCGCGGCGCCGAAATCCCCTCCAGCGGCGCAAAATGCGCTTCAATATGCGATTGCGCGAAAATTAGACCTGCCGTTCTCGCCAGGTCTATTGAGCGAAGCCGACGCCGGCGTGCTGGCGGCCATGGCCAAAGATGTATCGCTTGATCCCGCCACGCGCATATCGGCTGCACAGCGCGCCATTGCGATGGGGGTAATGGGGCCTGCGATCTTGTCTGGCCTGTTGCAAAGCGTCGAATTTGATGTCGCTGAGATCAGCAATGCAGCAACTACGGCCAGGGAGCGCGCGGCGGATCCTCTTTCAGACGCGTTACTTTATCAGTCCGTTGGTGAAATGGCTGCGCCGGAGTTTTTACGTGACAAGGCTCAGCGAATTGCAATTGCTCTCAGTCTTGCTGACAGCTTCCATCGCGCTTACGCCCTTTCACTTCTTTATGCCGATGAAATTGCAGCGCTTGAGGGGACGATTGTTACAGCGGAGGAAGCGTCACGTTTTGCATTGGCGCGTATGGCGGTCGGCGACAGCGTTGGCGCCGGTCAATGGCTTGCAGCGATGGTTGGCGCGAATGGCGGTGTGACTGCATTACCGGAAACGCAGGCTATGGCGTTTATTGAACAGATCAACTTGTTGGCCGTTCTCGATCCGCAAACGGCTACGCAAATTGCGCGTGTCGCCGGCATATCCATACTTGGTGAGGATACTGCAGGCGCACATGTCACCGGTCATGAAGATGATATGACGACGGCTATGATTATTGAAACAGCATTTGACGCCGCAATTAATAATAAGCGGGGTCAGGCGGGGCTTGCCGCTCTTGCCGCATCCGCCGGCGCTGCGCAAGGTGGTGCAATTGAATCCGTCGTTATTAGCCAGTCTCTTCGAGCTGCAGGGCTTGCTCAGATGCAACGCCGTTTTGCATTTGAAAATGCATGGGCGGCAAAATTCAAAAATTCAGGCGGATCAATTGCAACCGCAACAGCGCCGACAGATGAGCAGGGCGGATTGATGCCGCGTCTAAAACCGCCCCTCGGGCAATGACGCCCAACAGAGGTGATTTGACGCAAGATAACAGCAAAACAAACGCGCGCCTGATCGAGGCTTTTATAGAGATGATGGCGGTTGAGCGCGCGGCCGCCGCCAATACACTGAAGAATTACAGCCGGGATCTCACGCAATTTGCCGTGTTTGCCGTTAAGCGCGGCGAGTCACTGGAAACGGCCGGCGCCGATGATATCTCTGCATGGCTTAATGTGTTGGCTGCAAATGGTCTTGCAGCATCCACGGCGGCGTTGAAGATATCCGCATTACGCCAGTTTTATCAATTTCTGTATGCGGAAGGGCATCGCGCCGATAATCCGACATCGTCTATCGAGCGTCCGAAAACGCGCCGCCCGCTGCCAAAAATACTGACCGGCGAGGAAGTAACTGCACTGTTTGAGGCGGCGCAAAAGCTTGGGGGACCGAAAGGTACGCGCATGGTTGCGCTTCTGGAGATCCTTTATGCTGCAGGTTTGCGTGTGTCTGAACTGGTTGCCCTGCCAGTCTCTGCGGTGCGTAAAGGGGAAAGGTTATTGCTCGTGCGCGGTAAGGGCGATAAGGAGCGCCTCGCGCCGTTGACCGAACAGGCCATTGATGCAGTGTTCGCCTATCTCGCTTGCCGGGATGATTTTCTTGAAAAACGCAACGGTCAGGCGATTTCATCACCATGGCTATTCGCGTCGCGCGGGAAAGCGGGTCATCTGACAGCGTCGCGTTTTGCGCAGATGCTTAAACATCTGGCGGTCGCAGCAGGCGTTACGCCGTCAAAAGTCTCTCCGCATGTTCTTCGGCATGCTTTCGCGACGCATCTGTTGGAGGGAGGGGCGGACCTTAGAACCGTGCAGCAGATGCTTGGTCATGCAGACATCACCACCACCCAGATTTACACCCATGTGGTGCAGGATCGCTTGAAAGCGCTTGTATTTTCCAAGCATCCATTAGTGAAAAAGCAGGGAAAATCTGAGTAGTCTGGGCTCTTGTTCCTATTTGAAATTGGCGTCGGACGAGGATAGGGTCCCGGCGAATTCAGGAAAGTCCTACCAATGCGTACCTACCTTGATTTTGAAAAGCCGATTGCAGAGCTTGAAGGCAAGATTGATGATCTTCGCCAAGTCGATGGGCAAACTGGCGTAAATGTCGCCGAGGAAGTTGAAAAGCTTCAGGTGAAAGCTGATGCTTTATTGGCTGACGCCTATAGCAAACTGTCGCGTTGGCAAAAGGCGCAAGTCGCCCGCCATGCAAGTCGGCCGCACTTTTCAGATTATGTCAGTCAGCTTGTCGATGACTTTACACCGCTAGCAGGCGACAGGGCGTTTGGTGAGGACGCCGCCATACTCGGGGGCCCAGCGCGGTTGCGAGGCCGGTCCATCATGCTCATCGGTCATGAAAAAGGCGCTGACACCCAAAGCCGCGTCAAGCACAATTTCGGTATGGCGCGCCCTGAAGGGTATCGCAAGGCAATGCGCCTTATGGATATGGCGGAGCGATTCAACTTGCCAGTCGTCACGTTAGTTGACACGCCAGGCGCCTATCCAGGGCGTGGCGCCGAAGAGCGCGGCCAGGCGGAGGCAATTGCATCGTGTACGGAAAAGTGCCTCAGCCTCGGCGCGCCGCTTATTTCGGTTGTTGTCGGCGAAGGGGGCTCAGGAGGCGCTGTCGCACTTGCCGCCGCCAATAAGGTGCTAATGTTGGAGCACTCGGTTTATTCAGTAATATCACCGGAAGGGTGCGCTTCAATTCTCTGGAAGGATGCTGCGGGAAAGGGTGAGAGCAAGGCCCCGGATGCGGCGGAAGCCATGAAAATTTCAGCGCAGGACCTTCTGGAAATCGGCGTGATTGACAACATTGTCCCCGAGCCGGTCGGTGGGGCGCATCGCGATATGGGCCTAACGGTTGAACGTCTCGGTGACGCGGTCGAAACTGCAATCCGCGAGCTTGAGGTGTTGTCGCCGGAAGAATTGAAAAAACAACGCCGCGAAAAATTTCTTGCAATTGGCCGCGCTGGCCTCGGCTAGCTCAACAAGTGTTAGCTTTTCAGTAAGCGAAGGCGAGAAGAGCAATTAGCAAGATGGCGCCGGCGCCAAGAAGGTATAGACTAAGCGATCCAATGCCATTGCTGTGTTGGGTAGGTTGTTCACCGCCGCTTTCTTCCGGGTTCTCAAGGCTCATGGCGATCATCCTTTTTCAACATTCGCCGCGTTATTAGCGCTGGGGTTCAATCGGGGATCAAAACACCTTCAAGAATAACCTCATTGTTTTGACGCACATCAACGCGTGTGCCTTCAATGAGGTCTGGAAGGACATCGCCCTTGCGCGTGTTAAATGTCTGGTCCAGACGCCCATTGTCGAAGCTAACGGTCATGACGTGGGCATCGTCCGCATAAATCTCTGCATTACGTCCTGCGACGCCGCGTAATTCAACTTCCATCTCTTTCGCGCCGCTTTTCCAGGCGACAAATTCGATTTCACCGCGCCCGGTAAATCCGTTGACCCCGTGAAGCTTCGCTTCCAGATCAGCGCTTTTGCGTGGCAGCGCCTTTAGTATTGTTTCGAACATGATGGTCTTCCGGCCAGCCCATAAATTCAAATTACAGTTTGGCTGGAAAAAGTTAATTGCAGGGAAAATATCAGCATTTGTATCTAAATATACCGTACCTGCGAGCCCTCAGATTTCCCCATGATACTCGCCTTCTGGTTTTTCATGCGCCAGGCGCCGGTCAAGATATGCCTCAGCGGCCTCAATAAAGGCTTCCATATGCGCTTCGAAGAAATGGTCAGCCTCAGGGACAACCTGGAACTCGACTTTGCGCCCTTTCTGGGTGCGGGTGCGCTCAACCATGCCTTTGGTTTCCTCTGGCACGCAGATTTTGTCGTTTTCTCCATGGATGACGAGTCCCGATGAGGGGCAGGGGGCGAGGAAGGAAAAATCGTATAAATTGGCTGGTGTTGAACCAGCAAGAAAGCCAACAATTTCCGGGCGGCGCATCAACAGCTGCATCGCGATCCATGATCCGAAGGAAAATCCGGCGACCCAGCTGAATGGGGCGTTCGGGTTGATTTGCTGCATGTAATCCAGTGCTGTCGCGGCATCCGCCAGTTCACCCTGTCCCTGGTCATATTCTCCCTGGCTTCTACCAACGCCGCGAAAATTGAACCGCATGGTTGAAAAGCCCCGGCGCACGAACATTTGGTAAAGCTCGTAAGTCGCACGATTGTTCATGGTGCCGCCGAAAAGCGGATGTGGATGCAGTACGAGCGCTACCGGAGGATTGTCGCCTTTTCCCTTTTGATATCGGCCTTCCAGGCGCCCCTCAGGGCCCGCGAAAATCACTTCTGGCATTGTTATCCTGTTCAAGGTTGGTGGCTGAGTATTCAAAATCCCAGCGAATTAGTATTTTTTGGACCTGAAAAACGCCTCACAAGGCAAAAAGCACCAAAAACAGTACAAATTTGCTTTGCTGCAATGTTGACTAAAACAGTCGGATTTCTTAATTCATTCGTTAACAGGGCCAGTTGGTTGGCGCGTATAACATGTTTTTCATGTGGCGCCAGCCAATGAGCCAGGCTTTGAATGAATTCGGTGCGGCGCAACAAATGAAGCTGACGACAAAAGGCAGATATGCAGTCTCGGCGATGGCGGATCTCGCGGTCGCTGGCGGCGATATTCCTGTGGCGTTGTCTGATATCTCTCTACGACAGGGAATTTCCCTTTCTTATCTCGAACAATTATTCGCCAAACTACGCCGCGCAGGTCTGGTCGCGAGCGCTCGCGGGGTTTCCGGCGGTTACACGCTGACCGCGGCGCCTGCTGATATTCGTGTCGCTGCGATTGTCGATGCGGTGGACGAAGAGATCAAAACTACTGCCTGCGCCAGCGGTTCAACGATTGGCTGTAAGGGTACGACGGCTCGATGTTTGACACATGATTTATGGGACGAGCTCGGTCGTCAAATCGATATTTTTCTGAATGCGGTAAGCTTGGAAGATATTGTTGAGCGACGGGTTTTGGGCATGGCTGCTGTGAATGCGCCGTCTCGTTCGGTGGAGGCTGCGCAATGACCCGGCATTATCTTGACCACAATGCAACAGCGCCCGTACGGCCGGAAGTCATCGATGCAGTTCGCGATGCGATGACCCATGACGGGAATTCTCTTTCCGTACACGAAGAAGGACGCCGGGCTCGCAAGGTTGTTGAAGATGCTCGTGAAGCCCTACGCGCTCTGGTCAATGCGCCGGTCAATGGCGTCATTTTTACGAGCGGCGGGACGGAATCGATTCACTACGCTCTTCATGGCGCCATGAAGCCGCATCAGATCAAGCGCATCTTTGTGAGTGCTCTTGAGCATTCGGCAGTCCCCGCGAATGCAGCGACAACCGGCGCAGAGATTGAAGTTATACCTGCGTTATCATCAGGCGTCATCGACCTTGAATGGCTTAAGAATCGACTGGCGTCTTATGATGCTGCGGCAGATGGCGGCTTTATCGTTTGTCTGATGTTCGCAAATAATGAAACTGGCGTCTTGCAGCCGGTGCGCGAGGCGGCGGACATCACCCATGATGCGGGCGGGCTGCTCTTTTGTGATGCGGCGCAGGCTGCGGGCAAGGTTCCGGTCAATTTTGTCTTGTCAGGCGTGGATATGATGTCGGTGACGGGTCATA
Organism: Pseudomonadota bacterium; assembly: GCA_039196665.1. GTDB lineage: Bacteria > Pseudomonadota > Alphaproteobacteria > Caulobacterales > Parvularculaceae > Hyphococcus. The sequence goes on along the minus strand of JBCCUQ010000001.1, from coordinate 902,455 downwards.
AATTTGGTGGCCCCCTTGGCGTTGGTGCGCTGATCGCCGGACCGAACTTACCGCTGGAGCCGATTATGCGCGGTGGCGGACACGAAGAAAATCGCCGCGCTGGCACGCATAATGTGCCAGCGATCGCCGGGCTTGGCGTCGCCGCCAGAATGGCGTCGGAAAGCCTTGCGCGTGCTAGTGAGATCTCCGCGCTTCGCGACCAAATGCAAAACGCCGCCGAAGCCGCCGGCGCGACGGTTTGGGGTGCGGATCAAGAGCGCTTGCCGGGCACTCTCTGTTTATCCGCTTCCGGTTTTTCTGGCGCCACGCAACTTATGACTATGGATCTTGCGGGTATTGCCGTGTCTGCTGGTACGGCATGTTCTTCGGGTAAGACAAAACCGAGCCATGTGCTGACCGCTATGGGTGCAAGTGAAGAAGAAGCAACAAGCGCGATCCGCGTTTCCCTGGGTTGGAATTCCACGACTGAAGATGCTGAGGCTTTCATTCGCGAATGGCCGGAGGCGTATGCACGCATTAAGGCGAGAGCGGCATGACGGTTTACGCAGTTGTACAAGTGAAGATCAAAGATCGCGCAGCTTATGACCGTTATTCTGATGCGTTCATGGATGTCTTTTCAAAATTTAAAGGCACAATGCTCGCTGCTGACTTCGACCCTAAAATTATTGAAGGCGACTGGGATAAGGACCGTATCGTTCTAATGTCGTTTCCGGATGAAGCATCCTTCGCAGCCTGGGCGAATTCTGACGAGTATAATGAAATTGCAAAGCACCGTGTTCAAGGCGCCGATCTGACGGCGCTTCTTGCAAAAGGGATTGAGGCTTAGATGTCTGAGGTCAAAGAATCCATCAGCAAAGAAACCGTTGAAACGGCAAAGTCGCTGGAGACCTATAAATATGGCTTCACGACGGATATTGAGTCGGTCAAGGCGCCGAAAGGCCTGAATGAAGATACTGTGCGCTACATCTCGGCCAAAAAAGAAGAGCCTGCATGGCTGCTTGAATGGCGTCTGGAAGCTTTTCGCCGCTGGCTGACCATGGAAGAGCCGACATGGGCGATGGTTGATTACCCTGAAATTGATTATCAGGACGCCTATTATTATGCGGAGCCTAAGTCCGGCGCGAAATATGAGTCGCTGGACGACGTGCCGCCGGAAATTCTGGCGGATTTCGAAAAGCTCGGCATTCCATTGCGCGAAGCAGAAGTTTTGCTTGGTGTTGAAGGCGCCGGCACAAGTCCTGGTGAGGCGCGCACGCACCCGGATGGTGCAAATGGCGCCGCGCCGAAGGTTGCGGTCGATGCTGTCTTTGACTCAGTATCCGTCGCTACGACCTTCAAGAAAGAGCTAGAGAAAGCCGGCGTGATTTTTATGTCGATTTCCGAAGCGGTGCGCGAGCACCCGGAACTTGTTCGTAAATATCTTGGCACGGTGGTGCCGACATCCGATAATTTCTTTGCAACGCTGAATTCAGCTGTCTTTTCTGACGGCACTTTCGTTTATGTGCCGGAGGGGGTGCGTTGCCCCATGGAGCTGTCGACATATTTCCGTATCAATGAGGCGAATACAGGCCAGTTTGAGCGCACGTTGATTGTTGCTGCGCCGGGATCATATGTTTCCTATCTCGAGGGTTGCACAGCGCCTATGCGCGATGAAAACCAGCTTCACGCGGCAGTGGTTGAACTCGTGGCGGAAGACGATGCAGAGATCAAATACTCAACGGTGCAAAACTGGTATCCCGGCGACAAGGATGGCAATGGCGGCATCTATAACTTTGTGACCAAGCGCGCCGACTGTCGCGGCGTCAACTCGAAAGTTTCGTGGACCCAAGTTGAAACCGGTTCTGCGGTGACTTGGAAGTATCCGTCATGCGTCCTGAAAGGCGACAATAGTCAGGGCGAGTTTTACTCAATCGCGATCACAAATAATCACCAGCAGGCCGACACCGGCACCAAGATGATTCATCTCGGCAAGAATACGAAATCACGTGTAATTGCCAAGGGCATTTCGGCGGGCAAATCCAACTCCACTTATCGCGGTCTTGTCAGTATCCATCGCAAGTCGGAAGGGTCGCGCAACTTTACGCAATGCGACTCGTTGCTGATCGGCAATAATTGCGGCGCCCATACGGTGCCTTATGTGGAAAGCAAGAATCCTTCGGCGATCCTTGAACATGAGGCGACGACGTCTCGGCTTTCTGAGGATCAGCTCTTCTATTGCCAGCAACGTGGGCTTTCGGAAGAAGAGTCTGTGGCGCTTCTCGTCAATGGTTTCTGTAAGGAGGTTCTGCAGGAGCTTCCCATGGAATTTGCCGTTGAAGCGCAAAAGCTCGTCTCCGTCAGTCTTGAGGGGAGTGTAGGTTAATGATCAATCAAAGTAAGACGAAGACTTCTATCGCTACAAGTGCGATCGCTTTTGTTTTTTTATGTTCAATGACGGTTATTGCTAGCGAACCCGACTTCTACCGTGATCCTTCGCTTCCTGACTGGGCGCCATTTTCGTCCGCCGTAACGGTAGGCGATATGATTTATGTATCCGGTCATCTAGGGCGTGATCCTGAGACGAACGAACTCATTTCTGACGATGCCGCCGATCAGACACGTCAGACCTTTGCCAATATGAAGCGAACCCTTGCAGGCGTCGGCGCGGCGCTTTCCGATGTCGTCAAGTGCACTGTGTTTCTCGACGACATGGCTGACTACGCCGCGATGAACGCGGCTTATGCGGAAGCGTTCCCCGGCGACAAGCCGGCGCGTTCGACCATCGGCGCGGATGGGCTTGCGATCGGCGCCAAGGTCGAAATCGAATGCATTGCTGTCAAACAAAGTATTGAGGACTAATGTTTTATGCTCAAGATCAATAATCTCCATGTGGCCGTTGGCGGAAACGAAATCCTGAAAGGTCTTTCGCTGAGCGTTCCTGCGGGCGAAGTGCATGCGATTATGGGGCCGAATGGTTCAGGCAAATCGACGCTATCCTATACTGTATCAGGCCGTGATGGCTATGAAGCGACAGGGGGCGGCGTTTCCCTTGAAGGTGAAGATATTCTCGACTTCGACCCCGATGAGCGCGCGGCGAGAGGGTTGTTTCTCTCGTTTCAGCACCCGATGGAAATTCCGGGCGTGCAGACGATGAATTTCATTCGCACGGCGTTAAATGCGCAACGCAGGGCGCGCGGTGAAGAAGAAATTTCCGCTGCTGACTTCATCAAACTGATCCGAGAAAAGGGAAAGCTTGTCGGCCTCAATGACGCAAAGCTGAAGCGCCCGTTTAATGTAGGCTTTTCCGGCGGTGAGAAAAAACGCATGGAAATGTTGCAGATGGCGATGTTCGAGCCGCGCTTTGCCATTATGGATGAAACGGATTCAGGACTTGATATTGATGCGCTGAAAATGGTTGGCGAGGTTGTGAACGCCCTGCGCGGACCGTCTCGCGGTTTCCTTGTCATAACGCACTATCAGCGCCTGCTTGAGTATATCAAACCGGACGCAGTACACGTACTGGCCGATGGCCGTATCGTAAAATCAGGCGGACCTGAATTGGCGGCGGAGCTTGAAAACTCAGGTTATGATCAATTCATAGAGGCGGCGTAAAGATGAGCCAAAGCCTTCTCGATAATCCTTCCGCTATGGAAGCAAGCCTTGAAGCGGCAGTGATCGCAAAGCCAAACATGAGCGATGCACAGCGTGCTGCATTTGAACGTTATGCACGCCTTGGCATGCCAAGTCGGCGGGTTGAAGGCTGGAAATGGTCGGACTTCAACGCTGCTGTCAGGAAGGTAAAACCCGCGAACGATGACCGCTACAACGCAACGATCGCGCCATCGCCTTTCGCAGCAATGGACCCGATAGAGTTTCACATTGTCGATGGACGGATCAGCATACCGGAATGTGGGACTATTGATGGTTTGGAGTTTGGTTTCATCCCCCCAAGTGCAACGGACCCTCGTTTTGATGGCCATGGCATCGCAGCTCTTAATGTTGCGATGACGGGCAAGGCGCTTGGTTTTGCATCATTGAGCGAAGCCAACGTCGAACGCCCGCTTCTGATCCGTCATATTAATACCGGCGCTGCGCCGATCTTCTCACAAATCCTCGCTCGTGCTGAGACGGGCAGTCGTTTGACAGTAATTGAAACATTTGAAGGGTGCGCCCCATATCACTCATCGCTGTTTCATCTCAGTGTCAGAGATGGTGCGCATTTCGATCGTTACGTCTTTCAGGATGCTGGTCCGGACACGATTACTCATGGTTTTTTTGGCGCCATGGTGGGTGAGAACGCTCGTTTCCGGCAGACAAGTTTATCGACCGGTGGTCGTCTTTGCCGGCATGAAACGCATTTGCTGTACCCGTCTGCGGGCGCATCAAGTGAGATATCCAGCGCTGCACTGGTTGCGAAAGAGCGTCATACGGATTTCACGTCTAACATTTCCCATCAAGGCGAGGGCTGCCAAACGCGCCAGTTGCACAAGGGTGTTGCAAAAGATCGCGGACGCAATGTTTTCCAGGGCAAGTTCCATGTAGAACGCTCCGCCCAACAGACGGACGCCAAGATGACAGCGAACGCCTTGCTGCTTTCAGATGGCGCTGAGGCGAACCATAAGCCTGAACTTGAAATCTACGCCGACGATGTGGAATGCGCGCATGGCTCGACGGCCGGGGCGCTTGATGATGATGCGTTATTCTATCTGCGCCAGCGCGGTCTGTCGGGACAGGAAGCGCGAGCCCTGTTGATTGAAGCGTTTGTCGGCGAGGTGATTGAAAAAACTAATAATGATGGTGTGCGCGATGTCTTTAATGCCCGCGTTAGTGAGTGGTTGAGTGCGCAATGAGCGATGGAGCGCCGATAACAATGCTTGATGTCAACGCGCTGCGGGAAGAGTTTCCAATTCTGCAACGCGACGCTTATGGCAAGCGCCTTGTTTACCTTGACAATGCCGCTTCAGCGCAAAAGCCGCGTACTGTTATTGATGCGATGGCTCATGCGATGGAGCATTCCTACGCAAATGTGCATCGTGGCCTGCATCTGTTGTCAAATGAGGCGACGGCGGCTTTCGAAGATGCGCGCAAGACCGCAGCGCGATTTTTGAATGCTGCTTCAAATGATGAAATCATCTTCACCGCCGGCGGCACTGATGCATTCAATCTTGTTTCTTATGCAATGGGTGCGAGCGAAATCGGGGAAGGGGATGAGATCATTCTTTCCCTGATGGAACATCATTCCAATATTGTACCCTGGCACTTATTGCGGGAACGCAAAGGCGCAGTTCTGAAATGGCTAGATGTTTCGGATGATGGAGAGATAGATCTTGATGCTTATCGCGCGATGTTTACCTCACGCACGAAGCTTGTCGCCGTTTCGCACATGTCAAATGTTATGGGCGCGCCAACCCCAGCCAAAGAGATGTCAAAGATCGCGCATGAGCATGGCGTGAAGATCCTGCTTGACGGCTGTCAGAGCGCAGTACACGGCGCTGTCGATGTTCAGGATATTGGCTGCGATTTTTATGTGATGACCGGTCACAAGCTTTATGGACCGACAGGTATTGGCGTTCTCTATGGCGAGAGAGACGCACTTAAAGCCTTGCCGCCTTTCAAGGGTGGTGGCGAGATGATTGATATCGTCACAACAGACGCGGTTACCTATAACGACCCGCCCCATCGATTTGAAGCTGGCACGCCGCCAATTCTTGAGGCGATTGGTCTTGGCGCGGCGCTGAAATGGATGGAATCGAAAAGCGTTGGCGAAATTGCTGCTCATGAGGGGCGCCTCCGCGACCATGCATTGGAAGAGTTGGCGAAGCTGAATTTCGTGCGCGTCTACGGTCGCGCCGCGAACAAGGCGCCGATCATCGCCTTTACGGTAGAGGGCGCGCACCCTCACGATGTGTCCGCCATTTTGGATCGCACCGGCGTTGCGGTTCGCGCCGGACATCATTGCGCGCAACCATTAATGAAACGTCTTGGCGTCAGTGCAACTGCGCGCGCCAGCTTTGCCGCCTACAACACTCATAAAGATGTGGAGGCGCTGATAGCGGGCCTGCACAAAACCCACGACATGTTTGGTTGAGAAAAATTATGGAACAGCAACGCGACGTGATTGATGTATCTGTGAATGAACCGGAGGTTGAAGCACCTCAGGCGCAGACTTCTGGTGCTTCTTCCATCCCTGAGGAAGAGCTGTCGCGCATCACAGCGGACGTGATCAGAGGGCTTAAGACGGTTTATGATCCGGAAATTCCGGTTGATATTTATGAGCTTGGCCTCATCTATAAAGTCGATTTGAATGATGACCGGTTACTGACGATCGACATGACCTTGACTGCGCCCGGCTGCCCGGTTGCTGGTGAAATGCCTGGCTGGGTCGAGGGCTCGGTGCGTGGCATTGAAGGCATTGAAGACGTGAAGGTTGAGATGACATTTGATCCGCCATGGACGCCGGAGAAAATGTCAGACGAGGCGAAGCTGGAGCTCGGGTGGTTGTGAAATCTCTCATTATCACATTCATTGGCGTCAGCGTTTTTGCAACGCCTGCATTTTCTCAGTTCCAGCTTTCATTAGTGGAAGGCGCGGCATGCGCGCAATCGGCTGCGCATATTGAAGCTTTAGAGCGATATAACAAGGATGTTTACGACGAGATATCAGACAAGCAGTCATCTTCTGACCGGCTTATTCAAAACGAAGCAAATGCGCTGCTTATTCATTACGAACGCATGGTAGCGTTCAGGCAGAACTTAATTAACGAGTATGAGTTGGTTTGTGCGCGTGGCTCAATGGGCGTTTCCAATATGAAAAGAGTATGCGGTCCACAATCAAATGGTAAATCATTTATCGATACTGTTTTTTGTAAACCGATAAGAGAGCTGCAGGAATGACGAGACCAAGACCAAAAGTTGTAACGCTCACAGATGGAGCCGCCGCGCGCATGGATGAAATCATGTCGGGCGCTGCCGAAGACTTTATTGGCGTAAAGATTGGCGTCAAAAACGGCGGCTGTGCGGGCATGGAGTATACCATGGATTACGCAACGGAAGCGGGACCGCTTGATGAAGTTGTTGAAGAAAATGGTATTAAAATTCTGATTGATCCAAAAGCTATCTTATTTCTGATCGGTACGCAGATTGATTATGTGACAGAAAAACTGTCTCAGCGTTTCGTCTTTAACAATCCCAACCAGACTGATGCTTGCGGATGCGGTGAAAGCGTAACGATTATACCGCAAAAGGCTGACGCATAGGATCAGCGTATTTTTGTTATTTGACTCTTGGGGATTTGGGGCGACATATTTTCCAATACAACTACTGCTTTCGCTATAAAGGTTAGTGGAGTAGGCTTATCACATGCCGCCATCCGCCTCTTATCTCGAATACTTGAAAGACCTCTTCTCTCCCTTTGGCGTAATCACTATCCGCAAGATGTTTGGCGGCGCAGGCATTTATTGCGATGGGTCGATATTTGCGATCACTGGCGATGAAGGCGTTTGGTTCAAGGTCGACGATGTAACTCGCGCCGAATTCGTGGCTGCGGGTCTCACGCCTTTCACCGTTGATTTTAGCAACGGCAAGACTGGGCAAATGTCTTATTATAATGCGCCAGAGGAAATCTTCGACGATAATGAATGCTTGCAGCATTGGACGGTGTTAGCGCTCGGGGCGGCTGCTCGCGCGAAAAAGCCTAAAAAGAAAAACACTTCAAAACGGCCAGCAAAGAAAAAGCCGGCGACGAGAAAGAAGACGCAATAGCTTGTCGCGCTAAGTTACTTTTAATTTGCAAGTCACCTGTTTTCGATATAATTTTCAGCTTCACACTTTCAGTTGCATCAAAAAAATGGAGTCACTTGTGGCGGAAATCCGTGTTTATCATTCCTTCCGTAGCCCATACTCCCGGCTTGGTCTGCATATTCTAAACCACGCCGGGCTGAGTCCGGAGCTTATTCCTTTTACAGGGCCGCCGGAGGGCGATGAGTTTTTTGACCCCGTCACCAGCAAGTCAAAGCGAGCTTATTACATGCTTGATGTGCCGCGCATGACAATGCGGATGGGGCTTGCGATCCGCCCGCCTAATCCATTCGATGTTGATTTAACGCCGTCTTACAAGGCGGCAGTCGCCGCCGAGCGTGATGGTGTTGGAATGCCTTTCGCGCTGGCTGTGTGCGACGCCCGATGGGGCGAGGGGCGTAATATATCCGACCTTGAGGTGTTAAAAGACTGCGCAAAACAAGCCGATTGGACCGCTAATGAGGTTGAGGCGGCGCAGTCAGCGCTGTCGGTTGGCAAAACGCTAAAGAAACAGCGTCAGCTCATCGAAGAAGATGGTGTTTTCGGTGTACCGTTTGCGGTTTATGGTGCGAGTAAATACTGGGGCCATGACAGGTTTAACCTGCTGGTCGAAGAGGCGGTGTCTTAAGCTGCGCCGGCCTCATCTTTGCCCTGAGTATTGTTGCTCGCCGCAAGGTCTTCTTCGTTAAATACGCGATTTCGCCCAGCATTTTTAGCGGCGTACAGACAGGCGTCGGCGCGTTCAATCAATCCTTCTGGCGTATCGAGGTGCTGATGACCGGCGACTCCCATAGACATTGTGATAACACCGAGATCTTCATTAGTGCGGCGTTTCTTCAATCGCCTTGATTCTACAGCCGCACGAATGCGATCTGCGAGCATTTGAGCATTCTCAATGCTTGTACCCGGCAGGACAATCGCAAATTCTTCACCGCCATACCGGGCGAGTAGGTCCTGACCTTTGACATTGGCGTTCATCACTTCGGCGACAAGGCGTAAAACCTGATCGCCAGTTGTGTGACCCCATTTGTCATTAAATTTCTTGAAGTGATCGACGTCTGAAAGCACGAGCGCCAGTTCTTTTCCCTCTGCAACCGCAGCGGCCATATGTTCTTCCAGAAACTTGTCAAAAGCGGCGCGGTTCGCGACTCCGGTTAAGGAATCCTTCATCGCCTCAGCCTGAATGCTTTCGACATTGCGTTGCAGTGCGTTGATTTCGCTCGTGGAATCAGCGAGTCGTGTTTCAAGCTGCTGGTTTTGCGCGTGCATGTCTTTGGCGACGGCCATGACGCCCTCCAGGAGAGCCCCAACAGCGGGGTATTCTTCTGTGGATTGACGCAACTGTACTGAAAGCCCCGTCAGCGTTTCATTATGCTCAACGGTGCTTTCGCCGCTTCTTTCGAGGACATCGTAGAGGCCTGTTACCTCGGATCGAAAGCGTGAAACGAGATCAAGCACATTGCGGGTGAGGTCGCCATGTTGGACATGCTTCTTGTAAAGCGCGTCTGCAGACTCCTGGTCCAGCTTTCCTGCTGGATCGAGTGCTTTTTGGATATCACGCGAGAGGCCCGGAGCCCGGCCCTCCACATGTTCATACCATAATTCATAATTTCGCGGTGTTGCAGATAGACCAATCTGCTTGAGCGCACCGAGCGCGACTTCGCCAATTCGGTGTGTGTTCTTGGCTCTATCCGGCATACAAAACTTCCCCGACTTGCGGCTTGCCCTATCAAGCTCGCTCCGTTTGGGGACACTACATCGTTAACGTAAATGAATACCTAAGCCGTTTGCACACGACTAAAAGTTAATAAGACTTCAACAGTTTTAGCGATTTCAACCAGCAACCGCTCGGGTGATAAAGGCCGGAACGTGATCGCCAAGGCCAATTACACTTTCCTCCGTCGACTCGCGGCGGCGAGGCTTTTTGGCGTCTGATCGTTTGCGCCGTGGGGCGCGCTGCTTGTCCGTTGAATCAGGCTGGTCCTCAGATTCCACATTTGCTTGCTCACGTTTTGAGCTGCGGCGAGGTTTTTTCGCAGGCGCGTCTGATCGCGACCGCCGCTCAGAAGGGCCGCCAGAGTTATCCTCAAAAAATTTGGAAAAATCGAGTGCTTCAATTTCTTTTGCGCCGATGGTTTTCAAAATCGCATCGTAATATTTGGCGTCAGCCGGGGTGACCAGCATCATTGCCGCGCCTTTTCGACCTGCGCGCCCGGTGCGCCCAATGCGATGTACATAATCGTCAGAATGGATCGGCACGTCATAATTGAAGACGTGGCTCACCGCCGGAATGTCAAGACCGCGCGCCGCAACATCAGAAGCAACGAGAAACTGAATCTCGTCATTGCGAAACTTGTCGAGCGTTTCCATGCGGAATGCTTGGGCGAGATCGCCATGAATTGGGCGGGCGTTGAAACCGTGCTTTTGCAGTGACTTCGCGACAATATCGACGGTTGATTTGCGATTACAGAAGATGATGCCGTTTTTAACGTCTTCATGGCCAAGTAGCGCGCGCAGTGCATTTCGCTTGAGCTTATCGTCTTTTGCCGGCACGCGAATGATGCGCTGTGTAATTGTGTCAGCTGTCGTCGCTGGCTTCGAGACCTCCACCCTTACAGGCGTATGCAGAAATTGATCCGTGATGCGTTGAATTTCCGGCGGCATGGTGGCGGAAAAGAATAGCGTTTGCCGCGTCATCGGCGTCAGCTTGAAGATGCGTTCGATATCAGGAATGAAACCCATATCGAGCATACGGTCGGCTTCATCGACAACCATGACTTCAATACCGGTCAGCAAAAGCCGCCCCCGTTCGAAATGGTCGAGCAACCGGCCTGGTGTAGCAATCAGCACATCGACGCCACGCGTCAGTTTTGCATCCTGATCTCCAAAGGAAACGCCGCCAATCAGGAGCGCCATAGAGAGTTTGTGGTTGGCTCCATATTTTTCGAAGTTTTCTGCAACTTGTGCAGCGAGTTCGCGCGTTGGCGCCAAAACCAGGCTGCGCGGCATGCGCGCCTTTGCGCGGCCTTTGGCCAGACGCTGGATCATGGGTAAAGTAAAGGAAGCTGTTTTCCCCGTGCCAGTCTGGGCGATGCCCAAGACGTCGTTGCCTTTCAAGGCTGGCGGGATTGCTTCGGTTTGAATTGGGGTCGGCGTCTCGTAGCCGGATTTTGCAATAGCTTCGAGAAGTTTCGGCTCAAGGCCGAGATCGGCGAATGACATTCAGTCTCCGTTGTAGTTTGGGTCTGGTAAAGCAGTCCGCCCTGTCGCGGATATGCGAGGCTCCAGATCTCGTGCATCGGCGGGTCAGTTGTTTTCAACGCCCCGCTCTTCCGCCTTAAGGAAGCGATGCGTCATCAGGCAATGTCGTTTGCTATGCTTAAAAGCGCTGGCGACTTATCTTGGGGCCAACAAAAAGAGGGCCGGTAGCGCGCGCTGCATTGCAACATTGCGAAGCGTGAATTAGGCGGCTTTCGTAACGCTGTCAATGTTGCGAGGGCTATTTGAGCCGCCAAACGCCTAGTCTCATCGCCAGATGTGGCCTAAATTCATCACATGACGGCACTCCGGCGACTTTCAATAGCGTTTTTCTTCATAGTGTTTGCCATCGCTGGATCGGCGAAAGCGGCTGATGGTCTCGATGAGGACGCTTGCACTTTTGATGGGCGCCCCCTTTACGGAGACATCCAAATCGTCGACAGCTTTCCCGATATCAAGGTCCAGATCGTAGAAAGCTTTCCAGATTTAAAAGTGCAAATCGTCGATAGTTTCCCCGATAAATGCGGCCTGTGGCGATATGTCGACAGTTTCCCAGACATCAAAATTCAGTATGTGGAGAGTTTTCCGGATATCAAAATTGAGATGGTGAGCAGCTTTCCTGGTTTTGACTGAGGGCAGCCCTGAAAGCCGCGCTTTGCGATAAGAGGGTGGGTCTTCGTGGCTCCGAAAGGGTGCGCTAGCAAGGGTGATCGACCTTATGAAGCTTTTATTTACTGTAATTGCCGTCTTGTCTGTAGTGGCGTGTGGGCCAGTTGATGAACAAACACCTGCCGACAGCTTCATAGCGGGCTTAACCAGACTTTGCGGGCAGGCTTATGAAGGTCGTGTGGTCTCGACTGACGAAGCTGATGTCGGCTTTGTGTCAGAAAAGCTCGTCATGCATGTGCGGGAGTGTGCCGCTAACGAAGTGCGAGTTCCGTTTCATGTTGGCGAGGATCGCTCGCGCACCTGGGTAATTATGAGAACTGATAGCGGTTTGCGCCTTAAACATGACCATCGGCATGAAGACGGCGAAGAAGACGCGGTTACGCAATATGGTGGCGACAGCGCCTTGATCACGGCAACCCGCGCTGAATTTCCTGTTGACCAATATTCCATCGACTTGTTCACAAACGAGGGTCTAACGGCATCCGTCACGAATGTTTGGGCTGTAGAGGTCTCTGATGAGGTCTTCGCCTATGAACTCAGTCGTGAAAACCGGTTTTTCCGCGTTGAATTTGATCTGAAAACACCAACCTCCCTGCCGCCGGCGCCATGGGGAGGCGCTGACTGATTAATTTAAGCTGGTTGAAAACAGGGCTCTAAGCACCCATTTCTCTTCAATATGTCCCGGAGAAAAGCATGGATAATGCGCGAAAAACCAAGCTGGCGATGATGGCGGCGACCTCCCTTATGACTGCGGCTGCGGTGCTCGGTCCTGTGCATGCTTCTACGATGGACCCCGCTGCATTCCCTCAGACCATTGAGGCGCCCGTGGTTTCCGATATCACCCACGCGAGCGATCATGCGGACCAGAAAGCCTCGCCGATGGCCAAGCGGCTTGGCCTTATTGCTGTCGCAGGCGGCGTTTTGGCTGTCTTGATCAGGCTTTTTGGTGCGAGAAAGGTTCTGCGTGCTGTGAAGACGTCCGCTGGCCATGCGGCGAAGGTTGCGACCTCGGCGGCGACAGCAACTGCTAGCGTTGCGGGCAGGGTTTTACGCTCGCCGTTGCGATATCTTGCTTTGATGGCTGGGCTGATTATTTTCTCCCTGGCCGGCATTGGGCTTTATGACATTGAGTGGATTGGCGGATTGATCGCCGGAGCCGGACTGGCGGGCATGGCGGCTTTCGGTGTTCTCAAAGCACGATTGGCGTTGCGCCCGGCGCCAATAAAAGTGCGTGCTTCAAAAACATAGTAAACAATAATTAACCAATAAAAACAGGGATTTGTGGCGATAAATAAAAGTTGCGTCTTATTTTCGCCCAATTCGGACAATACAACATATATCAACTTGGAGACGCGCAACCGACGAATACAAATTCCCCTCGATTGTCCTCCCGATGCTTCTTGCACATTCTAACTTTGCCCCGCCGTCAGGCGGGGCATTTTTCTTGGACAAGGGAAAACTAAAGGCGGAGATTTGCGCTGATTTCTCCATCACGATGATTGCCTTTGAATAGCGCATCAAGATACCTGTTTGGGATGTCTCAAGTTGCTATTGCACCTTCCATTCTTGCCTCTGATTTTGCCCGTTTGGGCGAGGAAATCGCCGCCGTCACCGAGGCGGGCGCGGACTACATCCATGTTGATGTGATGGACGGGCATTTTGTGCCGAACCTGACAATCGGTCCTGCGGTGATTCAGTCGGTTCGGTCTGCCTCGGCGCTCCCTTTCGACGTGCATCTGATGATTGCCCCGGTCGATCCATTTATCGAAGAGTTCAAAGCCGCCGGCGCTGATATTTTGACCGTGCATCCGGAGGCGGGCCCGCACCTGCACCGGACCGTTCAGCGCATAAAAGCGGTCGGTGCAAAAGCAGGTGTAGCGCTCAACCCGGCGACGCCTGCGAGCGCGATTGAAGCGATTATTGATGAACTGGATCTGGTGCTTGTGATGTCGGTGAACCCAGGTTTTGGTGGGCAAAAATTCATTGAATCGCAACTGAAAAAAATTGAGTTCGCTCGCGCAATGATCGACAGGTCAGGCAAGGACATTCTGCTTGAGGTTGATGGCGGTGTCGATCCGACGACAGCTCCAAAAGCCATTGCCGCCGGCGCCAACATGCTGGTGGCGGGCTCGGCTGTTTTTAAGGGCGGCGCCAGTACTTATGCGGCCAATATCAGCGCGTTGCGTGCGGGAAGCTGAAATGGCAGGCGCTTCTAAGCAAAAGGATCTGTCATCTCATTCGCGGTCGATAGACCTTATCGGCCGCGTTCAGAGGGTCTGGGGGGAAAGCCCGTTCTATCAGGCGCAGCTTAAAGGGCCGGCGCCTGATAGGCTATTTTCACAGCCTAATGATCCGTTTACGGCAGATAAGGACCTTGCGAAGTCATTCGCGCGCGGGCGGCTTGCATTTGGCGATGAGGCGATCGATTGCGAAGGTGAAATCGACGGCATCTGGGACCTTGCTGAATCTGGCGGCCCGGTCTTCGCATTCCTTCAGGAGTTTTCCTGGTTGCGCCACCTGGCGGCGATGGGTGATGATGGGCGCGCCGGGGCGCGACAATTGGCAAAGTCATGGCTTGCGCGATATGAAAAATGGTCGCCGGAGGCTTGGGCCCCGTATTTTGTCGCCGAGCGGCTAGTCAATATTTGTTCGCATCATCCGCTATTGCTTTCAAAAACAGATGCGCTCTGGCGCAGCCGCATGTTGACGTCAATGGCGCGTCAGACCCGCCATCTTGCGCGGACAGCGCATCGGGCGGAAACTGGTTTTGACCGACTGATGACCTCCCTCGGATTATGCGTTGCCGGTTTTTGTTTGCCGGGGTGTGAAGCGCCTGCGGAACGAGGGCTTGAAATGGCGCGGCGTGAATTGCGTCTTCAATTACGCCCCGATGGCGGTCATGTCAGCAGAAACCCTTCCCGGCAGTTGAAGCTTGCGGTTCGTCTACAGACCGTTTTGAACGCAATTGAAGCGCGCGGATTTCAGCCGCCTGGTTATTTGCGCCATACGGTCATTCGCACAAGCGCCATGGCTTCCTTTTTTCGGTGTGCGGATGGGCGACTGTCAGTTTTCAACGGTGGCTATGAAGATGACGGCAGTGCGATGGCGTCCATCCAAAGCGTTCTGGATCCGGAAAGCGCGCCCAGTGATTTTGCACGCCATTCCGGATATCACAAACTGACGGCCGGTCGGGCGCTGGTGATTGTTGATGCTGGCGCTGAGTCAGCTGGCGCACCGTTTCAAAGTGCAGGATCATTTCACTTTTCTTCCGGGCGTAGCCGTATTGTTGTGAATTGCGGCAATGGCGGCCATCGCGCCAGGGAATGGCGTAAAGCGCTTTCACAACGCGCAGCCCATTCCGCGCTATCGTTTGATGGCGCGGCGCCAACACTTGGGCAGGTCTCCCATCGCCGGGCTGAGGAAGCTAAGGGCCAGTTGCTGGAATTTGAGCGGCAGCTTCTGACCACGCATTCCGAAGATGCGAGCTATATTCGCCGGCTGTTCCTGGCGGCCGGGGGGGGTAACCTACGAGGCGAAGAGGTTTTACTTAGGGTATCTCCCGAAATTGCATCATCAGCGGTCTGGCGATTTCATTTGCATCCAAGCGTGCGCGCGTCGCTTGCGCGTGACAGAAGGTCCGTTATCTTGTTGTTGCCCAACAAGGAAGGCTGGCGATTTAAATCAAATTGTCCGGCGCTCCAGCTCGAAAAAAGCATCTATTGCGGGGAGGGCGGTGCGCCGATCGCGGCCGAACAGATCGTGGTATCCGGGGCGGAATTTGATGAGAATGACAACGGGCGTTCCTCTGTGAAGTGGGCTTTCGCACGCCTGGACGCTGTTTGAGATGCAAAACGGTTTTGCGTAACCGAATTGAATGGGCTATTTCTTTCACAAGGGCGTTTAGACGGGCGTATGGCAATGATCAGCCAAGTATTCGACAACATTTTTAACCGGGCGAAGACGCCGCCAATTTCTATCAGCAGTTCTGCGATGACGGACTGGTCATTTCTTTTACCGCGAGCGCCGCGAAAGATTGACCAGCGCGCAGCCCGAAAGCTGATTACGGGTCGGCGGGTTCTTGTTACTGGCGCCGGGGGCACCATCGGATCTGAATTGGCGCGCCAGATTGCAGCCTTTTCACCGGCGCATCTGGCGCTGGTGGATAATGCGGAATTTGCGCTTTACCTGATTGACCTTGAACTCAAAGAAGCCGGGTATGGCGACGTTATCTCATCGGCGTTGACCGATGTTTGCCGTATTGAACATTTGCAACATGTGTTTGAGCGCGTGAAACCGGAAATTGTCGTGCATGCGGCGGCATTCAAGCATGTGCCGATTGTAGAAGAAAACCGTTGTGCAGGCGCGCTGACCAATGTCTATGGCGCCAAAAGCGTTTTTGACATGTCGATTGAAAATGGCGCGGAAACGGTAGTTTTCATTTCAACGGATAAGGCTGTTAATCCAACGAGCTTCATGGGCGCCACAAAACGTATTGCGGAGTTGTACGCTCAGGCCCTTGATGTCGCGCAAAACGATACGCGTTTTGTAACCGTCCGCTTTGGGAATGTTTTAGGTTCGACTGGTTCAGTCGTGCCGCTTTTTAAGCGCCAGATTGAGCATGGCGGACCGATTACCGTGACCCATCCGGAAATCCTGCGCTTCTTTATGACGACGCGTGAAGCGGTGCAGCTCGTATTGCAAGCGTCCAGTCTCGACAGCGGACAGCAGAGTATCGTCACCCATGACGGTCGTATTTTCGTTTTGGATATGGGCGAGCCGGTGAAGATACTTGAGCTCGCGAAACGCATGATTACCGCTTACGGTATGAAGCCCGGTGAAGACATAGAGATAAAATTCACGGGATTGCGACCAGGCGAAAAGCTTTTTGAAGAGATTTTCCTTGATACAGACAAGCTGATTAAAACCGGCACCGATGGCGTACTCCTGGCGTCGCCAGCGATGATTGACTTGCCGCTGCTCACACCACGCCTGTGTGATGTCATTGAGCATGCGCGTGAAGCGAATCTTGACGGCCTCGATGAAGCTGTCCACCATCTTGTGCCGGAGTTCAGCGCTGCAAAAGCCGATTCGGCGCGCGCGCGGAATCAGTCAAACCAGTAATTGTCCCAGCTTGCTTTTGGGAGCCGGTGCACGTACCGGTCCCGCAATTCATTAATGAGGTTTAGATGAGTGATCTCACTCCAGTGCGCAGGGCGCTGATTTCCGTTTCAGATAAGACCGGCGTTGCTGATTTCGCAAAGCGATTAGCAGCAGCAGGGGTTGAGTTAGTCTCCACCGGCGGTACGGCGCGTATGCTTCGTGAAAACGGGCTTGACGTTCGGGATGTATCGAAAGTCACTGAGTTTCCGGAAATGATGGATGGCCGGATCAAGACATTGCATCCGCGTATTCACGGCGGCTTGCTCGCGCTTCGGGATGATACGGCGCATCGCGACGCCATGTCGGATCATAACATTCCTGAGATCGACCTTCTCGTCGTCAATCTCTATCCATTTGAGGAAACTGTGAAACGCGGCGCCAGTTTTGAAGACTGCATTGAAAACATCGATATTGGCGGCCCCGCGATGATCCGCGCGGCGGCGAAAAACCATCGATTTGTTGGGGTGGTCACGAATTTTGAAGACTACAATCAGGTCGCCAGCGAAATCGAGAAAGATGGTGGTTTAGGCTCAGTCACCAAAAAGCAACTCGCTTTGAAGGCTTATGCGATGACGGCGGCTTATGACAGCGCGATTTCCGCCTGGCTGCGCCTGGAAACGAACGCAGGCTATCCGCGAGATTTCTCATTTGCCGGACGCCTCGCTGATGAATTGCGGTATGGCGAAAACCCTCATCAGTCAGCGGCGTTTTATAAAACAGGCGATGAGCGTCCTGGTGTTGCGACGGCCCGGCAGGTTCAGGGCAAGGCGCTTTCCTACAATAATCTGAATGACACGGATGCTGCGTATGAGTTAATCGCGGAATTCGATATTGCCCGGCCAGCGGTTGCTATCATCAAGCACGCCAATCCTTGTGGCGTCGGGATCGCTGACGATCTGTGTACAGCTTATGAAAAAGCCCTTCGCTGCGATCCGGTCTCTGCTTTTGGCGGTATTGTCGCGCTGAATCAAAGGATTTCGGCTGCGGCGGCGGAAAAGATTATAAAGACGTTTACAGAAGTGGTTGTGGCGCCCTCTGCTGACGAAGAGGCAATTGAGCTTTTCAGTAAGAAGAAAAACCTCCGGTTGCTTCTTGCGGGAGCGCTACCAGCGCCGGACGACCCTGGCGTTTTAGTGAAACCACTTGCTGGTGGGTTTTTGGTTCAGTCGCGCGACAACCGATGCGTGACAAAGTCGGATTTAAAAGTCGTCACCAAGCGCCAGCCATCTTCGCAAGAGCTTGATGATATGCTGTTCGCCTTCAAGGTCGCAAAGCACGTTAAATCGAACGCGATTGTTTATGCTAAAGATAATGCAACGGTTGGGATTGGCGCAGGTCAAATGAGCCGTCTCGACTCAAGCCGGATTGCAGCGCGAAAATCTATTGATGCAGCGGAGGCTTGCGGCGCTGATAAACCGTTGACCCAAGGGTCGGTAGTCGCCTCCGACGCCTTTTTTCCGTTCGCCGATGGTCTGTTGGCGGCGGCGGAAGCCGGCGCCACGGCAGTCATACAGCCTGGAGGGTCGATGCGGGACGATGAAGTAATTGCCGCCGCTGATGATGCAGGTTTGGCGATGGTCTTTACCGGCGCACGGCATTTCCGACACTGATCATTTATTGAATAGTGTGGGCGTTACGTTGCAGAATTGAGCAGTTCATCAATTTTGCGAATGAACAGGGTGTATTTGCCAACGCTTACTGGACCTGCAAGGTCGAGCTCGCCAGCGACAGCCTCAAAGCGTTTTACCGCGTCATGATTGATCTCGATCCAACGCGCCAGCAACTTCTCAACCCAATCTGATGGCGCGCCTTTCGGCTCCGTTCCGGCAAAGGAAATTAGCTCACGTGTTAATCGGCGTTGGCGCGCCGCCAAGTCCTCAATGATCTGGCGAATGGCGACGTTGTCATAGTGATCTGTTGGCGGCTCAGTCCGTGCTTTATCGCGCAGCGCATCAAAGTTCAGGACACGTCCAATGGCGAAGAATGCGCCGCCAACCCCGGGGTTAGACCAGCCGGTTTCTGCAGCGAGATCAACAATATCGAATGAATATTCAAGAGCGGGCAGGGAGGCGGCTTCATGCGCCAGTTCTTCTGTAGCGCCTTGGGAAACCCAACTCTCACGGCGTTCTTCCAGCGCCTGTGCGAGTGCGGCGGGGAGTATCTTGGGAAGCGCTTTTTTGAACTCGGCGACCGGTGTTTGGTATCTTGAGATAACCGGCTTCAATCCACTCTGTAACAGAGCATCTTTTGATCTCTGATCACTCAGCATGTGAAAAACCTGATCTCGCAGAAGGTTAGATGCTTGCCGATAGAGTGCTATCTGAAGCGATGCAGGGGCTTTATTATCGAGCGCATCAATGCCGCCGGCGAAATCTCCAAGGCTGTAAATTCTGCGGACAGCTTCATAAGCGAGGGCGACGGTTGCGAACTCAACCCCTGTGGTCTCCGCAACGCGCTGGGCGAAACCGACGCCGCAAGTGTCGACAATTTCATTCGAGAGACGAGTTGCGATGATTTCCCGGCGCAGTGGATGTGTTACGACTGGTTTTGTAAAACTGTGTAATGCGCCCGGAAAATAAGCGAAAAGCTCGCTTTCAAACAACGGGTCGTCAGGCGCGTTTGAGGCGACCAATTCGTCGAAAAGCCATAACTTCGCATAGGCCAATAAAACTGATAGCTCCGGCCTAGTCATGCCGGCGTTCTGTTGACGCAGCGTCATGATTTGTTCCGCACTGGGCAAATACTCAATCGCGCGATCCAACCGGCCCAAACGTTCAAGGGTCAACATGAAGCGTGCGTGAACATTAAGGTCCGATGCGGCGCTATACTCCATTTGGGAAACGGCGCGAGTCTGTTCGTAATTATGACGAAGGACGTGCGTTGCGACATCGTTAGTCATGGAGGCAAGCAGGTCGTTCCTATCCTCAGTTTTGAGCTCAGCCTGTTCGATGGCGGAGGACAGAAGGATCTTGATATTGACTTCATGGTCGGATGAATCGACGCCCGCTGAGTTGTCGATCGCATCTGTGTTGATGCGCCCGCCGTTCTGGGCGAATTCAATACGCGCCAGCTGTGTCAAGCCGAGATTGGCGCCTTCGCCAATGACCTTGATGCGCATGTCGCTGGCGTTGATGCGCACTGCATCATTGGCGCGGTCGCCCACACGCCAGTTTTCTTCGTCTTCTGCTTTGAAATAGGTGCCGATCCCGCCGAGCCAGAACAACTCAACCGGCGCTTTCAAAATGGCCTGGATAAGCTGGTTCGGTGCAAGTTTGTTTTCGGTAATACCTAAAAGCTCGCAAATCTCAGGCGACAGCGAAATCGATTTCGCTGACCTTGAGAATACGCCGCCGCCTTTTGAAATCAGCTTACTGTCATAGTCCTGCCAGGAACTGCGCGGCAGATCGAACAGTCGTTTGCGTTCTTTATAAGACTTTGCGGGATCTGGTTTCGGATCGATGAAGATGTCGCGGTGATCGAAAGCAGCGATCAATTTTGTTTTTTTCGACAGTAACATGCCGTTGCCGAATACATCGCCGGACATGTCGCCGACGCCAGCGGCGGTGAATGCTTCGCTTTGAATGTCTTTTCCCATTTCGCGGAAGTGCCGTTTGACGGCTTCCCAGGCGCCGCGCGCCGTAATGCCCATCACCTTATGGTCATAGCCCGCCGAACCGCCGGATGCGAAAGCATCTCCCAGCCAGAAACCGTACTCCTCCGAAATTGCATTCGCGGTATCGGAGAACTGTGCGGTGCCTTTGTCCGCAGCGACAACAAGATAAGGATCGGGGTCGTCCCACAAGACTGTATCCTTGGGCGGCACAGTTTTTCCTTTGACCATATTGTCAGTCAGGTCGAGAAGCCCGCGAATGAAGAGCTTGTAAGCTTCGCGTCCTTCTTCATAGATTGCGGCGCGATCCGTCGTGAGCGGGAGTTGCTTCGGATAAAATCCGCCTTTCGACCCGGTCGGAACAATAACGGCGTTCTTGACACGCTGCGCCTTTACGAGGCCGAGGACTTCAGTGCGATAATCTTCGCGGCGGTCAGACCATCTGAGGCCTCCGCGCGCAACAGGTCCGAACCGCAAATGGATGCCATCGACACGGGGGCCGGATACGAAAATTTCGCGGTAAGGCCGCGGTTCCGGCAATTCGTCTAAGCTTTGGCTGTCGATTTTTATCGAGATATAGGGTTTGACGTCGCCAGCCTTGGAACGCTGATAATAGTTCGTACGTGAAATCGCAGAGAAGAGATTGAGAAAGCGGCGAATGATTCTGTCTTCATCGAGGCTATCGACGTCGTTCAACTCATCGAGAACAATCGCATCAGCAACATCGACATCTTTTCTTCGTTGATCGATCTTCTTCGGCCCGGATGGATTGAAGCGAGCGTGAAAAGCGGCGACAAGCCCGCGTGCGATGGAAGGGTGTTTACCAAGCGCCTCTTCCATATAGGCGGGAGAGTAAGGGAAGCCGGCCTGTTGGTGATGCTTTGCAGCGGCGCGCAGCAACCATGCCTCACGCCAGCTGATGCCGGCCGTTAGGACCAGCGCATTAAAGCCGTCGTCTTCAGCGGCGCCATTAAGGATGGCGAGAATCGTCTCTTCAAATGTCTCTTTAACGTCTTCAAGATTGACTGACAGCCCTTTACTCTGTTCGGTATGGAAGTCATGAATCCACATCGCGTCGCTATCGGCTGGCAGCACCTGGTATCCCGCCTCCTGCACGACATTGAGGCCAAGATTTTCAAGCGTCGGGATCAGCTTTGAAAGAGCAAGCGGTCCGCCACGCCTGTAAATTTTCAAGCGGACAGTATTCTTGCCGTCGCCCTTTGAGCGGTAGGCGCGCAAATCCGTGTTTTTGTCTTTAAGTTTTTCCAGGCACTTTATGTCTTCCAATGTGTCGTCAAGGGTTGTGCGTTCCTTAAATCCTTCGCCGAACGCCTTTTCATATTTAGCGAACAACGCGGTCGGCGTGACGCCGCCATGCGCGCCACGCATGGCGTCCAGAAGGTCGTCACGCCAATTGCGGCATAATAACCGGATAACGCGGGTCAACTCGGTAAGGCCGGGTCCTTCTGGCGCGCCCGGGTCGATGCCGATGATGAAATGCACACGCACAAGCGCCGCGTCGCCAAAAAACGGAGAGAAAGAAGATATCCGTCCGTTAAAAGTTGTCGCCAGTAAGTCACCGATCTGTTCACGCGTGTCGGAGTTGAACCGGTCACGAGGGATAAAAACCAGCGCCGAAATAAATCGCTCGAACCGATCACGCCGCAGAAATAACTTTACACGTGGACGCTTATACAACCGCAAAATGCCGAGGCTTGTCTCGCGCAGGGTTTCAAGATCAATCTGAAATAACTCGTCGCGGGGGTACGTCTCCAAAATATTGGCGAGCGCTTTTTCATTGTGGCCGCCCGGACTGAAGGCGGTCGCGTCCAGAACGGCCTTCACTTTTGATCGGATGAGGGGAATATCAGTCGCTGGACGGTTATAGGCGTCAGAGGTGAAAAGGCCGACAAATCGCTGTTCCCCAGTGACCTTGCCATCATGAGAAAAAGTTTTGACGCCGATGTAATCCATATAGACGCGGCGGTGGATCAAAGATTTGGCGTTGGCCTTGGCGACGATAATGGGTTCGCCAGACTGTAAGAATGCTTCGACTGCCGGCGAAAGATCGCCACTCGCCTGATAGGTTGATTTCAGGATGCGGCGGTTTGGGTCTTTTAAAATACCGAGATCATTTTCGCTGACATGCTCAAATTTCATGTCGCCATTTGTCTGGGAGTAATCGAAATGACGAACGCCAAGAAAAGCAAAGCGATTGTCCCAAAGCCATTTTAGGAATTCTATGGTGTCTTTTTGCTCTTCGCTGTTTACGTCTACAAGTCGCGTTCTTTCCAACTGCGCGATGCAGGTGGCGAGCCGGGCGCGCATGGGCTCCCAGTCCGCCACAGCAAGGGCGACATCGTCAAGGACAAGAACAATTTCGTCCCGTAACTGACTGATCTCGTCATCTGAGACAGGCGGGTCCATCTCAGCATGAATCAATGACTCCCGAACAGTTTTTGAGCCGCCGGATAAACGATTGCCCTCTTTGTCGCGCGGCGCATCGATAACGGCGTTAGAAAAAAAGGAGACAGGCTTGCCGGCTTCGGCGAGCGCGGCGGAGATTGAATCGACTATGAATGGCTTATCGTCAGTAACGACGTTCAGCACCAGGCGTGTGGTGGCCGGGTCTTTTCCTTCTTCAATACGCAAATCGACATTGCTTTGATTAGGCTTTCGGACCGCGCCGTTTTCCCAGGCTGCTGTCGCGCGCTTCAAAAGTGACTGCGGTTCAGACCATATCTGGTCTTCGCCTGTCGCGTAGCGGACGATTTGCTCTAGGTAATTTGCAAAGGCGGATGTCAGCTCGCCATCGTCCAGAAAGTCGCCAGATTTGTGCTTCTTTGCGAAGGCCACCACTTCGGTCAGAATTTGATTGTCAGTATCAGTCAGGAAGCCCTCTGGCATCTCGATTCCTCGCCTTATTGTTTGGCTTTTTCGACGGCCCTCTTAGCGTGAAGGCCCCAGCGAAGTCTAACAATTTGACGGTGTTGCTGCGAGAAATCTGAGTGTTTTTGAGGATGATCTCACAAATCCCTCAAAGGACGCTTGCGGCTGGTGTCGCTGAAGCTGTCTCCGGGGCATATTCCTCAGCGCCGGCATTTGCGCGGCGCAGCAAAGTAGTGCGGGGATTCCGTTTTGCGGCGTCTGCGGATATGATTTTGCCAAGCCCGTAGGTCACGGCGAGCCCCATGGCGGAGATCGCGACAACAGCTGTCATAAGTGCCGTATCACCTGTTCTTAGCGCAGAAAGTAATGGGAGAATCGCTGCTGGCGCCGCCAGCGCCGCAGCGGTGGTCAAATGGGCGGAATGAGCCATGGCCGCTGCAAAACCGCCAATCAGCGTAATCGCGGCAATCTGCAGATACATCGCCGTCGGCGCTTCCGCAGGCGTTAACAAGATTGGCGCGCTCGCGAAAACAACGCCAAGAACGCTAAGACAGGATGTATAGGATGCACGCCAATGGAACGGTTGTCCGGCGCTTACGCCGCCAGACCGGAACTCATTACGAAGTTTCCGGCACACCCACAGCGCACCAAGCATCAGCAACGCCCAGCAGGCTGCTCTTGCGGGGTAGGCGCGCCCGACCGTAAGCGCCAGGTACACGCCAAGACCCGCAATGAGCGCCAGGCCCGTAGCGCTCCAGCGAGAAAGAATATCAATGAGTTCGAGCATCGCAGCCCGCGATGGCGTTCGCTGGCGCGTTTGTTGATGTCTCATTGGCGCTTCTTGCGCCAGCCTTTGCAATTCACGCACGTCTTTTTGGTGAAGGGAGCTATTCGGCATCAACCTGATTCTCGTTTTCTGCTTCAATTCGATGGGATGCGCCAATCGTTAATCAAACGTTAACGCAGTGCTTGAAGTGATTTTCAGCAAAGGTCGAGCGGAGATTAAAGAGAAGTGGGCCGCCGACACATTGCGGGCGATATCGGCGGCCCTACGCGCTTTATCCAAGCGCGCCAGACGAAGCGAGAAGGGGGACCTAAGACGCTCCGCCTGTAATCTTTACTGGTTTTGGGGTAGCGAGTTGCGCACCGTTAAACCGACTACAGCCTATCGCGACTTCGCCTTAAAGTCCGCCCGCCTGACAATCACACTGTCGTTACCGGCGTCTACGGAACGGAATTGCCATTACCGACATAGACTTCAATTACGACGCCTGTTTGTTGCAGTTCTCCGCGTAAAACGAGCGCTTCAACATTTTTTGGATCGATTGAAAGAGCACTCACAACATCTTGCGCGGCGGCTTGGTAGTCGCCCAGTTCTGTCAGGGCGCGCCCACGCAGGACAAAGCTTGATGAAGAAACAAACCCTGCATCTTCAGCGGCTGTGACAGATGAGGCGACCCGCTGCCATTTTTCTTGCGCCGCATAAACCTTGGCGGCGGTTAAATGCAATTCGCCGGACTCCGGCGCCAGCGCAAAGGCCTTCTCAATAGCGTTATGCGCGAAGGTCGCTTCTCCACCCTGCAGCCAAGCATATGCCGCCTGTGCAAGCAGGCGCGCACGAACATAATCATCCCCGGCGTCCTTTCTTTGTGCAGTGTCTTCAAGGCGTGCTGCGCCGAGCTTTGGAAACCCGGCTGCGATATCAGCGACAGCGAGGCAATGCTGCGCATCAGCGCCGCCGCCCTCTGACGCCCATTGCTGGGCTGCGGTTCGGCCAAGCTCAAGATCAGCCTCCACCAGGGTGAGGCAATCGAGATATCGCGGACTGGAGTCGGCGGGCGCTGCGGCGGCAGCGGCGAGAAAAAAAGCAATCTTGATCATGGCTGCAGCATAAACACGAAAATCGCGGCGCAATAGTGGCGCCGACGGCGTCAGTTTTATTCAGCTGCTTTGGGATGACCCGCCGTCGCTGATTGGCGCGATTTGGTGGATTTGCGCTTTCGTTTGCGCTTTGGCGCCGGCTTTTTTGCACCGGCAGCCTTGGCTTTTGCATCATTGGCTGCCGCATCTCCGCTACTGGACGCAGGCTGGCGTTCGGGAAGGAAACAGGTGACCCGCGCACCTTTACCTTCATGTGAATCAAGGCGTACCCAGCCGCCATGGAGCTTCACGAACTTTTCCACAAGAGACAGCCCAAGGCCAGCGCCGGCGCTCGGACCCCGGCTTTCAAAGGCGTCAAAAATCTTTGCCTGATCAGCGGGTGAGATACCGCGCCCCGTGTCCTCGACCCAGATTTTGACAACGCTGTTGGATCTTTCTGCGCCAAGCGTGACGGTTCCGCCTGCGCCTGAGTAAGAGAATGCGTTTGACAGCAGGTTGAACAGGACTTGCTTGACGCGGCGCTCGTCGAGATCGGCGGACCCGATATCTTTTGGGCAATCGACATTCAGCGTAACTTGCGTGTCTTCTGCCTTCAGAGCAGCAAATATTTTTGCATTTTCCAAAAGAGCCCGAATGTCGGTTGATTTTTGTTCAAGCTCCAACTTTCCGGCGTCAATGGCGGCAAGATCAATGATGTCGTTGATGAGATCGCGCAAATGATAGGAAGCTGAAAGCACGCTGGCGACATAATCCTTCTGGCGATCGTTCAGGACGCCAAACATTTGCCCATCGAGCATTTCTGAAAACCCGATAATCGTCGAAAGCGGTGTGCGCAGCTGATAGGAAACATGGTCGACAAATTTCGACTTTAAGCGATCTGCGTTTTCGAGGATTGCATTGCGCTCTTTCAGTTCCTTTTCACGCTCTCTGGAATCCGTGATGTCAAGGAAGTGAACAAGTGTTGCGCCGTCAGGTAGGGGTTCGGTGCCAAACGCGATGATGCGTCCATCGTCGAGGGCGATTTCGACATCGGTTCGTGGTGAGCGATCTTCAGTCGATTTTGAGGTAATTGCCTGGCGCATGTCCGCAAGCGCCGCTGCTGCGTTTACTGTCTTCTTGTCAAAATATCCCGCAATAGAATCTATGTGTGGCTTTTTATCGATGACGCTGACGCTAATGCGCCAGAGCTTCTGGAATGCTTTGTTGTGGAGGCGCAAGGAACCGTCAGCGCCAAATACCGCCACGCCTTCCGCCAAATTGTTCAATGTCGCTTTTTGTACATTTATTTGGGTGTTGAACTTGGCCTCTAGCGCGATCTGTTCGGTGATATCTTCGAATACCGCCATGACGCCGCCGAGAGGGTGGCGCTGTTTCGCGACACGCAATGTGCGTCCGTCCGGCAGGTGCCAGATTTCGTCAGGCGCGCCGCCATCGCGTTCGGACCCGGGGGCGGCAAGTTCTTCTGTATAAAGTGTAAGTTGCTCGGTTTTCCATGCATCATAATCCGCCGGTTCGGGCAGCTTTCCGTCAAAGCGGAGTTTATCGAGGATCTCCCCATGATAGGTACGCCCGCTGAGCTCTGCGTCATCGAGCACCCACAGCTGTTGAAATGCGGCGTTGTGGTAAACCAGATTCTGGCTGGCGCCGAATATCGCGACGGCTGTTTGAATCTGGTCCAGCGTGCGCTGATTGGCTTCAATGTGTTGGCGCAGCTCTACCTTCGCCTTGTCGAGCTCGGTGGCGTCCACAGCAAATCCGCCAATCGCTGCGTCGCTGGCGCCGTGCAGTGGCGTTTCAACAACCCGCATCACCCGGCGTTCGCCGCGTGAGTTAACGATGATGCGGCCTTCTTCTGCTTTGCGGTTGGCGGTAGCGTTCGTCGATAGTTTTTTGACGGCGGGGTCAAGTTCGACTTGTTGTTTAATAGCGTCCAGCGGCGATGTTGCTTCTACCGCTTCCGCATAGGCCCGGTTCACCCAAATCAGTTCGTGTTCTGCATTGCGCCGCCAAGCCGGAAATGGCGCCCGCTCGAGTAGGGCATGCGATCCATGCAAATCCGCCGCGCGTTCGCGAAAGGCGCCGAAGATGGCGCCGTCTTCGGCCATGCGCGCCGCGGGGTCGGTCAGCCAAAGCGCGACCTGCCCGCCGGCGACCCGGCCGTCAACTTCGATTGAACGGCTGTCCGGGGTTACGATGGTGCCCGAAAAGGCTACGCCATGAGCGCGCAAATCATTGATTTTTTCCCGCAACGTATGCGGCTCATCCGCATTGTCGTCGTTTAGCGGCAGACCGCCCAGCGATCCAAGAAGCTGGTTTACGGGTGCGCCGACAGTATCGGCGTCATCCTTTGAGAACGAGAGTAGCGAGGCGAGGGCGGCTGGCCCTCCAAGAATTTTCGGATTGCCCCATCCCTCCTGAATGCTCTCATTATCGTCTTCCCAAACGAGGACCAGGCCGGGGTGGGCGGAGAGAACAGCGTCGGATTTTTCCAGACGCGCTTCCATTTCCGCAAGCCGATCGGACCAGTGAACGGCCTGGTGCCTGGTGGCGGCGGACACTCTGATCGCCCAGATAACCGAGGCGGTGGTCAGAGCCACGGCGCCAGCGACGCCAACGGCAAACGGATCGAGATTGGCGATGAGGCCCTCGAGACCGCTTTGCGCAAAGGCTTGCGCTGGCGCGAATACTCCCGCCAGCGCAGTGGCGCCCAATAAGTTCCGCTTGCGAAGCCGCATGCCGCTTGCCCTAATCAGCACAATTGTCCCAAGCCGCACAAATTATTGAGATTCGCCAACATTTTGTGCGTCCTGGGCGATATTTCGCAATATGTACTGTGTTCGTTACGGCTCGCTAGGGGGCCACAGGCGAAATCATCCATGCGGACAATGAAGTTTTCAACAGGTTTTCAGCCAGCATGAAGCTATTCGGTGAGCTGGAAGTTAAATTTTTCAACGACCCCATAACGCATGACGGGTCGGCCATTTTCATAGGCTGGCGGGTATTTCCACTTGGAAACCGTACTGACAATTCGGTTGAAGCAGCGGTCCGGGGCATTGACCACGCGGGCATTGACCACGGCGCCTTCGGGCGTGACGTCAAACTGGACAAGAACGATCCCCGTGACGCCACGGCTGCGGCAATTGTCAGGGTAGGGCGGTGCATATCGGATTAGCGGCCCGACGTTGGCGGCGCCTTTTATTTCTGGGCCGACAATTTCAGGAGGGCCAGGGTCTATGCTGACAACAGGGCCTGGCGCTTCGGAGCGATCTGTCGGAGGGATATCGACCGGTGGCGGATCGTCCAGCGTTGGCCCTTTGGGCGGGGGGGATCGGCGATCAATCTGCGTCTCCTTGATTTTAGGAAATATCTCCAGAATCGGCGGCGCCTTCGGCTCACCGGGCTCGCGTTCGATTTTGATTAAGCCCGCCATCATGGCGAACAGGCCGAGCGTGATGAGCCCCGCCAGGGGCAGGCCGGCAAGCCAACGGAAAATAGTCATGATCGTTCACTCCTTTGTTGGCCGCGCCCGTGACAAAGGGAGTTTCTGCAAACCTAAAACGCGACGGGAAGTCCCGGGCTGCGCTGATGTGTTACAATAGTAGCAGGATAGCAGTATCTGAAATAAAAGCAATGAAAAACGACAACGAAAAAAGGGCGGCCTTTAAGGCCGCCCTCATAATTTGGTGAGGTTGAAGAAAAATCAGTACCGGTATTGATCGGTTTTAAATGGGCCCTCTACAGCAACGCCGATGTAGTCAGCCTGTTCTTCGGAGAGCTTCGATAGCTGTGCGCCGACTTTGTCGAGGTGCAGCTTGGCGACTTTTTCATCAAGATGCTTTGGCAGGACATAGACTTCGTTTTCGTACTCATCGCCTTTGGTCCACAGCTCAATCTGCGCTAGAGTCTGATTTGTAAAAGACGCTGACATAACAAAGCTTGGGTGACCAGTTGCGTTGCCGAGATTAAGCAGTCGGCCTTGTGACAACAGCAACATGCGCTTGCCGTCAGGAAAGGTGATCATATCAACCTGATCTTTAACATTGGCCCATTTGAAGTTCTTCAGGCCTTCGACCTGAATTTCGTTATCAAAGTGGCCGATATTGCCGACGATCGCCATGTCTTTCAGTGATCGCATATGATCAACAGTCAACACATCCTTGTTGCCGGTTGACGTGATGACGATATCGGCGCGCGGCGCGCCTTCTTCCATCGTGACAACTTCAAAACCATCCATGGCGGCCTGCAATGCGCAGATCGGATCGATTTCCGTCACCATGACGCGTGCGCCGGCGCCGCTAAGAGATGCTGCAGACCCCTTGCCGACATCGCCGTAACCTGCGACCAGTGCGACCTTGCCGGCCATCATAACATC
Source organism: Pseudomonadota bacterium (assembly GCA_039196665.1). Taxonomy (GTDB): domain Bacteria; phylum Pseudomonadota; class Alphaproteobacteria; order Caulobacterales; family Parvularculaceae; genus Hyphococcus. The sequence continues at coordinate 872,841 of JBCCUQ010000001.1, read as the reverse complement.
CGTGCCCCGACGAATGCCATCAACGAGTGATTCCTTACACCCATATTTGTTGTCAAACTTGGATTTCGTAACCGAGTCGTTGACGTTAATTGCCGGGAAAGGAAGTGTGCCTGCTTTCTGTCGCTGATAAAGTCTCAATACGCCAGTTGTCGTTTCTTCCGTCACGCCCTGAATGTTCGCTTTGACGGTGGAATACCAGTTCGGCTGTTTCGCCAGGCGACGCTTGATTGTATCGAACAGCGCGGTTTCTTCCTCATTAGACGGATTATCGAGGATTGACGGGTCTTTCTCCGCATCTGCGCCGAGCAGGATGAGAAGTGTTGCGTCACCGCCATCGTCTAGGATCATGTTTGCGGTCTCGCCATTCGGCCATTCAAAAATCTTGTCAGCAAGATCCCAATACTCCTCTAGTGTCTCGCCTTTAAAAGCGAAGACCGGCGTGCCAGTCGCCGCGATCGCGGCGGCGGCATGATCCTGCGTTGAGTAGATATTGCATGACGCCCAACGCACATCAGCGCCAAGGGCCTTTAGGGTCTCGATCAGAACGGCGGTCTGGATTGTCATATGCAAAGAGCCGGCGATACGCGCGCCTTTCAGCGGCTGGTCGGCGCCATATTCTTCGCGGGTTGCCATCAGGCCCGGCATTTCAGTTTCGGCGATTTCAATCTCGCGGCGGCCCCAGTCGGCAAGGCCAAGGTCTTTTACGGTGTAGTCGTGATGGGAAGGCGCGGTCATCGCATTCTAGTCCTTGTTTTTGCTAGGTATTTCGTTTTGCTCGACGTTTTTCCGCCGGAAAATGGTTTCTCTTGAGGCGGCATATAACAGGCGCGAGGCGCTATGCCAAGAGACATATAAAGATTTCTTTATGTGTTTAAAAGACTGCGGCGCGCTGGCCAATTTACGCCATGATCTTGCGCAATGGTGAGAGGGATAGCGGGCCCATTTGTAGGCGCCCAGGAGTGCGAAAAGATGAAACGGCTGGTTCTGGGTCTTGCGGTAACAATCGGCGTGATGGGCGTTTCGACACCAGGTTTTGCGGGGGATGATGACGCCGCCGATCCCCGCATCGGAGAGGAGGTCAATCGCATCTGCTTTCGCCCAAATATCAACGGCTGGCGGACGCTCGACGATCTTGACGATGTTGTTCTTCTCCAGCGCGGGGTGAATAACTGGTATTATGTAGAGCTCCTCGGCGCGTGCCCTAATCGTGTGCTGCGCTCGGCAATCCAGATTGGGATCGATAGCCGTCCGGGTCCAAGCTGCATCGCCCCAGGCGACATGATTATCGTTCGCGACACGCCGGGCCTTGCGCGCCGCTGCAATATTCAACGTATCTATGAATGGGATGACGGCGCAGAGGCGACAGATGACGCCAGCGAAAACGGTTGACGCTTAATCTTGTTCAAGTGCTTTCAGTTTCCCCTTTCAGGATGGCCTTCAGTCCATCGCGATAAGTCGGATAAAGCAGCTTAATACCCAATGCTTCCTTCATGCGCTTGTTGGAAATGCGTTTATTATCTGCATAGAAACTTCTCGCCATCGGCGATATGTCAGCTTCGTCAATGGGGGTTAGCGGCGGCGGCGGGACACTTAGAAGATCGCATGCATATTCGATAACGTTTTGTGGCGGCGCTGGTTCATCGTCCGCGAGATTATAAACGTTGTGCAGGCGAGGGTGTGCAATGCCGGCTTCCAACGCAGCAGCGATGTCTTCAACGTGCATGCGGCTGAATACTTGTCCTTTCTTGTAGATGCGTTTGGCGGCGCCCGCACGCACCGTATCGAGCGCGGAGCGGCCCGGCCCATATATTCCTGGCAGGCGAAAGACGGTGAAGGTCAAATCCAGCGCTTTGGCGAATTTCGACCATTGCGCCTCCGCTGCAATGCGCCGGCGCGAACGCGGGCTCGTCGCCTTGAGCGCGCTTGTTTCATCAACCCACGCGCCGTCATGGTCGCCATAGACGCCGTTGGTGGATAGATACCCAACCCATTGAATCTCTCTGGCGCGTTCTGCGATAGCTTCGTTTGCGGCGGCAAAGGCCGGACAGCCATCCTCGCCTGGGGGCGTTGAGACAAGAATGGCGCAAGCGTCATCGAGCGCGCCGGCGGGCAGGGCGCCGCCATCCCAAAGATGCGCCTCAACGGCCTTGGTCTGCATGGCTTGCGCTTTTTCCTCGCGCGTTGTCGTTCCGGCGATGCGCCAGCCCTTATCGCAAAGGCGCCGCGCCAGAGTCGCCGCCGTATAGCCATATCCGAGGCAGAATAGTTTTTGGTCGCTCATCGCCGTATCTTTATCTCGTTGCTTTTATTTCAACCAAAAGGGGCGCAGTTGCTGATCCTAACCAGCGTGAAACAATTAGCGAACCCCCTCTCTCTTCGATGTCGACTGACGTAATTGCTGGGCTGCAGGGGAACTCGCTGGCGATTTTCCGAAATTGTTTCACGGGCTGGCGTCCTGTTTGTCAAAGCCCTCAAAGTGGGCCATGCAAGCAGTATAAGGCCGCCGCGAAGGGCGGGGATAAGTTTTATTGAAATTTTTTTGCGACCGGCATAGCGGGCTTGAAGTCGCCGCCCGCCAAAAATTATCTTTTCATTTTATGCCGGTGGACAATGGGCGCCGGCATCGACCCACGCGGCGGTGAGGGCGCCGAAGGTTTCCTGATCGCCAGGCGCGGGCGTGCGGCCTTCGCCCGGATGCCACGCCCAGTTTACGAGATGATCGACGCTGTTATGGCTGATCAGATCTTCCAACGACCGGCCGCCATTGCGCTCCTGATCCTTGATCTGAGCGCAGAGTTCAGCCTGGGTGGCGCCTTGCCAGCCCATGGATTGCGGCGCCAGCAACCAGGGTTGCGCACCGGGGATGGAGCCTTCCATGGTGGCGAATTCGGCGTTTTCTGCGCCGTGACATACATTGCATTCCATACCGGCTGCGCCCATGCCCGCGCCGCGAACGACCGGTGGTTCGTGGGGATGCATATCGTCCCCTTGCGTCGGGCCGCCGGAACGCGGATGGCAATTTGCGCAGCGCGGGTGGAACATCACTTTCGCCATTTCACCGAAAAGCGCTGCGGCGCGCTGTTCTTCATCGCCTATGTCTGCGAACGCAGCGGGGGTCATCAAGCCGCTAACCTCACGCGCGCCGGTCGTGGAATCAGCAATAGTGGTTTCGGCAGTTTCCTGCGGCTGGCCGCAGGAGGCGATGATAAGGAAACCGCTGAGGAGGAGAGCGATACTCGCCCGATTATGTTTGATCATCATTGTTCCCTTACGCCTGCAGCGCTTTGATCATGGGCAATTGTCGTGGCGTTTCGCCCGTCAGTCTGCGAACTGCGTTCGCAACGGCCGGTCCGATCGGCGGCACGCCTGGCTCGCCGACACCGGTAGGCGCTTCGGTGGACTGTATGATTTCAACACTGACTGACGGCATTTCTCCAATGCGCAACGAGCGGTAATCGTGGAAATTCGATTGCATAACGGCCCCGTCGTCTCCAAGGGTCAGTTCGTTGAAGAGAATGGCGCTGAGGCCGTAGCCAATGCCGCCTTCCATCTGGGCGCGGATGACTTCCGGATTAACGGCGACGCCGCAATCGACGGCGCACCAGACATTGTGAACCTTCGGCGTTCCGTTCTCTATGGAGACTTCGGCGATTTGAGCGACATAGGACCGGAATGACTCCACGGCGGCCACGCCGAAAGCATGGCCGTCCGGCGCAGCGCGCCCCCAACTGGCCATATCTGCTGCTTTTTGAAGCGTCCCGGCAAGCCGCTGATGGTCCTCCATCAGGGCAAGACGCCCTTCAACGGCGTCCTTGCCGCCTTTCTCCAACAGCTCGTCAATGAAGGTTTCCACGGCATAGCCGGTATGCGTATGGCCAACCGAGCGCCACCACAATGTCGTCACCGGATTATTTACAATGTGTACGGAGGTATTGAAGTTCGGCACGGCGTAAGGAATGACCGATGCGCCTTCGACCATCGTTGCATCGACGCCGTTTTGAATGAGCCCTTCGAACGCCGATCCGGCGAGGAAAGACTGCCCGGCAATAGTCTGCTCCCAGGCGACAATATCGCCCGCGTCATCAAGACCGCCGCGCAGGCGATGCACGGTCAAAGGCCGGTAAAAACCGCCTTGAATATCGTCTTCGCGGGTCCACATCAGTTTAACAGGGGTTTGCCCGCCAGCGGCCATGAAGACTTCCGCCGCTTCTTGCGCGAATTGCGATGTCGGCTGGGCGCGCCGGCCGAAACTGCCGCCGGCGAGCATGGTGTTGATCCTGACCTGCGCCGGCTCCAGGCCGCAGACTTGCGCGATAGCCTGTTGATCGCCGGTCTGAATCTGGCTGCCCATCCAGACTTCGACGCCGCCATCCTCATGACGTTCAATCACCGCATCAAGGGGCTCCATTGGCGCGTGGACGAGATAGGGGAAAACATATTCTGCTTCGTGGGTTGTCGTTGCCGCGTTAAGGCCTTCATCGATCGAGCCGTTTTCGCCTGCGATGGCGCCGCGGCTTTTCGCTGTTTCCTGACGCTCCTGCGCAATCGCGTCGGAAGAGTGCTGTTCGGCGCCGCTCTCGTTCCATTCGACACGCAACGCCTTGCGCGCTTTTAAGGCGGCGTAGGTGTTTTCCGCGAAGACAGCAACGCCGCTCGATATTTGTTTGATGTCTTTGACGCGCGGGACACGGCGCGCTTCTGCGTCATCAAAAGAGGCGACTGTCGCGCCGAATTTTTTTGGGTGCTCAACAACGACGGTCATCATATCGTCGCGATAAATATCAAGCGTGAATACGGCTTCGCCGGTTGATTTTAGCCCGGTGTCGAGCTTTGGAACGTCTTTTCCAATATAGACAAATTGATCCGGCGTTTTCAGCGTCGGTTCGGCGGGCGGCGTTTGCGTCGCTGCGGCTTCCGCGAACTCGCCGAAATTTCCACTGCGCGATGAGGCGGCATGGCTCAACACACCCTTTGATATGGTGATCTCCGATGCGGGGACATCCCAGGTTTCAGCGGCGGCGGCGACCAGCATGGCCCGCGCGGCGGCGCCGGCCTTTCGCATCAACTCGTAAGAGACCGCCATTGCGGTGGACCCGCCGGTGCCCTGGATCGGACCAAAGGCGGCGTTCGCGTAAAGGCTGGCGTCGGCGGGCGCATGCTCGGCGCGGATCTGCGACCAGTCTGCATCCATTTCATCGGCGACAAGCGTTGATAAGCCGGTCCACGGTCCCTGGCCGAATTCGATATGCTTGATCAGAACCGTAACGAGATTGTCCGGACTGATGCGAATAAAAGCGTTTGGCGCGAAAGTGGTCTCGCCGCCGGCGGCAGCGCCAAGAACGCTTTCCGCGCCAGACTGCGCGCGGCCTTTTAAAGGCAGTGTAACGCCGATCACGAGACCGGCGCCGCCGGTCAGAAAGGCGCGGCGGGATGGGGTTTGTATATCGAACGGCGCCATGATCTTAACCCTCCATCGCTTCACCGGCGGCTTTTACGGCCTTCCGGATACGGACATAGGTAGCGCATCGACAGATATTTCCGTTGAGCGCGTTATCGATATCTTCGTCGCTTGGTTTTGAATTGCGCGCGAGGAGCGCTGTTGCGGTCATGACCTGACCTGACTGGCAATAGCCGCATTGAGGCGTATCGAACTCAGCCCATGCCTCGCGCACTGCATCAGCTTCGGGGCCTGACAGCCCCTCAATGGTCGTGACATTCTGCCCTTCAATGCTTGACACGGGCGTGACACAAGATCGCCGCGGCTGTCCGTTCACATGAACGGTGCATGCGCCGCATTGCGCGATGCCGCAGCCGAACTTTGTGCCGGTCAGGCGTAAATCATCGCGCAGCACCCACAAGAGCGGCGTATCGGGATCGACATCGACTGTCTTCTCCTCGTCATTGACGTTGAATGTTGTGCTCATTTTACGCTCTCCTGAATCGCGCTTTATAATCGTAGCATGATTGACGAAGAGGCTTATGTCCAATCACAGTTGAACAACATAAAAAATGCCAAATGATTGTTTGAGTCATGTTATTGAATCACGCAGTCGGAATGCAAAAAAACATTTTTGAAATGCAAGAGCTTTGACAGATGATTTCCTGAAACTATTTTACGGGGACGAGGCGTCTACTCGTCGATGCTCTGAACAGGTTTGCGCGGATCGTTGTTAACGTTCAGAAGCCTGTGCATCTGACTTAATCTTCTCACCCTAAAAGTAATTGAAAATTCCTATTAAAAAACTCAATGCTGTCTTCTCGGCTGACAGCCGGTACGCTTTATATCTCTTACAGAATGACAAAAGCCTAGTTCAATAGCTGTTTGTCAGTTCATTCGCCGGCATTTTTTTCGTCTCAGCTCCTGCGGAAAATGACTTAACTCAAACGCTCTCCCTTTACACATATGCAAAGACGGCGTGAAGCATAAGGATAATCGCCAAGCATGAGCGAAGCGATCACAGGATACCTGTTTTACGAAATCGCCGCGCTACTGGTATTAGCCGCGGCGACGGGGTTTGTGGGCTTGATGCTGCGGCAACCGTTGATTGTCAGCTTTATCGCTGTTGGCATTATCGCGGGGCCTTCGGTCTTAGATATTGCCCACTCGGATGATTACATCGATCTGCTGGCGGAGCTTGGCATTGTACTGTTGCTGTTTCTGGTCGGCTTGAAGCTTGATCTGAAACTTGTGCGCACCCTTGGGCCCGTGGCGCTGATTACCGGTCTTGGCCAAGTGGCGTTCACTACGATTTTCGGCTTTTTCATCGCGCTTGCGCTGGGCTTTGGCGTTGTCGCCAGCATCTATGCGGCGGTGGCGCTGACATTTTCGTCAACCATCATCATTGTCAAACTATTGTCGGACAAGCGCGAAATTGACTCGCTGCATGGGCGCATCGCGCTTGGCTTTCTGATCGTTCAGGACCTTGTCGTCGTCATGGCGATGATTGTTCTGTCGGCGCTTGGCGTCGGGGCTGCTGCCGGCTCGGCGTTCACGGATGTGCTGCGCGTGTTTGGTTATGGCGTGCTTATGCTCGCCGCCATTGGCGTTTTCATTCGCTTTATTGCGACGCCGCTGGCCGAGCGACTGTCGCGCGCGCCGGAACTTCTGGTTTCTTTTGCAATCGGCTGGGCGGCGCTTCTCGCCGCGCTTGGGTTTTACCTCGGTTTCGGCAAAGAACTGGGCGGCCTCCTGGCCGGGGTTTCGCTGGCGTCCACTCCGTTTCGCGAGGCGATTGCGGCGCGGCTCGCGTCCTTGCGTGACTTTCTGTTGCTGTTCTTCTTCATTGCGCTCGGTGCGTCACTCGACCTCTCAACGTTAGGCGCTAGCATTGGTCCGGCAATCATCCTTTCGCTGTTTGTGCTGATCGGCAATCCGCTCATCGTTCTGGCGATCATGGGCGCCATGGGCTATCGCAAACGCACCGGTTTTCTCGCCGGACTTACGGTCGCGCAGATCAGCGAGTTTTCCCTGATCTTCATGGCGATGGGCGTTTCGCTCGGCCATGTGGCGGAAGACGCGCTTGGCCTTGTTACGCTGGTTGGCCTCATCACTATTGCCGCATCAACCTATATGATCACCTATTCTCACCAGCTCTACGATTGGTTCGAGCGCTGGCTCGGCGTTTTTGAGCGGCGCGGCGCAGGCGCAAAGGAAGACGCCTGGCGGCCTAAAGGCGCGCATTACGATGTCGTTGTGTTCGGCCTGGGGCGGTACGGTCTCGCAATTGCGCGTGATCTGGAAGCCGCCGGGCGGCGGGTGCTTGGCGTCGATTTCAATCCGGCGGTGTTGCGCCATTGCAGAAAGCGCGGCGTCGATGTTGTCTTCGGCGATGCGACAGACCCTGAGTTTCTCGCCCATCTGCCGCTTTCCGGAACAGGCTGGGCGGTTTCGGCGGTGCCGGATCACGACACCGGCGTGACGCATGACGATCCGCGGCGATCACTTTTGCGATCCTTGCATGAGTTGAATTATCCCGGCCGCATTGCGGTCGCGGCGCATAGCGACGTCGCCGCTGCGCACCTGCAGGATGCAGGCGCTGATCTTGTGCTGATGCCCTTTCGCGATGCGGCGGCGCAGGCCGCATCGCTCATCCTCGCTGAGCGCACGCCGGACGCCGCGAACGCGCGTGACCCGCTTGGCCAGAAGGAGTTTGCTTGATGACGCAGAAAGCCGCACCATCTATTTTTAAAAATATTCTTGTTGTCTGTACACAAACTGAAAATGACGGGGCAACCTTGCGCCGCGCAGGGGCGCTAGCTGAAAGCCTTGATGCGCGGCTGACAGTCGTCGCCGTCGCCCAGCCTCTTGGCGTTCTTGGCGAGGCGGCGCGCTTTTCGTCCTTGACCCGCGAAGATATCGAACGCGCGATGGTTAAAGAAATTCGAGATGGCGTCACCGCTCTTGTCGCCGACACTTTGCCAAACCTGTCGCCGGCAATTGAGATCCGTATCGGCAAACCTTTTGTGGAAATTATCCGTTATGTACTCGCCAATGGCTGTGACCTTGTGATCAAGTCCGCAGAGGATCTTGACGGTTCGGGCCGGCGGCTTTTCGCCAGCGCTGACCAACATCTGATGCGTAAATGTCCATGCCCGGTATGGCTGCAGCGCAGTATCAAAGATGACAATGACAAGTGCGGGGATAATGAGCGAAAGGGTGACGGGCGCGCGCTTGTGCTTGCGGCTGTCGACGTCGATCCATTCGCCAAAGATCACCAGGAGACGTGGAAAAGCCTTAATCTGCGTATCCTTGAAACCGCCGCGGCGGTCGCCGCCTTCGAAAAAGCGGCGCTGCGTATCGTGCATGCCTGGGAAGCGCCAGCCGAAGACATGATCCGTCGCTGGGCAGGGCCTGCGGCGGAGGTTTCCAACTATGTCAACGCCGTCGAGACTCAATCGCGCAAAGCGCTTGATGCGCTGCTGCGCAACGGCGCCCGATCGGTTGCAGCGACTCCGCAACTGTTGCGCGGCGCTGCGCGCCGGGTCATTGCGCCTTACGCGGCGCGTATCGGCGCCAGCTGCCTTGTCATGGGTACGCTTGGCCGCACTGGCGCCCCCGGGGTCATCATTGGGAACACGGCCGAAGATATATTAAACAGTGTTGAGTGCTCCGTCGTTGCAATTAAGCCGCCGGATTATGTCAGCCCTGTTAGGCTTGAGCCCTGAAAGCCCTCTGTTTTATTGGATTGGGCTGTATACAAGCCACGTGCAAGAAGGCGGGGACTTCAGATCGTTGGGCGATGTTTGTCTTGGAAACCTGTATCTTCTTTTTGCTGCGCCACGATTCAAGTCAGCTTCCGGATATTGCTATAAACACGCCTACACTCCTCATTGAACACCGATCCAACTCCGGTATCATTATACAATGACCAGACTATTCGTTGCGCTTGATATTCCCGAATCTGTTCGTGACGCTCTGGCGTCTCTTCAAAATGGCGTCGAGGGCGCGCGCTGGCGTCCGGTTGAAAGTTTTCATTTAACGCTTGCGTTTATTGGCGATACGGACCGCCACGGATTTCGTGATGCGTGCGATGCACTGGCTGAGATTGAGGCGCCATCCTTTGATCTGAAACTTTCCGGTCTCGGTTTTTTCGGAGAGCGAAAGCCGCGTGCTTTGTGGGCGAGCGCGGCGTCATCGCCTGAGCTTTTGCACTTGCAGAGCAAGGTGGAAACAGTACTTCGTCGACGCAGGTTTGACCTGGAGACGCGCAAGTTCATGCCTCATGTTACGCTCGCTTATCTGAAGGGAACACGCAGGGACGATGCGGCCGCCTATTGCGCCGTCAACGGATTATTTTCGACAGATGCGTTCCCGGTGCTCGCATTTCACCTTTACTCGTCACAACTCGGTGGCGAGGCGAGCCACTATGAAATCGGGGCGTCCTATTCGCTCTCGTCCTCAAGGTGACCGAGAAAGCCGTCGACACCCAATTCAATAAGGTCGAGCACCCGGGCGAAACCATCAGCCCCGCCATAATAGGGATCGGGCGTCTCGCGCGTTTCGCAATCGGCGAAGTCGAGAAACAACCGGATGTCGCAACTGCGGTTTGGCGGCGCCAGATCCAGAAGGTCCGTATGATTGCTGAGATCCATGGCGAGAAGGTAGTCGAACTCATAAAAGTCCGCGAGATCGACCTTGCGCGCACGCTGATGGCCTATGGCGTAGCCGCGTTTGCCCGCCGCCTGGATCATGCGCGCATCCGGCGGATCGCCCACATGCCAGGCGCCGGTGCCGGCGGAGTCGATAAACAGATCAATGTCGCGATCGCGCGCTCGGGTGCGCAGGATGCCCTCTGCGGCGGGTGACCGGCAGATATTGCCAAGACAGACAAACAGGATGCGCTTCGTCATAAGATTTTTGATTGTGGAATGTTTTCCAGCCTTAATAAAGTGGTTTGCGGCGCTTAGATAACGCCAAGCGCAATCAGCGCCGGAAAGATCAAAGGAATTCCCATGAGCATGACCCCGTCCTCCATCGCCATCGCCGCCGCCGACCAGATGTATGCTGGCCTTGAAGGCATCGTGAAAAAAGCCGCCGCCGCCGCAAAGGCAAAAGGCATTGAAGATGAAGTTTTTCTAAACTGGCGAATAGCGCCGGATATGTTCCCGCTGGCGCGCCAGATTCGAATCGCGACGGAATTGCCGGTGCGCGGGTTGTCGCGGATCGCGGGCGCTGAGATGCCGAGCTTTGCTGATGACGAAGCAACCTTCGATGATTTTCTGGGCCGGATTGAAAAAGCGAAAAAACTCGTTCATGGATTGGATGCGTCGGCGATCGATGCGGAGCCCGATGCGCCGGTAACGTTTCCCGCCGGTGGCGGCAATGAAATGACCTTGCCGCGTCGCGCCTATCTGCAGAACTTTATTCTGCCTAATCTCTATTTTCATGTGACGGCGACCTATCTGATTTTGCGTCACCTCGGCGTTGATGTGGGCAAGCGCGATTATCTCGCGGCGCCTGCATAACCGTGAGTAAAGCCCGCAACATCGCCATTCTGACGGGCTCCGGTATTTCCGCGGAGTCTGGTGTCGCGACCTTTCGCGATACGGGCGGCGTGTGGGCGAAATATGACTACCGCGAAGTGGCGACGCCGGAAGGTTTCGCCGCCAACCCGGCGCTGGTTCATGAATTCTATAATGAGCGGCGCCGGAATATCGGAACGGTGTTCCCGAACGCCGCTCACGAAGCGCTGGCGGAACTGGAGCGCGGCCTTGAAGCGCAGGGCGGGCGCCTGACGATCATTACACAGAATGTCGATGATCTGCATGAACGCGCAGGCGTGAAGAACCTTTTTCACATGCATGGAGAGCTTGCGAAAGCGAGTTGTTTGCATTGCAATGGCGTCTGGCCGTGGGTTGAAGACCTGTCCGTTGAAACGCTGTGCCCTGGCTGCAAAACCGTTGGCGGCATGCGTCCTTACGTTGTCTGGTTCGGAGAGATTCCGCGCTTCATGGACGAGGCCGCGGAAGCGGTCGCTGGCGCCGATCTCTTCGTATCGATTGGCACGTCGGGGTCGGTCTATCCCGCCGCGGGTTTTGTCGGCGAAGCGCGAAGTGCTGGGGCCCAATGTCTGGAGCTTAATCTGGAGCCGTCGGAGAATGCGCATCTTTTTACAGACAGCCGCTATGGACCTGCGACAGAAGTCGTGCCTGATTGGGTGAAGGCGATTTTAGGCTAGTGCATCATGATTTAACTATGGCTCCTCTCACCCATCCTTCGAGACGCTAATTTTCCCTTCACCTTAGGGCCGCGAAGCGGCGTCTCGAAGAGCAAGGGAAAATTAGCCCTCAGGATGAAGCTGTACTGAGCGTTTTGACTGTGAAAATGCGCTGGGATTAAGACGAGTGTCGCATTGCGTTGCAGCATTGCGAAGGGATCGACGCATCGTCGCAAATGCTGTTGCGTTCCATGTAAATAACAACTTACGCTTCCCGCATTCGTAAAGCATTTGCTCGTCTGGGGTTATTCATGAAGTTGTTGAAGTCGTTCATCATTGCGGCCGTCGCCGCCAGTATTAGCCCGATCAATCTCGCCTTGTCGCAGGATGCGGAGGAGAAACCAAAGTGGGACGTCGCCGCGCCGGTCTCGCCGACGCGCGATGTCGCGATCAATGTCAATGAAGGCACCTGGATGAGCGTCGATGTGAGCCCCGACGGGCGCACGATTACGTTTGACCTGCTCGGCGACATTTACGTGATGCCGATCGCTGGCGGGGAGGCGAGAGCGATTGCGAGCGGCGTGCCCTGGGAAATGCAGCCGCGCTTTTCACCGGATGGATCGAAAATTGCGTTCACGTCGGACCGCGCCGGCGGCGATAACATCTGGATCATGAATGCAGACGGGTCCGACAAGCGCCAGGTGACGAAGGAATCCTTCCGCCTTTTGAACAATGCGACCTGGTCCGCGGATGGCAGGTACATCGCCGCGCGTAAACATTTTACGACACAGCGCTCCCTTGGCGTTGGTGAAATCTGGCTCTATCACATTGCGGGCGGCGATGGCGTGCAACTGGTCAAGCGTCCAAGCGAGGCGCATCAGAAGGAGCTTGGCGAGCCCATCTTCTCCTCTGACGGCCGATATATCTACTACTCGCAAAATGTGACGCCTGGGTCGACCTTCATCTATGCGCAGGACTCCAACACCGACCTGTTCAATATTAAACGCTATGAAATGGCGACGGGGGAAATTGAAACGGCGGTTTCCGGCGCCGGAGGCGCCGTTCGCGCCGCGCCGTCGCCTGACGGGCGCCATATCGCTTTTGTGAGACGCGAGCGTGCGAAGGCGAAGCTTTACCTGAAAGACCTGAACTCGGGCGAAGAACGCAAAATCTACGATGATCTCGATCAGGACCTGCAGGAAATCTGGGCGGTGCATGGCGTCTATCCCAATATGGACTGGACGCCGGATGGGCGTTCGCTCGTCTTCTGGGCTGGCGGCAAAATTCGCAGGTTGAATGTCGCAACGGGCGCGGACAGCGTCATTCCGTTCAGCGTCAACGATACGCGCGCCGTGGTGGAGCCGCCGCGCCCGGACGTGGCGGTGGCGCCCGATGAATTCAAAACAACCCTGCCGCGTTTTGTCAGCGTGTCACCAGACGGCGGGCGCGTCGTGTTTGAATCTCTCGGCAAGCTTTACATAAAGTCTTTGCCTAACGGCTCGCCACGGCGCCTGACCCGGGGCGGAAATGATTTTGAACTCTTTCCGTCATGGTCTTATGACGGACGGCGCATCGTCTATGTCAGCTGGAATGATGAAGACCTTGGGACGATCCGCACGGTTTCCGCAGGCGGCGGATCGGGCCGTGCGGTAACACGCGACCCCGGCCATTATCGCCGTCCGCGCTTTTCGCCGGACGGGCGCACCATTGTTTTCCAGAAAGGCGCCGGCGGACGCCTGACATCGAAAGACTGGTCGGAAGCGCCGGGCGTTTATCGTATGCCAGCGTCCGGCGGCGCGATGACACGCGTTGCGAAGTCTGGCTCGGCCCCGCATTTCGGCGCCGGCGATGACCGTATTTTCATGACGACCTTTGACGTTGATAGGGCGTCTCTCATCAGCGTCAATCTGGAAGGCGACGATGAACGCACCCATGCATCCGGCGATCTCATCACCGGCTATCAGGTGGCGCCGTCAGGTGAACATCTGGCTTTTTCTGAAAACTACAGCGCCTATGTGATGCCGATGACGATGGGCCCGCAGAAGATTGCCGCGGGGCGCAAGGCGTCAGCAGTGCCGGTGGTGAAAGCCAGCGGCATTGGCGTCACTTATATGAACTGGTCGCGCGATCGATTGAACTGGAGTCTTGGGCCGGTTCTTTATCATGCAAATGTCAGTGACATGCTGTTGTCGCAACCAAAGTCCGACGATGATGGAGAAGGCTATACGCCGCCGGAAACGGGCGCGGATATTTCCATGACCGTCGCCGCCGACAAACCGGCTGGTCTTGTCGCGCTGACCAATGCGCGCATCATCACCATGGCGGGCGATGATGGCGGCGTCATCGCGGACGGCGTTGTGATTATCGACGGCAATCGCATTCAGTCCGTAGGCGGCATGTCGGAAATTGAAATCCCGGCGGGCGCCAGCGTCGTTGATCTCGTCGGCAAGACCATCATGCCGGGCATCATTGACGCCCATGCTCATGGTCCGCAAGGGTCGGATGACATTATCCCGCAGCAGAACTGGTCCGCGATTGCGCATCTGGCGCTGGGGGTCACGACCGTGCATGACCCTTCGAACCGGGCGAGCCACATATTTTCAGCTGCGGAATACCAGCGTGCGGGGCGCATCCTTGCGCCGCGTCTTTATTCAACGGGGGAGATTGTCTATGGGGCGAAGTCGCCGCGGGTCTATGCTGTTATCGACAGCCTGGAGGATGCGCGCAATCATGTGCGGCGCCTGAAAATCCAGGGCGCCCATTCCATCAAAAACTACAACCAACCCCGCCGCGAGCAGCGCCAGCAGGTCAATGAGGCGGCGCGCGAGGAGGATATCGCCGTGGTCGCCGAGGGGGGCTCGCTTATCCATATGGATATGTCCTTCGTTGCGGACGGGATTACGTCAATTGAGCATAACCTACCGCAATCAATGCTTTACGAGGACGTGTTGAGCTTTTACAGCGCCACAGAAGTGGCGTATACGCCGACGCTGGTCGTGACCTTTGGCGGTCTTGGGGGCGATCCATATTGGCGTGACAAGACAGATGTCTGGCTGCATCCGATCCTGTCAAAGCATGTGCCGCCGCGCAAACTGGAAGCCAGTTCCGTGCGCCGGCAGAAGGCGCCGAATGAGGACTATTACGATCAGGTGAGCGCGGCGACGTCGAAGCAGCTTGCCGATCGCGGCGTGCTCGTCTCCATCGGCGCCCATGGCCAGGAGGAGGGGCTCGCCTCCCACTGGGAGATGTGGTCCTTCGCTCGCGGCGGCATGAGCCCGCTCGAAGCGTTGAAAGCCGCGACCGTATCGCCGGCCAAGCATCTCGGTTTCTGGGGCGACATAGGTTCGCTGGAGGAAGGCAAGCTCGCGGATCTTGTGGTCCTTGACGCCGACCCGCTGGAGGATATTCAAAACACCGATGAAATTTCTTACGTTATGCTCAACGGGCGGCTTTATAATGCCGAGACCATGAACGAGGAAGTGACCGGGAATTTCACGCGCGCACCGTATTGGTGGGAGTAACAAAAACCGTTGCTCACATTTGTAGGTTAGATGCGAGTGACGAAGGTTAGTCTCTTTTTTGCTGATATCTGTTATAGGTTCGCCAAAGCAGATGTGAGATTGGCGCGTGCCTGAACCCTTCAATATACGATCGTTTCACCCGGACGACCTTCCGGTGTTGCATGACATTCGCAATGCGGCCTTCAAACCGGTATTTCAGTCGTTCAGGAATCTTGTCGGCGAGGATATCGCCGCAATTGCGCTCAAGAACGCCGAAGCCGAACAGGGCGCGTTTCTTGACACAATTTGCAGTAAAGACTCTTCCCACACAGTCTTTATTGTCGAGCGTGGAGACAAGCTTGTCGGCTTTTGCTCGATATCACTCGATATGGATACGAAGGTTGGTGAAATTGACCTGAACGCGGTGCTTCCGTCGCATCAGGGCGAGGGGATTGGCGCGGCAATGTTCGATCATGCGCTGAAATTGATGCGCGAAGCGGGCATGAAGGCGGCCACAGTTGGTACTGGCGGTGATGACAGCCATGCGCCGGCGCGCCGGGCCTATGAAAAAGCTGGCTTCGGCCCGGCCATTCCCAATGTGTATATGTATCGGGTGCTGTAACGCGCCGGAACAAGATGGAAATGACCTTAAGTCAGGTCACTTCCATATCAGTTTATGATTTTCCCGCGTCACGGGCGCAGGGATTTCAAGATTGGTTAAAAACTCGCCGCCGATGGATTGCAGGAACGCATTCGCCGCGTCGCGTGCGTCCGTATCAAGTTCGGCAGTATAGTCCGTTGCGTGCTGCAACATCCATTGCGTGTAGGGAAGAATGATCCGCTGCCCTGAACTCCCTTCGACTACGAATTCGTGCATGCCGATGAAGCGCGGAATATCCGCCCCAGGCTGATAATCTTTGAAGGCCGCAAGTTTCTCCACAAGGTCTACAAGGCAGGGACCCTGTTCGCGCATCTGCCGCTTCAGGATCGGCAATAACGTTTCCGGGATTTCATCATTGTCGAGAAACTCGCCCTCGCGCGGTTTCGGCGCCTGCATACGCTCCACCCATTTTGCGACCGAAGGCGCGCGGCGTTTCATGAGCTCACCTGACGCCGGATCGCGATAAAGATGCGCATAGAGCGGGCCGATCAGGCCGAAATCGCCGATGCAGGGCCGCGATCCAAACAGGAAGTCGTGCCCCTCAAAATGGGCGTTGAGATCATCCAGCAAAGTCTCATAGGAGGCTTCAATCGCGGGCGCCATTTCCGCTGTCGCGCCAAGGAACGCGACGGACCCTTCGAATTTTTCAGCAGCCTTCTTACCGGCGGCGAATTGCTCATCGGCGTCCCCATCGGGCGTCACGACCTTGCCGAATTCCCCATAGGCGAAATCGCGATTATGCGCCCAGCGATAATGCATCGCCGGGATGACAAGCCATTCATCGCCGTAAAGCTCCAGCAAATGCGCGGCGAGACGTTGGCGCGGCCCCGACGGCAAGGCTGACGGTTCCGGATCGAGCGCTTCGAAATGCGCGATGATCTCGCTTGTGTCCTGAATAGCTTCATCGTCAGGCGTGATCAGTAAAGGGATCATCGGGTAGCCGATGCGCGGTATGATGACGGACTGATAAATATCTCGCGTCGCGAGGCGTTCCTCAAACGGAACGCCTTTCCAGCGCAGATAGCTTCGGGCCTTGCCGGTAAAATAGGAAAGCTCGCCGCCATACAAAATATGATCGTTCATTGTTACTGCCTCACGCTCATGTTGCGAGAGGCATGATCGCCGGACAGGTCGAAGTCAATTACGCCAGCTGCGTTTGGATGATAACAAGCCGGTGAGTATTCGCCAGACCAGAGTCGCTATGCGCCGCCAGACCGTAAGTTCAGGTGAGCTCCTTGCGCCGCGCTCTTATATATTTGCAAGCGCTTCGGTAATGAGACGGACCTGACGCTTCGGCCCAGCGCCCGGGTCTCCAGTCATTCCTGGCGCCGGCCATGGGGCCGCCGTAAAGATCGGCGTTCGATTTCGATTCAATAAATTTGATGAGCTTTTTGTGTTGGGCGCGCAAGCTTCGCAATGCGCCTTTCCAACTCAGGTCCGCCTGTTTATCCCGCAAGTCGGCATTATAGCGTTTCAACTCGTTCCACTTATAGCCTTTGGCCGGGAAGCTCACTTCTTTTCCCGCCATACCGTCCTTATACCAGCCGAGAAACAGTCCAATCCAGTGCGCCCGGTGCGCAATCACGTCTTTTATGGATGTGTCGTCCTCATCCTTGACGGTGACAATGCTTTCGTCGCAAGTGGCGATAAGCGTTTCCAGTTTTTCAAACTCTTTCATTGTGACTTCGAGCAACTCTTTTTTGCTTGTGGCCGCCATGGTCGCTTGCCTCCACACAAATGCTGTGAGGTGAATGTGTGTTTGAGTGACAGATGTTGCAAGACCATCAAAAGGCCGCTGGCAAAATCTTTCAGAACCGCATGCTTACAATTGAATTCCCAAGTAAAGCAGTGTGAGGCCGAGCGTATTATTGAGCCCATGCGACATGATAAGCGGCCACAGGTTTCTGTTGAATGCGAGATATAAAATTCCATAGACGAAACCAATTGCGCCGGTTGCCGCCCACCCGGCGAGGCCCTGGTAATAATAGTGCTGCTGACCGAATAGGACGGCCTGACAGATCACCGCGAACAGCGGCGCAAATGGGATTTTTGCAAATAGCCGTTCGAAACGAGACACCATGGCCGCTCGAAACAGCATTTCCTCTGTAAAACCGCCAACGATCCATGCTGTTGCGAGCCAGAACAAAAAGACTGGTAAATTGCCAGGCAAATTTGCGAAGCGACCTTGATAACGAGCGTCAATTGCTTGCGTTGCTGCATCCGGTCCGCCGATCAGACTAGTGGCGATTGACTGTGCAAGAATGCCGGCGGCGATTGTCAAAACGAGCGCTAAAATGGTCCACAGTATTGTCCGCACAATACTTTTCGGTCGTCCAAGACCGATATCGCTCCATTTTTGAGTGTTTGTTCGTAGTCGCCATGTCGCTACCGCCAAGGCCGCAAGAAGTGAAATAGGTCCGGCGTAACTCCAGATCGCATCGAAGTTTAGCAAAAGAGATTTCAGGCCGACTAACACCCCGATGATAAGGACAAGATCGATAAGGGCCGACAGCCGATTTTGTTTTATTTGTTCAGACGAGGTCATAATTTTTTCGTGATTTCACGCGCTCAAGTGTTGGAGAACGCATAAGCGCGTCCATGGCTTGTTCGATTGCTGCGTATAGATCGCAGCTGATTTCTTGGAAAAGGGTCGCGAAAGCCTGGTCAGCTTCAGCCAGCAATGTTTGCAATCGCTCGAACTGAGCGACGCCTTTGTCTGTCAGCTGTAAGATTTTGCGGCGCCCGTCTTGAGGGTCGCTGACGCGGTCAATGATCTCTGCGTCGATTAGCAGTTCGATGCGTTGAGTGGTGAGTTGATGCGGCTGGTTGAGGGCTTCGGCGATGTCGGCTGCAGAAATGTGGCCGCGCTCGCCTATCAGTAGAACCGCAGAAACGGCTCGTGCCGGAAACTCAATCTCTGCATCTGCTAATAGAGCTTCGCCTTGTTCCACAATTAGATCGGACAGGCGTTCAAGTTGATTGGCGATGAACGCGCCGCGAAGAGGATGGGTGTCAATATAAGTCTTTGCAGACATGGCGATCTCAAAAATACAATTAATTGTACAACTAGTTGTATAAAGGAATTTGTCAAGAGAACGCCGAGGCAAATCGAACGGATTATTTCGGTATTGGCGTTGGCGCGGAAATGGGAGTTCCGAGCGCTACCTGGTCTTCCAGCCGCCTTCGCAGCCTAAATCGAACCGTGGCAGACTTTGAATTTTTTACCGGAACCGCAAGGGCAGGGCGCGTTGCGCGACACGCGGCCCCACGTTTCCGGATTGTTCGGATCGACCTCGCTGGCGCGTGCGCGCTGGGCTAACGTAACCCCGCCGGCTGATGTGCGCGTGCGTAAGTCTGCGGCGGGCGTCATTTCATTTTCCCCAGTGGATGGGTTCACGTGAGTTTCCGTCATTGGGATGGCGCGGCGTTCCGGCACGGCTTCTTCGGGTTTACGCACCTGCACATGCATCAGCATGCGCGTTACGTCGCGGCGCAGGCTATCAAGGAGGCCTTCGAACAGGGCGAAGCTCTCCGTTTTGAATTCATTGACCGGATCGCGCTGGCCGTGACCGCGCAGCCAGATCACGGAACGCAAATGATCAAGCGTCTGCAGATGCTCGCGCCAGTTTGTGTCCAGAACATTTAGAAGGATTGCCTTTTCGAGGCGGCGCATCACGTCCGGACCGATTTCCGCAGCGCGAGACGCCGCCGCCTTGTCAGTTTCCTCGATCAGGCGTTCGGAGATTTCGGTGTCCGCGACGCCTTCTTCCTTGGCCCATTCCTGGACCGGGAATTCGCGGCCAAATATATCTTTAAGATCCTCGTACAGCGCTTGCGTATCCCATTTTTCCGCATAGGATTTCGCCGGAATATGCGTCGCAACAAGATCATCGACCAACTGGCCGCGCATGTCGCCGATAATGTCGTCGACCGTATCCGATGACATGAATTCAATGCGCTGTTCAAAGATCGCCTTGCGCTGATCGTTGATGACATCGTCAAATTTCAGAACGTTTTTGCGCATATCGAAATTGCGCTGCTCGACTTTCTTCTGCGCCGTTTCCACCGCCTTGGTGAACCATGGGTGTTCGATGGACTCATCAGGCTGAATGCCGAAACGCTTCAGCATCTTTTCCATGCCGGAGCCGAAGATGCGCATCAGGTCGTCTTCAAGGGATAGGAAGAACTTGGTTCCCCCGGGGTCGCCCTGACGCCCGGATCGACCGCGCAACTGGTTGTCGATACGCCGGCTTTCGTGACGTTCCGTGGCGAGCACGAAGAGCCCGCCAGCGTCAAGCGCTTTTTTCTTTTCCGCATCGATCTTGGCTTCGATCTC
Organism: Pseudomonadota bacterium; assembly: GCA_039196665.1. Lineage (GTDB taxonomy): Bacteria > Pseudomonadota > Alphaproteobacteria > Caulobacterales > Parvularculaceae > Hyphococcus. The sequence goes on along the minus strand of JBCCUQ010000001.1, from coordinate 852,687 downwards.
GCCGCGTTTGCGCTTGATTGTTTCTTCGTCGTCGCCCTCTTCGAGGTGATCGAGAAGTTCTTTGTCTACGGAGCCGCCAAGTTGAATATCGGTGCCGCGGCCGGCCATGTTGGTGGCGATCGTCACCGCGCCAGGGGCGCCGGCCTGTGCGATGATTTCAGCTTCCTGTTCGTGATAGCGCGCATTCAAAACATTATGAGTGATCGGCGTTTTGTTTTTCGCCAGTGTTTCGAGCTGGTCGGCGCGGTCGTTCAGCTCTTTTTTGAGATCAGCTTCCTTGTCTTTCAACTCGCCGGCGCGGGTGCGCAGGTTCGCTGCGAGCTCTTTGAAGAATTTCTTGTTGCTGAGGAGTTCGGACAAGAGCTCGGATTTTTCAATCGACACCGTACCGACAAGCACCGGCTGTCCACGTTTGTGGCAATCGGCAATCTGCACGACGATGGCTTTGTATTTTTCATCCGCCGTCATGTAGAGTTCGTCATCCATGTCATCGCGCTCGATCGGCTTGTTCGTCGGCACCTCAAGGACGTGGAGTTTGTAGATATCTTCAAATTCCGCTTCTTCGGTCAGCGCCGTACCGGTCATGCCGGCGAGCTTTTCATAAAGACGGAAATAATTCTGGAAGGTGATCGAGGCGAGGGTCTGGTTCTCAGGCTGGATCGTGGTTTTTTCTTTCGCCTCACAGGCCTGATGCAGGCCGTCGGACCAGCGGCGGCCTTCCATCATGCGGCCAGTGAACTCGTCGATGATCACGACTTTATCGTTGCGAACGATGTAGTCCTTGTCGCGCTGAAAGATTTTATGGGCTTTCAGCGCCTGATTGACGTGGTGGACGATTGAAATATTGACCGAGTCATAAAGGCTGTCGCCCTGCAGCAGACTCGCCTCGCGCAGAAGGTCCTCGATTTTCTCATTGCCTTCTTCAGTCAGCACGACCGAGCGGGCTTTTTCGTCGATATCATAATCGTTTTCTTCAAGCTGCGGCATGAAGCTGTCGATGGTCATGTACAATTCGGACTTGTCGTCTGTCGGCCCGGAGATAATCAGCGGCGTGCGCGCCTCATCGATCAGAATGGAATCAACCTCGTCGACAATTGCAAAGTGATGGCCGCGCTGGACCATCTCTTCCATTGACGATTTCATATTGTCGCGCAGATAATCGAAACCGAACTCGTTGTTGGTGCCGTAGGTAATGTCCGCAGCATAGGCGGCCCGGCGTTCCTGATCGTTCAGTCCGTGCACGATGCAGCCGGTTTTCAGGCCAAGCCGTTCATAAACCCGGCCCATCCATTCCGCGTCGCGGCTGGCGAGATAGTCATTGACTGTGACCACATGGACGCCGCGTCCGGTGAGCGCGTTCAGGACCACCGCCAGGGTTGCGACCAGGGTTTTGCCTTCGCCAGTCTTCATTTCGGCGATATCGCCGCTATGGAGCACCATGCCGCCGACCATCTGAACGTCGTAATGGCGCTGGCCGAGGGCGCGTTTGGCGGCCTCCCGGACCGTCGCAAACGTCTCTTCGAGCAAATCATCCAGAGTTTCGCCGTCTTTATACCGCTGTTTTAACTTTTCAGTTTGTTCAATCAGTCCATCATCGGTCAGCTGGGCGATCTCGTCTTCCAGTGCATTGATCGCCTCCACGCGGCGCCATAAAGGCTTAAGGCGGCGGTCATTAGAGGAACCGAAGAATTTTTTTGCGATACCGAGAAACGCCATGAGTGATGGGCCTTCGTGGAGCGATGAAGGAAAAGCCGGCGCCCGCATGATGCCGGAGCGTGGCGCGCTCTTCATCGGCTGGATTGGAATTACGTTGCCCCGTAGGGTTGCCGGAGAAATAGTGAGGCCCCCGGCGACTGTCAACGAACCGGGTTTGGGCTAAAACGCCATGGAAACGCCAGACGGCAAGGAATTCAAAAAGGATCAAGCCTCCAAGGCGGTGAGCGCCGCGGCGTCAGCGTTGGGCAGCGCCGCGTTGATGCTGGTGCGGGCGATCTGGAAATTGATCATTACGACCTGGCGGCTGGCGGCGGCGCTTGATTCAGCGCTTTGGCGGGCGACAAAACTTATTGTTCGCAAGGCAGTGAATGGCCTTTTTTATGCGCTTGGTCTCGCGATGGACGCGTTTCAGAGCCTGCTTTTGTGGCTGCCGACGCGAACGGGCCGGGCCTATAGCGCCGTTTCAGGAGTAATGCTGGCGGTGGCGAGCCTCTGGATCATTGATGAATTACGCGCCGGGCCAGGCGCTGACGTTGCTGGGCAGTCATTTTTACGCCCGCCAATTGATGAGGCGGACCCTATCCTTGCACGCATTGAAGGGCGCTATGTGCATTTGTCGGAAATTGAGGCGGCGGCCCGCGCCGGCGGGTTTTTAAGGATCGGCGAGACATTGACGCCGGAGACGGCTTTTCAGCGTGAGCTGGTCCAATCCTATGTGGAGCAGCGCTTATTGGCTCGCGCGGCGCTGGATACGGGGATACAACGCTCGCCTCAGGTTCTGCGCCGGGTGAATGCGGCTCGCGATCGGGTCCTCGCTGCTGCGTTTCTTGACTCCCAGATACAGGACGCCATTGAGCCTGAAACCGTAGAGCGGCTTTATAATTCACAGCGGGATGTTACTGCACTCGGCGATCAGGTCCGGGTTCGCCATATCCTAGTGGCGACCGGTGAAGAAGCGGAGGCCGTTATCACACGCATCAACGAGGGCGGGGATTTTGGCGAGATTGCTCGCACAGAGTCGCTTGATCGCGCTACCGCCCCTCTCGGCGGCGAGGTCGGCTGGTTCAACCGGGGCATGATGGCCCCGACCTTTTCCAGGGTGGCGTTTTCAACCTCCGTCGGCGATATCGCGCGCCCATTCCAGACCGAATTTGGCTGGCATGTGATCGAGGTTCTGGATCGGCGTTCGACGAGCGCTGTCCCATTTTCAGAAGTGCGAGATAATATCGCCGAGTTTTTGCGTCTGAGAGCGATTGACCGGACTCTTCGTGACCTTGAGGAGGAAAGCCAGGTTGTCTACTTCATGCCTGAAAATGAGGAGAGGACGACGTCGCCTGCGCCCCCGGATTTATCCGCGCCGGAACTGGTCGATGGCGAAGGCGTACGAGACGACGGGGCCTATGATTAGGGCTGCTTATGCCGCGCCGCTCGAAAATTCATTAAAATTCAAACGAATTGGGCAATCTTCCGGCAAGAAAGCTCGCGTATCAATTAAGGCAAGAATATGGCGAAGCTTCTGCTGGTAGCCGCATGTGCGCTGATAGACAGAGATGGAAGGGTTCTATTGGCGCGCCGTCCCGAGGGAAAGCCGATGGCTGGCCTTTGGGAATTTCCGGGAGGGAAACTCGGGGATGGCGAGACGCCGGAGCAGGCGCTGATTAGGGAGTTGCGAGAAGAACTCGGCATCGAAACGGACGCGTCTTGTTTGGCGCCGATCGGGTTTGCGTCATGCGATTCAGGGGGCTTTCATTTATTGATGCCACTCTTCGTATGCCGAAAATGGACTGGATCGCCAGCGCCGAAAGAAGCCCAGGACTTAAAATGGGTCAGGCGTGAGAAATTGTTGGACTTTGAGATGCCGCCGGCCGACAGGCCATTAGCGGCGCAATTGAGGGACTTTTTATGATGGGCACAAACACGAAAAAAGCGTTGCGAAAGACGCGCGCGTTGCCGCTCACCAAAAGATTTCGCGCTGACGAGAGCGGCGCCACTGCTATTGAATATGGGTTGATTGTATCATTGATTTTTCTGGCGATTATCAGCGCCGTGAAAAGCTTTGGCGCGACGTCAAATGAGATGTACAGCGAAATTGAAACGGAAATTACAAGCGCGATAAACTAGTCCGTTTTCTTGATTGCTTCTTCCAGTGAAGTTTTCGCTGAGCCGGGTTTCAGGGGCTGCTGCTGGCTTTCATGCGGCGCCCAGCCCGTCAGATAAATAAGGTCAAAACGCGCCTCGCCGCCGCCATCGGCAAATTCTGAAATTGACTGCGCAAAAAGCGTTCGTGTCATTGGTTTGGCGCGCTGCTTGAGAACGCTTGTCTCGCCCATACCGCGCAAATCTGAAAACAGACGCGCCGGGTTTTCATATTGGACCTTCACACTATCCATATCCGCGACTGGCAAGGCGAAGCCCGCGCGTTGTAGGCAGGCTCCAAGGTCGCGCACTGCGGCAAACGGCGCCACTCGTGCAGAGACGCCGCCTGAGACGGCGGTTTCCGCGCGATAAAGCGCCGCCTTAAGAGCGGACAATGTTTCTTCGCCGAAGAGAACAGCGATTATCAAACCATCCGGCTTTAACTGCGTGCGTATCTGCGCTAGCGCGCCGATCAGATCGTTTGAGTTGTGAAGCGTCAGTAGGCTGATGATGAGATGAAACGATTGTGGCGCAAAGGGGGCTGCATCCTCAGCGTAGGCAACGCGCTGGCGCTCACCGCCTAGCCGGGAGAGCGCCAAATCGCCATGCACGACCTCGCCGACCTCGCATGCCGGGGTCAGCATGAATGCGAGATCGCCAACGCCGTAAAAAAGCGCCTTTGGGAATTCGCGGTTTACAGACTCCAGCCGGTCGACGATATCCGTCATCGCGCGGCGATGGAGGAAGTCATAGTCGGAAAACTGTTTTGCGGATCGTTCCCGCCGCTTTGTGTAAAGCCGGTGGTCAAATAGGTGTGGCGGTTGCTGGGGCATCAGGGTTTTGTAAATCCATAGTCCTTGAAAATCCGATGTTCGGCCCGCAGGAAATAGAAATCGACCTGCCACAGAGCGGCGTCACTTTCCCGGAACAGAGGCTCTGCGATATCGGCGACGCGAAAGCCAAGAGACTGCATATGGAGAAGGAGTTCTGGAAAGCGTTTCTGGCCGATGAAATTATAGGTCTCTATACAGAGCAATGCGGTTTCTTTTAGGGTTGCTGTTGCGCCATCGAGAATGTCAACTTCTGTGCCGTGTGTGTCGAGTTTAATGCCAAAGGGGCTTTTGAGCGCGTGTTCGTCAACTTCATAGTCAATAGATGTCGCCGGCACCGCGATAAGATCATCACGTGATCCAGGTTCCTTAAACGCCGCGCCGCCATAAGCATCGCCGCCACTTGGGAAATAAATCGTTCCTGGCGTGTCGGATACGGCTTTCATGGTGAAACTGTAATTGTTTTTGCGGTCGGTGAGCTTTTCAAGGTCGCGCCGCCATACCTCTTTAGCTTCTAGAAGGTGGAAATGCGCGCCGGGCCAGTATTTCTCAGTCATTGATGACCAGGCGCCGCGCGCCGCGCCAGCGTCGATGAATGTTGAGACGTCAACGCCTTTTGCGGCCATGCGCTCCAAAGCGTGGCGATGGGACAGCGCTCTGCCGGCCTGGCGGGAGCCGTTGCGGCTCAGTTTTGCAATGCTGTCATTCATGATCGTTTCCGGTTTTGGCATTAAGGCGTTAGTCTATGCGGCGTGAAATCTCAATTCTTTCGATATGCTGCTGACACGGCGATTGACGCCGGGCGGCGAGCGCTTGATGCGATCATGCCGCCGCTTTGTCCGGTAAGCAGTGACCGTGTTGCCGTGTCAGGGCAATTAAGCCCGCAGGTCTGGGCGGCTTTGCATTTTATTGATGATCCTTTCTGCGCCCGGTGCGGCGTCCCTTTCTCGGTGGATTACGGCGACAGTATCGAGTGTCCTTCATGTGTTGCCGAGCCGCCGGCTTTCGATCGCGCCCGCGCTGCAACCGTTTATGACGACGCCAGTCATAAACTGATCGTTGGCTTCAAACATTCCGACCGAACTGAATTAGCGCCGATCTTCGGTCAATGGTTGTTACGGGCGGGGCGGGACTTGATCACGCCCCAGAGCATTCTTACGCCCGCGCCATTACACCCGCGGCGCTTGCTGGCGCGGCGCTACAATCAATCGGCGATCCTCGCGAAATGGGCCGCACATTATTCGGGCGCGCCATTCGCGCCGGCGCTGCTGACCCGTACGCGCGCAACGCCGCCGCAGAAAAACCTTTCCGCCAGCGCGCGTAAACGCAATGTCGACGGGGCGTTCGCCGTTTCCGAAAAAGCGGCGAATCTGATCACAAATGCTCACATTGTTCTTATTGACGATGTCCTGACCACCGGCGCAACATTGTCCGCATGTGCGCGAACCCTGAAAAAGGCAGGCGCTGCGAGGGTTGACGCCTTGCTTTTGGCTCGGGTTGTCAAAGGTGGAGTCGGCGCCATATAGCCGGATCACACCGGACTCAGGAGACCATCGCGATGCAAGACGTCACCGTTTATACACGGCCCATGTGCCCATTTTGCGTGCGGGCGCTTGGGCTGCTTCAGAAAAAGGGGGCGAACGTCACTGAGATTTCCGCTGCTTTCGATCGGAAAAAACGCGATGAGATGCTAGCCCGATCCAATGGCAAAACCACTTATCCGCAAATTTTTATCGGCGATACTCATGTGGGCGGTTGCGATGAACTAATGGCGCTGGAGCGCGCCGGAAAACTGGACCCTTTGTTGAATGGCGCATAGCGATCAAACTTTCACGGCGGCCTGCGTGCAAATGCGCTCAGGGCTTGATCGCGCACAAAACACCAACGATGCGCTGGCGGTAATCGCTGAGGCTGCTCAGAAGGGCGCAAAATTCATTGCAACGCCGGAGATGACCAATGTGGTCGATCGAAAGGCGTCGCGCCTTTTGGCCGACCTGCCTGATGAAGCGGGACTGGACGAGATTCGTGCTTTCGCCGCTGCAGCCAAAGAGCACGGCGTCTGGCTGTTGATCGGCTCGTTGGCGTTATCCGTTGAAGGCGGCAAGGCCGCCAATCGCAGCTTTCTGTTCTCTCCCGATGGCGCGATCGCCGCGCGCTACGACAAGCTCCACATGTTCGATGTGGATTTGCCCGGCGGTGAAAGCTGGAAGGAATCGAAGATTTACGAGCCAGGCGGCGAGGCGGTGATGGTTGAGGCGTCACCAGCGAAAATCGGCTTAACCATTTGCTATGATTTACGCTTTCCAGGTCTTTATCGGAGATTGTCCCAGGCCGGTGCGCAGGTGCTTTGCGTTCCGGCGGCCTTTACCCGGCAGACCGGAGAGGCCCATTGGGAATCTCTATTGCGGGCTAGGGCTATCGAAAACGGGGCGTTTGTGATTGCGCCTGCTCAAGGGGGCGTACATGAGGATGGCCGTGAGACTTTTGGCCACTCCATGATCGTCAACCCATGGGGGAAAATCCTCGCCCATGCCAACCATGACGAGCCTGGCGTCATTCTTGCTAAGATTGATCTCTCACAAGCGCGCGAGGCGAGGGAGCGCATTCCAAACCTTGGGCTTGAACAACAATTCAAAATCTCCATTGTAAAACAATGATCAAATATCAACTGACATGTGATTCGAACCATGAGTTCGAAGGCTGGTTCCGCAACAGCGACGATTTCGATATTCAGTCTGGCGAGGGCCTGATTGACTGCCCAACCTGCGGATCGGACGCGGTGCGTAAAGCGGTCATGGCCCCAGCGATCAAGCGCCGCTCGGGGTCACGGGATGAGCGGCTTGCCGCCATCAAAAACGATATCGTCAAAGCGGCGTCCAGAGCGCGTGATTATGTCGAGAAGAACTATGATTATGTTGGCGACCGCTTTTCTGATGAAGCGAGGAAAATCCATTACGGGGAAGCCAAAGAACGCGGCATTTATGGCGAAGCCACCGGCAGTCAGGTCAAAGAGCTTGTGACGGAAGGCGTGCGCGTTGCGCCCTTGCCGGACGTAAAGAAAAAAACGGACACTGCTGGCGATGTGAAAACCCCGGCAGTTCCATCAAAAAAGCTGAACTAATAAACTGAAAGACCAAACCCTATGATCAAGGCAAGAATAATCTCAGCACTTGCCTTCGCGCTCGCGGCGTGCGGCCAGGAAGCCGCTGAATCAGCATCGGAGGCGCCAGAGGTGATTACAGGCGAGGTCATTGCGCGTGGCGTCTTCGAAGGCGCCAGCGATCATGTAACAACCGGTGGTGTTACTATTCGTAAGGGTGCTGACGGTTACTACGTAACGCTTGAAGAAGATTTCAGCCTAGACGGCGCGCCAGACCCAAAGCTCGGTTTCGGTAATCCGGACTATGCGGCTGAAACCCAATTCTCCGCGCTGAAAAGCAAAACGGGTTATCAGTCGTATAAGCTGCCAGAAGGTTTTGACCCGACCGGCTATCAAACCATTTATGTCTGGTGTGAGCAGTTCTCCGTACCGCTCGGCGTCGCTACACTCGGCTGATCGCTTTCTAGTAATCCCGAATACAACTAAGAAGCGCTGTGCGGATTAGCTTGCGCGCCGGTGACGCCGCATTTGCCATTGACGCATCGACTGGATGGTCTGGCTGTCAGGCGCCTTGCGGGCGAAGGCGGCGGGATAAATTTCGTCGAATAGTTTTTCGAACGTGTTGGACCAAGAAAAGTTGTCGAGAACGTGCTGGCGTGCGTGCTCCTTGACGGGCGTCAGGCGGTCCATCCAGACAGCGGCGATATTCGCCGCCATTTCTGTTGAATCGCCGGGCGCCCCAAGGCGGCCAAGATGCGGGCGGACACGATCGACCATGGCGCCGGCGCGCACGCCAACGACTGGCAAGCCGGAAGATTGTGCTTCAATGACCGAAATACCGAAGGTTTCGTCCTCCATGCCGGACACATAGATGTCTGACGACGCCAGATATGTCGCCAGCGTTTCCCGGTCATCGACAAAGCCTGGGAAGTGCGCGTTGTAGCCTTCGCATTCTTTCGCTAACGCTTCTCTCGCCTTGCCGTCGCCGAGCATCACCAGCGCGGCGTTCCAGCTTGGGGGCAATTTCTTGAAGGCGTCGACAACGACCTTCGGCTTCTTTTCATAGTCGATCCGCCCAGCGTAGATCAGCAGGGGAGCGTTATCAGCGACGCCCAGCGAGGCGCGCAATTCCTGCGATCGTCTGTCAGGGTGGAAAACTTTGGGATTAGCGCCAAATGTCAGTACACTGATATCGGGGATATCGAAGGTCTCAAATCTTTTGGCGGTAATGTCGGTCAGGGAGTAAAACGCGTCAAACCGGCGATAAAGATTGGCCGCATATTTGTAGGACCGGTCTTTCCACCAACGCCCAGCGAGCCCGCCAAGCCGCTTGGACATGAAAGGTTCAACATAGACGGTCGGAAAGTCCGTATGATAACCGGCCACCAGCACCGTCTCCGGAAACTTTTTTCGATGAAAGAGAGCTGTCCACGGAAGGTTATAGGCATCCAGGCATTCGATGAGATTAGGGCGAACTTCACCCAGCGCACGATAGACGGCTTTTGATCGCAACAGCAACCTGTAATTCGGACTGCCTGGAACTTGTGGAGACTTAATTTCAATTTTTGTGAGGCGGCCATCCGTTGTGGTCCGGTCCTCAGGTCCCGGAACAATAAGGCAATGGCGCGCGTTTGTGTGCTCCAGGATATAGCGTCGCTTCTCCGACAAATATGTCCGGATACCTCCGCCCTTCGCCGAATAGGATTGCGTCACGTCGCACAGTAAGAGCGGGTCGGACGAGTTATTGAAAATCGCCGATGTCAAAAGATCTCTCTATTTTTGCCTTGCGCCCGCTCATTTGCCGGACGGGTTACGTTGAGTAAGGCCCGACACTAAAACCCAGCCTAAGATCATAGTACGAAACGTCAGATAATATGTCAGCGACAATTTGCAATACTCAAGGTTTTGTTACAGCCCTACACCCTGCATCCCCCCGTTTTTGTGGGTCAGTATGATCAAAAGCGCGCCTTTTTATACTGCGCCGCAGTTCCACAAAACTTAAATCTAATTTGAACCGTTCTATCGTTCTGACGTGTGAAAGCCTTGATTATTGGAACTTTTCTGGCGTCCCGCCGGGAATGCCGGTAGGTAGAGCGTTATGCGGGCCGTTCTTGAGCGATTGTCGGAGTTTCCCTTTTTCCGGGATCTTGATCCTGCGACGCTCGCCAATCTTGCGGCGCACGGGACATGGCAGTCGCTTGCCGGGGGGTGGGAGCTGTTCGGCCAGGGCGCGACTGCTAATGCGCTTTATTTCAACCTGTCGGGCCGGCTTATCGTTGTGCGCCGCACTCACGAGGGCGGAGACGAGGTCGTTGGCTATATTCGCGCTGGCGAGCCGGTCGGCGAGATGTCGCTTCTCTCTGGCGAAGATCATACAGCGTCCGTCTTTGCGTTGCGGGATACGGAGATCCTGTCACTGCAAAGGGATGACGTTGAAAAACTGTTGCGTGACCATGGCGATTTCGCCGGAGCGTTGACACGGGTTATTCTGGCGCGCGCCCGACACCCAAAGGCGAGCTTTCAGCAATCCGCGCCGCGCGTATTCGCTCTTATAGGGTCGTCCCCCTCTATCGACGTGGATGCGCGCGCGAAAGATCTTGCGGCGCGCATTGCGCGATATGGCTTGCGGGTCTCTTGTCTGCCGGTCGCTGAAAAGGCGCCGCCTGATGGCGTCTTCGACGAGGCCGAAGAAAACAACGACATTTTGATACTGGCGGCCCGTGTTGATGGTAGTGGGTGGTATCGATTTGCGCTTCGCCATGCTGACCGGTTTCTGGTTCTGGCGCGCCGGGATGCGCGCCCATCGCGGCCATTTCCCTTGGCGCTGGAAACCGGCGCCCGGGCGAAAAAATTTCGCCTGGTTGATCTGGTGATGTTTCATGAGGGAATTGCTGCTTGCCCCGTAACTGATTGGGCGGATGCAATTGGCGCCGCCCGTGTCATCAATTGCCGTGGCGATGCATGCATTGAGCGCCTTGCACGCATTATCGCCGGCAAGTCCGTTGGGCTTGTGCTTTCCGGCGGCGGCGCTCGCGCCTACGCCCATATCGGCGCGGTGAAAGCGCTGCGTGAGGCGGGCATACCGATTGATTTCGTCAGTGGCGCATCGATGGGGGGCATTGTTGCGGCTTGCGTCGCCATGGGCTGGTCCGACGAGGAGATCGAAGAGCGCATTCGCGATGCTTTCGTTGAGTCAAATCCATTAGGCGATCATAGATTGCCGGTAGTGGCGTTAACAAAGGGCGCGCGCGTCGAAGACCGTTTGCTCAAACATTTCGGCGATACCTTGATTGAAGACATGGTCGTGCCTTTCTTTTGTGTATCATCGGATATTGTTGAGGGCGCCCCCCGGGTCCACCGCGAAGGCTTGTTGCGCGACGCGTTGCGCGCCTCGATCGCCTTGCCTGGCATTTTGCCGCCTGTCGTTGACGGCGACGCATTGCTTGTAGACGGGGCGGTCACCAATAATTTCCCTACGGATATTATGGCGACCATGCATCGAGGCCTGACGATTGGCATTGATGTGGCGCGTCGCGGGGTCATCGACATTGACGCATTTCGTGACCCGCCAGGGTTTTTCACATGGATCGCGCAAAACGGGTTGAGCGCTGCGCCGCCGATTATCTCACTGTTGATGCGCACGGCGACAGCGCGCCATGAACGCATGCTGCAGGTTCACCCAGCCGACATCATGATTGCGCCGCAGGTTAAAGGCGTCGAATTACGTGATTGGACAAAATACGAACTGGCCGTTGAGGATGGCTACCAGGCTGCGAAAGCGGCCATTGAAGAACGCTGGTATACGTTGAACGCAATCGCCAGCGCCGCCGGTTAGTTCTTAGCGGCTTTTACGGCCGTCAGCATATAGTTGACGTCGGTGTCCTCGCTGATGCGCCAGATATCCATAAATGGATTGTAAGATACGCCCGTCTGTGCGGTTGTCGTCATGCCGGCGCGAGATATCGCCGCCTTGATCTCGTCCGGTTTGACGAATTTGCGTGGATCGTGCGTGCCCGCAGGCAGCCACCGCAATACATATTCCGCACCGATTTTTGCAAGCGCCAGGGCTTTTAATGTGCGGTTGATGGTGGCGACAATCATCGTGCCGCCGGGCTTGACGAGCGATGCGCTGGTTTCAAGGAAATGGTCGACATCGGCGACATGTTCGACAACTTCGAGATTCAAGACGATATCAAACAGCGGTTCGCCAGAGGCTTTCAGATCTTCGGCTGTGGTGTTGCGATAGTCGATATCAAGGCCAAGCGGTTCTGCATGCGTCATTGCGGTTTTGATGTTCCGCTCGGCGGCGTCTATCGCCACAACTTCTGCGCCCAGACGGCGCATGGGCTCGGCGACAAGACCGCCGCCGCAACCGATATCGAGAAGGCGCAATCCGTCGAGTGGTTTTTTGGCGCGCCGGTCGCGGCCGAAATGCATGCAGGCGCCATCGCGAATATAAGCGAGGCGCACCGGGTTAAATTTGTGCAGCGGCTTGAATTTGCCGAAGGGGTCCCACCACTCGTCGGCGATCGCGGAGAATTTTTCGATCTCGCTGGGATCAATGGTGGTTTTCCCAGCCACCGCCGCGTCCTCTGTTTCCGCCTGATTCATGGTTTAGGTATCCTCGCTTGCGTTGTCCAAGGCCACTGCCTAGAGATACGCGCCAGAGTTACGGTTTCGATCACCGGATACAAGGCGGCGCAATTACGCAACCCGATTAATCTTATGTCGCGCATTGTCATGAAGTTTGGCGGTACGTCCGTCGCAGATATAGACCGCATCCGCGCGGCGGCGGCTTTTGTGCGCCGCGAAGTCGACGCCGGCAATTCTGTTGCGGTCGTCGTCTCGGCGATGGCGGGCGAAACCAACCGGCTTATCGGTCTTTGTGAGGATGCAGGTGCGCCAGCGCCGGCGCTCGATGCGCGCTTTGTGGAATTCGACGCCATCGTCGCCTCGGGTGAGCAGGTGACCGCCGGTCTCCTGGCGCTGGTATTGCAGAATTTAGGGTATCGCGCGCGTTCCTGGCACGGTTGGCAGATTCCGCTAAGAACTGATCTGGCCCATGGCCGGGCTCGGATTTCCGAAATTGACGATACAAAACTAGGTGAAGCGATCGACGGTGGTGAAATCGCCGTGGTCACCGGATTTCAGGGGATTGCGCCGGATGCGCGCATCGCCACGCTGGGCCGCGGCGGGTCGGATACGTCCGCTGTGGCGCTGGCGGCTGCGGTTGGCGCAGAGCGTTGCGACATTTATACTGATGTGGACGGCGTCTACACCACCGATCCCCGTCTGACCAAACAGGCCCGTCGGATCGCTAAAATCGCTTATGAAGAGATGCTGGAAATGGCGTCTGTGGGCGCCAAGGTTCTGCAGACGCGATCGGTTGAGATCGCAATGGCCTACAAGACGCCGGTGCGCGTGCTTTCGAGCTTCGATCCGCCTGATGCGCCGGGGCCGGGCACGACAATCTGCGACGAGGATGATATTGTGGAACAGAAAAAAGTTGCCGCCGTCACGCCTGATTTTAACGAGGCTTCGGTGACCGTATTGGCGGTGCCCGATGAGCCGGGCCGCGCGGCGCGTATTTTTACGCTTCTTGCAGAAGCCTCCATCAACATCGATATGATCGTGCAGAGCGCGTCCCGTGAGCAGGGCTTCGCCAACATTTCTTTTACGACCAAGGAAAATGATCTGGAACGCGCGATCGAAACCCTGAATAGTGAAAAAAATGCGATTGGATTTTCCTCTCTGCAATCTGACCGCAATGTTGCAAAAGTCTCGGTCATTGGTCTTGGCATGAAAAGTCATGCCGGCGTCGCTGGTACGATGTTCCAGACGCTCGCAGATAAGGGCATCAATATTCAGAATATTTCCACTTCGGAAATCAAGATCAGTGTTCTGATTAATTCGGATGCGGCCGAATATGCGGTGAGGGCGCTTCATGACGCCTATGGTCTCGACAAACAGACAGTCACGGCGGATGCCAAAGCTTGAGTGCTGAATGAATATTGAGAACACACGACCGCCCCATGGCGGCCATGGCGACCGCGGCATCACGGTGCTGTTGCGGCGGATGCATGACGCCGTCGCTCAGGAAGGAACTGCACAGGACCGCCTTGACCATCTGACGAATGTGATCGCCAGTCACATTGTTGCGGATGTGTGTTCGATTTATCTGCGCCGGCCCGATAATGAACTGGAGCTTTATTCAACCGAAGGTCTGAAGCGCGAAGCCGTCCACAAAACACGCTTGAAGTGGGGCGAGGGCCTTGTCGGGCTTGTGGCGGAGACCCATGCGCCGCTGGTGACCAGTGATGCGCCGTCGCATCCCGCGTTCGCCTATCGGCCTGAAACCGGTGAAGATCCATTGAGCGCTTTTCTGGGCGTGCCGCTGATCCGTTCCGGCAAGACGCTCGGCGTGCTGGTCGTTCAGAACAGAGCGGCGCGCGATTATTCCGACGATGAGGTGGAAGCGGTGCAGGCGGTGGCGGCGCTGCTGGCGGAGATTGCCGCTTCCGGCGAGCTTCTTAGCCGGGAAGAAACGGCCGTCGTTGATGAGATGCTGCATCAGTCGGAGACCTTGCGCGGGGCCGGCATTGTTGGCGGCGTTGCTTCAGGCCAGGCGGTGTTCCTCCAGCCGCCGGCGCGCATGCACAAAGTATTCGCCGCCGATAGCGCCCTTGAAGCGCAACGACTGGAAGAAGGGCTTAGCGCGCTGCGCGCGTCCGTCGATGACATGCTGGCGCAGAATGCGTCACTCAGCGGCGTCTCGCGTGAGGTTCTCGAAACCTATCGTCTGTTCGCCTATGACCGGAGCTGGAAAGACCGGTTGCGCGCCGCTGTGTTTTCCGGGCTGACCGCTGAGGCCGCGGTGGAGCAGGTCAAGAATGAAAACCGCGCGCGCATGTTGCAGGCCCGCGATCCTTATCTGCGTGAGCGCTTACATGATCTTGACGATCTTTCACATCGGCTCTTGCGATTATTGTCTGGCGAGGCCTTGGGCGCCAGGCGCGCGCTTTATGAAAAAACAATTCTTGTGGCGCGCGAGATGGGGCCCGCAGAATTGCTGGAGTATGATCGCAAGTCCCTGACTGGGCTTGTGCTTGGAGAGGTTTCCGCAACCTCTCACGTGGCGATTGTCGCGCGTGCGCTTGATATTCCAATGGTCACGCGCGTTGGCGAAGCGATCGACCGGACCGAAGAAGGCGACACCCTGATCATCGACGGCGACAGCGGTGAGATTCATATTCGTCCGTCATCTGATATTATTGAAGCCTATCGCGCCAAGCGAGAATTACAGACTGAGCGCCAGGCGGCGTTCGCCAAGGAACGCGATCTTGCGACCGAGACAAAAGACGGCGTCAAATTGACGATCATGATGAATGCGGGACTCGCGCTCGATATGCCGCATCTTCATGCAACCGGAGCTGAAGGCGTCGGGCTTTTTCGCACCGAGCTGCAGTTTCTGGTTGGTTCGCAATTGCCGAGCGTTGCGCAGCAGGAAGCGCTTTACCGAGAAGCGCTCGAGCTTGCAGGCGACAAACCTGTCTTGTTCCGAACGGCCGATATCGGTGGCGACAAGACAGCGAACTACATGGACCATGGTTCGGATGTGAACCCGGCAATGGGATGGCGCGGGCTCAGAATGGCGGTTGACCGGCCCGGCATGTTGCGCCCGCAATTGCGCGCTCTGATCGCCGCCGGCGCCGGCAAAACGCTCCACATAATGTTTCCGCTGGTGACTCTAGTGAACGAGCTGGACGCTGCGCATGCGCTCGTTGACCGTGAGATCGAACGCGCCAAAAGGCGTGGTCAAACTTTGCCGAAAGCGATCAAGATAGGGGCGATGATTGAAACGCCCGCCGCCGCCTGGCGGGCTGATGTGATTTCCGCCAAGGTCGATTTTCTCTCAATCGGCGGCAATGACCTGGCGCAATTCTATTTCGCGGCTGACCGCGATTCCGAGCGGGTTCAGCGGCGCTATGACCCGATGAATCCAGGGTTCTTGAGCTTCCTGAAAATGACCATTGATAAAGCCAGAACCGGTGGCGCGCCGCTCGCCTATTGCGGGGAGCAGGCAAGCGATCCTTTGACCGCCGCAGCCCTTGTTGGCCTTGGCGTTCGGGAATTTTCTCTCCCCGCCACGTCGGTCGGGCCATTCCGGCGTTTGGCGCGCAGCCTGAATATGTCGGATATCGCCGCCTGGCTCGAGAAAAGCCTGCCGTCGCCCAGCGAATCACTGCGTGATGAGTTCAGGCAGTTTCTGAAAGCCAAGGGGGTCGTCACGGAATAAGCGAACTGCGGTGGAATTAAAGCCAAGGTTAACAAATTCCTGTTTTATTAGGTTTGCTTGCGACGAATTTGATAAAACCGACACGGGTTTCGGATAATGTGCGATGAATTGCACAAGAGAGGCGTTAGTGGCGTCTAATAACGGATCAGCAGAGATTTTCGATATGGAAGACGCGCGTGCGCGTCGGCAGGCGTCGGAATTGCCGGGTGCGGATTATGAACATGCTGGGGCGCATCTGCATGCCGTTCGTGAAGCTTCCGGGCTAACGATTGCGGAAGCTGCATCGCGCACGCATATCAAGGAAGCTCACCTGGCGGCGATTGAGGAAATAAACGTTTCCGGACTGCCGCCACGGCCATACGCCATTGGCTTTGTTAAGACCTATGCGGAGTTTCTTGATCTCGATTCTGGCGAAGTTGTTGCGCGATTCAAAGAGGACGCCGGCTATACCGCGCCGGAGCCGGTTTCGGTTGAAAAGTTTGAGGCGCAGGAAGCCGCCGCGCAGGATGAGCAGGGCGACCTCTCCCTTATAGCGGTCGTCGCGATCATGGTGTTTATCATCTGGTGCGCATGGCAGATTACGCGCCCTCATGATGTAAAAACACTGGGTGCTAATTCTGGCGCGCCTGTTGTAAGTGAGGTCGAGGCGACCGGTGCGAACGCCGCGCCAGCCGTTACGACAATTGACCCTATTTCGGATATCGAGTCACAGAATGTGGTTGAGGCGCGAAGCCTCGAACGCATCGACCCGGTTTATCCGCGTCGCTGCGCCGGCACGGCGGCGCCGGTGGAAACCGTGGTTGTCGCCTTCAACATCACTTCTGAGGGCCGGGTCGCCAGCGAACGCATTACGCAAACTTCAAACACATGCCTTGATGATGCTGCGTTGAACGCCATCCGGCGCTGGCGGTTTGAGCCACGGACGGTTGATGGCGCGCCGCGCCCCGCTTATGATCAGCAATACAGCTTTTCTTTCTCGCGACCTCGCTAAAACAGGGGCTTTGCGGCGAGGAAAGCCCGGACCATAAGGGTCGGAGCGGCAGGGGGCTTGACTTCCCGGTCAACTCCGTAATTTTGGCCCATAAGCTGCTACCGGAATTGAAGTTTTCGAGCTTGAGGCAAGGCAATGTCAGTACGTCCATGGCGCGATATCGAGCGCCGTAAATGTCGCCAGATCCATGTAGGCAATGTGCCGATCGGCGGTGATGCGCCGATTGCCGTGCAGTCCATGACCAATACGCTAACGTCGGACGCGCAAGCGACCATCAGGCAGATCAATGAGATCGCCGAAGCGGGCGCCGATATTGTCCGCGTTTCGTGTCCCGACGTTGACTCAACGGCGGCGATGAAAGAAATTACCAAGGCTTCGCCGGTGCCGATCGTCGCCGACATTCATTTTCACTATAAGCGCGGCATCGAAGCGGCCATCGGCGGCGCCGCGTGTCTGCGGATCAACCCCGGCAATATCGGCTCCGAGGATCGCGTCAAGGAAGTGATCAAGGCGGCGAAAGATCATGGCTGCTCCATGCGGATCGGCGTTAATGGCGGTTCGTTGGAAAAAGACCTTCTGGAGAAATATGGCGAGCCCTGTCCGGAGGCGATGGTCGAAAGCGCGCTCGATCATGCAAAAATTCTTCAGGATAATGACTTTCACGAATTCAAGATTTCAGTCAAAGCCTCTGATGTTTTCCTGACCGTCGCCGCGTATCACGCGCTTGCAGAGGCGATAGATTGTCCGCTGCATCTCGGCGTAACGGAAGCCGGCGGATTGCGCATTGGCTCCGTTAAATCAGCAATCGGCATGGGCAATCTGTTATGGGCCGGAATCGGCGACACCATTCGCGTATCGCTTTCCGCTGACCCTGTGGAGGAAATCAAGGCTGGCTTCGATATCCTGAAATCGCTGAATCTGCGCCATCGCGGCGTCAATGTGATTTCATGTCCGTCCTGCGCGCGTCAGGGATTCAATGTCATTGAGACGGTCGAGACGTTGGAGCAGCGTCTTGCGCATATCACGACGCCGATGACGCTGTCAGTGATCGGCTGCGTTGTGAACGGACCAGGCGAAGCGCGCGAGACGGATATAGGGTTTACCGGCGGCGGCGCCGGCAAGGAACACGGCATGGTTTATCTCGGCGGCGAAGTCGATCACCGGATCGATAATGACGAGCTGGTCGATCACCTTGTCGAGCTCGTTGAAAAACGTGCGGCGGAAATTCAGGCTGAAGAAGCAAAACAGTCTGTCGCTGCGGAATAGCGTTGCAACATTGTGTTCACGCGCGGGAGCCAGCCTCCCGCGCGTTTTTATTTTGCATAAGGAATATAATGATGAAGATCTTTCTATCGCTCTTTGCCGCTCTGATTATCTCTGCCGCGCCAGCAATCGCCAGTTCTGATGAACAGAAAAGCGTATCTGAAGTGAGTTCGTCTACCTATCTCATGATCCGATTTAACGTCGCTGAAGACCATTTGCGCGATTTTCTGGATATCATGACGGATATCAATGCTTTGATGGCTGGTGAGGAGGGATTTATCAGCGCGCAGGTCTATCGCGATGCCGATGACCCCTTGTCGTTCACGCTTATCGAACAATGGCAAAGCCGCACGCTGCATGAGAAGCATTATGATGCGATTGTCGCTGCCGGTGACTGGGCGAATATTCTCGCCATGCTGAGCGCCGAACCTGAAATGAGCTATAATGCGCAACTCTGAGTCGAGGCGCAGCTTTGGCGTTTTGCGAAACTGGACACTCAAATGATCCCTCAGGAAAAAATTGAAGCGCTGATCGCCAAGTTCGACAAGATCGAAGCCGCCATGTCGTCCACGGCGAATGCGGACGATATAGTGCGCCTGTCGAAAGAGCATGGCGAACTAAAAGACGTCGTTGAAAAAGCCCGCGAACTCTCCTCGGCGCGCTCCCAACTGTCTGAGCTGGAAGAGTTATCGGAAAGCGACGATGAAGAAATGGCGGTGCTCGCCAGAGATGAGATTGCGGAGTTGAGGGAAGCCATGCCGGCGCTGGAGCATGATTTGCAGATCATGTTGTTGCCGAAGGATAAGGCGGATGATTCATCCGTTATCCTTGAAGTCAGAGCCGGCACCGGCGGCGACGAAGCGGCGATCTTCGCCGGTGATCTCTTCCGCATGTATCAGCGCTATGCATCCTTGAACGGGTGGAAAGTTGACGTCCTGTCGGCGTCGGAAGCGGAAATGGGCGGCTACAAGGAAATTCAGGCGAGCGTAAACGGTGACAGCGTTTTTGCGAAAATGAAGTTTGAATCAGGCGTGCACCGCGTGCAGCGGGTGCCGGAAACGGAAACGCAAGGGCGCGTGCATACCTCCGCCGCCACGGTTGCGGTGTTGCCCGAACCTGAAGAAGTCGACATCGACATCAATGAAAGCGACCTTAGGGTCGATGTGTTTCGCGCATCGGGTCCTGGCGGGCAGTCGGTCAATACGACCGACTCGGCGGTGCGCATCACCCACATTCCAACTGGCGTCGTTGTCAGTCAGCAGGATGAAAAGTCACAACATAAAAACAGAGCCAAGGCGATGAAGGTTCTTCGCGCACGTCTTTATGAGGCCGAGCGCGCGCGCGTTGATGCGGAACGCGCGGCGGAACGAAAAGGCATGGTCGGCTCTGGCGATCGGTCGGAACGTATTCGCACCTATAATTATCCACAGAGCCGTGTCACCGATCATCGGATCAATCTGACGCTTTACAAGCTGAACGAAGTGATCGCCGGCGATAGTCTCGATGAACTGATCGATGCGCTGATCACCCAGGACCGCGCTGATCGTCTTGCGGCGATGCAGGGCGATGACGCGTGATCCCGATACGCTTGGCGATGTCTTGCGCGAAGGTGCGCGGCGTCTTTCGGCATTAGAGTCGGCTCAACTCGACGCCCGTGTGCTTTTGAAATTTGTAACTGGCTTTAACGATGCAGGCCTGATTGCACGGTCGCGAGATCCAATTGATCCGGATGCGCGGGTGCATTTTTTCAGTCTTGTGTCGCGTCGCGCTATCAATGAACCCATCGCTTACATCACCGGCGTTCGGGAATTCTGGAGTCTGGAATTCCAGGTCACACCAGAGGTTCTTATTCCAAGGGCGGATTCAGAATGCCTGATTGAGGCTGTGCTGGACCGCCGTGCGAAAGATGAACCATGGTCAATTCTGGATCTCGGGGTCGGCTCGGGCTGCCTTTTATGCGCGCTTCTGCATGAGATGCCCGCGGCGCAGGGTGTTGGGGTCGATGCGTCAGAAGCAGCGTTGTCCGTGGCGAAGGCCAATGCGAACAAGCTTGGGTTCGGTCGTAGAGCCGCTTTTGTCCAGAGCGACTGGGGAAGGGCGTTGGATGGCGCCTTTGACATCATCATCGCCAACCCGCCCTATATTCCGGTGGCGCATCGGGCCGCTATGCCTGCGGATGTGTCGGATTTTGAACCGGAGAGCGCGCTCTTTTCGGGGCCGGATGGTTTCGACGCCTATGCGGCGATCCTTAAGGACGCGCCGCGGCTTCTGGCGCCGGGCGGGCTTATCGCCATCGAAGCTGGGGATGATCAGGCCGCGCGACTCCATAAGATGGTTGCAACCGCTTTTCCCGATACCGTCCCGGTTATCGTTAATGATTTGAAAGGGCGCTCTCGAGGGGTCGTTTCCAATCAAAATTCTTTCACAAAAAAGGATTGAACTCGCCGGTGGAGTGGCTATTATAGACAAAAGGCAGTCGTTCAGCGCCTAGATAATTCTATATGTGCTGGGCATGCTTTAAATCCAACAACAGTCTGGCTAAGGATCGGTCCGGCTCTTTGTACGCAGCTTGCCTGCGGAGATGGAACACGAAAACTACGTGATGATAAAGGCGTCTTGGATCGCCAACTGTAACCACACAATCGGATATGAGAATGCGGCGCGTGCCGCCACTGATCTCGAAGGGGCTATAGACAGGGTGCAAATATGAAGCGTGGTCGTAACCAACGCCGCCGTCCAGGGGGCTCCAATCCAAATCGGGCGCTCGATTCGAATGGTCCCGAAGTGCGTATTCGGGGCACTGCAAACCAGATTTACGATAAATATACCGCTTTGGCGCGGGATGCGTCTTCGTCCGGCGACCGGATTAAAGCCGAAAGCTACCTTCAGCACGCCGAGCATTACTTCCGAATGATTCGCTCCATGCAGCCGGCGCAACAACAACAGTCTCAAAGCGAGGGTGAAGGGGACCAGCCCTCAATCGACAACAGCGACGATTCCAATAAAGGTCGCCGCAATAGTGAGCGCGAGCCTCGTAATAACGCCTCACGTAACCGGGACGACAGCGCGGGCGAGGCAAAACAGCCTGCCGCAGAGGCGGCAAGCGCGGAGCCTGCTGCACCGAGCGCCCAGCAGGCGAATGACGAAGAGGCGGAAAAGAAGCCAAAGCGACGCCGGCCGCGCCGCACCGCTAAAGCCGCCGCTGAAGACTCCGATGCGCCAGCCAAGAGCGACGACAAGGCCGCCGCGACGGCAGCCGAATAAAACCGTCTCATCGGAAGAAACGCGTTTAACTGACAATCAGCCTTTGCGTTGGCGCCGGATCGCCTATGCTGACCTCTCATTGACGATGGGAGGTGTTAGGTATGACTGACGGATTATCGCTATTTGATCTAAACGGAAAAACCGCGATTGTTACCGGCGCTTCGCGCGGTATTGGTGAAGCGATTGCGCGTCGCCTCGCACAGCACGGCGCTAATGTAACCATCTCCAGCCGCAAGCGGGATGCGTGTCAGACGGTTGTCGACCGGATTAACGAGGCTGAAGGGCGCGAGGCGGCATATGCCGTCGGGTGCAATATTTCCCATAAGGAAGAATTGCAGCGTCTTGTTGATGAAACAAAAGCAAAATGGGGCGGGGTTGATATTCTTGTCTCCAATGCGGCGGTAAATCCGTTTTACGGCCCGTCGTCCGAGATGACGGATGAGCAGTTCGACAAAATCCTGACCTGTAACGTGAAAGCGAGCCATTGGCTGGCGCAGATGACGTTGCCGGATATGCGCGCAAAAAAAGACGGCGCGATTATTATTATCTCTTCCATTGGCGCGTTTTTGGGATCGAATGCGATTGGCGCTTATAATATTTCCAAAGCGGCGGATCTTCAGCTAGCGCGCAATCTCGCCGTTGAGGCGGGGCCTGACAATGTTCGCGTCAATTGCATATGCCCCGGGATTGTCAAAACCAAATTCGCGGAAGCCTTATGGAGCGACCCGGAAACCGAAAAAATGATGACGCGAAAATTGCCGTTACGCCGTTTCGGGGAGCCGGACGACATCGCCGGCGCGGCTGTGTTTCTGGCGTCCCCGGCCGCGCAATGGATGACCGGTCAGGAAATCATTATTGATGGCGGCACGGTTATCGGGATTGGCGGCTTGTAGGACTGATATTGATTATTTTGGTATTTTACGAACTGGCCTTAACAATTCGAATCTCGTTGTGAGCAGGGGACGTCTATGCGGATTTCGATATTTCTAGCGCCAATATTGTTGGCGGCTTGCACGACAACACCAACGGCCCGCTGGGAAGAAATCGATGCAAAAGCACGCGAGCTTATGGAAAGCGAAAGCGTCAAAGGCATGGCGCTTGCCATTATTGAAGATGGCGAGGTTGTCTATGTCAAATCATTCGGTATGCGCAATGTCGAGAAGAACTTACCGCTCGAAACAGACTCGGTCATGTATGGGGCCTCGCTTACCAAAACAGCTTTTGCCTATATGATGCTGCAACTGGTCGATGAAGGCGTGTTTGATCTGGATACACCCCTTGCGCAATATCTACCGCAACCGATTCCGAGTTATGATAACTATGCCGACCTCGCCGGCGATGATCGTTGGCAGAGGCTAACCGGCCGGCATGTGCTAACCCATTCAACCGGATTTCATAATTTCCGTCAGCTTGAGGACGACCGCAGACTCCGGTTTCATTTTGAACCGGGCGAGCGTTACGCCTATTCAGGAGAGGGTTTTTACCTGCTTCAGTTTGCGCTTGAAGAAGGACTTGGCCTTAATGTTAAAGAGGAAATGCAACGGCGCATCTTCGACAGATTTGAAATGCCTGACACAAGCATGCAGTGGCGACCGGATTTTGCGGAAAATCTCGCGGACGGCTATGCGATGGACGGCTCCTATGAACCCCATGATGAGCGCAGCAATGTCAGCGCCGCCGGTTCGATGGATACAACGATCAATGACCAGGCGAATATGTGGGCGGGAATCGTTTCTGGATATGGGCTGTCTCCTCAATCGCGGCGCGAACTTGTCCGGCCGCAGCGGACAATTCAAACTGCAAACCAGTTTCCGC
Organism: Pseudomonadota bacterium; assembly: GCA_039196665.1. GTDB lineage: Bacteria > Pseudomonadota > Alphaproteobacteria > Caulobacterales > Parvularculaceae > Hyphococcus. The sequence goes on along the minus strand of JBCCUQ010000001.1, from coordinate 829,276 downwards.
CATTATGGGAAACATATGATCCGCGTGGCTCGGAAATCGAACTTTCCGCCGGACTTGGTCTCGTGACATATCAAGGAGACGCTGGCCACGCCTGGTTTAAGGGGGGACACAATAATTGGACCGGCAATTTTGTTGTGTGTCAGGACAACGAACAAGACTGTGTAGTGATGATGGCGAATAGCGTACGAGCGGAACTTATCTATCCGCAATTGACGGCGTTCATTATGGGGGATTCAAAAACGCCGTTTTGGTGGGAGTATTCTCATGTTGAATGACACCGAACATTTGTAATAGTGGCTGGTCACATATTTTATGGCGCAGCAGGAACATTTCTGCTGATGAGACCTGACTCACAACTCAGCACCCCATGGTCACGCAGGACTTGTTCTATGTCTTGTTCCAGTGCGTGTGATAGTTGCTTATCGCCGCAATAATAACCGATGAGGTCGGAGGCCTCGCGGTTTTGAAGATATGTCAGGCGGTGTTCACTACTCATCCGTTCAAGGGCAAGTACGGATTTTGGCTGAGCGCTCCAAATCGCCAAAGCGCCAAGAAATACAATAAAACCTGACACGGCTGCGAGTTTTAGCATGACAGATCGTTCTGCTTCATATGTTGATTAAATCGTACGTGTGGCGTTCCCGAACCAGTCTTTGATCTCGCCTGGAATTTGTGAGCCAAGCGTTGAGCGCACGCGCGCGTGATAAGCGTTCAGCCAGTCGCGCTCCTGGTCGCTCAAAAGATCGATCTTTACAAGATCAAGATTGATTGGAGCGAGGGTAATGGTTTCGAACTCCATCATTTCGCGCTCGCCGCCGGGTTGCGGTTTTGGCTGCGTGACGACGATTAGGTTTTCAATCCGGATGCCGAACTCGCCGGCTTTATAAAAGCCTGGCTCGTTAGAAAGGATCATGCCCGGTTTCAGTGCTTGATCATTGGCCGCCTTGGCGATGCGTTGCGGACCTTCATGAACGCCGAGGAATGAACCGACCCCATGGCCGGTACCGTGATCGTAATCGAGGCCGACATCCCAAAGCGGTTTGCGCGCGATGCTGTCAAGCTGGTGCCCGGTTGTGCCCGCCGGAAACTTCATGGTCGCCAGCGCAATGTGACCTTTCAGGACGCGCGTAAAGCGGTCGCGCATTTCGTCACTCGCGTCGCCAATCGGTACAGTTCGGGTGATATCCGTCGTACCATCCGGATACTGACCGCCGGAATCGATCAGGAAAAGCGTGTTGCGGTCCAGCGTGATGTTACTTTCCGTAGAGACGCGATAGTGACAGATGGCGCCGTTCGATCCTGCGCCGGAAATCGTATCGAAGCTTAAATCGCGCAATAAATCCGATTGTGCGCGAAACTCCTCAAGTTTCTTCGCGGCGGTGATTTCATCGATCTCACCGCTCTGCGCATCGGTGTCGAGCCAGTGGAGAAATCTTGTGACCGCGACGCCGTCACGGATATGCGCAGTGCGGGCGCCCTCAATCTCTGCTTCATTCTTGGTCGCGCGGGGAAGGGCGCATGGGTCAGTCAGCTCGATGATCTCCGCGCCGGCCGCCGTCAGATCGTCGACATATTTTGACGGCGCCAGCGCCGGGTCGATCGCAACGCTTGCGCCGCTTGCGCCAAGTTTTTCCAAGGCTGCAACCACATCCGCCTCGGCGCGCAGATCAACATCGTCGCCGAGATGCGTCGGCAATTCATTGCCGGTCTTTTCCGGCGATAGAAACAGGGTCGCCTTTCCGTATTTGTCGATTAGCGCGCGTCCCAGCGGCAACGGAGACCGGGCGACATCCTGTCCCCTGATATTGAAAAGCCAGGCGATGGACGGCGGCGCAGTAATAAGCGTCGTATCCGCGCCAGCATCTGCAATTGCGTTGGCGATTTCCCTTCGTTTTTCATCGGATGACTTGCCCGCATAGGTAAGATCGTGTGGCTTCACCGGGGTTACCGGCGCGCCCGGCTGATCCTTCCATGCAGCGTCCACGGGGTTTTGTGAAACCGCAACAAGATGGAAGCCGGTTTTTTCGGCCGCAGCTTTCAACCGGTTGACGCTGGCCATGGTGTGCAGCATCGGGTCGTAACCGACCCGCGCGCCTTTGGCTGCGTTGTCAGCAAGCCATTCGGCGGGTGAGACGTCGGAGATATCTACATATTCAAAGTAATCTGCATCAGTCTGTTGGCGCACCTGTAATGTATAACGCCCGTCGGTCAGCATAACGGCGCGATCGCTCATCACGATCGCTGCGCCCGCCGATCCGGAAAACCCTGTCGCCCACATCAACCGTTCGGCATATTCCGGGATATACTCATTTTGATACTCGTCATCATGCGGAATGATGAAACCATCGAGGTTTTGTCCCGCCATTTCTGCGCGCAAAAGCGGTAAATGTTTGCCGGCGAAAGAGCGGTCGGAGACGGGTTCAAAAGTTTGAAACATGAAAGACTATCCTGACTGAGGGCAGGCTGAATATCGCGCTTTGGCGGCGCAGTCTCAAGAGGCGCGGCGCGATTTATGTTTTCACAAACAGGAGCACCGGCCAGGTTGGCTGATCAAGGCGGTTGATCTGCCGGAATCCGGCCGCTTCATACGCGGCGGTAACCTTTTCTTCCTGTTCGTGCATGAGCCCCGCCAGCATAACCCGGCCGTTTTTGCTGACATGCTCAGCCATCCCTGGCGCCAGTTCAGCAAGCGGCCCTGCGAGAATATTCGCAAAGACGAAATCAAAAGGGGCGGCGGTTTCGATATCGGGATGATCAAAGCCGGCGGCGGTCTGCATCACCACGAAGTCTTCAACATCGTTCAGCGCAACATTTTCAGCGGCGATCTCCACAGACTTGGGGTCTATGTCTGTGGCCAGCACCATACGATTCCAAAGTTTCGCTGCGGCGATAGAAAGAACGGCAGAGCCACAGCCAAGATCAAGGATCTTTTTTGGCGCAAAACCCGCAAAGCGATCAAGCAGGGTGAGGCAGCCGGCTGTCGTCGGGTGGTGGCCCGTCCCGAAGGCTTGGTTGGCGTCGATACGGATCGGTATGTCGCCATCCTCGTTCGGTAACTTGTCCGCATCGTGAACGCCATAGAGCACGAACCGCCCGCAGCGTACGACGCCGAGACCTTCAAGCGCATGCGCGACCCAGTCGATATTGGGAAGCTCTTCGAGCACGCCCTCGCCAAGTCCGCCATGGTCCGCAAGCAGGGATTGAATAGCGGTCATGTCCGGCGCCGCTTCGAAATAGGCGTCGAGCCGCCACGCGCTGGCCCCATCTTCCACGGTTGCGTCTTCTTTTGTAAGGCTGACGGCGCCCGCTGGCGGCCATAAAAGCTCGGTCAATGCATCGCTCGCCTGATGCAGCGAGACGCGCTCCCCAGCCCAGGTGATTTTATATGACGTCATAAAACTTTCCGTATTTATGCAGATAAATAGCGCGGCGGCGCTTTTTGGTTTTGATTACGCCGCCTCGACAAAAGTATCGATGACCTTCTTTGGGCCAGAATGTTCGAAGTCAACCGTCAGCTTCTGACCTTCGATGGAAGAGATTTTTCCGTAACCGAATTTCTGGTGAAAGACGCGCTGGCCCTTGACGAACTTTGATTTCCCTGGCGCGCTGACAGAAATGGTTTTTGCGCGGCCCTCAAGCAGGGGCGCGGCCGCGGCTGGCCTTGCATTCGCGGCGCGCGCGCGGCGCCAGCCGGGATTGTCGTAATAGGCGTCTTCTCTCAGTTTTGCGCCATCGAAGCTGGAATGGCTGGCGAGATCGCTGGCGGTGTTGCCGTAAAGTCCCGGTTCGGACACCACATCCACATGCTCTTCAGGCAATTCATCGATAAAGCGGGAAGGGATTGCGGTCTGCCAGCGCCCATAGATTTGCCGGTTGGCGGCGAAAGAGATGCGGCAGCTTTCCTCCGCACGCGTCACGCCCACATAGGCGAGGCGGCGTTCTTCTTCCAGTGCGGCGTTTCCCTTTTCGTCGAGCGAGCGTTTTGAGGGAAAGATTTCTTCTTCCCAACCGGGCAGAAACACCACCGGAAATTCCAGCCCCTTCGCTGCGTGTAACGTCATTAGCCACACCTGGCCGTCGCCTGTATCTTCGCTGAGTTCGGATACGAGCGCCACATGATCGAGATAACCTTCAAGCGTGTCGAATTCAGAGACAGCCTGAATAAGTTCTTTGAGGTTGTCGAGTTTGCCCGGCGCTTGCGGTGATTTTGAATTCTTCCACATCTCGATATAGCCGGACTCTTCAAGGGCGAGTTCGGCAAGGTCCGCGGGCGCCATGTCTTTTGCATCCCGCGACCACCGATCGACGGTATCGACGAAGTTGACCAGCGAACGGCGTGCAGCGGCGTGAAGATCGTCACTTTCAAGCGCGAGGCGCGCCGCCGTCATCAAGGGAACGCTCTGCGCCCGGGCGAGCTTGTGAAGCACTTGCAACGCCTTGTCGCCGAGGCCGCGTTTCGGTTTGTTGACGATGCGGTCAAAGGCTAGGTCGTCATCCGGGCTTCTGATCAGCCGCAGATAGGAAAGCGCGTCGCGGCTTTCCTCCCGTTCATAAAAGCGCGGGCCGCCGACTACGCGATAGGCGAGACCCAGCGTGTTGAAGCGTTCTTCAAAGGCGCGCATTTGAAAAGACGCGCGCACCAGCACCGCCATATCGCTTAACGCGCGCCCCTTTGACTGTTCGGATTCAATATCGTCACAGACAAGGCGCGCTTCTTCATCGCCGTCCCAGACGCCGCGCACCTTGACCTTTTCGCCGTCCTCGGCGTCGGTCCAGAGCGTTTTACCGAGGCGTTCCTTGTTGGCGGCAATCAAGCCGGAAGCAGCGCCGAGGATCGACGGCGTTGAGCGATAATTGCGTTCAAGGCGAATGACTTCTGCGCCCGGAAAGTCTTTTTCAAAGCGGAGAATGTTTTCAACTTCCGCGCCGCGCCAGCCATAAATCGACTGATCATCGTCACCGACGCAACAGATGTTTTTGTGTTTTTGTGCGAGGAGGCGCAGCCATAGATACTGAGCAACATTGGTGTCCTGATATTCATCGACCAGCATATAACGAAACCGGCGTTGATATTCTTCCAGCACATCCGGGTTGTTTTGAAAGATCGTCAGATTGTGAACGAGGAGATCGCCAAAGTCGGCGGCGTTCAGCGTGGTCAGCCGCGTTTGATAGACTTTGTACAGATCAATGCCCTTGCCGTCGGCGAAGTGATACGCCTCATTGGCCGGAACTTTGTCGGGCGTCAGGCCGCGGTTCTTCCAGCCGTCAATAACGGTCGCGAGCCCGCGGCCGGTCCAGCGCTTTTCATCAATATTGGTCGCTTCGATGACCTGCTTGGCGAGGCGCGTTTGATCATCGGCGTCGAGAATCGTGAAAGAGGATTTGAGACCTGCAAGCTCCGCATGGCGACGCAGGATCTGCGCGCCGATGGAGTGGAACGTGCCAAGCCATTTCATGCCCTCCACATGGTCGCCGACAAGGGCGGCGATCCGATCCTTCATCTCCCGCGCCGCCTTGTTGGTGAAGGTAACGGCGAGGATCTGCCAGGGCTGGGCGCGGCCGGTGTTCAGGAGATGAGCGAGTCGGGTGGTGAGCGCCCGGGTTTTGCCAGTGCCGGCGCCCGCGAGCATCAGCACAGGGCCCTCGGTGGCAAGAACGGCCTTGCGCTGCTCTTCATTTAAGTCTTTAAGGTAAGGCGCTGTTTCATCTGTGTTTTCAGATGATCCTATGGGCCGCGCCGACGACATGGCGCGTTCTGATATGGACATTTTTCGGGGTGTGTTGGTACTCATCGCGGCAGTCTACAAAAACGAGAACGATTCTGGAACATCCGTGATGCCTTGGCTTGGTCAAGATTGCAATGCAAGGAGATCCACCCTGGCCGGAATCAACGTACAGCGGTCAACAATATCAGTGAGGAGGCGCGCCGATGGCAGGCAAATTTGAACTTTATAAAGACAACGCAGGCGAATTCAGATTCCGGCTCAAAGCCGGAAATGGCGAGAACATTCTCGCCAGCGAAGGATACAAGGATAAGGGCGGCGCGGAGAACGGCATCGCCTCCGTGAAAAAGAATGCATCCGAGGACGGTAATTACGAGCGCAAGGAAGCGGCCAACGGCAAGTTTCACTTCAACCTGAAAGCGGCGAACCATCAGGTTATCGGGACGTCACAGATGTATGCATCGGCTGACAGTCGCGACAATGGCATTGAAAGCGTTAAATCAAATGCGCCGGACGCTAGCGTTGACGATCAGACGGGCTGATCACTATTCAGTATTGAGCATGGCGCCGCCTCGTTTCTTCGAGGCGGCGTTTTTGTATTTTTGCGAGAAGAATTGATCCCACAGTCTCTGCGCAATAGTCTGAAGACAGATGAAACAAAACCCTGATTTCACGCATCGGCTTGCGACACGCGATGACATGCCGGACATTATGTCTTTGATGAAGCTCGCGATTGCGGAGAACATGAAAGCGTTTCTATCGCCTGCGGAGATTTCGGCGGCGCAGGCGACAATGGGTCTCGATACGACGCTTATTGACGATCGAACCTATTTTATTATTGAAGCGATCCACGATGGCGGGATGCATATGGTCGGCTGCGGCGGATGGGGCAAACGCAAAACGCTCTATGGCGGCAATCACACCATAGGCCGCGATGACAGCTTTGCCGATCCGGCGACGGATGCGGCGCGCATTCGCGCGATGTATACTCATCCTCGGTGGACAAGGCGGGGCGTTGGAACATTGCTGCTTGATCTTGGCGAAGCCGCGGCGCGGACGGCAGGGTTCAAATCGATAGAACTGGGATCGACCCTGCCCGGCGAGCCTTTATATGCGGCAAGGGGGTATCGCGAAGTCAGCCGCGATGAGCAGATTACCGAAAGCGGTGCCAAAAACGTGATTATCGTTATGCGCAAAGCGCTTTAGCGGCTTACTCGCTGGCGCTTTCAACTTCCAGCGTCATGACTTCATCATCGTCGACGTCGTTGGTGAGAAGGTTGTCATCGTCTTCCAACGTATCGCCGGCCTGTTCGGCGATGCTGGCTAAAGCCTCATCACAATTGGTTTCGACGAAGGCGAGATCGTCGATCAGATAACGGAGGACCTTTTTTGACTCCACCGCGTCTTTGCTTTTCATGCTGATGGCAATCTTTGTTGCGGGCTCGTCCAGGAAATAGGCCCCGGCCATGTGGCGCCAGCGCACCGTGTCCTTGGTCCATTCAAATTCCGCCTTTGCCGCCGGCAGCTCCACACCGTCGTTCGTCCAGCCTTCAATCGTGAATTCAAACGGTTCGCCTTCCTTGCCCCCGGTTGGGTAGATCGCCATGGTCACGACACAGACCGGGCGCTCAAATTCAATCCTCAATGGCTGGTTTAAATAGCTGAGATAACCGGCGGAAAATTTCCCGCTTGGCGCCGCCGCATAAGTGCACATGGAATTGTACTGATAAAAATCCTGGCCGTCGCAGACCTGGCGCGTCAGACCGGGACCAAAGCTGACACCGAGGTCGTTTTTGTAGGTGGTCTCTATGATGTCGCCATGGCGGCCAGGTGGCGCTTCAAAGGTGATCACCGAATAGGGCGGGTCGTCCGCCGCTAAGGCGGCGTCGCCGACAATGGAAATCGCGCCGGTGTTGGTCGCCGGGTTGGTGTCATTGTCCGGATCCGGACCAATGCCATTTTCGTGCACCCAGCCGTTACTATGGTTGTGAGTGTTTTCTGCGCCATCATTATGCGGGTGGGCGATGGCGCTCGCGCCCATCAACAGCGCGCCGGTGGCAAGTCCTGACGCTTGTACTGGCTTTTTAAAAACTTGCTTCAGGCGCATAAGTGACCCCCGTTCCCCCGTTAATCATAATACTATAGCGCCGGATTGGTTCCAAGCAGAACGGTGATATGCTGCAACAGTCTGAAATTTTTGATTTTTTTGTAGAAATAGACCAGTTGAGCTTGACGTCGGCGCGCACTTGCGGCCCTATTTTTCGGTCGAATCGATAGGGGTAATGAGTGCTGAAGTTCACAAAAACCGCCAGCGCAGCGCTGGCGCTTTCATTGTCGGGCGCTTGCGCGTTACAGGAAATTGGCCCTGCTGCGGACGCGGCAAACGACACGACGGCGGCCGCCGTTACCGCCGCCGCTGTTCAAAGCGGTTTGGCGCCAGGCGCCGCCGCCCGGATTGAAGCCGATGTTGCTTATCTTGCGGATGACGCGCGCGAGGGTCGGGAGGCGGGAACAAGCGGTTATGAAGTCGCCGCCGCTTATGTCGCCGAACGCATGGCGGCGCTGGGTCTGACGCCCGGCGGTGACGATGGTTGGTTTCAACAGGTTCCGTTGCGCGCCGGCGTGACGCGCCAGGACGAAGTCAGCTTGTCCGTGACGGGGCCTGACGGCGAAACGCAAGTCTTGAATAATCTGGGGGACTATCGCCTCTATCCGTCTGTTAGCGATCCGTCATTTGAAATTACCGCACCCGCTATTTTTATTGGGTATGGCGTTCATGCGCCGGAAGCCGGCCACGATGATTTCGCCGGTCTCAACCTTGACGGAAAAGTGGTTGTTTACTTTGCTGGCGCTCCGGACAGTTTCGAGAGTGAACAGCGCGCCCATTATGGTTCTGGTTCGCTGACCCGAAAAGAAGCGGCGAAGCGCGGCGCGATCGGGGCAATTACCCTGCTGACCACCAGCGCCGACAAACGCTCGCCCTGGGCGCGTCGCATCACGAATCCGCAAAGCGCATCGAAGACATGGGTGGGGCCGGATGGCGAAGCCGATATTGCCGGATCGAAAATCAAGGGCTCGGCTGTGATGAACATCAATGTCAGTCAGGTGCTGTTCGAAGGCGCTCCGCGGTCCTTCGAAGACGTCCTGGCGGAAGCCGATGCGGAGGGCGGCGCGCCCAAGGGCTTTGACCTCGCCGTCACGGTCTCAATGAAAGGCGCGCTCGATATCAAAGACGTCACCAGTCCGAATGTCGTCGGGGTGATCCCGGGAAGCGACCCGGCGTTGAAAGATGAATATGTCGTTTTGACCGCGCATCTCGATCATGTGGGCGTCAATGAACGCTTTCAGAAAGAAGGCAAGGACGGTATTCACAACGGCGCCATGGACAATGCCTTAGGCGTTGCAACCATGCTGGAGGCGGCCCGGCGGCTTGTCGATGAGGCGTCTCTCGCGCGCAGCGTTATTATTCTTGCGGTAACCGCGGAAGAGGACGGTCTTCTCGGCGCTGACTATTACGCCCATTTCCCGACCGTTCCAATTGAATCCATCGTTGCGAACGTTAATCTCGACATGCCGTTGGTGCTGCATTCGTTTACGGATGTTATCGCCTTTGGCGCAGAGCGGTCTGGGTTGGGGCCGATCGTCGCCACCGCGGCGGAAGAGGCAGGTGTGAAACTATCCCCGGACCCAATCCCGGAACAGGGTCTGTTTACGCGCTCGGACCATTACCGGTTTGTTGAAAAAGGCGTACCCTCTGTCTTTCTCGTTGTCGGTTTTGAAAATGGCGGCGAAGAGAAGTTTCAGGAATTTATCACCACGCATTATCACAAGCCCACGGACGATATCTCACTGCCGATCCTGTACGAAGATGCTGCGCGGTTTGCAGATGTGAACTATGAAATTGCGCGGGCTGTCGCGAATGCGCCTTCGCGTCCGATCTGGAACGAAGGCGACTTTTTCGGTGATTTGTTTGCCGGAAAATGACTTCGACAGGCTAATCGATTGCAAACACCATGGTCACGGTTGCGTTGATCGCCGATTCTCCAGCCTGAAGCGGCACGGAACTTTCCATGTCAGCCGACATGCGCGCCATCATCGGTTGCGGGGAGGGCGTGCTGACATAGCCGTCCTGGATCGTCATGACCTCGCCAAGTCGAACGCCTGCAGATTGCGCATAGAGTTCTGCTTTCGCGCGCGCTTGCGTCACGGCGTCTTTGCGTGCGGTTTCCATGAGCGGTTTTGGGTCGGCGAACGTAAACTGAATGCCGCCGAGGGAATTCGCGCCTGACTGCACCGCCTGATCAATCACCGCGCCGGCGCGGTCTAGATCGCGCAGTTTGACAGTCAGCGTGTTTGACGCTGTGAAGCCAGTGACTTCCGGGTTCGACCGGTTGTTCTCATAATTATAACGCGGATTGATCGACAAACCCGATGTCTGGATATCGCGTTCCGCGACATTGAGGTCTCTAAGCTTTTTGATGGTTGCAGCCATCTGCGATGAGTTCTGGCGCAGCGCTGCGGCGGCATTCGGCGCATCCGTGCGCACGCCGATCGACAGGATCGCCATGTCCGGCGCCGCTGACGCTTCACCATCGCCATTTACGGTAATTGACCGGAAAGGCGCCTCAGATTGTGCGACAGCGGCGGGCGGGTTGGCGCAGGCTGATAATATCACGGCCGCGACAGCGGGAAAAAACGACTTCTGCATATGCATTGAACTGTCCTCCTTCGTTCGCAGTCACCTGACCGGTTTGATGGGGCGAAATCAAGACCAAAAAGGCGCGAGTTTAGGCCAAAACCTCGCGATGGCAGGCGAATGTTATTTGACGTTGGGTCGGTTGTTCCGAATAGTTCCGATTCTAAACATCGCCAGGCAAGGCGGCGATTTCATGGGAGAGTGATATGGCGGCGTTGGCGCGAGTTTTTTGTCTGGCTGTGCTTGGGTGGACTGTATTCCTCGGCGCTGTACATGCTGAAGGGCGCAAGGCGCTGGTTGGCGGGCGTTTGATTGACGGGTTCGGCCATGCGCCCATTCATGACAGTGTTATTCTCGTTGACGACGACCGCATCGTCGCGGTTGGAACGGTTAACACTTTAACGCTGCCGGATGGATACAAGATCATCTCAACCGAAGGCATGGATGTGCTGCCCGGCCTGTGGGAGAGCCATGCGCATTTGATGCTGACGGGACATGCGGATTATCCGTACTGGCAGGCAGCCTATGGTGATCGGTATGCCGATGAAATCATGCCGGCCTCTGCTGAACAGTTATTGCTCGCCGGCGTCACGTCGGCGCGTGATCTTGGCGCGCCGCTGGAGGCGTCGAAATCTGTCAAGGAACGCATCGATGCGGGTGAGATTCCCGGCGCGCGATTATTCATGTCCGGCCCATTTTTGCAGGCGGACGTCGAAGATTGGCAGAAGGGTTATCGCTGGGCGGTGACCGGCGCGGGCGATGCGCGCGCCAAAGTCGCGCGCCTTGATGCGGCTGGCATGGACATCGTCAAGCTGATTGATCAGGACAAGATGCCCCGCGCGACCGCAAAAGCGATTGTCGACGAGGCTCATAAACGCGGCATGAAAGTTGTCGCCCATTCGCACCGCCCGGATGAAATCCGGGTTGGCCTTGAAATTGGCGTTGATAATTTTGAACACACGGGACTCACGACCGCACCGGAATACCCTGCCGATATCATGGAGGCGCTTAAGGAACGCACTGCGACAGGGCGCATCGCCGGCGGCCCGCTTTACTGGACGCCGACGGTCGAAGGCTTGTGGAATTTCGACCGCACTGTCGCGAACCCCGAAAAACTTGATGACGCTTGCTGGCATCGCGGTCTTGAGGAAGACACCATCGCTGACATTCAACAATCAATCGCCGCGCCGGGTCAGCTCGGCTATACGCGCCTGACGCCGCTTCGCAAGCCGACATTGAAACGCAAGATCGAACAATTGCGCGAAGCAGGCGTTGTCTTTCTGGTTGGCACGGACAGCGGCATTCCGATGAAGTTTCATTGCCAGTCCACCTGGAACGAAATGGATGTTCTGGTGCGTGTGATGGGACTGCCGGTGATGGATGTGATCCGCGCCGCCGTTTACTGGCCGGCGGTGATGATGGGCGTCGAAGAGGATCTCGGCACGGTGTCGGCTGGCAAGAAAGCGGATATCATTGCGGTTCGCGGCGATGTCCTGGAGTATATCAATCTCTTGCAACATGTTGATTTCGTCATGAAAGACGGCGTGGTTTATAAACAGGACGGCAAGCCGGTTGAGCGCTAGCGGCGGCGTTTGAAACAAGGGCTTCAATCGCGCTGCGTTAGCTGCTAAAGCGACGGTCCCGTGAATGCGCCCAGGCGCCATCCGGGCCTGTAGCTCAATTGGTTAGAGCTGGCGGCTCATAACCGCTAGGTTGGGGGTTCGAGTCCCTCCGGGCCCACCACCCGCGAAATTAGTTCAATAAAATGAATGGCTTGCTGATAGGTTCGCCAAGGTTAGTCAAAAGGTTCGCCATTTTTGTTCATGGTGCGTTTTAGCGCTTGGGACGCTAGTTTTTTCTGATTGGCGGCGTCAATGTACCTCTGAACTTCAGTCAAAGACCTGTGACCGCTGACGGCCATGATCTGCGGAGCCGTGCAACCCGCTTCTGCCAGTCGTCTGCAAGCAGCCTTTCGCAATCCGTGGGCGGAGTATCCCTTAGGGATACCTGCTCGCTCTGCCTTGTCACGAAACCAGTTACCGAATCCGTCTGAAGAGAAAGCCTTTTGGTACTCGGTCTGAAGAAAAAGCATCTGGTTTTCAGGAAGCAAGTCCAGCTCGCGCTGCAAGTCGTCATGGATCGGAATCCAAAGGCGTTTGCCGGTCTTTTTCTGGCCAATATTGATGCCGCCATTCTCCAGGTGTTGACGGCCCATGGTCACAATATCGGATCGGCGTTGTGCGGTCCCAAGGATCAATTCAATAGCCAGCCTTGGTTTGGTTCCACTCTTCCAATGCTTTCGGAATTTGACAATCAAGTCTTCATTCCAATCCTTAAAGCCGCCGTCGCGTATTTTTCGTTTCCTTATTCCTTCTGTCGGATCATCTTTGCGATAGCCTGTCTTGATTGCGAATTTCATCAAGCTGCGGAGATGGCGAAGCATCTTATTTGCCGCCCCGGGCTTATCGCTCTTCGTGGCCAGGAGAGCCTGGACATGCTCAGGCTTGAGTGTCGAAACTCTTTTGTCTGCGTGAGCGACCCTCAACGGTTCCAATACGCTACGGTAAGTTCGCTTTGTTTGCGGCGCTAAATCCTGAAACTCGGCGCCTAAATAAAATTCGACAATCAGCGCGCCAAGTGTTCCTGGGCGAGCTTTCACGCTACCAGCGAGAGCCTTTGTTTCCGCGCGCGCCACCTGATAAGCGGCTTCATATTCCGGTGTGTCAGGTGAGGGGAGAGCGACTTGCTTTCCGCGACGGCGGAAGCGGTAGCGCAGCTTGCCGTGGCGGTCGCGGTATGCTGAAACCCATTTGTCTAATTGCTTGGGAGAACCTCGTCCCATTCGTTCTGGTCCTTGATCAGCTCGATCTCGCCATCGGTAATTATTTCGACGTCGCCGTCGTCTCGCAAGCGAACGCCCTGCACTTTGAGTCCGGTTTGGGTCAACGCTTTGACAACACGCTTAATTCTGGTCGTCAAGGATGGCCGGCGCTTCGGCTTCATGACTAAATCCCTGTGACTTGAGTGTCTTTGTGACTTTGCAAGTCACAAGTCACAGAAGTCACTAGCCCCCACACACCACGGCCCTGCTTTGCGATCTCGCCGTCTTTCAACATTCGCGCGAGAGTCATTTTGACATTACTGGCACCGAGACCTGTTGCTTCGGCTATTTCTGATGGTCCCATATCGCCGTCGCGGAGCGCGCTTAGTATCGCTTGGCGGGTTTCGCTTTTCTTCACGTCATCAACGTCGCCAAGCAACTTCCATCGGCAAACATCGGCATCGAAATCCATCGCGAGATTAATCTCCGGGAGATCCCGCCCACGGCCGTGAAGCTCAAAGCCGCCTGAATTGCTGCGTGTTAGCGCAAGCACGGAATCAAATCCTCCGCTTATGCCTGTAGTGCCGCTTACGCTGTCTAGGGGATCGTCCGCGTCCATTTTTCGCTGGTGGTGAATTGCTAGCAGCGATATGTCTAATTCGTTTGCGAGCTGCGCTAGCACCCCAGAATCTGCGTAGTCGGTTTGATAGCCAGAAGTCTTATCCCGCAGCGGGCGCACAAAATTGAATGTATCAATAATTACAAGCGCCGGGTGCTCGTTTACTGACACCCAATCATGCAACGCCTCTCTTAGTCCGGCCCCCAGTCTAGGAACTTCGGTTCTGATTGCGAGGTTATCGGGCCAGTCTTCTTGGTCGAAGTAATACCTTAGCCGTGACTTCAGCCGGCGTGGATTGTCTTCAGCGAAGAACGCAAGAACGTCGCCCATAGGCGCGTCCCACGCTCCGCATGCCCTGCCGCCCGTGGCTACAGCGACGGCGCATTCGAGCGCGAGCCAAGATTTGTAAGTTTTCGGTTTGCCAGCCAGAAGCGTTGCGCCTTGCGCAAGGACTGTGTCGACAGCAAAGCGAACTGGCGGAAAATCGATGCGTTGAAGTTCGTATGCAGTAAAGCTGGTGGTTGACCAATGTTCGCCCGGTTGAATGACGTCGAAAGGATTATCGAGCCTATCGCGGATTCTCCGGTCAACCATGGTTGGCCTCGATCAGATCGACGAAGGTTTCTTCCGGTAAGAGCACGAGCCGACGCTTGAAGCCGTTAACGACGACGGCGTCGGCGTCGCCGACGATTCGTTCCAACCACATTGTTTTGCCGGGCTGAAGCTCGCCGTGCTGCTCGGCATATTGCGGCGCAATTATGCAACGAAGTACTGCACAAGCCGTTGTATTGATTGATATTATTCTTTCCATAAGCTCCTTGACCAGCACTGAAATAGTGGTTATATATTGACCGGTTATGGTTAAACAATAACCATTTTTATTTTGTGGTCAAGACCTAACCACTAGCTGGAGAATAAAATGCTGACTGGCAAGGAGCTGCTTACTCCGACACTGAAGACGAGGGACTTTGTCGCTGCATGCGACGGTGAAGTAACGATTGATGACGTTAGAAATTGGCAGAAGAGGTTTGTTCTGAATATTCCCGGTGTTGATTGTCCTTCGCCGCATGACAACCGTGCTCAACCACAAACACTGTGGCCTCCTATAATGATCCAGTTCGCTCTCTATCTTGCGCGAGCGAATAAAGGGTCAATTCTTAGGGATTGGGAGCATTCGCCAAGTTCAGATGAGGCAGTTGCGCCAAACTTGGTTCAATTATCTGAGGTGTATGGATCAATTCTGGAGCGTTCTGGTGAACGGCTATTGGCGGAAGAAGCAAAACAAAAGGGGCAGATGACAATTAGCTTTTGGCAGGGTGAGGTCGTTAGTAGAGCGATAGAGGAAACTATTCCGTCGGAATTTTTTGATCCAGCATTAGACGGACACATTATTTTTCCCGTGAACCCAGCAGGTAAGATATTAGGAAGTATGGCGAAAGTAATTGGCGGAAAGCAGCTAGAAGAGCTGCTAGCGAAAAATAGAATTTCACTGATGTTCGAACACCGAATGCCGGTTTCTATTCAGTTAAAATCTACAATCGAAGATGGCTTTAAGGGCTATAAAAGAGTGATGGGGCAATAAAAGATCCCTGGAAACACAATGACCAACATAATCGATTTTCCCCCAAGCTGCAGGAGCCCGGTTGATGAAGCGATGGGTTATGCGCTGTCCGTCGCCGGCGAGATTATCAACAGCCGCACGATGAAGGCGCCGATAGGCGCAGTATGTCGCGACGATGCGCAAGTGAGAGAGTTTTGGCTGTCGCTTCGCCTAGATGGTGCAGCAGGCGTGTGGGCGAGATATGACGATGACGAGGATCGCCTAATAGAAGAAGCGCTATTGTCCCATGCTTACGGTGACGATTTGACAGAAACAGTGCTGCGGCGACTTCGAAACTGCGCGATGGCATTTGCGAGCGCTGCGATTCAACAGACCGAAACAGTGGACGATCCTGAGATCGAAATCAGATTTGCGCCAATCTCCGGTTTTATTGAAGTCCGAGCAAATGGCGTCGCGCTCGCTTGGTGGGCCGCGCAAAATAATTCGCTGATAACTCAAAAACTGCATTGATCTGCACAACGATGAGTATTATATTACCACATACGAAAACGCTTTGATCGTGGCTGATAGAGGTCATGCAACGAGCGTTTTCGAGGCAAAAGCGCAACGCTGGTAGAGGCGAAGCGCGGAGCGAAAGAACCGGGCGAACAGACGCCGCAATGTTCTCAATTCGCGGTGCTGATTTTCAGAAAATCAAAGGCCGCAAGGCCGCAGCACACGCACGCGCAATCGCGCGGCAGGAATTGAGAAGAACTATGTCTGCATTCAATTTTGAACAGTTTGAAGAAGATTTTGGCGCCCAGCGTATCACGCCGGAACGTGCTGAAGAAATGGCGCAAAGCTTTCGCGACGCGCACGAAGACGAGCTGGAAAAAGCCGCCTCCATTCTGGAGCGTAGCGGCGAGCAGCCGGATGAAAAAACGCGGAGGCGGATAGAGCGGATCGAGGCGAAAGCCACTGAACATCTGCGCGCGGCAAACGATATTGACTCGGTTCTCGCGCGAGGCCAGGGCCGCAAATCGACCGAAGGCGCTGGCTCAGTATCACAGGGAACCGCGTCCCAGGACACAGCACCCAGTCAGGTCAAGAAAACTGGCATAGCTGGCGCTGAGGCTAAGTGGTCTAGATTGTTCTCGGCGCAGTCGCCTGATGCATTCATGGCGGTGAACAGCAACACGCGTGGTCGCGCTGATGAGGTCGGAAGATATTTGAGCGCTGCATTATCCGGCAAAGTGCTGGACGCTTCCTATCCGCAACTGCGCTTCGAAAACACGGCAACAGAAGGCGTTGGAAGCGAGGGCGGCTATCTTGTTCCGGAGCGGCTGGTGGGAGCGCTTTGGAACGACGCGATCACCATGTCGAGCTTTCTTTCGCGGGCGCGCGTTTATCCCATGTCGGGACCGGTCACTCATGTTACGGGGCCAGACTGGCAGGACCGAACCGGCGGCGTAGTGGCTGGCCTTCTCGGCGTATGGCTGGCGGAAGCGGAAGAGGGCGCGGAAGACAAAACGCTATTTCGCAAGATCGAACTACACGCACACAAAGTTGGAATCTTTTCGCAGATTTCCAGCGAGCTCGCCGAAGACGCGATCAATGTTGAAGCGGAAATCTCAAACGCTATGCGCGTTTCCACCGGCTACACTGTCGATCACGTCATGTTACACGGCCTAGGTGTCAATCAACCGCTCGGCGTTCTCAACTCTCCGGCGTTGATTACCGTCACCGCTGAAGGCTCTCAAACTGCTGACACGCTGACCGCCAGGAATATCAGTAAGATGGCAGACCGAATGGACCCTGCCTCAATGAAGCGCGCGGAATGGTTCGCGAGCCCTACACTTTTAAGCGAGCTTTACCGGCTACAATTTCAGGGACGTACGGATGCTGGCGCAGCAATCGCTGATCATTCAATTAGCGCAACATCGCTTTTCCAAGCGCATGGAAACGGAACCTACTCGCTAATGGGTCGCCCGCTGCACTTTGTTGAACACATGCCGACAAAAGGTGATGCGGGCGATATCCTTTTCGCGGATTGGTCACGCTATGCAGTCGGTATTCGGCGCGCTGCAAACATCGAGCGGAGCAACGCACCCGGCTGGATGAAAGACAGCATTGACTATCGCATCACGATGCGCGTTGCAGGTGCTCCTGAAGACAGTCAGGCAATCACACCACAGGCAGGCGATACGTTCTCGCCATTTGTGATTCTGGGCGCACGATAATGAACCCGCGTCGTAAATGCCTTGCGACGCGCTCGCGGGCGGCAGGTTTTACTTTTCTCTTCCTCGCCGCCCGCAACCTTTGGAAGCTGTAATGCCTGAGCTGACAATTTACGACGATATTGGGTTTGGAGGCGTGACCGGCGCCCATGTCTCTCGCGCGGTGTCCAATATGAAATCAGCGAACAGCCTTGATCTACGCATCAACAGTCCTGGCGGCGACGTATTCGAAGGCGTCGCAATTTATGAAGCGCTGCAACGGTTCAATGGCCGTATCGTTGCGCATATTGATGGCTTAGCGGCGTCGGCTGCATCATTTATTGCAATGGCGGCAGATGAAATACGCATCGCGCCTATGGGCTTTGTGATGGTTCATGAGGCGCATGGCGCCGTTCTTGGCCGGTCAACAGATATGCGAAAGGCCGCTGAGACGCTCGATAAAATCTCGAACAGAATTGCCGAAACATACGCGGCGCGAACCGGACTGAGTCACGCCGAAGCTATCGCGCTCATGAATGCTGAGACCTGGTTTGATGCTGACGAAGCGATTGCAACTGGATTTGCTGACAAACTAACCGAAGACGCTAAGCGAAAGCCGACAGCGCAATTTGATCCCGCCCTGCATCAATTCAAGAACATGCCGCCCGCTGCCAAGCGACTCTTGAATAGCGGTGGCGATACCAAGGTACAGCCTAAAACCCGCCACGATCACATGAGGCGCTTGCGCCAGCGCGTTCGCGTGAAGGCCGCAGCGGAGTCATGGGGAAATCCGTCTGCCTTTCTAAGGCGAAGTGTGAATCGAAAGAGGTAGGGGGGGGTGTTTGTTCACCGTGTTTAGCAGCCAAGCAACACCAACCCCATCGCTTGCACAAAACTATCAGGAACTTTCGAAAAGTGCGTAGATGACTGCCAAGAGCCAAAGCCTATGGGAAAAACTGGCGAAAATGAGTCCTGAAGAACGGGAGGATGTTTTGTCAAACGGGCGCGCGCCGCAATCCAAAATGTCGGCGATCAGGCAGATTTACGGGCCTTTTGATCCAAGCAAAGAATTAGAAATGAGTGCAATCGCCCGGCAAGAAGAAATACGACGGCGTTGGTTTTCGGGAGGGCAGTTATAGGATTTGACGATTGACCCTGTCAGACGCAGAACTGTGTCTCGGACTATTGGAGGTTGATCATGTCAAAAGAGCCAACATACCAAGGAACGATGCGCAGCACCGTGTGCCGTGAGTTCTTCATGTACACAGCAGATAACAATTACATAACGGGGCGCTGGTGCTACTTAAACGGCCAACACCTCGATTTTTACTGGATGTCTCTGCACGCACTGGAAAAATACTTGAAATGCGTGCTTTTGATGAATGGGCATTCCGGTAAAGAGTACACTGACGCCAAAGGTAAGACGCATTCCTTTGGTCATGATATTGTAGCCCTTTACACAGAAACAAAGTCGCTTGCTGGGGGGCTCTTAATAGATAAATTCGTCCAGCCAGAAAAGAGCGTCGTCCACTTTTGGTACGACGAGTCCGTAGTCGAGTTTTTAAAACGTCTTTACACAGAAGGGCATCCAGACAATCGCTATCATACATTTGGAACCCATCGCCGGCCAGACGACATTTTCAAGGTTGATCAGATAGTTTTTTCCGCCAGGCGGATATGCTGGCCCCTCGACAATTATATCATCTCGTCTGAGGGCCGCAAAAGCACACCGACCTTCCGAGATTTCTGCAGCAATGAGCCTAATGCTTGGCGATTTTCCGTTGGCGACCTGTCTCCTCTTGGCGAGGCATTCGATGGTAAAAGAGGCGTGGCGCTAAAGACCGCCCTGCTCGAAAATAACCTTGCATTCGCGCCAAAGGATTACGAACACCCTGCTTACCAAGAACACAGCTACCATCATTCCCCCATAATGCTCCGCTACATTCATGATTACTTGAAGGACAGCTCGTCAAAGTTCGCAAAAGGAGAAGCGCGAAAACTAAGGAAATGGGTTATTGAAAATATCCAGCTCCCTAAAGAAGTCCGGCGGGAAATAGAATCGTGGTAGCGATCGCGATAATAGTGAGAAAGCAGTGTGGATATGCCTCTTATCAAGGGTTGTTGCATTTTTTGTGGGCAAAAGGGCGGGCTTACAAAGGAGCACATTTGGTCTGACTTTTTAAAAAGCGAGTTGAGAGACTCCGACTTTTTTTATCGGGGATCCACGAAAAAAACTGAAACAGGCGGAGCATTCAACCGTTTTCGTCGCGTGGAAACAGATCGTCGAAATGGCCCTATCCACAAAAGCAAAGTGCGGAAGGTTTGCGAGAAGTGCAACAATGGTTGGATGAGCCGGGCGGTAGAAGTGGCGAAGCCAGCTGCGCTGAGGTTGGTAAGGGATGAACCCACGATTTTGTCTATCGAAGATCAAGCTAAGCTCGCTCTATGGATCGCGATCTGCGCAACTGTTCTCGATGCGCGAGATCCGACCAAGTGCTTGATGGATCAATCGCAAAGACTGAATATTATGGATAGCTTGCAACCCGCGCCTTCCAGTAAAATTTTTATCGGCCGTTTTGATTGCGATCCCAATGAGGAAACCATTGTCGATAGAAATACGCTACGTTTCTTACATCCATTTCCAAGCGGATATTGGATATACACGTTGGCCTATGTGATCAAAAACTTGTTTGTCTTTGTTGGGCTGAGTGGTGAGGAGTTTGGTACGGCAAAAACCTTCAATGACAATCCGCCTCATATTTCTAGAATATTCCCTCCGCAGAACGAAGCCATAGAGGTTTCGGCGCTCCCCAAGATTAATCACGCGATGGGGGATGACATTTCCAGAGGTCTGGTAATGAATATCAAGATTGGTTTGAAACAAAGGGGAATACCGTTTCAAGCCGTATAACTTACCTTCGTTACAATATGAGCGCTTCACGTCTGAAGATTCTGTACGTCATCCATAAAGTATTAACCGTTCTCCCAGTGTAAGCCTTGGTACATTGACAGGCTTTTGAGCTGGCTATAATTTTTTGGTTGGAAATGTATATTGTTTTCCAGTTCGCCAATTGCCCGACAAATGTATTTAGTCACAATCCCTCTCACAGTTCTATGCACTCTCACCTCAGCAGATGTTTTCCTAGGATGGCGAGTTCCCAAATTGGCCGCCGAGCCCGCTAAGTACCTAACACAGGTCTTTGACTATGTGTGGTGCTTCCTTTCGGATTGGGGTTTTATTGAATATTCGAATATTTCTAATCGCGAAGACAAAGCAGTGGAGCTATTTGGTAGCGTCGTTATTGGGGCATTTGTCAAAGGTATGCGTGCAAGTTATGCGTTTCTGCACATCGGTAACCCGCCTCTATATGTCAAAATAACAGCTCCACTGGCATTGGTATTTTCTTCCTATTTCATTCCTTTGGAGATTGCGTCAGCCTTTGATGACCCTACATCTTTAAAGATTATTGGGACAGCGGCAGCGCTGATAATCGCGCTGGTGGTCTTGCTTTGGGTAGCTGGAACGAAGATGGCTAATGCCGGTGGAGTTGCGTATCGATCAGCAGAAGGATTTATTCTACTTTTTCAGAGCTTTCGAGAGAATGCAATTTACTCGTTAGTGATAGCAGGCATGTTGTGGGCAACAGATATAAAATTCGAACCAGATTGCCTTTCTTGTAGTTAGCATCCATTGCGGCCAAGCTTGCAAACATACCTCCGCATAGACCAGAGGTGCAAATTTGCACCTCTGGTTCTCAAGCGGCCCGAAATGCCCTCGCCGACGCCATCGAACCGGAAACACGACGCGATGGGTTCGATGGCGATGATGTGCGTGAATGGCTGGCAGAGTTAAGACACGCTGCGATCCGGGCAAGGAACCGATGACACCCTGTTTCGGTTACATCCCGCGTTTCGACGAACTGGTTTGAACGTCTATCGCATCGTATAGAAAATCAAGGCGCTGAATCTGGTCTTCCAGAATACTATGGATGCCGAGCGCCTCGTTGTGGCTTATGCCGCTGTCACGCTCTTTCAGCAAAGCACATATGTGCTGCAGAGCGCTCTGCGCCATTTGGACATCGCCCAGCAAATTTCTCGTAGATTCGCGACACGAGCAATTCTCAGAAGCTATATCCTCCGGTTCATGCTTTGATTTATGTTCAAGCTCTCTTGCGAGCGTTAACGCGTCAGCCTTTAGGCTACCGATCCAACGAATCTCTCGCCGGTCGCAAAAAAGCTCGTTGCTGCTGTCGTCAAAAACTTCTTTCTCGAATAGCGCATACTTTTCAGCGAGTAGCCAAGGATGATCGGATGGGACAGGAGCGCTCAGGAAATCGTCTGCCGCTTGTAACATATTATCAAAAGCTGCATCGCTTTTTTCGACACTTTCTTTTTCAGAGAGGAACGCTGTTCGCGCATCGACATAACGATAGTAAGCTTCGTGGGAAGGGGAATGCGGGGTGTGTACTTTGCTGTGGCGCGCGCCAGGATCAATGGGTTGGGCCGTTGTGTGCATGTTCATGATGCTTCCTTTGCTTGAAGGTTCGCCATGCGTTTTGATAAATTAAATGAAATCAATTAGCCATAATCGTCAGTTCGCCAACTTAATTGGTTGATATTGCTTAATTGGCCGAGTCCCTCCGGGCCCACCACGGACTTTATGGGAGATATTTAGTTCTTTTTTTAGATAATTTTAGGCGGCAGTTGTCCTTTATGGCATAGTAATTTCTGCAGTTTGCAGCAGCAGATTTTCACTAAAAATGGATGCTCATCTTTCTGAAGCCGATTTCCGCTCTTGGCGTCAAAGCAGACATTGGACCCACATGCCTCCTCCAACTCCGGCAAGGCCTCGGTTCCCTTGTCGGCTATAGGCATAAATTCAAATTCAAATGACCCGAAAATCAGGGGGCAGGTCATTAGCGGATGTTTTATTTTATTAGTGTACGGTAAAATTTATTGCCCACTCATCGAGAAAAGACCCACCGAGGTTATGTTGTTCATAAAACCTCACTTGCAGGGTATTGACGCCGTGATGAAACACGAGCCCAGTTCTGTCTTCTATGCCAACATCACCATATGAACGGAAAGGCGCATTATTATCGACAGCGATTGCCGCACCGTTAATCAGGATTTCAACACTCCCGATATCTTCCAGCCGATCATGAGGCAGTTTCAGTTCCATAAAAAGATCCTCATTTGATACGTCATGAAATGAGGCGCCGTCGAACACTGAGCCAACCCACTGATTGCCCATGAGTGTGAATATGTCAGCTCCTTCTTCATAATCAGAGACCAGTGGTTCAGAATTGAGTGCGCCGCTTGCTGAAGCGTGGTGATGATGGATCGCTGATGTCACCGTCGTGGTTTGAGGTAAAAAGGGTTGCAGGGTGTCGCCAAACGGAGTTGCGTCAACACCATCTGCAAAGGTTACGCTATTGAGATAAACTTGGCCGGCAGGGCCAAAGAACCGATCAGACAATTGTCCTCTCCCCCCGTCAAAACCACAACTGCGTGCTTCACGAACGCATTGCAAAATGTCGTCATTCACATCTGGATGCGCGCCAAACATGTAGTCGCCGTGCAGCGTTGATAAGGGCGCCGCTCCCGCCTGGGCGTCGGAAGAGAGATAGGGTGCATTGCCAGTATCATCTGCATTAAAGAACATGATGAATTGCGGGGTCGGGAAACGATATGGATGGCTCAATGGACAATCGACGTCATTCCCATCCGCCGGGTACGAGACATGGCTATTCACCTGATTAGCGGCATCGCCAGGCATATCGCGGAAATCAAGAATGGGTTGCCCGTCCCGTTGGCCGTTTTCCGTCGCCACACAGGAGGGGAAGGTCACATTGAACGACAAGGCGTTTTCCCCATTATGATCGCCAAACCCTGAGCTAATCAATGAATCGCTAAAATTAAGCGTGTCGGCGGATGCGAGCATGCCGAGGCCCTGGGGAATTGGCTGCACCAAGTCATAACGCATGCCGGGCCCGCCGAAGGTTTTATAATAGATAAAAACTTCTTCCGGCACGACGACTTCATCTTGCGCGTTGAACACCGCGGGTATCCATGCGCCAACGCGATAGTCTAAGCCGCCTTCGCATGATCCCGATCCCGTAGTGAGAATGTTTTCAGATGTCGTATCGGCATCCGTCGCGGTATTGCCCCAAAACATGTGTAGATGCGCGCGTCCCGGCTCGCCAGGAAACACAACGGGATCGTCATAAGAGAAGTGACTGATCACACAATAAATTCTATTGCCGTGGGCGTCCCGTGTTGTCACGGCGCCAACTTGATACGGACTCGTGCCATTCGCGCCGAATGTAAAATCATAGCGAGGGGCGCTCCCTGATCCTCCGCCCGAGCCTCCATTATTGGCATAGGTGATCGAAAGCGTTTCCTCAATCGCGCTGGCGGAATTCGATCGTGAGCCGCGCAATACATACACGCAGGTTCCGCCATTAGCAGGCGTGTTGACGGTAAATTCATAAGGAACTGTGGCGTCGTTTTGACTGATGCCGGGACAATGCGATCCGCTATTATCAGACAAATTGAATTGTAATTGAGATACATCCCCTGGAGCGTTGACCACAATTCTGATCGTAGATTCATAGGCGCCCAAATTTACGCTGCCGACGACGCCTGTTTCCATCGCAAAGCCCGTTGCCGCATTGAGGATATCCACTGTGAACAATGTGGGCGTTGTGACTGGCGGCGGGCCCGCAGGACCTGGCTGCTGGTCGCCCGGGCCGCTGCAGGAAACAAGCAACATGGACGTAAGCCCGCCGGCAATCAGCGTAAAATGTCGAATACAATTCATGATTTTTTGCCCGCATTCTTGCTTTGTATTGGAAATGTTTTCTGCAAGCTAGGAAGCAAAGCCTACGCAAAAGTTGACCGGTAATGTTTATATTTATGGTGATCATTATTATTGTGCTAAGCTTAAGTCTGCCTTTAGTTTCAACGGCCAAGCGAAGCATTTCCGATGATGAAAGCTGGTTCGGCGCTTTCAGCAATCGGCTATCAATTTGCATAATATATCAAAGAAGTTCTGATTATGTCCGGCGCGTTGCCGGCGCAGCCGAATATAATGCGTAGGCTGAGCATAAAGGCATGAGGCAACGGATCGTTGTGCAAGCCGACCGGTTTTGAGCGAGGTTGACGGTTTTTGAACGAGCTTGGCGGTTAACGATGAGACGCGGCGAAATGCGCCTTTGTGCGCTTGCGTGAAGCATGAAAGGGTGCACACTCTAAGCGTACAACCCCAATCCAGTGGAGGCCTGATGGCCGATAATATCTTCGCCGACAATCACGCGCGGGGCGCGGTGCCGACGAGTGAACTCGTCTCCGGCGCCTCCCTCGCCATTGTGCTGGTCGGCCTGATGTTGACGCTGCCGATGTTCGTCCTCGGCGGGGAGGTGATCTCAGGCCTTGGCGCAAAGCGCGGCGCCGCGGCCATCGCCGCGGCTGGTCTGATTGTCGCCGTGCTCGCCTCCGTCACCGGCTTTGTCGGCGAGAAAACGCGGCTTTCTACCTATTCGATCATCATTGCGCCGTTCGGAACCATCGGCGCGCGGCTGTTGACGGCGCTGCTGGCGTCGGTGGCGGTCGGCTGGTTCGGCGTTACTGTCGGGTTCTTCGGCGCCGCGGTCGACACGGCGATGCAAGAGGTTGCGGGCGCCGACTTTCCGGTATGGGCCTATAGCCTTGGTGGCGGCGCGCTTATGACGGGTACGGTGCTTTTTGGTTTCAAGGGCATCGATTTGTTGAACCGCATCGCCGTGCCGTTGCTTGCGCTGGTGCTGATCTGGAGCGGCGTAAAGCTGCTCGGCGAAGTCTCCTGGGCGGAACTGCTTGCAACGCCCGCCAAAACCGACGGCGCTATCACATCTTTTGGCCTTGGGGTTTCGGCGACGCTTGGCATTCTCGCGGGCGTCGCCGGCGGCATGCCAGATCTCACCCGCTTCGCGCGGCGCGCGAGGGATGTTTACGTCGCGTGTTTGCTAAGCTTTGCGTCGCTATCGATGGGCTTCACAGTGCTTGCGGGCGCGCCGAGCCTGATGACGGGAAGCGCCGACTTCACCGCAAATCTTATCGCTGTGGGGTTGGGCGCGCCGGCGCTGGCGACCCTGATCCTCGCCACATGGACGACCAACATCATCAATCTTTACGCCGCGTCGCTCAGCCTCGGGCGCCTGACCCGGGCGCCGGACTGGCTGCTCACGCTTGGCGCCGGGGCGGCGGGCACGGGCTTTGCGCTCGCCGGGGCGACGCAGATTTTCATCGGCCTGTTGCTGGTGATCAGCGCGCTGATCCCGCCCATCGCCGGGGTCTACGTGACGCATTTTTTTCTGACCGGCGAGGCGGGGGAGGTAGAGGGCGAGGGGCGAAAACTGCGCGCCTCCGCTTTCGCCGCATGGGGCCTTGGCGGCGCGACGGCGCTAACGACGACCTTCACACCGGCGGCGCTCACGAGCGTGCCGGCGATTGACGCGTTCGCCGTCGCTGCGATCGTCTATGCGCTGGCGACCCTCGCATTGCGCCGCGCCGTCAAAGCGCCCTAGAAAGACGCCATGGCGCCCCTCAAATTCATGAAGACCGAACTCGATCATCTGCCGGACGAAAAGCGCCGCGAGCTTGCGCGCGTGACCGAAATCCTGTTCGAGGAATTCGAGGCCGTCCAGGCGCGCAAGACTAGCGCCAAGGCGCGCAGCGGCAAGATCCTGAAAGTCATCCTGTTCGGGTCATATGCGCGTGGCGACTGGGTCGACGAGGCGGGCAAGACCGCCAAGGGCTATCAGAGCGATTACGATATTCTGATCGTCGTCAACGCCGACCCGCTCACCGACATGTCGACCTACTGGTACAAGGCAGAGGACCGGATCATCGCCGATAAGGGCGTCAAAACCCCCATCGGCCTGATCGCCCATACGTTGAGCGACGTGAACGGCAAGCTCGCCCAGGGACAGTATTTCTTCTCCGATATCGTCCGTGAGGGGATCGCCCTTCATGAAGCGAAAGGCCACCCCTTTGCGGAGCCCAAACCCCTCGATGCGAAAGAGGCGTATAAGATCGCGAAGGAAAACTTCGACGATTGGTACGATGCCCATGGCGCTTTCTTCCGAGGGTATGGGTACGCCTCCAAAGACGGCGACCTTAAGAAAGCCGTGTTCGACCTCCACCAGGCGGTGGAGCGCCTCTATGGCTGCTACCTGCTGACCACGACGAGCTACAGTCCGTCCACGCATAATCTGAGGAAACTGCGCGCGCTGGCCGAAGACCTCGACGCGCGCTTCCGCGCCGTCTGGCCCGACGAGGATCGCTTCCAGCGCCGCGCCTTCGAACGCCTGAAAGACGCCTACGTCAAGGCGCGTTACTCAAAACACTATAAGATCGCCGAAGACGAACTTGCGTGGCTCGGCGCCCGCGCCGAGACGCTAGCCACACTGGTGAAACAAGCGTGTGAAGAGCGGTTGGAAGAGTTGAAAAACGCGGCGGGGTAGGGTGTCGGGTTTGCTTAATCCTCAAAGCGGACGTTAGAGTCCCATTTTTTGCCGCGTATACGAATAATAGTAAGAAACGAAAACGCTAGACGTTCCCATTTACCTTTGCCATTATCAGCAATTCAGGCGTCGGGAGAAGAGTTGTCGAGCAGTAAGCGTTATATGGACAGTTAAACTAAGGTTGATTGGTTTCTACCTTTTATTCGCCGCGCCAATCTTGTCATCGACCAGAGCTTTCAGCTGAAATAACACTATTAAGACCCCGTAAGCCTGTTAAGGCGTCACCAACCTGAGGAAGGCGTGTGACCTGAAGCATCAGAAACAGTCGCAAACACTCAATATGTTCCGTGCTAACTCGAATACTTAAAACAGGAAGGCCATACCGCGCGATAAGCCCCAATACTTCCGACAATACTCCTGCCTTATTCACCACATCTACAATTATTTCATGGTCTACACCAACACCACGCAGGTCATCTCGCCAACGCAAATCAACCCACCGATTGGATTTATATTCTTCTAAGGCTAATTGCGAACACGCAATCGAATGGACTAAAAGATGGTTACTATCATCTTTAATACCAACGAGACGTTGCCCTGGAATGGGCATGCAACACTTTGCGATCTTCAGCGTATCCCCGTGCCCGGAACCAATTATAACAGTCTTTAGATCTTCAGGTGCTGGTCGAGTCTGTATCACCTCACGATCAATCGCAGGCGATACGCCCGGATAAATCGCATCTACCAACTCTGAAGTGGCCAGTTTCCCTCGACCAACTTTTTCTAACACATCTTCAATACTTCTTGCGCCGAGGCGTTTTAACCCGCCGCTTATCGCTTCTTGCGTGTACTGCAAATTTGCGCCGGATAATACATTCTGCACTATCTTGTTTCCGGCTTCTATCCCATTTGCTCGAGCTTCTCTGTTTATGCGTTTTCGGATTTTTTGCTGTGCTTTTCTAGTTGTCACCAGATTGGGCCAATCTGCAGGTAGATAAGCATTTGGTGAGCGAATAATTTTTATGAGATCCCCATCTCGTAATTCAGCAGAAATGGGCCTAGCAATACCGTTCACTTCTGCGCTAACACACTCATCACCGATATCAGAATGAATGTGATAGGCAAAATCTAGTACAGTAGACCCGGTCGGTAGTAATATTGTGTGTCGTTGGGGTGTGAATACCTCCACTACACCGCCCAAAGTTTTTTCGATATCAAGTCGCGGATCAGATTTGCCTTCGACCTGCGACCGCAAAGAGTTTTGTACCTTCGGTGACCAGTCGGACGCTTTGCGAAGGTCATCAAAATCTACCTTTGCACAAAAAAATATTGCGCCAGAAATACTGGCACCAGAAAAATTTGATCCTCGTAAATCTGCGCCTGAAAAGTCCCACCTGTCTAAATCGATGTTAGAAAAATCTTGGTGTCGCAATTTCGCATTGCGAAAACATCGATTCACATTCAGTTTAAGGACATTGACAATTGTGAGAACACTCGGGTGGTCAAGGCCTTCCAAAAGGCGGAACCTGCGTCCCAAGTCTCGATATGTTTCATTTGTCAACACGACGAACGACCTCCGAAACTTGGGTCGCCAAAACTATAAAATCTTTATCCTCGGTGACATGTACAGTTTTTTCCACACCCGAGTACAATATTTGTTCGTTTATCAGTAACGAATATATCTCCTGAATTCGTTCTGGCGGACTATTTTCTGGATCCTCAAATGCAAGAACGCTTTGATCAAGTGCAGCCATCAGCGTTGCGGTAACTGCGTCTCCTTCTTTCACATTGATCAACTCGCCAATCTCAGCAATCTCACCGAAGTAACTGACAGGGCGACTGCTAGTCTCTTCCCGCAAAACCCACTGGGGCGCCCCTTCCAAATTTGCAACCGTCAATACATAACCGTTTTCTAGTTTTATAGGTTCTTCCAGACCCCGACGGTTTATCAGTCGAACATTTTGGCCACCGGTGAACTCGAGATCTATAACTAAAGAACTAAATCCATATGCAAATGAACGAGGCGCCTCGGGTACCCTTATCAAGCCAAGCTTGATAGCCAGAACAGGCGCCAGTGATTCAAATTGAGGTGAGGTGAAAAAATCAATTCCTGCGATACTCTTTCCGATGGTATTGCGCGAACGTTCTTCGAGTGCGTAACCAATTTTTGGCGAGAAGATTTCCGGAATTTTCAGCGCGTCAATTTCTTTGCGAAAGTTCGCCAATTCTGTTCTTTTGTCTGAGTTATTATCTTCATTACGTTGACACCTAAACCAAGTAGCGTCCGGCGGTACTCCGTAGGCATATTTGATCATGTCAATTCTGGGTTGAGTTGTTTCACCAAGATAATCATCCTTGTCATAGGGCAGTGTCGTGGCAAAATTTGTTATATCATTTTCCTTATATTGCTGGCCTCTTCTTATGGCATTCGCGATTACCACAAACTCAGAAAGCGTTTTCTTGCGAGCGCTCTCATTCCAAGCCTTGCCGTGAGGGTGCTTTACGCGATTGATCAACGCTTCATAAAGAATATCGATCTTTGAATTTGGATACTTTAAGAAGAAAGCCACGATGCCAAAGACCTCCTGACGAATTAAATAAAACAATAAATCCGTGTGGTTGTTAGCGCCAGCCCCTTTTTCTCACGGTAGTCTCACGCCTTTCTCACGAGTTTTTCAGTTGCCGCCAACGATTTACATTTGAGAAGCCCCCGGCCTTGGGGCGCTTCGTTTCCGTCATTTCAACGCCGGTCGGTTGAGATATTTTCCGCTATGCGTGAGGGACATACGCCGTCAGCAACTCAATAATCGAGAAAATCCATTATTACACTGAATTGGAAGGTACATGCAAAAACGCCAACATCCATATGAGCATCTTCACATCCTCGGTTCGGCGCTACTTTTAATTACAAGCGTTGACTATGGTGACTTATCTGGTTTTCTATTGTCGCTTGATCCGCTCTCAAAATATGGTGCAATTATTTTGGCACTGGTTGTGTTGGATGGATTCTGCTCATACTTCCGGTCAGTGGCTTGTTTCTTAAGCGCTCGTCGCAACGAAAATAGTAAGTAAGGTGCATTAAGGCCAGAGGCCGCAATGCATCGTTCAAACATTGATTGGTGCATTGCGCTTCGCTTAATGCACCCTACTATATGCAATAAAGGCTGCTAACGACTGTTTTGAGATTTTCGAGCCATTCTCGAATGCACAGCGCCATCTCAAACGTGCCCATATTCTCAGTTGAGACCGTCGACTTGCAATGCCCCTTTTGCACACCTACCCGCATCTCTCAACACATCGAGCCCCTTCGCCCAAGCTTTGTGGGCGATGATAGTCCGGCAATCCGGAAAACCGACGACGCCTCAATAGAGGATCGTCTTACGTGAAGCGCAATTTCGCTACCGCTCTTCGGACGGGATGAACGCCGCTGCAACATATGTTTTCAGGACATAAAGCCAGGGGATTGCGATAGTGTCGATAATGACGCCGATCACGTTCGCCTTGAACAGGTCCTGCGCGCTTTCGTCGAGTTCGCCGCGCGCGAGCAGCGGGTAGCCGACCGCTGCGATCCAGATCAATTTGTACCCGAACTGGATAAGCAAAACCGGCAGCATCTTGATGGGGAACCGCAAGCCGAAAATTGCGAGGATGGAGAGCGCGCCCCAAAACGCATAGGCAACACCCTCCATGGGTTCAAAATCGCCCCAATAGTCAATCAGCGTCGACCAGGCGGTGAATGTGAATAACACGCCCGTGAAGAAGTAAGGCACGCGCATCACCAACAGGCGAAGCGTCGATAGACCATAGATGTTGTCACTGCTCAGCATTTTTAAATCTTCCCTCAAATCGTCGACGCGAACGGGATCATCGGCCAGCCAGGGCTCAATCTGGCCGGTTCGCCCGTTCGCTATGCGAGGCTTAACGATCATCGGGAAAATTGCTATGTCCTCAGGTCTCACTGGTTTGATCATTTGTAACAACGGAGACGGCGCCCGTGGCGCAGCCAACAGTTTCGGCTGGATTAGTCGCGGGGCTTGTGCGTTTCGCGTCAACGCAGGGCGCAGCCGCCGGCGATCTCTATTCGCGCGCCGGCATGGACCCCGTTTCCCTGGAAGATCCTGATAACCGGCTGCCCTTTGCCCGTTACGTCGAGCTGATGCGCGCGGCGCAAGACCTCACCGGCGACCCTGCGCTCGCGCTTCATTACGGGGAAGCGGTCGGCATGTCGGAAATATCAATCGTCGGACTTTTAATGGAGGCGTCGGCGACCATCGGCGACGCCTATATTCAGATGCGCCGATATGGGCGATTGGCCATGGAGGTCGATGTCGTCTCGGAGGGACCGCGATTTGAACTCGTGCGTGATGACAACAAACTGTTTCTCGTTGATCGTCATCGTTTGACCGAAGGGTTTCGGGAACTGACGGAAGGCGCGTTCGCTTGGCTGGTTTGCGGTCCACGCCGCTATCTCAACCGGTCGCCTGTTTTGTCTGCGCATTTCGCCTGCGGGCCGCCTTCATATTGGAAAGAGTACGAACGGGTTTTGAAATGTCCCGTAGCGTTCGATGCGAAATGGAATGCGCTGGAGATGCATCCGGACTCTCTCAATTGGCCGGTTGCGCAAAACCCAACCTATGTGTTTGGGATACTGACGGAACGCGCAGATGCGCTGCTGGCCGAACTGGAGGCGACGCGGACGACTAGCGGACAGGTCCAGAGCCTTCTGGCGGTTGTATTGCATCATGGCGATGTCAGCGCAGAGGATTTGGCCAAGCGCATGGGATTTAGCCGGCAGACCCTGTTTCGCCGGTTAAAAGACGAGGGAACAACCTATACGGCGCTGCTCGATGATTTGCGCCGCCGTCTGGCGGTGGAATATTTAGAAGGCTCGAAGGTTTCGGTAAACGAGATCGCTTACCTGTTGGGATTTTCCGACACTGCAGCATTTACGCGCGCCTTCAAGCGCTGGACCGGGCAAACTCCGGGAAGTTTTCGGCCCTGAATGCGCCTAACCGGCGTCCCTCAAGACATTGAGACTCTTCGCCCAGGCTTTCTGGGCGATGATGGTTCGGTGGCATTGTTTTGAACGGGCGCGGTTGTGTGTATTGCGCGCCGTGTCTTGCGATGAAGAGCTGGGGCGCCGGCGCGTCGGATCGACCGGTTCGAACTCGGCGTCGATGACGGCGCCGCTATTGGGTACGAACGGGTTGGTTGTCGAAGGGCCGCTCTGAACAGCGGTTTGTATGAAAGGCTCACGCTCGCGGCGGCGGGCGACGAGCGCAAAGTTGATGTTCAGTACAACAAATGCGACCACCGTTATTGTAAAAACGATAAAGACAGCATCCTGCATCTTTTTCGTTGGCGCGCCTCGCCCTGCGCGCCATCCTTTCAGTATTTTATATGGGAAGAAACGCGCCTGATGACAGAGGCTATCCATAGGAAAGCTGACGCCGATTAATAGGTTTTAATCCGCAGGCGGCGTTAACCATGCCAACTGTCTTCGCCATTATTATTGGCCTGATCGCTGAACCGGCTCGCGCAGCCGGGGCAGTTCCACATGAACCCGTCATCGTCGATGCATGCATAGGCCGGTCCGGTCCACAGCTCGCCGCAGGCGCATGACCTGAAGCCATAGGCCGGGATGAAAAATCCGTGCATGGCGCGCGGCTTTTGTTTCTTTTCGTCCGATGGTTTTTTATCACCCTTTGTCATGGGCGCCCGCCCATATGATGGACGGCGGTATCGACACTTTTCCGGCTTTGAAAATCGGTAATGTGTCGTATGCCGATAAAAACCGGCCCCGGCGGGTTTAGGGAACCACCGGGGCCGTGGCGGCGCCGCAAGCGCATGGAGCGATCGGGACGCTTGCCGCCCAGAGGGTGGAATGAACCAAAGCCCGGCAGGTGAAAGCACCCCCCATGCGGGCTCAGGGTGAGGCCCATCCCACTAGTGATGACAAGGCGGCGGCGGTTTTCCCTTAACCTGGTCAACGCCCGCGCCTACGCCGCCCTGACATGCAGGGCGTTCAGCGGCTGATAATCATGGTCATAGCCAAAGGCGCGCGGGCCGATGACCTCCAGCGCCTTGGGAGTTTTCAACAGGGGCGGCGCCTCGATCGCGAAAACAGTAACCCGCTGACCGAAGCGCAAATTCTCTACCGTGATGGGCGCGCCGGTGTCGTGTTCAAGCACCGTGATGATGTCGGGTACGAGGGCGGCGATATCGCCATTCACCCGGGCGATCAGGTTTTCATTGCGAAACTCTATCTCACAATTTTCATCGCCTGCATTGCTTTCCATTTTGACGGCGCCGCGCAGGAAGCCGCCGCCGATATCGCTCATGACATCGGTGATCTTGCCAGTGAAAAGAGTCGCGGCGCAACGCGGGTCTTTCGCGCGGTTGGCGAAGAATTCGATCAGCGCATCGTTCGCGTTATGCTTCGCCTGCCGCGCGGTCAGCGCGACGCCGCCAATCTCTTTCGACAGGCTGATCGTATTGCGCACGCATGCTGATTTGAAAAATTTGCCTTTCATGGGGTAGCAGGCGCCCATGGCGCTGTTGCCCATCTGCGCAACGATGCTTCGGCTCAATTCCTCTGTCTTGCGATTATCGTCGCAGCCAACCACCGTCAAATTCAGATGGTCGTCGACAATCGCCATGGGGGAGGCGGCGCCGCCATAGATGCCGTAAGTCATCATCTGACCTTCGGGAAAGGCGCGGCCCATGCCGTCGGCGTCGATAACGGGAAGGTTGAGACGCAAACCGAGCGCGATTGGCAAGAGCGCGTTGAGCCCGCCCGCTTCCGCGGCGACAAGCGCATCAATTTTGCGCCCGGCGCTGCGTTCAATCAGAGCGACGGCGCAGATCAGCGCATCGAGACTTGGAAAGCGCTCCAAGAAAACGGTCGACGCGCCAACCGCGCCGACAACAACCACCAACGCCCGGTCGCTGATCCGGGACGGATCGAGCAACCGCGCCGGTCCATACTGCTCAATCGCCTGTTGAAGAATAAGCTTGCCGATATACGGATCGCCGCCGCCGCCAGACGCGAGCAGGGCCGTGCCGTATACGATCTCATCAAGATCGTCCGTATCGATTTTCATCCCGCGATTGAACCAC
Organism: Pseudomonadota bacterium; assembly: GCA_039196665.1. Taxonomy (GTDB): domain Bacteria; phylum Pseudomonadota; class Alphaproteobacteria; order Caulobacterales; family Parvularculaceae; genus Hyphococcus. The sequence continues at coordinate 795,036 of JBCCUQ010000001.1, read as the reverse complement.
ATTTCAAGCATGTCCATTGATGAGAAGTTCGCCGAGAACCTTGGCGCGCACCCGCATCATCCGACCGGTTGCATAGGGAAGCGCCGTTTCCTCGACTTCCACATCCCTTATCGTTGATGGGTCGGCGCCGGCTTGGGCTGCTTCGTCCCGCGCCTTGGATTTGACATCGATAATCGCGTCATCGCGGGCGATCCGATTGTAATCATAGATCCGCTCCGCTGCGCCGCTGACCTGGGCGAACGCTGCGCCGACCGCATTGGCGACATCGGCGTAGTCCGGGACAAAGACTTCGCCGACGCCGCGCATCTTTTGCGCGGCGAGAATGCGCCCGCCGCCGGCAAAGATAACCGGCAACAATTCCGAGCTTGTCCTTACTCGATCAATCGCATCGGCGATCATTTGTTGAATCAATTGGTCAGCTTTTGCGACGTCTTTCGCCGGGAGGTTTGCGACAAGGGAAGGGTCGCCGACTTTTGCGCGCCCCGCCGCCACGGCGATGTCCGTCGCTGTAATGACATCGCCGCCAAAGACCAGCGCTTTCTTTTCAAGTTGATGGCCAACGGATTGCGGTCCAACCTTAACAGTCTCGCTGAGCTGCACGATGCTGCCGCCGCCCAGGCCGATAGAGTAAAGATCCGGCATCCTCAAATTCGTGCGCACGCCGCCCAGCTCTCCCGGCAGGGAAAGCTCTCTTGGAAAACCATCTTTCAAAACGCCCACATCGGTCGTGGTGCCGCCAATGTCGACCACGATTGCGTTATCGAAATCCGCCAGTCTTGCCGCGCCGCGAATACTGTTGGCGGCGCCCGATGAAAAAGTAAGGGCAGGGTGACGCACAGCATATTTTACCGACATGAGCGCGCCGTCATTTTGTGAAAAATAGAACGGCGCTGAAATGCGAAGCTCCCTTAACGCCACAATGATTGTGTTCGCCAGTATTTGTCCGATATCGCGCAGGGATGCGTTTATCAGCGCCGCATTTTCCCGATCAATTAATCCCAATCCGCCCAGCCGGCTTGACAGAGAAACACTGGCGCCGGGGATTTCTTCAATGATCAGATCGCGGGCGGCGATCTCCATGTCATCTTTAATGGTCGAAAAAATTGAAGAAACAGCGACATTCCTGACGCCTTTTTTGCGCATATCCCGTGCAATTTTGCGGATCTGTATTTCATCCATTGGCGCGGCTTCGCGCCCATCAATTTCATAGCCGCCATGGGCCAGATAAATGTGTTCGCCGAGCGCCTGCTTTAGTTCGCTCGGCCAATCGAGCATCGGTTTGAGGTCCTGATTGGAAGGCAGGCAAAGGCGCAAGATAGCGGAAGGCGCCAGTTTTTTTCGTTCAACGAATGCATTCGTGAAATGTGTCGTGCCAATAACAACGGCGTCGATATCGTCGCGTGAGATCTCTGTTTGCGACAGCGCGTTTTCTATTACTGCTTTGACGCCCGCCCCAGGGTTTTCCTGTGTCGCTGTTTTATGCGCGCCCATGATTCTGTCGCCGTCGATAATTGCGATATCTGTGTTCGTTCCGCCAACGTCGATGCCAAGGCGCACACTGAAACTCCATCAGAAAGTGGGTGCGCGCGCTAGCGCGCTGGCAGGTTGTATTCATTCAACCAGTTCGCTTCAGTCCGGATATAAAAAACATATCCACGTTGATGATGACAGTTTTGCCGAGGGAAAACCTAAAGATTCCGAAAGATATCTATCGGGATTGCACATGCGAGGTTATGCGCAGTCTTCAGTCATCTATATGCGCTGTCCAGCCGGTCCGGGATGGCGGCGCCACATTGCCCAGTGAATCAATTGCCCGTTGTATTAAAAGGGGAGCGAGGGCCGTATGGCCTGAGGCCGTTATTGCACATAAAAGACCACCTGCAGGCTGATCGCCAGAGCATAGTCGATTTGGTCAGGCAATGGCTGGATGGCGGGCTGTAAAAGGCTTGCCGCCATGCCATCATCTCGTTTTCTCGCTATAAACTATGTTTCAATCATTCAAATACTACGATACAATCAAAGATTGCCTCAATCGAGATTGCCGACGCGCATTTTGAAAAAGGTCAGTGTTTTCCACGTAACAGCCGCCCTAAGGGCCGGCAGGCGTCTAAAATAAGTGGTTTAGCCATGCTTAAGCGGGCTTGGTTGTTTGTTCTCAGGGCCGTGAAGGCCGCTTAAATCCTCAAGGTGAAGCCCGCTGACTATGGTTCATGAGTTCAATTTTTAGGGAATAAGGTCAAAGCGGACTCATCAAGGGTAACAGGGAGGCGATTGGATGGTGCAGAATATGAGTTTGTTTTCGAGAGCGCAGCTTGTCGGTTTTATCGTATTCGGCGGTTTTTTTGGGGTGGTGACGCCTCCAGCAATCGCTCAAACGGGCGGCGAGGCCTCTGCGTCAAACGCCGCCGGGGATACGATCATCGTCACCGCCCGCATCCGCGAGGAGTCGCTTCAGGACGTGCCCATCCAGATTACCGCCTTCACCGCCCAGGGCATTCAGGACGCCGGCATCGCGACCACACAGGATTTTGTCAATCTGACGCCCAATCTCTCCCTTGATGACTCGTTCACCTATCTCAATACCTTCGTTGTGGTGCGCGGCGTCACGCAGATTAACAATGCGGACTCGCCGATTGCGATCGTGGTTGACGGGGTTCCGCAAAACAATCAGCGCCAGTTCAAGATGAATCTCTTCGACGTTGAGCGCATTGAAGTCCTCAAAGGACCGCAAGGCGCGTTTTACGGCCGCAATGCCGCTGGCGGCGCAATCAATATCGTCACCAAACAGCCTTCCAATGAATTCGAAGGATTTCTCTCCGGCGTTTATGGCAATGGCGACGCCATCGAGACGTCGGGCGCGCTCAGCGGACCAATTGTCGAAGATAAATTACTGTTCCGCGTGGCGGCCTCTTACAGGGAAGATGGCGGGCGCATCGAAAACACTTTTCTGAACGAAAATGTCGATACGGTTGATCATGACGTCACCGTGCGCGGCAAGCTCGCATTCTTCCCAACCGAGACGCTGTCCGTTGAAGCGCGTGTCATGTATACGGATTTCGCTGCGGGCGCGCTTTATGACTCGTTTGTCCCAAGCGGGGACGCCAATGATTTTCAACTGCCCAGCAACAATCTTCTCGGCGAGTCGTTTGGCGATATTTTCGAAGCGACCTTGAAAGCTGACATCGATCTTGGATTCGCGACGCTGACCTCAATTACCGGCCACACGGACCTCGCCGAAGAAGTGCGCGGGGATATCGATTTTTCCAACCCGGTGAACAATCCGTCCGGCGCGTTCGGCGCAGGGCAGATCGGGCAGGGGTCCGATCTCGATGTCGCCCTCACCAGCCAGGAATTGCGCCTTGTCTCACGCGACGATCAAAGGCTGCGCTGGATCGCCGGGGCTTTTTATATCCATACGGATCGTCAGCTGGAGGCGGTGCTTTTCGCCGATATCGATGGAACAATCGGTCAGATCAACGATCCCAATCTGATCTTTTTACGGCAGTCGGAGGATGGAAATAACGACGCCTGGTCTTTGTATGGGCAGGCCGAGTTCGATGTCACGGACCGGTTCAGAATATCCGGCGGCTTGCGTTACGATGAAGACAACCGGTTTCAGGAAGATCTGTTGACCGGCGCAACGCGCGAGGTTTCTTTTTCCGCCGTTCAGCCCAAGGTCTCGTTGAGTTACGATGTGCTCGACAATACGCTGCTTTACGCCAGCTATGGCGAAGGGTTTCGCTCGGGCGGTTTTAATGCGCCCGGCGCTGCGCCGTTCCGGGATGAAATCGTCCGCACCGTCGAAGGCGGCTTCAAATCGCAATGGGCCGATGGCCGCGTTACTTTTAATGGCGCCTATTACTTTTCTTTCGTTGACGACTTTCAGTTTTTCTTTCTCGACCTGACGCAGGGCGGTCAGGTTATTTCCAATATCGACCGGGTGGAAATACAAGGGGTCGAATTTGAGGCGCAGGCGCAACTCGCGGATGGCTGGCGCATCTATGGGAGCGTCGGCACCGCCGATAGCGAAATCAAGGAAAACACGCCGTTCCCTGGATCGGTCGGCAATCAGACGCCGAAGCTGACGGATGTGTCGGTTAATCTCGGCACGCAATATCGCTTCCCGGTCTATGATGAGATCTACGCGCTTTTGCGCGTCGACTATGAGCGCCGCGGCGAGCGTTTCTGGCAAGTGGACAATCTTGATATTCAGGACCCATTGGACCTGGTCGACTTCAGGGCCGGTTTTGAAACCGACCGCTGGGGCGTTTACGCCTGGGGGCGCAACATCACCGGCGAGGAATTCTATACCGATTTTAATCCTAACGAATTCAGCGGACTTGGGTTCGACATCGGGTTTCGCGGCCAACCGGCGACCTATGGCGCAGAGGCGCTTGTCCGGTTCTGATCGTATCGGCAATCAATCATTGTAAAGAGTTTTTCAAGGGGTTTCGCCGGCTTTCTTCGGGCCGAAATTATTGATAATATTCAATATGTTGGCGTGAGTGACCAGGCTCAAGCCCCGATAGTTCCAGTCATTTGAAATCATGATATGATATAGCGTTATGAAGCAGAACTTATACATTATTTTTACAGGAAAGGGTGAAAACCCATGACCGGGGTTCGTGTTGGGGACGCGCGCTCCGTGTCGAGCCTATTGCCTAATCGTCAGGATGACGCGGTGGCGCGTAAATCGCTGGTCGAGCGGCTGGAGCGGCGACTCGGCAAAAGATTTATCCTGATCAAGGCGGCGGCGGGGTTCGGAAAAACGACGCTGTTGCGCGAATTCTGGGATACCCTTGAAGGGCGCGATATCCGGCGCGTCTGGGTTTCGCTGACCGCTGGCGACAGCGACCCTATCGGGTTTGTTTCGGCGTTGATTTCCGCCTATGTGGTCGCCGCGGGTGAGGCCGATTGCAGCAACCTGACATTGCCCGACATGGTGACCGGTTCGGCTGACGCGGCGCTCGCGCGCCTCATCCGCACGCTTGAAAATCATAAACGCGTCGACGTCGTTTTTATCATCGACGAATATCAAAACGCGCAAGGCGCAGAGACCGACCGGCTTCTGCAGGTGTTTTTACAACAGGCGCCGATGCACGTAACAACGATTGTCGCGGCGCGTAAGGAACCTGCCTGCGGCGGCGCGAAAATGCGCCTCAATGGCGACCTTGAAGAATTCACGCAAGAAGACCTCGCGTTCGAGCTTCCCGATATCCACAAAATGTTCAGCGATGTGAACCTGGCGCGGCCGGATATCGAAATCCTGTTTGAAAAAACCAGGGGCTGGCCGGCGGCGCTGCGGCTCGCGAAACTTTGGCGCAGCCATAGTGACTTCGCCGCCGACGGTTTCGCCCGGTTTTCGGGGGAGCTTCCGGATGTCGCCAATTACTTGGCGCAGGAAGTTTTCATGGGCCTGCCCGACGACATGAAAGACTTCCTGTGTAAAACATCGATACTACCCTATATCGACGCGGAAACAGCGGACGCGGTGCTGGGCAGGGGCGACAGCGCAAAAATGCTGCGCCGCCTTAATAACCTGAAAGCTTTCATTTCCCCGACCGATCCGGTGCAACAGCGATACCGGCATCATCCGCTGTTTGCGGACTTCTTGCGTTGGCAGCTTTACAAGACATATTCGTCAACGGATATCGCAGATCTTCACGACAAGGCGGCGAAGTATTTTGACGAAAAGCGCGATTATCTTCTTGCATTGAGCCATGCTGTCGAGACAGAAGATGAGACCACAGTAGAAAGAATTCTTAACGAACCAGGCTTTGGTTTGTTGTGGTTGGCTGTGGATTACAACGAATTCGTTCATGTAATGCGACGTATTCGACAGATTAATTCTGAGATTTCGGAAAGACTGCGCCCAATAAATGCTTTTTATCTTATGAAAGCAGGCAGGTTCGATGATGCAGGCAAGGAACTAAAAAAAACTAAGGAGATTCTAGACTCGAATACTAATAAGAACGTTGAAGACCCGGCGCGTGGTTATCTGGAAGCCGATTTTTTATTGATGTATGCAATATTCTATATCTTTACTGATAAAAGAGAAGATATTGGAACTATGATCTCAAGCCTTGAGTCGAAAATTCAGGGCAATGACATTGCCCATCCCATGTATCTCGGTGTGCTCAATAATGCGCTTGGTATATTACTATTTAGGCTGGGAAGAATTGATCAAGCAAAAAATTCGTTTGCAGGCGCCGTTGAAAAGTTTCGTGAAGCAGGCTCCGAGTTCAGCATTGTTCACAATGCGTTGCACCTCGCCATGGTGGCAATGCTGAGGGCGGATATGGTTCAGGTTAGTCAGATAATCGACGATGTGAATCTACGTCGAAACAAATACCTATCCGGCGATTCCAACCTTTCAGCGACCATTAACGTCATGAGTGCTGAGCATGCATTCGAAAAAGGAGACCTTGACGCGGCTTACCTTGTTCTCCCAAGCGCGCGCGCGGCGTTAACCACCAATGGCGACTACTGGGTTGAATTACTGGCCAGCGCGTTCCGGATTGAGGCGCGACTGGCATATATTCATCACGGTCTTGATGCAGCCATGGGACTTTCTGGACAGGGGCTTGATATCGCGAAGTCCCGCGAATTTGAAAGATTGGAAACCTGCCTCATTGCACACCGAATTCACCTCGCAGCGATTGCAGGCGATACCGGATTCGCGGGGCAGATAGCGAAAGATGCAGGTTGCAAACTCAGTACGTTGCGCATCGACCCGACTGAATTTGGCTGGCATGACGATGTAACACTCGCCTTCGCATTGATCCGGCTGGAAATCAATCGTAATAACACGGGTGCCGCGTTGCGGGCTCTTGATAATATTGACAAAGCCTATGAAGCGTCGGGCTTGGCGCGGTTGACTCTGAAGTCGAAAGCGTTACGCGCTCTGGCGCTTTTTGTTGATGGCCAAACTCAGGAAGCAACAACAATGCTTCGCGCATTGATTGAAGAGGCTGATACGCTTGGGGTCATGTCATTCTTTCTAGAGGAGGGATTGATTGCACAAGAATTTCTTGATGAGACGGCGCGGCGTTTTCAGCGGTCAAAAAGGGCCGATGACTTTAATGATATCTTGCTAAAATGGCTGATCGCCTCTTCATCTTATCTGCCACTTCAAGAACGCGCGCGCGCACCACAACTGTCCCCACAACAACAACGAATTTTATCACTGTTAGCGCGTGGATATGATCGTCAAGAAATAGCGCGCGAAGCCGAGACTACAATCCATAACGTTCAGTATCATTTGAAAAAAATGTTCGAATTATTTGACGTCACCAGCAGCGCCCGCCTTGTCGCGGAATCGGTGCGACTCAACCTTGTCGATAATCGCGCCGCTAAACTCTCCACGGCGTAGCCTTGTAGTCGCAACACTAGCTTGGACGTATGGCGCCACCAAACTGGCTATGGGCTGCTATCAAAAGGCGCGCGAGCGTACGTGTAAAGAACGGCAAATGTGCGCTGTAGACGCCTTCCAGTTCCGCGACAAGACGAGCGCCTCGCAACTCCTTGAAACGTGCAACGCCACTACTGAGATTAACGAGGCTGTTTTCGGCGGCGCCCTTTCGTAACTTTGATGCAAAGATTATGCGATAAAGCCCAAGCTCGCGGCCGGTTTTGAGGTCATATCCCAGATATCCGGTATTGATCCCTACGGGGTCCTTGTAGGATAAAGCAAACGCTTTGATGTCGCTCTTGTCGCGCGTCATGAAGTAATCAATGAATCCGGAATTGCAGGTAAGTGCAAACCATCGATGCGTCAGGCGAACATTCATGTTCGTATATTTTTCGATGTAGAGTTTTTGATAAAGCGTCTCGCATTGCTTGCTCTCTTGCTCCGATAGGCTGGTCGCGTAAGACGTCTCCAGCGCGGTTTTCGCCAGCAGCTTTTGATCCACCTTGAATTGTTTTGTGCGTTTCGAAGAAAGCGGCCCGTTTGGACGCCAGTAGTGGCAATATCGCCAGCGGATTAAATCGAAACCCGCCTCTTTAAGTGTCGGCAAAACATTGGTCGGGTCGGTTTCCGGTATGCTTTTGATAATCAGCAAATGCCTGGGGTAACGCTTGATCAAAGCGTGTTTGAATTCACGCAGAGCCTCTCTGGAGAACTGAGGGGTCGGGTTGTTGGTGATGAACCAGTTGTTGAGCACCACAAGCCGTTCAAAACGCACAAACCGGGCCAGCGTTTTGATGATCAGCCTTGTCACGGGCGCGCGTTTTCGCGCGTAGTCACGCGACTCGATCAATAGAGGGTACATAAAGTAACAGGTCTTTGGGGAGACCGGAAACGCTTCCGCCTCCCGGTGATTGACCGTAAAGGGAAGCGCCCAGCCGTCATAGACAATCAGTCCATAGGCGACATCGGGTTTGATATTGTCGATGTAGCGCGTGATTCCGTTCTTGACGATGCTCTTGATATACACCAGCTGCGATGGCGACAGGTTTCGGATCGATTTTTCATCCAGGCTGTCTATCGTGTGCGCGTTATAAATAACGCATACTGATTTATTTGTATTTTTGGAGTCGGTTGTTGGAGCCGGGAATCCAGCGCGAGCGTAGCACATAAGGCCCTTCCGGTTCAGCACATACGCGCGAGTACTAATCGTCGTGAGGCCGTGTACCCTCTGGGCCATCGTTGTCGCGTGGGCCTGATGAACCGCGGACTGTCATTAATCATAATGACGTCACATAAGCCGCGTATGTTTTACGCGCTTGCCGGACGGTCGCGCCGTCTGTGGCGGTTGTCAGAACCACGCTTACTGTACAGGGTAGTTTTACTGCGAAGGTTACGCAGTAAATGTCGAATTGATCTCTAGTTATAATATTCTAATACTGAAATCAAGATTGGACCGTTGCTTGTTCAATACTTCGGTGAGGGGCTGTGATGTTGTTGGTTTTGGCAGATGCGCGCATTACAGGCGCGCCGCCACGATTGAAGATCGGCGCCGGTCATGGCGCATAGCACGCTCGACGACGTTGAAGAAAGGTCGGCGGGCGACGCCGCCGCTGTGATTCGCTCGCAGGGATTTCTGAAGTCGCTGGTCGAGGATAATCACGCTTCGCTGATTCGGTTTCTCCGGCGCCGCCTCGGCGACACGGATGAAGTCCATGATATCGCCCAGGATCTTTATTGCCAGATCGCCCGCCAGCCGGATATGTCTGCAATCCGGCAGCCGCGGGCCTATCTTTTTCGCGCCGCGAGAAATTTAATTCTCAATCGAAGACAGCATCGCCGTTATACGCATGCGGACGGACATTTTTCCATCGACGAGGCTTGCGAGTCGGAAGTTATATGCCGCGCGCCATCGCCGGAACGCGTTGCGCAAGACCGGCAGAAGTTGCAAATCGTTGCAAAAGCGGTAGAGGAGCTCAGCCCGAAATGTCGAAAGGCGTTTTTGCTCGTTCGTTTTGAAGGGCTGACCTATAAACAGACGGCCGCCGAAATGGGCCTTTCGGTCAAGTCAATTGAATACTATATGCGCCAGGCGCTGAACCATATTTGCGCCAGGGTTGACGCCGAAAACGCCGAAGAAAGGCGTCGTCAGGCGGCGGAGTAAAACAGTAATGTTGAATAATGAATGCAAAGCTGAGGGAGACAGCGAGCAGCAGACCGGTATGACGGCTGTTGACTGGCATGTGCGCATCATGTCCGGAGACATGCCGACGCGGGACATTGCCGCATTCGAAGGCTGGCTTCGCCAAAGCCCTGACAATGCGCAAGCTTATGCGCGGCTTGCTGATTTGTGGGACGGGATGGCGCCGCTCGGCGATACGGATCTTGTGCGCGCCGCGCTGAAAACGGCGCCAACGGAACAGCCAGGCGAGAGGCGGCGCAGGCGAGCATTCGCCCTGTCCTTGCCGCGTTTTTCTTCGGCGGCTGTGGCGGCGAGCGCTCTAGCAATATTTGTCGGGGCGATGGCCGTCATCACCATTCAGTTTCCGAGAGGCGGAGAGGTTTACCGAACTGCGGTTGGCGAACAAAAACTCATCGAACTGGCCGACGGCTCCGCCATTATGTTGAACACGGCCTCCGCCGTTGCGGTCGGCTTTTCGGAAAACCAACGCCTCGTCACGCTGGTGAACGGTCAAGCCAATTTCAAAGTGGCGAAGGATGCGGAGCGGCCCTTTATCGTATCGACCGGAGAGGGAACGGTGCGGGCAATCGGGACCGAGTTTGATATTTTCAAGTCTTCTGATCGCATGACGGTGACGTTGATCGAAGGCAAGGTCGAGGTCGCGTCAGCGCTCGATCTGCAATTGGCGCCGCCGGCCAACGCAGCAGACAGCGTCGAACGCCCGTCTATCATCGCGCGCACGGAGCTTGTCGCCGGCGAGCAGGTGGCGATTGTGGGGGCGGGCGACTTGTCGCCGGTTGTGGAAGTCGATGTCGGGCAAGTCGGCGCATGGCGCGAGGGCAAAGTCAGCTTCAGGGATACGCCGCTGGCCGAAGCGATTGAGGAAATGAATCGCTACTCCGATAAAAAAATCACGCTTGCTGATCCGGCGCTCGCCGACCTTCGCGTAAGCGGCGTGTTTCGGGTTCAAAACAGCGGGCACTTTGTTCGCGCCATTGAAGCTCTTTTCAACCTGGAGGCTCAGGCCGGCCCCCGAGGCGGTGTTGTTCTCGAGCAGGCGGCGTAAAAAATCCCAGGATCGCCATCGGCGCGACCGACATATTGCATTTTTTTGCCAGTAAGCGTCGGCGGCCTGTTGGGCTGCTCGAAAAGCAGTGATTTATGTGGCGTCGTTTCCCGAAGCTGAGTAAATGTTGTAGTGATTCGGGTAGCGGTCGCAGTATTTTGCCCTGTGTATCGTAGTGAGAGCAAGGCCTTCAAATAGTACTCAGCTTTTGTCTGTATCATGACTTTTTTATTCGCGCCCTCATAGCATGTTTATGAACGACGTAACCGAATCAGAAAATGAAAGTTTTTTTGGGGTTTGTCGTAACGCTTTTGTCATCACAAATAGCAGGCGCATTCATTGCGTCTCATTTCTGCTGGCTTCGGGAGGGCAAGGCGTGGCATTTTTTAAAAAACAACAACATAAATACAATTCTAAAATCCGTACGGCTTTATACGCATCAACTTTTTTGGCGGCGGGTCTTTTTACCGGCAATATGGCGCTGGCGCAAAGCGATGCGGGTAAGGAGTATAATATCCCGCCATCCGATATGAGTGAGGCGCTTCAAGCGTTTTCGGAGCAGTCAGACGCGGAAATCATCTATGCCGAAAAGGACGTCGCAGAAAAAACCACCAAGGGAATAGAAGGCGAATATTCGCGCGAGCGCGCCCTTGAAGAGATTATTGGCGACTCCGGCCTTGTCTACGAAGTCAGTTCTGACGGCGTCATCATCATTAAAACAGCCTTTCTTGATGTGAAACAAGCAGGAACAGCGCAACGGTTCCGTGTGGCGCAGGCGGACCGGGCCGCCTCTCAGCCGGTTGAGACGATTGACAGATCGGAAGCTGATGATCCGGGTCAGGAAGAAGAAGGTGGCCGCGACATAATTCTCGTTACCGGGACGAGCATTCGCGGCATCGCGCCGGACAGCTCCCCGACGCGCACCTTTGATCGCCAGGATATCCAGATTTCGGGCGCCGCGACGGCGCAGGATTTCATCCAGACGCTTCCCCAGAATTTTGGTGGGGGATCGAATGCAGATATTACAGGAGGGCTGCCTAATGATGGCAACTCTTCGTTCAATATCGCGGGGGGATCATTTGGCTCTAGCGTAAATTTGCGCGGGCTTGGGTCGGGTTCGACGCTGGTGCTGCTCAACGGTCATCGGTTGGCGCCGTCGTCTGGCATTGGCGATTTTGTTGACATCTCCATGATCCCGGCGTCTGCCCTTGAGCGCATTGAGGTGTTAACGGATGGCGCGTCATCCATCTATGGCGCGGACGCTGTCGCGGGTGTTGTAAACTTTGTTTTACGTGATGATTTTGATGGTGTTGAAGCCTCCTACAGATACGGGACCGTCACAGAGGGCGGTCTAACAGAAAATCGCGCAAGCGCCACAGGTGGGAAGGCTTGGGCCGACGGTAACGCACTCATCGTGTACGAGTACTTTAATCAAGGTAATCTAAGCGCTGAAGATCGATTATTTTCACAAGATGCAGTTCTACCCAACGATTTGCTGCCAAGTCAGGAACGTCATAGCGTATTGGCTTCGCTATCTCAAGAATTAACACCAAGCTTTGAAGTATTTTCGGACTTTCTATTTTCAACACGAGAAGCCGTTCAATTCCGCACAAACCCCACTGGAGGATTGTTCAGATTTGCTCCGTCTTCTGATAGTTTTAATGTATCTGCCGGTGGTTCTTGGGAAGTCTCAGATGCCTGGTTCGTAGATTTCTCGGGTACGTACAGTGAAGTGCAAACTGAGTCTAGGCAGACGGGAGCATCAGTAAGCATAAGAGATGTTGATTCTAATATATGGACTGCAGACGCACGAGTTTCGGGAGATATTTTCCGTATGCCGGGCGGTGAGGTAAAGCTTGCAATAGGAGGGCATTTTCGTGCTGAGGATTTCACAAACTTTGACGTTGATGAAAATGAAATAGATCGTCAGGCAGATCGCGAAGTATATGCTGTTTTTGGGGAAGCATTTATTCCGCTTGTAGGGCCAACTAACAGTTTGCCGGGCGTGGAGCGACTGGAACTCAATGTGTCGGGCCGCTTCGAAGACTTCAGTGATTTTGGCTCCACGGCCAACCCAAAGGTCGGTGTTCTATGGTCCCCATTTGAAGCCTTGAATCTGCGCGGCTCTTACAGCACATCATTTAATCCGCCTCCGTTGGGTAGAACCGGTGCAACAGACTTCCAGGCTTCAGCCGCGCCAACTTCCTTTTTTAATGACGTCCTTGATCTCACGCCGGGTGATCCGTCTATTGCCGATGTTGTTGTAATTACAGCCTTTGGAACCGACAGCAATTTGGATGCCGAGACTTCAACGGCGTTTACTGCCGGCATGGATTTTAATGAGAAATGGGGGCGCCACGACTTCGTTGTCAATGCCACGTATTTTGATATCGAATTTGAAAATCGCTTGGGTACTACGCCAGTTCCTGGAAATCGAATCGCATTCGATGCGCCGAATATCGCATTTAATAATCCAGAGCTATTTCCTGCAGGAACAGTAATCTTTTCACCGACAACCGAGCAGATAAATAATTTGGGAAGCAGCTTAGACACTCCTTTTGTTTCTCTGTTTGGAGCGGACCCTTTAAATGCGGAGATTATCAATTTTGTTGCTGTTACTAGAAACCTGAGTCGGACGATCGTAAGCGGCTTTGATTTTGAAATAGCTTATAGCTTTGATTCAGAGATCGGAAACCTGTTTCTAGGTTTGGACGGTACTTATCTGAAAGATTTTCAGCAACAGGCAGCAGATACGACGCCATTGGTCGAACAAGTCAGCACGCTGTTTAATCCTGTTGATTTAAGATTGCGCGGGCGTGCTGGTTATAACCATAACGGTCTCACTGCGAATGTTTTCGTAAATTACACCGATGGCTATCGCGTTGATAACACTTCAACTGCAGAGAATATAGACTCCTGGACAACTGTAGATGTTTCCCTGTCCTACGATACCCGGAAAAAATTCAGCAGTGCAGTATTGAACAACACAACAGTTCGAGTTTCCGTAGTCAACCTATTCGATCAGAATCCTCCCGCCACGCCCAGCAATCCGCAATTCGGGATTTTTGGATTTGATCCCACGAATGCTTCTCCATTGAACCGGTTCATCGCGTTAGAGCTGACCAAAGCGCTTTAGCAGAGACGGTGTCGCTTCACTCTTTCTATATGTCATTTCCAACTGCTTTTGAGGGCTTTATGAAAAGCATCTGGCTAATGTTTGCTTGTATCGCATTGATTAGCAGTAGTTACGCAGGGAATGGACAAGAGTCCGGTTCTCAAGCAGCGGTGACAGTTCATGATATTGTAGGACTCCGTGAGTTCTCTGGCCTGAACGTTTGCTCAGAGAAAGCTCTTATCGCCGTGCGTGTGGACTCTCCCAGCCTCACTGAAAACCGCGTCCGTCACAACTGGGTGATCATCGAATGGCCGTCTGGTGATGTAAGATTACGAGCCGACGCGGGGGAGACACTCAATACGTCTGGTTATTTTGAAGATGTAAAACCTCATTGGTCCCCAGATTGCGAATGGATTTATTATAGAGCGCTGCATAGCAATGAGATACAGGTTTGGCGGCTTAATGTAACCTCCGGCGAGCAGGAAAACGTAACGTCTGACAGTGCAGACATATTAAATTTCGCTATAATAGAAAGCGGGCGATCGCTGGTTTATGAGGCTGATGTTGGACGCGCCGCCATCCTTTCTGCAGAGGCGCATGAGTATCAAAATGGCGTGCTCATTGACGATACTATATATCCTTGGCACCAATTGACGAGAACGCTTCCGTTTGGAGGAAGGTGGGCGACTGTGCGAAGATGGGGCGTTAGCTCTGTCGGTCATTTACTTTCGCGGACGCCGCCAACCTATAAAACAATAACGATAGCAGATCGCAAAGTTCGTACTGCAACTGAGACTGAGAAATCTATGTTGCTGTATGAGGGTTCCGATTTAACGGATTGGGCGCCAGAGCTGAACTCGAGATTCGTGATTTCGCCAATGGGTGGCTCAGCAGCAGTCGCGCTGCCGAAGGCGCACACTATCAGCGGGCGCCCTATTAAATTTTTATTGGGAAGCGTTCATCGTGAAACACCCTCGAAGATTCATGAATGCGATGACCCTATCTGTATAGCTGAGAATTTAGTTGTTTTAGGATGGTCAGCAGATGGAGCGTCTATTTTTTTTATCGCGGAACAAACGCGTGGTGCAGCAGGGGTCTATGCTTGGACGCCTAGTAGCGGACATATGCGCACAATCCTTGAAACTGAGGGCACGCTAGGCGCTCTATCGTCCGCGAAACGGTACAAATCCATGGAGTGTCCAATAATTTCAGGTGCTGCAATATGCACTGCTGCCGATCACGGATCTCCGCCAATATTAATAGCAATTTCATTAATGACCGGCGCAACCGAAACTGTATATGATCCTAATTTAGACCTTCGTACGAAGTTTGCATTAACGACAAAACGTATTGGCTGGCATGACGAATTTGGGCGCGATGTTTCAGGCGTACTAGTTTACCCGCGCAACTTCGAAGCAGGCGCTCAATATCCTCTGGTCATTACGACTTATCGATGTCCAGGATTTCTAACCGGCGGCATCGCAGATGGCGGACCGGAATATGTTCTCGCTGAGCATGGCTTTCTTGTTTTATGCATAGATTTTAATTGGGACTTGCCGCCACCTGATGTGACCTCTGAGTACTCATCCGGTCCGGGAAGATATGTCGCCGCGCTTGCGGAGTATGAATCTGCAATTGATCTGCTCGTAGAACGAGGTCTTGCTGACCGCAATCGTATTGGGATCACAGGCCTTAGTTTCAGTTCCCAGTCTGTCAGTTACGCGCTTACCCATTCCAACTATTTTGATGTCGCCGCGCTGCGCGCAATAGGAGTTTGGGAGCCAGCTCATGAGATGTTCTTTCGTCCAGGCATGGAGCTGGCTGACGCTGTCACTAAGAGCCATAATATTGGTGAAGACGGACGTGATGCCGAAATAATATATAAAGACATCGCAGTATCTTTACGCGCTGACCGAGTTGACATTCCGGTGCTTGTTCAAGCTAGTGACAACGAATATTTGGGGAGCCTTCCGGCTTTTACGGCGCTGAAGAAGCTCGGCAAGCCGGTAGAAATGCATGTATTTCCTGGCGAAACGCATCAGCTGCATCAGCCGATACACAGGCTTGTTAATTTTGAGCGTAATCTGGATTGGTTTCGTTTCTGGCTTCTGGGCGAAGAAGATGCAAACCCTGATAAAAAAGAACAATACGTCCGGTGGAGCCATTTACGAATTTTACAAGAAGAGGCCAGTAAGAAGGCGGAAGGTATGATCAAAAATGGAGCAGGTACTGATTGATAACCTCCATGGCGACCGAAGTTACCTTCGTTGTCGCGAATGCAATAGCAGGAAAATCAGTGTGCAGTAGTAGATACTGCACACTGAATAGTCATATTTTAGGCTTGCTCAGTGCCAAAATCTTCAAGGCCGATTGGAACACCTTTTGTTTCTTCGGAAACTTTGCCAAGATCAATCATCGTGATTTCCTTTCAAGTTATGTTTTGTCGGATAATACCGACAGGTATTTAGATATACAGTACACAATCAAATAACGAGAACTATAAAGCGATTATATTATTCTGAAATTATATACGCAAAAAATACTACTGAGATTAGCCGTCTCGGCAGTTGCTAGATTCAACTTGGTGTCAAAAGGAATTCTAGTGGTTCATATTGCAATCCCAGCGCTTTTTATTTGATTGGCCGGTCGTTCTGTCCAGCTGCGAAGCCAGACTTCTGTTGCTAGATAACCTAAAATCCGATGGGGTAGGACTTGGAGAAAATAGTTTTCATTTCCTAACGCTTCTTCGATCTTTTTGCGTGATAAGATTTTTTCTCGAACCATAACACCATCTAAGAGTATATCGCGCAGGAAATCAGTGTTGTGCTTGTAAATGTCCCGGTAATACTCACCTGGTGTCGACTTGCTGAACCGTTTAACTATATCCTGCGGCAGATTGTGCTGGAAGGCCTTACGCGCCAGCCCCCTCTCTACGCCACCGTAGGTCATGACCCAGATTGGGATGCGCAGACAGGTCTCGACAACGGGTTGAGTGAAGTAGGCATGTATTCGTTCAGCATGATAGTCAGTATGCCAATGGTCATAATAATCCATTGAGAAAAAAGCGCATATTAAGATATGTAGATATTTTCCCTTAAGGTTATTCTCCTCGGGAATTAGGAGGGGGTGAAGGAACTGCTTTTGGGTGCCTGTGCCGACAAATTCAGGATTGACAAGTGGTATTTTAAATCGCGCGAACATCTCTTTATGAACATATTCGAAGCAGGGGGCGGGAGCGACTTGCTCTCGCAATATATCGCGCAAAGTTCGGGCGAGTGACTTCCGCCCATAGCGAGAGGCCTCCATCGCGACTCTCAACATGTCTTTACTAAAGCCGTGACTGCGTAAATAATCGAGCGCACCGAGGTTGCGGTCCAGCTTAAAAAAAACATTATCTCCGCCAGTGCCGTAAAAAAGCGCCTGCGCGTTCTTCTCTTTCGCCAGCGCCAGCACATCGCCCGTCAGGCCGATGCAATCGAAAAAACCGAGCGGATTCGCCAACTTGTTGGATTCGAAGATTTTGGAGAGATCCGCCTTGCGGTAATCCAGTTCCGATTCCACCAGCGGCACGCCGAATTTCTCCGCGACCTGGCGGCTATAGAACCGTTCCTCCCCGCGTGGAGATTTTGTGTAAAAATTAATGGCGGTGATTTCCGGCCGCTTTGGCGCATTTGCGAGACAAGCCAGTACGATGGATGAATCAAGTCCGCCGAGATTGTGAACCACACTGTCGTAACAGCCCGCCAGGGCGCCGATGGTGTTCTTGACCGTCGAATGCAGGAGCGCCGCCGCTTCCGCCGGGTCTTCCACCACGTCGGTCTGCGATATCTCCGTCGGATCCCACACGAAACGGCTCTTGCGCTCGAAAGGGGTGATCTCCACGCATTCCGCCGGCAACACTTCGCCCACCTCATTCAAACCCGTATGGGTCTTCTGGAACTGGGGCAGCATGATGTTGGTTTTCAGATACTCCCAATTGACGGTGAATGGTAGAAACGGGAAATTCGCCGCGTCCTGCATGTCAGAGAAATAAATCTCAACACCACGGAACGGCGTGTGAAAACAGGGAAAGGCGCCGCTCGGGTCGCGCATAATGTAATTCGTGCCGCTGCTTCGGTCGTGCAGGAAGGCGACATATCGGCCCCAGTATTTATCGATCAGATGCTGGCCCCTTGTCTTAAGGCATGAGCGCGATTCCACCGCATCCAAATCTTCGCTTTGTGACGCGTAGTTGTTGTGGAACAGTCGGCCGAGCACCACGCCGCCCTCGTCGTGGAGGTGGTAAGTCTGCATACGTCCTTTATGTTCACCAGAATCGAAGACAGCAATACCTTGCGCGCTCCAAGCTTTGCGCCATGCATGAGGTGATACTTCGTGCAACTGTGCAGTAATATAATCGACAGCTTTTTCCGCCTCGCGATCGGTCCGGTTCCAGAGGAGTGTGATGTAGCGGTACATAGTCATCGATAGCGTTTCTCAGGTTTAAACGGTCATGATCGGCTGGTTTTGGCATGTGCTCTGAATGAAGTCGTCATAGATGACGTTGTCGCCCTGGACCCAGCAATGGGCGTAAAATTCGTTGAGCCGCACACCGAAATACCAGTTCGGATAGATGCGGTAGCAGGCCAGGAATTCGATGAGGAACAGTGAGTTGAACAGGCACTCGTCTTTCACAGTGACGAATAGTGGCTTCAGAATTTTGTATATTTCCACCAATTCGTTGACTTGTTCGGCGTTCGGTTCGGCGCCGCCCTTAGCGAAGTAGCGCGCTTTGCGGCGCCTGACCCGTGCAACGATGTGTTCCATGGATGCGAAGAGCAGTATCGATTTCGTAACAATCAAAGCGCGGAAGAAATTAAAGAGATGACCGGCGTGAATTTTCGGCGCCTTGCCAATCTCATAGCCAAGCAGTTCTTTTAGTTCACTATATTGCGTGATGAATTCTGCAGGTTTTCCCAGTTTCGGGTCTCTTGTGGCGATCTCGCTGTCAATCAAGCCCTGAACGACTTCAGCGATGTTCTGTACTTTCTCGTCAACAAAGTTTTCAGGTATTAGTGAATCCATTGGAGGCGCCGGCAAACCCAAGAGATTGGCTACGGGCTTTGTATATCGTTTTTCCAGGCACGAGTATTTATCATTGTGGAGGTCAAGAAAAACCAGCGTGTCATCTGTCAAACAGACAAAAGCCGGTTTGGTCAGTAGAAGCTGAGGGTGCTTTGTGCTGCTCATTATCGGATCACTTTGGAGTGTTTTTATTCGTGAATACTGTTTGCGAAGAACGCTAAAAAAAAGCACCGTCATATTATGATGGATGTAGCAAATTCGGCAGCTTTATATTCGGATTATTTAATTTAGAAATGTGAACAAAGCTTCCCCCTGCGTTATATAAATGCGATCGCTTTTTTGCGAGGTATTGCTGCTGGTATTTTACTTATGCAGTCTCTTTTCTTTCGATAGGATCACCCGCTTTTTGATAGTGCTGGGTTTCCCACATAGTGGCGTAAATCCCCTTATTTTGCATCAAGGTTTGATGGTTGCCCCGTTCCACGATACAGCCCTGATCTAGGACCAGGATTTCATCGGTGTGCGCGACTATTGATAGACGATGGGAGACAATCAGCGTGGTCATGTCGTTGGAGATATCGATGAGGTTTTCGAGAATAAGTTGCTCCGTATATCCATCGAGCGATGAGGTTGCTTCGTCGAAAATAAACATCTGTGGTTGTTTCAAGACTGCGCGGGCGATCGAAACGCGTTGTTTCTCACCACCGGAAAGTTTCAACCCGCGCTCACCTACAATAGTTTGATAGCCATCCGGCATCGACATGATCCGGTCATGAATATGCGCAAAGCGCGCAGCACGCTCGACTTCCTTTTGACTAGCGTCTTGCCGGCCAAATCCGATATTGTAAGCTATGGTATCGTTGAATAGGACGGTGTCCTGCGGCACAATTGCTATCGACTTGCGCAGCTCTTCTAATGGCATTTCCCGGATCGGCTTTCCATTCAACAAGATTGCGCCTCTGACAGGATCGTAAAACCGCATTAATAGTCGAATCAAAGACGATTTTCCGGCGCCGCTTTGGCCAACAACGGCAAGTGTTTTTCCAGGCTCTATAGTAAAGGTGACGCCATCAAGGATTCGCCGATCGGGGGTATAGGAAAAACAAACGTCCTGGACTTCCAACCTTCCGGCGCCGTTCTTCGTGTTTTGCTTTACAACAGCGAGCGGTTCGCCTTCAGTTTTCTGGCCCATTACGCTCATCATTTTTTCGATAAAGGCGGCGCCGTGAGCGATGTCGCGAATGGCGAGCCCCAATGTTTCCAGAGGACGAACAATCTGCAACATATAAGTGTTGATTAGCACGAAGCCGCCAACGGAAATTGCGCCCTCGCCAACACGAATTGCACCAAGAACCATGGCGGCGCCGAGGGACAGGGCAAAAACTACAGCAACCAAAAGGCCATTCTCCGATTTGCGCCAGTAAAAAACTGACCACCAGCGTTCAGACGTCGCTAACGCATCGTCATAGCGCTCATTAATTGCGCGTTCTGCAGTAAAGCATTTGACAGTTTCCGCGTTCAGGATACTGTCGGTCATATTCGCGTAGGCTGCGACCTGAGTAGTTGAGACTTCTCGAATCGGGCCGATAATCCGTGCTGCGCCCAGTACAAAAGCAGCCACGTAGGCGATAATTGCAATGCCTAGAATGCCTAAAAATTCAGCGTCGAAAAAAAATATTATCACCGCGCCCACCATCATGACTTCGACCACCACGGGCAACACAGTGAATACTGTGTGATTCAATAATATGCGGTATCCGGAAAGGCCCTGGACCAGTGTCTGATTCAAGGCGCCTGTCTTGCGGTTGAGATGGAAGGTCATGGGGAGATCAATAATGTGGCTCAGTAGGCGGCGGCTGAGGCAGCGATGCAGGCGTTGATCCGCCGTGCCGTAAAAGAACCATCGCGCTTCTCCAAGAGATCGCGAAAGCCAGAGGCTAAAAATATAAAGCAAAATAAGCGTTGCCGGACTGATATCCATTGGCGTTGGGGTGGCGACTGGGGTTGGTTCCATTCCCACTTGTTGGCTGACGCGCAAATTATCCACAGCATATTTCAGGGCTACCGGCGCCATCGCCGCAAGTATCGCTGTGCCAAGAACCAGAAATAAGGTTAGGATGAGGCGCCTTTTGACAAAACCGTCTGCCTCAAGCCAGGCAAGAGAAATAGCCTGTTGTAAAGTTCGGATCACTGGCCGTCGCTATCCTATGAATGTTTGCACAACAACAATCACTTATGGGTTTTGAGGCTATCGTTCCTGATTATCTTGAGCAGGCTTGGCAATTGGTCTATTTTTTCATGAAAGTAGTCCCGAAGTTTTTTGCGCACCTTCTCGAAGTCTTTTTGGGAATATGCTTGGCATAGCAGCAATAACTGACGCTTCGCATCTCCGTAAATTTCGTAATCCCTTTTACGAATATAGTGGGTCCGATCACTTATATTGCTGACCACGTAGCTGATATCCTCGTTTCCGCTTTGCGCAGCAATATGAACAAACAGGTCATATTGTATGCGCGTGACAACATTAGACTGAACGTTTTTTACCGTTCTCAGTTCATCTAAAAGGTTGGGAGGTTTTAAGATTCCCAGTACACGGTTATCATCCTCGATAACGCTAATAGACCAGTCTAAAAGCAAATGCTGCAAGCGATAAAGATCCGCAGTTTCGGATTCAGAAAGCTTTTTGACGAAGAACCCGGTTCTTGGAACGTCATCAATCATCCGTTCTGCTGCAAGGCGGATTAATGCCTCGCGAACGGGGGTTGCGCTTACAAAAAGCCGGTCCGCAATCGGCTCGACCATAATCCGCTTACCAGCACTCAATTCATTGGAGATCAAATAAGATTTAACACGCTCGTAAACACCATTGCTCTCAACGCTTTTCAGTTGTTTGCTGTGATGTGCTAACATTAGCGTAATGCTCTCCGAAGGGTTGCGTTTAGAGTCTTGGCTCCTGACCGGAAACCAATCATAGTTTTTGAAGCTTTTTGCGTTCATTTAGCTGTTTAACGCAGCGGGCCTCGGCGTATTCACGACTGAGACATGCAGGTTTTCATATGATCCAGTTTCGGAATGCGTGCCGAGCCTCACTGCGCTGAAATTATTTAATGACAAAAAGGCCAGTACACAAACAAAATAAATAACAAGATTTTGTAATGTATTTTACACGCGTTTCAATAATGAAACTGAAAAAAATAAGACGGACATAATAGTTTATTGCGGTGTTATCGCCTGCAACGCTTACGGTCCAAGTGGCGATGTATGAAACAAGGACCATGCGTGGGTGCTTGCCGGTTGGCATAGGCACAAAACGCTTGTGTCGCGAGACACAAGTCACGCGAGATGTCATTCTGCTTTCTTATTTCGACCTACGCCGCCTGCTGACGAAACGCTCGCGCGCATGCAGCGTCAGCAAGTTCATGGGCGTTATCAATTCGTGTTTTATGATAGCGGGCAATGGTTTCGCCCAGGCTGTCATATTCTTCCTGCTTCAATAGGCCATGAAGCATGTAGAGCTCGCCAGCCACATCGTCAATCAGGTCGCATTCAATAAGACGGATGAAGTAAAGACGGCTGTTCAGAGTCTCTACGGCCCGGGCCACGACATCGCTTCCTGACAGAGTAGAGATAGCGTTGAAGACAGTCTCGGTCATGGATGCGAGTACGTCACTGTCGCCCTGATGTGCAAAGCCCTCCCACATGGCGGTGTTTTTGCGGTTTGTATATCGCCGTTGCGGCTTGTTATTTTGACTTTCGTTGTGAACGACCATTGAGCCCAAGAGTTGAATCATGTTGCCGCGATAAAGATTGCGTATTTCATCAACTGACGGTGTCTTGACGAAAAACCCTTGTCCGGGCTGATGATCAATGATGCCGTCTCGATGAAGCCAGTGCAGCGCCGTGCGCGTCGGAGTCAGACCGATACGGATGTCGCCTGAGACATGATCCGGTGACAGACGCATACCGGGGCGGTATCGAAAGACGGAGATACTGTGTTCCAATAATTTGTACGCGATGTCAGCATTACCGTCACTGAGTGGCATGGTATTCCCTTGTAAAACTATGTAGGCAGATAAAAGCGTTATCGCTGACAATTCATATCTGACGCGTTGCTTTTTACGGCGGTAAGGCGCCAGTCAATCGCAGCGCTTTTTTCTCAAGTGAATTGTGACGTGCGCAGGGAAGATGCTCACCATCTTCTTCTGGTGTTAACGCGTCTGTAAGAAGTTCAACATTGCTCCCGCCACATAAAAGATAGGATGTGTTGATGATCGTCAGCCTTGAGGGTCGCATATACGCCGTAGCCATGTCCTGTCCGTTCAAAAGGTTCCCATATTACGTGTCGTCACGAGGTCGTTTGGTCTGACGCTCGTTGGGGCGGTGCTGAATGCGTCGCGAATAAGCTCAATGTCGCGCTGACGGAATGGCTGAATAAGCTCTGGGCGCCACATAATACCGGTGATATTGTGATCGATATTTCTGACCGCCTTGACGACGCCGTCGTCAGCGCGCGCCCAGACATCGAGTCCTGGCGCTGTGTCCATCGCGCCAAATCGGTGGTCGCTGTTCACAACTACGCGCTCGCCATCAATATCGATGGAAAGGGCTTGCGTCTCGTGGCCGTTAACCGGGCCGAGTGAAATGCTGAACAGCCGCTGGATAATCTGCATTCCACGTCCAACACCGAGAACTGGAATCTTTCGGTGCACGGCATGAGTGAGGAGCGCAAATTCCGTTCGATCCCGTTCCGGTGCGTCGCCTCCATGTGCGGCGAGTTCATTCCCGCAGGTCAAAAGCAATCCGTCGATCGGCAGAGAGTCGATAAATTCTGCGGCGAGGTGGGGGTGATTGGGTGCGCGCAGGGCGAGGCAACCGCTGGCTTGTAAAAGCTCTATCCACGCGTCATCGAGCGTATCGGCGCGCACCGGTTCGCCGTGATCGCCAATGGTTTCCTGGATGTCTTGGGTCACAGCAATATATTTTGCCGGTGCTCCACGAAGCAAAACGTCCTGCGGTGGACGGGATTGTGTCACGCGACGCAGCTTATAGGCTCGCCCCGGCGCCAGAATTTTACCTTTGTCAACGTTATCTAGACCGGAAACGCCTTGGCTCATGCGTGTCACCTGGTTTTAATATGAAAACTACGTAACGCAATAAAAAAAACTATGATACATAATAGTCCGGTATTTTCACAAGCGCAAGAGAAGCGTCAAGACTCTTTTAAAAGACCCTGTGTTTAGGCAGGGGCCGCCATAAGTCAGGTGTTTTATTGATTTCACGGGGCGCGTCTAGGAGGGCGATGGCCCTTTGCGAAGGCGAGGGAAATCGCCGCCCACCGACCCGGCGGGCGGCGTCGGGTGGCCTTTTCCGGGCCGTATGGGCGGCGTCTCCCCCATTTGGGCGTTGCAAAGTACCCCGCAGCGGAAAGTTGTCAATATGGATCGTAGTAAAATGATGAATGAACCATAGTCGATCGCGAGGTTTCAACGACTCTTAAGCGCTGCGCTGAAGCCGCAGGCGCTGGACCATCTTGCGTCGCCTTGTATGGCTGTTTCAATTCACCCAATCTCGCTTAAGGCGTGGCGCCGTTGTGATGAATAATCCCGCAGCAAGCACATAAAAAACAATTCCGGATAAAATTGCATAGCGAAGCGCTTCATCGCCGAATTGCGCCGTCAGGTTGTCGGAAAGAAGGCCAATCACCAAATTGCCGACGCCAATGCCAACAAGATTGTTGATAAACAAGAAAACGGCGGACGCCGTTGCGCGCATATTCGGTTGAACGAGATGCTGGAAGGCGGAGATCACTGGTCCAAGCCAGACAAGGCTGAGAGCCTGAAGCGCGACGAAAGCGGGAAATGCAACCCATAATGACGGCGCCAGAACGCCTATAAGGAAAAAGGGGATCGTTGCGAGAAACGCGCCGGCCGGCACAAGAGCGTATGCGGCCTTTCGGTCGGGGCCGTAGCGGTCGGCCATGGCCCCCCCGAACCAAATGCCTGCAACACCACCGAGCAAGAGGATCGTTGCGTAAAAATAAGACGCATAGAGTAGGGGCGCTGGATCTGCGGGAACAAGAAACGCCGGCATCCATGAGAAAAACGCCGGCAAGGCGTCCCCATAACTTCGCACAAAAAATGATGGCAACCAGAAGATTAATCCGTAGCCCATCATAGACGAACTTGCCGCGCCGAAGGACAGGCCCCAGAAACTCGGCTTGTGGGCAAGTATGCGGATCACATCCGAGAGTTTTGCAGGAGTGGTTACCGCGTTTTTCCCATCAAACCCGCCGCGCTCTGGCTCGCGCATGGTGAGGCGGAAGATTGGCGCAATGGCGAGCCCGGCAAGCCCGACAATGATGAATGCTGAGCGCCAGTCGAGATAGCTTGTCAGTACGCCGCCCAATAAAATCCCGAGGGCTGAGCCGACAGGGATGCCGAATGAATAAATCGATAGCGCGCGCGCGCGCATTTCAGGAGGAAAATAATCTGAAATCAGAGAATAGGCAGGGGCAACGCCACCCGCCTCGCCAACCCCGACGCCGAGGCGGGCGAGAAACAGTTGGGTGAAGTTTTGAGCCAATCCGCACAGGGCTGTCATGGCGCTCCAGATGGCAAGCGCCGCCGTCATGATCCAGGTGCGGCTTTTGCGGTCGGCGAGCATTGCGATAGGGATGCCGAGAAATGTGTAAAACAGCGCGAATGCAAGGCCGCCCATCAGGCTCAATTGCGTGTCCGTCAGGGCAAGGTCCGCTTTGATCGGGACGGCGAGAATCCCCACAATTTGGCGGTCAATGAAATTAAAGGTGTAGACGACGACAAGAATAAAAAGGACATAAGCCCGATAAGCTTGCGACGCCCCTTTGCCGCGCATCTATTCCGCCGCCGGTGCAGGAATGGGGGCGGTCACGTTGAGAAAGTCTTTAAGATCGGTGAGTGTTTGCGCAGGTGCTTCTTCCTGCGCGGCGTGGCCGACGCCGGGATACGCAATAAGTCGGGCATCCGGAATCAACCTCTCAATCTCGCGGCCTTGTTCAATCGGGATCAGGACGTCTTCTTCTCCCCATAAAATTAGCGTTGGGGCAGCGATTCTGGAAAGCAACGCCGAGGGATCGGGAAGGGTGAACTCTTCCAGCGATTTGATCATTGCAGCGCCATTGCCTTCGCGGCGGATCATATCCCGCATAGTTACAAGCCGTGCATCGGTTATTTTTGAGTCATCCGCATAAATAATTTCCGCGCTCGCCCGCACGCCTGCTTCAGGGGCTGTCATAAGATAGGCTTTCATGGCTGCTGGAATTTCCGCCGGTTTGTCTGCTACGCCGACTAACGGGAACGCGCCTGGAGAGATCAATACAAGCGCATCCACCATTGCCGGGTTGTTGGAGGCGTATCGCCACGCGGCGAGTCCGCCGAGAGAATTTCCGGCGAGGATGGCATGGTCTAAATCCAACGCTTTCATAACCTCGCCGACAAAAGCAGCACGTTCGGGCGGAGCATATCGTTCCTTTGGATCGGGACCGGTGAGGCCATGGCCCAATAGATCGTAGCGGATGATGCGGTAGTCGTCTTTCAGGGCTTTGGCCCAGTCGTCCCAGGTTTCCAGACTGTGGGTGAAGCCATGGATAAGAAGGATGGCCGGCGCATCGAGCGGGCCCTCATCGCGCACGCGCACGCGGGCGCCAGCGATATTTTTGAAACTGTCCGATGCTGTGACGTATTTCTCTTCAAGACCTTTCGCTGGCGTTCCTTGAGCCGCTTGCCAGGTTAAAAGGCCAAAGCCTGCGGCGCCTGCAACAATCAGAACGAGGATGGCGATAAGAGCGTTTTTTATCATTTATGCTTTCTTTCTGTCGCGCCCCTCGAACGGCGGCGCTTTTTAGCGCCGCCGTCAGCCGCTAAAAGGCATTCCCCCTTGCTGCGTGTCAGGCGATATTAGAACTGGACCTGGATCGTTCCTGTAACAGTTCTCGGCGGACCATAAAATGCGGTTACAATCCCTTCAAGACCAAGTGTCGAGGTGAAGGGCGTCACAAAACTACCGTCCTGGTTCTGGGCGACAAAATTGTATCCAGCGACGCGATATTCGCGGTCGAAAAGGTTTCGCCCGTGAACGCCGATCTGCAACCCTCCGTCTTCGGATGTCCACACAAGGCTAGCGTCAAAAAGGCCATAACCGCTCTGGTCGAGCAACGGATTTGGTACTTCGAACTGGTTGGTTTCGGATTTGTATGAAGTTTGCGTGATAAAAGTCAGGTCGCCGCCGCGATTAAAGAGATCGACGGGGTGGGTGTAGTTTGTCGTAATGGCGCCTGAAAATTCCGGCGTGTTCTGCACGACCCGTTGATCTGCAAGGTCGACCGTACCGACGAGAAATTCAGTATATTGAGCGTCAATCCAGCCGCCACCCCAACTGATGCTGAAGCTGTCGCCTGCGCCAAATGTGTCTGTTGCGATAAGGGCTGTACCTTCCCACTCGATGCCGAAAAATTCTGCGCCGCCGGCATTGGTGGTCACGCCGATAAAGGTTGGCGCGCCGGTTAGCGGATCTGTGCCGCCCTGTGATCCGGGTATCTGAACGTTGGTGTAATCTGCATAAAACGCCGCGAGGTTGGACGTGATCCTACCTCCGGCGAGGCGCGCTTTCCAGCCAATTTCGTAAGAATCGACTTCTTCTGGTTCGAACAGGAAAAACTCAAAAATGTCATCGGCGTCGATATCGCCGTCACCGTCAAAATCTACATTTACCGCAGTTGATTGACCGCGCGGATCAAAACTGCCGCCTTTAAAACCTTGTGAGTATGAGGCGTAGAAATTGTGTTCGTCATTCGGGCTCCAGGCGAGAGAGACGCGCGGGCTGAAATCAGTGAACGTCTCTTCTCCTTCAAAGTCAGAGGTGACGGCGATCGGGATGGCGCCTGATCCGCCCAAGGGGTCGGACAGCCCGCCGATAAAGGTTGTCCTTAAGACTCGTGATGAGCGCTCATCACTTGTGTATCGCCCGCCCAGCGCAAGCTCCACGCCCGGCACGCCCAGAATGTTCTCAAGGTCAAAAGTAAGATCGCCAAAAACTGACCATGACTTTGTATCTACATCGCCAGTCGTATTGGCGTTGAGGCCTGGCAGGCCGACAGTCGGCAAGGCGCCTGTTGTTCCGAGCAGAACATCGAAGGTGTTAAAGGCGTTGGCGTCGATGTAATAAAAACCCAAAACGCCAGCAATCGCATCACCTTCATAGAGTAATTGCAGTTCTTCCGTAAACTGTTCGTTTTCATAAATAACCGGCACGTCAACATCGGCGGCCGGCAATGCGTCAAAGTCGATTTGCTGCAGGCTTTCATCCTGACGCCAGGCAGCGATATTTTTGATTGTCCACTGATCGTTAAGCGCCAGTTCAACATGTAACGCGGCGCCGTAGTTTTCGGCCTCATTCTCGCCGTTCAGGCCGCCGCGCGAATCAAAAACATCGTCCAGCACAGGCGCGCCGCTGAACAGCCCGGGTATGAGCCGGTGGCCGCCCTTCGGGCTGGACTGGTCTTTCACATAATCACCGGCGAGGCGAACAAACAGCACGTCGTTGTCGAACTCTGTGCTCGCCCGAAACGCAAGAATGTCCTTGTCGTAGTTTTCACTGCCGGTCGTCAGGTTTTCACCAAAACCATTACGCGTAAGGTAAGCGACGGACCCGCCGACGGCGAGGGTTTCGGTGATGGGCATCTCAGCAGTGCCGATCACATCCGCCTGACCAAATGTACCGCCGGAGGCGCGCAGTCTAAGCATCGGTTCATTACCAAGTCTTTTGGTGACATATTTAACCGCGCCGCCGACCGTGTTTCGACCGTAAAGGGTGCCTTGCGGGCCGCGCAGCACTTCAATGCGCTCAACATCATATATATCGAGAACGGCGCCTTGCGGACGATTGAGATAAACATCGTCCACGTAAATGCCGACGCCGGCTTCGAAGCCTGCAACCGGGTCTTGCTGACCGACGCCGCGAATAAAGGCTGTCAATGTTGCATTTGTCCCGCGCGACACCTCGAGCGTCAGGTTGGGCACCGACTGCGACAGATACGTAATGTCCTGTGCGCCTTGCAATAAAAGCTGCTCGCCGCTGACCGCTGTCACAGCGATCGGCACATCCTGCAGGGTTTCATCGCGGCGGCGTGCGGAAACGATGATGACGTCGTCCGATTGTGCTGACGCCGCTTCGGTTTGCGCAACGGCGCTTGTGACGCCGCAGGACAATCCAAGACTGGAACTGAACGCCAGTAAGCCCGCCTTGTGCAGCCGACGCGTCAATCTGCATTTGGTTGTGTTTTTCATGGTCCGCCTCCCAGCCCCGAAATTTTTTTGATGCTTGACGGTAAGTGGAATTTGCCTCGCGCAGAATGACCTCTTGGATCATCAAAACAGGACAATTTCGCTCAAGACCGCTGAAAATCAACCGTCCGGGTCAGGCATATCCAGCTTAGGCGCGTCGCGATGTTGCTTTAGATAATCTTTTGGCGTGACGCCGTTCCAGTCCTTGAACGCGCGATTAAAAGCGCGAGCATCCGAAAAGCCAATGGCTTCGGCAATATCGGCAGTGGTCTGATTTTCACCAAGCAATCGCTTGGCGGTTTGGTTGAGAACGGTCCGTCGCAAATCACGAAAGCTGACACCTTCTTCGCTAAGGCGCTGGCGCAAGGTCGCAACGCTGATCCCCATTTGTGACGCGATATCGGTTTGTTCAACGACACCGCGGCCCAGCGAATCCTGTACAAGCGATGCGGTTGAGTTCAGGTTCTCGCGCCGGGCGCGCACGCCCGCGACAACGTCGATGATTTTCTGGTAAACCGCATTAGACGTCAGCGCCCTTGGCGGTGGTATCGTCACCGGCTGTGTTGCGAAATCCCTATCAAAAGCCACCTTATATGTATTTGCGCCAAATCGGATTGGCGCATCCCAATACCCAAGATGCCCGCAATCCCCGCCGGGCGAGGGGCGGCGAATATGAAGTCCCCTGATGGCGTGCTCAGCTGATGGCGTAACTGTCATCAGCATGCAGTGTAAAAAAATCAGAATGCACTCGATTGAAAAATAGATGTAATCGGTTGTCTGATTGCCGGCGTACGGAAACTCATGATCGTCGATCATATAATCGATAGTATATGGGCGTGTCATAACGGTGTTGTATTGTCCGCCATGTAAAAGGTTATAAGACTTCGCGATTACGCGCATAACCTCGGAAATCGTTTTGCAATCATGTATGTGCTGTAATACAAAATCAGTGCTGCCCGGCAGCAGCTGGCGCGATGACAAGTGCAGCGTTTCGTCGCCAAACAAAATTGATAGGCGGTTCTGGATACGGTAATAGTCCGCCAGTGAAATGGATCCATAATCCAGCAAACCCGCCGACGGCGCCGGAAGGTTCAAGGTTGCAAAAAGCTCCTCTATATTAATATCTGCGGCGAGCGCCTGCTCAAGCAACGGCTTCAGCCGAGCGAAGGGCACCGAGATTGGATCATCCGAAGGTTTTGGCATTATGGATCGTGTCTGGCTCGCGTGATAATCGCAGTACCTGGAATTTACGCAAGCGCACATGTATCACAAGAGATGTTGGCGCCTGGCGGCGCCTTTAAAAACTGTATTTGGTCGAGAATTGCACCTTGTTCAGCGAGCCATCAACACCGCTTTCAAGTTCTCGATTTGCATAAATGTATTCCACTCCAACGTCCAGCTTGGGAACCGGCGTGTAAATGAGGTTTACATGCGCGGAGTATACCTGATCGGTAACTGTGTCGCCGACAAGGGTTACTGGGTTGTCCGCCTTGAAATAGCCGCCGGTAATGTTGGAGCGTAAATTCGGCGCCCAAAAATGCCGATACGAGGCGAAACCGGATATGGTTTGAATTGTGTCTAATTTGCCATTGGCGTTCACCGCTGCGTCATTGACGATGTTGACGCCTATATACCGCCCAATGCCTTCTCCATACGTCGCCATGAAACGAAAATCATCTCTGGCGCCAACATTCAGTTTGCCGGAAGCACTGACGCCATAGCCTATGGCGGTATCTGCATTTGCCCCTGGAATAATTTCATCTTCGATATGTAACGCGCGGGCGATACCGGCGAGGGTAAGGTGACCCCAGTTGCGTTTGTGATTGTAGCGAACGACGACGTCCGGCGCGATGTCGTCCCCGGGTAAAAACCGACCGCCGTCTGGTCCGGTGATTTCCGTCTCCGGTTCTTCAAGCGAGATCTGCAAAGGCCCGTTCGTATAGCGTATCATCGGCTGGCGGATAAAAACGGTCCCTTCGGTTGGACCGATAAAATCAAGATTGTCCGGCAGGGCGCCGACGTCTTGGAATGTCGACCAGGCTTGGCCAAGGAGCCAGTTATCGAAAGTGATATAGCCTTGACGAATCCGTGGTATATAGCTGTTCGAGACACGCTCATCGCCGCCGCTCGTGACCTGAAAATCTAGTTCAATCAGACCGCTGATGTCATGGCCGCCGCGCTCGCTGTTCACTGCAAAGATGAAGCGTGTTTCGCGTGGATTGAAATCCAGATCGGGGCCATCGCCACTGCCGCCAACCGGAACGAGGGCGGGAATATAGAAGTCGCGCCCGATATTACCCGATGGCAATTCGCCGCCTGAAAAATCCGATACGGATACGTCGAGTTTCACAAACCCCTTAAATGCGAAATTGGCGTCGCCAACGGACAAGCCGGACGCTTGTTCTGTTTTCGAGGGTTCGGCTGATTGAGCACTGACGCCGCCAGGCGTATCAAGCTCCGCAAGTGTAATGATTTCCGCATTATCCGCAGTGGCTGAAATCACTTTTGACGCATCGTGAAGCATTACGGTTTCTTCCGGTGACAGCTGTGAATCCGACGCTTCAAGACGTTGAAGGATGCGATCAAGTTTTTCTTCAAGAGCGTTGACGCGCGCCTCAAGCCCAGCGTTCGTTTGCTGGGCTGCGGCAGGCGCGGTCAGGCCGGCCAGCATAGTTCCGGACAGCAACACAGACTGCAGTATCCGATAGCGGGTTAAAGAAAAAATGGTGCTGGTCATCTGCGCGGCTTTCTTGATCGTGATTGATGTTTATTCGGTCCATCCTGCCGCACATGATCGGCGACACTGGGTGTTCTCGCTATTGGCGATAGGTCTATGAGACCAAGGTCGAATGGACGGCGCGCTGAAATTCCTGCTGAACAGAAGGGCGAAGTTCGATCTGCATTTTTTGATGATCACAATCATTCGCAACGCAGAGAGCGGGAAACAGGGAGGACCTAAATGCCCGACGCATCTGGAGAGGTATTCGCCATGGACCAAATTCAATTCGGTACAAAACCTTTGGAGACTGAATTTCGATATGACCGCACCGCCTATGAAGCGCTTTATGAGCAATCCAGAAAAGCGCCGGAAGCCTTCTGGGCGAAGGTTGGCAAGCGTCTGGACTGGGTCAGGCCTTTTTCAAAAGTGAAAGACGTTTCTTTTGATGCGGATGACTTGCACATTCGCTGGTATGAGGACGGCGTTCTGAACGTATCGGCGAATTGTATCGACCGGCATTTGGCGAAGCACGCTGACCAAACAGCTATCATCTGGGAAGGAGACGACCCAAGCGAAGACGACGCCATAAGCTATGCGCGGTTACACGCAGAAGTCTGCCGTATGGCCAATGTGTTGCGTGCGCGTGGCGTACAAAAGGGCGATCGTGTTATCATCTATATGCCGATGATTCCCGAGGCGGCCTACGCCATGCTCGCCTGCGCCCGGATCGGGGCCGTGCATTCGATCGTTTTCGGCGGCTTTTCGCCGGATGCGCTCGCCAGCAGGATTGAGGATTGCGGCGCCATTGCGGTTATCACGGCGGATGCGGGCGTACGCGGCGGCAAGGCCGTTCCCCTGAAAGCGAATGTCGATATGGCGCTGGCGGATAATTCGGCGGTTAAGACGGTATTGACCGTTCGTCGGCCCGGCGGCGATGTTGATTGGACTCCCGAGAGAGATATCTGGTGGCATGACGAAAGAGAGATGGTGTCATCGGAATGCGAACCAGAGCCGATGAACGCGGAAGACCCCCTATTTATTCTTTACACATCGGGGTCGACTGGCAAACCCAAAGGCGTATTGCATACAACAGGCGGATATCTCGCCTATGCGGCGTTTACTCATGAAGCCGTATTCGATTATCAGCCGGGCGATATCTATTGGTGTACGGCGGATATAGGATGGATCACCGGCCATAGTTATATTGTTTACGGGCCGCTCGCCAATCGTGCGACGACATTGATGTTCGAAGGCGTTCCGACATGGCCGGACGCATCGCGGTTCTGGCGGGTCTGCGAGAAGCACAAGGTGAATATCTTCTATACCGCGCCGACCGCGATTCGTGCGCTTATGCGTGAGGGTGAGGAATACGTAAAAGCGGCGGATCTGTCTTCGCTGCGGCTGTTAGGGTCTGTTGGCGAGCCAATCAATCCCGAAGCGTGGAATTGGTACCACAAGGTTGTGGGGCAGGAGCGTTGTCCAATCGTCGATACCTGGTGGCAAACCGAAACGGGCGGTATTTTGATCTCACCTTTGCCGGGCGCCACGGACCTAAAACCAGGCTCCGCAACAAAGCCGTTCTTTGGCGTAGCGCCAGCCCTGGTCGACGCTGAAGGAAATTGCATTGAAGGCGCCGCAGAGGGTAACCTTGTCATCACAGATTCATGGCCTGGGCAGATGCGCAGCGTTTACGGCGACCACCAGCGCTTTATCGACACCTATTTCAAAACTTATCCCGGCATGTATTTCACCGGCGATGGCGCGCGGCGCGATGAGGACGGGTACTACTGGATTACCGGCCGCGTCGACGATGTGTTGAATGTATCCGGTCACCGTATGGGAACCGCGGAAGTGGAGAGCGCGCTTGTGGCTCATGTCGCCGTGGCTGAGGCGGCGGTTGTCGGTTTTCCTCATGACCTGAAAGGACAAGGCATCTATTGTTATGTCAGCCTGATGGAAAGCGCGATAACGACAGCAGACCTGGCGAGCGAACTTGTCGCGTGGGTTCGCAAGGAGATCGGTCCGATTGCCAAGCCCGATCATATCCAGTTTGCGCCGGGGCTTCCCAAGACACGCTCTGGCAAAATCATGCGCCGTATCCTGCGTAAGATTGCGGAAAATGACTATGGAAATCTGGGCGACATTTCCACTCTGGCTGACCCGGGCGTTGTTGATGATTTGATCAATGGCCGATTGAATCGCTAACCTCAATTTGTCGAATCATGCGGAAGGTTGAAACAGTGAGTGGCAAACCCATCATTATCGCAGACGACCATCCGTTATTCCGCTCGGCTTTGCGTCAGGCTGTTGAAGGCGCCGCTCCCGGACGGCAGATTGTCGAGACCGCCAGCCTGACGCAAGCGCGCGACGCGATTGCAAAAGAGAAACCAGGCCTTTTGTGTCTTGATCTCCATATGGAAGACAGCGACGGGTTTGCCGGATTGATCAGCTTGCGCCAGGAGCATCCCGCCCTGCCGGTTGCGATTGTATCCGGTAGTGAGGAGCCGGAGGTCATCCGACGCGCGCTAACATTCGGGGCCGCTGCATTCGTCCCAAAGTCTCTCGATGTGACTGAAATTCGCGCCGCCATCGCCGCCGTTCTGAATGGCGATACATGGTCGCCGCCAGTTCCGGCCGATCCGCACAGTGATGCGAAAGCCGAACTTACCGAACGTCTGGCCAGCCTCACGCCTGCGCAACTGAAAGTGCTTTTGTTCGTGCAAAAGGGGCTTTTAAATAAACAGATTGCGTTCGAAATGTCGATTAGTGAGGCGACGGTGAAGGCGCATATGACGGCGCTTATGCGTAAATTAAATGTGCAAACACGTACGCAGGCCGTCCTCGCCGCAAGCGCGTTAACTGCGGAGCCGGATCGTCCGCGTGACGAGACCTGAGTTCACTCCGCCGCTCTGCGACGCATCTGGTCAATCAACGCACGCAGTTCGGCCGGTTCAATTGGTTTCGCGAGAACTGGAATGCTCAAGGCGGCGGCGCGTTTTTCTGCTTCCCCTGAGGAAGACGCGGTGATCATAATGGTGATCGGTCGCGCGCCCCATAATTTTTCAAGCCGTTCGAGTGCATCAAATCCGGTGCGCCCGCGGTCGAGCTGATAATCAAGCAAAAATACATCCGGAGGCGAAAAATGATCGCCCGATTGCGCGATTGCCGCACCATCGGATGTGAAGGCATGAACGGTTGCGCCCCATTTTTTTAGCGCGGTCTCCATCGCTTCGAGAACGCCCGGGTCATTATCAATGCAGAGCACCGTCAGCCCGCTTAGAGACATGTGCGCCTGCGGGGTCGGCGACGGCTTCAATGATAGAGGTTGGGGCGTCGCCCTGGGTGCAGTGAGCGTAAACGTTGACCCACTTCCATCGATCGAGTTTACCTGTACATCCAGCATCAAAAGCCGCGAGATGCGATCAACAGTGGCGAGACCGAGCCCGGCGCCGCCCACATCAAAGTCACGATTCAGCCTCCTGAACTCCTGGAAGATTTCCTTGTGGCGTGAGCGCGGGATGCCGCGGCCGCTATCGCGCACTTCAATTCTTACCTCGCCATTCAAGCGCCTTGCACCAATCAGAACTTTGCCGCTATCGGTATAGCGGACTGCGTTTGCAACAAGGTTCTGTAACGCACTGCGTAATAAGCCGCGATCACTGCGTATCCAGAGGCTGGTTTTGACAAATTGAAAGGCAAGTCCCTTTTTCGTGGCCGAAACTGCAAAGTCATTCGCGAGTTCTTCGAATAGGTCCGTCAGCGCAAAACTGGAAAACTCCGGTCGAATGCCTCCAGCGTCAAGCTTCGAGATATCAAGGAGCGTGCGCAAAAGCCTGTCTGCGGAGGAAATAGACGCATCAATCTTTTCGGTTAAAGCGGCCGCTTCACTATTGAGGCCGATACTGTCCTTTAGCGTTGAAGTAAACAGGCGGGCGGCGTTGAGAGGCTGCAACACGTCGTGACTGGCCGCCGCCAGAAACCTCGTTTTGGAGGCGGTCGCCTGTTCTGCTTGGTGGCGCGCGCCGTCAAGCGCGGCGTTAAGGTCAGATAGTTCGCGGGTCCGCTCGAGGACGCGCTGTTCCAGCGTCTCATTAGTTTCAGCAAGGGCTTGTTCCGCTTTTCGTCTGGCTGTGACGTCCTGGTACAATCCGAAAAAACCGCGCACTGTTCCATCGTTTCGAAATTGCGGAACGTACTCAACCTGCATGTGTCTGACTATGTCATCAACATTGAGGTCGATATCAAAAGTCGCTTTCTCCCCGCGTAATGCTTTTTCGATATAAGGTTTACGTTCAAGATATTCAGCAGACGTCATAACGTCTTTCAGGTACAGCCGGTCAATATTAGCTTCATTGACGCCGAATTTTGACCGGTATGCGTTGTTTGCAAATCTCAGTCGTTCTTCGCTGTCAGAGAACGCAACCATTGACGGAATATTGTCCGTATAAAAGCGAATTGAACGCTCGCTGTCGATGAGCGCTTTTTGTATGCGTTTATACTCTGACACGTCAGTAAATGTTGTGACATAGGCGCCGCTTGGCGAGCGTACGCCTTCGATCTTGATGACGCTGCCGTCAGGCCGGGTTCGCTCATGGGAGTGCCGGCGTCCCGAGCGTAGATGAGAGAGGCGTTTTTTAATGTGTTCTTCAACGGCGCCCGGACCGCATTCGCCTTTCTCGGCGTTATAACGAATAAGATCGGCAATCGGTCGTCCTTCCTGGATCAGGCCGGGCGGATAATGATAGAGGCGCTCATACGCTGCATTCCAGGCGACAAGTTTCAGATCACGATCAACCACGGACACGCCATTGCTGATATTTTCCAACGTGGTCTGCAACAGGTCCTGATTGAATTTTACCTTTCCGGTCGTCTCGTCAAGCAATGTCGCCACATCGTCAAGCTGTAACGAGCCGCCGGCGAGAACGCTACGCAGGAGAATGCTTGCCGACGAAGCGCCGATTGCCTTTGAAATCTGCTGATCGGCGAAGCTGATCAATGCAGGGTCGGCGATGCGCGCTACGTCCGCACGCATACCGCGTGCGTCTTCGAAGTTTTGAATCATCTCTACGGCCTGTCGTTCGCCGAGACAGCGTCGGATCAACATGTACAGATCGCCAGCCCGGATATATGAGGCGCCAGCATCCTGCGTCTTGCGGATATCCGATGATTGCAGACGCGCATCTGTTGATCGGATCGTATGCGTCGTTGCAACAGACACCGTGCAAAATAGTGCGGCGTTGACAAAAAGACTGATCGTGACGCCGCGCGTTAGAGAGTCCCAGCCTGTGAAGTCGAGCCATGACAGCAAATCCGAAATTCCGAATACGTCCGCGCCGAAATAAGACGGTGCAAACAACAGCAGGAGCCACAGCGCAAAACCGGCGCTCATCCCCGTAATAGCGCCCGCAAGTTGAGCGCGTCGCCAGTAAAGCGCGCCGATCAGCGCCGGCGTGAACTGAGCGGCCGCTGCGAATGAGAGAATGCCAAAACTCGCCAGCTGTTCTCCTTGCGGGGCGTAGGCCGCGAAGATCGCAGCAGACAACAGGATCGCCGCGATGCTGATGCGTCTGATCGCCAAAAGTTTCGGGCCGAAATCTAAATTAGCGCTGCGGAGAGCG
This sequence comes from Pseudomonadota bacterium, assembly GCA_039196665.1. Classification (GTDB taxonomy): domain Bacteria; phylum Pseudomonadota; class Alphaproteobacteria; order Caulobacterales; family Parvularculaceae; genus Hyphococcus. The sequence goes on along the minus strand of JBCCUQ010000001.1, from coordinate 757,545 downwards.
TTTTTTTGAAGCATAAAAGGCGCGATCAGATCGTTGGTGATCATGGTGCTGAGCGCTACGCTGGCGACGATGACCATACCAGTGGCGGCCGCGAATCCGCCGACGAAGACGAGAAGCGCAAGCAATCCGGCGCCGTTGGCAAGCGGCAGCGCCAGCACGGTGAGATCCGGCGGCACGCCGTCAAGCGCTGTTGCAATTGCGCCGGCGTTGGCGATCGGAATCACCAAAAGAGAAATGATGGCGAGATAAACCAGGAAAAAAAGACTTGCGGGGCGCACCGCGTTTTCATTCTGGCATTCAACGATGGTGACGTGGAACTGCCGGGGTAAACACAAGGCTGCGGTCATCGAAAGCAAAGTGAGGACGATGAACCTGTCGGCGGCGAGGGGCGCAGAGAAGACAGGGTGCAATTCGGCGCCGGCCAAAGCATTGTTTCCGCTTGCGAGCGTCATGGCGAACAGACCGACCGCCAGAAGCGCGATGAGTTTGACAATTGAGTCAAAGGCAATGGCGGCGATCATACCCCCGTTGTGCCGGGTTATATCGATATGCCGTGTCCCGAACATAATAGAGAACACGGCGAGGATAATGGCGACAAGAAATATTTGGTTTGTCGTGTTTGATGCGGAAATACCGGCAGCGCTGGTGGAAAGATAGTCGAATGTCGTTGCGACGGATTTCAGCTGCAGTCCGATATAGGGCAGGGCGCCAATGACGGCGATAATGGTCACAAGTGCTGCAAGCGGGCGGGATCTTTCATAATGAGCAGAAATGAAGTCAGCGATGGACGTCGAGTGGATGCGTTTGCCGGTCTCGACCATGCGTGCAATCAGCGGTCGTCCGACGCTGAAGATGAGCGCGGGTCCGAGATAAATCGGCAGATACTCCCATCCGCCGGTTTGTGCTGTGCCGACCGCGCCGTAAAACGTCCAGGATGTGCAGTAAATGGCGATCGACAATCCATAGAGGATCGCATAGTTATTCTTCAGTAAACCAATATTTTTCCGCTGATCAGCCCAATATGCGATCGCGAATAAAAGGCCGGAATACAAAATAACCGAACCGAAGATGATCGGCTGGCTCACGGCGGACCTCCTGAAGGTTATGTTCTTATTGGCTTTTTTACAGTAGCGGACGACTTGAGATTTTCAACATGGAGAACGGCGGCCTTTTAAAAGCCACCGTTCACCGGGGAGAAGGCGCTGGCGCGAGGGATTAATGGGCGTGGGCGACGCCAGCGCCGGAGGGTATGCGAATATCGTCAACCATATCCTGTACGACGGTCGGTGTCGGCGCAGTCATCCGCGAGACGACAATCGCGACGGCAAAGTTGATAAACATGCCGATGGTCCCGATGCCTTCCGGCGAAATGCCAAACAACCAATAGTCGGCGGTGTTGGTGGCGCCGAACCACGGAGATTTGAAATAGGCGATGTAAGCGATTGTAAAACCGAGGCCGGCCAGCATGCCGGCGACGGCGCCTTCCTTGTTCATCGCCTTGAAGAAAATGCCCATCAGGATCGCAGGGAACAATGAGGCCGCCGCAAGACCGAAAGCAAGCGCGACAACCTGGGCTACAAAGCCTGGCGGATTGATGCCGAGATATCCGGCGATGGCGATAGCGAACACAGCCGCGCCCCGCGCCGCCAGCAATTCACCCTTGTCGGAGATTTGCGGCATGAAAGTTTTCTTTAGAAGGTCATGGCTGATGGAAGCTGAGATCACCAGCAAAAGGCCAGCCGCAGTAGACAGCGCCGCCGCAATGCCGCCGGCGGCGACAAGGGCGATCACCCAGCCGGGCAGTTTAGCGATTTCCGGATTGGCCAGCACCATGATGTCCCGGTCAACATGAATCTCGTTGACGTTCGCCGACGCCGCATTGGAGACTAGCCGTTCGCCATTGACCCCGGATGCGCCGGTGAATTGAGGCTTACCGGCAAACGGCGCGCCGGCGGCATATTGAATAACGCCGTCCTTGTTTTTATCGGTCCAGGCGATCAGGCCGATTTCCTCAAACGTCTTGACGAATTGCGGCGTGCCGCCTGCGTCTTCGTCCTCGGCGTAGGTTGAATTATGCACCGTCTCGATGAAGTTGATCCGGGCGAAGGCGCCGACTGCCGGCGCAGTTGTATAAAGCAGGGCGATGAACACCAGGGCGAAGCCTGCCGATTTACGCGCATCGGAGACTTTGGGCACTGTGAAGAAGCGCACAATAACATGCGGCAGACCTGCGGTGCCGACCATCAAGGCCAGCGTGATCGCAAATACGTCAACCATCGATTTTGAGCCAAGCGTATACGGATTAAAACCCAGATCAACCAGCGTCGTATCAAGCTTTTGCAGCACGGTCAGTCCGGAGCCGTCAGCCACTGCGGCGCCGAGACCGAGCTGCGGAATGGGATTGCCGGTAACCAGTATGGAGATGAAGATGGCCGGCACCATATAAGCGAAGATCAGAACGCAATATTGTGCGACTTGCGTGTAGGTGATGCCTTTCATGCCGCCGAGCACGGCGTAGAAAAAGACAACCGCCATCCCGACCAGCACGCCCATCGCGATCGGTATGTTCAAGAAGTGCGAAAACACAACGCCGACGCCCCGCATCTGCCCGGCGATATAGGTGAAGGAAATCACAATCAGGCAGATCACGGCGACAACGCGCGCGGTTTTTGAATAATATCGCTCGCCGATAAAGTCGGGCACTGTAAACTGACCGAATTTACGTAAGTATGGCGCCAAGAGCAGCGCTAGAAGAACGTAACCGCCGGTCCATCCCATCAGATAAACCGAACCGTCATAACCGGCGAAGGCGATGATGCCCGCCATGGAGATGAATGATGCAGCGCTCATCCAGTCGGCGGCGGTCGCCATACCGTTGGCGATCGGGTGAACGCCGCCGCCGGCGACGTAGAATTCCTTTGTCGATCCGGCGCGAGACCAGATGGCGATGCCGATATAAAGTGCGAATGAAAGTCCGACAGCGATATAGGTGAGAAGTTGCGTGCTCATGGTTTCAACTCCTATTCGTCGTCATCGACGCCAAAGCGTCGTTCAATGATTTTCATCCGCCAGGTGTAGTAAAAGATTAGTCCGACAAAGACGTAGATGGAGCCCTGTTGCGCAAACCAGAAGCCGAGTGGATATCCGCCGAGCATGATATTATTGAGTGGGCGAACGAACAAAATGCCGGCCCCGAACGAAACCACAAACCAGACTGCGAGAAGACTGCAGAGCAGCCGGACATTGGCGCTCCAATATTGATTGACCCTGTCTTCACTCATCACCTCTTCATCGTGATGGGAATGGACGGGCATGTTGCCGCCTTGGTGATGATAGGGCTCTGTCTCGCCGGCTTCCTGCGATGACGCCGCAATGGAGCCTTCCGGGATTGTTCTGGCGTTCATATCGGCGCTTCCTTTGGGTTTTGAATGACGCCAGATTATCTGTACATCGTGCGGCAGGCTACGCGACTTTGGTCGTAGGCGCTGGCTTGCGCCGAGATCATTCTTGAAAAATCGTCGGTTAAGTTAGCAGTGTGTCCGTAAAACGCCGTTTCCTGCGAAAGCCATCTGCCGTTAGATGCCGGCTTCTTTTCAAGCTTGTATTGCAAAGAAATTGCATCGCTGGATGATTTTAGCTCAGAATTGAAATTATAAATCAATTGAAAATGAAACTAAATTAGGGTATCGCTTATTACGCTTGCAGCAGGAAAACGTAATCATGGCTGAGCGGTCCTTCGCGAAAGAAGTGCAGCAATTGCGCGTGAGCGAGGGTGAGGTTTTTCGCGGCGAAGGCATCCTTGCCGTCACCAAGGCGCTGCTTCAGTCCGGTGTTTCCTATGTTGGCGGATATCAAGGGGCCCCGATTTCGCACCTTATGGATGTCTTGTCTGATGCTCAGGAAATCCTTGGTGAACTGAATGTCCATTTTGAGGCGAGCGCAAGTGAAGCCTCGGCCGCCGCAATGTTGGCGGCTTCCGTAAACTATCCGTTACGTGGCGCTGTAACATGGAAATCAACGGTTGGTACGAATGTCGCTTCTGATGCGCTTGCAAATGTCGCATCAAGCGGCGTGATGGGCGGTGCGCTTGTTATTGTTGGCGAAGACTACGGCGAAGGCTCTTCAATCATGCAGGAGCGATCTCATGCTTTTGCTATGAAATCGCAACTGTGGCTGCTTGATCCGCGCCCTAATCTCTCATCAATTGTAGAAACAGTTGAGCATGCGTTTCAATTGTCGGAAGCGTCGAACACACCGGTTATGCTCGAGCTTCGTATTCGTGCTTGCCACGTCTATGGATCTTTTGAATCCAAAAAGAACATAAGGCCGTCCTTTACACTGGCGGATGCGATGGAAAACCCTACGCGAGATTATAGCCGTGTTGTCTTGCCACCTTCAAACTTTGTGCATGAGATCGAGAAGGTAGAAAATCGCTGGCCTGCCGCTGTCGAGTTCATCAAAGCGCACAAGCTGAATGAGTTTTTCGGGGGGCATCAAGGCGATGTCGGCATTATTGTTCAGGGCGGGCTTTACAATACATTGATCAGGGCGCTGGAACTGTTGGGTCTTGCTGATGCATTTGGCGAAACGGATATCCCGATTTACTGCTTAAATGTCACGTACCCGCTGATCGACGGTGAGGTGAAGGGTTTTTGCCTCGACAAGCGTGCTGTTTTGATGATTGAAGAAGGGCAACCAGAATTTATAGAGCAGGTGGTCAATACAATTCTGCGTAATGCGGACATTCAAACCAAAGTGGTTGGCAAGGCGATGTTGCCTAAAGCCGGAGAATATACAGGCCAGATTGTTGGCGAAGGTCTGCGGCAATTTTTTGGACAATACGCGCCGAAGTTTTTAGAGCATACGCCGGACGCGCCTGTTCAGTCATTATCCCAAGAAGACAAAGCCGCTGTCACAGCGACGGTTCCCATGCGTCCTGCAGGGTTTTGCACGGGGTGTCCTGAGCGGCCTGTCTTTTCCGCCATGAAGCTTGTTCAGAAAGAGATAGGAGACTTTCATGTCAGTTGCGATATTGGGTGTCACTTATTCTCGATTTTACCGCCATTCGACATTGGCAACACGACGATGGGGTACGGGCTTGGTTGGGCGGGCGCATCGGCGCTGAACGCCGACGCCACACAACGCACAGTCAGCGTTATGGGCGATGGCGGATTCTGGCATAACGGTCTTACAAGCGGTGTTGGAAACGCTGTCTTTAACAAGACGGACAATGTTCTTGTAATCGTCGATAACGGCTATTCAGCGGCGACCGGCGGGCAGGATATTTTGTCGTCACGCGCGTTCAATAAAACAAAAAGCACAAACAATCCGATCGCAAAAGCGGTGCGCGGCCTTGGCGTCGAATGGCTGAAGGAAGTTCACACTTATGATATTGGTGAAATGAAAAAGACGCTGAAGGAGGCGATGACGACGGCGACGAAAGGGCCGAAAGTGATCATCGCTCAAGCCGAATGCATGCTTAATCGACAGCGGCGAGAAAAACCCCTTCGCGCCAAGGCGATAAAGGATGGCAAGCGTGTCGTGCGCCCGCGTTTCGGCGTCGATGCGGAAACCTGTACAGGCGATCATAGCTGTATTCGCCTGTCCGGTTGCCCGTCGCTGACAATTCGCGATAATCCTGACCCGCTTCGCGATGACCCGGTCGCGTGGGTGAACAATGATTGTGTCGGTTGCGGCGTATGCGGAGAAAATGCGCATGCAGCCATCCTCTGCCCATCGTTTTTTCGCGCCGATATCGTCTATAATCCGTCTGTTTGGGATAAGACCGTATCCCGGGTGCGGCGCGTTATTATCGGCTTTCTTCAATCGGGCAGAGAGCGTCAGCGTTCGAAATATTTATTTGGGGACACCTGATGGACAAGGCGCGAGCGATCAAGATAGCAGTGACCGCGATCGGCGGGCAGGGCGGCGGCGTTCTTGCGAACTGGATCGGAAGGCTCGGTGAAGATAATGGCTTTATCTCGCAGATGACATCGGTGCCCGGCGTTGCGCAACGCACGGGCGCAACGGTGTACTACATCGAGTGGTTTCCATTAAGCGCGGCGCAGGCGACCGGAAAAGATCCGGTTCTGGCGCTTATGCCGGTTCCAGGCGACGTTGATATTGTCATTGCAGCGGAGTTGATGGAGGCGGGTCGCGCTATTTTGCGCGGGTTCATATCGCCGCAGACCACGCTGATCGCATCGTCCCACCGTGACTACGCTATCTCCGAGAAGTCAGGGCTGGGCGACGGCCGTCAAAGGACAGGCAGTATTATCGAGGCGGCGGAAAAAGCATCAAAAGCATTCATTGTCGCCGACATGGCGGCCGCTGCGGCTGAAGCCAATGCTGCGATCAGCGCTGTCTTATTTGGCGCTCTCGCCGGGTCGGGGGCGCTTCCCGTCGAGCGGGCGCGGTTCGAAGACCAAATCATCAAAATGGGCCGCGCAGTTGAGCAGAATTTGCACGGCTTTTCTCTCGGATTTGATCTTTCGCAAGAGCAGGCCAGCGACATTGTTGAACCTGAGAATGCTGCGTCAGGCGCACGCGACAGTTCGTTAAGCGTCACGCCGCTTCTAGAGCGAATGCAAAAAGAGTTTCCGAACGTCGCTCATTTTTATATTCGGGAAGGATTAAAACGCACAGTTGATTTTCAGGATGTCCGATATGCTGGCGCTTATCTTGATCGATTGAAGGATATTCTGGATATCGACCGCAATCATGACGGAGAGCGCCGCGATTGGCGGTTGACCCAAGCCGTTGCAAAACACTTGGCGTTGTGGATGACCTATGAAGACTCGATTCGCGTCGCTGACCTCAAGACCCGCAAAGCCCGGTTTGAAAGTATACGCAAAGACATCCGCGTCGAGGACCGCCAGATCGCCAATGTCCACGAGTTTCTCCACCCACGCGTTGAAGAGTTTTGCGATATTCTGCCTGTAGGCGCAGCTCAATTCATATTGAACAATGTGACTTGCCGTAAACTGATTGGAGTGCTGCTGGGAAAAGGAAAGCGAATTCCCACAACAAAGCTTCGCGGCTTCCTGCCGCTTTATGCTCTTTCATCGCTTCGGTTTATGCGCCGCTCAAGTTTTCGATTTAAGCTGGAATCGGAACATATCGCTGAATGGCTCAAAGCTATCACAGATGCTGCACGAAACGATTACGACCTCGCCATTGAAGTGGCGCAATTGCAGCGCCTTATAAAAGGCTATGGCGATACGCATGAGCGAGGGTTGAAAAATTATAAAATGATTATGGATTTTCTGAAGCACTACGCCGCTTCTGCGGATGCAATCCGCCAGTTACGAGAAGCGGCGTTGAAAGACGAGGAAGGCGCCGCTTTACGGGCCACAATCAAAAAATTCGCTACCGCGCCGCAAATAGCGGCTTAGTCTTTGGATGAATAGCATGAGTAAAATGCAGAAAATCGGACCTGCCGACCGAGGCTTCGCGCTTGACGACTATGTTCTTTACAACCTTAATCGTGCGTCTTCCATTTATAGTGATGAGATGTCCGCAGCGCTGAAGTCGCATGGTCTGAATACGGTAAAGTGGCGAATATTAATGCTGCTCGCCGATAAAAGTCCAAGCCCGGTCAGCGAGTTGGCGCGGCGATCCGTAACGAAATTACCGACCTTGACCCGTATGCTGATACGCATGGAGCAGGAAGGTCTTGTTGTTCGAACAGCATTACAGAATGACAGACGCGTGGTTGAAGTAACAATGACGCCCAAAGCCGTTAAAACATTGCAGGCCGTTAAAGCGATTGGGCAACGCGTTTTTGAGCGCACGTTCGATGGCGTCAGTGCGCGTGAAATTGAGGTCGTCACCAAAGTTTTAAAGCGAATGCGCGAAAACTTGCAGCGCTCGCCCTATGATAGTGTTGAAAAGATGCAAGTTAAGCGCGCGCAGTCGCGATAAAGGGAGAGGCTCATGACTATTTTAGAGGAACTGAGTTCGGCGTTGCTGTCAGAATCTGTAAATGTCGTTGACCTGACGCATACGCTTGATCCTGACTTTCCAGTATTGGTATTGCCGCCGGAATTCGGGCAATGTGAGCCTTTTCGGATCGAAGAAGTGTCGCGTTATGATGAGCGCGGGCCCGCATGGTACTGGCGCAATTTCAGTTGTAATGAACATACAGGCACGCATTTTGATGCGCCAGTTCACTGGGTGACCGGAAAAGACCTGCCAAACGGATCGGTAGATACGATTGCGCCCAGTCATTTCATGCGACCCGCATGTGTTCTCGATTTTTCAGCTGAAGTTGCGAAGGACGATGATTTTATTCTGACAGCGGCGCATTTAAAGGCTTGGGAGAAAACGCATGGTGACATTCCGGCCGATCATTGGGTTTTGTTTCGCACGGACTGGTCGAAAAGGACCGGCGCCAAGTATGTAAATTTACGTGATGACGGCGCTCATTCGCCGGGGCCCGATCCCGATGCCATCCGCTATCTGGTCGATGAGCGCAATGTTCACGGCTTTGGCGTTGAAACCATCGGCACTGACGCCGGGCAAGGCGGCGCTTTCGATCCGCCATATCCTGCGCATCACCTTCTGCATGGCGCAGGGAAATATGGGTTGCAGTGTTTGCGTAATCTCGATCAGCTGCCGCCGAAGGGTGCAATGATTATTTCCACGCCATTAAAAATAAAAGACGGCTCCGGGAGTCCTTTGCGAGTATTGGCTTTGGTCGAGTCTTAAAACTTGAGGGCTAACTGATTGCCGTAAGCGTAGTTTTCTAATTGAGGCAATCCAACTACTGATCGGCTTGTTGGTAATGGCGTCTGTTTGGCCGCGCCTTTATCGCCAGTTCCAACGCCTTTTCATTTGATTTTTCTGCTTCCCGATAAAGCTGATACTCGCCGGATTTCAGCTGGCCGGGCCATCCAAGAGAGTCGTTTCCAACCGTCCGAACGCCATAATGACCGGCCGCTTGCCGGGTGAAGAACGGATTGTTGAGATGCGGGCGGGCGAGGGCGCACAAATCCGCTCTCGTAGCGGCGACAATCATGTTAATCTGTTCCGGCAGAGTGATGTCTCCAACGGCAATTGTCGGTATGCCAACTGTCTGTTTGACAAACTCTGCGAATGGCGTTTGCCACATTCGGCCATAGACCGGTTTCTGCCATTTTACGGTTTCGCCGGATGAACAGTGAACGATATCGACGCCTGCGTCTTTGAAGGCGCATGCATATATCGCAAGATCTTCCAGCGACAGGCCGCCCGACGCCCAGTCCGAGCACGAAAGTCGAACAGACATCGGTTTTTCGTCAGGCCATACGGCGCGCATGGCTTTAAAAACTTCCAAGGGATATTTTATGCGTGCTTCCGCTGCGCCGCCATATTCATCCTGACGCTGATTGGTGAGTGGTGAAAGAAAACTTGCAAGCAGGTAGCCATGGGCGCAGTGTAGTTCCAGCATATCAAAGCCTGCGCGTGCGCCACGCCTGGCCGATTGCACAAAGTCTTCGCGAATTTCCTCCATTTTTGTACGGTCAATTTCGATCGGCGCATCAGAAACACCATTTATAAATGGGATGGGCGAGGCGGAATAGAGCGGCCAGTTGCCGGCGTCTAGAGGCATGTCCATGCCCTGGCCGGGTATTTTGGTCGATCCTTTTCGGCCCGCATGGCCGAGCTGTAACGCAACTTTTGTTGTGGTGTAATCGTGGATGAACTGCAGCAAATTTCGCCAGTTATCTTCCTGTTTGTCCGACCATAGCCCTGTACAGCCCGGCGTGATGCGCGCGTCAGGCGTTGGACAGGTCATTTCCGTAAACATCAATCCAACCCCGCCAATGGCGCGGGCGGAATAGTGTGATTTATGCCAGTCGGTGATATCTCCGTCAGGGGCGCAATATTGCGCCATTGGCGCCATAACAACACGGTTTGCTAATGTCAGGGAACGCAGGTCAAAGGGCGTGAACATCGGCGTCGGCCGTTCGGGCGCAACGTTACGCCCTGTCTCGCGCTGATAGCGAGCGTAAAATTCCTGTTCCACATGTTCGAGAAAATCAGCATCGCGTAGTTTAATATTGTCCCATGTCAAAGATTTCGCCCGCGACATGAGAGAAAAAGCGAATTCATAACGCTCCTTTTCCCAATGCATGGGCATGTTTTCAAACCACTTCAGGGAAACTTCGGCGTTATGCTGTGTAATTTCGATTGGCGTCCGGCGTTCGCGTTCATAAGCTTCAAAAGCAGCAGAAATATCGCGAGCGTTCGCCACCACTGCGTCGGACAAGGCGATAGCGCATTCCATTGCCAGCTTGGTACCGGATCCAATTGACCAGTGCGCAGTTGCTTTGGCGTCGCCAATAATAACTTTATTACCGACATGCCAGTTCTCGCATGTGACTTTCGGAAAATTACGCCAGATTGATCGATTGGTCAGGAATGCGTGTCCATCTAGCTCGTCTTTGAAAATAGATTCGAGATATTTTGCATTCTCTTCTTCGCTCATCGTCTCAAAGCCCGATGCTTTCCAGCATTCAGGTGTTGTCTCGATCACCCATGTAGAATGGCCTTCTTCATACTGATAGGTATGGGCGCAGAAATGACCGTGTTCGGTTTTCTTGAAAAAGAACGTAAAAGCATCAAGGGGTTTGGTGGAGCCAAGCCACGTGAACTTGTTGCGTTTATTTTCAATAGTCACGCCGAATTCTGATTCATGCTTTTGCCGAACAGCGCTGTTAATGCCGTCGCCTATGACGATAATATCTGAACCGGAAAATCTGTCGTCTACTGTTTCAGCATCGATGCTTTCAGAGAAATGCAAGCCAACGCCGACCTGCTCGCACCGGGTTTGCAGGAGTTGCAATAATTTTTTACGCGAGCAGCCTGCAAAACCGTTGCCGCCAACGACCGTTCGCGCGCCGCGATGTTCAATGACGATATCCGTCCAATATGCGAAACTCGATTGAATAAGGTCGTATGACTGAGGATCGGCGCTCAAGAACTCATCAAGGGTTTCATCGGAGAAAACAACGCCGAACCCGAACGTATCGTCGGGCTTGTTCTGCTCATAAACATCGATCTCGCAATCGGGAAGACGTTTCTTCGTGAGCAGCGCAAAGTATAGTCCGCTAGGACCGCCGCCGATGACCGTGATCTTCAAAATAGTCTCCTGTCTCACGAGAACGCCTTGTATCGCCATGGCGCTTTGTCGAAGCGATCATTCGGGAACAATCGCGGTTGTTTCGATTTCAATTAGCGCCTCATCTTCAATCAGTGCAGCGACTTGAACAACAGCCATGCACGGGAAGATGCGGCCGAGAACATCGCGCCAGATGGCTCCAATCGCGTCGATATTTTCCAGATATTGTTTTTTGTCGGTGATATAACAGGTCATACGGGTGATATGCTCGGGGCGCGCGCCTGCTTCCACCAGAACGGCGACGGTATTTTTCAGCGTTTGTTCAAACTGGCCACAAAAGTCTTTGTGCTCAAATTTTTCTTCGCTGTTCCATCCAATAAGGCCAGCGGTAAAAACAAATCGCCCTTGCGCCGTCATGCCATTTGCATAGCCTTTTGGGCGGACCCATTCTTTCGGTTGAAGTATTTGATGCATAGCCCTGAGAGCCTTTTCTGACCAGGCGAACATTGTTTTGTCGCTTATGCTTTATTTGATGACTGTTTTACAAAATCCTGTATGTGCTGGCGGGCGATGACGATCTTTTGTACTTCAGACGCGCCTTCGTAAATGCGCAATGCGCGTATTTCCCGATAAAGCTCCTCGACTTTGACGCCTTTCTTCACGCCGAGGCCGCCAAAAAGTTGAACAGCCTTATCGATAACGCTTTGCGCCTGATCCGTGGCGAAAAGTTTCGCCATCGCGGCTTCCCTGGTGACGCGTTTTTTCTGTACGTCCTTTGTCCAGGCGGATCGATAAATCAACAGCGCCGCCGCATCAATATCGAGAGCCATTTCTGCAAGGCTCGCTTGCGCAATCGGTTGGTCGGAAAGCGTTGCGCCGAACATGTTACGCGTAAGGGCGCGTTTTGTCGCATCGGCTAGGGCGCGGCGGGCGAAGCCCAGCGCGGCGGCGCCAACGGTCGTTCGAAAAATATCGAGGGTGGAAAGCGCGATTTTAAAGCCTTCCCCTTCTGCGCCGAGAAGGTTGCTTTGTGGAATTCGGCAATTTTTAAAACTCAAGCGCGCGAGGGGATGGGGCGCCATGACGTCAATTCGCTCTGTGATGCTAAAGCCAGGCGCATCAGCATCTACGACAATAGCGCTAACGCCTTTGGTCCCGTCGCCGGTGCGTGCAAACAAGGTGTAAAAATCAGCGATCCCACCGTTAGATATCCAGAGCTTTTCACCATTGGCGATAAATATGTCTTCTTCGGCGCGAAGGGACGTTGTCATTGCGGCGGCGTCGGACCCGGCGTTTTCTTCTGACAAGGCGAAGGCGGCGACCTTTTCACCGGCGGCGACCGCCGGGAGATATGCAGCCTTCAAAGCGTCAGAACCGAAGGCGGAGATAGCGCCGGAGCCAAGCCCCTGCATTGCGAAGGAAAAATCAGCGAGGCCGGAATGGCGAGCGAGGGTTTCGCGAATGATCGAGAGCGACCTTACATCCAGGCCCTCGTTGACGCCGCCATAAGCCTTAGGGACACAATATTTCAGCCAGCCGCCCTGTCCAAGTTTCTGGACAAGCTTGCGACAGGTATTGTCAACATCATCATGGGCGCTGGAGGCGTCGACGATTGGCGGCAGTTCGCGCGACGCCCAATCGTCAAGTGACAGAGCCATTTCTTTGTGTCTTGGCTCCAGGAAGGGCCAGTCGAGGAAGGAACGATCAATCATCAGTCGCCCTGAAATATTGGTTTTTCTTTTGCAACGAATGCATTGTAAGCGCGTTCAAAATCTTTTGTTTGCATGCAAATGGCTTGCGCCTGGGCCTCCGCCTCAATTGCGGTGTCGAGACTCATGTCCCATTCCATGTTAAGCTGATTTTTTGTTATACCGTTGGCGAAAGTGGGACCGGCGGCAAGTCTTTTTGCCATGGTCATTGCATGGTCGTCCAGCTTGTCAGCATCCAGTACCTGATTAAAAAACCCCCAGTCCTGACCTTCTTGCGCAGAAAAGCTGCGACCGAAAAAGAGTATTTCGCTTGCGCGCCCCTGGCCGATGATGCGCGGCAGCATGGCGCAAGCCCCCATGTCGCAACCCGCCAGGCCGACACGATTAAACAAAAACGCTGTTTTTGCATCCGGCGTTGCGTAGCGAATGTCGGACGCCATGGAGATGATGGCGCCTGCGCCGACACTGACGCCGTCAACAGCCGCGATGATCGGTTGCGGACAATTGCGCATTGATTTGACTAAATCGCCAGTCATGCGCGTGAACACCAGGAGTTCCGGCATTCCCATCTGTGTGAGCGGGCCGATAATTTCGTGAACGTCGCCGCCGGAACAGAAATTGCCGCCATTACTGGCGAACACAACAACTTTGACGTCTTTGGTATAGACAAGGTCCCGGAACGTGTCTCGAAGCTCGGCGTAGGACTCAAAGGTGAGGGGGTTTTTACGATCCGGGCGATTGAGTGAAATCTTTGCGACGCCCTCATCAAAGTCCCAGATGAAATGTTTCGGCTTGTAGTTTTGAGGATTCACGCGACGTCCTTTTCGTACATTGATGATACTCGTGAGACATCTATCTTTTGAAGCAGGTTGCGCATTGATCGCATCTGTGGATCGGAGAGGGCGCCAAACGCGTCAACCACGCTCATTTTATTGGTATTCGCCATGTCATTAAACAGGCGGGCCCCTTTTTTGGTAATCACGTAAATCGCGACACGTCCGTCTTTTGGATCTTTTCGGCGTTTGACAAAGCCATCTTCAATTAAACGGGCGGTCACTTGAGTTGTGTTGCCATCGGTTACTTTAAGTCTTTGTGTTAGAGCGCCAGCCCGTAAGCCGTCTTCACCAGCTCGATGGAGAGCGGCGAGAACGTCGAAGCGTGAAATCGAAACGCCGTGTTCAGCACGCAGCGCATTGTCAACAACCTTCTTCAAAGCGTTGGTCTTGGAGAGAAGGTCAAGCCAGGTACGCAAAGCTTCCTGTTCATTAATCATGACGCGGTCTCTCCGCCGTCAATCGTTATCGCCTGTCCATTGATCGATGCAGCGATATCGCTGCAAAGCCACATAACGGCGCCGGCGACTTCATCGGTTGTGATGAGGCGACCCATGGGGTTGTCTTTGGTAAAAGCTTTTTGCGCCTCGTCTCGTGAGCGGCCGGTTTTTGCAACGATGTTATCGACAGCGTCAGCGATTAAAGGCGTATCGGTAAAGCCCGGGCATATCGCATTTGCCGTTACGCCGGATGTTGCAAGCTCCAAACCGAGCGTCTTAACCCAGCCCAGAACGCCATGCTTTGCTGCGGTATAAGCGCCCGTATATGAATATGCTTTTAAGGAAGCCGTTGAGGCGATAACGATGAACCGGCCCCAGCTTTTGTTGACCATGGGGGGTATTGCTTCACGGGCGCTGATATAGGCGCTCGTCAGGTTAACGGCCAGCATGTGGTCCCAGATGGCGCGTGTTGTCTTTAGAGCAGGGGCGGTTGCGGCCGCGCCGGCATTAGCGATAAATATATCTGCGGGGGCGGCGTTTTTTATCGCGGATGTAAGGGATTCGTCATCGGTGACATCCGCTTCAAAAAAAGTAAGTCCGGTTGCTTTTAGCTTCGCTCTATCGCGGCCCATAACCGTTACATTGTGACCGCGATCCGCGAACACTTTTGCAATCGCCAATCCAATACCGGAGCCGCCGCCTGTAACGGTAACATTTTTCGGCGCTGTCGTTTGGGAGGCACTCGTCATTTATCGCCTTTCGTAAAATACTTTAGTATTAAAATAAAGCTTGTCAATCAGGCGCAAAAAACCTTTAGTCATAAGACACTGCGAAACCGTCAGGACCGATTATGGCCGTAGAAATAAACATTCATGATGCCGTACTCGTTGCGAGATTTGATAATCCGCCGGTGAATGCGTTGAGCGCCAGCGTTCGAAAGGGATTGGAGAAAGCCCTCGATCAGGCGGAGGAAAGCCCTTCCGTTCGCGTCGTCGTTATCACTGGAGGCGACGGCAAGGCGTTCAGCGGGGGCGCGGATATAAGGGAATTTGGGAAGCCGCCGGAAGCGCCGTTATTACCGGATTTGTTGAGGCGCATTGCGTCATTTCCTAAGCCGGTTTTCGCCGCCGTAAATGGCTTTGCCCTTGGCGGCGGTTTCGAACTGGCGCTTGCATGTCATCACCGGATCGCGGGGCCAAATGCGAGTTTTGGGTTGCCGGAAGTTCGGTTAGGGCTCATTCCCGGCGCAGGGGGAACCCAGCGCCTTCCGCGTATTGTGGGTATAGAGATGGCTTTGGAGGTCATTCTCAAGGGAAAAACGCTATCCAGTGAGAAAGCCGCTAAATATGACCTCGCTGCCCGACTTGATGGTGATGAAAATATTACAGCCGCCGCCATACGGCGCATAAACGCGAATGATGATTTTGGCGACGGGACTGCAACATCATCCGCTCCATATGCAGCCTCATCAGATGAGATTGCCTTGCTGGATGCTGAAGAGAAAAAAGCATTGGCGAGAGGTCGTCTTTGTGAACTTAATGCAGTGCGCGCAATTCGCGCAGCGGCGACAGAGGAATTGAATCAAGGGTTACTCTCCGAGCGCGAACTTTTTGTTGAGTGCCTGAAAAGCCCTCAGCGAAAAGCAATGATCCACGGCTTTTTTGCTGAACGCGCTGCGGCAAAACATGCAGTTTTTGAAGGTGTCGCGCCGAAAACGATTACCCGTGTCGCGATTTTAGGCGCCGGCACCATGGGCCGAGGCATCGCGATTGCCTGCGCCGACGCGGGATACAAAGTCAGTATTTTCGATACGAGCGGTAAAGCTCTTGATGCGCTCAGTCAGGCGATCAAAAGCCATTATGACCGGCAGATGAAAAAGGGAAGGATTACTGAAGATCAAGCAGCCTCGTTGATCTCCGCTATAACCCCAGTCGAGAACATTGACGAGTTGGCGCCTGCTGAGCTTTTTATCGAAGCTGTTATTGAAGACATGGATATTAAAAAAGAAGTTTTCAAAAAACTCGATGCTATCGCAAAACAGGACGCTATTCTCGCCTCGAATACTTCCTATCTCGACATTAACGAGATTGCGAAAGCCACGAAGCGGCCGGAAGCAGTAATTGGAATGCATTTTTTCAGCCCCGCAAATATTATGCGCTTGCTTGAAATCATCAAAACAGACAAGGCTGCCCCCTGGACGCTGGCGACGGCATTCGCCATGGGTAAGCGCTTAAAGAAAACATCTGTCCTGGCTGGTGTTTGCGATGGCTTTATCGGCAACCGAATTTTCAAAAAATACCGCCAGGAAGCGGAATATATCGTTGAAGACGGCGCCTTGCCGCAAGACGTTGATCGGGTGATGCGCGAGTTTGGTTTTGCGATGGGACCGTTTGAAGTCTCCGATCTTGCGGGCCTCGATATTGGCTGGCATACGCGCCGCCGTGAAGATGCGACGCGCGACCCCGATGACAGATATGTCGGTATCGCAGATCGCCTTTATGAACTGGGCCGGCTTGGGCAAAAAAGCGGCGCCGGATGGTATCGCTATGACGGGCGGACAGCGCACCCGGATCCCATAGTCAAAGATCTTGTTGTGACAGCGTCCAGGGAAAAGGGAATTGAACGGCGAGAGGTTTCTGACCAGGAAATTAAAGACCGCTTATTACTCTGCATGGCGAATGAGGGCGCCTGGATTCTTGATGATGGAATTGCGGCGCGGGCCTCTGATATCGATATTGTATTTTTGAAGGGATACGGGTTTCCCGGCTACCGAGGAGGACCAATGTTTTATGCTGACGAAATTGGACTCTCCAAGGTTGTTGATAGAATGCAGGAACTCCTTGATCAGGGAGTATGCTCCTGGCGGATGTCGCCTTTGTTGAAGAGACTTGCGTCTGAAAGCAGTGCTTTTGCAGCAGTGTAAGCGGCTCCACTAAGCCATACTCACGAGATTCTGCTGCAAAATTTTGGACCGTATCTCCAAACTTTTATATAGTACGCCTAAGTATTTATTTATTGTGTAAGGTTTTAGCTGGCAAAGCCGCCATGAATAACTTCCAGTTTATTGCCGAAAGGATCACGCACATAGGCGGCGTAAGCATTGTCGGTTGGGTATGCTGGCCGTGGCCCAGGCTCGCCTTCACAAACACCGCCAGCCTTTAATGCGTTATTGTGGAAATCTCGTACGGCCTGGTCGCTGTCAGCCGTGAAACAGATATGAACGCCATTACCAGCGGAAGCAGGTTTTTTGTCGTAAGGCGGCATGGCGAGAAATTGTACGGCGCCTTTCCCATAGGCGAGGAAATGCTCTGTTTCCGCTAAAAGATTAATATCGATAGCGTTTAGCACCGGGTTGTAAAAAGCTTTAGCCTTCGCAAGGTCGTCAACACCGACGCTAAGGTGGTCGATAATTGTCATGGTCACTGGTTCCTTTTTGATGTGCTTTTTGAAGAAGTTAAACAAGGCAGCGCTCCGCAGTTATTCCGAAATTGATGTGAGATAAGCGATGACGTCCTGACGGTCGGACATGTCTGAAAGAGCAAGACCCATACGTGTGCCCGGGGCCATTTTTGTTGGTCCCTTGAGCCATTCGTCCAGGCTCGCGGCGTCCCAGACAACCCCTAAACTCTGTAATGCCGGAGAGTAGGAGTAGTCTTCAACACCGCCCGCGCGTCTTCCAACAACGCCGCGATGTTTGGGGCCGATCCGGTTTTGATCGATCGAATGACAGCCGCCGCATTTGGCGATGTAGACTGCTTCGCCGCGCTCGGCGTCGCCGGCGGTTTGGTTGAGTTGGGTTTCCGGCGTCGTTGATGTGCGCGCTTGATGTAAATCTTCATTAGCGCTGGCCGTTTGATTATCGCAAGCGGTGAGGGCCAAAGCCCCCGCCGCTACGACGCGCAAAACCGCGTGGGGGAGAATGCGGCGGCGGGGGCTGATCATGATCAATCTTCCCTTCAATCCTCTAAAAGAGGGGGACCTTTTTGGAGATCGGGGAGCTTAGATCGATCATGAATGTCGCAGCATGAGCGGCCTCGTCTGCAGCGAGACGGGCTACCAGCAAATGAAGGTCTGTATTCTTCAGTGGTTCGATGAGACCGAGATAAGCGCTCGCGGCGCCTTGCTCAAGGCGAAGGGCAAGCCGAAGAATATCCTCGAACGACTTAAGTTTGTCCGCTTCCAGTTGTTTGGCATATTGTGCGGTCGTTTTCGGTCCGACTGGCTTGCCGCCAAGGCGCTTGATCGCTTTTTCAAGTTCATCATTATGCTGCATGTGATGGCTTTGGTAGAGCGTTGCAAAGCCAACAGCGTTCGGCGGCAGCAGCCCACTTTCAAGCGCAATTTGATACGCGGCGATGCCTTCGAATTCGAGTGCGCGTGCGGCGTTTAACAGATTTGCGTCATTGGCGTCGTCGCCGCGTGCGGCTTGCGCCATTGCTGGCGTTGCAACGCCGGCAAGTGCGAGCGCGCCAGCAGCGGAAAGAGCTGCGCCGCCTGCGCCAAGCATATTGCGTCTGTTAATCGCCTGTTTGGCGTCGTTAGAGGCGTGAGCCTCAATTGAGTTTTTCATTGTTATCTCCAGATTGCAAAGTAAACATTTGATCCGCAAAAGGACGAAACGTCCCTTGCAATGGAATAATAGTCATCCCCCGGCTGGGGTTTCCATGGCCTGCGCATGATCACGAACGATGTAGTTATCTTTGCGAACGAAAGAGCAATCAATGACCGTTAAAAAGGAAGAATCGCTCGCAACTTCCGTGCAGAGCGTCATTCGATAGAGATGAGATAATCATAAATCGCATTGCGATCTTCGATGGTGAGTTGATGTGTCTTGTCGACAACATCAACCATGGTGCGCGCCTTAAGAGGCGCACCATCAAGGCGTAAGCCATAAGCAAGAACGCCATTTGTGAAGGCGTCTCTGCCCGCAGCTTGCAATCGTTCCGGCGTCAGTGGCGGCGCCGCGAACCCGTCAAAACCTATAGCGCCTTGGAATGCGCGCCTTTGATCGAGAGTTAACGCTGCATTACGCGGTGTATGACAGGCGCCGCAATGGGCGGCGTGCTCGACAAGGTAGCGTCCGCGATCACCTCCATGGCGTTCGTGCGTAGGTGTTAAGAGCAACGCATTGAGGTGTTTCCAGAGTCCAATGCCGACACGCAGGTTAAATGGGAAAGGAAGGTTTGTATCCGGCGGTTGAGATTTTGATGGCGGCAATGAAAGTATGTATGCCTTGATATCAAGGACATCACGATCGGTCAGTCCTGCGTAATGCGTGTAGGGGAATGCGGGGTAATAGTGATCGCCTGTCGGTGAGACGCCGCGTTTGACGGCGTTCAGAAAATCATTGTCCGACCACGCGCCGACGCCATATTTCGGGTTTGACGAAATATTTGGCGTGACAATCGCGCCAAAAGGAGAGGTGATCAATACGCCGCCGCCCAGGTTGTTTGGATTACCTTGGTTTTGTGTGTGACAAGAAGCGCATCCCGCCGCCGCCATCATGTAAGCGCCGTTGGCGAGATTGGCTTCACCTCTCGCAGAAGTTTCAAAGCGGACAGGCTGCGCAATGCTTAAGAGATAGATGGCCACACCTATCAACACAGCGCCGGAAAGGAAAGTTGAAAAGAGACGCAATGTGTTTACGCGTATTCTATGCAGCCTGCGCGAGCATGGTTTTCTGGTAGCGGCCGGGCCCCACGCCGTAATGCTTTTTGAATGCTTTGATAAAAGCGCCAACGGACTGATAGCCAACCTCCGGTGCGACGCGTCCGAGATTTACATTCTTTTTCATCAAAAGACGAGAAGCTAGTTCCATCCTCCATTGAGTTAGATACTGCATTGGGGACATGCCAATCCGTTCGCGCATGCGCTCTGAGAAAACTGTTCGTGACAACCCTGCTTGCTGAGCAAGACTTTCAACGGTCCATGCGCCTGATGGGTTGGCGTGAAGCGCTGACAACGCGCGTCCCAACTGCGGGTCGCGTAGTCCCGCCATCAGCCCTGTTGAGGCGTCGCGCGCATAGTGACGTATCGTTTGAATAAAAAGAATCTCGGAAAGCCGATTGATAATTGCTTCGGCGCCGGGGGCTTCTTCGTGAACTTCCTGCGTAATGAATTTCATTGCATCATCAATCCAGCCGGTATCCGACGATTGAAAGCCATGAATTACAATATAGGGCGGTAAGCTATCGAGAAGGATGCGCCCGACATTCGGATCAAATGCAAAGTGACCGCAAACGAGACGTGCTGGCGCGCCGTTATCTTCGCCTCCGTAAACAAGTGCGCCTGCGCCTTTAAAGCCAGCCGCTTCTACCACGTGATCAAGCGATTTAATTGGCGTTTCAGGGGCGTCGCTTAGCGCATGCTCCGCACCATGAGGGATAACAATGAGATCCCCGGCGCTAAGGCAAACCGGGTCGGTGACACTGGCGACTTTGACCCAGCACTGGCCGCGCGTGACAAGATGAAACCGCGCGACATTTGAGTAATTCGGCACGCACACCCCCCAAGGCGGGCTGAACTGGGTCCGGAAATACAGACTTCCCTTAAGGGTCACGATATTTAATATGTCGCTTAGAACGTCCATGGCTTTATCCTGAATTTGATCGCCTTACTTTAGGCCCTTACAGGCGGGGCATCAAAGCGTCCTGAACGATTGGCGTATAATTCCGGCTATATGGACATCAATCCGACATAGTTTCCGGCCAATTGGCCATTAGCTTGGTCTTGCATGCAGAAACGAGCAAAAATCATGGCGGCAAATTCCACACAAATGACTGTCGTCACAAAGAGGGCTTACGACGCTCCGGCGAAGAGTGACGGATATAGGGTGTTGGTTGATCGGCTGTGGCCGCGCGGGCTTTCAAAAGAAGTTTCCGCTATAGACCTATGGCTGAAGGATGTGGCTCCGAGCGCTGCGTTACGCACGTGGTTCAATCATCAGTCTGAACGATGGCCACATTTCATCAGGCGCTACCGTTTGGAGCTTCAATCAGATCCACTAGCGTGTGACGCTTTTGCACACTTACAAAAGCTGGTGCAAGAGAAATCCGTGACCCTTATTTATGCTGCGCGCGACGAAGAGCATAATAACGCTGTCGCCTTAAAACAATTTTTGGGTGAAAGGACTGCATAGGTTTTGGTTATTGCGCCCAAGTTTGTATTGAATTGTTAATTCAACCTGTAACTATTCAAGCCCCAATTCCTGCGCAAGATAAATATACTCAACGGCGCGCGCCTTCGCACGTTTTCGCCAATCGCCTGGCGCAGGCCCTCCCGCCAGTTCCCAGTAATGCCCACCAGCTTCGTCCTCGTAATAGAGCGCATCATGGCCAAGAGCTTCCATCTGCGCTGCAAACCGCCGCGCATGTCCTGGCCAGACACGATCATCATACGTCGCCGTGATGACGAGTGGTCGTGGATATTCAGCGTCCGTTTTCAGATTCTGTATTGGTGAGTACTCACTGATAAATGCCCGTTGTTCAGGATTATCAGGATCGCCATATTCCGCTGTCCAACTGGCGCCGGGGCCAAGCTTGTCATAACGCAACATGTCGATCAGCGGCCCGCCGACCACAACCGCATTCATCAATTCCGGGTTGCGCACCATAACTGCTGCGACCATCAGGCCGCCATTGGATCGACCCATGATGCCCGTATGTGCTGGCGATGTAATCCCGCGTTCATGCAACTTCTCCAGCACCGCGGCCATGTCTTCATAGGCGCGGGGGCGTTGGTCGAGCATTGGCGCGTCATGCCATTTCGGTCCAAACTCACCGCCGCCGCGTAAGTGCGCCTGAACGTAAACGCCCCCCTTTTCGAGCCAGAGCTTGCCAAAAACCGGCTCGTAACGAGGCGTGATGGTCACTTCAAAACCGCCATAGCCGTAAACCAGCGTTGGCGTCTCGCCATCTAACTTCAGATCTTTATGGTAAATAATCGTGTACGGTATTTCCACGCCATCTTTGGATGTCGTGTACCGTATTTCCTCACGCAGATCTTTTACATCAAAGGCGTGATCCTGTTTTGCAATAAGCGTTTTGGCGCCTGTACCACCTTCCACTATGTACATTGCTGGGGGCGTCAACGGGCCTTCATATGTCGCCAGCAAGGCGTTTCCATCGGGTGTCGTTGCGCCGAACCGAATAAACCCATCTGCAAATGTTTCAATAAGCCTGGAAGTGAAACCAACCTCTGTTTCATCAAGCACAACGATACGGCCCCGTAGAGATTTCAGCAGGTTTAAGTGGATAACGCCACTGAGGATGCGCAAGTTGCGCATCTGTTCATCTGCTGCCGGTCGGTATAGCAGCCGGGCGTTTTCAATAGCGCGGCGCTGAAACAAACCTTCCAGCGAGATTAGCACCAGATCGCCATTTTCAAAAGCTGTGTCGCCTGCCATCCAGTCCTGCTTGATCAAGAGAATAAGCGCGCCTTTGTAAACGCCCATAGGCGCCATTTTTGCGGGCAGGGGCAGTGGATGCAGAACGCCTCCCTGGTCGCGGAGCCAATATGCGCGCGAAAAGAAATCAACACCTTGCGCAATTGCGAAATCATCGCCGGTCATGCCTGAAAAAGCCGGGAATGCAGTAAAGTCGGCAAATTCCGCTTTGAAATAGGGTTCTTCCGCCGCTTCCGGGGGCGTTCCGCGCCGCCATAACGCCAATGTGCGTGGAGTGCCGGATTCCGTTTTTAACGCGCCATCGAGTGCGGACGCCAGGATCAGCGTGTTTTCATCCTTCCATGAAACGCGGGATTTGCTTTCCGGCAACGAAAACCCGTCGGCCACAAAAGATTTGTCGTTCAAATCAAATTCGCGAAGCTCAAAAGTATCCTGCGCCTTATGCGCAAGACGAACAAGCACGCGCGATGAGTCTCCCGGCGCAAAGGAAACGCCTTGTAAAATCCACTCGCGCCCTTCATGTTCGGATAACGCATCAAGATCAATCAGTGTTTCCCATGCCGGCTCGCCGGTTATGAAATCATCATATTTGGCCCGGCGCCATAGCCCGAAAATATGGTCCGCATCCTGCCAGTAGTTGTAAACGGCGTCGCCGTGAATTTGGATGGAAGGTAATCTGTCTGGCGCAGTCAGAACCGCCACGGCTTCGGCTTTAAATTCTGTAAAACGCTTGTCTGACCTCAGTTCCTTTAATGTGCTTTGGTTTTCCGTACGCACCCAGCCAAGGGCTCGCTTACTCGTGTTTTCATCCAGCCATTCGAAAGGAACGTCGTTTTCATCCGTTTGAACAAGCGCTCTGCCAATGATTTGTGATTCCGGGTCTGTCGGCGCACAAGCAACGGCAGCCAACCCACAGAGTGCTAATGCTGTATGAATAAGTCGATGCATGGCGGTTTCCCTTCAAAATATGATCGGTGTGAAACCGCCAGTATTTGATTTCAACACCGCTCAGGCCTGTAAAATTAGAAAACAGATTTTGATAAAACATCCAGATTAACCGGGAGGTTCTTCATACAGAGGGATCATGAAGAACCTCCCGAGCCATTTTGCCCGGTGGACTAGAAGCGTACCCGCGCACCGACATAGAAGAAGCGGCCGGTGATCGGGAAGATTTCAGCGCCGCCGAAGCTGCCGGCGCCGCCTTGTCGCGTGTCGGGAAGGTTAGGCGGTAAGTTGTCAAACACATTATCAACCCCGGCGCGCAGCGTAGCGCCGTCAGTCACGTCATACTGCGCCTGGAGGTCAACAAGCGTGAACCCGCCTGTGCCCGTCGTCGCACGATTGTCTTCGGGCGTCGCCGGCGTGATATCCGGAACCTGATTGGACATAAAGCTGACTGTAGTGGTCAGACCCCATGGACCGTTACGCCACGCCGTTGTGGCGCGCGTACGCCATTTAGGATCGCCAATCTGACCGTTGAAATCGATGACGTCACTTCCGGTAAGCGTCCCCGGCGCCAGTACCGTTTCGTTGGTCAATACGCGGTTGGCGACACCACTGATCGTGACAACGCCATAGTCGCCCAGATCAAGATTGTACCGGGCCTCAACATCTATACCTTCACGCGTGAAACTGGAAACATTCAGGTTTCGTGTCTGTACAAGCAGCAGGTTGCCAGCAGCATCCCGTGTTACGTTTTCGCAGAACACATTGTTGGTTGTGTCAAGATCAACACAGCTATCAAGGACTTGTTGTGTCCCTAATGTGTTAATCGCGTTTTCAATCTCGATGGAATAGTAATCCACCGTCATTGAGAAATTGGGAAGCCCTTGTGGCGTCAAGACGGCGCCAACGGTCCATGTGTCTGCAACTTCGACTTCCAGATCAGGATTTCCGCTGAACGCCGTGCGGATGTTGATGGTACGTGCGTTTGACTCAAACGTCGGCGAAATGCCCAGAGCCGCACAGTTCGCTGCACGACTGCCTGATCCGCCGCCCACAAAATCCCGATCGCAAGGGTCATCAACAGTCACGAACCCTTCCGTTCCGGGTGAGAACAGCTCGCCCACATTTGGCGCCCGCACCGCACGCGAACGCACGCCGCGGAAACGAATGTCAGGCGTTGGCGCCCAATCGCCGCCAAACTTCCAACTCGTTGCGCTACCGGATGTTGAATAGTTCGCGTAACGAACAGCCGCTTCAACATTCAACTGATGCGCAAATGGCTGATCGCGGAGGACGGGGACAAGCGTTTCACCAAAAAATTCGTAGACGGTGAACTTGCCGGAGATCGCCCTGCGAGTTGAGTTAAAGAAACCTAATCCGCCGCCAGGGCTTGAAGTGACAGAGCCGCCATCGTTTGGATCAGCTATAGGAATAACACCTGTCAAACCTCTTGGCGTGCCGGCCTGGGTCGCCGCCGGTGTAAAGCTGCTCGATTCCTGCCGCCATTCACCACCAACTGCGACACCAATCTCACCCGCTCCAAAAGGATCAAACAGGTTTCCGGTCAATGTCCCCGATGCAACGAGCTGTTGAAGTTCCGCTGTCTCTGTCGGATCCGGAATCCTCACAAAAGTCTGTGATTCCGGCGTCAAAGAGGCGCCGCTTTGCAGCAAGTTGATTGGCACGCATCCTGGATCCTGCGCGGTTCCTTCTACAACGGAACGACATTTGATTTGACTGTCGGAAGGATCGACAACTGCATCCAGCGCCTGCACAAAACGGTTTTGGAATAAATCATTCAGTCGAATGATGGTTACGAGCGTTGAACCATACTGGAAGTGTGTATCGTAACTCCAGTTCGATGTGCCGCCCCAATCGCCAAGATCGCCTTTGGCGCCAACAACCATCTGGAACTGACGACGGTCACTGTCTGTGCCGCGCGGTCCAAGCTCTGTATTGGAACGAACAATTTGGACGCTGTCCTGACCTGCGGCGATATGAAGGTCGCGCACTTCGTCAGTTACAAACGGGTTGTCAAGCGGGATATCGTTTGTGAAAGGAGGAATTTCAAAAACGGAGCCAATACGAGATTCCGACTGCGAGTTGGCGAAACTACCTGTGAAATAACCGGTCACCTTGTCCAGGATGTCATATTCGGCTGACCCATACATCAAGAAACGCTCAACTGGCACTTTCAGCTGACATCTGTTTTGGGGACATTCCGTATCAAAGCCCAAGGGCGCCTCACCGCCATCTGTAAGATTGCCTGGCAACAATCCTGAAGGACCAAGCGCAAAGGGGCGTACAGAGCCGTCTGGATTAAATCCATAAACTTCAGGACCCGAGGCCCCGTTGATTATAAACGCCGCTTCCTGTTGGCCACCGAGTTGGCGAACATTCGGCGTCAACACGAAATCAGGAATGCCATCATTGGGCCCCGTGTTGGCGGGATTGGGCAGCCAGTTGGTGCCGGAGATGGCGGTGTCGCGTTGATCGAATTCGATCGATCCTTCACGTGAATAAGATCCATGGAAAACGGCCCGCCCGCGACCGTCGCCTGAAATCGCGCCGCCCGTTAGGCTGACTTGAAACTGCTCAGCGTCGCCTTCATCCGAAACACCGCCCTGAATATCGAGTTCAAGGCCTTCAAAGTCATCCTTTAGGACAAAATTGACAACGCCGGAGACGGCGTCTGCACCATACACAGCGGATGCGCCGCCAGTTATGACATCGACTCTCTCAACCAATGGCGTTGGAATAGTATTTAGATCAACAGCGGTTGTGCC
Organism: Pseudomonadota bacterium; assembly: GCA_039196665.1. Taxonomy (GTDB): domain Bacteria; phylum Pseudomonadota; class Alphaproteobacteria; order Caulobacterales; family Parvularculaceae; genus Hyphococcus. The sequence continues at coordinate 731,324 of JBCCUQ010000001.1, read as the reverse complement.
TGGCTGCGAACCAACCTGACGGCGTCCATTGACGAGAACAAGCGTCCGCTCTGTACCAAGGCGGCGCAAGTCGACCAGATTAAGACCGGCGCCGGAAAAAGTTGGCGCCGTTGAGTCAGCGTTCAGGCCCGGCCCGATCGCAGGTATTTCACGCAGCAAGTCACCAATGTTAACTGCGCCGGAAGCGCTGATTGCTTCCGAATCCAGCACGATGGTGGGTGTCGGCGTTGTTGTCCCGCTTCGCGCGATACGCGAACCGGTAACGATGATTTCATCATCGGAATTAGCCTCTTGCGCGTAAGCAGGCGAACTCCATTGTACAGATCCGCCAAGCGCAGTGACACTGGTCAATACGGCTGACGAGACGGTTGTCAGCAATCCTTTTATGCCTCTTTTAGACACTTTAGCCTCCCGGGTTTCAGCTTCATCACCGGAAGCAAGCGCAACTGTAATCACGCCATTTTCCGTGAGACCGCCCGCAAGGTTGGTGCCTTCGAAAAGAATACTTATCGCCTCATCAAGCGAATAACTTCCCGAAATAGCATTCGTTCTTGTTTGCTCTACTTCTACAGTCTGAAACAGCAAGGAATGCCGGGTGAGGCGTGCAACATCTTTTAACGCAGCTTCAGCATTTTTCGCAGGTATATTGAAATCATATATCTGTTGTTCTGATGAACTTGCTGCTGACGCATCAACTATCTGTACCGCGCTCGCGCACACAAATGCGTATGCAAGCAACGAGCATCCCCTCTGCAATCCCTTTTTTTCGGACCGTAGTTTTGACGCAACTTGAGAACGATTTCCGTGCGGCCTCATAGTATGAGTTCCTCCGCACAAAAAAATCCGCTAGTCGACGTCACTTTTTTTATCGCTTGAAATGAACCGTTCGTCTTATCGCCAATGTCGTATCTGTCAGCCATCTGCGGCATCATAGTTGTTGGCGAGGTTTGAGTCTCACATATTCGTCATCAACGTGCTCAACCTCAATATCAAACGACGTTTCTAGTGCGTCGAGTAAGGCGTTTGTTTCGCCTGTTCTAAACACGCCGCCAAATTTCAGATTGCTGAGTTCTGGATCTGAAATCTCGATACGCATAGCCGTATGACGGCTAACCTCTTGGACGACTTCAATAAGAGGCGTTTCGGAAAAATCGAATAATCCATCCTGCCACGATAATTTTCGTTGCAGGTCACGCTCAGACATTTCAACAATTGGCGGCGTGTCCAATTGCGAAGACACAACTATATTTTGTCCTGCTTTCAGAACCAGAAGTCGCGACGCCGCATCATCCACACTCGCGAGTTGTGTTGGTTCGTCAAATATTTCTGGCGCGAGATCTTCGGAAAAGAACTTTTCAGCGGCGTCAGAGACAGCGACGCGGCCTTCGGTGACCGTGACTTCGAAATCGTCTTCTGCATCGTAAAGGCGGACAGCAAACGCCGTACCGACGGCGATAACGTAGTTGTCTCCCGCAACGACAACAAACGGTCGGCTCGCATCATGCGCTACATCAAAAAACGCTTCACCTCTAAGTAATCGGATTTCTCTTTGCTCACGCGTAAAATCGATTTCAATCTGCGTATTTGAATTTAACTCTATTCTAGAGCCATCGGGCAGGGCTGTCTCTTGATAATCGCCAATGGCGGTTGCAAGAATCATTGAGCCATCTTTTGGGTTATTAATGGCGGTATGGAAAAAGACGCCGCCGGCCAACAGAACAAACATCGCAAGGCAGGCCATTATAGCCGCGGGACGGCGCCAGAAAGGTTTTCGAGGGCGCGCCACAATCTGTTTGAAATGTGCGGCCGCATCCTCCAGTGGACCAGCCATTTCCGTGAGGATGTTCAATTCATTTGATAAATGCGCCAAGCGCCGAATCTCGTTAGCGTGTCGCGGGCTCCGCTGCATCCATTCGCGAAACGCCGTAAAATCCTCATGTGTCATATCGCCGGTCTCAAGTTGTGCAATCCACGCACAAGCCTCGGACGTCACATCTGACGGTCTGTCAAAATCATGAATTTTCTTGTTCATACTCAAATACTACCAACCTGGACTGATGTTACTCGCCGCTTATGTGTTTGGCGTGCAAGGAGCGGGCGGTAGCGGCGCTAGCGTCATCTTGAGCAGTTTTTTTTGTCATGTGATCGCTGCATCGCCGCAAGCCCGCCGCGGCATGTTTTTCAACTGTGCTTACCGATATATTCAGACGCCTTGCTATTTCCTTATGAGAGTAGCCATAGACTTTCTTCAGGACGAAAACGCGTTGACATTGAGGCGGCAAAGTCGCCACCGCTTCCCAAAAGAGGATCAGCTGCCGGCGCGTATCAACGGCCCCTTCTGCATCAACCTCATAGGAGAAGTGCTGTTCGTTGTCGAAATCCTCTATAAAGTCTATTAGATTTTTTGACTTCTTATATAGTTCCTTGCGTACGATATTTTTTGCAACGCCGAATAGAAAGGCGCGCGGCTCACGAATTTCGCGAGATTTTTCAGCCTGTAACGCCCTGAGGATGGTCTCCTGCGTGATATCTTCAACCTCATGGCGGCTGGAGACATACCGCCATAAAAATTTTTTGATTGCATTCTCATTATTGCGAAAAACCCGAAAAACGCGAGATACGCCAGTTTTTTCAGCATCATCAAAGTCGCTGTTAGACATTCTGGCCCCACCACGATAGCCACGCCGGTCCCCTTGGAAATTCTAGCGCATTTTTTACGCCATGTCGCCTCAACCCGGCCAGGCCAGAAGGTCAATTTTTTCGATTTTTTGAAGATGATTCAAACGTTCTGCAACCGGATAAAATAAACCCAGTTAGTATAGTACCGTTTCGCGCAAAAAACCTCTATCGCTATTCCATATTTTTTTGGCCCACAGTATTTGCACGATACTGAATACTTTTGCACAGTCACGCTTTCCATCTTCGAATAGTCAGTTATTATCCGGCGCTAATACAAGTTCGGAAGGGTATTATGAAGCGCTTGTTTTTTATCGCAGCTATAGCTGCCGGACTGGCATCGTGCGCACAGCAGGAAAGTCAAGTAACTGAGCCTGCCCCATCCCCTGATTCATTTGCGCCGGACGGAATGATCGCAAAATCATTACCGGAAATCCGGGACGCGTTAGCAAATGGTGAGATCACTGCAGAGGCGTTAGTGAATGCCTATCTAGACCGGATCAATAAGATTGATCGGGCGGGTCCAAAACTACAAAGTATTATTGCGGTCAATCCCAATGCTTTGGAGGAGGCGAAAGTCCTCGATGCGAAGCGCGATGCTGGCGAAACACTGGCGCCGCTTCATGGCGTTCCGATCTTGTTGAAAGATAACATCGAAACGGCTGACCAAATGGCGACAACAGCTGGCGCACTCGCTTTAAAAGACAATATGACTGGACGTGATTCACCACTGGCGGCCGGGCTGCGCGACGCAGGCGCGATAATTCTTGGTAAAGCTAATCTTAGTCAGTGGGCGAATTTTCGATCCAATGATTCAATGAGCGGCTGGTCGGCTTTAGGCGGGCAAGTTCGCAATCCGCATATGCTTGACCGCAACCCATGCGGCTCCAGTTCAGGGTCCGGCGCGGCGGCGGCGGCGTCACTGGCCGCCGGTACTGTCGGTACGGAAACAAATGGCTCGATTATCTGTCCGTCTACAATCAACGGCATCGTTGGCTTTAAGCCGACTGTTGGCCTCGTCTCACAGGAATACATTATTCCGATTTCGTCTTCTCAAGACACTGCCGGCCCGATGACAAAAACTGTCAGGGGCGCCGCCATGATGCTTAATGCGATGGCGACCGGCTCTGGTAAGGTCGATTATGTCGCTGGCCTTGACGTCAATAAGTTGACGGGCGCGCGGGTTGGTGTTTTGAGGTTTGCTCAAGGTGCCAATAACGACATTATCGCCAGGTTTGATGCTGCGCTGGAAGCAATGCAGGTGGCTGGAGCTCAGTTGATCGAGATTGACGAATTTTCAGGCCGTGGACCGGATTTCGGTAAAAACTCCCGCGCAGTTCTGGACTATGAATTTAAGGCGACGATCAATGACTATCTCGCTAACACGCCTGTTGAAGGTCAACCAGGGACACTCGCCGAGTTGATCGCCTTCAACGAAGCTAATGCTGACATTGAACTCGCACTCTTCGATCAGAGCATTTTTGCTGAAGCCATGGAAAGGGGCGGACTGGATTCGCCGGAGTATCTGGAAGCAAGACAGAGCGTTCAACGCAGCACCGGCGTGGAGGGCATCGACAAATTGCTTGCCGACTACAATGTCGACATTCTGGTTTCGCCGTCTGGGCCGATCGCGCCTCGTGTTGATCCTGTTAACGGCGATACCTGGCCGGCCTGGGCGGGCGCCGGGTGGATGGCGGCGATTGCAGGCTATCCTCACGCCAGCGTTCCTATGGGAACCGTCCACGGCTTGCCCGTTGGCGTTTCCTTTATCGGCGCCGCCAATGATGATGCTGAGGTTTTGTCCTACGCATATGCTTATGAGCAAAAAACGCTTCTGCGGGCCGAGCCGCAATATCTGAACAGCGCGGAAGACCGCCCGGAAATCGCCGCCGCCATGAGCGGGCAAAACTAACTTAGGGGGAGCAGGCTTCATCGGGCTTTATTGAATGCGACGAACCCGAATTGTGCGGTCACGCTCAATAATTTTCATGAAGTAATTCCCAAAAACGCCGCGCTTGATTTCGGCTGTATAGATTTGGTGCGGGCTGGGGAACCGAACGGTTCGATCGTCACCGGCGAGCTGCCGCCAGACCTGACCATTTTCAAGCGTAACCGTGACTTTATTATAAGGGTCGACGATAATTTCAGAAATTTGTACGTTGATGGATTGCGGGCGCTCTTTTTCTTGACGGGCCTGAGCGGCTTTGATGCGCTCGCTTCCAAATTCGTCCTCGGCTTGTTTGCGTGTCTTTGACTCTTCTTCTACTTCCGGCGCTGCGCCAACTGTAAGATCATATTCACCAAAATATGGCTCGCGCGTGCCGTCTGCATTTTCGCGCACAATTAGCGTCTTGGCGAGTTGATTAGAGGCGTTGTCAAGGCAAGCCAGGCGTTCGGCATCGTCATCGATGTCACGGCACGATACCGTAGCCACAACCGCCTGTTTGTCGAATTCCGATATGCCGCTTGAGCAAGCAGCCAGGAAAAATGAGAGTGTTGTAAAGGCGCCGGTTTTTCGCAAGGCTTTCATGATATCCCCAATGCAAAAGTATAACTTGAGCACGCGAAAGCGGTCCTGTCAAAATAAGCTGTGGAATTACGTTTATTGCGCGCCAATCCTTTTTTTATCTTATTAGTCTTTACACCACGCTTTAATGTAGTTTTCGATACAGCGACGTAAATCTGAGGTGCAGATTAAAAAACACGTGAGTCTTTTTGTTCACATAAAGCCGTATAAATAATACCATATTACCATGGATGGTTTCGTCTATGCGAAGCACATACTCGATATTCAGTATTTTCCATCCAGTGTTTGGTGATGAAACAAACATTGGTGTGAAATTTCTGAATTTTTAAAGCAGAACTCAGGCGGCAGTTTATTTTCCGGCGCCAAGGCGCTCCCGCTTGGCGGGCATTGATTCTGTCGATCGCTCTTAGGAATAAGCTTTTGGATGGTGCCCAGGGGCGGATTTGAACCACCGACACGCGGATTTTCAGTCCGCTGCTCTACCAACTGAGCTACCTGGGCGTTTCTCGCCGCTTATCCAGACGTTTGAGTGTCCAGAGGCGTAAGAAGAGCGCGGCTTATAAGCCAAGAGCCGGGGCTTTGTCTACGGGGGGCGGCCGGCCATTTTGCCAGTTTTTCGGCAGGCTTTGCGGGCGGGCCGAGCATGGCTAAAACACCCGTGACATTAAGGTGAATCATGGCTGTAAAATCGAAAAAGACTGTGAAAAGAGGCGGGCCTAAGGCATCGGGAAAGCTTACTCAATTAGGGGAGGCGGCGCGTCCCGCCGGATCGCCTGACGAGGCGATGCTTGAAACTGCGCCCAACCCGCATACCGGTGATCTTTATCTTGCGCGTTTCACCGCGCCGGAATTCACCTCGCTGTGCCCGGTGACGGGCCAGCCCGATTTCGCGCATCTGGTGATTGATTATGTCCCGGCGAAACTCATCATCGAATCAAAGTCGTTCAAGCTGTTTTTGACTTCCTTCCGCAATCACGGCGCTTTCCATGAAGATTGCACGCTGGCGATTGCTAAACGACTGGTCGCGGCGGCAAAGCCGAAATGGTTGCGGATCGCCGGGTACTGGTATCCGCGCGGCGGCATCCCGATTGATATTTTTTACCAGACGGGGGCGCCGCCCGCAGGGTTATGGCTGCCGGACACAGGCGTGCAGCCCTATCGAGGCAGAGGGTGAGGAGAAAATGAATATGACGAAGGGCATTAAGATCTTGTCTGCCGCAGCTTGGTTGTTGGCGACGCCGGCATGGCCGGAGCTGATGGAAGGCAAGCCGTCGCCGGCGGAGGTGCTGGAATCTTCAGCACCCTCGGACTGGCGCGCGCTCGACCCGGAAAACACGCTCTATATCGAGCTTGAGGCGGGCCGGATTGTGGTGGCGCTCTCAACGACACTCGCCCAAAATCACGTTGCGCAGATCAAGGCGCTTGCCCGCGAAGGATTTTACGACGGACTTTCTTTTTATCGCGTCATCAATGGATTCGTGGCCCAGGGTGGCGACCCTTTCGGTGTGCGGGAGGTCAAAACCGCACAGAAGGCCATGACGGCTGAATTTGAAGAGCCGATAACCGATCAGATGCCGATCGCTATGCAAAAGGACGTTGACGGCTATGCGCAAACTGTCGGCTGGATCGATAGTTTGCCAGTCGGTGTGGATGCAGCAACCAGCACGGTCTGGCACCTTCATTGTACTGGGGCTTTCGCTTATGGGCGCAACAATGAAAAAGACTCGGCCAGTACTGAATTTTACATCGCGCTCCAGCCGCAGCGTTATCTCGATCGCAATCTGACGGTCGCTGGTCGCGTGGTGCAGGGGATGGAACATGTACAGGCGTTACGCCGCGTGTCACCGCCCGAATCTGAAAACGATGATCTGGGTGATACGATTATTGCGATGCGCGTTGCGGCGGATATATCGGAAGCCGAACGCACTGACTTGGAAATTCTTGATTCATCAAATGCGGCTTTCGCCAATTATGTTGAGGCTCGTCGCAACAGGCCCGAGGAATTCTTTTATTACCGACCTGATCATGTAGATGTCTGCGCGTTGAATGTGCCTGTTCGCCCGGTTAGTGCTGAATGAGCAGAGGCGAGCGGAAAATCGGGCCATGGGCAGTTACGGCGCATAAAGAGGTTTTCGATAACCCCTGGATCAAGATTGTCGATCATAGTGTGATTCACCCTGATGGATCGCCTGGCGAATACGGCGTCGTACAATTCAAAAACCTGGCGATTGGCGTCTTGCCGATCGACGCTGATGGTTTTGTGTATTTGGTGGGGCAGCACCGTTTTCCGCTCGACCGTTATAGTTGGGAATTACCGGAGGGCGGTGGTGCGCTGGATGTTGATCCCTTATCATCGGCAAAACGGGAACTGGCGGAAGAAACGGGATTGATAGCGACAGAATGGGAAGCGCTTTCTCATTTTGATATCTCCAATTCCGTCACGAATGAGCGCGCGGTCTGTTATCTCGCTTGGGGATTGGAACAAGGGCCTGCCGCGCCTGAACCCTCAGAGGCGTTAACCTTAAAAAGAGTTTCGTTTAAGGACCTGTTAGAAATGGTGATGGCTGGCGATATTACTGACAGTCTCACCATTGTGATGACTCTGACCGCTTTCGCCAAGGCCTTGCGCGGGGAGGCGCCGGAGCCTATTTCAGCACACATACTTGAAGCCTATCGTGGAAAATAGGAAACTCCCCCCATGTCACAGGCAAAACAGACACCGGCAAAAGTTATCGATATTTCCAGCGACCAGACCTGGTCGCGGATGCGCGTTGAGGCGGCGACGGCCGCGGCGTCTGAACCGGCGCTGGCGAGCTTTCTCCATGCGACCATTCTTAATCACGAAAGTTTCAAGGCGGCGTTGTCTTATCGGTTAGCGCAAAAACTGTCGGACGCGGAGATGAGCGCCATGCTCTGGCGTGAAGTATGCGATGAAGCGTATGCTGACGAACCGGCGATTGTTGATGCAGGGCTACGGGACATGAGAGCGGTTTTCAATCGGGACCCCGCCTGCAATGAGTATATGCAACCACTGCTTTATTTTAAAGGGTACCTGGCGTTGCAGGCGCATCGCGTCGCCAACTGGCTTTGGCGTCATGACAGAAAGTCACTCTCGCTTTATCTGCAAAGCCGTATGTCTGAGCTGTTTGCGGTGGACATTCACCCTGCGACACGCATCGGCAAGGGGGTCTTTTTCGATCATGCGACAGGGATCGTCATCGGCCAGACTGCTGTTGTCGAAGATGATGTCTCCATTCTGCAGAACGTAACGCTCGGCGGTACCGGAAAACACGAAGGCGACCGGCATCCGAAAATTCGCCGCGGCGCGCTCGTCAGCGTTGGCGCCAAAGTTCTTGGCAATATAGAGGTGGGCGAGGGCGCTAAAATCGCGGCGGGCAGTGTCGTTCTTAAAGAGGTGAAACCTCACTGTACGGTCGCCGGCGTGCCGGCGAAGCCTGTAGGCGAGTGCGCGGAGCAGGCTCCGTCAAAAACCATGGACCAGGGTTTCAACTACGATACGTATTCGATTTGAGTTTTTGATCGCTGGCGGGTACAGCGCTTGAATGCGCGTAGACCTTTTTGATTTTGAATTACCGCAGGAGCGGATTGCGCTGGAACCGGTAGAGCCGCGCGATGCGTCACGCATGCTGTATGTCAGCGCCAGCGGCGTCCAGGACCGCATTATGCGTGATTTGCCCTCAGTTTTACGAGCTGGCGATATGCTGGTTCTTAACGATACGAAGGTGATTCCGGCGCAATTGCGGGGCGTGCGCGCCGCTCGGCCAACCGGCGGTGGCGGCGATGTTGAAATTGATGTGACGTTACATAAAGACCTGGGCGGAAATCGCTGGCGCGCTTTTGTCCGTCCCGCCAAACGTCTGCGCGAGGGTGATCTTGTCCAGTTTGGCGATTTGCTGTCAGCTCGTGTTGAAGGGCGAAGCGACGCCGAAGCCGTGCTCGGTTTTGACAGTTTCGGCGCGCCATTTGAAGAAGCGCTGGCGCGCGCTGGCGTTATGCCCCTGCCACCCTATATCGCGCGAAAACGTAATGTGACGGATGAAGACCGCGAGCGCTATCAAACGGTTTATGCTGAAGAAAAAGGCTCAGTCGCGGCGCCGACGGCGGGTCTTCATTTTACGGATGAATTATTTGCAGCGCTTGATGCTGTCGGTATTCAACGGACCATGATCACATTGCATGTAGGGGCGGGCACATTCCTGCCCGTTACGGCCGACGAGACGACCGAGCACAAGATGCACAGTGAGTGGGGTGATATAACCGAGGATCAAGCAAGGCGCATTAATGCATGCAAGGCGGCGGGTGGGCGCATCATTGCGGTTGGCACAACATCGTTACGGCTCCTAGAAAGCGCCGTGAATGAAGAGGGCGTCATTCACCCCTTTACTGAAGAAACTGATATATTCATTACGCCTGGATATCGGTTTAGGGCGGCGGACATGTTGCTGACCAACTTTCACTTGCCGCGATCGACATTGTTTATGCTTGTGTGTGCATTCGCGGGGACTGAGCAGATGAAAGCGGCCTACGCTCACGCTATTGAAAAGGAATACCGGTTTTATTCCTATGGCGACGCGTGCCTGTTGGAGCTGAACGATGGCGGATAAGTTTTCATTCTCGCTAGCCGCCACTGACGGCGCGGCGCGCACGGGCGTCATCTCGACGCCGCGAGGCGATATCAGAACGCCGGCCTTCATGCCGGTCGGAACGGCGGCGACGGTGAAGGCGATGTTGCCCGATCATGTGCGCGCCACCGGCGCAGACATCGTTCTCGGCAACACCTATCATCTGATGTTGCGGCCCACGGCGGAGCGTGTGGCTTCGCTTGGCGGTCTCCATCAGTTTATGAACTGGCCTGGCCCTATCCTGACCGATAGCGGCGGCTTTCAGGTGATGTCCCTCTCAAAGCTTCGTAAGCTGACGGAAGAAGGCGTCTCGTTCCAGTCGCATATCGACGGTTCGAAACACATGCTTACGCCGGAACGCTCGATTGAAATCCAATGCCTGCTCGGCGCCGATATCCAGATGCAGCTTGATGAATGTCCGGCGATACCCATCGACCACGACAAGGCGCGCCAGTCGATGCTGTTGTCCGTGCGCTGGGCTGAACGATCGAAGCGCGCATTTGAAGAACGCTCAAAACCGGGACAGGCGCTGTTCGGGATTGTGCAAGGCGCCAATTACGAAGACCTTCGCCAGGAGAGCCTGCAAAAACTGATGGAAATCGATTTTCCGGGCTACTCCGTTGGCGGTCTCGCCGTCGGCGAGGGGCGGGCGGAAATGTTCCGGGTGCTTGAATTCACAACGCCGCAAATGCCGACTGAAAAGCCGCGCTATCTTATGGGCGTTGGCAAGCCCGCCGACATCGTCGGGGCGGTAGCGCGTGGGATCGATATGTTTGACTGCGTCTTGCCGACCCGGGCGGGGCGTCATGGTCAGGCATGGACGGTGAGCGGGCCGATCAACATCAAGAACGCGCAATTTGCTGACGATCCGGCGCCGCTGGATGCTGAAAGCTCATGCCCCGCGAGCCGGGATTATTCCAAAGCCTATCTCCATCACCTCTTTCGCGCCGGGGAATATCTCGGGCCGATGCTGCTGACCTGGCACAATCTTCAATATTATCAGGATCTTATGGCGGCGATGCGAGACGCCATCGCAACTGGCGGCTTCGATGCGTTCGTCAAAGACTTCGCCGCCGCGACCGGCGAAGATATGGTTTAAAATCATGCGAATTTTGCCTTGTCGAATCGGTTGACCCTGCGCCGGGCGGCCCCTATGTTCCGCGCCTTCCAAGGCGCATGGCCGCTTCACGAAGATCGTGGGCGGCTTTCGTTTGCAAGGAGCGCAGCGGCTGTTTATTGCTGTCGCGCGGTGTGGGCCCTTAGCTCAGTTGGTAGAGCAACTGACTTTTAATCAGTAGGTCGATGGTTCGAATCCATCAGGGCTCACCAGATAAACTTTCAAAATCGGCGAGTTAGATCAAAGCATGACGATCCTTGGGGCGTATTGACTTCTGTTCTGCATCGCCTGCGCGCTAGAAACCTTGCAACCGCTTTTCGAACTCCTCCGCTGCCCCATGTGGAGGCGCGCTACTTCGAACACTACGAAACAACGCCTGAAGTGATCGGCTAGCAGGGCGAGCGCACCACAAAATTAATCGCCCTGATCGAAACCGTCTACCGCGAGCATTTGGCGAATTTGGAGAAAACGCGAATGGATAGGGGGGAGGGGAAAAGCGGCTGCAATCCAAAAGTCGACATGCAGTGGCCAATTTGATCAAAGAATTATCGTTAGCGCTTTAACTTGTCGAATAGATCGATCAGCTCAGAGACTTTTTCCTGCTGCGCCTTTTTATTGCCTGAAGAGATCGCCTCAGCGACGCAACTTGCGGCGTGGGCTTTCAGGATTTCACTTTCCGCCCTCGCCATGGCGGATTTCACCGCCTGCATTTGATGGAGAATATCGATACAATAGCGGTCTTCCTCCAGCATACGCGCAATACCGCGTACCTGGCCTTCAATACGGTTTAAGCGTTTGATCGTGGCTTCGGATTTGTTCATTGACTTATACCTATAGGGGGTATAGATAGTGGGTGTTGAAAGGTTGGTCAAGCACGTGACGCACGGACCTGTAAAAACGGTTTTGATCGCATTCCTCGCCCTGATGTTAGCGATGAGTCATGCCGCGTGCGCCTGCCTCTCACAGAATGCGGGCGCCACTCATGCAGTCGGCCATGACATGCATGGCGCCCATACGGAAACGGGGCGCCAAAGTCATAACGTTTCAGGCGCCCATCACGATCACAATGAGCAAGCCGAACCGTGTAAATCTGGCGGAGGCGACTGCGAACATTGCGCATCGTCTGCGCTTTACAAAGCGTCGGTCAAGGGTGACGTGCTTGCATCGATCGGGTTTGCGCCGGTCGCCAAAATAATTGTAGCGGATGTTGTCGCGGCAGTAACGCATGGCGGAAGCCGGACAACCAAGCTTGTCGCTTTCTTGTGGCGCGGTCCGCCCATCGCGACGCCCGTATCTCTAAAAATACGCCTCCTGATTTGATTGCTAAAGACGTTCCGCGTTTGGCGCGGCGCGAGTGCTTTATTTTGCGCTTTTAGCGCGAAAAAGACGCGATGATGCTCATCAAAACTTAGCCATCAATTCGGGAACTACCTCATGTTAAATAGACGAAAACTGATTCAGTCTGCCGGCCTTGGCGGCATCGCGCTTGGCGCCACGGGTTTGCTGCCGGCCTGGGCCCGATCATCGAGCGATGGCAATCTTGGATTGCGGGTTCTCTCGGGAACCCGCTTCGATTTGTCGGTTTCGAAGTTTCCGGTGCGCATTGACGGGCGTGCGGGCGAAGCGGTGGGGGTCAATGGAACTGTGCCGGCGCCGCTTATCCGGTTTCGCGAAGGCGACGACATCACCATCAACGTGAAAAACGACTTGATGAAGGACACGTCGATTCATTGGCATGGGCTTTTAGTGCCGTTCTATATGGATGGCGTGCCGGGTGTTTCCTTCCCTGGCGTCAAACCGGCGGAAACTTTCACGTACCGTTTCGCGGTCCCTCAAAGCGGCACCTACTGGTATCACTCTCATTCAGGACTTCAGGAGCAATTAGGCCATTACGGGCCGCTCATCATCGACCCCAAAGATGGCGACCCGGTCAGCTATGACCGCGAATATGTGCTGGTGCTTTCTGACTGGAGTTTTGAAAACCCGCACCGGATTTTCGCTAAGCTGAAAAAGAACAGCGAGGTCTATAACTTTCAGGAACGCACCGTTTCAGATTTTGTTGAAGCGGTTGACGATATGGGCCTTGGCGGCGTGATCGAAGATCGCTCAATGTGGGGAACCATGCGCATGTCGCCGACGGACATCGCGGATGTTACAGGCGCAACATACACCTATCTTATTAACGGCCATGCGCCGTCAGATAATTGGAATGGCGTCTTCAATACCGGCGAGCGTGTGCGCTTGAGGATTATCAACGCCTCGGCGATGACAATCTTCAACTTCCGCATTCCGGGCCTGCCGATGACCGTTGTAGCTTCGGACGGGTTAAACGTTCAGCCGGTTGAAACAGATGAATTTCAAATCGGCATTGCGGAAACCTATGACGTGATTGTCGAACCGCACGATGACAAAGCTTATGCAATTGTTGCGGAGTCGATTGATCGTTACGGCATGGGCGTTGCGACTCTGGGGCCCCGTCCGGGGATGCGCGCTGAAGCTCCCCCGTTGCGCGAGCGGCCGACGCTCACCATGCGCGATATGGGTATGGCGCATCACGGCAATCATGGCGCTGGCGATCAACAAATGGATCACGCTGGCAAAAAAGAATCTTCGGTGAATCATGAAAGCATGGACCATAGCGCCATGGATCATGACTCTGGGGATGATGACGAGACGCATGGCGATTATGACAGACACAAAGACCACGATATGGGTGGTGAAAAAGCCAGCCATGAAGATCACGCATCAAGCACGGCGGAACAACGCCACGATCATAAACGCGGCGCTGGCGTCGATATGGTTACGATGGCGCCGGTTTATCGACTGAATGAGCCGGGATTGGGATTGGAAAACGTTCCACACCGGGCGTTGACCTACGCCGATTTACGCAGTCTCGAACCTAATCCCGATACGCGCCCGCCAGACAGGGAAATCGAACTTCACCTTACCGGAAATATGGAACGCTATATGTGGTCCTTTGACGGCGTGAAGTTTTCCGAGGTTGTAGACCCAATCATATTTTATGAAGGTGAACGGGTCCGGATGACTCTGGTCAACGACACCATGATGTCGCATCCGATCCATCTGCACGGCATGTTTTTCGATCTCGTCAATGACGGCGGCGATCATAAACCGCGAAAGCACACGGTAATTGTGAAACCCGGCGAGAAACTTTCCTATGATGTTTCTGCAGAGCATGTGGGCGACTGGGCGTTTCATTGTCACCTCTTGATGCACATGCATGCGGGTATGATGCAGGTTGTCTCGATCCGCCCGCGAATGGCCATGCACGACCATGACGATTATGGCGCGATGGATAATGATGCGGCAGACCATAAAGCTATGGATCATGGAGGCAAGCATTGATGCTTTACTCTGCGTACAAACTCGCCGCGATCTTCTGTACCGTTCCGATAGCCGCTTTCGTGGCTCCGGCGGTCGCGCAGAACACCGATAACCAACAAAAAAAGCGCGGCTGGTCGGCGGCGGACGAATATTGGGACCCCGCCGCGATGGCGGAAGCGCGCCGCGCCGTTCAGAAAGAGCATGGCGCCGCCAAAATGTTCTTTTTACAGGGAGAGCGGCTTGAATATCGCTCCAATGACGGCTCGCCGATTTTCCTTTGGGACGGGCAGGGCTGGTATGGGGGTGATAAAAATAAAATTTGGGTCAAAACGGAAGGCGAGTATTCATTCGACGAAGCCGTATTTGAAGACGCAGAAATGCAAGCTTTGTGGTCGCGCGCTATTACGCGTTACTTCGATGTTCAAGCTGGCGTCCGGCAGGATTTCGCCCCAGGCGACGATCGCACATTTGGTGTTATCGGCCTTCAGGGGCTTGCGCCTTATTGGTTCGAAGTCGACATCGCCGCTTTTGTCAGCGATGACGGCGATGTCTCCGCGCGCGTCGAGCTGGAATATGAATTGCTGTTGACCCAGCGCCTGATTTTGCAACCCCGCACCGAACTCAACTTCGCCGTCCAGAGCGTAGCGGAAAGCGGTATCGGTTCCGGTTTATCGACGGCGGAGATCGGCGCGCGGTTGCGTTATGAGATCAAACGCGAATTTGCGCCTTATATCGGTGTTGAGTGGGAGCGCTCAGTTGGCGAAACGGCGGATTTAGCCCGCGCTGATGGAGAAGACCCGTCAAGCGTTTCTTTCATCGCCGGACTGCGACTTTGGTTTTGATTATTTTTGAGGAAATTGCGATGTCTGATCATACTCATAATCACAACTCCTCATCAAATCCCTGGATTACATCCGCTCAAGCAACATTACACTGTCTGTCGGGATGCATCATCGGCGAGGTGGCGGGACTGGCCATAGGCGTCACGCTCGGTCTTGGCGTCTGGTTGACCATTGGTCTGGCGACGGCGCTTGCATATGTGTCAGGTTTCACATTGGGCGTTGTTCCTGTGATGCGCCGCGAAAAAAAGACTTTCTGGCAAGCGCTCAAGTTAATTTGGATCGGTGAGGCCGTTTCGATAGGCGTTATGGAAATCGCGATGAACTACGCTGATTACCAGATGGGCGGCATGAACGCAGGTTCAGTTTTTGAACCTGTTTTCTGGTACGGGATTATGGTTGCGGTTCCTGCTGGCTTTATTGCGGCGTGGCCAGTGAATTGGTGGCTGCTCCGGCGGAACCTAAAGAAGTGTCATTGAATGCATATCTGCTTTTGCCAATAAGGAAAAGCTTTGCCGCGTGGCGCCCAAAGACAACGACGGACCCGATGGGCGGCGTTTCGGAGACGTTCTACAATTCGCCTGGCTGGCCGACGCGGACCTGTACGCAAATGGAAGACGGGACACCGACCCTGGCGTGTTCGGCGTCGTCGCCGATGAACCAGTCTTACCGGCGGTGACCTATTCAATCTATTCCGATACCTGCCAGCCTGAACCGGTTGACGAGCCGCGTGGCGCCGGGTCCCGGCAATCCGCAGACCTATAGTTTTAAGTATGACCTTAATGGGCGGCGTACACGGTCCAGCATTGACGGTTTCCATCAGGACTATACGTATGACGCAGGCGACCGGCTGATATCTCAGTTCTGCAGCCACAATTCGACGACGGCGAAAAAGGAAGCGAAGGTTTTCTATCGCTATGACGATGCGTCGAACAATACACGCCTTACGCGACTGGGTTCAGTATAAATACGATCTTTTGAACCGGGTGACGCGGGTTTGCGAGAACCTGAATTCGACGCAGTGCCGGGACACGTCGAACCCCGTGGCGGACCTGACCTATGACCGCTTGTCGCGCCGCACGAGCATGGCTTACGGCAGCGGGACCTCCGCGAAATACGCCTATACGGCGCGGGGGGTTTAACCTGCCTCGACTGGAATCTTGCCGGGGGGCTGGCGGGGATGGGATCCCGCTAGACGAGCCGTTCGTTCGACTGCGTTTGCTTCGCAAACGGTTTGACCTCACCGTGCAATACGGGCGCGCCGGAGCTTGCCTATGACATGAGCTATAACGGGTCAAATGGGATTGGGCCCCATTTGACGGTCAGCTGCGCAGCGAGAAGGTGTCGACGCCGGCGTTGATTGGAGCCTATCCCCGATCAACTCTGGAAGCCTGCCCGCGCGTGAAGGCGCGCATACGAAAAGTTCCGCCATCTTTCTTGGTGATTTTAAATACTTGCTTTGTTGAGCGGCAATGGCGCTAGTGTTTGTGTTGTCGTCAGATTGTTGCCTGCAGCATGCTTCTAAGGTTTGTATGCTGTATCGCGAAGGGCTTCGATAGTTTTTTCCTATTGTGTGGGCTCTTATACGGACAGAAATGGCGAAAATACTGGGTTGTAGCTGTTTTCGTTTTTTGAAGAAGATAGAGCAATTTTCCCGCTCGACTTGCACCCGGGAAGGAAGCGCGCATATGCGCGGGGAACAATCGAGCCCCCGTTATTTTTCGGGAGCGATGAGCCACAGGGTCGGGAAATTTTATGTTAATATACTACGGGCGTAATTAACGAAAAAACTGGATTAAATGATTAACCTAAGCGTTTGGGTCGCCGCTGCCGCTGATGGCATCTGCGATGCGAGGCCTCGCGTAAAAGGTAAATGCTGCGTAACTGGTAAGAAATGACGTTAAGATGAACAGTGAGAGTTCGACAGACTTCAAGGTTTCGAAAATTGTCTCGCTATTTTTTGAGATTCTCGGGCCGGAAAAGGACTTTTATGTCCTCGCCATGATTTATGGCGTGGGGATCAGCTTGTTGTCTCTCGCGACGCCAATTTCGGTGCAGATGTTGATCAATACGGTCGCCAACACCGCAATGGCGGCGCCGCTCATCGTGCTTTCTGTCACGCTCTTCATATTGCTAATGACATCAGGGCTTCTTAATGCCTTGCGCGTGCATCTGATGGAAATCTTCGGGCGGCGATTTTATGCGCGCTTTGTCACCGAGATCGCTCTGCGCGCAATTTACGCCCGCAATCCGTTCTTTGACGATCATGGCCGCGGACCGCTTTTCAACCGGTATTTTGATATCATCATCGTTCAAAAAATGATGCCTGCACTTTTAGTCGGCGGCTTCACGCTTTTGCTACAGGCTGGCGTCGGCTTCATTCTGGTGTCGTTCTACCATCCCCTTTTTCTTGCGTTTAACACGGTCATTATTTTGATGCTGTGGGCGGTGTGGCTTATCTGGGGCAAGAGCGCGATCAGGGCTTCGCTGGATCTATCTCACAAAAAACACCTGTCCGCCGCCTGGCTTGAAGGCCTCGCTTCTTCGAACGGGTTTTTCAAGACAGATCGCCATATCGCTCATGCGCTTAACCAAACGGATGCAGTGACTGGCGATTACATTGATCAGCATCGAAAACAATTCCGGTTGTACTTTGCGCAAATGATCAGCTTCTTTGTCATTTATGCAGGCGCGAGCGCGGTGCTGCTCGGACTTGGCGGCTGGCTGGTCATTCAGGGACAGCTATCGCTCGGCCAATTGGTTGCGGCGGAGCTTGTTCTGTCTGCCGTCTTCTTTGGGATTTCACAACTTGGCGCTTACATGGTGTATTTCTACGATCTCTGCGCGGCTGTGGAAGAGTTATCGCTTTTTCTGGATGTCGAACTGGAAGACCCCAAGGGGGACAAAGTCATCGACTGGCCGGATTCAAGCCTGGCCTTCGTCGACGTTCGTGGTGGCGCGCGCAACGCATATGCGCGATTTGACTTCAGAATTGAGAGTGGCGCATCCATTTTGGCGGTGGCTTCCAGCCATGGCGTGCAGCGGCTGATGACCAACCTCCTAAAACGTCATGATGAACCAAGCGGTGGATATATCGCACTTGGCGGCGTGGATATTCTTGAAACTTCGACGACCGCTTTACACCGCGAAATCGTTTTGCTTGACCGCCCGACGATTATTGAAATGACAATAAGAGACTATCTGGAGCTTAGCGGCGATCGTGTCGCGCCGTCCAAAATGCTTGAGGTTTTGAAAGTTGTTGGACTGGAACCAGTGATCGCCCGCTTTGAAAAAGGTCTGGATACAAAGCTTTCTGTAACGGGTTGGCCGTTTTCGATTACGGAAACGATGCTTTTAAAACTAGCGGCTGCGATCCTAGCTGAGCCGAGGATTTTGATCCTGAACCAACTCTATGATCTCGTCTCTGAAGAGATGTTGTTCCGGGCGTTGCAATATCTGCAAGAGGACAAGTCAAAAACTGTAATCTACTTCTCACGTCGCAAGCGTGATATGGGCTGCGATTCATTTTTGTATATTGGCGCAGACCACCAGAAGATGTTCTCCAAATATTCTGCTTTTCAGGAATACGCCGACCATGCAGTAAATGCCGGGGCGTCCGGCCAACTGCCTCCGCATGAGACGCCCTCAATTTCTTTGGTAAGCGAGACCTAATGTGCCTCAACGTTATTTAGCGCTTCACAAAGACAAGTTTAAAACGCTTGGATCCATTCGTACTCCGCGTTTGGTGACCGTGGTTGGGTGGATGCTGGGCGTAAGCGCCATCGCAGCGATTGCTTTTCTTCTTTTTACACCGTGGGTGCAGACAACGGCCGGCAACGGATCGGTAACTGCGCTTAACCCAAACGATCGCCTGCAGGAAATCAATGCGCTGGTGTCGGGCCGTATTGATGAATGGTATGTGCGCGACGGCAGTGCTGTGAAAACCGGTGACCCGATTGTCAAGATCGTCGATAACGATCCGCAGCTACTTGATCGTCTGCGTGCTGAGCGCGCTCAGGTCATCACAAGGCAGGAAGCAGCTGAATCGGCCTTGCGCACGGCGGAGATTGATTTGCGGCGGATGAAAGGGCTCTATGACAAGGGCCTCGCTGCACGCAGGGAATGGGAACAGGCGCAGATTCGCGTAGAAGATATGCGTGGACGGGTGGCGGAAGTCGCCGAAGCGCTCAACCGGATCGAAGTTAGTCTGTCTCGGCAGTCAGTGCAGATTGTTCGGGCGCCGCGCGATGGCGTGATCCTGCGTGTGAATGCCGGTGATGCAGCGACGTTTATCAACGCTGGCCAGGTTGTTGCGACATTTGTGCCTGATACGGCGGCGCGGGCGGTGGAGATTTTTATCGACGGACGCGATGTGGCGCTGGTGCGCCCAGGCGCAAAAGTGCGAATTCAATTCGAAGGCTGGCCGGCAGTGCAGTTTAGCGGTTGGCCATCGGTGGCGATTGGATTGTTTGCAGGAGAGGTCGTTGCAATCGATCCGTCTGCCGATGCGACCGGCCGGTTTCGTGTCCTGATTGTTGAAGACAAGACGTATGATTATCCTTGGCCGGATGAACGTTTTATCCGGTTTGGCGCGACAGCGCGCGGCTGGATACTGCTCGATACAGTATCGGTGGGCTATGAGCTGTGGCGGCAGTTGAATAACTTCCCGCCAACTTTTCCTGACGGACAGGCGCCAGCATCGCTCTCTTCCAGCGAAGGAGGGGCGTAATGCGCCTGCTGGCGGGGATCGTGGCTGCATTATCGATGATTGCGAATGGGGCGCTTGCGCAGCCGGCGCCAGGCTCGGCGCCATTGCGTGCGGAGGACGTGCTTGCCTCATCCGCAGACCACTTCCCGGCGATTCTTGAAAGTCTCGCGAACCGACGCGCTGCAGCCGGCGGTGTTTTGGAGGCTGACGGCGCTTTCGATCTCGTCTTTGATGCTGAATATGAAGACCGCGTCAGTGGCGTCTGGACAGGCGGTTATTTGAATACAGGCGTCAGGCAGAACTTGCGTCCGCTCGGCGCCAGCGTCTTTGGCGGCTATCGCGTGTCCGAAGGCGAATTCCCGATCTATGAGAACGAATATTTCACCAATAACGCCGGTGAGTTTAAAGTCGGCGCTTTGTTTTCGCTATTACGCGACCGGGAGATCGATCAGCGCCGTTTTCGAACGACTGACGCTCGCCTGGCTTTTCAGCAAGCGGACCTTGAGGTGTTGCTGACGAAAGTTGGCGTGCAGCACAAAGCGCTTTCAGCATATTGGCGGTGGGTCTGGGCGGGGCTTCAACTGACGGTTTACGAAGAGCTTTTAAAGATCGCAGAAGAGCGTCAGGCCGGCCTTGAAGAGCAGGTTCGGGTCGGCGCCCGCGCGCGTATTTTTCTGACGGAAAACCTGCAAAATATCTGGCGCCGGCAAAGACTTGTCACAGAGGCGCGCCGTGATTTTCTCTCCGCTGCAAACGCTTTGTCTTTTTACTACCGCAACGCAGTGGGAGAACCGGTTGTCCCCGTTGAGGCGCAACTGCCGCCGATTGGCATTCTACAGAACATTGAGGACATTGCGCGGACCAATGGTGAAGACATTCCGGCGTTGCTTGATCGCAGGCCTGAGCTTGCGATTTTAAAAACAGGTCTTGAGCGCGCCCGCCAACGTGTGGCGCTTGGCCGAAACGATCTGCAGCCGCGCCTCGACCTGTCTGCGGAGGTGTC
Organism: Pseudomonadota bacterium; assembly: GCA_039196665.1. GTDB lineage: Bacteria > Pseudomonadota > Alphaproteobacteria > Caulobacterales > Parvularculaceae > Hyphococcus. Next base: position 710,466 of record JBCCUQ010000001.1, on the reverse strand, counting down.
GAGAGACGTTGGCTCGGTTGCGGAAGGCGGGAGTACATTTGATTCTACCGACACAATTGTTGGCCTGCGATTTTCCGTACCCTTGCAGCGGCGGGAAGCAAAAGGACGCCTGCGTCGCGCGGAAGCCGAATTGGAGGCTATCAAACAACGCCGGCGCCAGTTGGAAGATCAAATTGAAATCGATCTCCGCAATATCTTTATCACGCTAAATGTAGCCGAACAGCTTGTGCGGATTGCAGGGCAAGAAGTTGATCAGGCGGAGACGATGCAAACCGCCGAGCAGGAACGGTTCGCCAGCGGCGCCAGTGATTTCTTTCTGGTCAACGTTCGTGAGGAAACGGCAGCCGATGCGCGTATCCGGTTTTATCTTGCGGCGTTGGAAACCAGGATTGCGCGCGCAAATTACGACGCCGCGTCATTAAATCTTGAACGGCTGGGCCTTGATGAGGACCACGCAAATCTGGATTATTAGGCGCGCGTTCAACAATGCTTGCGGGTGATCAGGCGACTGCGCGGGCGAGGGCGCATTGCGACCAGATTTCCGACAGCGCCGACACCAGATGCTCAATGTCCGCATCCGTATGCACCGGCGATGGCGTTATTCGCAGGCGCTCCGTTCCCTTCGGCACCGTCGGGTAGTTGATGGGCTGAACGTAAATACCGTGGTTCGTCATCAGCCAGTCGCTGATCCATTTGCATTTGACCGGGTCACCGACCATGACCGGCACAATATGGCTTGGATTGTCGAGTGTCGGAATGCCGATTGCACCGAGCTTTTGACGCACCTTGGCGACACGGTCGCGCTGCGCGAGGCGTTCCACGTCGCTCGTTTTCAAGTGCTTGATGGATGCGAGCGCCCCCGCTGCAACGGCGGGAGGAAGAGCCGTCGTGAAGATAAAACCCGAGGCGAAACTGCGGATGAAATCGCAGAGCGCCGTTGACGCCGTGATGTAACCGCCAAAGACGCCAAAGGCTTTACCAAGCGTGCCCTCGATCACTGTCAGACGATCCATCAGCCCTTCACGCTCGGCGATGCCGCCGCCCCGTGGGCCGTATAGACCGACAGCATGGACCTCATCGAGATAGGTCATCGCGCTATGGCGGTCAGCGATGTCGCAAAATTCCGCGATTGGCGCGATGTCGCCATCCATGGAGTAAACGGATTCAAAGGCGATCAGCTTCGGCGCATCCGGGTCGTCTTGTAGAATCAGGCGTTCGAGATCTTCCGGGTCATTGTGCTTAAAGACGCGCTTTTGCGCTTTTGAATGACGGATGCCTTCGATCATCGATGCGTGGTTCAGGCTATCTGAGTAGACAATGCAGCCCGGAAGCCGCGCGGCCAGCGTGCCAAGCGCCGTCCAGTTCGAGACATAACCGGACGTGAACAACAGCGCGGATTGCTTATCGTGAAGGTCGGCGAGCTCGTGTTCGAGCAACACATGATAATGATTAGTGCCCGAAATATTGCGCGTGCCCCCGGCGCCGGCGCCGCATTCATCGATCGCCTTTTGCATCGCCGTTGTTACATCGGGGTGCTGCCCCATGCCAAGATAGTCGTTCGAACACCAGACGGTGACTTCTTTAGGCCCGATATCTCCGTGGTTGGTGGCGCGGGGAAATGCGCCGGCGCGCCGCTCAATATCGGCGAAGGTCCGATAGTTACCCTCGTCGCGCAGCTTATCGAGTTGCTCGGCAAAAAACGTCTCGTAGTCCATTCCTGTCTCCACCCCACCGAAATCCTGTTCAGGGCTTCCTGGGTAACTGATCTGACGCCCGACAATCTGATCGATATCAAGGATTGCTTCCCCTGGTCATATAATCATGATCGTCAGTGTCAAAAAGAATGCGCAAACAGCCTGTTTCTGATATTGATTCTTAACTACTGACCGAATGTCGCCTATATCCCCATATCCACCAATTTTAAGGGCTCTTACTCTGGGCGAATGCCGCATAACAGAAAGAATGTCCATGCGGCGATCCGCACCGGGCGCCAGATCGTTGACGATGCGAATGGAAACGGCCAGTCAGTCTCCCGGCATTAGGTCGATAGCCGTATGACGAAGGGAACGGTATGAAAATCGGAACCAGATCGAGCGCGATGGCGCTGGCGCAAACCAACGAAATCGTTGCGCAGCTGAAAGCCGTGGCGCCAGCCCTTGACCCGCAGATTGTTCGGTTCAAACCGCGCGGGGATGTTGACCAGACGTCCAAACTCGACCGCCATGGCGGTAAGGGCGGCGCTTTTGTCGGCGAAATCAGGTCGGCGATGCGAAATGGCGACCTTGATGCGGCGATGCATTCTCTGAAAGACGTGCCTGGCGACGAAGAAACGCCAGGCCTCGTTTTCGGCGCCTATCTTAAACGTGAAGCGATTGAGGATGCGCTGGTTCTTCAAGGCGATTGCGTGCTTCGCGATCTGGAAAGCAGACAAGGCGAGGGGTTCAAGATCGGCACGAATTCCGTTCGCCGCGCAGCTTATCTGAAAAAACTTTATCCTGCCTGCGAGGTCATCCATTATCGCGGCGCGGCGGACACGCGCATGCGCAAGCTTGATGAACGTGCGATGCAGAAACTTCCCGATGGCGGCGAGGTCGGGCCCGCCGATGCGCTTGTGATGGCGAAAAGCGGGCTTCACCGCGTGGGTCTCAGCGACCGCATCACAAAGGTTTTTTCACCGGACGAAATGTTGCCCGCGATTGGTCAGGGGATCGTCACGGTAGAGTGCGGAGAGACCGATTGGGAAACGCGGCGGATTTTGACGCTGATCGATGATGACGAAACCAGAACCTGCGCGCTTGCGGAACGAGAAACACTCTGGGTTCTCAATGGTCACTGCAACACCCCCATTGCGGGACATTCGCATGTCGATGGTGATAGATTGTCCTTAAAGGCGGCGGTCTTAAGCCTTGATGGCGAAACTATCATTGAAGTATCGGCGGAAGGCGACGCCAGCCGTCCGCGTGAAATTGGCCGCGATGCAGGGCTGAAATTGCTGGCGAAGGGCGCGGGGGCGCTCATCGACGAAGCCGCCTGATTGCAATATTTGCGGTTTTCTGGAAACGGTTGGCGAAGCTCATTCGGACAGGGAAATTCCTATTTTCCAGCCTTGTGCTATACTCTTCGCGCAATGCACAATAATACAATAAAAACAAAAGTTTGTAAGCATTTTAGCGATCATTGCGCCGATCTGACAGGGCTGTTTAATGGACGCGACTGAAACAAAGCTGACGGCGATAATGGAGCCTTGGGTCGACAAGACCGGCGGGTTGATAACGGCGTTGCGGTCCGCGCAGGAGAAATTTGGTTACCTGCCGGCACAGGCCGAGGCAATAGCCGCAGAGGCCTTCAACCTGACCCGGGCGGAAGTGAAAGGCGTCATCAGTTTTTATGCGGACTTTCATCGCGAGCCCAAGGGCCGAACTGTGGTGCGCCTTTGTGCGGCGGAAGCGTGTCAGGCGGCTGGCGGTCGCGCATTGCAGACTGCGGTGGAAAAACGCTTTGCGTTGAAAGTGGGAGAAACCAGCGCGTCGCGTGATCTGACTTTGGAGCCGGTCTATTGCCTAGGGCTTTGTTCTTGTGCGCCGGCGGCGATGGTTGGCGAACGTCTTGTCGGGCGAGCGGACGCCGGGCGCATCGAGGCGGCCGTAGAGCGAGAAAGCGAGGCGGCGGAATGACCGATGTCTCGCTCAAGCTTTTCCTGCCGTTCGATTCCGTTGCTATCAGTCTTGGCGCGGATGACCTCGCGCAAGCATTGCTGTCAGAGGCGCGCAAACGTTGCGTGAACCTGACCATTGTGAGGACCGGATCGCGCGGCATGCACTGGCTGGAACCCTTGCTGGAAGTTGCACGCGACGGTGTGCGGCGCGGGTTTGGGCCGGTCGGGACGGCGGATGTAGAGTCGCTGTTAGATGCGCTTGTGAAAGACAAACCTCATCCAAAAGCGCTCGGGCCGGTCGAAGAGATTCCGTTTTTTAAAAACCAGACGCGGCTCATCTTTGCGCGTTGCGGCGTTATCGATCCCGTAAGCGTTAAGGATTACGAAGCTCATGGCGGTCTCGCGGGGCTCGATAAGGCGATTGCAACGCCGGGCACAAAGATTTGCGAAGACGTTCTTGAGTCCGGTTTGCGCGGGCGCGGCGGCGCCGGGTTCCCGGCGGGAATCAAATGGAAAACCGTTGCCGGCGCTGAAGCGGATCAGAAATATATCGTCTGCAATGCGGACGAAGGCGATAGCGGCACCTTCGCCGACCGCATGATCATGGAGGGCGATCCGTTCCTGTTGATCGAAGGGATGATCATCGCCGGGCTCGCGGTTGGCGCTGCCAAAGGATATATTTATCTGCGCTCGGAATATCCGGTTGCGGCGCGTGTTCTTGAAGCCGCCATTGCACAGGCGAACAGGGCGGGACTTCTCGGAGACAATGCGCGTGGATCGGGCAAGGCGTTTGATCTCGAAGTTTTCATCGGCGCCGGCGCTTATATCTGCGGTGAGGAGACCTCGCTCTTGGAAAGCCTTGAGGGCAAGCGCGGCGAAGTGTGCGCGAAACCTCCATTACCGGCGCTGGAAGGGTTGTTCGGCAAGCCGACGCTTGTTCACAACGTGATCACGCTGTGCTCGGTCCCCATCATTATGGTGAAGGGCGCTGGGTTCTATCGCGATTTTGGCATGGGCAAATCGACGGGCACGATGCCGTTTCAGATTGCAGGCAATGTGAAGCATGGCGGTCTTTACGAAACCGCTTTCGGTGTCACGCTTGGCGACCTTGTCGAAAAGATCGGTGGCGGCACAATGACCGGCCGACCGTTGCGTGCAGTGCAGATCGGCGGGCCGCTCGGCGCCTATCTGCCGCCCGAGCTATTCGGTCTGCCGATGGACTATGAAACGATGCTCGCCAACGGCGCCGGGGTCGGCCATGGCGGCGTCGTCGTCTTTGACGACAGCGTCGATCTTTTGGAACAGGCGCGATACGCATTTGAATTCTGCGTTGAAGAGTCATGCGGGAAGTGCACGCCGTGCCGCGTCGGCTCCGTGCGCGGCGTTGAAGTTATCGACCGTATCAAGGCGAATACAGAGCGCACTGAAAACCTTGAGCTCCTCGATGATCTTTGCGAGCTGATGGTCGATGGGTCGCTCTGCGCCATGGGCGGCATGATCCCGATCCCCGTACAAAGCGCGATGAAACATTTTCCTGAAGATTTTGGCGTAAAGTCGAAATTGGCGGCGGAATAGGAGGAGAATTGAAATGACCCTCTTGAAGGAAAAAGACTACGGCACGCCGAAACCGAAGACCGATAAGAAAGTCACTGTCGAAATCGACGGCTTCACGGTCGAGGTTGAAGAAGGCGCCAGCATCATGCGCGCCGCAGCGGAGATTGGCGTTTCCATTCCAAAGCTTTGCGCGACGGACATGGTAAAGTCTTTTGGTTCATGCCGTTTGTGCCTCGTTGAGATCGAAGGACGTAAGGGAACGCCCGCGTCCTGCACGACGCTGGTGGCGGAAGGCATGAAAATCCGTACTGAAACGGACCGGCTCGCAAAACTCCGCCGCGGGGTGATGGAGCTTTATATCTCCGATCACCCGCTCGATTGCCTGACTTGTTCCGACAATGGCGACTGCGAATTACAGGACATGGCGGGCGTCGTCGGCTTGCGCGATGTGCGATACGGTTACGATGGTGAAAACCATTTCGATGCGACGAAAGATCAAAGTAATCCGTATTTCGAATTCGACCCGTCGAAATGCATTGTCTGTTCGCGCTGCGTGCGCGCCTGCGACGAAGTGCAGGGAACGCTGGCGCTGACGATTGAGGGCCGGGGCTTTGAGTCGAAAGTCGCTGTCGGCGGCGCAGACTTTTTCGATTCCGAATGCGTTTCCTGCGGCGCTTGCGTGCAGGCTTGTCCGACCGCGACGTTGCAGGAGAAATCCGTTGTCGAGCAAGGCGTGCCGAATAGAACGGTGCTGACGACCTGCGCTTATTGCGGCGTTGGCTGCTCGTTCAAGGCGGAGCTGAAAGGCGATCAGGTCGTGCGCATGACGCCGCATAAAGACGGCAAGGCCAATCACGGGCATTCCTGCGTGAAAGGCAGGTTCGCTTGGGGCTATGCGACTCATAAGGATCGTATCACCAAACCGATGATCCGTGAAAAGATCACCGATCCCTGGCGCGAAGTCGGCTGGGATGAAGCGATCGGCTTCGCTGCGTCACGGCTCAAAACAACGCAGGAAAAGCACGGACGCAAATCCATCGGCGCGATCTCGTCGTCTCGCTGCACGATCGAGGAAGTCTGGGCGGTCGTTAAAATGACCCGCACGGCCTTTGGCAATAACAATATCGACACCTGCGCGCGGGTCTGCCATTCGCCGACCGGATATGGCTTGAAGCAGACTTTTGGTACGTCAGCCGGCACGCAGGACTTTGACAGCGTTGAAGAAGCGGACGTTGTTCTGATCATCGGCGCCAATCCGACGGATGCGCACCCGGTCTTCGCCTCGCAAATGAAGCGTCGCCTACGCGAGGGCGCAAAGCTGATCATCGCCGACCCGCGCGCCATCGATCTGGTGCGCACGCCCCATATCGAGGCGGCGCATCACCTGCCGCTTTTACCGGGCACCAATGTGGCGCTCATCAACGCCTTGGCGCATGTTGCAGTGACGGAGAATCTCATCGACGAGGCGTTCATAAAAGAGCGTTGCGATTTGCCATCCTTTAGGGAGTGGATGGATTTTGTCCGCGGCGGCGAAAATTCACCCGAACAAGTGGCGGATATTTCCGGCGTGCCGGCTGACGAGATCAGGGCGGCGGCGCGGCTTTATGCGACCGGCGGCAATGCGGCGATTTATTACGGGCTGGGCGTCACCGAACACAGCCAGGGTTCAACGATGGTGATGGGCATGGCCAATCTCGCCATGGCGACCGGCAATATCGGGCGGCGCGGGGTTGGCGTTAATCCGCTCCGTGGACAGAATAATGTGCAAGGCTCCTGCGATATGGGCTCTTTCCCCCATGAGTTTTCCGGTTATCGCCCGGTAACCGACGACGAAACCAGAAAAGTGTTTGAGGAAGCGTGGGGGCGGCCCCAGGATGCGGAGCCCGGCTATCGCATTCCCAACATGTTCGATGAGGCCTGCGGCGGTGGTTTCAAAGGGCTTTACGTACAGGGCGAGGATATCGCCCAATCGGACCCGAACACCCAGCATGTTGAGGCGGCGTTAAGCGCGCTGGATGTCTTAATTGTCCAAGATCTGTTCCTGAACGAAACCGCGCGCTTCGCCCATGTTTTTCTGCCCGGCACGTCTTTCCTTGAAAAAGACGGTTGCTTTATCAATGCGGAGCGCCGGATTAATCGCGTACGCCCCGCCATGCGATCTGCGACCGGCAAGGAAGAATGGCGCGTGACGCAGGATCTCGCTAACGCGCTTGGCTACGCAGAGATGAACTATGACTCTGCGTCAGGCATTATGGATGAGATCGCTGCATTGACGCCGACTTTTGCGGGCGTGTCACACAAAATGCTTGATGAAGGCGGCAGCGTTCAGTGGCCGTGTAATGACGCCGCGCCGGAGGGAACGCCGATCATGCATGTGGATGAGTTCGTGCGTGGCAAGGGTCAGTTTGTGGTCACCGAATATGTACCGACGACGGAGAAAACCAATCGCAAATTTCCGCTGATTCTGACGACCGGGCGGATATTAACGCAGTATAATGTCGGTGCTCAAACGCGCCGCACCGACAATGTCGACTGGCACGACGAAGACGTGCTTGAAATTCACCCTTCCGATGCGGAAGCGCGGGGCGTTCGCAACGGGCATTGGGTTTCGATCCGCAGCCGCAAGGGCGAGACCACTCTTCGCGCATTGATTTCGGAGCGCATGGCGCCGGGCGTTGTCTACACAACTTTTCATCACCCCGAGACGGGCGCCAATGTTGTGACCACGGAAAATTCCGACTGGGCGACGAGTTGCCCGGAATATAAAGTCACCGCCGTTGAGATTGCGCCCGCCAATCACCGCTCGAAATGGCAGGAAGAGTATCAGGCCGAAACGCCGGAACTGCGCCGTATCCTGACGGATGGCGTTGCGGAGCCTGCGGAATAGCGTGACCGAATTTCGCAAGACCGGTTCCCCGCCGCCAACTGACCGTGAAATTACGGTCGTTGACGGAGACAATGCAAAGCAATGGCGTGCGCCGGAGGAAACGCCCGTCGCTTTTGTTTATAACCGCCGTAACTATGCGGTGATGCTGGCGACGCCGCTCGATCTGGAAGATTTTGCAATTGGGTTTTCCCTGACCGAGCGGGTGGTCGATGCGGCGGAAGAAATCTCCGACGTTGAAATCCGTCAGTCCGATCGGGGTATTGAGCTTCATTTGACTATTGCGCCGGAACGCCTTGAACGTCTCGATATCCGCCAGCAACGGCGCAATCTTGTGGGCCGGGCGGGGTGCGGTGTTTGCGGGCTCGAAAACGCCGATGTGTTTTTTGAAGCCTTGCCGCGTGTCGCTGAAACCAAAATGACCGTTGCGCCAGCGGCCCTGGCGCGCGCCCGGTTTGCACTAGCTGATCACCAGCCGATTAACGCCAGAACGCGGACGGTCCATGGCGCCGCATGGGCGAGGTTAGACGGCGAAATCGTGCTTGTTCGCGAAGATGTCGGTCGACACAACGCGCTGGATAAATTGATGGGCGCGCTCGCCCGGGACGGCGCCGATATGGGACAGGGCTTCGTGATGATGTCGAGCCGTTGCTCTTACGAAATCATCGAAAAATCAGCGCGCCTGGGCGTGCGCGCCGTCGCATCCGTCTCAGGCCCAACGGCGTTCGCCATCCGCAAGGCGCAGGAAGCAAACATCGCGCTTTATTGCGGCGATAATGACGGTTTTGTCGCAGTCCGCTGATCGATATTGATGGTCTTTGATCAATTGCCGCGCGAACAGCGCCCGTGATAGGATGGGCAATGACGCCAAATTCCCTTCGAGACAGTTTCGGTCGTGAGGTCACGTATCTGCGTTTATCGGTGACGGACCGGTGCGATCTGCGCTGCACCTATTGCATGGCGGAGGACATGACGTTTCTACCCAAGCGTGACGTGCTGACCCTTGAAGAACTGGAGAAGCTCGCAGACGCATTCATCACGCGTGGCGTCAGAAAGATCCGCATTACGGGCGGTGAGCCGCTGGTGCGCCGCGATATCATGACCTTGATGACCAATCTCGGTCGGCGTCTTGAAACCGGAGAGCTTGACGAACTTGTTTTGACAACAAACGCCACACAGCTCGCGCGCTACGCTGAAACACTGGCGTCGATTGGCGTGAAGCGCATCAATGTCTCGCTCGATACGTTACATGATGCGACATTTGAAAAACTGACACGGCGACGCGCCCTTGCGAAGGTGCTTGAAGGGCTCGATGCGGCGCAACGCGCCGGATTGAAAATCAAACTGAATACTGTTGCGTTGAAAGGCGCGAATGAAACTGAAATCCCGTCAATGATCGAATGGGCGCATGAGCGCGAGATGGATCTGACGCTGATTGAAGTGATGCCGCTTGGCGAAATCGATCAGGACCGCACGGACCAGTATCTGCCGTTGAGTGCGGTGCGCGATGATCTGGACGAACGCTGGACGTTGCAGCCCCTCAATGTGAGAACCGGCGGGCCGGCCCGCTATGTTCGTGTCGCCGAGACCGGCGGTGTTCTGGGCTTCATCACGCCGCTAACCAATAATTTTTGCGACGGCTGCAACCGGGTGCGCGTCACCTGCACAGGCCAGATTTACATGTGTCTCGGGCATGGCGACAGCGTTGACTTGCGCGCTGCTTTGCGCGCGCCTGACGCCAATGCGGCGCTGGATGCGGCCCTTGATCGCGCGATGCTGAAAAAGCCTGAGCGGCACGCTTTCGACATATCCACACGCGGCGCTGCGCCGGCTGTTTCTCGCCATATGTCGGTGACCGGAGGATAGGATGGCGCGGCTTTTATTCTTCGGAAAGCTGGGTGATCTCGCTGGAGGGCGTTTGCATGAGCGGGTTCTGCCGGATGGCGTCGCGACTGTCGATCAGCTAATTGCGGCGATTACGGCTGAAGATGAAGCGCTTGGTGAAGCGCTTGCGGCCCCGTCGGTGCGGTTCATCGTCAATGAGAAGATGGCGGATGCTGGCGTCGCCATCAGTGATAGTGATGAAATTGCGTTTCTGCCGCCGGTAAGCGGCGGATAGGGTGAAGCATGATCAGGATCAGCGATAGGGCATTTGATCCCGGTGCTGAGCTAACAGCATTTGAGCAAAATGCAGCGAACGCCGGAGCGATTGTGAGCTTTCTTGGCAGAGTTCGCGGCAAGGCGGGCGAGGCTGATGTCAGCAGTCTTTATCTTGAGCACTATGCGGGCGTCACAGAAGCGATGATTGCAGAATGCGAACGAGACGTGTTCGCACGCTGGAATGTCGATGACGTATTGATCATTCATCGTATAGGAAACTTAAATCCGGGCGAACCGATCGTCTTCGTTTGCGTCAGTGCGGCCCATCGCCGCGAAGCGTTTGAGGCGGCGGACTTTTTGATGGACTATCTGAAAACGAAGGCCACGTTCTGGAAGAAAGAAGTTCGCGATGATGGTGAGGAATGGATTGAGCCGCGCGATGAAGATTATAAGGACGCCGCACGCTGGCGCGAGGATGAGTAAATTATGCATGGTATTAATGAGAGTTTAGAGTTCAAGTCGGTTCGGATCGCGGTTCTGACGGTGTCCGATACGCGCACCCGCGAGACGGACACGTCCGGCGATGTTCTGGAAGACCGCATCAAAAGCGCCGGTCATGAGATCGCCGGGCGTGAGATCGTTCGCGATGATCCGGAGCAGATTCAAAGCATCGTCTCCGGTTGGATCGACGATGCGGGCGTCGACGTCGTGATTACGACGGGAGGGACTGGCCTCACCGGGCGCGACATTACCCCCGAAGCGATAAAACCTCTTTTTGACAAGGAGATAGAGGGCTTTTCCGTGATCTTTCATCAGGTGAGTTTTCAAACCGTTGGCTTGTCGACATTGCAGTCGCGGGCGGTTGCGGGGCTCGCCAAAGACACCTTCATCTTCGCCTTGCCGGGCTCGAACGGCGCCGTGAAGGATGGTTGGGACAAGGTCATTTCCTACCAGCTCGATTCGCGGCACAAGCCCTGTAACCTTGTGGAGCTGATGCCGCGACTGTTGGAAAAATAAGTGACCGACGAGCTTACTCATTTCGACAAAGACGGCCGGGCGCGCATGGTCGATGTGACTGACAAAGCCGCGACCGAGCGCCGGGCCGTTGCGCGTGGTCGTGTCGTGTTCGCGCCTGAAAGTTACAAGACGGTTCGCCAGGGCGTTAAAAAAGGCGATGTTGCAAGCATCGCTGAGCTCGCCGGCGTGATGGGCGCCAAGCGCACGGCGGATCTCATTCCCTTGTGTCATCCATTGCCGATTACGGGACTGAATGTCTCTGTCGAGCCTGACGATACTGCGCATGCATATATTGTGACTGCGGAAGTTAAAACGACCGGCAAAACGGGCGTGGAGATGGAAGCGTTGACCGCCGTGATGACCGCGTGCCTGACGATTTACGATATGGCGAAAGCGGTCGACAAATCGATGGTGATCGAAGACATCGCTCTTGTTGAAAAGTCAGGCGGCGCATCCGGGGATTTTCAGCGTCATGACTGAACAACTTTCATGATCAGCGTCGAGGAAGCAATCACGACGATTCTTGAGGGCGCTAACGCATTGGGTCCGGAGAGCGTTCCGTTAGATGCATGCGCCGGCCGTGTGGCGGCTGTGGATGTAACCGCTCGCATGACCCAGCCGCCTTTTGCTGCGTCTGCAATGGACGGATACGCAGTGCAGTCTGGCGATGTAGATGAAGACGCAACCCTGAGAGTTATCGGTGAAGCGCCGGCGGGCGCGCCTTTTGCGGGGGCGGTCGCTTCCGGCCAGTGCGTACGGATTTTTACCGGCGGCGTTGTCCCGCAAGGCGCCGATCACGTCGTCATTCAGGAGGATGTAACGCGTGATGGCGATCAGATCACCATCAATGAACCACAGGATAATCCGCGTAATATTCGCGCCGCCGGCATAGACTTTGAAAAAGGCGACATACTCGCGTGCGCTGGCGATGCCTTGCATGAAATGCATGGGTCAATTTTCGCTGCAGCGAATCTCGCTGCGGTTCCTGTCACACGGCGTCCGAAGGTTGTTATTTTTTCGAATGGCGATGAATTGGTTGAACCGGGTGGCGATCTGAAGCCCGGCCAGATTGTCAATTCAAACCATTACGCGCTTGCTGCGATGATCCGGCGTTGGGGCGGCGAGGTTGATTATCTAGGTTGTGCTGAGGATCAGGAAGCGGCCATTCGCGCATTTTTTGCCCGCGGGCGTGGTGCGGACATCATCGTACCCGTCGGTGGTGCGTCGGTGGGCGATTATGACTATGTGAAGTCTGCATTCAGCGCCGAAGGCGGTGTTGCGACGTTCGAAAAAGTTGCGGTGAGGCCCGGCAAACCAACCTGGTTCGGAAAACTGGCTGAGGCGCGCGTCATTGGCTTGCCCGGCAACCCCGCGTCGGCGCTTGTAACGGCGGCGCTATTTGTGCAGCCCCTGGTGAGGCGCCTCGCGGGTATGCGTTTCGATCCGGCGGCGCCGTTTCAACGTGCGCCATTGACTGCGCCGCTAGGTGCGAATGGGCGCCGTGAGTCTTACCTGCGCGGCGTGGCGAGAACCTCAACCGATGGTTTTGTCGTAACGCCTACGGACAATCAGGATAGTTCGCTATTGGCGCCATTTGCAAAAGCGAATGTCCTGATCCGGCGTACTATTGATGCGCCGCCTGCAGCGTCAGGCGATGAGGTTGAGTTCGTCTGGTTGCGCTAGGCGATTAACGTGACCCAGCGAAAGATCAGCCGTACGCTCACATAGAGAATGAGAACCGCCGTCAGGCGCTTGATCGTCTTCGGGCTAAGGGCTGCGCTGCTGAACCTGGAGCCGATTTGCCCGCCGATCAGTACAGCAGGAAAGACCAGCCAGTAGTCAGCAATCTGCCCTGCAACATTCAGGCTTTCCAGCTTCATCAACTGCCCGGTTAATCCCGATACGGAATTGACGAGAATAAAAAGACTGCAGGCGCCGGCGATGTCTCTCGGCTGTCCCCAGCGCAGAAAATACAAGACCGGCGCGAGGAAAATCCCGCCGCCGATCCCGACCAGGCCGGAAAGAAAGCCGATGCCGCCGCCAATGGGGAGCGCTAACGTCGGCGATGTTGGCGTCGCTGCTTCCGATAACGAACGATCGCGTTCCAGCAGCAAGTGCGCGCCAGCGATTAGCAGGGAAAAACCGAGCGCGCCGACGAACAGCGTTTCGGAAACGGGAATGCGGCCCCCAATCCACGCGGTGGGAATGGAGGCGGCAAGCCATGGGGCGAGCGCGCGCCAGTTAAGATGCCCGGCGCGGGAAAATCGCCAGGCGCCGCCGGCAACGACAATGATGTTACAGATCAGCGCAATTGCAGGAAGGACGCGATAATCGGTTCCGTTGAGAACAAGCAGCGCATTGTAAGTTGAGCCGCCGCCGAACCCCACGGAAGCGTAAAGCAGGGCGGTGACAAAAAACAAAAAGGCGAGCCCGACGACCATGCGATCCCCTTAAACTGGTCTATAGTCCTAGGCGATGTCTGATCGCGATGACAACATTGACGCTTTTACGCTCGCAACGCCCGCCGCAATTCTGGCCGGGGGCGGGGCGCGGCGTATGAGTGGCGCCGACAAAGGCGCGCTTCTTCTTGGCGAACGGCGTTTGGTCGACCTTGTTGTCGAGAGGCTTGTTTCGCAAGTTGATCGAATCATCATTTCCGGACGTCATGGTTATGGCCTCGGATTTGATGTCGTTGCGGACCGCACGGATGGTCCCGTCGGTCCCGCCGCCGGGCTATGGGCGGCGGCGCAATGGGTGACTGAAAACATTCCAGACGCGCGCGGGTTCATTACGGCGCCAGTGGATGGGCCATTCCTGCCGCGTGATTTGATTGAGTGTTTGTGTGAAAGTGGTTCATGCGCAATCGCGGTCGATGATAATGGCGAGCACCCAACCTTTGCCTATTGGCGTATTCCACAGTTGCTGGAAGTGCTGGCGCGCTACGCTGGAGAGGGCGTGGCGTTGCATCAAGTCGCTAGGGAATGCAGTGCGGCGCGGGTCGCCTTCCCGCATGAACATGCATTGATGAACATCAATACGCCGGAAGATTTGAAACGCGCCGAGGCGGTTGCCGGTTCGGTTTGAGCGCAATCCCCTTCGTGTTAAACCGTTCCCTCAAGAGAATCGGGAGAGAGCCGTCATGAAAACAAGAGCCGCCATCGCCATTGCGCCGAACGAACCGCTGGTCGTTGAGGAAATAGACCTTGAAGGGCCAAAGGCTGGCGAGGTGCTGGTCGAGATCATGGCGACCGGCATTTGTCACACGGACGCCTATACGCTTGAAGGCAAGGACTCCGAAGGCATATTTCCGTCGATCCTCGGCCATGAAGGCGCCGGCGTCGTGCGCGAAGTCGGGGCGGGCGTCACGAGCGTGGCGCCTGGCGATCACGTGATCCCGCTATACACGGCGGAGTGCCGTCAGTGCAAAACCTGTCTATCGCAGAAAAGTAATCTGTGTACGTCTGTGCGAGCGACGCAAGGGCAGGGCGTGATGCCCGACGGGACGAGCCGCTTCTCCTGGAAAGGGAAAGCTCTTGCGCATTACATGGGATGCTCGACCTTTTCAAATTTCACTGTCCTGTCGGAATATTCAGTCGCCAAAATCCGCAAAGACGCGCCCTTCGACAAGGCCTGTTACATCGGCTGCGGTGTCACGACCGGCGTCGGCGCAGTGGTGTGGACGGCCGGCGTTGAACCCGGCGCCAATGTCGCGATCTTCGGCCTCGGCGGGATTGGGCTGAACGTCATTCAGGGGGCAAGAATGGTCGGGGCCGATAAGATTATCGGCGTCGATATTAATCCGGGCCGCGAACAGATTGCCCGCGATTTCGGCATGACGGATTTCGTCAATGTGAACGAAGTTGGCGCCGGCAATGTCGTCGATAAGGTCATTGAACTGACGGGCGGCGGGGCGGATTATTCTTTCGACTGCACCGGCAATACGGATGTGATGCGTCAGGCGCTTGAATGCTGCCACCGCGGCTGGGGCCAGTCGATCATCATCGGCGTCGCGGAAGCGGGCAAGGAAATTTCAACGCGGCCGTTCCAGCTTGTGACGGGACGCGTTTGGAAGGGCACGGCGTTCGGCGGCGCGCGCGGGCGCACCGACACGCCCAAGGTCGTCGACTGGTATATGGACGACAAAATTCAGATCGATCCGTTGATCACTCACACCATGCCGCTGGAAGACATCAACAAGGCGTTCGACCTGATGCATGAAGGGAAGAGTATTCGGTCCGTGGTGGTTTATTAATGTTGTTTGTTGTGGCGCCAACAAAGGAGCGAGGATGACATCCGTTTACGCAATTATGGTTGTCATGATCCGACTCTGGGCGGCAAGCTACGTAATTGGTGCGCTACAGTGGGCCCCTTCTTCTGCTGTCATGGCTTTTGGAAACTCGGATGGGACAGTAGAGCCTTATGCTGTCGCTTCCTTAGTCGGACAGTTTATGTGGATCCTTGTCGGTTCGGTTGCCTGGTTCGTAGCGCCCTGGCTTGCACGGCGCATTTATCCCATGGGGGCAAACTCACCAATCTCATCAAGTGTAGACGCGACGTCTTTAGTTGCCATTGGAAGCTTTTTGATCGGCATATTTTATCTCGGGCAGTACGCGATACCTTTACTGGTCGATTGGGGAGGCTGGCTGGCCGAACGCATGGGCGAAACGCCTATTGAAGAAGGTCAACTTGGTACGCTTCGATATAATACGAACATTCGTGATTGGAGTGATCTTATTTCCAATATCCTGATCGTCATTGTTGCATGCGTGATGACATTTCGGCCATCGTATCTTGCGCGCATCTTTAGGTGGTTGCAGTCGACCGGCCACTACAAAAAAGGTGAAGAAAAATCATGAGCAAGCCAGCGGAAAAGGCGAGTAAGCTGCTTTGCACGCATTTTTCGATTGTTTGCCTGGCCGCTTGCGCAAGTTGGTCGCCGACAGGTCCCTTTGAACAGACGTCGGCTGTTTTGACAAAGCAATGGGAGCTCACCGGACCGTTCACATCGCCGGAGAGCGCAATCTATGACGCGCGGCGTGACATCATCTATGTCTCGAACGTCGCCGGCTATACAGAAAATGGTCTCGGATATATCTCCGCCGTCGAATTGGATGGCGTGTTGAAAGATGAGCGCTGGTTTGAAGACGTCAACGCGCCGACGGGTATGGCGATCAGCGGCGACACGCTTTTTGTCGCTGACTTCAACAGGCTTGTTGAAATCGACATTCCGAACGCAGCTGTGCGGGCGGTTTATGTTGCGCCTGACGATAATCCGGGCCTCAACGATGTGTCGATCTCATCGGCGGGCGATGTCTTTGTTTCGGCGTCCGCTATTTCGACCATCTACCGTCTTGAAGGTGGTGGATTGAAAACATGGGTAAGCGGTGACTCTTTACAATACGCCAATGGCGTTTTCGCCGATGACCGGCACCTTTATGTAGCTGGTTATTACCTGCGCCGGATTGATCTGGAAACGCGTGTGGTCGAGCGTTTCGGGGACGATGCGCAGCTAGTTGATTTAGAATCAATAGAGTCTGACGGGCGTGGTGGATTCTTCGTGACCCGCATTGGCGAGAAGCCGATTGCTCATGTTTCTATGAACGGTGCGGTAACGGACATTCTTGAGCGGTCCGTCTTCACCGCCGATATTGATTACATTGTTGAGCGCAAGTTGCTGCTCGCGCCGAGCGGCGGCGATGTCATTACCGCCTTTTCTGTGGAGTGAGCGTTCCATGAGCGCTGCAATAGAGATCATAAAGGCGACATCGCCGGGTGACGTTGCAGCGGTCAAAGAGCTTTTCCTCGAATACGCCGGCTTTCTCAATGTCGACCTTTGTTTCCAGGGCTTCGCTAAAGAGATGGCGACTTTTCCGGATGCTTATGAGGTTTTATTTTTAGCGCTCGTGGACGGCGAAGCCGCTGCTGCGATCGGTCTTAAAGATCTTGGCGAGCGCATTTGTGAAATGAAGCGTCTCTATGCGCGTCCGAACTTTCACGGACTGGGTCTCGGCGGTCTTCTTTGTGACCGTCTGATCGATGAGGCGCGGTCTCGTGGGTTCAGCGCGATGCGCCTCGATACGCTGCAGCGGCTTGAGGCCGCTATTGCGCTTTATCGAAAACGCGGCTTCGTTGATATTGAAAAATACTACGATAACCCGGAAGAAGGGGTCATCTACATGGAACTGCCGCTTTGAGGATCAACAAATGAAGCAGGTCTCCTCCGCAAAATCCTTCGGTGGAACGCAAGCCGTCTACGCGCATCAAAGCGCGGTCAATAATTGCGACATGCGCTTCGGCGTCTATACGCCGCCGGAAGACGTACATGGGGCTGGTCCTTATCCGACGCTCTGGTGGTTGTCCGGCCTGACCTGTACGGAGGATAATTTTATCATCAAGTCCGGGGCGCAGCGCATCGCGTCGGAACTCGGGATCATGATCGTCAATCCAGATACAAGTCCACGGGGGGAGGGCGTGCCCGATGATCCGGAAGGGGCCTATGATTTCGGTCTCGCCGCCGGGTTTTATGTGAACGCGACGCAGGAGCCATGGTCGAAGCATTATCATATGTATGATTATGTGACTGAAGAGTTGCGCGCGTTGGCCGAAAAAGAACTGCCGGTCGATCCCGCGCGCACAGGTATTTTCGGCCATTCCATGGGCGGGCACGGGAGCCTGACGCTGCACCTTAAAAACCCCGAGATCTACAAAACCTGTTCGGCGTTCGCGCCGATTTCAGCGCCCAGCCAGACCCCCTGGGGGCGCAAGGCGTTTTCAAATTATCTGGGGCCCGATGAGGCCGCATGGGTCGAGTATGATGCGACCCAACTGGTTGCGGCGCGCCCCAGTAACGCGGAAATTTTCATCGATCAGGGCGATGCGGACGCTTACCTTCAGGAGGAACTGCGTCCGGACCTGTTCGCAAAGGCGGCGGCGCAATCCGGTCAGAAGCTGACGCTGAAAATGCGCGAAGGCTATGACCACTCATTCTTCTTTATCTCGACATTTCTGGAAGAACACATGCGCTGGCATTTGGAGCGGCTGAGTGGTTAGCCTTCGTGATTAGTGTGAAACATAATATTGAATCGGAAACCTTTCCCCGCTCATCCCGGCGAAAGCCGGGATCCAGTTACTATGAACTCATGGCCATTGTAATATTGCTGATTGAGGCAGGATAAAACCACCAAGTAACAGTAAGCACCCAACGTGTTGAAAGCGAACAGCCGTCTGGATTCCGGCTTTCGCCGGAATGAGCGGGGTCAAATAGTGGTGCAGATCGTTTGCCAAGTGATCTAGGCGCCTTCGCCGTAACCGACCACCGATTTCAGTTCCAGAAATTCCTCAAAGGCATGCGCGCCAAATTCGCGGCCATTGCCGGAGCGTTTATAGCCGCCAAAAGGCACACTGAAATCCATGCTGGCGTTGTTGATATGAATATAGCCGGCGCGGATTTTGCCGGCCACATTGCGAGCATGGTCTATATCACTGCTTTGCACGTAACCGGCGAGGCCATAATCCGTGTCGTTGGCGATGGCGATTGCTTCTTCCTCCGTATCGTAACCAATAATGGCGAGCACGGGTCCGAAAATTTCCTCGCGGGCAATCGTCATATCATTGGTGACATTCGCAAAGACCGTTGGCTTGACGTAATAGCCGGTCTCTAACCCATCAGGTTTTCCGGCGCCGCCAGTCACGAGTGTTGCGCCTTCTTCAACGCCTTTCTCAATCAAGCCCTGAATTTTGTTCCATTGCACCTCGGAAACGACCGGGCCGGTTTTGGCGCCGGAAGCCGGATCGCCCGGCGCCCAAGCCTCTGCAGCTTCCTTTGCGATGGCGACGACCTCGTCCATCTTCGCGTTTGGCGCAATCATTCGCGATGGCGCGGTGCAGGACTGGCCGGAGTTCATCATCATGGTGGCGACAGACCCGGTCACCGCTGCATTGAGGTCCGCATCTTCAAGAACGATGTTCGGCGACTTGCCGCCGAGTTCCTGATGGACGCGCTTGACGGTAGGGGCGGCGGCTTTCGCCACTTCGACGCCGGCGCGCGTTGAGCCGGTGAAGGAGACCATATCGACATCAGGGTGCGCCGCGATGGCGGCGCCGACAGTCGGGCCGTCGCCATTGACGAGATTGTAAACGCCTGCGGGCAGGCCTGCTGAGTCGCAGATCTCTGCAAAAATGTAGGAACAGAACGGCGCGATTTCCGAGGGCTTGTGCACCATGGTGCATCCCGTCAGCATCGCGGGCGCGAACTTCGCTGCGAGCTGGTTCATCGGCCAGTTCCAGGGCGTGATGAAGCCGCAAACGCCGATGGGTTCTTTTTGGACGCGGCTGGCGCCGCGTGTCTCATGAAAGTCGAACTGTTTGATCGCTTCGACAGCTGTCATCAGATGTCCAAGGCCCGCCGGCGCCTGGGCTCGCTGCGCCAACCAGGCGGGAGCGCCCATTTCTTCAGTGATCGCCTCTGCGATTTCGCCCATGCGCGCTTGATAACCTTCGACGATTTTCATCATGATCGCGATGCGGTCATCTAGAGATGTCTCGCTCCAGTCGCCAAACGCGTTTCGCGCCGCTGCAACGGCGGCTTCAACATCGTTTGCATTTCCAAGCGTAATCCTGCCGGTGACTTCCTCCGTTGCGGGGTTGAGGACGTCGAGCGTATCGCGCCCCACAGGCCCGATCCACTTGCCGCCAATATAGAATTTTGTGTAATCGCGCATGGCTTATGTCCTTTCGCAATGATGACGGCTTGTCATCGATGCTAGCATAAGACTTAGCGCCAATGCGATATTAGATAGCAGTCATGCCTCGTCTTCAGGATCAATCTCAAAAAGCACGCTATTGGCGCTGACCTGTACACCGGCTTCGCTATGGATGTCGGTCACCTTTCCGGAAACCGGCGCCGTCAGCTCATGTTGCATTTTCATGGCTTCCAGCACGGCGAGGCGATCACCCTTTGCAACCTGCTGGCCGTTCTTGATGAAAATATCCACCAGCAACCCGTGCATGGGTGCAGAAACGACGCCTGCATTGGCGCCGCCTTCGGCGGTCGCGAAAATCTCGTGAAGGTTTTGAATATCGAAATCGGCGCCGCTTATCGAAAGCTGTAATCGGCCCGACGCGCCAATCGGGATGTTGTAAAGCAGTGCCTTACGTGATCCGTCGACGCTCAACACAGCGTCGTGCGCCGATAAATTGGAAAGCGTAATTGAAAACGATTGTTCACCTGTTGTCACAGCGTATTCGTTCTCGCCTTCCGGCGTTACACCAATATCATGCTGCGTCTCATTCGCTTTCAGTCGATAGGGTGTTGTGACGGGTGAGGCGCTGCGCCAGTTGAAGAGCGCCGCCGGCACGCCAAGGGATTGTGCGAGCGCAGTCTTTCTTCCCTGGGCGAAAAACAGGACTGCAGCGCAAGCCGCAATCTCGTCGGTGAAGGCGGGCGCCGCCAGATCGTTATCAGTGAAATTGTCGCCGATAAACGCCGTTGTCGCAGCGCCATCGGCAAAATCGGGCTTTTCCAGCGCATCAATCAGGAAAGCCTTGTTTGTGGTGAGGCCGAAGATCGCCGTCGCCTTCAAGGCGTCGACCAGTTTGCGCCGGGCATCATCGCGCGTCTCTGCGTGCGTGATGATTTTCGCCAGCATCGGATCGTAAAAAGCCGAAACCTCCAAGCCGCTGGCGATCCCCGAATCTGTGCGCGCACTCGGCGCCGGTTGCCAGAAATCAACGCGCCCTGCAGCAGGGAGAAACCCCTGTGCGACGTCCTCCGCATAAAGACGGGCTTCGATTGAATGTCCGCTTAACGTGACGTCGGCTTGCGATAGAGGCAGGGCGCGGCCTTGTGCGACCTGAAACTGTAAGGCGACAAGATCGATATCCGTCACCATCTCTGTGACAGGGTGTTCGACCTGCAGGCGCGTGTTCATTTCAAGAAAGTAAAACGCACCCTCACGATCAAGCAGGAATTCCACGGTGCCTGCGCCTACATAACCGATGTCGCACGCCGCTTTTACCGCCGCGGCGCCCATCGCCTCACGGATGTCAGGCGTCACAGCGGGTGAGGG
Organism: Pseudomonadota bacterium; assembly: GCA_039196665.1. Taxonomy (GTDB): domain Bacteria; phylum Pseudomonadota; class Alphaproteobacteria; order Caulobacterales; family Parvularculaceae; genus Hyphococcus. The sequence continues at coordinate 689,189 of JBCCUQ010000001.1, read as the reverse complement.
CGCTTCCTCAAGCACTTTCTGATGACGGCGTTGTACGGAACAATCGCGCTCGCCCAGATGAATGACATTTCCATGCGCGTCGGCGAATACCTGAATCTCCACATGGCGTGGTTCAATGATCGCACGTTCAAGAATAAGGTCGCCGGCGCCGAAGGCGTTTTCCGCTTCGCTTCGGGCCGTCGTGAGTGCTGTGGGAAGATCGTTAGCATTTTCTACAAGGCGCATGCCGCGTCCGCCGCCGCCGGCGGCCGCCTTGACCATGATGGGAAAGCCAACGTCTTTCGCCGCGGCGAGCAGAGCCTTGTCTGCTTGATCCTCACCTTGATAACCGGGAACGCACGGTACGCCCGCGTCGATCATGCGGCGCTTGGCTTTCGCTTTGTCGCCCATGATTTCAATTGCATCCGGCGGCGGACCGATAAATGTCAGCCCCGCCTCGGCGCAGGCGCGTGCGAAAGCAGCGTTTTCCGACAGGAAACCATATCCGGGATGGACCGCGTCGGCGCCGGTTGCGCGCGCTGCTTGAAGTATGCGTTCGACATTAAGGTAAGAGTCGGCCGCCGGCGCCGGGCCTAACAAAAACGCATCGTCAGCCATTTGCACATGAGGCGCGCTTGCGTCAGCTTCGGAATAAACGGCGATCGTGCGGATACCCATCGCCTTTGCCGTGCGCATAACGCGGCAGGCGATTTCGCCGCGATTGGCGATGAGGGCGCTGTTGATGGTTTTTGGGCTGTCAGTCATGATTTTTCCTGCAAAGCCCAAGCAGGCTTTCTTTTTTCGACAAAAGCGGAAACGCCTTCGCGGCCTTCGTCACTGAGAAGGCATTTCGCAAAATTGTTGGCGGCCCGCTCCATCATCTCTTCATGGGCAAGGTGCGGTGCCGCCAGAACAAGATCCTTTGTCACCGCATTGGCGCCGGGCGCGCAGCGCGAGACGCTTTTGCGAATATCCGTTTCGATTGTCTCCAGTTGTAAAGCATCTTCCGCGATGTAATCGGCCAGGCCGATGGTTTTCGCCTCGGCCCCGTCAAAGCGCGCACCGGTCAGCATTAAACGCCGCGCGGTTGTAAGCCCCACGCGGCGGACCACATGCGGCGCGATTTGCGCCGGCGGAATGCCAAGCTGCGTTTCGGTCAGCGAGAACTTTGCGTCGCGTACGGCGATCACGACATCTGCGCAGCACACTAATCCCATGCCCCCGCCTATGGCCGCGCCTTCAACGAGAGCGATGACGACTTGTGGCGCCGTATTGACCATTTGAAAGAGGTCGCCGCCGCCCTTATTCATGGCGGCGACGTCATCATGGCATGCGCCGCCCATAAGGCCGGCCATGAACGCCTTAAGGTCGCCGCCAGCGCAAAAGGTTCCGCCCTTGCCGCGCAAGGTGACGCCGCGCACGGACCGGTCGTCGCGAATTGCGTCAAGAGTTGCTTTCAACTCGCCGGCGAGCTCTTCCGAAAGCGCGTTGCGATTTTCCGGGCTGTTGAACCAGACCGTCAGCCATCCGTTGTTGAGATCAAGGATCAGCTTTTTTGTGTCGGGAAGAGCGGTCATGTCGGTTTCCTGTCGCGTTTGTTCGTCATTACATCCGCGCGACGCCGAAACTGTTTGGCTTGACCTCGCGGCGGCGCGCTTCGCCAACTGTCGCCAGCAGGAAGCCCAATGTTGGGCGCGTATCACGTGGGTCGATCATCGCATCGTCCTGACACCGCCCTGAGGTATAGAACGCGCCGGATTGCCGATCGAACATGTGGGTCAGCATTTTCTCCTGCATCGCCATTTGCTCTTTATTGACTTCGGTTCCCGCTTTCTCGGCGGCGGCTTCGGCGACAATGGACATGACTTGAGCTGCCTGTTCGCCGCCCATGACCCCGGTTGACGCGTTAGGCCAGGTCACGCAGAAATCCGGATCATATCCGCGTCCGCACATACCGTAATTGCCGGCGCCATAGCTTGCGCCGATCATGAAAGTGATACGTGGCACACTGACATTCGTGACGGCCTGGATCATTTTCGATCCGTGTTTGATCATACCGCTTTGTTCATACTCTTTACCCACGAGATAGCCGGTGGTGTTTTGCAGGAATACAAGCGGCGTATCCGCCTGATCGCAAAGCTGGATGAACTGGGCGGCCTTTGTGGCGCCGTCGGGATCAATCGGCCCGTTGTTACCGATGATGCCACAGGGCTGACCATAAACTTCGGCTTGTGCGCAGACTGTGGAAACGCCATAGCGCGGTTTGAAGTCGCTGAAATCCGATCCGTCAACGATGCGCGCGATAACTTCGCGCACGTCATAGGGCTTGCGGTAATCGGTCGGGACAATGCCGAGAAGATCATCGGCATTATAAACCGGTTCTCTAAAAGCTTTTTGCGGCGCAGGCGGGCAGCGCTTGTTCCAGTCGAGGCGGGCGACGAGTTCGCGCGCCATTAACACCGCCTCACCGTCATTCTCTGCGAGATATTCTGCAAGGCCGGAAACACTGGCGTGCATTTCCGCGCCGCCAAGTTCTTCTTCCGTTGCGATCTCGCCAGTGGCGGCTTTCAGAAGCGGGGGGCCGGCGAGAAAAGCTTTTCCGCGATCTTTGACGGCGATCACATAATCCGAAAGGCCAGGCATATAGGCGCCGCCTGCGGTGGACGATCCGTGCAGGATGGCGATTACCGGCAGCCCGGCCTTTGAAAGCCGCGCAAGGTTGGCGAACAACGTGCCGCCTCGCAAAAAGCCTTCGACGGTGTAGTTCATTAAATCGCCGCCGGCGCTTTCCACCAGATGTATGAAAGGTAATTTTTGCTTGAGTGCGATTTCCTGCGCCCGCTGCAGTCGATAGCCGCCCGCAACGGTCATGGCCCCGGCCTTGATGCCGCTGTCGTCGTTGACGATAACGCAACGGACGCCTGCGACGAACCCAATACCGGACATGATGGTGGAGCCAGGGATCGACTTTTCTTCCTGATCCGTATCAAGAAGATAGCCGGCGATATTGCCGATCTCAAAATACGGCATGCCTGGATCGAGAAGTCGGGCGAGCCGTTCGCGCGGCAACAGTTGGCCACGCGCCTCGAACCGCTCCTTGCGCTTCGCTGAGCGCGCCGGCGCGCGGGCGTTCAGCTCAGAGAGCTTGTCCACCAGCGCGGTCATGTCAGCGCGGTTTCGCTGAAAGCTCTCTGATTGCGGAATTGCAGTCGATTGGAAAACACTCATGTCAGAGCCTTGGCCATTTTTTCGGGGATAGGGATGGGATGGTCGAGCAGCATTTGCGCATAGGCTTTGCCTTGTGGATCATTGCGGATGGAGGCGACGCCGCCGCCGCCGAGCACGCTGTCGATCAGGAAGTTTATTGCGTTCAGGCCGGGCAGGTAGAACCGCTCCACCTTGCTGGCGTCGGCGCCGCCCTTGATGAAATGGCCAAACTGTTCAGCGACGGCTTCCGGCGTCAACGCCGCCCAGATATACGGAACATATTCTTTCTTTCGTGCGATAACGCCGATATTCGCCTTGTCGCCCTTGTCGCCGGACCGCCCCCAGGCGAGTTTTTCAAGCGGCACATCGACCTTGCCGTCGGACGAGGCTTCGGGCTCGGCGGGCCGTTCGATGGAATTTGTGTCGAAAGCCTCGCCGGGCGCATCCTTCATGGTTTCCACGACGCCATCCACGTCAATCGTAATCTCAATATCGGCTTTAGGCGTCAGGTAAGAAAACAGCCGGACAATGGGCGACGGCTTTGGGCGCAATCCTGAAAAGATTGCAAGACCGGGCGGCGTCGCGAGACCTAGGCCTGATACTTCTTTCAGAAAAATACCCGCGCCCATCATGTCGGGATGTTTGACAGCGAGTTTCAGTGCAACTTCCTTATCAGGGTCGCCAAGGACTTCGACGCTGGTTTCAGTAAAGTCTCCAGCGTTGAACTGACGGAAGATTTTGCGCGATCGAGCGAAGGCTGCATCAGCGAACCGTTGTGCTTTTTTGTCGGCGTCACGGCCGGTGAAGGACAGCATTAGGCCGGCGCGAAATCCATCCTGAAAGGTGAGGCAGGTTTTATACCGGTCCGGGGCAGGGCGGCCTTTCGCTGGGGACACGCGAACGCGATCCATTTCGTCCTGCGTGATCTTTACTTCGGAAAAATCACAGACGACATCGGGCAGAAAATAAGTCTGCGGGTCGCCGATTTCATAGACGAGCTGCTCGGAAACCGTACCGACATTCACAACGCCGCCGGTTCCTTCAGGCTTCGTCAGGGTAAACGATCCGTCTCCGGAGATTTCCGCGATCGGATATCCGATATTTCCAATATCCCCGGCGTCTTCCCAGTCGGTAAAATTACCGCCGGTCGCTTGCGGGCCGCATTCCATAATGTGACCGGCGAGGGAGCCGCTGGCGAGACGGTCCCATTCATCTGTAGTCCAACCAAATTCATGAATGCAGGCGCCAAGCGTCACCGCGCTGTCAACGCCGCGCCCGGTAATGACAATATCGGCGCCAAGGCCAAGCGCTTTTGCAATCGGGAATGCGCCGAGATAAGCGTTAATGCTGGCGATGCTGTCAGGTTCGGGAAAGTCGCCATCGGTGAACATTTCGAGTGGCCCCGAGCTCACGATTTCCGTTTTATTTTCCATCAAATCGTCGCCGGTGATCACGGCGACTTTCAGATCAAGCCCTTGTCCGGCGACAAGCGCGCGCACAGCTGCGCCGCAGCTTTGCGGATTCACGCCGCCGGCATTGGCGATGATCTTCACGCCCTGACGCGCGATTTCCTTCAGGTTCGGTTGCAGGATGGCGGTAACGAAGTCCTTTGCATAACCGGCATTTGGATCTTTTTGTTTTGCGCGGGCCAGGATCGACATGGTGATTTCGGCCAGATAATCGAAGACGATATAGTCCAGCCCGCCCGCCGCCAAAAGTTGCGGCGTGGCCATGGCGCTCTCGCCCCAGTAACCGCTCGCCCCGCCAATTCTGACTGTTTTCGCCGCCATCGCGCACGCCTTGAATATGAGAAAGAATTAAAGTATCACTCAGAAATAATGAATACTACTCATTCACAAAAAGTCAATTCCGTAAAGCGCAAAACCGGCGGTCAGACGAGCGTAAAAGCGCGCACGAAGCCGTCGCAAACGCAGCGGGAACGCGTCGCCTCGAAAGAGGAAGCGATGATCGTGGCGGCGCACGCCATGCTGACGGCGCAGGGCTTTGCGAAAACCACCATGTCGGACATTGCAAAGCGGGCGGGCGTCGCGGAGGGAACGCTCTATCTCTACTTCAATAATAAAGAGGCGCTCGCCCGCGCCGTGCTGGCGGACTTCTATCGCCGATTGACGGCGGCGGCGCGCCGCGGCGTTGAAAAATCGGAGACAACGGCCGATAAACTATCGTTTCTTGCGCGTCATCATCTTGAGAGCATCCTGCGAGAACGTCGACTGCTGGAAATTGTTGCCACGACCGACCGGAATGTCGAAAGTTATGGCGGTAGTGAAATTTACAAGATGAACCGGGAATATGTAGCGGTGTTCGATGGCGTCATGCGCGACGGCGTTCTCAAAGGCGAAATTGCCGATGGCGGCGCATCGTGGATCGCGCGCGACATATTCTTTGGCGGGCTTGAATATGCGATGCGGACGATCCTGATCAAAAAACGGACGGCGAAAAAAGATATCACTGCTGTCGTTGATCGATTGGTGATGATGTTGATCGGTGGCGATGCGGCAGCTGGAAAGTCCCAGGTTGTGTCAGGAAAAGACCTAGCTAACGCAGTAAAGCGTGTTGATGCAGCGGCGCTTCGGTTGGAGCGCCTGGCGGCGAAAACAAAATAACAGGAAAGCAAGATGGCTGACATCGATCCGAAGGAATTAAAAGAATTTGCGGACGACGCTGACGCCTGGTTCCGGGAGAATGTGGCCGCCGATCCCGGTTTCATGATGCCGCTGACCTTTATGGAGGTCGGTACGAATCAGCAGTTTGAATTCCTGCGAGACTGGCAACGCAAGGTCTGGGAAGCGGGTTATCTCGGCGCCGCATGGCCGAAAGAATATGGCGGCGGCGGGCGCGACCAGACTTTTCAGAAGGCGGCGACAGACGCCATGCGCCGTCATGGCGCGCCGATCATGCTGAACGCCATTGGTCTCAACTGGACCGGCCCTTTGCTGCTCGACATGGGCACTGAAGAGCAGAAACAAAATTATATCAAAGGTATTCTGTCAGCGGAGGATATCTGGTGTCAGGGTTTTTCGGAGCCTGAAAACGGATCCGACCTCGGCAATGCGCAGTTGCGCGCTGAGCGCGACGGCGACGATTATGTCCTGAACGGCTCCAAAATCTGGACCACGCAAGGCAACTACGCAAAATATATGATCCTGTTGGCGCGCACTATTAAAGATGCGCCGAACAAATATGCAGGACTCAGTTTCTTCCTCGCGCCGATGAAAGTGGACGGCATCGAAACTGTGCCGATCCGGAAATTGACCGGCGAGTATGGATTTACCCAGACGTTTTTTACAGACGCCCGTATCCCGGCGGACTGCCGTATGGGTGAGGATGGACAAGGATGGCTGATCGCCATGCGCACGCTGGAATATGAACGCGGCGCAAGAGGCGGACAGGCGGGCGGCTATGTCATCACGCCGCTCGATGCGTTTGCGATTCTGGAACTCGCCAAGAAAGCGCAGCGCGACGGCGCGCCTGTGATGAATGATCCGGTCATGCGGGACAAGCTGGTCGATTTCCTGATAGAGGCCCAAGGCCTGAAGCTGTCGCAGGAGCGCGCCCGCGTTGCGCCGCTGACACAGGACCGGCCCATGGCGCTGTCGCTCTCCGGCAAGCTTCAATGGACGGAGTTCGCGCGGCGCGTCAATGAATTCGCAATGCTGCTGCTGGGCCCCAGCGGCGGCTATTATGTAGGCGATGAAAATGCGGTTGATGACGGGCTGTGGGCGCGTGGCTATCTGAACGCTTTTTCAGCCACGATCGGTGGCGGCACTTCGCAAATTCAGCGCAACATCATCGGCGAGCATGTACTCGGCCTGCCAAAGAAATAACGGATACGGATAGCTTCATGGAAGATCTCGGTTATATCGGTTTCAGTGAAGAGCAGTCCGATCTGCTGGAAGTCGCGACGAATTTCTGCCGTGAAAAGTCTCCGGTTGAAAAAGTGCGGGCCTTGCTGACTGATGAACGTGGCTATGATCCGGATGTGTGGAAAGAGATTGCCGAACTTGGATGGCTCGGGATCGCTGTGCCGGAAGAATATGGCGGCGCCGGCCTGACGCTTGCCGAAGCGACGCCGGTAATGGAACAGATGGGACGATTCCTGCTCGCCGGTCCGTTCTACGCAACGAGCCTTGCTGCGCAGGCGCTGATCTACGGCGGAACGGAGGAGCAAAAGCAATCGCTCCTGCCGCGTCTTGTTGACGGGACGGTTGCGACATTGGCGCTAAGCGAGGCCAACAACGACTGGGACCTTGCGAATATTGAGGCGCAGGCCGTACGAGATGGCGACACGCTGGTTCTGTCCGGTAAAAAAAGGTTCGTTGCAGATGCGGCAAGCGCAGACTTGTTGATCGCCTCAGTCATGTATGATGGATCGCCCGCACTTGTTCTTGTTCGATCATCTGACTTGCCCCCTGACGCATTGCGCCGGGAAAGCATCATCGATGAGACGCGGCGAAGTTACGAAGTGACTTTGGATGGCGTGCGTGTCGCCGCCGACGCCTTGCTTGATCCGCAAAAAGCCCAAAGCGCATTGCGTCATATCCATCTGGCCGCCAATCTGCTTGGCGCGGCGGAAATGGTCGGGGGAACCTGCGCCGTCATCGATTATACGATTGATTATCTGACTACGCGCAAACAGTTCGGCAAACTGATCGGTTCCTATCAGGCGTTGAAACATCCGACGGTCGATGCGTTTATTGGTTACGAACAGGCCCGCTCACACCTTTACGCGGCGGCGAACTGTTTCAACGAGCAGGGAACGGGCGAAATTGCAACGCGCATGGCGAAAGTACAGGCGGACCAAGCTTATGCGTACGCCGCTGACCGCTCTATCCAGTTTCACGGCGGGTTTGGATTTACCTATGACTGCGATGCACAGCTTTATCGCCGCCGCGCGATCTGGCACGCCTCGCAATATGGCGACGGCGCCTATCATAAAAAGAAACTTGGCGATTTGCTGCTGGATACTGCGCCTTAAAAATCGCGCTTCCAGTTGGCGGAGAACGTCTGATCGCCGTCCTGCTGAATTTCCGTTTCTACGGAAATATTTTCTGTGATTTCGTATTCGACACGCACGGCGCCGGTCTCGCCTTGCGCGTCTTGTGTCGCGGAGACGAAAAAACCATCCGCCACATATTTGCCAACAGTCAGTGATCCCCCGCCGTTCTCCGGATCGATGTCGATATTAAGAAGATCAAGCCCGACGGCTTCGCGAATGGAACTGGTGACGCCGCCTGCGCCGCCGAAGGGGCCGATGCCGCCGAGGGACGCCAACGCTTGCGCGGTTTGCAGCGATTCAAGCGCGGTAAGCTCGCCCGCGGGTTTGCCGAACAGAACCAGGGCCATGATATCTTCGGAAGGAAGGGTGGGGGTTGAGGTTAGTTCGACCGACGGCGTATCGGCGCGACCGGAAACGGCAATCACGGCGGTGACGCCATCTGATGTTTCATATTCGGCGCGAATGTCGAGCAGCGGATTGTTTGTGGATAGACGGTCAAAGGTGATGGCCCCGGTTGTCAGATCGAAACGCCGTCCGGAAAAGTCGAGCCAGCCGCGCCGGAGCGTCATGGCGCCGGTGATTAGGGCTGTGTCTTTTGCGTTGACGATTTTTACATCAGCCGCCCATTCGCTCTCAAGACCGCGACCGCGAACGAAAATGCGGTCGTCCGCTGTGACGCTCAAATCATATGCGATCTCGGTTTTCGGTTGCTCAATGGTTGGGGGCGGTGCGCCGGTTTCGCCGTCATAGGCGACAACATCAATAGCGACGAGGCCGGTGTTCTCAGGCGTTACGATTTCCGCATCGAGCTCATCGATGATCACTGCGCCCGATGCGGCGATAGCATCAAGGGGACCGATGACGTTGATTTCGCCATTGGCGCGCACCGTGTTGACCGGGAAGGCGGATAACGCCGCATCGTTAAGGCGCAGGGCGAGGTTAATATCCGGCTCTTCATCGACATTCATTTCACCGCTGAGGGTGATGGTGTCATCGGTGGATTGTTCTGCGCCGCGTGCGCCGCCGGAAAAGCTTATAATACTGCCCGTGCTGGCGTAGCTTGCATCCGCCTCCACATGCAGTCCGGCAAGCGACAGGCCTGACTGAAGCTCTGTATAGGCGCCATCGCTGAGCTGTGCGGCGCCCGAAATCTTGGGATCGTTTGTCTGGCCGCTAAGAGTGATATCGGCGCTTAACGATCCTTCGATCGTTTGAAGGTCCGGCGGCAGGTACGCGGCGATGACGCCCACGGGACCTTCGTAGCGGGCGTAACCATCAAGGGCGCCGTTTGTATCGATGCTCACGGAGGGCTGGGTTGTAAGTGTGGCGGGGAGATTGACACGCATATCAAAGACATCGCTGTCGCCGGCGCTTGTCAGCGTAAGCTGTTCGCGATCCCAGACGAGATTCCCGTTAATCGACGCCGCCTGCGCCGTAGTCAACAGGGACCGCAGTTGAAAATCGCCGCGCGCGGGCGTTTCTTCATTGGTGTCAAGCTTGAGCTCGAGCGAGATAACGCTGTCGGCGCCGGGAACGTTGACGTCCTCCAGGTTAAGGTCAGCTCTCCATTGCTGCGCCGCCAATGCGCCGTCGAGCGCAATGCGCCCTTGCTTGCCCCAGTTCAATCGAAAGCCATCGACCGTAACGCCGTCTTCGACAGCAATGGCGGCGGGTTGTTGAAGGTTGAAATCAATACCGCTCAATACGCCATTCAATTCATTTAGCGTTATCAGAGTCTGATCGTTGAGATCGGCAACGCTCTTCACGCTAAGGGTCCGGATGTCGCCGAGTTGTGCAATCGACAGGGAGGCCGCGCTTGCATCGACATTGAGGCGATCCGGCGCGCCGTTTCCTTCAATTTTCAAACCGGAAACCGCAACATCGTTTGAGGCGAGACTGTCTGCTGTCACAACAAAGCGGCTTGCGGATTCTTTTACGGAATACTCTCCGTCAATTGAGACTTCTCCAACGAGCATGACGCCGGGCCAGGGTTCGGCGTCATCTTCGCCAGCATAGCCGGCGTCAATTTCGACGGTTTCGGTTTGCAGATTGACCAGCCCATTGCCGGCAAGACGAAATCCCGCGCCTGTATATTGCAGCGATGGGATATTGATGGTCCCGTCATTTGTTGCGCGAAGCGAGAGGTCGAATTGTCCTTCGCCATTGACGGCCTGTGCGGTCAAGTCGCCAGTGGGCAATTCCGGCAAACCGGCGAAGGCCGCCTTTATGGCGAGCGGCGGCGCCTCTCCATCGCCGATCGCCATTGCCGGGCTATTGATTGTTGCATTGGCGGCGAAGCGATCGACAGGTCCTGATACTTCGAATGCCGCCCGAATTGAACTCGCCGGTTCAACCGATGACGCAAATGATTGTACGAGCGCCGGCGCAGCTTCGACGTCGCCGGTAACGTTGACTGTTTCGTCTAGAAAGGAATAAGCCGCATCGGCGCCGATACTGGTCCCATCGGCAAGCGTTATTGAAACGCCAGAGAATTCCGCTGCCTGATTGGCGTCAATGCGAAAGCGACTTTCAACTTGTGCGGTGGAAGGCGGGAACGCAATCCCGTCCCGTGGTGTCAGGGTCGCCTGCAATGTGCCGGTGAAAAGGTTTTCAAGGTTTGTTGTCCCATTAGTGATCGTCACTGCGACGCCGTCGCCAGCAATGTCGGCGGTGAAGACGTAATCACCCCTGCGCTGGCGTAGGTTGATTTTTGTATCAAGTGATTGGCCGCTAAAATCCTGCAGGTCTGTACGATAGTCCTCATCAAAAGCAACTGTGAGATCGGTGTCTATTTCGACCAAACGCTGACGCCGGTTTACCCATTCAATGCTGCCGCTGATCGCGCCGATCGCCGAAGACGAGTCTGTCAGTGTTAGAACCGCGTTGTTGCGAGTCTGCGTAAAGACTGTGTCTATTGTGATTGGCTTCGATAATTCATCAATGCTGGAAAGCGCCGACCCGGGTGTGAAAAGAGCTGACAGGCCAATATCGTTGATCCTGGCGAAGTCGCCTGACAGCGCTGCCTCCAGCGCGCCATAATCTGCAACGACAGCGTCGATATTGACCAACGCGTTGTTTGTCGGACTGTCGCCGGTCGCGTTGATGAACAACGGGCCATTGAGGTTTGCAAAACTGTCAATGACGCCGCCGGTCTCCGCTGCAAGGGTGGCGTCCACAAAAAGCCGTTCGGCGTTCGGAGAAAGCTCAAGGGCGATATCGACAGTGTCTTTATTGTTTTCGCTGGTGAGGTTGAGGCGCGCATTAAGCATCGAGTCGCCCATATCCAGGCGCCCTGCGCCGTCTAAGCGCACGGTCTCGCCGCCAAGAGCGGACCGGAAGTCATCAAGCGTGATCTCGCCGATTGTCACATGGGGCAGATCATCCGGCAGTCTGAGGTCAAAGGGCTCATCTTCTTCCGGTTCCGTATCATTCGCTGGTGGCGGACGCAGCAGCTCGACGCCGCTGATATTCAGCCGCCTTACGTCTATGTCGCCGCCGATGAGCCGCAAGGGCCGCCAGGCGAGATCGATTATGTCAACGGTAAGCCATGCGCCGTCTGCGTCAGCCAGTTGCACATTGCGCAAGACCAGCCGGGAAGGCGGCGCGCCTTCCAATGCGCCGATGGTGACATCGCTGCCGATGGCGTCGCTGATGCGCGGCTCGGCCTGTGCGACAATGAATTGCCGCCCTGGGCCAGTGTTGAAAAGCAACGCGGCGCCGAGCGCCACGCTGAGCAAAAGCACAGCGATCACTGAGGCGGATATGATAATTACGCGGCCCATCAAAAAGGCTGTCCTATCGCAATAAAGATTTGAAAGTTGCGATCACTCTCTCTTGGGTTCAAGGGGAAGGCGACATCGGCGCGAATGGGCCCGATCGGCGTGAAGTAGCGCACACCGCCGCCGACGCCGACAAAGAACTGCTCATCAAAGTCAGGCAGGGTGCTCGATGAAACCGATCCGGCGTCCGCAAACCCTGCAATCTGAATTGTGTCTGTGACCTTTACGCGTGCTTCAATAGCGGCTTCGATGTAAGAAAGCCCGCCAATCGGATCATTCTCCGCATCGAGGGGGCCCGCTTCCTGAAAACCAAACCCCCGAACGGAGCCGGCGCCGCCGACATAAAATCGTTTGTTACGCGGCAGGTCATCAAGGGTGCTGCCGAAAGTGGCGCCGACGGCGGACCGGCTGGCGAGGGTGAACAGATCGTTTTCGCCAAAGGTGATCCGTGAACGCGCAGAGAGTTCAGTCTGCGTAAAGGTGTCGCTGCCGGTGTAAGGGGTGACAGCCCAACGCGCCTGAACCCCGCGTGTCGGGTTTAAAAGATCGTTTTCGGAGTTCCAGACAACCGACAATGGCGTTGAAATAAAATAGGTGCGCTCCTCTTCGCCATCCGCTTTGACATTGGAGGTCTCAAGCCCGACCGCGCCGCGGGTTTCAAGACGATCCTCCAGCCATTTCTTGGAGAGGCCGCCGTTCACCGCAATGGAGCGCGCGTTAAACGCGTCGGTGGTTTCGTTAGAGAACTCGAAATTGCCGAATGCTTGACCCGGCAATCTCGGCAATGGTTTTACAATATCAAAATTTATTGACTGTTCAATGTTGGCGGCGCGCAGTTCAACACGCGCTGTCTCGCCTCGACGGAAGAGATTTCTGTTTTCAAAGAACAGGCGCCCGCCGACGCCTTCGGCTGTTGAGATAGAAGCGCCTGCGCCAATGGTGCGTCGCTTACGCTCATCGAGCGTGGCGTAAATTGGCGCCGCACCGGAATCATTTGGCGCGCCCGGCGAGATATCAATGGTTGAAAACAATCCCGTCGCCGCCAATCGGTCCCGGTAGCGCACCATGGTTGAGCGTTCATATTCGTCTCCGACCTCCCATGTTTTCAGTGCGCGGATATAGTCGGGATGGGTGCGGTCTGCGCCGTCAATAACAACCTCGCCAAAATTTGCTTTCGGTCCACTTGCGAACACGAAAACGGCGTTCGCCGTTCCTTTCTCCATGTTGGCGATGGCCCGCCGCGCGACAATTTCCGCTGCCGGATAACCGCTGTCCCAAAGATGGCCCAAAAAGCTGATCTGCAAATCGCGCAACGCGGCGCCCGCCGCTGAGCCTTCGGCTTTAAGGTTTGCGTCAGCAAGTGTGGTCGGCCGTCCTTCCGCTTCGTCCCGATAGAGGATGTCATATTCCGTGACTTTGAAGGCAGGCCCGGTTTCGATCTGAAAAACCACCTTGGCGCCTTCGGCCTCAGTTGCAGGGACAAGCTCAAACCCGGCCTTGCCCGAATAATACCCGGCGGCCTTCAGCGCGTCAGCAAATGCGATGGTGTCGCGCTCCGCCGCCCGTCGCAGGGCGGCGTTTGTCGGATATGTGCGTTGGCGCTTTTCGAGATCGGAAAGAATCTTCAGTTTATCGAGGAGATCGCCGGAGGCTCCGGTAAAGGAAACGGCGTAGTCCTCCGCAGCCCGGGCGGCGTTTACGCCTGCGCCAAAGATAGCGTAGAAAATTGCAATCGTTACAAAGAGATGCGGCCGATTACTCAAAAACCTGTTACTCACTGACCTGGGGCAGATCGGGCAGCGGCGGCAGCCTTAACAATCATGAAAGCCGCGCCGATCCCGCCGTGTTTTTTAATCGCCCGACCCTGTCACGGCTTAGTTAAGCATAAACTGCAATATGGCTGATTTTATGGCCTTGGCTAGCGGATTTGCGGCGAAAAGACGGGCGGGATTCTGGATAAGCCGGTCAGACTGCGCTATGCCCGCCATTCGTTAACAAATGATCCGGCGGAAAGTTTCATGGCGCATCCATTGAGCGGAGCAAATATTGGCACCCTCGCAGCAGTAATCGGACGATCGGGCTTGCCCTCTCATATGGGCGCCGGCGCCGCGATCGGTCTTGCAGCGCTGGGGCGATGGCCGTTTTCAACGCTTGAAAAACTGATCATGGAAAGCCGCCTGCCGGCGATTGATGACATGCCGCCGCCGGTCTTCATTCTCGGCCATTGGCGTTCTGGCACGACGCATCTTTACAACATCATGTGCCAGAGCGGCGCGTGGGGTTTTGTGCCGCCGGTGGCGACCGGCCTTCCCTGGGACCTGTTCGGTCTCGCGAAAGCGTTCAACTCGCTGCTCGAACGAGCCCTGCCGGAGCATCGTTATATCGACAACATCCCGGTGAAGCCCGATAGCCCGCAGGAAGATGAAATCGCCATTGCGAATATGTCGGAGGCGTCTTTCTATCACGGGATTTATTTTCCGAAGGCGTTTGCTGAAAATGTTCAGCGCGGTTTGTTTTTCGACGGCTGTTCGACAGCTGACATTCGCGGATGGCAGCGTCAATTCACTTACTTCTTGCGTAAGCTATATCTTCATCAGGACAGGCGGCCGCTACTGATCAAGAATCCGGTTTATACGGGCCGCTTCAAAATGCTGCGCGAGATGTTTCCGGGCGCCAAATTCGTTCACATTCACCGCAATCCGTATGACGTCTTTCTTTCCATGCGGAACTTTTACAAAAAGCTGCTCAAGGAATTTGCGCTTCAAAGCTATGATCATGTGGATATCGATGAGGCGATCTTCACGGTCTATGAGCGCATGATGAACGCCTATGTAGAGGATGCGCGCGGGGTCGCGCCGGACCAACTGGTAGAACTCCGCTATGATGAACTGGACGGGGCGCCGACGCAGGCTGTGGAAAAAGTCTATGAAGGGCTTTCCCTGCCGGGCTTTGAGGCGGCTAAAGGTGATTTCGAGCACTATCTAACGTCGATAAAAAGCTTTAAAAAGAACAAGTTCGAGTATTCTGACGATGTTGCGCAAAAGGTGGAGCGCCGGCTTGGGCCTTTCATCGAAAAATGGGGTTATGATCGGCCGGGAGCCGAACAAAATGCGGGGGCGCAGCATGGGGAAAACGCAGCGTAATATTTCATTCATGGCAATGGCGGCCGCTCTTTTGGGATGCGCGCAGGAAGAACTGCCTGCGGCGCGGTATGCAGGGGAGCAATGCCGGCGGCTGGTTCTGATAGACGAAAAAACTGGCGAACATTTACGCGGCGTTGAAGACTTTGAGATTGATCACCGGTCGGGTCGCTTGCTGCTGTCGGCTTATGATCGCCGCGCCGTTGAAAAGGCCGCGCGCAAGCGGGCGCCGATCCTACCGCAGGGGGGCGTATACGCTCTTTCTCTTGATGACGTTTTCACGTCCGGCGCTGAGTCTGCTGTTGCAGTTCCGTTAGTTGCGCCCGGCGATATTGCAGGCGGTCTGCGCCCGCACGGACTGTCATTTGATGCGGCCAACCATGAGCTTGTGTTTATCAATCGCGCCTATCAGCGCCTTGATGGCAAATGGGTTGAAACACCGCGATTGCAACGGATTGGCGCCAATGGCGAAGTCTTTGTCGGGGCGGCGCAAGATTCTCCCTGCGCCGCCAATGATGTTCTGGTGACGGAGCAACATGTTTTCACGTCATTCGATCACGCTTCTTGCGGGTGGCGCGCCAATATTGAAGATATTTTTAATTTGAAACGCAGCGGCATCGCGAGTGACTTTAACGGCGCTGTCTATGATGAGGCGGCCTTCGCTAATGGATTAACGAAGACGCCGCGCGGCGAGCTTGTGCTGGCGGCGACCCGTGAAAAAGCGCTGGTTTTTTTGCATGAACGCTCAAACGGGGTTGAAATGGCGTCGCGCATTGAGCTTCCCGGCGGGCCGGACAACCTTTCCATATCTTATGACGGCGGCGTCGTTGCGGCGGCGCATCCAAACCTTCTTCGGCTCGCAATGAACCGAAAGCTTGGTATTGGCAAAGCGCCATCGCGGATTGTCAAAGCGAATCCTGAGACTGGCGCCGTCGATATTCTTTTCGATGATCCGAAAGGGGCCTTGTTCAGCGCCGCGACGATTGCGGTTGAAACGCCGCGCGGGCTGGTCGCCGGGTCGGTGACCGATAAGGGCGTTCTTGTCTGCGATACGACGCAATGACAGGCAGCGTGTGACGGAAATCACTCTTGTTACTGGTGGGGCCGGTTTTGTCGGTAAGCACCTGGTGCGCAAATTGCGCGAGCGCGGCGAGCGCGTGCGCAGCTTTGACTTAGCGGCGCCAGCGCATGAAGATGATCTACAGGGATCAATTTTGGATGCTGGTGATCTGGCGCGCGCTTTTGACGGCGTAACAAGTGTCTTTCACCTTGCTGGGAATGCTCAACTCTGGGCGCGTGACAAAACTGTCTTTGATCGTATCAATCACGAAGGCACTGAACTTGTTTTGCACTCGGCCCAAGCTGTTGGCGTTCGTCGGTTTGTCCATTGTTCCAGCCTGACAACGCTTGTCGGCAGGGGCGTCCCCATCGGCGTTTCGAGCGCCAATGAAAATATGCGCCTTGAACCCGACGATATGCTCGGGGCCTATCCGCGGTCAAAGTTGCTGGCGGAACGGGCTGTCGAACGGGCAATCGAAAACGGTCTCGATGCAGTGATCGCCTTGCCGACCGAGCCATTGGGGCCGGGCGATGACGCGCTGACGCCGCCAACGCAAATGATTCTTGATTTCATTAATGGCGACACCCCCGCCTATATCGATTGCATACTGAACTTCGTGCCGGTGGAAAGCCTTGCGGAAGGGCTTGTCGCTGCGCGTGATGAGGGCCGTAAGGGCGAGCGATATCTGCTGGGCGGGGAAAACATTCCGATGAAACGCCTGCTCGCTTTACTGGAGCAAAAAACCGGCAAGCGGATGCCGAAAACGAAGATGCCTTATAGCGTGGCGCTGCTTGCGGGCGCCGTCGACACTGGCCTGGTGGCGGCCGTGACGGGTAAACCACCCAAGGCGCCGTTGACCGGCGTTCGTCTTGCCGGGCGGCAGGTGTCGTTTTCCTCTGAAAAGGCGGCGAATGACTTGGGGTGGCGCGCAAGCGCAGTGGAGCCCGCGCTTGAACAAACGCTTGCCTGGTTTAAGCAGCGCGGACTGCTGAAATCTGTTTAATGTTTGCGTGAAGTCGGTAATCATAGAACATGTTGCCGTGAGGACCGATCATGAGCACGCTGCTCTCTGATGCGAATATTCAACCATGGCTCGCGGGCCGAACCTTTGACGACTGGCGTGAACAGTTTGACCGCGACGGCTACATCGTTTTTGAAAATGTCCTGACGGCAGATCAACTCACATCCGTTAGGGAAGCTTTGGCGCCGTATCTTGAAAAAGACATCACCGGGCGCAACGAGTTTGAGGGACATAAGTCCAATCGCATCTATGCAATGCTTGGGAAGTCCCCGGTGTTCGCCGATCTGGTCACACACCCGCTGGCGCTCGCCTTTGTTGAGGCCGATCTCGGCAGGGCGTGTCTGTTGTCCGCCTGTCTCGCGATCAATTTGCACCCCGGTGAAACGGCGCAGCCCTGGCATTTCGATGACAGCCATTATCAGTGGCCCCGACCACGCCCATCGCTGGGCGTCAGCACATTCTGGGCGATTGACGCCATGACGGAGACAAACGGCGCAACGGAAATTCTTCCCGGCAGTCATCTCTGGCCGGATGATCACATTGAAGGCGCGGTGGCTGAGGACGACTTTGCCCCGGCATTGAGCCGGGAAGGCGATCCCGGCGCGCGCGACGATGCGATGAAAGTCGTTTTGCCTGCGGGGTCGTTGATGTTGGCGAAAGGAACGCTCTGGCATCGCGGCGGGGCCAACCGATCGGATGCGCCGCGTCTCATCATCACGCCGCAATATTGTTCGGGCTGGACGCGGACATTGGAGAATATGACTCTCGCCGTGCCGCAGGAAACGGCGCGCGCCTTGCCGCCGCGCGCGCAGGAATTGCTCGGCTACTCCATTCATCCGCCATTTATGGGCTATGTGGATGGCCGCCATCCGAAGCGGCTGCTTGAGACATAACGCCGTTATTGCGCGCAGCCGGATGAAAATTCCAGTTCCTCTTCTTATATATCATAGATGAACAACAGGGAGATGCGCGATGCAGTTTTCGACCATTCTCGCAGCGATTGATCTTGAAGATGATTTGGCTGAGGGGGTTGTTCGCGCCGCCCATAGCCTTGCCCAAAAAGATGGGGCCCGCCTGGTGATTGTCAGTGTTTGGCCGACGGTCAGTGCGGTCACCCCCACTTTTTCCGCCGAAGTTGCGGCCAGTTCTGCAGTTCTGTCGCAAGGCGTGATCGAGCAGCATCGCAAGGGGCGTGAAGACAGCGTGCAGCGCATTACCACGCTCGCTGAAAGGCTGGCGCCAGGTGCGAGAGCGGCGGTGCTGGATGGCGAACCGGCGGACGCTGTGGCCGAATATGCGAATGAAACGCATGCGGACCTTATCGTTACTGGTTCACATCAGCGCAATTTCTGGAATACTCTGTTTCAGGGAAGCGCCTCTCGCGAACTTGTTCAGGAAGCCCCTTGTGCGGTGTTCCTGGTGACGAAAGCGTTCGCTGCGAAGCTTGCTGGCAGGCAATGAAGTTTTGGCCTACGGTTTTCTTTGAAGCGTGGTCCAATAGGCATAGTTTCCGCTATCGCGGTCGCGAGTCGTAATACGGTTTACCGTTACGTATCCTTTTAATACCGAATCTCCGGGCTCAAGTATAAAACCGAGCCGGTAAGGCTGACGTTGAGCGTCGCGGGTATTTATTTGCGCGTGTTCAGTGCGTATTTGAAAAAGCCCGTCCTGCCAGTCTGCCGCAGCGTGAATTTTAACCTCTTCGCCGTCAATACGCGCAAGCGGCCGGTTGATGTCGGTGAAGTCAAACGAAACAGTTTGCTGTCCGTCCGGTCCCAGATCAATCACGCCTTCCCATTGATGCGCAAGCGTGTCAGGAATTGTGATGGTTGGAAAAGGTTCAGTCGTGATATCCGGCGCATAGGTTGCGATCATCGCCTCTCTGACATGGTACAGCGCGCGATAATTCATTTCGTTCAGCAATGTTGCAACGACGAGATCCCGGTCCGGATAAATCCATAGTTCCGCCCTCACGCCAGGAGTCGACCCAAGATGGTAGATCGTATCGTGTTCTTTGTTATCGCCGCGCAGTTCGTGAACCCAACCAAGCGAGTAATACTCAACCTTGTCAGCTTGTGCCGGCGATTGCATCTCCAGCATTTCCAATGCTGCCATTGCGGATAGAAGCTCGGACCTTCCATCGAGGGCGTCACTGAAAAAACGGCCAAATTTCACGAGATCGCTCGCGGTCATGAAGACCCCGCCGGCGCCGCGCGTGTCGATGTCATAGCTGTCATATCGATCGCCCGCGCGCGTGTAGGGTACAGCGGTGTTCGCGGGATTTTCTGGACTCGTGAAAACCTCAGCGCTCTCCATTTGAAGAGGCTCGAACAGGTCATTTCTTAAAAATTCGCCATAGGATTTACCGGAAACCCGCTCAATGATGCGTTCCAGCACCGCATAACCGATATTTGAATACCGGTGAGTTAGGCCGGGTCGGAGCATCGCTTTGCCGTAAAGAGATATGCTTTCATCAAGTGAGCGGCGCTGATAGTCCTCGCCTGCATGAATTAAGTTATAGTGCGGGGGAAGGCCTGCGCGATGTGACATCAGCCGCCGAACGGTTACGTCGCGCGCATCACCTGTCTTGGTTTCGATTTTCGCACTGCCAAGATAATCATTGGCAGGGGCGTCCAGGTCGATGAGCCCGCGATCCGCAAGCATCGTCACGGCGACGGCGGTGATCGGTTTTGAAACAGAGGCAAGACGGTAGCGCGTATCCGTCGTCGTGCGTGTGCGCTTTTCTTTGTTGCTGAATCCGGACGCATACGCCCAAATTGGCGCCGTTCCATTCGCGACGGCCACCGATGTGGACGGTATGCCCCACTCAATGACAGTCTCGTCGATACGCTGCTTAAGCCTTGTTGCGTCGACGGTCTCAATGTGTGGTTGACCAGATGCTTGCGATTGAGCGACGGCCGCGCCTGCGTTCGTGCAGATAAATATTATCGCTGTACAAAATACGGAGAATAAAGTGCGCTCAACTGTACTCTGACTTCGCATCGACCAACCTTGTTTGTTTCGTTTCGCCAAAGAGGGTGGAAAGTTAGCTCGGAACAAAATGCGGTTGGCGCCTGAATCAGTACTCGTTGTGGCGGTTTCCATCGTTTTCAGCTAAATAATGACTGGAACCGGCAATTAGTGGCGAAAATGGATAAACTTGATCGCAAGCTTCTCTCAATCGTTCAGCGCGACAACCGGCTGTCTTATGAGCAACTCGGGATACAGGTCGGCGTTTCGCCGAGCGCCGTCAGAAGGCGGCTGACCCGTCTTCGTGAGGGCGGTGTGATCATTGCGGATGTTGCGCTTCTCGATCCTGGGCCAAGTACTGTGACGGTAATTACATCGATCCGTATGGTGAATGAAACACATCGCACCTATGAAGCGTTTAAGAAGAAAATGAAGGAAGCCCCAGAAGTTGCGCAGTGTTATACGGTGTCAGGCGAAGCGGACTTCTTTGTTGTCGCCCATTTCAGTGATCTTCCGAACTACGAAAAATGGATTGACCGCTATATTCTTAGTGACGATTCCGTGCAAAGGTCGGATACAAATATCGTTTACTCACGCATTAAATATGAGACGGCGATAAATATCTGATATCTACAATAATGCATATGAATGGATCATGTAGGTATGCGTCATTTCAGGAAAACGATATAAAATTTCACATCGTCGGAAACTTCAATGTAATGCCGTTCTTCGGGCAAGATAACAAAGGCGTCATCTTTGTTGAGAACGGCCACAGGTTCGTCGCCATCCTCCACGAAAAATCGCACCGCGCCCTTTTTGACATGCATCAGTCCCCATGTGCCGGGCTTCAAATCGTGATGCGATAAAAGCTTCGATGGTACTGTATCCGATGTGAACACAGGCGTTTCAGCATAGGACGCTACATGGGCGGGAAGCGTTCTTGCGTTGGTCATGACTGCTGATATTTGAGTGCGTTATAAACAGCGGTGAATGCTTTAGAGACGCCGGCATGAAAGCCCGTATTCGATTTGCTGGCGGGCGAGCCGTCGCTTTCTGGTAGTTGCCAAGGGGTGGAGCCGCGCCGCGCCGCCTGTAATTCAGCCTCAAAAACTGTGGTTTCTATTGACGTGGCGAGGAGGGCGGTCATGTCGTTCTCCAGAAGATACATATAAGATGCATCTTATCTATTGCGTCTGCCATCAAAATGCAATATATAAAATGTATCTTTTAGAGGGTGCGCCATGAGATTGAATTTGCAGACTGACTACGCCTTGCGCCTGTTGATGCATCTGGCCGTTAATGAGGGGCGTTTGAGCACGATCGCCGACGTGGCGGAGCGTTATGCGATCTCAAAAAACCACTTGATGAAAGTCGCTCATATTCTGGGCAGGGAGGGCGTCATTGAAACCGTTCGCGGCCGCTCCGGCGGCCTGCGTCTGGCCTGTCCAGCCGGTAAAATAATCGTTGGCCGCATCGTCAGAATGATGGAGGCTGACCTTGCTTTGGTTGAGTGTTTTCAAGGCGGCGCCAATGAGTGCGTCATCACGCCAGCCTGTCGGCTGAAAGGCATGCTTGGCGAAGCGGTGGATGCGTTTTTAAGTGTTCTCGATCAATACACCATCGAAAACCTGATCCGTAGGAATAGAAAACTACACGCGCTTCTGCACACGGAGGCGGCGTGATGGATCGTGCTGTCCGGATCGCCCGCGAGCGACGAGCGCAAGTGCAGGCTGACGCCACGGCGATGGGAATCGACGACGACTATATCTCCCTGCTTGTCGATACTTTCTACGCCCGAATAAGAGCGGACGAGGAGCTTGGACCCATGTTCGATGAAGTGATCGGCGAAAATTGGGGGCCACATTTGGCGCGCATGAAAGATTTCTGGGCGTCGGTCGCATTAAACGCCGGGCGTTATTCCGGCAAGCCGGTGCCTAAACACCAGAAGCTGAGTGAAGCGACGCCAGACCATTTCGTGAAATGGCTTTCATTGTTCCGGCAGACGCTGGAAGACACGGCGTCTTCTCCGGCGGTCGTGTTGTATTTTATGGAGCGAGCAGACCGCATCGCCAATAGTCTGCAACTCGCAATGTTCGGTCTGCCTAGCCTGCGTCGTTAACAGTGATCTACAAAACCCAGCGTTATTCAAACGGCGTAACGCCAAAAGTCTCGTGAATCTCGGCGGGGCGATACATCGCCGTATCCTTGATCACGAGATCGACTTTTAAGAGATCGGTGATGCGCCGCGTCGGGTCGCCATCGACAAGGATCAGATGTGCGCGTTTCGCTGGCGTTATGGAGCCGAGCGATTGATCGACGCCCATATGCCGCGCCGGTTCAATCGTCGCCAGTTGCAGGACTTCGTTCTCCGGAATGCCGGCCTCTGCGTAGAACTCAAGCTCGCGCAGGAGGACAAAACCCGGATAAGCGGCGTCTGTGCCCGGCAACAAACGAATGCCGCTTTCATGAAGCGTACGGATCAGTGTTCGCGCGACTTCCGCAGTTTCACGTCCTTCCGCCTCCAGCCTCGCGTTAAAGCCTTCTCCTTCGATGAGGGCCGGGCGCGCTGTTTCCGGTAAGTTGTCATGGAATCGCGCCGCTTCGAGAGACACCTTGCCCGGTTCCGCGAGAAACATGCCGCGAAAGATTGAATAGGTCGGGTCATGAGCAATGCCGCGTTCCTTCATCAGTGCAATGAAGTCGCTGACGGCGTTGGAGGCCGGATCGAGCTTGCCGCCCTCTCGAATGGGAACGATGAAGCGTTGCGGCGTGCGCGTGTCGATCTCTTCGGCGTTCATGAAATTCAGGAACAGCATATTGATATGGGTGATCTCGTCATAACCGGCGCGGATCGCCTGTTCCGCTGTCATATAAGAGGGAATGTGCCCGAGGACTCTCATGCCGCGCGCATGAGCGCGTTCGGCAATCGGCTTGACCCAGTCAGGTTCAATAGAGCTGTAAAGCTTGATCCCGCGGAAATCCTGTTTCGCATACCAGTCGACATAGGCGAGGGCGTCTTCCAGGGTTTCGGCGAGTTGGCCTGTGGGCGCTGAGAATGCAGATTTCTTATCGATAAAGCCCATCAGGTAGAGGTCGGGTCCGGCGAAACGCTCATCGGCAATCTCGCGCCGTAACCGTACCAGAAAGTCCGGGTCATTCGCCATGTCGCGTATGTTGAGGACGCCGGCGGAAAGGTAATTGAACACGTTGCTTGTGCCGATATGCGCATGCATGTCCCAGAGCGCAGGCAACAGCATTTTGCCGTCCGCATCGATTATTTTTGCGCCCTCAGGCGCGTCCACGTCACGGTCGTAAACGGCGGCGATCACGCCGTCCTGAATAAACACGGTTGACTGGCGCATGACGTCGCCGGTCAGGCTGTCGAAGAGGCGCGCGTTCTTGATAACGACAAGGCCGCTTGCGTCGTGGCGGAACTGGTCGCTGAGCTCCATGACGCGCGCATCGGTTGCGCTGTCCTGTTTTTCTTTCATGACAGGCATGGCGCCCGCCATTCCCTTTGGCGCGATTGCAAACCATCCGTAATCTGCGCCGAAAAGGTTCTGGTTTTCGTCGAGCCAGATATATTCTGGAAACGGGGTGTCCGTATAAAGCGCATAAAGCGTCGCCGTTATGTCGCCGTCAGGACCGGCAAAATCGACAGTTTCAACTTCGCGCAGCGAAATCTCGCCGGTGGGAAGAGTTGGCATTGTCTGATCTGCATCGTTCAGCAGCGCGCGGGCGAGAATCGCCGAATGCTCAGGGATCGTTGTGGCGGCGCCGAGATTATAAAGCGCTGGAGCGGTCAGGCGTGTCTCGCTGGAGCCGGTTCCCGTTTTCCAACTGGCGAGGTCATTTTCGATTGAAAAACTCTCGTTGACATTGCCTTTTGTATAGTTGAGGCCGTTAACGTCGATGGATGTCGGGACGCCATCGTCATCCAGGCGGTATTGCGCCTCCAGCTCCGGGCCGCGCCCTCTGTCGTTAAAGGAAAAGTTCAGGGACAGCGAGCCGTCTTCGCCTGTCTCTACGATCATTTCGCCTGATGGTTCGCCAATGGTCAGCCAGTCATAGCTGCGCGTCTGCGCGTTTGCTGCGCCGAGCATGGCGATGCACATGCATCCAAATACTTTCAGGAAAACAAAAGAAGACTTTAAAGCCTGCATACCGCCACTCCCGCTTCATTCGTTGTTGCGCCGGGATGACTAACACGGGTTTTGCGTAAAAGCGATCAGTGCCGCCGTCGCAGCAGGGGCGGTTGCGAACTTCTAGGTCGCAGACTCATAAATCCGAAACCACAACCGGATTGCAGCTTTCGTCAACCGCTGCATTGAATCATCACCCCGTGGAGTCTCAAGTTGAGAAATCATCCTTTGAGTTGTTTGAAGACTCTTGGATCAATGCTGGCGGCGCAAAGAATACCGCCCCAGAGCGCACCCTGAATGCCCTGGCTGACCACATCCTGCCCGGAGAAGTAGAGCCCTTCGATCGGGGTTTTAGCTTTAAGCGCGTCGCATAAAACGCGCTCAGGCGTCCCATCCAACCCATAGAAGCGGCCCTCATGGTGACCGGTGATCGCCGCCGTCGCCAAAGGCGTCGAAAGCTCGCGAAAAACCACGAGTTGGGCCAAGTCCGGGAAGTTTGCTCTGAACAGCGCGAACATCTTGTCCTCAATTTGCTGTTTGAAGGCTTTGTACTCCGCGCCTCGCGCGTCTGAGGGAAGGTCCGCCCATCGGGCGACACTGCTCCAGTCTGTCCAGACGACCATTTCGCCCGCATGTTTCTGCTTGGGACCCGGATCGTGGCTTGGATCCTTCAGCGACGCAAACGAGACGAAAAAACCGGGGGGATCGCCTTCTGGCGCTTCACTCCAAATCGCGTCGACCTGGCCTGTCGGATAGAACCAATGGTTGGATCTTGTCGCTCCTGCCTCTTCCACATCACCTTCGAAGCCTAGGAACAGGCTGAAATGGGCGATGGAGGCAGGCAACGTTTGTATTTCATTGATCCAGTCTTCGGGGCCGAAGCCTGCAGGCAGCAAATGGTTGAGCGTCTCGCGCGCACCGATATTGGATATGACGACGCCCGAACGGATGTCTTCACCTTCAGATGTCCGCACCCCGACGACCTTGTCGTTTTCGACAAGAAGCGTTTCAACCTTCACTCCGGCGCGGGCCTCGCCACCTGCTTCGGTGATCGTCGGGATCAGATGGTCGGCAAAGGCGCTGCCGCCACCCACCGGATACCATGCGCCGCTTTCCAGATAGCAGCCGAGGATCAGAGCGTGCATGGCAAAGCTCGCCTTGTGGGGTCGGCCCCCGTGGTCCCCCCATTGCGCGGTAAAGGCGGCGGCAAGGTCTGGGTTTTGCGTGATGCTGTCGACAACCTCCTGGGTCGTCCGGGCACACCATTTCTTGATGGCCCGGTGGTTCCACCAATCAATCATATCGCCGACAAAGTCGGGCATTGCGCGGGTTGAAGCCAGCGTGTACATCGTTTGCCGCCCTTCCCGCAGCGCGGCGATCCATGCCTCGATCGCTTCGGCCTCGTCGGGGAACCGATCTTTCAGGTCGCGCTCCTGGGCCTCAAAAGGGCGCGACAGTGCAAGTGGCGGTGCGTCTGCGAGATGCAGGTTGTCATAAACCGCCCCCATGGGTTCGAAATCCATCGGCGTATGGGTCAGCCAGTCGATCAATCCCCGTTCCCGGTCGCCGGGAGCGACGCAGCCGAGATAGTGAATCCCCACATCCCAGGAAAAACCGTCGCGTGAGAAGCTGTGTGTGAGGCCGCCCAAGGTCTTGTACTGCTCCAGAAGCAATACCTTGTGGCCCATTTTCGCCAGTGCTGCGGCTGATGTCATACCCCCCATGCCGGACCCGACAACAATGGCGTCCCAAGCCTGTGTTTTCCCTTCATGCATGGCAGTGTTCCTCTTGGTTGTGCTTTGCGCGCGCTCGCCGAATGATGTGCAGTTTGCGCGTGAAGCAGTATGGTTCTCAGTCAATGCCGGTATTACGCTGGCCTCATCGAAGCGACATTTTCTGCGCAATCTCGAATGTCGTTGTGAACTGCCTGATGTTTTTCATCATCAGCATTCAATCAGGCAGCTAATGTAAAAGCCGATGGAATGTCCCAGCCTTCAGCGATTTTCCCATTAACGATGCGCCAGACAACTGCGACATCAACGGCAATCGGATTATCTTCAAATTCCATCGTGTTTCGGGTGTGAATCACAACCAATTCTTCACCGAAAGGCGTCATTGAAATCGGCTCAACCTTGAATCTGGCGCCGGTCTTTTCAGCAATAATCGTGAAGAACTTTCTGAGCCCTTCAACTCCGACGTAGTCTCCTTCAACGTCCGGCAGCTTGGGGTTGAAATAATGCCAGACAAAATCATCCGAAAATAGCACTGCTGAGGCGTTCAAGTCGCAAATATCAAGTTTCGACAGCACCGTAAGATTTGGGTGTTCGTCGGTCATTTCGCTTCTCGTCAGATTCTCAATGGCATGTTTATTGGTGAAAGAATAAAGCTGTCGCCTTCCGATATTCTTGATTTGGATCAACGATTGATATGAACGCTATAGACCTTCAGGCGCTGGTCGCTATTTTTTAGCAAGCAGAAATTCCTTATATGTGCGCGAAGGGCTGCAAAGCCCGCATTTCCAACCTGCGCGGTTGTTGGTTGATCAGCCCCGGAAAATTCGCCGAAAGCAGTCATCCACTCTCAATCGTTTATGAGCACACGCCTTAGTAAGTCCGTCCCTTCCACTGGCCGCCGCGACCCTGCCAGTGGCGCAGGGCCGATGAAAATGTCATTGCAGTATAAAGTGTCGCGGCGACGGGCAGCGCCGCCGTTTCCCATGGCGGCCGGCAATAGAGTTTCAACGTCGGCCAGTATGTATACGCCATGACCGCCCAGGCGCTGAGCGCAAAAAGCGCCGCCGTCATGTCGCCGTGCCAGCCAAGGGTCAGCGCGACAAGCGGCGGCGTCAGATAGATGAAGGCCATGCCCAGTACTGTCCCCGCCAGAAGCAGCGGCGAAAAGTTGAGTTGCGCATAGGCGGTGCGCGCCACCATATTCCAGATTGAGGATAAGGCCCGGTTATCCCGCATACTGACGGCCTCATCGTTAGCAAGGCCCAACCATATTTTTGTCGATGGCGTTGCGTCCTTGATGGCGCGCGCTAATGCACAGTCGTCGATCAGGTCGCCTTTGATTTTTTCAACGCCGCCGATCTTTCGCAAAGCATTCACCCGCACCAGCATGCAGCCGCCAGCCGCGGCCGCCAGATTTTCCGTGGGGTCATTGGCGCGGGGGAAGGGGTACAGTTTCTGAAAGAAATAGATGAAGGCTGGAATTAAAAGAGCGCCCCAGGTTCCGCGCGCATCGAGGCGCGCCATTAGGGAAGCGAGAGCGAGATTGTCTCTTTCAGCTCTGGCGACGAGGCGCGTAATCGTGTCTTTGGCCAGAACGATGTCGGCGTCTGTTAGAAGAATATATTTGGCGTCGGGCGCCGCGTCAGCGGCTTGTCTGAGACCAGCCTGAACCGCCCATAACTTGCCGCTCCAGCCGGGCGAAAGATCCGGAACGCTGATGATCTCTATGTCACGCGCGGCTCCCTCAGCGGCCGATTTGGCGATATCGGCAGTGCCGTCAGCGGAGTGATCATCTGCGACCACCAATGACAGCGCCCCGCGATAGTCACTTTCCATATAGGCTGAGACAACGGCCCCGATGGATGCAGCCTCATCGCGCGCCGGAACGACAGCGGCGATTGTCGGCCACTGTGCTGGCGGCGCTGCGGCTCCAAGGCGCTGGTCGGCGCGCCAAAAACCGCCTCTGGCGAGATAAAGCCACAGCCAGGCGCCAAGCGATGCGAGAGATATAAAGGTCAACATCATGGAGGGGCTTTACGCCGCGCCGCCGTCGCCCGCAACGCTTGGAAATGCGGCGAAAATCCTTATGGTGCGCGGCGATGTCATCGACCTTGGAAACCGCCTCAAAGACCCCAGCCGCGCCCGCCAAAAGCGGCGCACCCGAAACGCCGTCCGGAAAAGGCGTCGGCGACGAGAATTTCCCTGTTGGCTCGTTTCTGTTGCCGAAGCATTTGCGGCCGCATGTGGCTACTTATTACGCATTTGCGCGCGCTATCGACGACATTGCCGACAACCCGGCGCTGCCGTCTGAAGAAAAGGTTGTGCGACTTAAGAATTTTGATGCAGCGCTGCGCGGCGAGCCCGGTTTTGAGGATGGATTTGAAAAAGCGCATTCGTTGCGTGAAAGCATGGCGGCGACAGGCGTAACCACAAAACATGGCTCGGATCTGGTTGCGGCGTTCATACAGGACGCGCAAAAGAACCGCTATGCAACATGGGACGAACTGCTCGGCTATTGCAATCTGTCGGCAAATCCGGTGGGCCGGTATCTGCTTGATCTTCATGGCGAAGACCCGGCGGGCTATCGCCAGTCGGACGCTTTGTGCACGGTCCTGCAAATCGTCAATCATCTGCAGGATTTCGGCGACGACAAGCGCGAACTTGATCGCGTCTATATTATCGGCGAATGGATGGCGCGAGAAGGCGCGACGATCGATGATATTGACGCCAGCGCCGTGACGCCGGGCCTGCGCCGCGTCATGGATCAAATGCTCGATGGATGTGAAGCGCTGATGGTCGAAGCGCGTGCGCTGGCGCCGGTTTTGAAGTCGCGGCATCTGGCGATGGAATCAGCGGTGATTGTCAATCTCGCTGACCGGTTGATCACGTTGTTGCGCAAGGGAGATCCGCTGGCGACTCGCGTCGCCCTGACGAAACTTGATTTCGCATCTGCGGGTGTTCGCGGCGCCATCAGCGGGTTTTTTGCAGCAGGGCGCCAGAGCGCATCATGAACAGCGCTGCAAACACAATGACGATCGATGACGCGCGCCGCCATGCACAGGAAACTGTCGAACGATCGGGCACGTCGTTTGGCGCCGGCATGAAAATCCTTTCCGGCGACCGGCGCGAAGCAATGTATGCGATTTACGCCTTCTGCCGCGAAGTTGATGATATCGCTGATGAGCCGGCGTCGCTCGCAGAAAAGAAAACCCAGCTTCAGTCCTGGAGAGCGGAGATAGACCGTCTTTATCGCGGGGAGCCGACATTTCCCACTGGTATTGCGCTTTTGGACCATATCCAGCGATTTAATCTGTCGCGGGACGAATTCGTTCTAATGATCGAAGGCATGGAAATGGACGCCGAGGGGCCCATTGTCGCTCCGCCTATGAAAAAATTACTCGCCTATACGAGGCGGGTTGCGGGCGCAGTGGGCATGCTTTCCATGCCGGTCTTCGGCGCTCCGCAAAACGAAGCGGCCCGCGATTTTGCGCTCTCATTAGGTGACGCGTTGCAACTAACGAATATTCTGCGCGATATCGAAGAGGATGCAGCGGAAGGACGGCTTTATCTTCCCCGGGAACTTCTCCAAAAGCATGGCTGTCCACTGACGCCTGATCAAATCACCGATGCGCCCGGTCTGCCAGCGGTGCGTGCAGAGATGGCGGTGATGGCGCGAGAGAATTTTGCCAGGACACGTAACGCCTTGCGTCAACTTGATTGGCGCGTTCTGCGCCCCGCGCTTTTGATGATGGGGGTTTATGAGCGTTATCTCGATAAAATGGCAGCGCGCGGTTGGGCGAATGGGCAGCTGAAATTAACGATGTCAAAGCTTGAAAAAGCAATCATTGCAGCGCGCTGGTACTTTGCACCGAAGCTATCTTCCTAGAAACAATATTCACCAAGGCGAGCGCCATGAATAATCCGATTGAATATGATAATACCGCATATGCCGTGGGGCGCCCTTTCGGGCCGGATCGGTGGCGTACGATTGCGCCAGAAATGCCGGCGGGCCTCTATGTCGTGCGCGATGCGTTCCCACCTGGCATGTTGGTGATGCAAAGCTTTTTGGACCCGGCGTTTTGCGACGCGCTTGTGGCGGAGTGTAATCCGCTGCCAGGGATTCGTCAGGGCTCCGCTACTGGAGGGTATGATGTGTCCACAACGTATCGCGATGGACGAACATCCGAAACAGTAGACATCTACAAGCTTCAAACAGATGTTGTTGAGTTAACCCGCCGAATTTTTGAATCAAGCATCGCGCCGCATTATGGCTGTGAGTTTGAATGGTTTGAACGCCCTGAAATCCTGCGGTACAATCAGGGCGGGGAATATAAACCGCATTCTGATTCCGATAACTGGTTTGCCGAGGAAAAAGTCTGGCGGCGCGTGCTCGACCGCGATATTTCAATTCTTCTCTATCTCAATGAGAATTATGGTGGCGGCGAAATCGCCTTTCCGAATTTCGGCGTGAAGTTAAAACCAAAACGGGGTATGCTGATCGCTTTTCCTTCTGATTGTCGCTTTATCCATACGGCGCGGCCGGTGGAGACGGGAATCCGGTACGCCTTGGTTTCCTGGGCGGCGGTCAGAGGATCGGCGCGTGTTCAGGAAAAGCCCGGCGATATCATACGGATGTAATCATGAGCCGCGTTCACATTATTGGCGCTGGTCTTTCCGGCCTCGCCGCCGCAGTTCGCCTTGTTGAGGCCGGGCGGTCAGTTACCGTTTACGAGAGCGCAGGTCAGGCCGGCGGGCGCTGCAGGTCATTCTATGACAAGCATCTTGAGCGTGACATCGACAACGGAAATCATCTCATCATGTCAGGCAACAAATCGGCGTTGTCCTTTCTGGATCGTATTGATTCTGACGATCCGCTGACAGGTCCGCCATTCGCGCACTATCCGTTTGTCGATGTGAAATCGGGTCAGCGGTGGACGGTGCGGATCAATGAAGGACCGATCCCGTTCTGGGTATTTGATAAGCAAACGCGCGTCCCGGATACGGGGCTTTTCGATTATGTGAAAGCGGGCGCCATCGCGTTTGCCGGAGATGAAAAAACGGTTGCTGATATCGTTGATCGCAACAGTCTTCTCTATGAGCGATTTTGGGAGCCGCTGACGCTCGCGGTCTTGAACACGACGCCACAAATTGGTCAGGCGAAGCTTTTGTGGCGTGTGATCCAGGAGACGTTTTTGCTAGGCGGGCAGGCATGCGCGCCAATGACGGCAAAGCGCGGGCTTGGCCCGGCTTTCATCGATCCGGCGATTAAGTTTATCGAAAACAAGGGCGGCGTTGTTCGCTTAAAGGCGCGGCTGCGCGATGCCGTGATTGAAGGCGGCGAGGTGACGGCGCTGAACTTTGCCGATGAGACGGTCACGCTGGAGGAGAGCGATCAGGTGATCTTCGCTATTCCGCCTTCGCGGTTGAAGCAATTGATGCCGGAGGTTGACCCGCCGGACGATGACGCAAGCATCCTGAATATTCACTATCGGACGGGCGGGTCGGTACCGACAAAGGCGCTGGGCGAGGGGCCGTTTATCGGGATGATTTCAAGCGCCGGGCAGTGGGCGTTTGTTCGCGACGATGTCATCAGCCTGACGACATCCGCCTCGGACGCCATCGGCACCGATGATCTGCCTAATGATGATGTGGTCTCGCAAATCTGGCGCGAAACGCAGGTCGCGCTTGATCTGGGCGACGTCGACTATGAGCGTGTGCGCGTTATTCGTGAAAAACGCGCGACGCCCGATCAGTCGCCGGAAGGTGCATCGAAGCGGCTCAAACCGGAAACACGTTGTCGCAACCTTTTTCTAGCAGGCGATCATACGGATACTGGTGTTCCGGCGACAATCGAGGGATCGATACGGTCGGGGGATAAGGCGGCGGAATTGGCTCTAAATTCTCTCAAACTATTATGACAATTATCCTAACTCCGCTCATTCCGGCGAAAGCCGGAATCTATATCAATATAGGTCTGGATTCCGGCTTTCGCCGGAATGAGCGGTTGAAATGACAAGCAAACAAGAAAAATTCATCGGCATTGTCTGCGGACTGAAATCCGAAGCGCAGACCGTTTCGGCGGCCGTTGATAACGCTAAGGTGCGTGTTGGCGTTTCCGGCGCCAATGCAGCGCGGGCGGAGGAAATCGCCAGAAGCCTGTGCAATCAGGGCGCGGCGGCGATCATTAGTATTGGGGTCTCCGGTGGGCTCGACCCGGCCCTTCAGCCGGGTGATCTTGTCATGGGCGACCAGGTGATCGGCGACGATGGCGGGCGATATGAATGTGACCGTTATCTGACCGGCGTTGTGCGCGACGAGATCGGTGCGCGCGGCGCCAAAACAGGCGCGTTATTTGGTTCGGATGAAATTATCGAAAGTGCGGCCAAAAAAGCGGCGCTGTTTCAAAATCACGGCTGCCTGGCGGTGGATATGGAAAGTCACGGCGCTGCGCGGGCGGCGGCTGAGCGCCAAGTTCCGTTCCTGGCGATACGCGCAATTGCCGATCCGGCGGCGAGGGCGCTGCCAAAAGCGGCGTTAAGCGCGGTGGCGCCCGATGGGTCTACAAGGGTTTTAAAAACACTTGGGGCCGCATTGAGCGACCCCAAACAGCTTCCGGAACTAATGAAACTCGGTTCGGACAGCGCTGCGGCGACGAAAACCCTAAGGCGCGATCTCGGTCCGCTCTTTGACCGTCTTTTTGTCAGCCTCGACCTTTAAGCGGCGAACTCTTTGGATTTGTCGATCAGCGTCGTCGCGTTTTTGCGCGCTTCCGCTTCTTCTTTTTCCCGCTTGATCTTGGTCATTTCGTCTTCAACGATTTGCTCGTGAACATCTTCTGCAGGGCGCGCATTCGACAGGTCAATCTCCTTGGCCATCGGGCCCTCGGTCTTGATCTTGAACATATTCGGAATGCGGAACATTTTCAGCGGGTTCTTGACGGCGTCCATGGCTGCCGTCGGCTCATAGCCGCAATGCGCCATGCAGTTGGCGCATTTTTCATATTTGCCGGTGCCGTATTTCTCCCACTCGGTTGTTTCCATCAATTCGTTGAAAGAGGAAACATAACCTTCGCCGAGAAGGTAACAGGGCTTTTGCCAGCCAAAGACATTGCGCGTCGGCGAGCCCCATGGGGTGCACTCATATTCCTGATTGCCGGCGAGGAAATCGAGGAAGAGGGAAGAGTGTGAAAGGTTCCAGAGACGCCCGCGTTCCTTGCCAATTTTGAAGATGTCGCGGAAGAGCTGCTTGGTTTTCTGGCGCGACAGGAAGCTTTCCTGGTCTTCCGCACGCTCATAGGCGTAGCCTGGAGAGATCGAGATGTTGACGCCAAGATCGGTTGCAAAGTCGAGATAGTCCGCGACCTGTTTCGCGGTCATATTGTCAAAGATCGTCGCGTTGACATTGACCTGGAAGCCTCGCTCTTGCGCGGCCTTGATCGCCTTGACGGCGATCTTGAACGTGCCTTTCTGATCAACCGCGTGATCGTGCTCTTCTTCAAGGCCATCAAGATGAACGGAAAAGAACAGGAACGGGGATGGCTTGAAGAGGTCCAGTTTCTTTTCAAGCAAGAGCGCGTTGGTGCAGAGCGATACGAATTTTTTGCGTGCTACAATGCCCTCAACAATCTCACCGATTTCTTTGTGGATTAACGGCTCGCCGCCGGGGATTGCGACGACAGGCGCGCCGCATTCATCAACGGCGTCAAAGCACTCTTGCGCCGTGAGGCGCTTGTTCAGAATCGGCGCCGGGTAATCAATCTTGCCGCAGCCGGGGCAGGCGAGGTTGCAGCGAAATAATGGCTCCAGAAACAGGACCAGCGGATATTTCTTACGGCCCATCAGGGTTTGCTTCATGACGTAAGCGCCGATGCGAACCTGTTGATGAATTGATACTGACATAGCCGTCTCCAGACTTATTTTCGTTTTATACGTTGGCAGCGCTTAGGCGGTTTCAACAGCCCAGGATTTCATGGCGTCCTGAGGCCGCGGCACTTCGGCAAGCTCGCGGGGGAGCTTGAAATGAATATTTTCTTCAACGCCATCAAGTGTTTCCACCGTAATCTCACGGTAGTTGCGCAGGCGTGCGATGGTTTCCTGAACCAGCGTTTCAGGCGCTGAAGCGCCGGCGGTCAGGCCCACCGTCTTGACGTTTTCCAGCCACGCCGGATTGAACATGGAGGCGTCTTCGATGAGGTAGCTCGGGATGCCGAAATTCTCGCCAATCTCGCGCAGGCGATTGGAGTTCGACGAGTTGTGTGCGCCGACAACAAGTAAAAGATCGACCTGCTTGGCCATCGCAATTACAGCCGTCTGGCGGTTTTGCGTTGCATAGCAGATATCGCGCGTGTCGGGCCCGACGATTTTCGGGAAGCGCTTTTTCAAAGCGGCGATAACGTCCTTTGTGTCGTTCACGGACAAAGTCGTTTGGGTGACGAAGGAAACGCGCTCGTCATCGGCGACTTTCAGACTATCGACGTCTTCAGGCTCTGAAATCACATGTACTGTGCCGGGGATCTGACCGAGCGTGCCTTCCACTTCCGGATGACCGATATGACCGATCAGGACGATGTCATATCCCTTTTCGGCGTAACGGCGGCCTTCCTTGTGGACTTTCGTCACCAGCGGGCACGTCGCGTCAATGACGCCAAGCTCACGCACCAGCGCACCGTCTTCAACTTTTTTGGCGACGCCATGAGCGGAGAACACCGTGACCGCGCCGGTTGGAATTTCATCGACTTCCTCGACGAAAATCGCGCCGCGTTCGCGCAGCGTATCGACGACCCGTTTGTTATGAACAATCTCATGGCGGACATAGACCGGCGCGCCATATTTCTCGAGCGCTCGCTCGACAATGTCGATTGCGCGTTCGACGCCGGCGCAGAACCCGCGAGGTTGCGCCAATACGACTTTCAACTGTTCGGATGCCGCCGCCATTCCACTGCCCCTCTAAAGCACTACCAGTCCACTCAAAGCCTTATTCCATGCGACCGCAGCTCAGACAAGTTGCCGCGTGGCGTTATTGTGATCGATTACTTCGACTTCCTATAGCCGGTCTCGCGCTGCAGTGCAAAAGAAGTCGGATAACATTCTCGAAAGACGCAAAATGCCGGGCCTGCAACGGGTTGGCGGGTCCAGCCAGCTCGTGTAGCGTCCTTCGCGGGAAATATAGGGTGGGGTTTTCAATGTTCAAAAAGTTTTCCGGCGGCGGCGATCAGTCCTGG
Organism: Pseudomonadota bacterium; assembly: GCA_039196665.1. Lineage (GTDB taxonomy): Bacteria > Pseudomonadota > Alphaproteobacteria > Caulobacterales > Parvularculaceae > Hyphococcus. Next base: position 653,921 of record JBCCUQ010000001.1, on the reverse strand, counting down.
CCGCTCGCCAAGATCGTTGCGGCGCTCAAAGCCAAATACGGCGAGGCGGACGAGCTTGGCGAAGACGGGCCGCTGAAGGTCTTTGGCGTCCAGGATAACGGGGTCAATTTCGTTGTCGCCGTGATGCAGAGCGCCCCTGAATCGGGCAATGTCGTGGAACTGGGGTTTCTGGCCCGTTTCATCGGATTCCCGGTAGACGCTCCGAGGGTTGAGAGCCTCAACCGCAACTTGCATATCAGCGTTGCTTCGATGGAAGGAGCTGACCTCTTCCTGATGGCGGGCGTGCAGGTTACCGGCGCTTTTGATCAAGGGCAATTCACCCTTTTCCTTGAAGCCTGGCGGCGTGACCTGATGGTCACTTTGCATGGCATCAGCGGCGATGATCAGTCCTTTGCCGAGGCTTTTCCGGCGGCAAAGATGGCGGCGGCCCGGCGCTTCGCTACGAATAAGGCGCCGGAATCAGAAGGCGTCGCGCCGATCGAAATTCTGTCGCGCTTTCTTGGCGGCGAGGACGCCTCGAAACAGTTTTGTGATTCGTGCGGTGGGCGTGGCAAGCGCGGTCTCATTGCGCGGACCTGTCAGGATTGTGACGGCTCGGGATTTGTGTCCGGGGCGCTGCGATAGGCTGGTTTTTTTGTTGTTATCGTACTAACTCCGCCCATCCCCCCTCGCAGGCGGGGATCCAAAACTTTTATTTTTATGGATTCTTGATTCCGGCGTTCGGCGGAATGAACGGGCAATAGATTAGAGGCTAATGGCGTGAGTGCATTCGAAAAAACGATCAAAGAAACAGCCAATCTGGTCGAAGGCGCCTTGGATGGCTTCCTGCCGTCGCAGGACGGGCCATTGGGTCGTGTCGCAGACGCCATGCGCTGGGGCGCGCTTGACGGCGGCAAGCGGTTGCGTCCTTTCTTGGCGATCGCCTCAGCGGATATGTTTGATTGCCCACGCGAGCGGTCTGTGCGGGTTGGCTGCGCGGTGGAGATGATCCACTGCTATAGCCTCATCCATGACGATCTGCCCGCGATGGATGATAGCGACCTGCGCCGCGGGCGGCCATCCGTGCACAAGAAATTTGACGATGCGACGGCGATCCTTGCGGGCGACGCGCTGCTGACCCAGGCGTTTGAAATTCTCGCCGGGAAAGAAACGCATCCCGATGGGGATGTGCGCTGTGCAATTGCTTTGGAGCTAGCGCGCGCCTCCGGCAAGGAAGGCATGGTTGGCGGACAGATGATCGACATCTACGCTGAGCAGAAAGATTTTGATCTCGCCGGCGTCACGCAATTGCAGCGTTTGAAAACCGGCGCGCTGATTCGCTTTTCCGCAGTTGGCGGCGGGCTGATCGGCGAGGGTGATGCCGGCGAAATTGCGGCGCTCACGGCTTATGCGGAAGACCTGGGACTCGCCTTCCAGATTGTCGACGACATTCTCGATGCGACAGCGGATGCGCAGACGCTTGGCAAGCCGGCCGGGCAGGACGCGGAGATGGACAAGGCGACCTTCATCAAGCTCCTCGGCATGGATGGCGCCAAATCAAAAGCGGCTGAACTCGTCGAGCGCTGCAAGTCGCATCTCGACCGTTTCGGCGATGCGGCTGCACCATTAAAAGGCGCCGCCGACTTCGTGTTTGAGCGGAAAAACTGAGTTCGATGGCGAAGGGAAATTGTAATTGTGGCAACGTGGCTTTCGAAATTGACGCGCCCCTTTCGAGTGTCTTCGTCTGCCATTGCTCGATCTGCAGGAGATTTACAGGCGCTCATGGCGTCGCCGTTGTCGTCGTGAGCAATGATGCCTTTAGGTGGGTGCGCGGCGAGGATCATATCGCGACGTGGAAGAAACCGGATGCCGATTGGGAGTCTTGGTTTTGTAAAACCTGCGGCTCGTCTTTGCCGGGTCCGAACGATGCATCCCGAATGTTTATCCCTGCGGGACTGATTTCAGAGGGCGGTGAGAACCTTCAAGTCGCGCACCATATCTTTGTTGAGTCGAGGGCCGTTTGGGACGAGATTGGAGACGCTGGGAAGCAACACCGCGCCGAATTCAAAGCTTAGATATCGATATGGTCCCGCCGCTTAAAAGCGTTGCTGATTTTGTTTTTGAGCGGTAGAGTTAGGCTTCAAAAACGTATTCTTTGCAAGGGAAAACTGCTATTTGCTCGCGCTACTTTCTTTTGATGTAGCAAGCATGAATACGCACGTAAGCCAAATAATAAAAAAAGTAAAAAAACCCAGCCAGAAAAATAGCTGAGCTAGCGCAAAGCTGAGTATTGCGCCGACTATGCCTATTTTTCCTGCGAGTTTTACCTTCGGGCGGTCATTAAATTCTCTCTGAGCTCGTTCCAGCTTTGCTAGGTCTAACCTCATGGGAATTTTATCTATGTCTGACCGAAACTCATCCGGCTGTGTTGTGGCTTATCTAAGCCATCGTTTCCTGTTCCAGGCGATCCAGCAACGCATCAATACCATTCGATGCGATGAACGAAGAAAACTCTTCGCGCTTCACCAGCATGATCGAAACGCCGGAAACGATAATATCGATGGCTTTGTGCTCGCCGGACTGGAGCTTCCGCACGCGCCAGTCGACCATGATCGGCGCATCATCCTTGCGCTCGAACTGTGTGCGGACAATCACGTCACGCGAACCGATAGCCTTCGCGTCAACGACTTCCAGCGGCTTGCCGACAATTTCTTCGAACTGTTCGGCGTAGAGCTTGGTGATATAGGGCGAGAAAATTGAATTATAGCGTGCGGTCTGTGCGTCGCTCATGGTCTTGCGCGACTCGCCCAGCATAAACTTGCCGATAGTCTCCAGCGCGAGACCGTCCGAGAGCACCACGCGAAAATTCTCAAGCCGTTCCGCTTCGGTGGCGTCCGCATTGGTCAGCGCGGTCGTTGCGCCGGCGGTCAGCGCCTTGGCGAAGTCGATGGCGTTTTCAATATTACCGTTTTGCGTTTCCGCGGCGGGTTCGGCGTCCTGCGCCAGCACCGGCGCGGTTGCCGAGGCGGCGGCGATCAACGCGGCGAGAATCCGGAAGCGAGACATAAACATAACGTCCATCCTGTAATTTGCGCGATTTGATGCGCCCCGAGAGAGTGCCCACAATATGGAATGATTGCGGCGGTATTCCAGCGAGCATCGATCAAAAGTTCGGCGCCCGGGTTAAAAAGTGGAAAGTGTGTGGTTTTGGCGACCCTCGGGCTGCGCCTGGGGATTGTGAGCTAATGCGTTGAATTTAATCGCCTTTAAAGACAGTTGTTGGTTCGCTTACATGAGCGGATCTTTTGTCGGCGTAACGAAACGCGGCTGGCAGGACGAGGAGGGTGCAAATCAGCGTGTAGGCGATGGCGATCGATAAAAGCTCCCCCATGCTCGCCGTGCCGCGATGCGGCGATAGCATCAGACTCCCGAAACTGGCGACGGTGGTTAGCGCCGAGAAAAGCACTGCTCGCGGCGTTGAGGTGCCGAAGACGCCTTCGCCGGCGGCGACCTGTTCATGCCGCAGCACCAGATGGATGCCGCTGTCGACGCCGATGCCGATCAACAGCGGCAGTACGATGACATTGGCGTAGTTGAACGGGACGTCAAGAATAACGCCTGTCGCCGCCGTCAGGATCGCCGCAAGGAGAAGCGGGAAGAGAATGAGGAATACCGTTTTGACTTGCCGCACCAGCAGCCAGAGAAAAATTGCGATGATCGCGAAGGCGATGGACGTCGCCTGCAGCATCGCGTTTGAAATAATCTCGCCGGCCTTTTCCGCCTGATAGGCGCCGCCAGCAAGGTCAGGAAAGAGCGCTTCCACTTCATCGACAAATTCATCGAGTGCGCGCCGGTCGCGCAAATCTTTTTCAGGCAAAATGTCAACGCGCCATGATCCATCCGGTGAATAATACCGCTCGCGCAAGGAGGCGGGCAGCGCGTCCATATCGACATAGTCCGCCGTCATCTGCGTGCGCAACAAGTCAATCAATTGCGGCCAGTAGGCGAAGATATTTTGTTGCAAGTTTTCGATGAGCGCCGGGTTTTCAGCCGCCTCCAGGTCGCTGAGAAGCGCGGCGAGGCGTCCGCCTGGACCCTCCGTATGCGCTTCACTGAGGCGTGTGTGTAATGCGGCGACGCCGTCTGCGGCGCTGGGCCCGTCAACGCTTGCCGGTTCCGCGTCGAGCGCGAAAACGAGGGTGCCGGCGCCGAAATCGATGAGTTCCAGTTTCTCATCCTGATCTTCGGGCACGAAATCAGGCAGCGACCGCGTGCTGGCGACGGAGGCGAGGGCGCTCGCCTGCGCGGCGCTGTCGAGAGCATCTTCCTGTGACCTGGCAAGGCGCGACAGGCGATAAGGCGCCGTCTCCGTGTCGTCGAATAAAAGGTTGAAACCTTTGACCGATGGCGCATTTGGATTGCGCAGCGCCATCTGGTCGGCGTCAAAGCGAACCTGCGGCATCAGCAGTAGGGCGGCGACGCCCAGAAGAATGGTGATGACGGCGATCGGCCCGGAGATTTTTGACAGCGCATTGAACAACGCCCGAACGCGTCCGGAATGGCGGGTGGGGCGCCGGTCGGGAAAACCGGCGAGCGCTGCTGGCAGAAACGTCACCGATACGAAGAACGCGATAATGACGCCGGCGCCGGCGATCACTCCAAGCTGTGCGATGCCATCGAATTTCGTCGGGACAAAAGACAGAAACGCCAGCGCCGTCGTCGGCGCCGCAATCGCAAGCGCCGGCCCGACTTCATGAAGGGCGCCTTTCAGCGCAACGGCAATTTCCTGTCCCGCCGCGCGCCGTTCCTGCACATGCAGCAGCAGGTGAATAGCGAAATCGAGACCGAGCCCGACAAGCAGCACGGTAAAGGCGACGGAAACAAGATTGAGTTCGCCAACAAAGGCGGCGGCGAAGGCCGATGTCAGCGTGATTGTGACGATGAGCCCGACAAGCGTAATAATCGCCATGCCGGCCGAGCGGTAACACATCAGCAACAGCAGGCTGACAAGGATCAAAGACAACAGCATCGACATGCCGATGCCGGTTGTAACGGCTTCAAGTTCCTCAACGCGCAACGCCGGATCGCCGGTGATATAGCTTTCAACGCGGCCATTATATTTTGCATTCAGGGCGTCGATTTCCGCGCGGATCAAACGGATGCCCGGCTTCGCCGGCTGCAGGCGCGTATAGTCGAGCGTTGGCGTTGCGTAGAGAAGGCGTGTGAACGCCGCCGTATCGTCGCCGCTGGTATCGAGCGCGCCCATCCATGAAAACGGTCGCGCCTCGCCTTCAAGCGTTGCTTCGACGACATCGCCAAGCTCGCCGTAAAGCGATTGCAGCGTGTCCTTGCCAAGTTCCGACTGCTCGGCGAGCGCATCGTTGTCAGCAAGTGTTGTGAACAACGTGCCGACCGTCGGGCTTTGAATAAGCGTTTCAATCAGGCCCGACGCCTTTGACATTTGCGTCAGGCGGCTTTCCAATTCGCCTTCGCTTAAATAGAGCAGGCCGTTCTGGCGAAAGAACGGTTCCTGCGCCGGGGCGAAGACCGCACTGAATTCTTCCGGTTTGTCGAGGAGCGCTGCGCGCAGATCGGCGATATAGGCGTCGGCCTCATCGAGGCTGGGCGCCCGCGCAATGACGATAATGTCGGTCTTGATCTGCGGGAACGCGTCGCGCAGCTGCGCCGCCCGCTGCTGGAACGGCAGGTTGGGATCCAGCATCGAACTGGTGTCGGTATTCACTTTCAGATTGGTCGCGGCGTAATAGCCGGCGGCCGCCGTTGCGGCCACGATCAGCAAACCGAGCAAAACGCCGCCTCGGCGGGCGGCGTCTGACCAGGCCGTCAACACCTTCTCGATTAGTTGCAACATGAACGCGCCGCCTGAATTCCCCGTAACTGGTTGATGCCGTTAGCCTCAGCCGACAGCACTATAGGGATGTTCCAAGCCGGGTAAAACCGTCAACCCGCCGCCTTGCCGGAACCTGTGGCCTTCGCTAGTGCTGTCGCCAATGAGCAAAAACAACAATTTCGCGGGCGATCTCGCCTTTCTCGACGACAAGCGCCCGGCTATGACCGAGACCTTGCGCGCCTGGTGCGCGATAAATTCCGGCAGCGGCAATCTGGACGGGCTGAAAGCCATGCATGGCGCGCTTGGCGAGGCTTTCAGCGCCCTTGGCGCGGATGTGGAGCGCGCGGCCTCGCGGCCTCATCAGATCGTCACCCCGGATGGCGAGAAAAGGGACCAGCCGGTCGGGGATATGCTTCGCCTTGTGAAACGCCCACAGGCGCCGGTGCGGGTGCTGCTTTCCGGGCACATGGACACCGTCTTCGCCGTCGATCACCCGTTCCAGGGGGAGACCTTTCTCGACAACGACACGCTGAACGCGCCGGGCGCTGCGGACATGAAGGGCGGGCTTCTGGTTATGCTTTACGCCCTGCAGGCGATTGAGCATTCATCGCTCGCGGACCGGATCGGCTATGAAGTTCTGATCAACGCCGATGAGGAGATCGGCTCCCACGGTTCCGCTCATATGCTGACGGAAGCGGCGAAGCGCGCGCAGTTCGCCTGCGTCTATGAGCCGGCGCTGCCGGACGGAACGCTCGCGGGCGCGCGCAAAGGCAGCGGCAATTTCGCCGCTGTGTTTACGGGCAAGAGCGCTCATGCGGGACGCGAACATCATCTTGGCCGCAACGCCATCGCCGCGGCGGCGGAATTCATCACTGCGATAGACGGGCTGACCGGCGCCCGCGAGGGCCTCACCGTGAACGTCGCAAAAATTGACGGCGGCGGTCCGCTGAACGTTGTGCCGAACAATGCGATTGTGCGTTTTAATGTGCGCCTTGAGCAACCGGACGATGCGGCATGGTTTGAGGAACAAGTGCGGTCGATCCTGACACGGATTGATGGGCGGGACGGCTATGGCGCCGAACTGACCGGCGGTTTCACAAGACCTCCCAAGCCGATGACGCCGAAATTGCTGGCGTTCTTCAACGCCTTGAAAGCCGCCGGCGCGGATCTGGGGCTGGCGATTGACTGGAAACCGACGGGCGGTTGTTGCGACGGCAATAATATCGCGGCGGCGGGCATTCCAGTGATCGATACGCTGGGCGTGCGAGGCGCAAATATTCACTCGGCGCAGGAATATGCAAAACTCGACAGCCTGGTGGAGCGCGCCAAGCTGTCGACGCTGTTGCTTTTAAAGATTGCCGCCGGAGAGCTTCCCAATCCGGGCGCGATGGATAATCAGGAGACGAATTGATGTCTGAGGCGTTTATGCGGCCTGTGCGCCCGGATGATTTCGATGAAATCCTGGCGCTGGCGAAACTGTCCGGCGGCGGCATGACCAACCTGCCGCCGGAGCCGGATGCGCTGCGCGCGCGGGTGAATTTCGCTTGCAGAAGTTATGAGATAAACGCTACCGAGCCGGGCGGCGAAGTCTACATGATGGTGCTGGAAAAGGACGGCAAGGTGCTTGGCACTTCCGCCGTTTTTTCCGCCGTGGGTCTCGATCATGGTTTTGTCAATTACCGCATCAACAAGACCGTCCACGCCTCGACGCAGCTTCGCAAGCGGGTCGAGCGGCGCCTGCTGGTGCCGACTCATGACTTCACGGGGTGTTCCGAGGTCGGATCGCTTTTCCTGTCGCCTGATGCGCGCGGCGGCGGCTATGGCAAATATCTGGCGAGGGCGCGCTATCTTTTCATCGCGCAGCATCGTGATATTCTCGCCGATCCGGTTTGCGCTGAACTGCGCGGCTGGCGCGGCCCCAATGGCGAACAGCCGTTCTGGGAGGCGCTCGGCAAACCTTTCTTCGACATGGAGTTTGAGGCTGCAGATGTCGCAAACTCCGCCATGGGCAACCAGATCATCGCCGATATGATGCCGCGCCATCCGATTTATGTGGCGCTGTTGCCTAAGGAGGCGCGCGATATTCTTGGCCGGCCTCATGAGGGCGCCGTGCCCGCCTATAACATGTTGTTGAAGGAAGGGTTTCAGTTTCGCGGCTATATTGACGTCTTTGACGGCGGACCGCTCGTCGATGCGCCGATCGATGAAATAGAAACCGTTAAAACAAGCAAGGTTTACAACGTGGCGTCGCTCGCCGATCCGGGCGCGGCCCCATTGATGCTGATGGCGGCGGGACGGCTCTCAACATTTCGCGCTTTGCGCGCGCCGGCGAACGTCAATGGCGATAGCGTGACCATCAGCGAAGCGTCGGCGAAAGCCTTGGGTGTCGCCGCAGGTGATGAAATCCGCGCGGTGGAATGGTGACCCCCTCCGTCTGCTTCGCAGACACGTCGATTGGGGTTGGGGCCCCAATCGACCCCATGAATGGGGGAGGAAAGGCTTTGCGATTTATGCCTTTTTTCTTCCCCCGCTAGCGGGGGAAGTGGCCGCGAAGCGGCCGATGGGGGTAGTAGAAAAGTGCAAGTGGAAAGAGTTCGATGACCAACAAAATTCTTATCAATGGCGAATGGCGCGATGGCGCAGGCGCTTCGTTCTCAAGCTTCGATCCGTCAACGGGCGAGGAAATCTGGAGCGGCGCCAGTGCAACAAAAAGCGACGTTGAAGACGCCGTCGGCGCGGCGCGCAGCGCCTTTGAGAGCTGGGCGCTGACGCCGTTGGCCGACCGCATCGCGGTGATGGAGCGCTATCGCGACTTGATCAAACGCGACGGTGAGGAACTGGCGCGCCTGATCTCTCGCGAGACCGGCAAGCCGTTCTGGGAAACGAAGACCGAAGCGGCGACGGTTGCGGGCAAGGTCGACATCTCGATCCGCGCCTATCATGAGCGCACAGGCGAGAAAGAAACCCTGACCGGTGCGACGACGGGGATGCTGCGCCACAAGCCTCACGGTGTGATGGCGGTGTTGGGGCCCTATAACTTCCCGGCGCATCTTGCCAATGGACACATTGTACCGGCGCTGATCGCCGGCAACACAGCCGTTTTCAAACCATCGGAAATGACGCCAGGGCCGGGCGCCTTTATCATTGAACGGATGGTTGAGGCGGGCGTGCCCGCGGGCGTTGTCAATCTGGTGCAGGGCGCGCGTGAAACCGGAGAGGCGCTGACCGGCGCAGATGTCGATGGCGTTCTGTTTACCGGCGGCGCCAAGACGGGTCTTGCGATACACAAGCAATTCGCTGATCGGCTTGACGTCATTCTGGCGCTGGAGCTTGGCGGCAACAACCCGTTGATCTGGTGGGATACGGATAATGTTGATGCCGCAGCGCTTGCGGTCGTGCAGTCGGCGTTTCTGACCAGCGGCCAGCGCTGCACTTGCGCGCGGCGGCTGATCATTCCGCAAGGCGCTGCGGGCGACAAAGCCATTGAAGCGCTGACAAAGCTGACCGATCGGCTGATCGTCGATCAACCTTTTGCGGACCCGCAGCCCTTTATGGGGCCGTTGATCACTCCGAAGATCGCCGAAGGACTGGAGCGCGCCTTCGACCAGCTTGTGGAGCGGGACGGAGAAGCGATCCGTAATCTATCCGTACGTGACGACGGCGGCGCCTTTGTGACGCCCGGTATTGTCGATGTGACGCGCAGCGATGCGGTGCCCGATGAGGAGCATTTCGGACCGCTGTTAAAGGTTTGGCGCGTTGGCGATTTCGATGAGGCGATTGCCCGTGCTAATGCGACGTCGTTCGGTTTGTCGGCGGGCATTCTCTCCGACGACAAAGCGCAATGGGAGAGATTCCTGGCCCTGTCGCGCGCCGGCATCGTCAACTGGAACCGTCAGACGACGGGCGCCTCCGGCGCGGCGCCGTTCGGCGGCATTGGCGCCTCGGGCAATCATCGCCCGAGCGCTTATTATGCTGCGGACTATTGCGCCTATCCCGTGGCCTCAATGGAAGGCGAGGCGCTTCTTCCGATGGCGGATGACCAGCTTGGGGTAAAGTCTTAGTTCAGTCGTATTTTTAAAGGTATGATGATGACAATTACAGGCGGCTGTGTTTGTGGCGCGGTACAGTATGAGATCAGTGGCTCGCTATATGACGCGCGCTCATGTCATTGTTCGAAATGCCGAAAGGCTTTCAGCGGACAAGCTTCCGCATACGCTGTCGTTGAACCTGGGACATTCCAGTGGGTTTCCGGTAAAGAGTTGCTAACGTCATTCCTCTCGCAAAAGAGTTTTGGTTTACAGTTCTGCAGCGTTTGCGGCTCTACGCTTTGCGGAACATTCAATGGCCAAGTGCACGGCGTAACACTTGGCTGTGTTGACGGCGATCCCGGCGTAAAAATAGAACAGCACATTTTTGTTGGATCAAAAGCCGCGTGGGAAGTTATGCCGGAAGGCGTAACGGTTTATGAAGAAGGCCCTGGCGAATGACGCACCACGAATGCAATTTCGACGGCCTGATCGGCCCGACGCATAACTATGCAGAGTTGTCTACTGCTCTAATAAACTAACACCGCTCATCCCTGCGAAAGCAGGGATCCATGGATTCCCGTTTTCGCGGAAATGAGCGGAGAAAAGTTATGAATTGCGACGGTGCGGAGGGGGTATAACTTGAGCAAGCCTATTTCATCAGCATAACCAAAGATGTAAATTCGGCGGATGCCTTTTCAGCACGACAAGCAATTCTGGGTCTACATTCTCGCCAGCAAAAAGCATGGTACGCTTTATGTCGGCATGACGGACGATCTCGCCAAGCGCATTTGGATGCACAAGGAGAAATTGCTGGATGGGTTTACAAAGCAGTACGACGTAAACCGTCTTGTCTGGTGCGAGCCGCATGAAGCGCGCGACACGGCTTTTACGCGCGAGCGGCAATTGAAGAAATGGAAACGCGCCTGGAAGATCGAGTTGATTGAGAAAGAGAACCCGGATTGGCTTGATTTATTTGAGACGCTCAATCATTAAGCTTGATCTTACAGCCGCTCATCCCCGCGAAAGCGGGAATCCATCTTTGTTGTTACGACAATATGGATCCCTGTTTTCGCAGAGATGAGCGGGGATAGGATGGATATGGAATTCGACGAATATAATTTCGACGGCCTGATCGGTCCGACGCATAATTATGCGGGACTTTCCTTCGGCAATCTGGCTTCCGCAAAAAACGCCGGCGCGGCGTCGAACCCGCGCGAAGCGGCTTGCCAAGGCCTCGCCAAGATGCGCGCCGCGATGGAGCTTGGATTAAAGCAGGGCTTCCTGCCGCCGCAGGATCGGCCTCACCTGAAAACCTTGCGAGCACTCGGGTTTTCCGGAAGCGACAGGCAGATCATTGAAAAGGCTGCGGCCGCCGAGCCGCAATTGCTCGCTAATTGCTATGCGGCGTCATCCATGTGGACAGCGAATGCGGGGACCGTTGCGCCATCGCCTGACACTGAAGACGGGAAAGTCCATTTCACGGCGGCGAACCTGGCGGCAAATTTTCACCGTTCCATTGAGGCTGATACAACCGCGCGCACGCTTGCACATATTTTCAATGACGATGACTGCTTCGTTCATCATCCGCCACTGCCGGGCGCGATGCATTTCGGCGATGAGGGCGCAGCCAATCATGGCCGCCTGTGCGAGGCTCATGGCGACGCAGGCGTGCATCTTTTTGTTTATGGCGAAGACGGCGAGAAGTTTCCCGCCCGCCAGAAACAGCGCGCCAGCGAGGCGGTCGCCCGTAATCATCTGCTCGATCCATCGAAAACCGTTTTGGTTCAGCAATCGGCGGCGGCGCTGGACGCCGGCGCCTTCCACAATGACGTGGTTGGCGTTGCCAACGGAACCGTTTTGTTCCTGCATGCGCAAAGTTTCGCCGATCCGAACGCCGCCTATGCCGCCATCCGCGAGGCGGCGCCGTTCGTCGAAATTGTCGAAGCGCCGGCGGACAAGATTTCCCTGAACGATTGCATCAAATCTTATCTCTTTAACTCTCAGCTTCTCACATTGCCCGGCGGTGAAATGGCGCTCCTGCTGCCGACCGAAGCGGAGGAAAATCCGCGCGTTAAAGCCTTCGTTGATGAAACGGTCTCGAAAAACAACCCGATCAACCGCGTGATCTACAAGAATGTGCGCGAGTCGATGCGCAATGGCGGCGGCCCGGCTTGTCTGCGCTTGCGTGTTGTTCTCTCAGAAAAGGAAGCAGAGGCGGCGAGCCCGCATTTCCTTCTTGACGATGACAAGGTCACAAAGCTCGAAGAGTGGGTAAAAGCACATTATCGTGATCGCATCACGCCGGATGATCTGCGCGATCCGGCGCTGATGGAAGAAAGCTTCGCCGCGATGCAGGCCCTAACGGACCTGCTTCATATGGGCGCCTTTTACGACTTCCAGCAATAAGCGCCGAGTGTGTGCCAGATCAGGACAGCCCGAGCCTGAATCTGCCTTATCTGTAGGGCGGTTTTAAGACTTCCTTGCCATAACTATCGCCGTTTTAAGAGTGTTCTGGAGCGGTTTGTGGCACAATCCAGCGATCATGTGGATCAGACAGATGCGCCTGACGGCGCGTCGGTCGTGTCCGGTGTGATTGCGACCGCACTGACGCGACACCATCAAATTGGCACCCGGATTATTATTGCGTCTTTTGGCGCGGTCATTCTCGGCCTCGTCGGCAACGCTTTCATGGGCATTCTCTGGTTGGTTGCCGTCATGCTGAGCCAGTGGGCCGATACCGCAATCTGGGCGCCGTTCCGCGATCCGGCCCGGACTGCATCGCCATCGAAGCGTGAATGGATCTTGCTTTGCGCATCGGCAGCACAAGCATCTTTTATTTATTCCCTGTTTCCGGCGATGATATGGTGGCTCTGGGGGGCGCAGGGAAAGATATTCGCAACTCTCTGGCTGTGTGGCGCGCTGTTGCATGTCACGATGCACATGCATCATGAACGACGGACATTCTTCGCCGCCGCCATTCCCCATTTGATGTACTTTTTTGGCTTGCCGCTTTATTCGCTGGCCGTGAATACAGAACCGGGCCGTCTTGGCGCGGTTGCGATTATGATCGGCGGGCTCCTTTATGTCGGTCATCTGATTGTGGCGTTCAAGGAATACAAGCAAACAAGCGCCGCCATGCGCCTGGCGCGCGAACATGCGCTTGAGCGCCAGGCGGCGGCGGAGCATGCAAATAACGCCAAATCCGCGTTTCTCGCCAATATCAGCCATGAAATCCGAACGCCGATGAACGGCATTCTCGGTATGGCGACGGCGCTTGAAGCTAGCGACCTTACGCCTGAGCAGAAAGAAAAACTGAAAGTTATCAGCGAGTCGGGTGATTTGCTTTTATCAGTCCTCAATGACCTTCTCGATTTTTCAAAGATTGAGGCCAGTCATATCGAGTTTGAAGAAAAACCATTCGATCTTTGCGACATTATCAAAAGAGTCGATGGCCTTTATCGTCAGCAAGCAGAGGAAAAAGGCCTGGACTTCTCTGCAACTTGCGAAGGCGATTGCGGCGCCATGCGCATCGGCGATGCACATCGCATCGTCCAGGTACTGCATAATCTGATCGCTAATGCGATTAAATTCACGGCCCAAGGGTCAGTGCGGGTGCGTATTCGCTCGCCACAACGCGAAAGCGGAGAAGGCCCGGTCATTATCGAGGTGGCGGACACCGGGATCGGTGTTTCTCCCGAGCAGGCGGCGAAAATTTTCGATCCGTTCACGCAGGCCGATGTCACCACAACCCGTAAATTCGGCGGTACGGGGCTTGGACTTTCAATCGCCAAGGGCCTGGTGGAGGCGATGGGGGGCACCTTGTCCTTGCGCTCGAATACAGGGCAGGGGTCAACATTTTTCATCGAGCTTCCGTTGCGCTGCGTGGAGAGCGTTCAGCCGCAACAATCCGTTGAAATCGTAGCGGCAGGCGTTTCTGCGCCGACGCCTGCACCAGGGCCTGTGTCAGGCCTGAACATTCTTGCTGCGGAAGACAACATTGTGAATCAGGCTGTCCTGAAGGCGTTTCTTCTGCAACAGCAGCATGAGGCTGAATTCGCCGGGAATGGGCTGGAGGCAGTGAACGCGTATAAGCGAAATGAATTCGATTTGGTGCTGATGGATATTTCCATGCCGGTTATGGATGGCGTTGAAGCGCTGCGTCAGATACGGTTCCTGGAACGCGATGAAGGCGGGGTGAGAAACACGCCGATGATTGCAATATCCGCCCACGCCATGCGTCAACAGGTCGAGGAATACCTTGCGGCTGGGTTTGACGGCTATCTGACCAAACCGGTGAAAGCACAAGAGCTTCACGACGAGATCGCACGCGTGATAAAGGCGCGGCAAATATCGGATGCTTCCGACACTACACCGGCTGCAGTCTCCTCAACCTAACGGTGGGATTGAGGCTCCGGTAACGGGACGACAATTTTCCGTTCGACCTCGCGCAGGGTAAAGCTGGACTCGACCGTGGCAATGTTTGGCATACGGAGGATCGTTTCGGATAGAAACGTTTCATAAGCCGCCAGTGACGGAATCACCACGCGAATGAAATAGTCAAACTTGCCGGTGACGAGATAGCATTCCATGACTTCCGAGCGCTTCTGGATCGCGGCCTCAAATTCGCGCAGGGTTTTGTCGTCTTCGCGTTCCAGTTTGACGAGGATGATGACCGTGACATTGACGCCCAGGGCCTCACGGTTGATCTCTGTGTGATAGCCGCGGATGATCCCGTCGGTTTCAAGCCGGCGCAGCCGCCTCAGGCAGGGCGTCGGTGAAAGGCCCACCTTGTCGGCGAGCTCGGCGTTTGTGATTCGGGCGTTTTCCTGCAAATAGCGCAGTATCTTGTGATCAATATGATCCAGCTTCATGGGTGTCTTTCCTAGATTGTATTATCTATTTAGCATTATCTGCTAACCGTCAAGGCGCCAGACGACTCATTTGGCGGGAACGGCCTTAACGTTGTGGATATAAGAACCGCGCTTGGCGCCTCTTGCGCTGATCGCGCCGCGTGTACATTTCGAACCATAAATCATCAGAGGAAGATCGCCATGGAAGCCCATGTTTTGCCGGTCGATGGCTGGCATAAAGTTGTTCACTTCACCGACGACAAGACCGGGCTAAATGCGATTATTTCCATTCACGACGCGACCCTTGGGCCGGGCTGCGGCGGGTGCCGGATTTTCCCTTACGGCGACTTCGAAGCGGGGCTTGAGGACGTCAAAAATCTGTCGCGTGGCATGACCTTCAAGAATGCGCTTGGCGGCATTCCCTTTGGCGGCGGCAAGGCGGTGATTTTCGCCGATCCGAGAAAAGATAAAACACCGGAATTGCTTCGTGCTTTTGGGGAAGCGGTCGATAGTCTCGATGGCCTCTATTATACGGCGGAAGATTCCGGCGTGACGGAAGACGACATGCATACCATTCGCTCTGTCACGAAATACGCGGCGGGCGTTGATGCGGGCGGTGTCGGCGGCAACCCTTCGCCCTTTACTTCGCGCGGCGTATGGCGCGGCATGCAGGCGGCGGCGCGTCATAAGTTCGGCGCGGAGTCCTTGAGTGGTTTGAAAGTTTCTATTCTGGGTGTCGGCGCAGTGGGTATGGAGCTTGCCCGGCTGATCCACGAAGAAGGCGGCAAGCTTGTCGTCGCGGACGTGAATGATGCGGCGGTGAAAGAGGCGTGTGAGCACTTTGGGGCGCAAGCGGTCGCCCCTGAAGAGGCGGTCGCAGTGGATGTCGATATCTTTGCGCCATGCGCCCTTGGCGGGGCGGTCAACCCGGAAACAATCGACAAATTGAAGGCGAAAGTTGTCGCCGGCGCCGCCAATAATCAGTTGAAGACCAGAGAAATGGACCAGATGCTGCGCGATCGCGGCATTCTCTACGCCCCAGATTATGTGATCAACGCTGCAGGCGTGATCAGCGTGGGCCTTGAAATTCTCGGGACGTGGACCAAAGAAGAGTTATCACGACGTATCGACAATATCGGCGTCACGCTGACGGAGATATTCAAGCGCGCCGACGCGGAAGATCTCCCCACAGGCGCCATCGCGGACCTGATGGCGCTGGAAGTCATCTCGCGCGGCAAGGAAGCAGCCTGAAACAAAGCTGCATAAGGAGATATCATGACAGACAAAGATCCTATCGTAATCGCCGGCATGGCGAGAACGCCCATCGGCAATTTTCTGGGCGCCTTTAACGGCGTGAAAGCAACGGAACTTGGCGCGCGCGCCATCGAAGCGGCGCTCGACCGTGGCGGCGTCAAAGCCGACGATGTCGACGAAGTGTTGATGGGCTGCGTTTTGCCCGCCGGTCTAGGTCAGGCGCCGGCGCGCCAGGCGTCACTCGGCGCCGGCATTCCGCAATCAGCTGGTTGCACGACAGTCAACAAGATGTGCGGCTCCGGCATGAAGACGGTGATGATGGCCCACGACGCGATCCTCGCCGGCGCTGGCGACATTGTTGTTGCAGGTGGCATGGAGTCCATGACCAACGCGCCGCATCTTTTGCCGACAGGCCGCAGCGGTATCAAATATGGCGCGGGCAAAGTTTACGACCACATGGCGATCGACGGTCTGGAAGACGCTTACGAGCCGGGCCGCGCCATGGGCGTTTTTGCTGAAAAATGCGCCCGCGAATGGCAGTTCTCCCGCGAAGATCAGGACGAATATTCCATGCGCTCGGTAACGCGCGCGCAAGCGGCGATTGAGGATGGGTCGTTCAAGGCGGAAATTGTGCCGGTGGAAGTCAAAACCCGCAAAGGATCGGTCACTGTCGAGAACGATGAAAAGCCGAGCCTTGTTGACGCCAACAAAATTCCAAACTTACGCGCGGCGTTTGAAAAAGACGGCACCGTAACGGCGGGTAATGCGTCGGCGATTTCCGACGGCGCGGCGGCTATGGTGCTGATGCGCGAGTCCACGGCGGAGAAAAACGGCGCGAAACCGGTCGCGCGCATTCTCGCCCACTCGACCCATGCGCAGGAGCCGGAATGGTTTACGACAGCGCCGGTCGCTTCGATCAAGACGGTGCTCGACAAAGCCGGCTGGTCCGCAGATGAGGTCGATCTCTATGAGATCAACGAAGCGTTTTCCGTCGTGCCGCTCGCGGCGATGCGCGAGCACAAGCTGCCGGCGGAGAAAGTGAACATCCATGGCGGCGCGATTGCGCTCGGTCACCCGATCGGCGCATCCGGCGCGCGTATCCTGTGTACGCTGGTCAGCGCGTTGCAAAAAACCGGCGGCAAAAAGGGCGTTGCGTCCCTCTGCATCGGCGGCGGCGAAGCGACGAGCGTGGCGCTGGAGTTGGTTTAACTTCGCTACGACCAGTATTTTCGCTCATCCCGGCGAGCTTGATGGTTCCAATTCATCAAGCTCGCCGGGATGAGCGGGGCTAGCGTTACTCCCCACTCACCGCTGGAACGTCCGTAAACGGTGTAATACCGAATTCCGGATAAATCTCGCTCGGGAAATAGACCGTGCCGCCCCGGGAAACGAGAGCAATGGTCTTTATCGCCTTGATGTCTTCAGTCGGATCGCCGGGCACGAGGAAGAAGTCGGCAAGCTTGCCGGGCTCAATGGAACCAAGGTCTTCATCAAAGCCCATATAGCCCGCCATGTCGTATGTGGCGCGCTTCAACGCCTCCGCCGAAGTGAAGCCAAATTCCTGAAACAGCTCTACTTCGCGATGCAGGTTAAACCCGCCGCCAAGATCGGTGCCCGGCACGAGGAAAATTCCGCGCTCATGCATCATCGTGAGCGTTTCGAGGATTTTCTTGTAAGCGGTGCGGTAGGCGACGTCTTCTGCTTCGTCGGCGACATTCAATAACGCGACCTTGGCGTTGCGCTGAACCGCAACTGGCATGTTGTCGATATAATCGCGCACGCCAAGGCGCGTTTCGCCATTGCGTCCAAGCATCCCGAACTCATGAATAACGGTGGTCGGGTCGGCGACGATGTTGTTTTCCACCATCAGGTTCATCGTGCGCTGGACTTTGTCGCTCGCAAGGTCGAGGTCGACAAACTTCTTCATACCGGTAATCCGGGCGAGGGTGCGGGTGTCGTCTTCGGGGCCAAGCACCCAGCTCAGCATCACCTGATTGATATGGGTGATCTCGTCATAGCCCGCCTCGATCATTTCGTCGGGCGTTGAAAAGGCCGGGATGTGACCAGCGACACGCATGCCGCGCGCATGCGCCTCCGCCGCCATGGCTTCGACCCATTCGCCTTTTACCGAGCTGTAGATCTTGATCTGGTGATAACCGCCGCGATCCGCATACATCCGCACGAGATCGACGGCTTCTTCTTCGGTCGCCGCAAGTTCGCCGGTGGAATTGTTAGTCGGGCTGACGCCTTCGATAAAGCCGCTCATGGAAATACGCGGCCCAGCCACAACGCCGCTCTCAATCTTTTCGCGCAAGGGCTCGAGCACGTCCATCTCATTACCCATGTCGCGCATGGACGTTACGCCGGCGAGCACGTTGATGAGCGCGCTGTCGTCGCTTGTGTGAGCGTGCATGTCCCAAAGGCCGGGGATCAGCGAGCCGCCGCCGCCGTAGATGACGACTTCGCCGTCAGCGCCCGGCGCATCTGCGGCTTCGATGGCTGCGATGCGGTCGCCCTCGACAACGACTGAGACCGGCGCCGACATATCCAGTGTTTCCGGCTGGAACACACGTACGTTCCGAATACGCACAGGCGCATCGTAATTATGCGCAAAGCGCGACTGAATATCTTCATAGCGCGCGGCGCCGTAGCCGGCGGCGAGGTTGCGAAGACGCTCTTCCTCCGCCTCGTAACCTTCGCGAATGGTGATGAAGCGCGGCGTGATATAGGCGAAGAATTTGTCCTCATCGTCCAGAATAAAATAGTCCGGATCGAGATCGGCGCCGGTCAGCGCATATGTCGTGACCGCTTTTTCACCATCGACGCCGGTTACGGTCAGCGTTTCCATTTCTGTCAGGCGTAACTCGCCGGCAGGCAGGGCGGGCATTCTGTTATCGCCGTCGTTCAATAAC
Organism: Pseudomonadota bacterium; assembly: GCA_039196665.1. Lineage (GTDB taxonomy): Bacteria > Pseudomonadota > Alphaproteobacteria > Caulobacterales > Parvularculaceae > Hyphococcus. The sequence goes on along the minus strand of JBCCUQ010000001.1, from coordinate 635,047 downwards.
GCACGAGCATAGACGAATGCCGCGTAGGGGCTTGCAAACTGGCTGATATAAAGCGTGGGTTCATCGACTTCCCCGCTGTCAGACCCTGTTGCGTCAGTCCATGTCGCCGCGCCGCCGTTCAGCATATAGCTTTCTTCAACGGCGTTGCCGAACGTTGTATTGCCGGAGATCGACCAGGAGATGGGCGCGCCCGCTTCATCGACCTTAAGCGTCTCTGCAAATGTGGGTCCGCGGCCGTTATTCTTGAAATCATAATCGACGATGGTTTCATCGCCATTGTAATCAACGTTGAGATGGCCGACGCGCGTACCGGCGATGATGACGGCGAAGTTTTCCTGTTTTACGCCGTCTGCACTTGTTGCTGCTGTATTCGTCTGTTGCGAACAAGCGGCGGCCGCCAGCAGCGCCAGCGCACCTGCGAATTGAAGTTTTGTCATGTGTCCCCTCGGCTGTCCCTGGTTTTTCTGACCGGACTATTCCACACGCCGCCTTGGGCGGCCAGCAGTCTTGGCTAGACCGCCTTTTAAGAGGGACGGAATGCCTCGAAAATCCTTGCGGCCAATCCATTGCCCAGCCGTGGGCGGAGGTCTAAAGAAGGCGCGAATAAATGATGAGGAGACAACGCATGGCGGACGCCAGCGGCGCAAAAGCGCAGGAAAAAGTGACCTTTGACTGGCAGGACCCGCTTCTGCTGGAAAGCCAGCTTTCTGATGAAGAGCGGATGATCCGCGATGCGGCGCGTGGATATTGCGTGGACAAGCTCATGCCGCGTGTGATTTCGGCGAACCGCGAGGAGCGCTTTGACCGCGAGATCATGACCGAGCTCGGCGAGCAGGGCCTGCTCGGCGCAACGGTGGCGGAAGAATATGGCGGCGGCGGCGCCAGCCATGTCGCTTACGGCCTCATCGCCCGCGAAGTCGAACGCGTCGACAGCGGCTATCGCTCGGCGATGTCGGTGCAGTCGTCGCTTGTGATGTATCCCATCGAAGCGTTCGGTACTGAAGAACAGAAAAAGAAATATCTCCCGAAACTTGCAAGCGGCGAATGGGTTGGTTGCTTTGGCTTGACCGAACCGGATGGCGGCTCCGATCCCGGCGCCATGCGAACGAAAGCGGAGAAGGTATCGGGCGGCTATAAGCTCAACGGCGCCAAAATGTGGATCACCAATTCGCCCATCTCGGACCTTGCGGTGGTCTGGGCGAAGCTCGATGGTGAAATTCGCGGCTTTATCGTTGATCGTGATACGGACGGTTTCACGACGCCAAAGATCGACGGCAAGCTTTCCTTGCGTGCATCAATCACTGGCGAGATCGCCCTTGATGACGCGGTGGTGCCGGAAGAAAACCTGTTGCCGAATGTAAAGGGCCTGCGCGGGCCATTTTCATGCTTGAACAAAGCGCGCTACGGCATTTCCTGGGGCGCTATGGGGGCGGCGGAATTCTGCTGGATGGCGTCGCGCGACTACGCCATGGAGCGGGTGGTCTTTAATAAACCAATCGCCGGCACGCAGCTTGTGCAGAAAAAGCTTGCCGACATGCAGACAGATATTGCGCTCGGCCTGCAAGGGGCGTTGCAACTCGGGCGTTTGCTCGATAGCGGCGCTTATGTGCCGGAAGCGATTTCCATGATGAAACGCAACAATTGCGGCAAGGCGCTGGAAATTGCGCGCATCGCCCGCGACATTCACGGCGGCAACGGCATCTCGGAGGAATACCACATCCTGCGCCATGCGATGAACCTTGAAACCGTCAACACCTATGAAGGCACGCACGATATTCATGCGCTCATTCTTGGCCGCGCGATGACGGGCCTTCAGGCGTTTCAATAATAAAGCCGTATTCAGAGCAGGGCGGGCGTCGGTATGAAAAGAATTGTGTTAGCAATGGGCGCGGCGGCTACGTTGGTTGGGTGCGATAACGATGAGAAAACGCAATCGCCAAAGTCGCCGACGGGACTGGTTGATGTATCCCTCATTCTGCCGGCGCCGCGTGAAGATCATGTTGAGGACCGTTTCGCCATCATGGCGCTATCGTGCGTGCATCGCGAGTATCCAAACAAGATCAGCCATGTTCTGAATTCGGCGGATGACGTCCGCGCGCCGCATGAATTGACGCCCGCATTCTATGGCTGTTTCGACTGGCATTCATCGGTCCATGGTCATTGGTTGCTTACGCGTATTTTAAAAACCGATCCGGAATCGCCGATGGCGCCAGCCATTCGGGAAGCTTTGGCGCATAGTTTTACTGATGAAAAAATAGCGGCGGAGCTCGCCTATTACACGGCGGCTGAGCGTGGCTCTTTTGAACGCCCTTACGGTATTGCCTGGTTCCTGCAACTCGTCGCCGAGCTTGAAGAAAGCGAAGACGCGCAGCTGGGTGATTGGCGCGAAACGCTGCGGCCGCTGGAGAACGCTATTGTCGAGCAGATCACAGGCTGGCTGCCGAAGCTTTCTTATCCAATCCGTTTGGGTACGCATAACCAGACGGCGTTCGCTTTTGGGCTTATACTTGATTATGCGCGCACGGTTGAAAATGAAACGCTGGAAACGATGCTTGAAGAAAAGATCCGCGGATTTCATTCGAGTGATGTCAATTGTCCTATTTCTTATGAGCCGTCGGGCGAAGATTTCCTGTCGCCTTGTCTGATGGAAGCAGATTTGATGCGCCGTATCTTGACGACGTCGGAATTTGCGGCCTGGCTCGGGTCGTTCCTGCCGGGCATCCCGATGGATGGCGGCGATGACTGGTTAGCGCCAGGGATTGTGCTCGACCCGACCGATGGAAAGCTTGTCCATCTTGACGGCGTCAATCTTTCCCGCGCCTGGGCGTTGGAAGGCATTGCGGCGGCGTTGCCGGAAGGCGATCCGCGCGTCGCGGCGCTCATGGCGTCTGCAGAGGTGCATAAAGAAACCGGGATCGCCGCTGTTTCCGATGAACATTATTCCGGCAGTCACTGGCTCGCCAGTTTCGCGACCTACCTGACAACGAAACGCGGGCTTACGGGCGCCGGCGCCCCCTGATCAACACGTCAATAGCGCCCGGCCGGTCATTGACGAAGGTGAGTGAGACGCGCCCGTCGGCCTCGGTTGCGACCGTCGCCGGTACGGCGCTTTCAGTCAGGCGCCAGCCTTCGGGCAGCACCACCTTGTTGCGCGAGCGACCAAAACTACGGTCCCACAAAAACTCCTGATCGCTGACAAGGATATACCGGCTGGGATCAGTGTATGTCTCTTCGATGCGCAACAGTCTGGTCTGATTTTTCTCGACCGGATCAAACCAGATCACGACGAGTTCCGTTTCATCCGTAACCTCTTCGCCAATTTCGATATTCCGGTTCGAGATCTCTGCGCCGCGCAGGGTTTCCACTTTCAATGCTTCGCCCGTGTCGAGAATTTTTGCGGATGGGTTAGAGGCGCGGCTGCCGGGGCGTACAACGTTCAGATAGCGGTCCATGCCTTCACGGGTTTCCTCATAGTCATGATAGAGGCGAAAAGAGTGGGTCGCTGGGTCCCGCAGGAAGTAAACGATGTCTCTTGTCTGTGACGCGCGTTGCGGAATGTCTGCGTCGATACGCGCCACAGGACGCGATGAGGTCAACGGCTCGTCGGATATATTGAGCGCGATTGGCTTGGGCGTTGGCGCCTTACTTGTGATTGGTTTCGCCTTGACCTCATAAGGCACGCCCGCAACGCCCGGATTGATAAAGCTGAGTTCGAGGCGGCCATCATCACGCAGCGTCACCTGCGATGGATAGTTCACAGACACCAGCTCATAGCCATCGGGAAGTATAACGGCGTTGCGCTTCACGCCGAGCGTGCGCGTGAAAATGATCTCGCCGCCTTCGGAGAAATAACTTTCAGCGTCTTTATAGGTCTTGTCGATTAATAACCGCCCGCGACCGTTAGCCGGCACGGGGCGCATCAAGTCTACGCGGATATATTCCGATGTTTCATCCGCGTTAGGAATAAGCCCGCTCGCCAGCGCATCGTCGCCATTTACCAGCGACCACTCAAGCGCTTCTCCAGTCATGCGATCGTAAACGCCGTGAACATCGGGCTCGCTGCCCGGCCTGATCTGGTTGTAAAACCGTGTCGCCCCCTCAGTGGCGGCGCTCACATAATAAGTGATGCGAAAGCTTTCGGTTTCGGGCGCCAGCAATTCGTATCGCGTGAAGGCGTCGGCCTGCGTCTGGCGCGATTGCGCAAAAAGAGGGGTGCTCATAAAGGCAAGGGCGAGGGCGCTCATCGTCATCCTGAAACACGTCGTGATGGCCGCCATTGCTTATTCCTCTCTGCGCTCGATAAGATTTATCTGTGCCCCGATAGCGACGAAAACGCAATTTCCATCCCGGACTTGCATCAATCGGCAAACGCGCGCCTAATCCACTGTTTGTGTTGTGGTTTTATAAAAATAACGGGCGCGGCTGCATGTTGCGCCGCACACCGAATGAGGAGGCGCAAACATGACGGTACTTTTAAGCAACCTGAGGAACGCGGTAATCACAGGGACAGTGCTCGCGATGCTGCTTGTGGTTTTTTACGTGATGTCCGGCGGCGCGTTTGACGCGAATTACGCGAGGTTCTTTTTTCGCTGGGTGCATGTCTTGTCCGGCGTGATGTGGATTGGCCTTCTGTGGTATTTCAATTTCGTTCAGATTCCGACCATGCCGTCGATCCCTGACGAGCAGAAGCCTGCGATCGGTAAATATATTGCGCCGAATGCATTATGGTGGTTCCGCTGGGGCGCCATGTCGACGATCGTGACGGGCATTATCGTTGCTTCGCTCAACGGTTACATCGTCAATGCTTTAACGTTCGGTCTGACAAACGGCTTTGTCCTCAACCACACCTTGATCGGCATTGGCATGTGGATGGGGCTGATCATGTGGTTCAATGTCTGGTTCGTCATTTGGCCGAACCAGCAAAAAGCGCTCAATATCGAAAATAAATATCCGGACCTTGCGGCGGACGCGAAAGCGGCGTCTGCAAGAACCGCGATGCTCTTTTCACGAACGAATACGGTGCTGTCGATTCCGATGCTGTTTGCGATGGTCGGCGCGCAGAATCTCTAGCGCCAAAAGCGCCGTCATCACTTTGGCGGCAGCATGTCTTCCAGTGTTTCAAGCCGGTCCGCGTCGCGGGCCGGCTTGTCCCAGCGGATACGGTGGATGCGCGGGAACCGCATGGCGACGCCGGATTTGTGGCGTGGTGAGCGGTTAAGCCCTTCGAAAGCAATCTCAAGGACAAGGCCGAAGTCCTCGTTGAACCTGACCTGTCGCACCGGGCCAAAGCGGTCCGTGGTATTGTCGCGCACGAATTTATCGAGCTGTTTCAGTTCTTCGTCGGTGAAACCGAAATAGGCCTTGCCAACGGGCACGATTTCACCGTCTCGCCAGACACCGAATGTAAAATCCGAATAAAAGCTGGAGCGGCGCCCATGACCGCGCTGCGCATACATCATCACCGCATCGATGAGATAAGGGTCGCGCTTCCACTTCCACCATTCGCCTTTTGGGCGGCCGGCGACGTAAAGCGCGGATTTCTTTTTCAGCATTAGCCCTTCAATGGCGTCCGACGGTGGCGCGGCTCGAAGGCCTCGCAAGTGATCTTGATCATCGAACGCAACGAGCGGCGACAGATCAAACCGTTGAGGATTGTGATCGGCGAAAAACTGCTCAAGGCGGGCTCGTCGTTCTGCAAATGGCAACGCGCGTAAATCTTCTTCGCCAAGTTTGAGAAGGTCATAGGCGCGGATAAACGCCGGGTGAGACCCCAGCATTTTCTTTGACACAGTCTTGCGGTTGAGGCGTTGTTGCAGATCGCCGAAAGGGCGCACGGAAAACCCCTCCGCCTTCGGATTGAAAATCAAAAGTTCGCCATCAATGGCGGCGTCAAAATCCATCGCCGCCAGAATATCGGGGAAGGCGCCGCCAATATCGTCGCCGGTGCGGGAGTAAAGCCGCCGCTCACCACTCTCGGCGGCGGCCTGCACCCGGACGCCGTCCCATTTCCATTCGGCAATATGAAGGTCCGGTGAAATCGACGGCAGGTCCTTTTCCTCGTCCAGCGCATGAGCGAGCATCACCGGGCGGAATGGCGCTGCGGCGGCGTTCACCGGCTTTTCCGTACGGCCCTCCAGCCAGGCGAAAAGCGCCGCATAGGGCGGGGCGAGCCCGTGCCACAGCTCTTCGATTTCGTTCACATGGCGGTCGCCGAATTGCGCCAGCGCCAGTTTTGCAAGACGCGCTGAGACGCCAATGCGCATGCCGCCGGTCAAGAGTTTTAACAGCGCCCAGCGGCCTGGCGGATCAAGAACGTCGAGATAATGTTCAACCAGCGTCGGGCCTTCCGTGCGGCTCGCCTGTTGCAGGCTTTTGACGACTTCTGACAGGGGCGGCGTGCGGTTTGCGCCGCGCTTGCTCGGCCAGGCGAGAGATATGGTCTCAGCAAGGTCGCCCACATATTCATAGGATAGTTTGAACAACGCCTCATCCATCCGCTCAACCATCAGGGAGCGGAGCATCGCCGGTTTGACGGAGGGAATATCAAGGTCACGCGTGATCGCGGCGATAGCATAGCCCCGGTCCGGGTCCGGCGTTGCACGGCAATAATCGGCGATGAGTTGCAGCTTGCCGTTACGCTGCGGCGTGACAACCAGCCGGTCGAGCAGGGCGGCGAAGGCTTCCATCACTCGTTCTCATCTTCATAGCCGACAAGCCGCAGAGGCCGTGCGGCGACGCCGTTTAGCTCCGCCCAGCGCATCAGTGCGTCCTCGCGGCCATGCGTGATCCACAATTCTTTTGGCGCGATCTCTTCAATGGTCTGCGTCAGTTCATCCCAGTCAGCATGGTCGGAAATGATCAGGGGCAGTTCGACGCCGCGCTGGCGCACCCGTTGTCGAATGCGCATCCAGCCGGACGCAAATACCGGCAACGGATCGGCGAAACGCCGGGCCCATCGGTCCTGAATGGCCGATGGCGGCGCGATGACAATTTTGCCGGCGAAGTCCTGTTTGGCGCCGCGATTTTCAATAGTGGCCGGCTTAAGGGGGGCCAGCGCAACGCCATGGTTTTCATAAAGGTCGCAAAGTTTTTGCAGGGCGCCATGAATGTATATCGGCGCGTCGTAGCCTTCCTCGCGCAGATGCGTGATTATCCGCTGCGCCTTGCCGAGCGCATAAGCGCCGATGACATGGGTGCGTTCAGGAAATTGTTCGACTGAGGAGAGAAGCTTTCGAATTTCCTCGCCCGTGTCTGGATGACGGAAGACCGGCAGGGCGAAGGTCGCCTCGCTGATAAAGACATCACATGGCGTCACTTCGAACGGCGGGCAGGTGGGATCGCGGCGGCGCTTGTAATCGCCGGAGACGATAATCCGCATTCCATCTTTCTCGATCATCGCTTGCGCCGATCCGAGCACGTGCCCCGCCGGGATCAGGGTGACGCAAACGCCATTTATATTCGTTGCATCGTGATATCGGGTGGATTGCGGGCTGGCCGTGAAGTCATCGCCATAGCGTGCGCCCATGATCGCAATTGTCTCCGACGTCGCCAACACCGCGTCATGCCCGGCGCGCGCGTGATCCGCATGACCATGAGTGACGACCGCGCGATCTACTGGCGCTGTCGGGTCCACATAGAAGTCCCCCGGCGGGCAATAGAGCCCTTTCGGGGTCGGATGGAGAAGGGTGTCGAACATGGCGGATAGATAGTACGCGTATTGCCAACCGCCAGACCAGCACGTCTGCGATGCTCCTGACACCCCCCACCCGAAACGGCTGACGCCGTTTCGACCTCCCCTCAAGGGGGAGGTGAGGCCTGTGGTATTTGGAGATGTTCCAGAAGCTTCTCCAGTACGCCCGGCAGATTGTCGTAAACCTCGTTGTTCCAGAACCGCAGAACAAAATAGCCTCGGCTTTGAAGCCAATCATCTCGCTTCTTATCCCTTGTCGCATCAAACGCATGCTGATCACCATCTAGCTCAACGATCAGTTTGCGCTCAAGACAGATAAAGTCGGCAACATAGGGTCCCATAGGATGTTGTCGGCGAAAGCGATATCCACCGAGCTGTTTCCCCCGCAACGCCTGCCAAAGCATCCGTTCAGCTTTGGTTTGATTGCGACGTAATCGACGTGCGAATTCATTGGCCATGACTTGGATTGTAGGCATCTGAGTGCAACACTCCACCTCCCCCCTTGAGGGGAGGTCGGAATTGCGAAAGCAATTCCGGGTGGGGGATGATGACAACGTAACAATCATGCACAACATAGGCGTTGATGGCCGATAGCGCTTCAAAAGATCTGGCGGTTCCGCCGCCCAAATTCGCCGACTGGTTCGCGTCGCGCGGCTGGCGCGCGCGCGAGCACCAGCTTGAATGCCTTTTGGCGTCGCAAGCCGGCCTTTCATGGCTGCTGATCGCGCCGACGGGCGGGGGCAAGACGCTTGCGGGGTTTTTGCCCAGTCTTGTCGATCTCGATGCGCGTGAGACGCCGGATGAGGGGCGTCTCCACACGATTTATATTTCGCCGCTGAAAGCGCTTGCGGTCGATGTCGCTCGCAATGTGGAAACGCCGGTGGCGGAGATGGAGCTCAACATTTCCATCGAGACCCGAACGGGCGACACGCCAGCCTCCCGGCGCCAGCGTCAAAAGTTCAAGCCGCCGGATATTCTGATGACAACGCCGGAAAGCCTGTCGCTCCTCATCGCCTCGCCGGACGCTGCGCAGTACTTCAAAGGGCTGAAGCGTGTGATCCTCGATGAATTGCACGCGCTGATCCCGAACAAGCGGGGGCATTTGCTTTCTCTGGCATTGGCGCGGCTGCGCGCCCTGGCCCCGGCGGTGCGGTTTGCAGGACTTTCCGCGACGGTGCCCGACGCACGCCCGTTGATCGATTATCTGACGCCGCAAAATGTGAGCGCGCCATCGGCGAAACTTATTCGCGGCAAGTCGGGCGCACAGCCGCAAGTCGATGTTCTGATGTCGGAGGAGCGCATTCCCTGGTCCGGCCATTCGGGCAAGCATTCCTTCATGGAGGTCTACGAGCAGATCAAACAAGCGGGGATGACGCTCGTTTTCGTCAATACGCGCAGTCAGGCGGAGATCACCTTTGCTGCGTTGTGGCGGCTGAATGACGACAATTTGCCGATTGCGCTTCACCACGGCTCATTGGAAGTGGATCAGCGGCGCAAAGTGGAAGCGGCGATGACGCGGGGCGACCTGCGCGCCGTGGTGTGCACGTCGACGCTGGATCTCGGTATCGACTGGGGCGATGTGGATCTTGTGATCCAGATGGGGGCGCCGAAAGGCGCAAGCCGTCTGACCCAACGCATCGGGCGCGCCAATCACCGCATGAATGAGCCGAGCCGGGCGCTCCTGGCTCCGGCGAACCGCATGGAAGTGCTCGAATGCATCGCCGCCAAACAGGCGATTGACGAGGGCGCGCTCGACGGCGATCCGCCGCGCAAGGGAACGCTGGATGTCCTGGCGCAGCATATTCTCGGCATGGCCTGCGCCGCGCCGTTCCATCCGGATGCTCTTTACAAAGAGGTAATCAGCGCATCGCCCTATGCGGATTTGCCGCGCAAGGACTTTGACGACGCCGTTGAGTTCGTTGCAACCGGCGGCTACTCCCTGCAGCGATACGAAAAATACCGGCGCATCGTCAAAACACCGGACGGCGAATATCGCGTGCGCGACAAGCTCGCCATTCAGCAATACAAGATGAATATCGGGACGATCACGGCGGCGCATGAACTGAATGTGCGACTCGCCGGCGCTAAAGGGCCAAAGAGGCCTGGACGCAAGCTCGGCACGGCGGAAGAATGGTTCTTCGAGCACATGAATATCGGCGATGCGTTTTATTTCGCCGGTGAGGTGCTGCGTCTTGAGCGCATTGAGGGCAACGACGCCATTGTTACGCGCACGGTTGCGGAATCGCCGAAGCTGCCAAGTTGGGGCGGCAACAAGTTTCCCTGGTCGACCCATCTCGCCGACCGCGTGCGCAACATGCTTTACGATACGGAAAGCTGGCAGGCGTATCCGGAGCAGGTTCGCGACTGGCTTGAAAAACAGCGTGAGGTTGCGCGCATCCCAAAGCCCGACGAACTGTTGGTTGAAACATTTCCCTACACAAATCGAAATTTTCTTGTCTGTTACCCATTCGACGGTTGGCTGGCCCACCAAACGCTGGGGATGCTCTTAACCCGACGCCTTGAGCGTCTTGGCAAGCAGCCCATTGGTTTTGCGCCGACCGAATACGCGCTCTCGATCTGGGGACGCCAGGACATGGGCGACGTTGATATGGCGGCGCTGTTTCACGAGGACATGCTTGGCGACGATCTGGAAAGCTGGCTCGCCGAGTCTGTCACCATGAAACGCACCTTTCGCAATTGCGCCACCATCGCTGGGCTGATCGAGAAGAAATACCCCGGTCAGGAAAAAACCGGGCGGCAGGTCGCGTTCTCCGCCGATCTGATTTTCGACGTGCTGCGTGAACATGAGCCGGACCACCTTCTGCTGCGCGCGGCATGGGACGATGCGGCGGGCGGATTTCTCGACATAGCGCGATTACAGGCGTTGTTGACGCGTGTGAAGGACCGCATCAATCACGCACATCTTGATCGGGTATCGCCGCTCGCCGTGCCGGTGATGCTAGAAATCAGCCGCGAACATGTCGCGCGCGATGCGTCTGAAGAGATGCTGAAATCGGCGTCGGATGAGATTATCAAGACTGCGATGGGCTAGAAGCCAAGTGAAGACCGGCGATAGGAAGCTGACGCGCCAAATCGAATGTGGTAGCTTTATAATGTGAGCGATCTTGTTCAAATAGCGCAGTTTTACGATCCCGAAGAAGCCTATTGCGCCAAGTCGTATCTCCAGTCGCACGGCATTGATACGTTTGTTCAAAACGATCATCACCTTACGATGGCGCCTTGGATGCGCGTAGCGCTAGGCGGATACCGATTGTTGGCGGTCGATACTGAAGCGGCTGAGGCGAAGAAAGCGCTCTCGGAAGTTCAGGCTATTCAGCCCGAGCAGATAGGCATTCAACCAGAACCCAGTTCTGTGCAATTGCAACCGGCAAAGCGCAAAAGCTGGGGTTGGCTGCCAATAGCTTTTATGACTGGCGTACCATTTTTGCCAATCTACAAGTCTTGGCGTTCTCTGATCCTCCATCTCGCTGTGTTGCTAATCATATACGCCATGTTGTTAGGGCTGGGGTACACGTCGATGATGCATTTCCGCACTTACGGCGTGTAGCGGACTCGGTAGGGTGCAATCGGCTGATTTCCCTCCAACTCACCCGTTTGGATGATAGGAATCCCGGACGTTTGCGCGTTAGCGTCGATCAGAAATCAGCAATCTCGGAGAGAGACCCATGGAAAAAGTAACAGGCATCGGCGGCTTATTCTTTCGTGCGAAAGATCCGGACAAGCTGGCGCAATGGTATGCCGACAATCTCGGCGTCTCCCTGGTGCCGAAATCCTATGACGAGCCGGCATGGAAGCAAGAGGCGGGCTCGACCGTGTTCTCGCCCTTCGCCGCCGACACCAAATATTTCGGACCGGACATGAAACAGCAATGGATGATCAATTTCCGCGTCCGCGATCTCGACGCCATGGTCGCCCAGCTTCGCGCCAACGGCAACGAGGTCGAGGTGAACGAGGAGGATTATCCCAACGGGCGCTTCGCGCGGGTCTATGACCCGGAAGGCACGCCGGTCGAGCTCTGGGAGCCGGGCGGCGTCGACCCACATTAGGCGGCGCGCTGAAAAGTTCATGATGCGTCATCCCGGGCGCGCGAGCACGGGATGACTGTCGCTTCCATTTTTGCGGAAATGCCGCCACAAAAGGCATTGTGCAACCGACCATTACCATCACCGGCGAAGACCTGACGCCTGATCCGCTCGGCGGCGCTTATTGGGCGCGCGAGGAAACGCTGATCGTTTCCGATCTGCATTTCGAGAAAGGATCGAGCTTTGCGGCGAAGGGCGTGATGCTGCCGCCTTACGATACCCGCACGACCTTGATGCGTGTTGGCGCGCTGATGCGACGATACAAACCGGCTCGCGTGATTTCCTTAGGGGATGCCTTTCATGATCGCGGTGCGGAAGCCCGCATGGATGAACGCGATGCGCAAACGCTGGAAGCGCTGATGGGGGAGGCGTCATGGCTCTGGATTCTCGGCAATCACGACCCGGAACCGCCGGCGCGCTTTGCGTCGGACACGGCAATCGAGAGGACCATTGGCCCGCTTATCTTTCGTCATGAGCCGGCGGCGGGCGAGAGCGCCGGAGAGGTCGCCGGGCATCTTCATCCTTGCGCGCGCGTGATGAGCGAGGGCCGCGTGTTGCGCCGGCGGTGTTTCGCCAGCGATGGCGCGCGCCTTATCATGCCGGCGCTCGGCGCCTATACAGGTGGTTTGAACGTACTCGATGAGGCGTTTGAACCGCTCTTTCCCGCCGTCACCGCCTGGGTGATGGGCCGGGATGGCGTTTACCCGATCAGTCAGGCTAACCTCGCCCCTGAGGCGCACGGCCATCACGGCGCGCGAGGGGTAAGGGGACATGCGTAATTTTCTGTTGGCGATCGCCGCTATTGTATGTGCTGCGGCAGCGCCGGTTATGGCGCAAGGGCCCGGTGGTTTTGCGCGCATATATGACGAACCGACGGACGTTAATCTCGGCGGGCGTCCGGTTGTCGCTGACATCGCGTTTTATGTGGATGAGGAGGCAGCGTCTCGCGGCGATCTTCAACTCGCGCTCGTCACCGATGTCACGAAATTTGTTGAAGAGACGGAACGCGATCTCGAAAACTGGATCGCCGCGCATCAAAACCGCTGTGGTGAGCGCTGGGGCGCGGGCAAGCCGCAGATCAATTTTCCCCCTGACCAAATCCGCTTTGCGCTCTACCTTGAATATGAAATGTGGAATTGCGGTTTGCGTGGGCGGGGAGAGCCGGGGCGTATGGTGCGCGAGGCCGGCGAAATCGATGTGACGCTTGATGCTTATGTTGAAAGCGGCAGGCTTCAGGCGCGCCTTGCCGACCTGACCATCGATCAGCGCAGCGGCGTTTCGAAATATCTGCCGCTGGAATTTGTCACCCGCCGCGTTCTTGATTCTGAACTCAACAAGCTCAACCAGAATAAAAAATTCTATCAGGCGCCGAAACCGTTGATTGATGAGGGCTTTCGTTATGTTTCCATTGAAGCGGAAATTACCGATGACGACCGAGTCATCATAACCGCTCGATATGAAGCGAGTGGCGAGAGGGAAATCTTCGATCGCTTGATGACAAGCATTCGCGAAGATGGGATTACGCAGGAACAGAAGTGACTTTTGAAATCGCGTTAGGTGAAAAGAGAGTTAGACAGGTCCGATGACTTTAAAACATTCTCTCCTTTCCGCATGTGTCTTCGCTGGCATGACGCTGAATGCATATGCGCAAGACCAGGCTGTTCCTGCTGCGCCCGAACCCAGCGTAACTGTGATCTCTGACGAAGCCGAAGCGCGGATAGCGGCTTTGCACGCCAGACCGGAAATTCAGGCGGCGTTCGCCACCATAGAAAGTATGCGAGTGCGCAATAACGAACGCCTTGTCGAGTTGACGGAGATCGCAGCGCCGCCTTTTGAAGAACAGGAGCGCGCGGCCGAGCTGGCTGAGCGGTTGAGGGCGTTAGGCCTTAGCGATGTTTCGATTGATGAGAGCGGCAACGTGGTCGCGCGCCGTCCGGGTGCGGATGGTTTGCGCACGGTCGCCATCGCGGCGCATATCGACACGGTCTTTCCCGCGGAAACGGATGTGACGGTGCGCCGGGAAGGCGACGTTTTCTTTGCGCCGGGTATCGGCGACAATACGCGCGGCGTCGTTGCGCTGCTTGCCATCGTGGAGGCGATGCAAACCCATGAGATTGAAACGCAAGCGGATATTCTGTTTATCGGCAATGTGGGAGAGGAGGGGCTCGGTGATTTGCGGGGCGTGCGCCATCTCTTCCGCGAAGGAGCGCCGAAAATTGACAGTTTCATCGCGATTGACGGCGGCGACACAGCCCGGCTGATCACCACCGCCGTCGGGTCAAACCGCTATCGCGTCACATTCAGCGGTCCGGGCGGGCATTCCTATGGCGCGTTCGGGCGCGGGCACCCGCATCAGGCGCTGGCCGAAGCGATCACCTTGTTTACGCAAAGCGCGACGCCGATCACCCAAGACGGAACCAAAGCGACGTTCTCTGTCGGTCGGATTGGCGGCGGCACCTCCATCAATTCGATTCCATTCACCAGCTGGTTGGAAGTCGATATGCGCTCGTCTGATCCGACTAAGCTCGCTGAACTCGACGCAGCTTTCCAGTCAGCGATGCAAAAGGCGCTTGAGGTTGAGAATAAGCGCCGGCGTCGCGATGAGGCGCTTACCGTTGAAGTCAAACCTGTCGGCAAGCGACCGGCGGGCTCTACTGATCTGAACTCAAGTCTTGCGCAGAATGCCGGCGCCGCGGTCGCTTTGATGGGGGTTGAGCCGCAATTCGCGGAATCATCAACGGATTCGAATATTCCAATGTCTCTCGGCATTCCGGCCATCACAATCAGTCGCGGCGGGATCAGCAAAAACGCCCATGCCCCAAATGAGTCGTGGGAGGATAAAGACAGCCATCTCGCGATCCAGGCGGCGCTCCTCCTGCTGGTCGCGGAAGCCGGGCCGGGCTTGTAGAGTGTGATTGTATTGATCTCGGGAAAACAACCCAGAGAGGGTAGTCTTCCATAAAACCTATATTCGGTGCGGAGTTATCCCCGCCTTTCGCGACGGGCGTATATTCTTCTCACGTTGAGATGTGGCCTCGAACGAGGCGGGTAAAGACACGCTGTGCTCACCCGCAAAAATCCAAAAGGCTCATTCAGTGTCGGTTTTGGCGATGGCTTGCGCTGTCGGTCGGAGCAGGCTCTTTGACATTGTGAATCTTGGGGGGGGTGAGTCGGCTTGCCGCCTTGTGCGCCCGGTTGACATGCCTCCACGGTTTGATTATCTCCGCCGCTCACCGCGAATTGAAAGCCAGAGTCATGAAAGTCCGCTCATCCCTTAAGTCGTTGAAAAACCGGCATAAAGACTGCCGCGTCGTGCGTCGCAAGGGTCGCGTCTATGTGATCAACAAGACGCAGAAGCGCTTTAAAGCCCGTCAGGGTTAATCAACTCGGCGACATCTTTCTTGGAATTTTACTGGTTGCGCGCTAGGCTTTCGCTGATGCGAACGTTTTTTTGCGCCTTTTTTCTGGGGCTTGCGGCCAGCCTGCCGGCGGTGGCGGATCAGACAGATCCGCGCCTTGATGCGCTGTTCGAAGAGCTGCGGGTCGGCGACGCCATTCGCGCCGAGGAGAATGTCGGTCGCATTCTGGAGATCTGGGCGGATTCCCAGAGCGATACTGTGGATGTCCTCTACGCCCGGGCGGAAGAGAGCCTCGACCATGGCGCTGACGATTTGGCGTTGACCCTTCTCGATCACGTGGTCGGCCTGGCGCCGAATTTCGCACAAGGCTACGCGCTGCGCGGGTCGATCCGGCTCAATCAGGATGACCGCGCCGGGGCGATTGAAGACTTCTCAAAAGTGCTGGAGCTGGAGCCCCGCCACTTCGCCGTGCGCACGACGCTCGCGCAGATCCTGCTGGCGGGCGGCGACAAGCTGGAAGCCTATGAGATGTTCCAGAAGGTTCTGGAATGGAACCCCCATGACGAGACGGCGCGTCAACGCGCCCGAGCGCTGCGCCGGGAACTCGACGGTCAAGAGATTTAATTTTCCCCATTTGTCTTCATGACGCTTGCGTGAAGGCGCATTGCGTTCCTATTCCTATGGGCTCGGGCGGCGGATATTAATCCGTAGTCGTATGAATTTTCCAAGGAGTGCTCAATCGTGGCGGACGGATCAGCGAGTGTAGAAGGCGCAACAACAGTGGCGGCGGATCGGTTACGATCTTTCATCGAGCGCGTTGAGCGTCTGGAAGAAGAAAAAGCCGCGATCCTGAACGACGTGAAAGAGATTTACGCCGAAGCCAAGGGCGAGGGCTATGACGTCAAAATTCTTCGTCAGGTCGTGCGCATCCGAAAAATGGATCGCGCGGAACGTCAGGAACAGGAAGCCATCCTCGATCTTTATCTATCGGCTTTGGGCGAGTGACAAGCTTATATCTGATTTATTTTGCGCCCATTTTGGAAGCGATGCGCATTGAATGCTTAAGCATGGTTCCGTTTGACCGCTCATCCCCGCGAAAGCGGGGATCCAGCTTTTACGGCGTCACCTTTTCCGAATGACAGTTTTTATGGCGCCCAATTCGCTGGCGTTATGACGACAGGGTAAGACTGTTAAATTGTGGATTCCCGCTTTCGCGGGAATGAGCGGTGTTAGTATTCAACTGCAATCTAGAGATTTTCCGGAATTTCAAGACAGTTTGAGATGATCTTCCAGAACATCCTGGTCCGCATCGCCAAGATAGGTGTTGTAGTCGGGATGCTCAAACAAATGCGCATAGTAAATCTGGTGACGATAATTCAGGTGTAACAACGGCATCAGATTCTGGTTCAAGTGAATTTTGATGTCTTCACGGCTTGCGTTGAATTCCGAAATCGCCGCGAGCTGGCCGTTAAACGGTCCGTACATTTCAAATTCCCAGCCGATAATATCGTCGAAATACATGAAGGTGCGCGGCAGGAAATGTTGCGGGCGTGACTTCGCTGCGTCGTAGAGCGCAAAGGAATCGCGCGTCGAGGACCAGTAGTCGACGTCGTTGAAAATCGCGCCAATCGGCGCGGGGTCGTGTTCGTCAAAGAAGCCGGCGATGGTGTCTTTGACGTCACCGATCACGAGGCGGCCATCGGGCACGCGCTCACGCAGGGCTTTTTCATCCATCGCGTATTGCGCTTCGCGAAACCAGAAGGGCAGGTCTTTTTCACCGACCGGCGGCGGCATGCCTTTGCCGGTGTCAAAGCCGTAGCATTCGACGGTGACGCCAGTGAGTTTTTTGACGTCTTGCGCAAAGTCGCACATGAATTTGAGGCCATTTCCGCCAGCGACGCCGAACTCGATGGCGGATATGCGGTCTTTTCCAAGGCGTTTGGCGAGGTTCGCCGCCGAGAGCATGCAATAAGCGTAATGTGGACGCTCAATTGCCTGTGCGCCGAGTAGAAGGCGCGGATCGTAATTAAACGTTCCTTTGGTTGCGCGCAGAAACCGGCGCAGCAATACGCTCCAGACGGAGAGCTGAAATTCCTTTGACAGAAGAATTTTCAGGAGAGTCTGTTTCACCGGGATAGCTTCCTTATTTGTCCTGAGGCAGAGAAAAAAGCGCCCCAGCGAGGCGCTCTTTTTTCAGAGTTGGCGCACGCCCGCAATAGGCGGCGGCGACCACCGCGTCAGCTTGCGCGGCGGATTTCAAGATTATGCTCGCGCAGTTTGCGGTAAAGCGTCGAGCGGCCCATGCCCAGCCGGCGCGCGACTTCGGACATTTTGCCCTCATAGGTGTCGATCGCCAGTTCAATCAGATCTTTTTCAATTTCCTGCAGAGACCGCAAATGGCCTTCGCGATCAAAGATAGCGACGGACTCATCTGTCTCGTTGGGCTCAAATCCGGCGAGCGGCGGCGGCGCGACTTCATCGCCATTTGCGTCAACGACCGGCGGCCCGGCGGAGATGCCGGCTGCATTGAATTCATCCGCTAGCAACGGGAAATCTTCAGCGGAGAGATAGGCGTCTTCGGCGAGTACAACGGCCCGGAAAATCGTGTTTTCAAGCTGGCGCACATTGCCCGGCCATGACTGGTTCATCAGCACTTCTAGGACTTCGTGCCGGACGCCGCGCACATCTCGCCGTTCCTCGGCGTTGTAGCGGGCGATGAAGTGTTCGATCAGCGCCGGGATGTCTTCGCGCCGCGCCGACAGCGGCGGCACTTCGACCGGGAAGACATTCAGGCGATAGAACAGGTCTTCGCGGAAAGAGCCCGCCTTCACCTCTTCCGCAAGATCGCGATTGGTGGCGGAGATCACCCGCACATTGACCTTAACCGGACGTTTGGAGCCGATGGGATCAACTTCGTTTTCCTGCAGAACGCGCAGGAGTTTGACCTGCATATCCTGGGGCAGCTCGCCGACTTCGTCGAGGAAGATGGTGCCGCCATCGGCTTCCTGAAACTTGCCGATATGTTTCGCGTTGGCGCCGGTGAACGACCCTTTTTCGTGACCGAAGAGAATGCTTTCGACGAGGTTCTCCGGAATGGCGCCGCAGTTCACAGTGATAAAGGGACGGCCGGCGCGCTCGGATGAGCCCTGAATAGCGCGCGCGATCATTTCTTTGCCTGTGCCGGACTCGCCGGTGATCAGGATCGGAATGTTTGACGCCGCGGCGCGTTCGCCGAGCTTCATCACATGGGCCAGCGCCGGGCTTTCGCCGATGAGGTCCTTGAAGCCCATGGAGCCTTCGCGTTTGCGCTTCAGGCGCGAGACTTCGCCTTTCAACGTTGTCAGGTTAAGGGCGTTATTGATCGAAACGATAACGCGCTCAGGCGAGGCGGGTTTGACGAAGAAATCAGCGGCGCCGTTCTGCATGGCTTCGACGACCGTATCGATACCGCCTTGCGCGGTCAGCACGATCACCGGCATTTCTTCGCGGAAGCCTTTTGAGCGTTTTAGCGTTTCCATGCCGCCAAGGCCGGGCATGCGCAAATCGAGCATCATCAGCGCCACGTCCTGGCCCTGCTGGCTTTGTAAAAGCGATAGCGCGCTCTCGCCGCTGTCGGCTTGTAAAACAGGATAACCCGCTTTTTCGCAAACGCCGCGCATGATCCGGCGTTGTGTCGGGTCGTCATCAACAATTAAGATCGTCTTCACCATGGTGCGCACGCCTCTTCGGAAGTGAATGTTTTGAGGCACCATGGGCAATCCGGGTAAAGATCGCTTTAAAACCGTATCATAGCGAAACATTTTTGCCGAAAGCGGCGGTAACCATTCGTTTACGAATTAAATCCTTGTTAAGATATGGGGTCGGCGGTCCTGCGACGCCCTATTTGCGGGCGCGCGAAGCTGCGCTATCAGGGCTGCGAACAAGACAAATCTTCCATTGAGGATATCGGGCCATGGCCGACGGAAACGAAAAACCGAAAAAGAGCGATCTTATCAGACCGCTGGCGCATCTCGGCGGCGCCAAGCCGCCAGCGCCGGAATGGTTTGAAAAGGCGATCACGGCCCCGTCGGAGGAGGCTGAGGTCACGGTTAAGGGCGCGAAGATCCGCTACACCGCCTGGGGCAAGGCTGGCGGTCGCGGCATTCTGTTTGTCCATGGGGGCCGCGCGCACCGTAATTGGTGGCGCCCGTTCGCGCCGTTTTTCGCTCATGATCGGCGGGTTGCAGCCCTCGATCTCTCGGGCATGGGGGATTCCGACTGGCGCGATCAATATTCGCTGGATTTGCTGGTCGATGAGGTTTTCGCGGTCATCGAAGCGGCAGGCCTGGCTACGGGCGCCCGCCCGCTGGTGGTTGGACACAGTTTTGGCGGCTGGGTGACCCTGGCGGCTGTTGAGCGCGCAGGGGAGCGTCTGTCGGGCGCGGTTGTCGTCGACAGCCCGCTTGGCGTGCCGGACCCCGACGAAGGCTACACGGTGGTGCGCGCATCGAAATCGGATAAGCCGGAAGGGCCGCAGACGGGGCGTGTCTACCCGACCATGGAAGAGCCGGTCAGCCGCTTTCGTTTATTGCCAAACCAGCCGGCCGAGCATCTCTACCTCGTGGACTATATCGCCAGAGAAGGTCTGCGGCAGGCGGCGCTGCCGGATGGCGGCCAGGGCTGGACCTGGAAGTTCGATCCGGACAAGGGAAAGAACTTCACGATCAGTTTTGAGCGCGATCTTCTCCGCGCGGCGCGATGCCCGCTCGCCTTTATCTATGGGGAAAAATCCATGTTCGCCGCCGGCGACGGGCTTCAGCATCTGCGCGACCAGGCAAAGGGCCGCTCGCCTTTCGTAATGATGCCAGAGGCTTACCATCATTTGATGATGGACCAGCCGATCGCCTTTATTTCAATTTTACGGACCCTGCTGAGCTGCTGGCCGGTACGCTTCGGCGCCTGAGCAGGCGGCGTCACAAGCCTCTTGCCCAACGCGCTGAATTCCGTCAAAAAAACAGCTGAAATTACGGGGTTACAAATGACTGACGAAGCTATGCAACGCGAACAGGATGCCGAAGAGCATCGACGTTCCTATGAGGTCATCATGGGGGCGTGCACCGAGATTGGCGTGCCCGCCGCCATGGCGCTGGCGATGTTTTTCACCAGTTGGGTGATGGCGAACGGCTTTTTGCTGTCGCTTTTCGCCGGGATCGCTACCTATGTTTTTGTGTTTTTTGTCGTGAAGACGTTCTTCTCCCATTAATGTCGATCTAACGCGGCGGTGCGTGCGTCGTCGGAGGCTTGATGAAAATTGCCGTTTTGAAGGAAACGCGATCGGGCGAGACCCGCGTCGCGGCTTCGCCGGAGACTGTGAAAAAATACGTCGCGCTGGGCGCCGATGTCGTTGTTCAGGCGGCGGCGGGCGAGACTGCGCGCTTCTCTGACGCCGACTACGCCGAGGCGGGCGCCCAGATCAGCCCGAGCGCGGCGGATGCGGCGCAAGGCGCCGACGTTGTTTTGAAAGTACAGGCGCCGTCCACCGAGGAGCTTCGCGTCTTTGGGCGTGGGTCCAAGCTGATCGCCATCCTATCTCCCCATGGCGACCCGGACGCATTGGGTTCCTATGCGCGCCTCGGCGTTGATGCATTCGCAATGGATCTGATGCCGCGCATCACCCGCGCGCAGTCTATGGATGTCCTCTCGTCGCAATCGAACCTCGCCGGTTACAAAGCCGTCATTGATGCTGGCGCCTATTACGGACAGGCGCTGCCGATGATGATGACGGCGGCGGGAACCATTGCGCCGGCGAAGACATTTGTTATGGGCGCAGGCGTTGCTGGCCTGCAGGCGATTGCAACGGCGCGGCGCCTCGGCGCTGTCGTCTCCGCGACGGATGTGCGCTTCGCGGCGAAAGAACAGGTTGAAAGCCTGGGCGCAACCTTTGTCACGGTCGATGAAGAAGCGATGAAAGAGGCTGAAACCGAAGGCGGTTACGCCAAGGAAATGTCGGAAGACTTTAAAAAGCGCCAGGCGGAATTTGTCGCCGAGCATATCAAGAAGCAGGACATCGTCATCACGACGGCGCTGATCCCCGGCCGCCCGGCGCCGCAGCTTGTCAGCGAAGACATGGTCGCCGGCATGAAGCCGGGTTCGGTGATTGTCGATCTGGCGGCGGAGCAGGGGGGCAATGTGGCGCTCACCCGGCCGGGCGAAGCGATCGAAATCAATGGCGTCACAATCCTCGGCTTTTTCAATGTGCCGGGACGATTGCCGGCGGATGCATCCAGCCTTTATGCGCGCAATGTCTATAATTTCATCGCCGCCTTCTGGGACAAGGACGCCAAAACCTTTGCGGTCGATTGGGATGATGACATCATCAAGGGGGTAGCGCTGACCCGTGACGGCGCGGTGACCCACCCGCAATTTGCCGGTGAAAACGTGGAAAGCGCGAGCGCGCCCGAACCGGTTGACGGTGAAGACGTCGAAGCTGCGCCAGCAGACGCCGCGAACGACACGCCCGAAGACACAAGTGACGAAACCAAAGACGCCTAATCCAATCCTTTAAGGAGCCGACAATGGCCGCACAGGAACGACAGGATTCAATCGAAGAGGCTGCGAAAGCCGCTGAAGAGGCGGCGACAGCTGCTGAAGCGGCGGCGGCGAACGCGACCGGCAATGCGGAATCAGCGGCGATGGCCGCCGAACAGGCGCGCACCATCGCCGATCAACTGGCGATCATCGCAGCGTCGAGCCCGATTTCGGACTTTGTCTTTCTCTTCACGATTTTCATTCTCGCGATCTTTGTCGGCTATTACGTCGTCTGGTCGGTGACGCCGGCGCTGCACACGCCGCTGATGTCGGTTACCAATGCGATCTCATCGGTCGTCATCGTTGGCGCCCTGATTGCGCTGGGCGCCGATCTTTCGGAGGCGGCGAACAGTTTCTGGCCCAAGCTTTTTGGGTTCGCGGCGGTCGCGCTTGCGAGCGTGAATATTTTTGGCGGGTTTCTCGTCACCCAACGCATGCTCGCCATGTACAAGAAAAAAGAACGGTAGGGAAAGACAATGGCGGACAATCTCCCGGCTCTTCTCTATGTCGCTTCGGGCATCCTCTTCATCCTCGCGCTGAGAGGGCTTTCCTCTCCGGAAACCGCGCGCGAAGGCAATCGCTTCGGTGTTATCGGCATGGGCATTGCGGTGTTTACGACGCTGTTTGTGCTTCAGGACAAGGGCTTCAGCACCTGGTTCTTTATCGTCGCCGCCGTCGCGGCCGGGGCCATCCCCGGCGCTTACATTGCGCGTAAAATTCCAATGACGGCGATGCCGCAATTGGTGGCCGCTTTCCACTCACTGGTTGGTCTCGCGGCTGTCTTCATCGCCTGGGCGGCGTTTCTGGCGCCCAGCGCCTTTGGCATCGGCGAGCCGGGACATATTCACATTCAATCGATTGTTGAGATGTCATTAGGCGTCGGTATTGGTGCGATTACGTTTTCAGGGTCACTGATCGCGTTTGCAAAATTGAATGGCAACATGTCCGGCGCGCCAATTCTGTTGCCCATGCGTCATCCGATCAATCTCGGGTTGGGCTTTTTCATCTTACTAATGATCGGAATGCTCATGACCTTCGAGCAGTCACCGATGACATTCTTTCTGTTGACCCTGGCGGCATTCGTACTCGGCTTTTTGATCATCATTCCGATCGGCGGGGCCGACATGCCGGTGGTTGTCTCCATGCTCAATTCCTATTCGGGTTGGGCGGCGGCGGGCATTGGCTTCACGCTCGAAAACATGGCGCTGATCATCACCGGCGCGCTGGTCGGCTCATCGGGCGCGATCCTTTCCTACATTATGTGCAAGGGCATGAACCGGTCCTTTGTTTCGGTCATTCTTGGCGGCTTTGGCGGTGAGGATGCGGCGGCGGCGAGTGGCGGTGTTGAAGAACGCCCGGTCAAACAAGGCTCCGCCGATGACGCTGCGTTTGTTATGAAAAACGCCAACAAGGTGATCGTTGTGCCGGGATACGGCATGGCGGTGGCGCAGGCCCAGCACGCGCTGAAGGAAATGGCCGACAAGCTGAAAGACGAAGGCGTTGAAGTGAAATACGCTATTCACCCTGTTGCGGGCCGGATGCCGGGTCATATGAACGTGCTTCTCGCAGAAGCGCAGGTGCCCTATGACGAAGTCTTCGAACTTGAAGATATCAACTCGGAATTCCGCACCGCTGACGTCGCGTTTGTTATCGGCGCCAACGACGTCACCAACCCGGCGGCGAAAACCGACAAGCAATCGCCGATCTACGGCATGCCGATCCTTGACGTTGAAAACGCCGGGACGGTCCTGTTCGTTAAACGTGGGATGGCGTCAGGCTATGCGGGCGTTCAGAACGAGCTGTTCTTCCGCGACAACACAATGATGTTATTCTCGGACGCCAAGAAAATGTGCGAAGAAATCGTCAAGGCTTTGTAGAACCGGATCTAAGTAACGCAATTCATCAAAGGGAAATTGCCATGAAGCATTTGCTATGGAGCGCCAGTGCGCTCGTCCTGATCGCCTGCGGTGGCGAGAATGGAGCGACGACGAATAGTCAGCCAGCCTCTGAATCCAACGTTGAAGAAACGGCTGCTGTCGAACAGGAAGCCGCACCATCCGCCGCTGAGCAACTGGACGCCGTTCTGGCTGCGCAGGATGATGATGCAAAGGCGCGCTATCAATATCGCCACCCGAAAGAGACGCTGATGTTTTTCGGTGTCGAACCTGGCATGACCGTTGTTGATACGCTGCCGGGAAGCGTCTGGTATGCAGGCATTCTATCCGACTATCTCGGATCGGACGGCCGCGTTATCGGCGCGAATTTTTCGTTAGAGCAGCGTAAGACCATGGGCGGGCGCTACGCGTCTGACGAATATCAGACTGAGAACGCCGACTGGCCGGAGACTTGGTCGGCTGAGCGCAACGCAGAAAACGATGACAATAATGCGCCATATTCCGCATTCTTTTACGGCTCCCTGCCGGAAGAGATGGAAGGGTCCGCTGATGTGGTTTTGATGGTGCGCGCCGCGCATCACTTCAACCGCACGGAGGAAGCGGGCGGTTACTTCACGCAAGCCGTTGAAGATGCATATGCCGTTCTGAAACCCGGCGGGGTTCTTGGCATTGTTCAGCACCGCGCGCCGGAAGGAAATTCCGATGAGTGGGCGGTCGGCAACAATGGGTATATTAAGCAAAGCCACGTTATCGACTTTGTTACGAATAACGGGTTCGAGCTTGTTGAAAGCAGCGAGATCAACGCCAATCCCGACGATCAGCCAACTGAAGAAGATTATGTATGGCGGTTGCCGCCAAGCCTTGGCACGACGCGTGACCATGAAACCGATGAGGCGCAGGCAGCGTTACGCGCACAGCTACAAGCCATCGGTGAAAGCGATCGCATGACAGTGAAATTCCGCAAGCCGGAATAAGCGATCACGAAATTGTGTTGAGTTTAAACGGCGTGTTCACAAGCTGAGCGCGCCGTTTCGTTGTGGCTGCGATGGTTTGATTTCGGGCGGACTTCAAAACCACTTATGAGCCCCCATTGGCGTTGGCCGGTGACGCTGTTACAAGGCCATTACCTAACAAAGGGGAATACAGGATGAAATATTTGATGATGAGCGCCGCCGCGCTGGCGCTGGTTGCGTGCTCACAGGAAACCTCCAGCGCGCCCGAGGCTAGTGAGTCTGCGGCTGCGCCCGAAACTGCGATGACCGAGACGATGTCTGCATCACAGAGCCTTGATAAGGCGCTCGAAGCGCAAACCGACGAGGTCAAGGCGCGCTATCAATACCGCAACCCTAAAGAAACACTGGAGTTTTTTGGCGTTGAGCCGGGCATGACGGTGCTCGAAGCGCTGCCCGGTGGCGGCTGGTATTCCAAAATACTGGTTCCTTATCTTGGCCCTGAGGGCGCACTGATCGGCGCTGACTATTCCATGGAGATGTGGCCGCTTTTTACCGGTTTTGCGACTGAGGAATTTCTTGCAGAACGGGCGACCTGGGCTGCCGACTGGCCAGCACAGACTGAGGAATGGGGTATAGAAAATGGCGCGCCGGTCAGCGCATTTGTCTTTGGTTCAATGCCTGACGACATGGCGGGCGCCGCCGATGCTGTCTTGCTTGTCCGGGCCCTGCACAATCTGTCTCGCTTTGAAGATGAAGGCGGTTTCCGCACACAGGCGCTGGAAGAGGCTTTCCGTGTGCTCAAGCCCGGCGGCGTTGCAGGCGTTGTGCAACATCGCGCGCCCGCCGACAGCTCGGATGAATGGGCGGATGGCTCCAACGGATATCTGAAAGAGTCGGCGCTGATCGCGGCGTTTGAAGCGGCGGGATTTGAACTTGTCGATACGTCCGAAGTGAACGCAAATCCAAAGGATCAGCCAACTGAGCAAGACATTGTCTGGCGTCTGCCGCCGACCTTTGGCACAAGCGAAAATAACGCTGAACTGCGCGCCGAAATGGAAGCGATCGGTGAAAGCGATCGCATGACGCTGAAATTCCGTAAGCCGGAATAAGCTCGACTTTTGAATGATTGAGACGGCGCGTCCGTAAAGACGCGCCGTTTTTAGTTGTCGTTGCCGCCGAAGGTAAATTCGCGGATCAGGTGAAAGCCGACCCGGACCTGATTGCGATCCCCGAAGTCGGCGATGATCGGCGTGTTAGCGTAATCGTCAAAAATATAATTGTACTGGACATAAGGGTTTACCGACCAGCGGTCGAGAACATTGATATAGGCGTTGATGCTACCGCCGACATCGCGAAACCCTGCGTCTGCATCGTATACGGAAAGAGCGCCGCCGGAAGCAATCGACTGTTCCGGCGTGACTGAGAAATAGGCATCCGCAAAGCGATCCCCGATCCAGCTTGCCTGTCCGCTGGCGGAAACGGAAACGGGACCTGCGCGGAACAAAAGCGCCGTCAGGAAGCCGTCGATGATGGTGCCGCGGTGACCGGTCTTGATGCCATGACGCGCTTTGGCGCGAATGGAAAACCGGTCGAGAAAGGTGGTGCCGATAAAGCCGCCGAACTCGAAGGTTGTACCGACATCGCCAAGACCTTGCAGGGCGATATTCTCACCTTCCCGCCGGCGGCCACGGATACGGAGCGAGGGGCCGACGCGAAAACCTGAAAATCCAAACACCGCGAAGTCGGCGCCGTCGTCATCAAGGAAGACGAAGTTTCTGAACTTTACATAGGCCTGCGGGTCGGCGTTGAACTCATAGTCGTCGGAGCCAAAATAATCCGGTTCATAGACCGGACCGACGCCGACGCTGAGATTGGTTTCTTCCGGCACAAGCAGGGTCAGGGCGCCGAAGAAGCCGCGATCATTATCTTCTTCACCAAGACTGATGCGCGCGCCGACCGGGTCCCGCTCGATATCGTCTCGGGCGGATGGGCCAAAGAGGAGGGGCCGCATTTTCGGATCATCGATCTGCTCGGCGTCGCGATCCTGTTCCTGGGAGATGCGCAGCGCTTCTTCCTGCTCTTCTCTCTCCTGGCGAACTTTATCGCGCCGTTCCTTTTCGGTTTCTCCAAAAAGCATCGGGCTGAGCCGCGGATCGTCGATTTGACGCTGCGCCATTGCCGGACCGGCTGCAAACGCCGCGATACCGCCAGCCATCAAGGCTGTCCTCAAAATTCCCCGCATTTTTTAATCCCTAACAAAAACCCAAGCTGAGCTTCCCCTCGAAGCATCAGCAGCCATTTTAATGCCCTTCGCAGGCATTACTACAACAAGAATGCAAACTTTTAGTTCAATTTGGTAATTGTTTGGTCCGATTCAGGGAGAATTCGGGGCATATGAGGGCGTGCGACGCGCCGTCCGCCATCGCTTAAGCCCTCGTCACCCGTGGTGGCGAGGGAACAAAAGCCCAAAATATTGGGAGCACTAGTCTTGGTCGACAGCGTCGTCGATGGCTTCGCCGGCGTTCTCGATATCCCGGCCAACGCCTTTAACGGTCTCGCAGGAAGCGAGGAAAAAACAGAATGCTGCAAGCGTGAAGAGCCAGCGCATAGATTACCCCATCGGTTGTTTACGGGCGCATATTATGCGCCAATGGCCGTATACGCAAAGGCTGCGGCCATGAAATTCTGCTAAAGGCCGCCTTCGCGCTGCTGGCGCTTGCGGATCAGTTTGCGGGCGCGACGCACTGCTTCGGCCTTTTGCCGGGCGCGTTTTTCCGACGGCTTTTCGTAAAATTTCCGGCGTTTCATTTCCCGGAATGTCCCTTCGCGCTGCATTTTCTTTTTCAATGCGCGCAGGGCCTGTTCGACATTATTGTCGCGAACCACGATCTGGACCAAGTGCCTCAGCCTCCTCAGCGAAATAAAAACGTCACGGGTGTGAGCCGCGACGTCAGAAAAAATCAATTCACAACGCCCGTTTCATGCGCGCGCGTGAGACGATGCGGCATATATCAAATGCCATAACGCCTGTCTATATAGGGCCGGGAAGGAATATGCTCTAGTGGATAACATTCTAAAAACACCGGAAAATCCGAGCAAAAACGCCGAAATCGACGGTTTTGACGAAGTTCGCGCTGCGCTTCTGGCGCAATTGCTGACGATTGCCGCTTTTGACGGGTGGACGTCTAAATCGCTCGAGCAGGCCGCCAGCGATGCCGGGATCGATCCTGCTGTGCTTTGCGCCGCGTTTCCCGCCGGGATTGCGGATGTTTTGCGCTACTGGTCAGAGGCGGCGGATGCTGAAATGACGGCGGCGATGGCCGCGCCGGAATTTGCGGGGCTGAAAATTCGCGAGAAGGTGGCGTTTGCGGTTCGGGCGCGGCTGGATACGCTGCGGCCCCATAAAGAAGCCGCTCGTCGTGCGGCGGCGTTGATGGCCTTGCCAGTTCATGGGCTACTCGGCGCCCGGCTTGCCTGGAAAACATCGGACGCGATCTGGCGCGGCCTTGGCGACAAGTCGACGGATTTCAATTTCTACTCCAAACGCGGCATCCTTACCGGCGTGTGGACGTCGACTTTTGCGCGCTGGCTGGGGGATGACAGCGGGGATGAAACGGCGACAAACGCCTTTCTCTATGCGCGAATCGACAACGTCATGCAGATCGAAAAAGCAAAGGCGAAGGTGCGGGACCTTGGTCTTGATCCGGCGAGACCTATCGCATGGCTGGCGAAACTGCGCTATCGGGCTGAAGGCTAAGCTGACTGCCCCAGTCAGTGTTCGTCGAAAAGAGATTATTCGAGCTTGGCGCCGTCAGAGGCGTAGCGCGTTGTTGACAGTGCAATACCGTAGTCCCCGTAAACATACTCTTCGATAGCAATTCCTGTCACGCGATGATTGACGATCTCGCCTGCAGTATCGTGATAGCTCCTTTGCAACAGACGCCCGCGCGAATCGAATGTCCGTTTGACTATGGCGAACCCGGTGTCCTCTCTGTTAATGAGCTTACCGTTCGCAGTTTCAAAACGGGTTTCGATCTCATTATCATTATTGTCGTAAACTGAGCGTATTGCGTAATAGCCGCGACCTTCGCGCCGTGCAGGTAGACGATTTTCATCAAAAAAAGTAATGAGCAGGCGATTGCGGCCATGCCGATCATATGTATACGCATAGCCTGCATAGCCGCGGTTATCGACTTTCAGTAATGTTTTGCGGTCGAGTGCATAATTTGTACGATCAACATAATTGCCGAAACGGTCATAGGTTGAATAAGAGTAAGACCATCCATAGGCGTTCTTGATCGGCTCGCCATGTTCATTCTCATATCGCTCGACAACATCATATCCATATTCATTGCGCTCAAGAATACCTCGCGCCACACCGGGGCCATTGCCACGTGACGGCTTACCGTTTTCGTCAAGTACGTTCCATGAAAGCAGATCGCCATTGGCGGCGTAGTCTAACCTATCCTGGGCGGCGTTCAGATCGTTAAGCGTCAAGCGGCCCTCGTGACCGTAATTCTGCATCAATGCCAGCCAGCCATCGGGACCGTAATGAAAGCGTACCTCATAAAACGGGAAGCCGCTTCGCAGTTCCTGTAATTCGTTTTTGAAATTGAAACGCTTTTCGATGACTTCGCCGTCATCCAGCAGCGTCCATTCATATCGCGCAACGCCCCAACTGTTTTCTACCGGGTCGCCATGATGGTTGAAGAATTCAAGCGAATGACGATAGCCGCGTTCGTCAAGCTGATAGACTTCCCGAAAAACATCTCCTGTGACAGCGATCCGATTGTCGTGCTTGTCGAAAAATACACGGGTTTCTGTATTCTCATCGTAGGAAATCTCAAGTTTTGGCGCAAAGAAATAGTAGTTGGCGTTATCATTTAGCCCGACGACCTTCTCGCCCTGCATAAAGGCGACGCGTATTGGCCGCCTTTGCGCATCATATTCAAAACGAAAGTGTTTTCGCGTTTTTGCTTCCTTTTCAGTGATGGCATGTGTCCCCACCAGGGGCGAGAACGGCGTTTCCCGAAATGGCAGATTGGCGAAATATTGTGTAAAAGAAGGCTCGGAATTTGCGAGTGAGGGTGACAGAGCCGCATTGCACCACAACACGGTGAACATGCCGATTGTCAAAGGCCAGTATTTTAATGATGGCATCACTGTTCCTTACTAGTGTGAGTAAACTTGGGAAATCCAGCAGGCTTTGTTCGCGGCCCGCCCGCAAGGCTTGCTCTTGCGAGTATCTTAAGATTGACCGATGATGTGCTGGCCAAAAAGAAAAGCTTGGTGAAGTTCGGTAAATTACGGTGAATAGATAGGATGAGAGCGGCCTTTCATGACGACACGGATAGAAATTGATCCTGTCAGACAAACTGTGCGGTTCGGAGTGCATGAGACTGCGTTGCCGAATTATTCATTTCAGTTACTTCGGCTTTTGATGTCGCGGGCGCCCGACCCCGTCCGTTTTGAGGAAATCGAGCAAACTGTCTGGGGGGTGCAGGTTACGCGTGACGCTATTAAACAACGCGTGCGCTTGTTGCGAAACAGTTTGGAAGATATAGGCGCACCGCAAGACACCATTCAGGCGGCGCGCTCGGTAGGCTATCGGTTGTCGGTCGCTTCGGCGCCCGTTGCGACTTCGCCTTTGCGAAATACAAAGTTTGCCGTGATGACCGCTGCGGCGCTTATCGTTTTAGTCGGCGTGGCGTTTATGTTTTTGCGTGCAACGCCAGAAAGCAACGACAGCCCGTTGAGGATTGCGGTCGTGAACGAATTGGCTTTGCGTGACCCAGCGAAAGTCGATACTGTTAGCTGGCTTGACGCCAACCGATTGCTTGCCAGTCAGCTTTCTCAATTGCAGGGTGTTGAAGCTATGGCGGTGACGCCAACGGAGTCGCTTGGGTCAGTTCGTGCTCGCGAAGCGGCTCGCCGCCTGTCGGCTGATATGATCGTCAGCAGCGCCTTGATGGAGCGAGGCGATGGCGTCCGGCTCTGGTTTCAGCTTATCGATGGCTCCACAGAAGTAATCATCCGATCTGACGATTATGAATACAGACCGGACAGATATGTTTTTGCGGTTGAACATTTTATTGCAAACGTTCATTCGGCATTGTCGCGGACCGATCGCCAATTACAAAGGTTGGCTTCTCCGCTCCCTCGTGAAATCGGACGCGACGCTTATTTCGAGGCGCTTGAGATTGTCGAAATTCCAAAGGAAGATAATCTTTTAATTGCAATAGAAAAACTTGATTTTGTAATTAAACAGGAACCGGCTTTTGTTCTTGCGCGTTCGTTACGCGCCCGCCTGCGAGCCGAGCTTGTCATCCGTTATGGATACGGTGAGGACGTTGCCGAGAAAGCATTGCATGAAGCCCGGAGCGCCGTGGCGCAAGCGCCTGCAATAGCCGAGCTTAAATATGCGCTGGCCCGTGCGGAAATCGCTATTGGCGATGATCGCGCTGCACTTGCGCATCTTAATGAAATTTTGCGATATCTCCCTTTCGTTGCACGCGAGATTGCGGCGCTGGAAAAACGTATGTCATAACGCAAATATCCGTCTGAAGATATCATTTACAACCTGACGAAACTGCGCAACATCTTTGCTTTGCGCCGCCGCCACAACGCCCCATGGCAAAATGAACCATACGGACGACTTTTACCGGATCAAGAAACTGCCGCCTTACGTGTTTGAGGAAGTCAATACGTTGAAGGCGAGGCTGCGCTCCGAGGGGCGCGACATCATCGACCTCGGCATGGGTAATCCGGATATGCCGACGCCGTCTCATATTGTCGATAAGTTGGTCGAAACCGCGCGCGATCCAAAAGCCCATCGCTATTCGGCCTCGCGCGGCATCATTGCATTGCGCCGGGCGATGGCGCGCTATTACGAGCGGCGCTTTGGCGTGACGCTTAATCCTGAAGATGAAATCGTCGCGACAATCGGTTCAAAGGAGGGCTTTGCGAATATCGCGCAGGCCGTCACCGGGCCGGGCGACGTGATCCTGTCGCCTAATCCCGCCTATCCAATCCACGCATACGGATTTATTATTGCAGGCGGCGTGATCCAGCCCGTTTCGGCATTGACGCCTGAGGATTACCTGCGTGGGATCAGCGACGCGATGGCGATCAATGGCGCGCAGATCAGCACTCTCGTCATCAACTATCCGTCAAATCCCACGGCGCAGATGGTCGACCTTGATTATTATAAGGAAGTCGTTCGCCTCGCGCGTCAGCATGACGTGCTTATCCTGTCGGACCTTGCTTATAGCGAGATTTATTTTGACACGCCGCCGCCATCAATCCTTCAGGTGGAGGGCGCCATCGACATCGCTGTCGAAGTGAACTCTCTTTCCAAGACCTATGCGATGGCTGGTTGGCGGGTCGGCATGGCGGTTGGCGCCAAACGGCTGATCGCGGCGCTTGCGCGCATCAAGTCGTATCTCGATTACGGGGCCTTCACGCCAATCCAGGTGGCGGCGATTGCAGCGCTTGATGGTCCTCAGGAATGCGCGGAGGAAATCAGACAGACCTATCGCACACGACGCGATACGCTGATTGAACATTTTGCGAAGGCGGGTTGGGAGATTCCATCGCCGCCGGCGTCGATGTTTGCCTGGGCGCAAATTCCCGACCAGTTTGCCGATATGGGCTCAATCGATTTTTCAAAGATGCTGATTGAAAAGGCGGATGTCGCCGTAGCCCCGGGGCTCGGCTTTGGCGAATTCGGCGACAAGCATGTTCGGATTGGTCTTGTCGAAAACGAGCAGCGTATTCGTCAGGCGGCGCGAAATATCAGGCGCTTGATTTCGCCGGCGACCTGAAGCCTGAACTGTACTTAGTTGATCCTGCATTTGCCCTTCATTGGTTAGGGATTGACTGGATACTGCGGTCGGTGGCGTTGTCAGTGGGGCCATGTTTCATGCTAGAAATGATGTGACCTTATTTCACAAGAGCAACTCCTGTTCATGAAAGAAGTTTTCCGTGACACAATCACCGCATGTCGCCGCTGCGGCGCAAGACGACAAAGATAGAGTTATCCAAACCATAACACTGGGTTTTCTGGCGGACCCTGTCGCCCGCTGGATTTGGCCGGACGCTGCAACCTATCTTGAAACCATGCCGAAATTCGCGAAAGCGTTTGGCGGGGCCGCTTTTGATCATGATACGGCGTATATTGCGGATGCCTGTAAAGCAGCGGCGCTCTGGTTGCCGCCCGGTGTGGCGCCGGACGGCGATGCTATTGAAAAATTGCTGGCGGATAGCGTCAAGCCTGAAACTCAGGAGGACGCGGCTTTATTCTTCGCACAGATGGATGAATATCACCCCGATGATCAGCCTGTCTGGTATTTGCCGATGATCGCCGCCGACCCGGCCTTTATGGGGAGAGGTCTCGGTGCGGCGATCATGAAATATGCATTGAGGCGATGCGATGAGGACGGCGTCATCGCTTATCTCGAATCCTCAAACCCAAGAAATATTTCATTGTACGAACGCTGCGGATTTGAAGTGATCGGCAAGATTCAAGCAGGCTCATCACCGCCGATGTATCCGATGATCAGAGAGGCGCGAAAATGATTATCTCAGTATTTTTGTGAAGAACTGCGCTTAGGCTTACTCGATATCCGCGTCACATGGCCCATTTTACGGCCGGGGCGGGCTTCGTTCTTGCCGTAAAGATGGACGCCGGTTTGCGGAGATTGCGTGAGTGCGCGCCATGCATCGGCTTCTTCGCCGATGAGGTTTTCCATCACCGCATTTGAGTGACGCGCCGGGTCGCCCAGCGGCCAGCCGGCGACGGCGCGAATATGTTGTTCAAACTGCGAAACGGCGCAGGCGTTCGACGTCCAGTGTCCGGAATTGTGGACGCGTGGTGCAAACTCATTGACCAGTACATCTCCATCTTTCAGTACAAAGAACTCAACGCCAATAACGCCGACATAGCCGAGCGTTTCCAGCATGGTAGTTGTGACGGCGCGCGCCCTGGCGGCGGTTTCGTCCGAGACTTGCGCAGGAACGGTGGAGCTTTTCAGAATGCCATTTCGATGTGCATTTTCAGGCGGGTCGTAAAGCTGGATTTCGCCATCGGCGCCGCGCGCGCCAATGATCGATATCTCCCGTTCGAATGGGATGAATCCTTCCAGAATCGAAGGCGCTGCGCCGACCTCGGCCCAGGCGTATTCGCTGGCTTTTTCGAATGCGCCAGGAAGATCGGTGTCTTCGTCTCGAATTGTTGTCTGACCCTTGCCGTCATAACCGAGGCGGCGGGTTTTCAGGATTGCGGGACGACCGATCTTTTCAAGGCCTGCTTCAAGCGATGCGAGATCATCGACCGCATGAAACGGCGCTGTCGCCGCGCCGATGGCGTTGACAAATTCCTTTTCGACAAGACGGTCCTGCGCCTTTTCAAGCGCCACGGCCCCGGGGCGCACGCTCGCGCCTTTCAGGGTCAGAAATTCGACCGCCTCTGCGGGCACATTTTCAAACTCATAAGTGATGACATCGACCTTCGCCGCGAAGGCGGCGAGGGCGGTTTTATCCGTATAGGATGCAACTGTCTGCGCAAAAGAAACATCGCGCGCGGGGCATCCTTCTTCAGGGCAATATATATGTGTCTTGAGGCCGAGATTGGCCGCCGCTATGGCGAGCATGCGCCCAAGTTGTCCGCCGCCCATAACGCCGATGACGCCGCCGGGCTCAACGATGAGGGGGGTGTCAGCATGTGGAGCGGTCATGAAACGGGATTAATCCTCAACGGTCTCTGCGACGCTTGCGGTCTGTTTTGCGCGCCAGTCGTCGAGGCGCGTTGCGAGCGCGTCATCATGCGCCGCCAGCATCGATGCGGCGAGGAGGCCTGCATTGGCTGCGCCGGCTTCGCCAATGGCGACGGTTGCGACTGGCACCCCCGCCGGCATCTGAACAATCGACAACAGGCTGTCCATGCCTTTCAGCGCTTTTGATTCCACCGGCACCCCAATGACCGGCAGGGGGGTCATGGACGCCGCCATGCCCGGCAGATGCGCCGAGCCGCCGGCGCCGGCGATGATTGCTTTCAGCCCGCGCGGTTTCGCGCCTTTCGCATAGTCATAAAGTCGGTCCGGCGTGCGGTGCGCGGAGACGATTTTTGTTTCATGAGGAACGCCAAGCGCGTCCAGAATTTCCGCCGCGCGTCTCATGACGGGCCAGTCCGAGCGCGATCCCATGATGACGCCGACGACCGGCTCCATCTTTGATTTGTCTGATGCGCCCGCCATGTGCGGTCCTCCGCTGAAAGGAAAGCGCGCTTATAGCAGGGCTGGCGAAGTCAGCAAGGTGACAGAAATGCGGGCATGGGCGTGCAGCGACGAGGAGACGCCAGTCTAACAGACGGGGGCGCGAGAACCGACGCCTCCTCTCACCGGACGCGGGAGCTGGCCGCACGTCAGAAGGGGACTTGTGCACGACCATATCCGCACCACAGAAACTGGGCTGGCGCGACGCCTGTAACAAGGGCCAAGCGGCGAAGCGTGCTTTCCTTGCGCCGAATTGAAAATACGCGCGGATGGGCGTCATGAGTCCTGCTGTTGGGAGGTTTAGTGTCGCTGTTTAACCCTGCTCAGGGCGTTAACGACCTTGCTGGCGGTTGCGCGCGAACCGGATTATGATCGTTATCGGCTTTCGCCCTGATTTATATCCGGGACGATGGCCGCCGGGAGGCATTGACGATGAACATTCGCGACGTTCCTGAAGCATTGCGCAGTGCGCGCGCTGAAGGTGAAAGTGACGCCTCTTCCTCGGCGGCGGACTTCGCGTTCGCAGGCGTTTCGGAAGCGGAACTGACACCGAAAGTGCGTGAGGTGTTGTCCAGCCTGCTGAACGAAATTCAAACGCTGCGTAATGATCTCGCCATCGCGCATGAGCGCGCCGTTGATCTGGAACAGCTTGCGGACCGCGATCCGTTGCTCGATATTTTGAACCGGCGCGCTTTCGCCCGTGAGCTTGATCGCACCGTATCCATGGCTGATCGTTATGAGACGCCGGCGAGCCTTGTCTTTCTCGACCTGAATGGCCTGAAAGCTATTAATGACATGAGGGGACATAGCGCGGGCGACGCCGCTCTTAAACATGTCGCCGATGTTCTTGTCGCTCATAGCCGTCAGACGGATATTGTCGGTCGCCGTGGCGGCGACGAGTTTGGGTTGCTGCTGACCCATGCGGACAAGTCGATCGCCTTGAGCAAAGCTGACGAGCTTGTATCATGGGTTGCAAAAACCCCGGTGCGCTGGAACGGCGAGGAATTTCCCGTCAGCGTCTCCATTGGTGTTTCTGAAATTCTGAAAGGCGGCTCCGCCGATCAGGCGATGGAGCAGGCCGACAGCGCCATGTATAACGCCAAGCGTTCAGGACTGGTTACGCGATAATATCTGGCAGCATCGCGTCTTTGATTTCCTGAATTTTATCCTTCAGCTGAAGCTTTCGTTTCTTCAGGCGCGCGATCGATAGCCGGTCATAAGGGGAGTTGTCCTCAAGGGACCGGATCGCAGTATCGAGATCGCGATGCTCCTCTTCCAGGATCGACAGCCGGATCGCCATCGCTTCATCGTTCGCCCCGGCGAGGTCTTCGTCATGAGCCTCGAACCGGTTGCCGTCCATGAGAGTCAAAGACGGGGTCTCGTCATCACTGTCGCCGTCTTTCACCATGTTCAATCCCCAATGACCGCAGATTGCGGCGCCCGCATGAAAATATGGCTGGCGAGCGATTCGAGCAATGATGTTTTGGAGTCGGCCGTTTCTGCTGCTCCAGCAAGGGCGACGTATGTCGCGAGATTGTTTATCGCACCGGTCTTGAACTGCGCCGGACCATTCTCAGTGATTGCTAGACGAGTGCAAGC
Organism: Pseudomonadota bacterium; assembly: GCA_039196665.1. Lineage (GTDB taxonomy): Bacteria > Pseudomonadota > Alphaproteobacteria > Caulobacterales > Parvularculaceae > Hyphococcus. The sequence goes on along the minus strand of JBCCUQ010000001.1, from coordinate 598,610 downwards.
CAGCTGCTCCAGCAGCGACTGCTCCACTCGCTCCGCCGTCAGTTCGCTGTCTTTGATGGCGGTGCGCAAAGACACGATCTCGTTATCTGTCGTTTCCAGTACGCCTGGCGATTTCAGATAGCGTCTGGCGGTGCGCAATGGCCGGGTCACATTCGCGGCCCATGGCTTGGTCAATTCCATAGCTTCCCGAAGGACCGCATCGGTCATCGGCTCAAAACGTGTGGCGCACCAGCAGGCCCAGAGCAGTACATTGACGTTAAGGTGAAACTCATCCTGCAGGCGAAGCAATAAAGGTTCGACACCTTGACGTTTGTAGTGTTCCACCGACCATGTCCAGAACGCGCCGCGCGCAGCCTGGCTCACGTCGTGCGCCTGCCTTTTTCGAGATCCTCACCCCAGCGTTTTGTGCCGGGCGCTTCAATGCCAAAAAGATCGAGCGTGCGGCCGACGGACTGGTCGATCAACGCCTCGAGACTTTCAGGTTCAGCGTAAAACGCGGGCAGGGGCGGCGCGATAATGGCGCCCATTTCCGCCAGCTGCGTCATGGTGCGCAAATGCCCCAGGTGAAACGGCGTCTCCCGCACCATCATTACAAGTTTGCGCCGTTCTTTCAGCACAACGTCCGCCGCGCGGGTCAAAAGGCTTGAGGTCACGCCGGTGGCGATCTCCGACATGGTTCTGACGGAGCAGGGCGCAATTAGCATTCCAATGGTCTTGAACGACCCTGAAGAAATCGGCGCGCCGACATCGCCGATGGCGTAGCGATGGCTAGCCAAATCAGCGAGATCGCGCGCTGACATTTCAAGCTCATATTGCAAGGTCATTTCTGCGGCGCGCGAGATCACCAGATGAGTTTCAACGCCCGCCGCGCCAAGCATCTCAAGAGCCCGTTTAGCATAGACTACGCCGGACGCACCCGTCACTCCAACAATGATTCGTGTTCTGAAATCCATAAGAAACTCAAGCAGTTGCCATCAAACTCATAGCCGAAGGGTTAAGCCTTTGCAAAGCATCGTGGTTGACGGTTGTTAAGAGACAATTTCGTGACAAAACCCCGTCTGTCGTGCTTATATATGGTCCTACCCAACATATGGAGGTCGAATATGGCGATAAAGGCTCACATGGAAACGCTCAATCAGCGACACCAGCAGCTGGAAGCGGCAATTACTGATGAAACGAAACACCCCGCCCATGATGAACTCCATGTTCTAGAGCTTAAGCGTCAGAAACTTCGCATCAAGGATCAACTTGAAGAACTCCGTTCACAGATGAAGCCAAATTGACGATTTGAAATTTTATCGCTGTTGTTAAACAGCAATTTGAAACGGCGGCGCATTTTACAGTGCGCCGCCGACTGGTTTTAAGGGATAAAACATATGGCTGGCCGTTCAATTGTGATTACCGGCGCGGCGAATGGCGTGGGCGCTGCTTGCGCCCGGCGCTTTGCAGCCAATGGCGACCGGCTGGTGCTGGCGGACAAGAACGAAGAGTTAGGCAAACAGTTCGCCAAGGAACTGAGCGAAAACAATTCCAGCGTCACCTTTGTTCATGCAGATGTGACAAACCGGCTGCATGTGCATAATATCATTGCCGAAGCGCTCGACGCTTACGACCGTATTGATGTTCTGGCGCATACGGTGATGGAGCGCTATTCGGCGCCGTTTCTGGAAACGTCGGAAGAGGATTTCGACCGCGTTGTCGCCGCGAATTTGCGTGGCGCGTTTCTCGTCAATCAGGCGATTGCAAAACAATTCGTCAAACAGAATGATCCGACGACACCGAACGCCACTCCCGGTGCGATCGTCAATATCGGATCGGTGGAGGCGGTGACCGCCGCCGCCGATCATGTCGCCTTCGCCGCCTCCCAGGGAGGGTTGCAGCAGCTGACAAAGGCGGTGGCGCTGGCGATGTCGCCCTATGGGGTGCGTGCGAACCTGGTCGGGCTCGGCGGCATCAAGTCAGAGATGGCTGAAGACGAAGACAAAGCCAATATGCGCAGCACGACGCCGCTCAAGCGTATTGGCGATCCTGAAGAGGTGGCCGAAGTCGTTTATTTCCTGACGGACGCCGCAGCGTCTTATGTCACGGGACAGTGCGTTTATGTTGACGGAGGTCGCCTAGCGCAGACATCGTCCGTCAAGGCGGAGAAAAAAGCCTGAGACGTTTTAAACTGTCAGCGGCTAATGAAACTAACTGTCGTTGTTTTCCTCGCCGGCTCCACCGAGATTGGCGAAGACCTTGTCGAGATCGACCTTCTGGCTTTCTTCCTCAGCTGTGGCGGGCGCTTCTTCCTCGGATACCGTTTCGCTGACCGGCTCGAGCGAAGGGCCTTCTGGCGCTTCTGCGCCGACAGGGCGCATCTTTGCGAGCTTGGCGGCGGCCTTGCGAACGACCGTGTCCAGATCGATCTGCGTGCACAGACCAAGACCCACTGGATCTTGCGGCTGCAGGTTCGCCGAGTTCCAGTGACTGCGATCGCGTACCGACTGAATAGTGGTTTTCGTGGTGCCGAGCAGTTTCGCGATCTGTGAGTCCGGCACTTCCGGATGATTGCGCACCATCCACGCAATCGCATCCGGGCGGTTCTGACGTTTCGACACCGGCGTGTAGCGCGGACCCTTTTTCGGCCGGTCTGCGACAATTGTTTTTGGGCGTGAGAGTTTCAGCCGGTAGCTTTCGTCGTCCTGGCCTTTTTCGATTTCATCACGTGTCAGTTGATGCGTTGTGATCGGATCAATGCCGCGAACGCTGACGCCAACGTCGCCATCGGCGATGCCTTTGACCTGAAGGGGATGCAGACCGCAGAACTCCGCAATCTGGTCAAAGGTGAGCGACGTATTGTCGATCAGCCAGACAGCGGTGGCGATAGGCATAAGCGGGCGGTCAGCCATGGACGGTCTCCAGTTCCTTCGGCGGTTTCCAGCCCGCCAATAAGCTTCGTTGCCGGCGGCCCGGGGGGACCGCCGCGCTTGCCGCCGGATTTTTTCGGGGAAAGCGACGCGTCAGAGACGCGATAGAGGGGATATATCCAGTTCGGCGGCGTTCGCCAAGGCGCTTTAGGCGATTTTGAGGACTATTTTGCCGATATGGGCCCCAGCCTCCATGCGTTTATGGGCCTGCGCCGCCTCGGAGAGAGGGAAGGTCTGGTCAATTACCGGCTTAACTTTGCCGGCTTCAATCAGCGGCCAAACATTCGTCTGCAAAGCCCTGGCGAGGCGGGCCTTTTCCGCCGGCGGTCGGCTTTTCATGGTTGAGCCTGAAAGCCTGAGGCGCTTTTGCATGATTTGAAAGATGTTGATGCTCGCCTCAGGCCCTCGTAGGAAGGCGATGGAGACATGCCGTCCCCCCGGATTGAGGCAGATGAGATTGCGCGGGACGAAATCGCCCCCGGCCATGTCGAGCACGACGTCCGCGCCGCCACTCTCAGCGATCTTGGTTTCCCAGGGCGCCTCGTCATAGCGGTAGGTCGCATCTGCGCCGAGCTTCGCCATAGCGCTGCATTTTTCATCGGCGCTGGCGGTGGCGATCACCCGTGCGCCCCACGCCTTGGCGAGCGTAATCGCCGTTACGCCGATGCCGCTGGTTCCGCCGTGAACGAGGAGTGTTTCGTCTGCTTTCAGATCCGCGTCATCAAAGACATTGGCCCATACGGTAAAAAATGTTTCGGGCAGGGCGGCGGCTTCCACCATGGATAGCCCAGCCGGAACGGGCAAACACGAACCAGCGTCAACAATAGCGTACTCCCCATATCCGCCGCCGGGGAGAAGCGCACAGACCTTGTCGCCGACGCTGAGACCGGTGACATCGGGCCCAAACGCGGCGATCTCTCCCGAGGCTTCAAGTCCTGGAATATCCGTTGCGCCTGGCGGCGGCGGATAAAGCCCGCGCCGCTGCAAAACTTCCGGACGGTTCACGCCCGCTGCATGAATGCGGATCAGGACCTCGTTACCGGAAGGACCGGGCGTCGACCGCTCCGTTAGTTTCAGGACCTCCGGCTCACCAGGCTCAGTAATTTCGATGACTTTCATGGTGTCGGGAATAGCGGTCATGGGGCGTTCCTTTGGCGACGCTTATTCTTGAACCGGCGCGCACAATTTCGCAAACTGCATTCGTGAATAAGGGAGCCGCTCATGGATGACGACGCGCTGAATGAAAAGCCCGATCTAACGCTTGGCTTTCTCGCCAAACAGGATCTCTATACCATGTCGGTTGATGATCTTAACGAGCGCATCGCATCGCTGAAAGCCGAGATTGCGCGATGTGAGGTGGCGCTTAATGACCGCGGCTCAAGCCGATCGGAAGCGGAGAAACTGTTTAAGAATTAAGGGCTCCGAAGGGACGGGCGAATGGCTGCTGAGAATTCATTCGCTTTTCAGTTGTGATAACCATTTTACGCCGCGTATGATGGTCTCGGGAAACGCGCCGCCATGGTCAGAATCTTCAATGATCTCAAGCCCGGTAATCGTCAATCCTGATTGACTTCTGCGCTGCAGAACCGACAAAAGGTCTTCAGTGATCCCCATTTCGCTTTCTTCTAATTCACCAATGGACACAAAAGCATTTGCATTCAGCTCTTGTTGTTGGGCAGCCATTTTGGCTTCGAGCTCATCAATGTATTTAGCGCTACGTTTTCCAAGAGCAGGGCTGCCTAGGATGTAGTTTTTAAAGGTATCGGGCTCCGCCAATAAGGCATATGCGCCAAATGCTCCGCCCAGAGAATATCCGAGGTAAGTGCGCTCACCGGAGTCGGTCCGATAGTTATTTTCTATATATTTGATAACATCGTCGCGAATGAAGGATAGATGATTACTGGCTTGCCCGCCTTGATATTTAGCTTGATTTTCTGGATCTCTAAACTCCGTCACCGTGTAATCGCGAAATCTGCTGGTGAACTCTTCTTCAGCGTCGAGATCCTTCTGCCAGGAAATTCCAACCAAGATAACATCTGGCATCAAATATTCAGTGGCACCGGACAGCATATCAAAATGCCAGACCGCATCGGTTGTATAGATCACGGGATATTCGATGTCGGTATTGTCTGAATATCCCTCGGGCAATTTAATATAAAGCTCGTATTGCCGGTCAGTTTTGCTGTCCTGGATCGGCGCTATCTGTGTTCTCGGCATTTCATATGATACTGGCTCGCGGGCCTCTACTTCAGTCGATTGGTTTGGTTCTGAGCACCCAGACAAAGCGACGAAACAAAAAGCAGCAAATACTTTTTTCACAACGGATTCCTGTTTGTAAATTTCGGCGCTATTTAATGAAATGAGCCGAATCTCCACCCTTCGGTCCATAACCGCAATTTCTTATCGAGTTTATTATTTGCGCCTGAGGTTCTCAATAACTTGAGCATCCACCCAAAAGATGTTGGCTTTTCCTTCGTCTAAGTATGTGTGAAAGAATAAATATTTCCCATCCGGCGTGACGCTGCCATATATATCCTCACGTTCTGTGTTTATGTCTTCGCCCATATTGATAGCGCGCCCCCACGAGCCATCTTCCTGGCGAAAACTGATATATAAATCCGAATCACCATAGCCGCCTTCTCGTTCACTATCCCAAATCAAATAGCTTTCATCCGGTGCGATGAAGGGATGAGCAATCCATTTCCCTGTATTAATTTCTTTACTGAATGCTTTTGGTTTTTCACGCTTTCCATCTATCAAGCGGGAATACCGGATAGTTCCGATTTCATCTCTTTCATCAAAGACATACGTTCCAGCCGTTGAGGCCGTTAGGCGCATGATGGGGATGTCTTCGAAGAGCGTCCCAAGACTTTTAACCTCTGACCAACCAGAGTCGGTTCGCTCCATATAGTTATTTCCCAAGTGCATAGTCTTACCATCGGGAGAGATGGCTGGTTCACCCACAGAGGGTGAGACAACGGACTCGACCCATCGATTATTTTTATATTCAATTACAAGCAACGTAGATTCTTTATATTCCCCGCCTTTTCTAACGAAATAGAATTCTTTCAAATCCGGTGCGAAGATACCGAAAACTTCAAAATGTTCTGTCGAAACAACACCGGGGGCAAAAACTTCAGCGGTTAAACCTGGCGGCTTTTGCCCGAGATAGGGCCCTTTGATATTAGGGATCTCATCTTGGGCGTAGCTTCCGCCACTCGTGGTCCAAAAAGTGAGCAACAAAGCAATAGATGCCGAAAAACGCTTCATCATGTTATCTTTTTCGTAAGCGCGACAAATCTCACTTCGTTAGCAGTCATTTGTACGCGCGAATAAGGCTTTACTCCGCTAAGTTACTATTTGCGAAAGTAATGACATCGTGTTCGTATTGTTCGAGTACGCCATCACCGGCGCCTTGATAGGCTGTGAAGGCGATCGCATCGCCTCTGCGCACGGTGACCTTTTCGAGCGGGCCTTCAAATAACAAATGTCCGGCGTTTTCATAAAAGATGAAACTGACCGGGCGGCCTTTTGCCTGTTGTGAATTCACCCAGCCTTCAATCGACACTGGCGAGTTCGGATAGGTTCTTTTCCATACGTAATCCGTATCTGAGCGCCCCGCCCAAGTATCCAAAGCGCCAAAGGGAATGATGGTGGGAATATCATAATCGCCGAGAGTGAAACCGGAACCGGCCGGGGCTTCCGAAATAATGCCTCGGATGTTTTCGTTTTCTATTTCAGACCCGGCATACAAAACGACCCGGCCGCCATTCGACCCCCCATAGAAGAAAATGTGTTGAGTATCCCAACGGTCATTATTTGCGGCGAACTCGACGGCGCCTTTGAAAACACCCCAGATCATATTCTGTTTGCCGCTGTTTGTAACTTTGCGAGTGACGAAGTTCCAATCGTCAAAGCCGTTCATCTCATACGAGTCGAAAGAGATGGTGGCGAACCCGTTTCTGCGAAACATCTCAACGCGAGCGCGATCATCTTCACGATAGCCGGCGCCGCCATGGGCGTACACCATGACCGGCGCGGTATTATCGCCGTCCGGGGTCCAGATCTCAACGGAGGGGTGGTCTGGATCGAATTCGGCAAACGGCCCGTCCAGCGTAAAAAAGCCCCTTGAACCAACCTCTCTGAGTTCCGGTATGGTCCTTGAGATTTTTGGTCCGGTTTCCGAAATACTAGGCGCAGTACCGCACCCGGATATGAACAGAATCAGAATAAAAAATAAAGCCGTATTCAGACTACGCATTTCGGTGTCCTTTGCTCGAACAGTCTTCCCACAACAATAGCCTTTGAGACTACAATGGAATGCACGCGTACCCAAATCATGAGCAAAACGGCAAAATGAAAGTGGTCTGCTGGCTGTGAGCGATGTTCCACAATCTTCAGATCAGCTTCCGGACGATATGCAATACATATACGCAGGCGCCGCGCTATATGGTGCAAGCAGCACATAAGAGACGGTTTGGCTTCGGGTTTTTGCAAAAACAGTGCGCCGCCTTTTCAGAATAATTTCAGATTTCTTTCAGGCCCATAGCGATGTGGCGAAGTACCAGCAACGCCATTGAGCAATTGGAACTCGGTGGCGTATCAGGCGTTTTCGAAATGTTAGACACGCCTTCGATTTCCTCATGACCATGAGAGGAAAATATCGTGTTAATCAATAAGCTGGGTATTTGCGCCCTGGCGGTTATTAGCGCCGGCGTTATCGCCGCCGCCCCACAAGCGCAGGCGAATGACCGCCGCCTGACGGTTGAAACCGAAATCGTTCGCATTGTCGGCGGCGACGGTTTTGGCTTTTGCGAATTCACGCGGCGCGGCCGCCGGGTGTCAGCCCGAGTTCACATCGCCGGCATGGATTACAACAGCGTCGGCACTGCATGGATTTTCATCAACGGTGTCGTTGTCGGCCAGCTCGACGGTACGATTGCCGATAATGGCGGCGATGCGTCGTTCTTCGGCGACTTTAAGGCGTCGCGCCGCTCGGAAGTTAAAATCGATGTCCGCGATCATCGCATCAGCATCAAGACGATCGGCAATACGCCCAATGATGAGATGGCTGATGAGACGCTTGTGCGTGAGCTGACGACGCCTGCGCCCTACAAAATGGGAACTTGTGGGACGACGTTTGAATAAGCGTGCTGGCAAAGAGAGCTGATTGTTGCCCGAACAGTCCCCGGAGCAACAGTCAGGCGGCGAGCGCGTTGGCGATTTTTTGAAAACGCTGCTCGCCGCGCAAAGGGTCGAGATCGCGATCAGACTCCAGGAAATGTGGGTCGGCCCAGCCATTGTCAACGCTCGCTTCAAAGCGGTTAAGGGCCAGATCGGTCTCGCCCGCCTGCGCTAATGCGCCTGCGAGATAATAGGTGAACGGACGGTCTTCATTCATCAGGCGCTCAATCAGTGTGGCGGCGTATGCGATCCCTTCCAGTTCGATGACGCAACACGCCATGCAGACGAGCGCGCGCAGATCGTCAGGATTGTGCGCCAGACGTTGCTCACAGCGCCAGGCGGTAAGTTTTAAACCTTCAGTAGCGCGGTCATTGTCGCCGGCGGCGCGGCGCGCTTTCGCGGCGGACATGACGGAATGGGCGTCGTCCCCACGCAGATTTGACGCGCGGTCGAATATGCTGGCGGCTTCGCTGTATCGCTTCTGAAGAAAAAGCGTTCTGCCAAGCCGCGTGGTTGCATAATAGGCGTCCGGCCGCAAACGCAGCGCTGCGCTGAAACTGGTGACGGCGTGATCAAAGTCGCCGACCTGCGAAAGGGCGTAGCCGAGCGCGGTGTAGCTTTCCGATGCCGTCCGGTCGATGCGCACGGCCTGTTGGGCATATGCCAGTGCAGCTTGTGGCGCGTCTTCAGACTTCTCATAGAAATTGTGTCGATAGGTGATTGCTGTTGAAAGGCCGGCGTGAGCGAGGGCGAAGTCGGGTTCGCGTCCGATTGCTTCGTGAAAGAGTTCAATCGCCTCATCGATGTTCTTCCGCCCGCGGCGTTCCAAAAGATCCGACGCGGACATGTAAGCGAGGAGGGGCTCAAGCGCCGGCTCGCCTTCGATTGGCAATATGGGGGACGATGAAATCTCATTGACGCTCGGCGTCGGCTTCCGCAGAAGCCGGTACCCGGTTTTCGGCACCGTTCCGATATAGCGTGGAGCTTTGGGCGCATCGCCAAACGCGCGGCGAAGCTCAGTGATCGCCTGCGTCAGCACTTCTTCGCCGACGTAAACGTCCGGCCAGACCTGCTCGATCAGTACGCCTCTGGAAACGACGCCTCCGTTCGCCTCGGTCAGCGCGTTTAGCACCGCTAGCGCTTTTGGCGAGATGCGGCGCGTCTGGCCGTCGATCGCAACCGTGCGGTCCGAAGGGTCAATCCTAGCTGCGCCGATGGTGAATGCTGTCATGGTTCTTCTTCCAAAAAACGATCAGGCGGCGAGCGCATTGGCGATTTTTTTAAACCGCGGCTCGCCGCGCAGTGCGTCCAGATCCTTGTCGGATCGAAGAAAATGCGGATCGGCCCAACCGTTGTCGACAATGGCCTCAAAACGGTCGAGGGCTGAGGAAATTTCGCCGGCCCGGGCGAGCGCACTGACAACATAATAGGTGAGCGGATCGTGGTTTTCTTCCAGGCGCAGCAATAAAGGTTCAGCGCTCTCAACACCCTGCGTATTGATTTGGCAGTAAGCATGACAGATTAACGCTCGCAAATCCGAAGGGTCTTCCAGCAGGCGTTGGCCGCAGCGCCATGATGCGCGTTTCAACTTGGAGTTCGCACGCGCGATATCACCATAAGCCCGCGTTGCCGTTGCGCTCAACATGAGGCCGTGGAATTCATCCCCGCAGACTTTCGCTGCTCGGTCGAACATGATGGAAGCGGCTTGATAATCGCCGCGTGCGTATAGCACTCGCCCGAATGATAGCAGAAGAAAATAAGAGTCGGGTTGAAAGCGAATGGCGGCGTTAAAACTTGTTACCGCATGGTCGAAATCCCCAAGCTGAGCAAGTGCAAAACCTTGCGCTACATACCCATCGGGCGCCGCTCTGTCGCACTTGATCGCTTGCTGCGCTGATGAAAGCGCATCGCGAAGAGTGTTTTCTTCTTTCCCGTAATAAAGCCATTTATAAGTGAATGCGCCCGAAAGCAGCGCATGCGCAGGTGCAAATGTTGGGTCGAATTTTATTGATTCACGGCATAATTCTATCGCTTCGTGAATCTTTTCGTATCCACCGCGATCAAACGCTTCATATGCAGAATAATAGGCCGTAATCGCCTCAATTGAAGTCGCCGTATCAATGCTGGACGGTAGCAGCAACTCGATGGAGGTTTCTTTCACGGCTAAATCTGGCGCCAATCGGTAGCCAGCTTTTGGCACGGTTACGATATAGCGCGGGTTGCGGGCGTTATCGTCAAACGCGCGGCGCAGTTCTGCAATTGCCTGCGTCAGTACTTCCTCACCGACACAGACGTTCGGCCAGACGCGTGCGATCAACTGGTCGCGCGAGACAACATCGCCGCTCGCTTCGACAAGCGCAGCAAGAACATTTGCCGATTTCAGCGACAAACGCCTGCTTTCGCCATTAATAATGATCGTGCGGGCGGCGGAATCCACTGTCGCCGCGCCGAGCCGGTAATTGCTCATGATACTCTCTCCGACGGTTCAAAGAACTGTCGCGCCCACGGCTTGGCATAAAGACCTTGCCATTTCGAGGCAAGCGCGAAGCGCATATTCAGCTTTTTTTCACAAGTTCTTCAGGACGCAGGGGGCGAATTTACTGCATTTGTCCGGCAACGGTTAAATTTGAGCCGCCGCCAGATTGGCCAATCGAGGAAGCTATGAAGAACTATCTCATTGTCGAAACGCGCGATCTCCTGGAAACGCGGGATACAGAATGGACAGGCGAATTAACCTGCAAACTGGCCCGCAATAAAGCAGAGGGGACTGTCTTTTTGACCGAAAACGGCGTCTTAGCCGCCCGCGCTGCTTATGACGCGACAATGCTGCGCCAATGCCTGAAAAAAGGGGTGCGGGTATTCGCCGATAGTTTCGCCCTGGAGGAGCGCGGCATTGCTCTATGCGATCTTGCGAAAGGCGTAGAAGTCGCCGACATCGGGCTTGTCACCGACCGGATGATCAAAGGCGCAACGGTGCTCTGGCGATAACGGGAGAATGAAAAAGATGACAACCACACTTACCTTTGCATTGATGGATGCGCCCTTTGAAGCTTCGCGTACGGCGACCGTCCTTAGGCTGATCGACGATGCGATTGACAAGGGCTGCAATATAAATGTGTTCGCTTATGAAGGCGCCGTTTATCTGCCGTTCGCCTTGCAGGAACCCCACGCCAATGCGGTGCATGGCCGGGATATTGATGAAGAAGATCACCCCCTGCCGCGGGAATGGATCGCGGCGTTGATGGAGAAAGCAAAGCGATGGGATGTTGCTTTCGACTGGGTGAATTGCGGTCTTTGCGTCGATGAACGCGGCGCCAGTGAAGCGATTGAGGGTGTGCGGCGCGGTTCGCCCGCAGACTTCTGGACCATGGCGACAAGCTCCGAAAACACGCTTGTTGTCGGCACGAATTAGGAGACATGGACGATGAAAGCGCTGAATATCATTTCGCTTGGTTATCGGGCGACCCTTGAAGAGCAGGATGACACCATTGTCTGGTTGACCCACGCGATGCGCGGCGCCGGCGCCGACATCGATATTCTTCTGCGCGGATCGGCAGTGAATTATGTGGTCAAAGGTCAGGCGGTAAGCCCACTTGCTATTGGCGGGCGTGAGCAAAAACATGCGCCGGATGTTTACGGTCAGATCGAAACGCTGAGTGAAAAAGGCGCGCGCATTTATGTGATGGCGAATGATCTCAAACAGCGCGGTCTCAAGCAGACGCCCCGTCTCGATGCAACGCATATTGTCTCGGATGACGATCTGCCTGAACTCTTCGGCGGCTATGACGCCGTCTGGCACTGGTAATTTTAATATAGGCAAGTCCAATGAGACGACGTCAATTTCTTCGCCTCACAGGCGCCGCCTGTGCGGCGTTGAGTACGCCGCTGAATGCGGCGCCTTCCGGCAGCGGACGGTTCAAAGGCGCTGGCGGTGAAACCATCAGCGTATCGAAAGCGGAAATCGATGCGCTGACGCGCAACATCGTTGGGCAGGTGTTCCGGCCCGGTGACGCCGCCTACGACTCTGCACGAACGATATGGAACGCGCGCATCGATCATCGCCCGAAGCTGATCATCCGCGCGCAGTCGCAAGCTGACGTCGTCCACGCCGTGAACTTTGCGCGCGAATCCGGGGTTGAGCTTTCCGTTCGCGGCGGCGGGCATAACCATGCAGGCTTTGCGGTCAGCGACGGCGGCGTCATGCTGGATATGGCGTCAATGCGAAAAGCGACCGTAAACGCCGACGAAAAACACATCGCTATAGACGCAGGATCCACCTTTGCGGAATTCGACGCCTTAACGCATGAGGCGGGCCTGGCGGCGACCGGCCCCATCGTTTCAATGGTTGGTTTGCCCGGCTACACGCTTGGCGGCGGCATCGGATGGCTGCATCGTAAATTCGGCGCCGGTTGTGATAATCTGCAAGGCGCCGAAATTGTATTGGCCTCGGGCGATATCGTTCGCGCAAACGAACGCGAGAATGAAGATCTCTTATGGGCGCTGCGCGGCGGCGGCGGTAATTTCGGCATCGTAACACGGCTCGAGTACCGTCTGCATGAATTGTCCCATGTGCTTGCCGGGTTGATCTTTTATCCGTTGGATCAACTGGACAATATCGGCGCGTTCGTAGACGACTATCTCGATGATGCGCCGGACAATCTCAATGTCTGGATGCTGCATCGCATGGCGCCGCCATCGCCGGCGTTGCCCTCCGAGATTCATGGAACGCCTGTCTTGATCCTTGCCGTAACATGGTCGGGGCAAGAGGCTGAAGGCGAACGGATGATCGCGCCATTGCGAAGATATGCGGAACCCCTGGTCGATCTGGTGCGGTGGCGGCCTTATCCTGAATGGCAGGGCGCGCTCGACGGCGCCTGGGGCGACGGCTTCTGCAATGAATGGGTCGGCGGCTATCTAAATAGCTATGATGCGAACACACGCGCCGTGATCCAATCGTTCGTTTCCGATGCGTCGTCGCCGATTAGCGATTTCAAGCTGGCGAGACTTGGCGGCGAATTCGCCAGAACCGGGCCGCAGGATACGGCATTCGGCTTTCGCGATGCGCGATACGCCTATGTCATTCAGACACGCTGGCCGAAATCGGAAGACGGAACCAGTCATCTTAAATGGACCTATGACTTTCATTCGAAAATGCAGCAGCATGATACAGGCAACGTCTACTCGAACTTTATCGGCAAGGACGAACCCGCCAATCGTGTTGCTGATGCTTTTGAAAAGCCAGCACATCAGCGGCTGCGAAGGATCAAAGCGTCCTATGATCCGGAAAACTTTTTCAGGCAAAATCACAACATCAAGCCTGAGTGATCTGTGTCGTTGAAGCTCGATAAGACCTCTGGCTTTGGATCGCATGCTTTATCAAATCGCATGGCGCTTTATAGTCGGCGCGAAATAGTGCATTCGACGTCAGCAATCACGCAGCCGGAACAGCGAGCCAATGCAGAAAAGCGATCCGTCCTTATCGTCGGCGCCGGGGCGGCCTTTCGCTCCGAGGCGCGTCATGGTTTTGGGGGCGACGGGCACGATCGGGCAGGCGGCCACCCGAGCGCTTGTCGCCCGCGGACATGATGTTGTTTGTTTTGTCAGATCACGCGCCGGCGTTGGCGGTTCTTTAGGGTCTGATGAGACCGCCGAACTGCTGCACGGCGCGACGCTGAGAGTCGGCGATGTAACGGATAACCAGTCGCTGGCGCACAATGGGTTCTGCGGCGAACGCTTCGATGCAGTGGTGTCTTGCCTCGCATCGCGAACGGGGGCGCCGGCGGATGCCTGGGCCATCGATCACGACGCTCATCTTGGCGTACTCAAAGCCGCAAAAGACGCAGGTGTTACGCATATGGTGTTACTCTCGGCGATCTGTGTTCAAAAACCGCAATTGGAATTTCAAAAAGCCAAGCTGGCGTTCGAAAAAGCCCTGATCGATTCAGGTCTCATCTATTCAATTGTAAGGCCGACCGCGTTTTTCAAATCGCTTTCAGGGCAGGTCGAACGGGTAAAGAACGGCAAACCTTTTCTCCTGTTCGGCGACGGCGAGCTGACCGCCTGCAAACCCATCAGTGATGATGATCTCGGGGGCTTCATCGCAGAATGCCTCGATGATGAAAGCCGGCGCAATTGCATCCTGCCGATCGGCGGCCCCGGCGAGACTGTGACGCCGAAACAGCAAGGCGAGTATCTGTTCTCGCTGCTTGGGCGGAAGCCGCGCTTCAAGCGCGTTCCCGTTGCGCTGCTAGATACGATCATTTTTGTGTTGTCCGCCTTGGGACGTGTTGCGCCGCCGCTGGCGGAAAAGGCGGAACTCGCGCGCATCGGTCGCTATTATGCGACGGAGTCCATGCTTGTGTTTGACGAGAATGCCGACCGTTACGACGCTGATCGCACCCCATCGACAGGAACCGAAACGCTTTTCGAATATTACGACCGTCTTCTGAAAGGTGAAGCATCGCTGCAACGCGGCGACCATGCCGTCTTCTGACGCCGTCGGCTTTTATTGATATCATTCCTCCGGCGGCGGAATGAATTCTGTTTCCCCTGGCGGTAGAGAAAAGACTGTATCATTGAAGTTATTATCGGCTGAGGCGCGCCAATCCGCCTTTGCGCGGTCGATTTTGTCTTGCGAAGAGGCGACGAGGTTCCACCAGATAAGGCGTTTGCCGAGCGGCGCGCCGCCAAGCAGCATCAGCTTCGACGCGGCGGCTGTTCTGATTTCAGGGTTGGCGCCTTTATTGAAGACCAGCATTCGTCCGGAGGCATGCGCCTCGCCATCGACGGCGACGCCGCCGTCGACGATGTAGAGCGCGCGTTCTTCATACTCGCTTGGAAGAGCGATAATCGCGCCAGCCTCTGCTTCGACACCAAGATAGAAGATCGGCGAGTAGGTTTTGACTGGCGAGGTCTCGCCATAGGCGCTACCCGCGATGAGACGCATCACGGCGCCGTCCCTTTCAATCACCGGCAGGCTCGCCTTCGGGTGATGGTGGAATTCCGGCTCGGTTTCTTCAGCATTTTCAGGCAGCGCGATCCAGCTTTGGACGCCATGCATTTTTTGACCCTTGGCGCGAGGCTCTTCGTCCGTGCGTTCGGAATGCACGATGCCTCGCCCCGCCGTCATCCAGTTGACGTCGCCGGGCCGGATCACCTGATCGAAACCAAGATTATCGCGATGACGGATCTCGCCATTGAAAAGATAGGTCACCGTCGCCAGCCCGATATGCGGGTGAGGGCGAACGTCGATGCCCGTTCCGGGTTTGAAATCCGCCGGCCCCATCTCATCGAGGAAAATGAACGGACCCACCATGCGCCGCTTTGCGTAAGGCAGGACGCGCCCGACGGTGAAGCCGCCAAGATCGCGGGTCCTGGGTTCAATGATCATGTCGATGGCTGGCATGTGCGGCAATCTCTCCCACAATCTGTACGGCTGTATTGTTCAACTGGTTTACTACGCGTTCTCTCCGTTCTGTGATTTTATCTGAGACGCGAGGGCCTGTAGGTTTGTACCTGAAAGCAGATATCAAGGTCATAATATGAAAGCGTCTGTATTTATCGCCATGCTTGGGCTGGCAAACCTCTTCATTGAAGGCGCTGCCGCGGCAGATTACAAAACCTCGTCGCCGGAGACCCAGGCGAAACTTCGAACCTATATCGACAGCGATGCGCGCCCGGCGAAACAGAAAGCACGGGATCAGTATCGCCGACCGTTCGAGACGCTGACCTTCTGCGGTGTTGAGCCGGGTATGACGGTGGTGGAGATCTGGCCCGGCGGGCAGGGCGGCTGGTATCGCCGGATTATTGAGCCCCTCGTTAGTGACGGCGGCGGCGAATATGTTCCCGTTGGCGGGAGATCGGCTTTCCCGGACGAAACCGACGGCGTTCCCTATGGCGAAGCGGATATGGTGTTCGTCTTTCGCGCCCATGGCTTCATGATCTATGACGAACCGGCGCAGGAGCATGTGAACGCCGTTTATTCCATGCTTAAGCCGGACGGCGTTTTATGCATTGTCGATCATGCGGGCGACGAGTCGGTTCCGCAGGATCCTGAAGGCGAGAATGGCTATGTGAATGAAAGCCATTTCAGGATGCTCGCGCAAACGGCAGGCTTTGAATTGCTGGCGACATCGGATCACAATCGCAATCCGGAAGACACCAAGGATCACCCACGTGGTGTTTGGTCGCTGCCGCCGACCTTATCTCGATCCATCCCGGGAAGCGCGGCGCGCAAACGCTTTCTGGAAATCGGCGAAAGCGATCGCTTCACGCATAAATACTATAAGCCTGCCGGCGAATGAACTGCGCGGCCTTCGGGGAAGACGATACGTTCCGTCAGAATGCGGATATCCTGTTCCGCTGTTAACAGGGCGGTGTCGTCTTCTGGACCCATGCCGATAAAAAGCTTGTAGCCTTCCTCGAGACTGAAAATCTGCAGAACGGCCTGGCGTATTTGCGCGTCCCCGAGTTTGGGGTTCGCGCTGCGCACGAGGTAATAAACAAACCGTCCGATCGGCCGGTAAAGCGTTCGGACCATGTCCTTCGCCTGCTCATCGCATCCGGCATAGCCCCACATCTGGTAGAAGAAACGATGGGACTCCCGCGCGTTGCGAACATAAAACTCCACGACATTCAGCAATATTTCGAAAGGCGTATCGCGGCCCGTTTCAAACTGCTTCAAGTGATCGTCGATATAATCCGCCAGCGCTTCGCAAAGGATTGCGTTCAGCAACGACCTTTTGGTCGGAAAATGATAGGTCAGATTGCCAACGGCGATACCGGCTTCGTCCGCGACTTTGCGCAGAGACAAGCCGCCATGGCCTTCGAGTGTAAAAATATCCCGCGCTGCAGTAATAATTTTTTTTATCGTGTCGCTTGTTTTGTCGGCCTTTCCCGCAGAAAGGCTAGCTGTCGGCCGGTTGTCGCGAATGTTATTAAGGTCAGAGACAATTGAACTGATTGCCTTATTTCGATCAGCTGGCGCTGTCTCTTGAGATTCTATCACAATTTCCCCCGTGGTCAGTTGACGCCCCGCCCAAGGCGCACTATGTCCGCCCCGTCTAGGGCGTATGACCTAAACAGCTTTCGAGACCCTAGACAAGCTTTCCGATTGCGGTTGTGATCGCTCTGGGGGCTTGCAGTTATCCCGGCTGTGCGGCGATCTCCCCCTGCTGCACGTCGGGCGGGCCGTGGCGAGGCGACTCGCTGCGGCCCACCTTTGTCAAAATTTCAGGTTTTCTCAGCCGATTTTCATTCTACGGCGGCGATGTCGCGTGCGAGCCATCCATCGACGTCAGCCAATGCACGCCGGGTCATGGCGCGCTTTTTTGCGAAGCCTTTTTCCTTGCCTTTGAGACGCCGACCGGTTTCATCCGTACGGGGAATGGCGACCTCTGGAAATAGCCCGAAATTGACGTTCATCGGTTGAAAGGTCTTCTTAGCGCCAGCGCCTTCGGATAAATGTCCGCCCGTGATGTGTCCAAGCAAAGCGCCAAAAGCGGTAGTGTCCGGCGGCTGCGCTTCAACGCGGTTGAGCGCGTCTGCGGCTGCGAAGCGGCCTGCGAGCAATCCCACGGCAGCGCTTTCTAGGTAGCCTTCAACGCCGGTAATCTGTCCGGCAAAGCGCAGGGAAGGGCGCGCATTTAAACGCAAGGTCCGATCAAGAAGTTTTGGCGAGTTGATAAACGTATTGCGGTGGATGCCGCCTAGGCGCGCGAACTCGGCTTTTTCAAGTCCGGGTATCATCCGGAAGATTTCACCTTGCGCACCGTATTTCAATTTTGTCTGGAACCCGACCATATTGTAAAGGGTGCCGATAGCGTTGTCCTGACGCAATTGCACAACCGCATAAGGTTTTTCTTCTTTATGCGGATTGGTCAGGCCAACCGGTTTCATCGGGCCAAAGCGCAGCGTTTCCGGGCCGCGTTCAGCCATCACTTCAATGGGCAGGCAAGCTTCGAAGTATGGGGTGGATTTCTCCCATTCTTTGAAGTCGGTCTTGTCGCCATCGATCAGCGCTTTGATGAAAGCTTCATACTGCGCTTTATCAAGAGGGCAATTGATGTAATCGGCGCCGTCGCCGCCCGGTCCCTTTTTGTCATAGCGGGACTGAAACCACGCGACGTCGAAATCGATGCTGTCTTTGTAAATGATTGGCGCGATGGCGTCGAAAAAGGCGAGGGCGTCTTCGCCGGTCAGCTTGTGGATCGCTTCCGCCAGCGGCGGCGCAGTCAGCGGACCCGTTGCGATGATGACGTTCCGCCAGTCTTCCGGCGGCAGGCCGACGATTTCTTCACGCTTGATCTCAATCTGAGGGTGGCCTTGCAGTACGCGGGTCACGGCGGCGGAAAAATGCTCGCGATCAACGGCCAGCGCGCCGCCGGCGGGAACTTTGTTGGCGTCCGCCTCTCGCATGATTAGTGATCCGGCGCGGCGCATTTCCTCATGTAGCAGACCGACAGCATTGGTCTCCGCATCATCGGACCGGAATGAGTTCGAACAGACGAGTTCCGCGCAGCCATCGGTCTGATGCGCTTCGGTTTTGCGCACCGGGCGCATTTCATGAAGGATGACGCGCGCGCCGGTATTGGCCGCCTGCCAGGCTGCTTCCGATCCGGCGAGTCCTGCGCCAATGATATGGATAACGTTTGTGTCGCTCATAAGGACGCTTCTAGCGCTTTGTTTTGCCAGTGCAATCGATCAAACGCCGCGCCCTGTTTTTATTTGTGGTTTGGGGCTCTAACCGTTAGCGTGAGCGCCGGGGATTATGGGTTGAGGGGCTTTTTCTATGCGGTTGCGTATGCTTTCGGTGATTGGCGCTTCGCTGCATTTTGGCGGGCGCGGCATGGGGACGGTCGCCAGACTGTCCTGGCTGCCGGTGGTTCTCCTGCTTATCGTAAACATGGTGACGATCTTCGCCTATCTGACGGTGATCGCGGGGCGTGTGATAACTTTTGAGGAGGCGGGCACCTTCGCCGCCGCTCAACAGGCGCTGGCGCAATATGTCGATCAGGCGTGGCAGGGCGCGCCGCTGAAGATGGGGGCGATAACCGGCGTCAATCTCATATTTCAGGCGTTGCTGACTGCGTCCTTCATGGCGCCGCTGACGCGTTATGCAGGTCTCGGCGAAAGGCCGCACGGCGGTCTCTTCCGGATGCCCTTTGGCGCCGATCAGTTTCGCTATGTGCTCGCTGGTTTGTTCAGTTTTCTGTTTGTCGGCTTGCTCATCCTTGCGCCCCTTGCAGGCGCCACATATTACGTCCTGAAATATATTTTTGACGGGCTATCGAAAACCCTCGCTTCATTTCCAGACCCGAACAGTCTGCATACGATTGAGTTCATTACGGCAGGCCAGCAGCTCGCGGCGGGCGGCGAGGCATTCTATCTCAATATCGGCATACCGCTATTGGCCGCCATTCCGTTTGCATTTGTCCTGTGGGCTGTTGTCTACTTTCATTTTCATCCTGCGAACAGGCCGAGCGCGACGTCAGGGGCGAACCCTTTATTGCGCTCCATCGTAACGATGGCGATTGCAGCGCTGGCCACCGGTGCGTCGTATCTGTTGCTGCGTGAAAACATTCTGGAACTGTTCACTTCAGCCGGATCCGCGTACGAAGGCATCGGCAATATCGTTACGAATACGCCGGTGAATGCACGGCTCTTGATCGGCGCAATCCTGTTTGTGCTCGCCGGATATCTGAACTTGCGCCTTTATTCTTATCCCGGTGTTGCAGTCTGCCGGAAATCGCTTGGGCTAGGCGGGACGCTGCGCGTGACGCGCGGCTGGAATTTGCTGCGCCTGCAACTCATTCTGATTGCCGTCGGCGTTGCGATCTTTGTCGTCCAGACCGTTGTGCTAAATACGCTTTTTCTGGGGTTTTTGCTGCCCTGGGTCGTTGGCGTGCTTTATCAGGCGGTCGATGTCTCCGCGCGGCTGGCGAGCGGCGGCGATACCGCTGAGTGGATTTTGCCGGTATTTGTCTGGACATGGAACGGCATCAAGATATTGGTGAACATTATCGGGTTATTCTTCGCTTTCGGCGTTCTGGCGGGGCTTTATGGCCGGCTTTATCGCGAGAGCGAAAGGGAAGAAGAGCTGGTAACGCAAACATCCGGGCCGGGCGCCATCTGGCGTAAGCCGGATTAACCATCGGAGTTACACCAATGTCGCAAAAATTACCCATTGGCGACGTCATGAATGAAGCGGTTCAGTTCGGATTGCACCGCTGGGCGACCGTGTTGCGGTTTGCATGGGCGCCGACGCTCTTTTCGGTTCTTTTATTTGGGCTCTATTTTGCAGTTTTATTTGAGCCGTCCTTTTTCAGCTCAATGAGTGAAGAGAGTAGCTTCGAAGAGTTCAGGTCCGCCATGCGGTTTTCTATTCCAGCAGCGATTGCGGGCGCCGGCTTGATCTATCTTTTCGTGATCTTGCTTTTTTGCGGCGTTGCGGCCTCGCTTTTTCGTCTCGTAGCGCTCGGCGAAGATCGTCCGGGGCTTGTGCAATTGCGTGTTGATGGGCCAGCGGTCCGGGTGTTTTTCGCCTATCTGATCATGATGATCATTACCGGCGCTATCTGGGGCGCAGCGTTTTTGGGCGCGTTGGCTGTAACGGGTGAGAGTGCGTCGGGTTTTGTTGATGGTTTCAAAGCATTGATCGCCGCAATTGAAGCAGCGGAACAAAGTAGCGCCAACGAGCTGGAGGCCTTTTCGGCGTTGATGGCGCCAATGAAAGTTTTCGGAATGACCTTTCTGCTGGCGGTCATTCCCCTTATTTATGTGAGTGTGAAACTGGCGCCGTTTCCGCCTGGGTCAGCCGCCGAGAATAGGTTGCTGCTGTTTGGGTCACTCGCCATGACCTTCGGTCATTTCTGGTCGATCCTTGGCGTCTTTATTTTGTTTATTCTATTCATCATGGTGATCTCGATCATTTATTCGCTGGCGGATTCCATTTTCCAGATGCTGGCCGCGCTGCTTGTAGCGCAAGGGTCGATTTTCGCACTGGTTGGCATTGTGATTTACCTGGCGGCGATTGCGGCGGCGATCTTCTTCCAGCTTTTCTCAATGGCGATACAGACCGCCGTCCCCGCGATCATCTATCGCCGCCTGAAAACCGGTGAGTAGGCGATCTAGCCCCAGATTTCCATCAACAGCCCGCGTGCATCTTTGCGTCCATCGGTGAGATGAGTTGCGCCGCCATCGAGCCGCGCCTTTGCGGTCAGGGCGAGGGCGCAGGCGTCGTAAACGTCGTCTCGGCCGATGCCTGCGCCGGCTTCCAGTCGTAAATCCTCGTAATGTTTTTCGGCGGCGGTAATCCCGTGCTGCTTTAGCAACGCCAGTCTTTCCTGCGCGCCGTCGCTGGCGCGCTTCGGCTGTCGGCAAGCCTGCTCGCCATTAAGGCGCCAGAAAGCCACCTCCGGGTGTCCCTCTGCGAGACGGGTCTGGTCCGCTGGGGTGATTGCATCGTCGATCTCCCGGATTTTGGGGGTGATCATCCATGCCTGTTTGGAGAGGCCGCCGCCCGCGTTCTTACCCTGACGCTTGCCCCATTCATTGGCCTCTTCATAGGTGTTGAATGCGAGCATAGGGCGGCGCGGGGTTGAAAAAACGCTTGAGTGCCGGAGCGGGCTCAAGCGCCTGCGCGCTTCCCTTTCACAGGCGCGCCGGCCGGTTTCGGCCAGGCCAATCGGCATATCGACGATGATCATGGCCGCTCCGGCGCCGACGCCAGACAAAAGCGCCTCAAACGATGGCGCAATGGCGGCGGCGGTCGTCATGTTCGGCAGATTCAAACGAACGCACACCCAGCCGGCGCGGCATCCATCCACCCCAAGGACGAAGGCGCCGGCCTCATTTCCCCCATAAGTTGCTGGCATAAGCGTTGCTCTCAATGGATCGGCGCTGCGCGATCGCTTTCGCCAGCTTAGATTAACAATTCCGCGCTTGTCAGTTCGATTGTCGGACGTCATCCTAAGCGCGGCAAATGATGGGGCGGAAAGTTTGTTTGGGGCAGAAGAAATAGAGGCTACAGGCGCGGCGAATTTCGTCCAGTCGGAATTGTTTGCGCGCACATTCAAGGAAGGCATGGCGCTGGTCGAGGATACGGCCAACTACCTTGATGGCGAAGGGCGCGAAGCGTCAAAGGCGCTTGGGCGGGATGCAGCGCTTGCGTATGCCGGCGCCTCGATGCGGCTGACCACACAACTCATGCAGATCGCCTCCTGGCTTCTGGTGCTTCGCGCAGTTCGCGAAGGGGAGATGAAAGTCCTTGAGGCTGGTGAGCAGAAATACCGGATCGATGGAGATCAGGAACCTGACAGCGATCTGCGCGCCGATGGCTTGCCGGAAAAACTGATCCTGCTGATCGATAATGCGCGTCAGCTGTTCGCCCGCATCCATCGGCTGGACACGGATTTGTTTAGCAATGACATTGTTGGATCAACCGAGAGCGACGCCGCCGGTCAACAGCGCGCCTTGCTCAAAGCCTTCGGTCATCGTTCGTAACCGTAAGCCCGATTACTTTTTCAGGCCGAAAGAACCAAATTTCTGATTGAATTTCGAAACGCGCCCGCGTTCACCAATGCGCGCTGGGCCACCCGTCCATGCCGGATGGCTCAGCGGGTCAATATCAAGGTTCATCGTCGCGCCAGGCTCACCATAGGTGGAGCGGGTCTCAAAGCTCGTCCCATCAGTCATGACGACTTTGATGGTGTGATATTCCGGATGAATGTCTTTCTTCATGACAGCGGCGCTCTTTGAATTTTTGATGCTGATAGGAAATGCAAGACGCGGCATATACGCGCCGCATCCGGGTTTCGCAACCCCGGACGCCAAGAGAAATGGCCTTGCCCGTCCAAAGGCCTAGCCGCGTGAATTGCGCAGTGATAGGCTTATTAACGCGATTGCCTGAAAACCGCCCCGAGACCGCCTTTTCATCCAGTTTTGACCCCGCTCCGGTTAAGCATCAAGTATGCGTTTTGTCAGTGTTATTGTCGTTTTGCTGTTTCTCGGTGGGGGCGCGATTTACACGGGATTGCGGTCCTTTAACCATTTTGCCGACATAGAGCGTGTTTTTGCAGGCCAGTGCGAGCCGGTACAGGGCATTGTCGGCCCCGAAGACATCCATATCGATGCGCGCCGTTCCCGCGCTTTCATCTCATCACTGGATCGCCGGACCGGCGATGCCCGCGGCGCAATCCATATTTTCGATCTGGACAACCCGTTGAGCGACAGCGCCTGGCGTGACCAGACCGGCGGCGAGCCCGCAGCGTTCGAACCTTTTGGTCTCGACTATTTTGATGACGGCGAGGTTCGGCGGCTCTTTGTCGTAAACCAGGCCAATAACAGCGTTGAGATGTTCAATGTGAGCGCCGACGGGGCGCTGATGCATCTCGAGACCTTCACAGAGCGTCGTCTGACCAGCCCAAACAGCGTTGTCGCCACCGGACGGCGCAGTTTCTATGTAACCAACGATGTGCGGCCAGGGCGGTCGTCCCGCATGGGCGATCTCCATTTTCTGACTCGGGCTGCATCGGGGCAGGTGCTTTATACGGACGGGACGGTCTGGCGGGTCGCGGCCGAAGGCTTGCGCTTCGCCAACGGCATTGATCTCAGCCCGAACGGCGCCCGCGCCTATGTGGCGGAGACTGCCGGCGGCGCAATTCAGATTTTTGAACGCAACCTTGAGACCGGGGCTCTGGCGCAGATCGATGAAATCAAACTGGATGCGGCGCCCGATAATCTGATGGTTGACGAGGCGGGCGTTGTCTGGATCGGCGCATTGCCCAAACCGCTGACGGCGCCGCGTCACAAGATAAATCCCGATATTCTGTCCCCGTCACAGGTGATCCGGATTGGCGCTGACGGCAGGCCGCGCACGGTCTATCGCGATGACGGCGAGGAACTGTCCGCTTCCACGACAGCGGCTCGCCTGGGCCGCACGCTGCTGATCGGCGCGCTCTATGATGAGAAGTTTCTGATTTGCCGTTTGCCCGCGGACGCATTTTAAGCCACATCAGCGCTTATGAAGTATCTTTCCACCCGTGGCGGCGTGGGCGCCGCCAGATTTGACGATGTCCTGCTCACCGGACTTGCCGGTGACGGCGGTCTTTTCATGCCGGAAGCCTGGCCGCAGGTTTCGCCTGGTGAGATCGCGAAATTTCGCGGAAAGTCCTATGCCGACATTGCTGCATCAATCATGGCGCGGTTTACGGGCGACGCGTTTTCGCATGACCGCCTTCTGGAAATAACGTGCAAGGTTTACGGCGCCTTCGATCATACGGACGTCGCGCCGTTAACGCAGATTGGCGATGAAGACTGGATATTGGAGCTGTTTCATGGGCCGACGCTGGCGTTCAAGGATTTCGCCATGCAGGTGCTTGGGGCGATGTTCGATGACCTTCTGGAACGGCGCGGTGAAAGACTGACAATTATCTGCGCGACGTCCGGGGACACAGGGGCGGCGGCGATTGAAGCGCTGAAATCCTGTAGGCGCGTAGACGTGGTTGTTCTGCATCCTGAGGGCCGCGTCAGCGATGTTCAGCGCCGGATGATGACCTGTGTCGCCAACGAAAATGTCTGTAATATCGCTATTGACGGATCGTTCGACGATTGCCAGTCGATAGTGAAGGCGCTTTTCGCCGACGAAGCGTTTGTCGCCAAAACAAAACTTGGCGGCGTCAACTCGATCAACTGGGCGCGCCTCGCGGCGCAGATCGTTTATTACTTTACGGCGTCAGCGGCGATCAGCGATGGAGAGCCTGTCAGTTTCGTTGTGCCCACAGGTAACTTCGGCGATGTCTTTGCCGGTTATGCGGCCAAGCAGATGGGCCTGCCAATTGCAAAACTGGCGGTCGCTACAAACGTCAACGATATCTTGCATCGTGCAATTCAACAGGGCGATTATTCGCCTGCGAGCGTTTCCGCGACGTCGTCGCCCTCTATGGATATTCAGGTCGCGAGCAATTTTGAACGTTTGTTATATGAAGTTTTGGGCCGTGCCTCAGATGCATTACGGATGCGCATGGCGGAGTTTCAGAAAACCGGCGCCATCGCGTTGAGTGATGATGAAATGTGCGCCATCAGAGATGATTTCGTCTCCCATGCAGCCAGCGAAACCGACACTGTCGCTGAAATTAAGCGCCATTATCGGGAACATCACGCATTGATCGATCCGCATACGGCTGTTGCGCGGGTTGCTGCGCAACGTTTGCGTGATGTGAAAGAGCTTTCCGGTAAGGTCGTCACGTTATCGACGGCGCACCCGGCGAAATTCCCCGATGTTGTTGAGCGCGCCGCTGGCGCGCATCCAGCGTTGCCGTCGCGCTATAGCGATCTCTTCGATCGTCCGGAGCATATGGCGACGTCGCCCGCGACGGCGGCGGCGGTGAAGGCGTTGATGCTGGATCGCTTGCGCGACCGGGCGCAACCATGAGCGAGACACATACACTCAAAAACGGCGTGCGCATTGTCGTCGATCCCATGCCGTCATTGGAAACCGCTGCGCTCGGCGTATGGGCGCATGCGGGGTCTGTCGATGAGCGCGTCGAAGAGCACGGGATTGCGCACCTTCTGGAGCATATGGCGTTCAAAGGAACGGTGCGGCGTACGGCTCGCGAAATCGCTGAAGAGATTGAATCTGTCGGCGGATATCTGAACGCAGCGACCAGTCACCAGCGCACCGGCTATTATGCGCGCGTTCTGAAAGATGATGTCCCGCTTGCGATCGACCTCCTTGGCGACATCCTGCGCCATCCGCAATTCAGCAATGCTGAACTGGCGAAAGAACAGGAAGTCGTGGTGCAGGAGATCGGGGAGGCGGCGGACACGCCCGACGACGTCGTCTTTGAGTTGTTGCAGGAGGCGACATGGGACGGCCATTCGCTGGCCCGGCCAATTCTCGGAACGCCGCAAAGCGTACGCGCGCAGACACCGGCGAGTTTGCGCGAGTTCATGGCGCGGCAATATCATCCGGGCGCGCTTATCGTCGCTGCAGCGGGAAAGATCGATGCCGAGCAAATAATAGCACTCGCTGAGGCGCAGTTTGGCGATATGACGCCTGCTAGTGCTGATGTCTCGCGGTCAGTTCCCTCGTTTGTTGGAGGCCAGCGCCATTATGCGAGGGATATCGAGCAGACCCATTTCGCGCTCGCCTTTCCGGGTGTTTCGGCGCGTCATGAGGACTTTTTCGCAACGCGCGTTTTTGCCGATGCGCTTGGCGGCGGCATGTCTTCACGGCTGTTTCAGACCATTCGGGAGGAACGCGGGCTCGCTTATTCCGTATACGCTTTTGCTGACGGATATGAGGAATGCGGCCTTGTCGGAACCTATGTCGGCGCCGAGGCGGGGCAGGTCGTTGAGGCGGCCAAGCTTATCCAGCGGGAAATTGAAGCGATGGCGCATGACGTCACACAGACGGAAGTCGATCGCGCCCGCGCATTACTGCGCGCGTCACTGATGATGAGTCTGGAAAGCCCGGCCGCCCGCATTGAAGCCAATGCCGGCCAAGTGTTCACCTTCGGCAAGACAATGGCGCCGCATGAGCTGGTTGCGCGTCTGGATGCGGTCACGCTGGATGATATCAAACGGTGCGCTTGCCGATCTCTTGAAGGGCCACGTTCAATTGCGATTGTTGGCGATGGCGAGCCCGAGCTGGTTGAACAAGTGTTCACCCTATAAATTAGGGTCAGGGCGCGCAAAAAAGCGCAAAAGCCTACTTCTTCTTTTGTTGAGAAAGACGCAGCTGTCGAAGCTGGCGAGATTTGTTCTCGCGCTCGCGCTGCTGATGCGCGATTTCGGCCAGTGCTTCCGCTTGCGCCTGTTCGCGTTCTTCACGCCGGTTGGCTGGGGAAAGCCCTGTTACGGGTTTTGTCTGCGTATTTGGACTTGCTGTCATATCGTACCGCCAGACTGTTTTTTGCATTCATTGAAAATTGCTGATGCCCTCAAGCAATTTGATATGCGGAGCGCGTAAGCCGCGCTCCGCAATTGGGACGAATCCCAAACCTGATGGTTAGACTTTCAGGGATGTTGCGGAAACTTTGCCGCGCTCTTCGGTCAACTCATAGCTGACTTCCTGGCCGTCATCGAGGCTGCGGATGCCCGCGGCTTCAAGAGCGGTTGCGTGGACGAAAACGTCCTTGCCGCCCGTCGTCGGCTCAATAAAGCCGAAGCCTTTTTGCGGGTTATACCATTTCACTTTTCCAGTAGCCATTTGCATCTCCTTATTAGACATGGCGTTGACGGGCAGGCAGGGCCCGACCCGTATAGAAAGCAACCGATGTCTTGGAGTAGTTTCGTAAGCTTGGAACAGAGGCCTAGTATACGGCTCTAAATCATTGGTGCAGGGGCGGATATGGGCCCTAGTGGCGTGAATTGCAAGGTTTTTCCATATTTGGTGAATCCGCCTGGCCGCTTTGAAGTCGACTGAATGTGCGGTTTTTTGGCCTTTGACATTCACGAGAAACTTTGGCGGTATCGCCGCTTTCACGCCTGCACAGTCGATTTCGATGTTTCTGACAAAATCTTCCGTCCGATCTGCATTTGACCCCATATTGGTGCGCGATCCAGTCTATCTGCGCTCACCGCAGGCGCGCGACTATACTGAATGGGCTGAGCTGCGAGAGCATAGCCGGACGCATCTTATCCGCTGGGAGCAGGATTGGGCGCCGGAGAATCTGACCCTTGCATCATTTCGCCAGCGGCTTCGCCAGTTTGATCGCGATGCGAAGCGGGCGTGTGGCCTTTCCTTATTTGTGTTTCGCAGGAGCGATAGCGTCTTGGTCGGCGGGCTGACGCTAACCAATATCCGCTATGGCGCAGCGCGCGCGGCGACCATCGGCTACTGGATCGGCGAGCCTTATATAAAATGCGGCTTTGGCCTTGCCGCCGTAAGCGCCCTGTTGGTGCACGTTTTTGACAGCCTTGGCCTCAACAGAGTCGAGGCTGCGTGCCAGCGTGGTAATATTGCGTCGCAACGATTGCTAGTCTCCAGCGGTTTCCACCGGGAAGGGCAGGCGGAAGACTACCTCAAAATCAATGGCAAATGGCGCGATCATGACCTCTATGCGGTCACAGCGCGTCGGCATCGCGAGCGAAATCAGGATTGAGCGCGGATTTGCGGTAAACCGAGAAAAAAACTGCGCCTTACGGGCCGTCGCGCCCTTGCGATAATGTCACAGTCGCGTGAATATAGCGGCAGGGAACCAGTGGTTGGGCGTTTCGATTTCGTGATCGCCGTTAGGCATAAAACGGCGACATAGATAGGTATGTTTCTTGAACATGCCTGTTTGGAAATCGGTCCAGCGGTTGAGGCGTAAACTCAGGGGTTGGGGAAAATATGATACAAATTCTGGCGGCAGGTCTAACGGATGGCGGAATAACCGCTGCGGGACCGGCATTGGAGCTTGGGCGCGGCGCGATAGCGGGGGCTTTCATCATCGGCGCTGCGTTTTTGGCGGGCTACGCGGCGATTCGACGAAGCGGTCTGGCGGTTTGCGCGTTGTTGATGGTTGTTGGCGCAGCGGCGCTGGAATTTTCCTGGCTTGGCTTTTTTGCTTCGATGCCGCCGGAAGTGGCCGTTTTGATACAGGGGGTCTTTGCTGCAGCGGCGATTGTCTTCCTCTCTGCCTCAGTTGGCGCGGCGCGTTATAATCCGCTGCTCGGAGGGGTGATGTTCACAGCCGCCCTGATCATCGGCGGCATGGGGCTGATCAATTTCTTCGATCGCATTGATGTCGCGCCCCTGATGCGCCTCGCGGTGTTCGCCGTTGGCGGATTCGCCATTGTTCTGGCGGTGACCCAGGCGTTTCGCGGCGATACGGGCGCGCGGCTTATATTGCCGGGCGTTGCGCTGGCGGCGGTGGCACCATTGTTTGGTCCGCTGGCGGGCGTCGAGGCGGCGGGGTTCGCCCTTGCGCCGCATGTTCTTTTCACGCTTGGCGTTCTGGCGGCCAGTCTTGTTGCATTGACGGAAGGGTCAGCGCCGCACGCTAACGCCATGATGGCGGCGGGTGTAGAGCCGCTGCATGGGTTTTCAACTGAAAAGCACGATCATGACTTCGCGCGTGATCAAAGCGCTGCAAGCAGAGACGAGCTTGATCTTAAGGGACAGCTTGCACGGGTCCTCGATTATTCCGGTGTTGCGACATGGGACTGGAGTCGCGAAGCTGTCGATCAAACAGACTCTCTGCCCAAACTACTTGGCGCTGACTCCTCTGCGCCCTTCACGCCGGACGCCTTGCGTAATTTCATTCACCAGGACGATGCGGCGCGGTTTGAAGAAGAAGTCCTCTCGCCCGTCGATGGTCCGTTCGATGTTGCGCTGAAACTGTTTGACGGGCGCCAGATCAGGCTGCGGGGCGCGCGCGCCGCACACGATGACTCTGGTCAACTCGAGCGGCTTGTCGCCTTTATTGAAACTGCATCGCCGGTCTTTAAACCGTCAAAAGGCAATGGCGTTGACGGTAACAGGCTGCAAAAAGCGACAGAAGCCGCGATTGTGCCGTCTGCTGTTGCGCCTGCAATCTCTAGATTTGTAGACGCCTTTGATAATGGCGACATTGTTGCAGCGTTCCAGCCGATTGTCAGTCTCGATAACAAAAAGACCGCCGGTTACGAAACGCTGGCGCGCTGGCGCGACCAGGAAGACGGCGCCGACGAAGGGCCGGAAGTTTTTGTTGAATACGCCGTTGCGGCTGGCAAGGGTGATGCATTGGCGAAAACAATGTTGCGCGAAGCGGCGTCTTTTCTCGCCGACAAGATCAAAACCGAAAAACGCAACGGACTTTTCGTTGCGATGAACGTCTCCTGGGGACAGATGAAGGCGGATGGTTTTGTTGAAGCCGTGCGCGAGACAATGAAGGAATTCTCCCTGCCTAAGCATTCACTCGTGCTTGAGCTGACGGAAGGGGAGGCGGTTTCCGACGATGCGAGCGCCAGCAAGGTTTTCAGCGCGCTGAAAAAAGCCGGCGCAGCGCTGGCCTTCGATGATTTCGGCGCCGGGTTCTCGTGTCTCTCGAACCTTCGCAAATATGATTTTGACTATCTCAAGATCGATAAGTCTTTTGCCGTTGATCTGGAAAAAGGCGGCGATGGATCGAAGATCGTTCGATCACTGGCGTCGCTGGGTAAGGACCTTGGCTTGAAAGTGATTATTGAAGGCGTGGAATCCGACGCGGCGGCAAAAGCTGCGGCGCAGAACGGTTGCGCTTACGGTCAAGGTTATGCGCTGGGCAAGCCGTCGGCCACGAAAAGCGATGCGCCTGCAAAGAAAGCGGAGAAAAAGCAGAAAGAACCTGCTGCCAGGCTTGAAACAAAATCCGAAGAAAAACCCGTAGTTGAAGAAACGAAGGTTGATCTTGAGGGTGAAGCGCTTGCGACGGCTGATACATCCATTGCGATAGAGCTTGCCGACAAAGTCGAAGAAAAACGTCCGATGCGGTGGAAAAACTGGGGCGGCGCAAATTCCTGGTAACCGACGCCGCCTAGTTCAATGGCTGATCGTCGCGCCTTGGAGCCGCCCATTCGGGCGATAACATCGCACCGGTAACGCCAAGTTTTGAGAGGGCGCGTTTCCAGGACGATACTTTCGCCCCTTCAAAAATGATGCTTTCGTCAGGGTCGCAATGCGCCCAGACATTCATTGAGATTTCTTGTTCTAACTGACCGGCGCCCCAACCGGCATGGCCGATTGCTAAAAGATATTTTCGCGGGGCGGGGCGCGTCGGCTCGCGCCCGCCAATGTCGATCAGAACGTCCTTGGTCGCCGTCAGGCCCATTTCACCAGCCAATATGATGGTGGTTTCAAGTCTGTAATCCAGCGTGTGCAGGACGACGCCGCGTTCGGTCTGAACCGGGCCGCCAAAGAATACAGGCGTTTCTTCAATACTGTTTTCCGGTTCGATCTCCAGTTGCTCAAGGAGATCGGAAAGTTCCAGATCTGCAAGGGGTTTATTGACGATGACGCCCATCGCGTGGTCTTCGTCATGGGCGCACATGAAGATTACAGAGTGTTCAAATCTCGGATCGCCCATATTCGGCATGGCGATGAGTAATTGTCCCGCTAGAAAGTCGCGGTCCGCTGCATTGGAGAACTGTCCTGGCAACTTCATATGGCGAAATCCTATTCTCGCTGACCTGCGGGCGCAAGGACTGCGCTGTCTTTCAATATGCTGGCCGCTGGCGTAGAACCCCATCGATCCCGTGGAATAATCGAAGGAGTGTGGTGATATGACGATCTCTGTTGGCGAAAAAATTCCAAGCGTGAAAGTAATGTTGGCGACAGATCAGGGCCCGGAACAGGCTGACACCGGCGAAATTTTTGGCGAAGGGAAGGTTGCGCTGTTTTCGGTGCCCGGCGCCTTCACGCCAACCTGTTCTGCGAAGCATTTGCCTGGTTTTGTTGAAAAAGCCGATGCGTTGAAATCAAAAGGCGTCAGTAAGATCGTCTGCATGTCCGTCAATGATGCATTTGTTATGGACGCCTGGGCGAAAAGCCAGGATGCGCAAGATTCAGTTATTATGCTTGCTGACGGCAATGGCGATTTCACGCGCGCGCTTGACCTCGTGATGGACGGCAAAGGGTTTGGCATGGGTGAGCGCTCGCAGCGCTTCTCCGCCATCATTGAGAACGGCGTCGTGCAAGAGCTGAATATTGAGGCCCCTGGCGCGTTTGATGTGTCGAGCGCTGAACACATGATCAGCCAGCTTTAACAGGTTGCTTCGTCCGCCTCGGCGTTAGCGTTTAAGCGCATGACGCCGCGCCAAGGCGGGCGAGTTCATCGGCGCGCTCATTACCGGGATGGCCGTCATGACCCTTGACCCAGCGCCACTCAACTGTGCGGTCTTGGGTCAGCGCATCCAGTTCCAGCCATAAGTCTTTGTTCTTGACCGGCTTCTTTGAAGCATTTTTCCAACCATTACGCTTCCATCCGTGGATCCAGGTGTTGATGCCGTTTTTCACATACTGACTGTCAGTGTGAATGGTGATTGGCGCGTCGCCGGTCGCCTTTAAGGCCTCAATTGCGGCCAGCATTTCCATTCGGTTATTGGTGGTGTCGGGCTCGCCCCCGTGAAGCTCGGTGCGGTCATTACCGTCAATGATGAGAACGCCCCAGCCGCCAGGTCCTGGATTGCCTGAACAGGCGCCGTCAGTGTAAATTTCAATCATTTAAAGTCCGTATAATGATGGGTTCGAATGCTTTTGATGAAACGTCAGAATGCGCCAGAATGGAAGAGGGTCTTTCACCGTGACTAGCGCTCCTTCTACCTGATTCAACCAGTCGTAAAGGCGGGTGAGCAGAAAACGAAGCGCTGAGCCGCGCAGCAATATGGGCAAAGCGGCGCGTTCTTCACTGTTAAGTCGGCGGCCAACAGAATAACTTGCGACGAGAGTTTTGGCGTTTTCCGGTTGAAACTCTCCGTTTTCGTCGAAACACCAGGCGTTAATGCAAACCGCCAGATCATAAGCGAAGCAATCCGTGCAGGAGAAATAAAAGTCGATGACGCCGGATATCTCATCGCCATCAAACAGCACATTATCCGGAAATAGGTCGCTATGGATGACGCCGCGCGGTAGCGCAGAAGGCCAGTTGGCGCTGAGGAACTTACATTCATTGTCTATTGCTGCGGCTAGCCCCTCTGCGCAACGGTCAGCCCCGGCGCGACACGCGTTAGCGAGTTCGGGCCAGCCATCAAGCGATAAAGGATTGACGCGCTCCTGCACAAAACCGGGTGCGTTTGAATGCAGTGATGCGAGAACGGCGCCCAGTTGTGCGCAGTCGTTCTCCGAGGGCGTCATATGCGGACGGCCGTTTAAAAATTGAACAATTGTTGCGGGCCGTCCTGCAAGACGTTTGATGATTGCGCCGTTGTTGTCCGCGATGGGCGCCGCAACAGGCAAGCCTTGTTTGGCCAGATAGCCTGTCAGCGCCATGAAAAAGGGCAGATCTTCTTCCTGCACCCGCTTTTCGAACAATGTCAGGATGAATGAGTTTGTTGTCGTGTCGATCCGATAATTTGAATTTTCAACACCTTCGGCGATCGGGATTTTACGAACCAGTTCGCCAATATCAAAGTTGCTTAAGAACGCTCTCAGAGCGTCGTCGGCGACCTCGGTGTAAACAGCCATGGGACCGCTAGCTCGCGAGACGCAGAGGCGTGTTAAACACAATGTCTTCGCGCGCCGTTTCCACTGTCTCAATAATAATCGTGCGCATTGACGCCAGCAATTCGAGGAATTTCTCAACCAGACTTTCTGGCGCCGAAGCGCCGGCGCTTACGCCAATTGTTTGCGCATCATTCAGAAGAGACGGGTCGAATGCGTCGGCATCCTCAATAAGGACAGCGTGGCGTGCGCCTGCGGAAAGGGCGACTTCGACAAGGCGCTTCGAATTGGAAGATGTTTCCGATCCAACCACCACGAAGAGATCGACGCCCGGCGCGGCGGTCTTCACAGCATTTTGGCGATTGGATGTTGCGTAACAGATGTCTTCCTTTGCCGGTCCGGCGATATCGGGAAACCTTGTCTTAAGCGCTTCAATGATTGTCCGGGTGTCATCGACCGACAGGGTGGTCTGTGTGACGTAAGCCTTCGGGCCGGTGCGCTCCGGCAGATTTGCGACTTCAGCAACCGTTTCAACGAGCGTTACGGCGCCTTCGGGCGCCTGGCCCATGGTGCCCACGACCTCTGGATGGTCTGCGTGTCCGATGAGATAGACGTGTCGTCCGTTTGCCGCATGGCGGCGCGTCTGGGTGTGAACTTTTAAGACCAGCGGGCAAGTTGCGTCGATTGACACCATCTTGCGTGCGGCCGCCTCTTCATGGGCGCTGCGCGGCGCGCCATGCGCGGAAAAGATAACCGGGCGATCATCGGGCGCGTCTTTCAGCTCCTCAATGAAAATCGCGCCCATGGCCCGCAGCCGATCGACGACATGGCGATTGTGAACGATTTCATGGCGCACATAGACTGGGGCGCCATGCAGTGCGAGGGCTTCCTCGACTGTGCGAATGGCGCGCTCTACACCGGCGCAAAACCCTCTCGGCGCTGCAAGGCGCACGGTCAGGTTCGAGGTTCGGTCAGTGTCTGCCATTGATGCGCCGCGTTCTTGTGTACATACGTCCATGGGAGCGTTGCGCCGGAAGTTGCGAGACGCTACGAGAAGTTTAACTTCAAATCTGGGCGTCAGGACGGCAACGGTTCGGCAGCCCTATGGCGTTTCCTGATTGATATAGGGATTGGTATTGATGAACAAACTGTTAGCGGGCGCGCTTATCGCCGCAGTCGCTGCGCCTGTGGGCTGCTCAAGCTTCGATAGAGAGGCGCAAGAGGCGAATCCCGCGCCGTGCCCAAATGTGATTGTGTTGTCAGACGCCGCCCGCATGGTCGAGTTCGACGGCGAGGAGCAGCTCGATGATGTCGCCTATACGGCGGAGATTACCGATGTAACGACGCGTTGCCGCTATTATGGAGATGAGCCTATCGACGCCGAAGTCGATTTGAGGATGGCGTTTGGCAAAGGCCCGAAGGGAGCGAATGGCGAGAAATATTTCAAGTATTTTGTTGCTGTAACGAGAAAAGACATTGAAGTCATTGCCAAAAAAGAATTCATCGTAGCCGCGAACTTTAATGATGACCGTATTGTCGTTGTAAAAAAAGAAGATATCGACAAAATCACTATCCCCCGCGCCAGCGAGGAGACTTCCGGCCTCAATTTTGAAATTGTCATCGGGCTTTCCCTTACCCCCGAACAAGCAATTTATAACCGCTCCGGCAAAAGCCTGAAATTTCCACAATTGCAATGATGTTGATTGACGATTTAAGCGATCTCGTCGGCGAGGCGTTCGCTGCGGTGGGCCTCGACGCGCGGTTGGGAAAGGTCAAACCAGCCGACCGGCCGGATTTGGCCCAGTTTCAATGCAATGGCGCGCTGGCGGCGGCGAAAATCGCCAAGCAGAATCCGCGAGCACTGGCGGAACGGGTAATCACCGCACTCGCCGGTAGGGATGAATTTTCGTCCCTGACGGTCGCCGGGCCTGGATTTATCAATATTACGCTGAGCGACGCCTATCTGAATGCGCAAGCCAACCTGCTTCGCGATGACGCGCGGCTTGGGGGCTGGCGCAAGGCGGTGACGGAAAAGGTGGTGATGGATTATGGAGGCCCGAACGTCGCCAAGCCGCTTCATGTGGGCCATCTACGCGCCGCTATTATTGGCGAAAGCCTGAAACGCATTCTGCGTTTTAGCGGCGATGAGGTTATCGGTGACGTTCATCTCGGTGACTGGGGTCTGCAGATGGGCCAGCTCATCTCAGAGCTAGAGTTGCGCCAGCCGGATCTTCCTTATTTCGAAGAGGGCGCGGAAGCTCCTTTCCCGTCCGAACCGCCGATCAGTCTTAAAGACCTTGAGGACATGTATCCGGCGGCGTCCGCCGCCTGTAAAACCGATCCCGCCCGCGCCGACATCGCCCGCAAGGCGACCAAGGCGCTGCAGGACGGAAGGCCCGGCTATCGCGCCCTGTGGCGGCATTTCGTCAATTTGTCCGTTGCGGCGATGAAACAAGACTATGCTGATCTCGGCGTGGAGTTTGATCTCTGGAAGGGCGAAGCGGACGCCGATCCGTTGATCCCTGAACTGACGGATGATCTCGAAAAGCGCAAGATTATCGAGCTTTCCGACGGCGCCAAAATTATCCGGGTTGCGCGTGATGACGACAACAAGGAGATGCCGCCGATCATCTTCGTCAATTCCGAAGGGGCGGTGGGTTATCACGCGACAGACATCGCCACGATCATGGACCGCAAGCGGGAGATGAGTCCCGACCGTATTCTCTATGTGGTCGACGCGCGCCAGCGCCTCCATTTCGAGCAGGTCTTCCGCGCTGTCGATCTCGCTGGCTATTTCGATGAGGTGAAACTCGAACATCTCTGGTTCGGCACCATGAACGGCAAGGACGGAAAACCGTTTAAGACCAGAGAAGGGGGCGTCTTAAAACTGCGCGACCTCATCGATCTGGTCACGGACAGGGCCCGCGAGCGCCTCACCGAGAGCGGCTTTGCCGAAGGCTATGGCGAGGAAGAGACTGCTGCAATAGCCAGGAAAGTTGGCGTCGCCGCATTGAAGTTTGCGGATCTGTCGAACACTCGAACCGGCGATTACATCTTCGATATCGACCGCTTTACAGCGTTTGAGGGCAAGACAGGACCATATCTGCTCTATGCAAACGTTCGGGTGCGATCTGTGCTTGCGAAGGCCGAGGCCGCCGGGGCGGGTTCGCCTGGTGAAATCATGATTGAGAAACCGGAAGAGCGCGATCTGGCGCTGGTTCTCCTGTCTTTTCCTCAAGCCGTGCGCGAAGCGCATCACCGCCGTATGCCGCATATTCTCTGTGACCATGCATTCTTGCTGGCGCAGGCGTTTTCAAAATTCTACGCCGCCTGCCGCATTGCCGACGAAAAAGACGCCAGTGCGCGCGCCTCAAGACTATCGCTCGCCAAGTCCGCGGGCGAGCAGCTTAGCCTCACCCTTCAGCTCTTGGGTATTGAGACGCCGGACCGGATGTAGGGGTGTTGCCCTAAGCGCACACCCAGCTCAAGAACGCCTATTTCACTGTATTTATTTTCAGACGCGCTTTGGTGTGTTCACGGATTAAGCGTCCGTAACCTGTGGTAATCATCAGTAATGGAATGATTTATCTGTATAAAATTTCCACAGCCATAAAAGCTTCAATAATGGTTCGCAGAACTGTTGTGAAAACACCTTTTTTGGCATGGGTCGACTGTCACTTAATTGTCATCGTAGGTTTCTAAGGCACAGACATGACCGCGCCGGGCTTGACGCGGCTTTCAACTAGTCAAATCTTGGGGACTATCCATGAAATTAATGAAGACCCTTTCTGCAGGGGCGGCGGCCATCGCGCTGTCCACTGCTTTTGCGACGATCGTCGCGACGCCTGTATTGGCGCAGCAAACGACATCCGACATCCGCGGCGTTGTCACGGATGAGGCCGGTGCGCCGATAGCCGGTGCGAGCGTGACGATTGTCGACGCAAATACAGGCACGACAAGGCGCGCGACGACCGATAGCGCTGGTCGCTTCAGCGCTCAAAACCTGTCCGTTTCAGGAAATTACACCGTTAGCGCTTCACGCGCGGGCTATCAGAATGAGGGCGTAGAGGGTGTAAGATTATCGCTTGGCGATACGACATTCATCACACTGGATCTGGCTTCTGGCGCCGGCGATGAAATCATCGTCATGTCTACGCGCTCCAGTACGATTCAAGTCGCCGCTGGACCATCGGCGACGTTTGATTTCAACGACCTTCAGGACTCGCCCGCAATCAACCGCGACATTAAGGATATCATTCGGCAGGACCCTCGTTTGTTTATCGAGCAGTCAAACGGCAACGGCTTGCAATGCGCTGGCGCAAGCCCGCGTTTCAACTCCCTCACCGTTGACGGCATCCGGTTGAATGACAATTTCGGTCTGAACGCTAATGGTTTCCCGACAGAAAGGGTGCCGTTCCCGTTTGATGCTATTGATCAGGTCGCGGTGGAGTTTTCGCCGTTTGATGTAGAATATGGCGGTTTTACCGCATGTAACATCAATGCCGTTACGCGCTCAGGCGTAAATGAGTTTCACGGATCGGCATGGGCGGACTATACGAATGACAGCCTTCGCGGCGGTTCAATCGAAGGTGATTCTTTTGACAAGGGTGATTTCCGCGAAGTGCGATTTGGCGCCACCCTGTCTGGGCCAATCATTAAAGACAAGCTGTTTTTCTTTGCCGCTTATGAGAATCTGAATGGCAATGAGGTTATTTCACGCGGCCCCGCGGAAGCCGGCTCTATCGGCGTTCCGGGCGTAACACAGGCCCAGCTTGATCGCATCGCTCAAGTTGCGCGTGATGTTTACGGCTATGATGTGCTGGATATCCCGGCCTCTTTCCCGGAGAGCGATGAAAAAATCCTCGCCAAACTCGACTGGAACATCACCGACAATCATCGTGCGACGTTTACGTTCAACCGCAACAATGGCAATAACATCACTGCTTCTGATGATGATCCGGATGAGTATGAATTCTTCGATCATTTCTATCTGCGCAGCACAAGGCTGACCTCTTATTCGGGCCAGGTTTTCTCCAGCTGGACGGATCGCTTGTCCACCGAAGTTCGTGTTTCTTATACGACCAATGACACCGGTCAGAATTCGATCAATGGTACGGATTTTGGCGAATTCCAGATTGATACGTACAATCCGGCGACAGACCAGACCGCCACTGTCTATCTTGGCGCTGATGATTCGCGGCATTCAAACAAACTCGACACCGATACCTTCAACGCCAAATTCAAGGCGGACTATGCGGTTAACAACCACCTGTTCTCACTCGGTTTCGAGCGGGAAGCCGTTGAAGTATTCAATCTGTTCGTCCAGCATTCTGAAGGTCAGTATGATTTCGACGCCTTCAACACTGGAAATGGTTTACTGGCGAACCCGGATGCGAATATCGATGCGTTTGAAGCGCAGTTCGTAGACGACTTTTTCTACGGCAATGCTGGCGGCACCAACAATCCCGATGATGCCGCGGCGAATTTCAGTTTCGCGACAAACAGCGTCTACGCTCAAGACGAAATCTCTTTTGACGAATGGGGTCTCACGGTGACCGCCGGCGTTCGCTACGACTTCTATACGTCCGGCGATGTTCCAACAGCGAATGCGAATTTTGCTGCTCGAAACGGTTTCTCGAATACAGCCACGTTTGACGGCAGAGGTCTGTTGCAGCCGCGTTTTGGGATCAACTACGAGGCGACGGATAACCTGGTATTCCGCGCCGGCGTCGGTATCTTTTCCGGCGGCAATCCGAATGTCTGGCTGGCGAACAGCTACCAGAATGACGGCGTCACGACTATTCAACTCGAGCTTGATGATACCGATCTGACGTCGCTTACTTTTGTTCAAGGTGAAAACGGACAAAACACGCCGGGATTTGGCGTTCCGGAATCGCTGTTTAATGCCGTCGCCTCCGGTACAGCCGACACTGCAGTGAATGCTGTTGACCCTGATTTTGATATCCCGTCGCAGTGGAAAGTGTCGGGCGGCTTTACTTATGACTTCGATATGCCGCTTGGCCTCGGTGAAGGGCTTACTTTCCGCGCTGACTATCAATTCACTAAGGACCGTGCCGCAGCGACAATTATTGATAGTACGGTCACTCAAGTCGGTACGGCGTCTGATGGCCGGCCACTGTTCCGTCGCGTCGACTTCTCTGACCCGGATTGTAGCGTCAATCCGGCGGACACCACCCTTTGTGATGGACGTGCCGGCGCCAATCAGGATTTCATCCTGACAAACAATGACGGCGGGCGTTCGCACATTTTCTCTGGCGCATTGTCGAATGACTTTGAATTTGACAATGGCGTTTACGGCGACTGGACAATTGGTTACGCATATGTCGACGCGACGGACCGCAACCCGATGACATCATCGGTTGCGTTTTCGAATTTCGTAAACTTTGCAACGTCCAATGTGAACAACCCGACAGCGGCGACATCGAATTATGTTGTTCCGCACCGGTTTACGCTCACGGCCGGGCTGCGCAAGGCGTTCTTTGGCAATTATGAAACCAAGGCGAGCCTGTTTGGTACGGTGTCCCAGTCACGCCCATACAGCTTCGTGTTCAATGATAATTTCGGGTTCCATCAGCGCCTTGGCGACCGCGGATTTATCGAACGTCAGCTGATTTATGTGCCGATGGGGGCCAGCGATCCAAACGTGACGTTCTCGGATGACTTTAACGGAGCGACAACACCGGCGGAACGTGACACGCAGATTGCAGCGTTTTTTGCTAAGCTGGATGAGTTGGGCATAAGTGAAAACGCCGGAGAGATATCGCCGCGTAATGGGTTCCAGTCTGACTGGTTCTCGCAATGGGATCTTCGTATCGAGCAGGAAATCCCGGGTCTGTTTAATGACGACAAAGGGTCATTCTTCGTGGTTATCGAGAATATCGGCAACCTTCTGAACGACGAGTGGGGCGTTATTAACCAGGCGGGCTTCCCGGGGGCAGTCAAGTTGATCGATGCGGATCTGGATGGCGATCAGCTTGTTTATGAAGGGTTCCGCGACGTCACGCGGGAGGACATTCTGGCGCCGGTAACAAACGCATCCGTTTGGGAAATTCGTTTCGGTGTTCGCTACACATTCTAAACGAGAATCATCACTGCAAAGACAAAGGGCGGCCCAATTGGCCGCCCTTTTTTGTGGCTCAGAAAGTTGTGATGCTTACTTTCCGACCAGCCGCATGAAGCGCTCTTCGGTACGGGCGTCGGTCTGGAACTCGCCGGTCATGGCGCGGGTGACGCAGGCGACGCCCGTCTTGTGAATGCCGCGCGTTGAAATGCATTGATGTTCCGCTTCCAGCAGCACGGCGACGCCGCGGGGCTGCAGTGCTGTCTCGACTGCATTGGCGATCTGATTAGTCAGGATTTCCTGGCTTTGCAGACGCCGTGCAAAGGCGTCAACAACACGCGCGAGCTTTGAAATGCCGACGACGCGGGTGGACGGCAAATAGGCCACATGCGCCGTGCCAATCATCGGCTGAATATGGTGCTCGCAATGACTTTCAAACCGGATATCACGCATCAGGACGATGTCCTGATAGCCTTCGACTTCCTCGAAAGTGCGTGAGAGGATCGCGACCGGGTCTTCTGAATAGCCCGCAAGGAACTCTTCATAGGCGTCAACGAACCGGCGCGGCGTATCGACGAGACCCTCGCGCGCCGGATCTTCGCCAAAGTACGACAAGAGCGTTCGCACGGCTTCCTCGGCCATGACGCGGGAAGGGCGGTCCTGATCGTTCGTAGGCTGTTTAAGTTGAATGGTTTCAGCGCTCATTTACGCCTCCTCGCTGGAGCGGCCTTCGATAGACCGGCAAAGATTGATGGTTTCAAGAACGGCGAGGGCGGCTTCAGCGCCCTTGTTGCCGGCTTTCGTACCGGCGCGCTCAATAGCTTGTTCGATGCTGTCGACGGTTAGGACGCCGAAAGAGACCGGGACGCCGGTTTCGCGCGCCGCCGCCGCAACGCCGCTCGCCGCTTCGCCGGCCACGTAATCGAAGTGGGGCGTAGCGCCGCGAATGACGCAGCCGAGTGCGACAACGCCGTGATAACGTCCGGTGGCGGCGAGGGCCTTTGCCACGAATGGAACTTCATAGGCGCCGGGCGCCATGGCCACGTCAATGGCGTCTTCGCGAACGCCATGGCGCGTGAGTGCGTCTTTGGCGCCGGCAGTCAGTCTTTCGACAATAAATTCATTCCATCGGGTCGCAACGATTGCGATCCGTAAGCCAGCGCCAGACATTGCGCCTTCAAAGGTTTTGCCCATAACAACTCCTTTTTCCGCTCATTTCCGCTTTTGCGGGAATGAGCGGCATTGATTCCTTTCGTTATTATCCCGTCGCTTGAAGCTTTCTGCTTTCCTCTGTCGCCCGCCGGTAATTCTGCAGGGCTTTGACCGAGATAATTTTAATGCCGTGACGCTTAGCGAAGACTTCTAAGTCGGGCAGGCGCGCCATGTCGCCGTCGTCTTTCATCACTTCGCAGATCATCGCCGCAGGCGTCAGACCTGAAAGCTTCGCAAGATCGACGCTGGCTTCCGTCTGGCCGTCGCGCTCTAGAACGCCGCCTTCGCTTGCGCGCAGCGGAAAGGTATGGCCCGGCATGACGATGTCGCCGGCAGCCGCTTTCGGATCGATAAGCGTGCGAATTGTGTGGGCGCGGTCATATGCCGAGATACCCGTGGTGACGCCCGAGGCCGCCTCGACGGAAACGGTGAACGCGGTGCCGAAGCCAGAGCGATTTTCTTCCTGCGGCACCATCATCGGCAGCTTGAACTTATCGATGAGCGCGCCGGTCATGGCGCAGCAGATCAGCCCGCGTCCTTCCCTGGCGAAAAAGTTGACCTTCTCCGGGGTCACAAAATCCGCAGCGATTGCAAGGTCGCCTTCGTTTTCGCGGTCTTCGTCATCAACAATGATGACGACCTCACCGGTCTTGAAAGCCGCAATGGCTTC
Source organism: Pseudomonadota bacterium (assembly GCA_039196665.1). GTDB lineage: Bacteria > Pseudomonadota > Alphaproteobacteria > Caulobacterales > Parvularculaceae > Hyphococcus. The sequence goes on along the minus strand of JBCCUQ010000001.1, from coordinate 556,452 downwards.
GGGGACGGATGCAATGGGCATCAGCGCGCTCCTTCTTTCATAAATCCGTGGGTTTGCAGATATTCCGGCGTGAGTGTCGCGCCCGATTTGTTGGCGGTTAAACGCTCGATATATTTCGCCAGAATATCGACTTCGAGATTGACGCGGTCGCCCGGCTTTTTCCGGGGCAGGATGATTTTTGATTGGGTGTAGTTGATTAGCGTGACGTTGAACCAGTCGGCGCCGGTATCGACGACGGTGAGGGACGTCCCATCGATGGCGACATAGCCTTTGGTGACGATGTAGCGCATCAGCGCCGGATCGGTTTCAACCGTCAGCCAAAGCGCGTCATTGTCCGGCCGGAAGGATTTAATGATGCCGGTTGTGTCCACGTGACCTTGTACAAAGTGCCCGCCGAGACGTGTCGTCGGCAATAGTGAGCGCTCGAGATTAACCGGATCGCCTTCAACGAGATCGCCAATGTTCGTGCGCTTCAGCGTTTCCGGCGCCAGCCCAACGGTAAAGCCGGTCTCGTCAAACGCGGTCACCGTCAGGCAAACCCCGTTGATCGCGATGGAGTCGCCCAGTTTGACACTGTCGAGGACAATGTGCGCTGCGATGGTCAGGTCGAAACTTTCCGCCGTTTTAAGGACAGTTTTGACGTCGCCGATTTCTTCAATGAGCCCTGTAAACATCAGCGCGCCTCCATTCGCCGAACGGCGCGCAAGAGCGTGTCGGCGCTGAGTTGCTCAGGAGGCGCGAATACAAACCGCTCAGCGTCGCGAAGTTGTCCGATCCCTTGACCGCCGAAAGCGGGCTTGCCGCCGCCGATCAGTTTGGGTGCGATGAAAAGATAAAGCTCATCAAGCAGGTCCGCGTCGAAGAACGAGCCAAGCACTGCGCCGCCGCCCTCGACCAAAACGCTAACGATGCCGCGCTCATGAAGGGCCGCGAGGAGGTCTTCAAGATCGGGCCGACCATCGGGCGCTTCCGGAAGCGCCAGCGGCTCGGCGCCAATTTCCCGATAGGCGTCCAGCGCGCGCCGTGAGGCTTTTTTCGTTGTCGCCACCAGCGCGCCTTTGCCGATGCGTTCATACGCTTTGGCGCCCGGCGGCGTGCGGCCAGTTGAGTCCAGCACAACCCGCAAGGGATGATGCGTTTCATCGCCGATGCGTGCGGTGAGGGCGGGATCGTCAGCGATGACTGTCTCCGCGCCGACAATGATCGCATCGGAAAACTTTCGTAACTGATGCGCTCTCGCTCTGCTGAGCTCCCCCGTAATCCATTTGCTTTCGCCGGTTGAGGTCGCGATGCGTCCGTCAAGGCTCATCGCCGTTTTGCCGATGACGTATGGGCGCTTGTATTCGAGTGAATGGATCCAGCCACGATTAAGCTCGCGCGCTTCGTCGGCGCAGACGCCGCCGCGGACTTTTACGCCAGCGGTAAGAAGCCGGGTTGCGCCATTCGCTGCGACAGGATTGGAGTCGGCTAATGCATAAACGACTTCCGAGACACCCGCCTCAATCAACGCTTCGGTGCAAGGGCCTGTGCGACCGGTATGATTGCATGGTTCAAGCGTGACATAGGCTGTCGCGCCAAGCGCCGCTTCGCCGGCGTCGGCGATTGCGGCGACTTCCGCATGCGCTTTTCCCGGGCCTTCATGCCAACCGGTTCCGACGACTTTGCCTTTGTTGACAAGAACGCAGCCGACCATGGGATTAGGCGACGTCGCGCCGGCGCCCCTGGCGGCGAGCGCCAGCGCTTCCTTCATGAACGCAATGTCTTTTTCCTGAGCGTCGCTCATAAAAAAGCCCCTCGGCCAAACGGTTACATTTGTCTAAGGGGCGAGCGCCAAGGAAGACTCTCGACCGCAACGACGTTGAAGCCCAATACAGGCGTCAACGCGCGAGCGTTCGATCTTCCTCGAATCTTCTACCATCCGGACTATAACCGTCGGCTCTGGGCTCTCACCAGGATCTGCGTTGGCGCTCAAGAGCGCTTCAGCTCGCGGGCTCGTCAGGAAAAACGCCTGCATTACCGCCGGTGGGGACTTTCACCCCGCCCCGAAGATTCATGTTTCGCGGACTAATCCGCACCGCCTATATAGCGCTCGTCCGGGCGTGCTGCAATAACCGCGCGCAGATGGGGCGAAAAGGAAAGGAAAACCCGATGGAGAACCGCCGCCAGCCTGCCGAATGGGAACCCCATAACGCCGTCTGGATTGGCTGGCCGTCTGACGCCAGCCTCTGGCGCGACGATCTCGGTCAGGCGCGCGCCGAGGTTGAGGATCTTATCAGAGCAATCCTTTTTCCAGATGATGACAACCCTGGTTCGGCTGAAACAGGCGAGCGCGTTCAGTTGATTGCGCGCGGCGCGGCGGCGGTTGCAGCAGCGGAAATCATGCGGGGCAAACTTCCAGACCCTGAACAGTTGGATGTCGTGGAAGCGCCCATCGGCGATATCTGGCTTCGCGATACGGGCCCGATGTTCACGAAGACAAATGATGGCGTGGTCGGGGCGAGCGCGTTTAGGTTCAACGGCTGGGGCGGTAAGTACGAGTTACCCGAAGATTATCGGATTGCTGATATTCTCGCGGGTATGGCGGAAACGCCTCTAAGCCGGTTCGATGAGTTGGTCTGCGAAGGCGGCGCGCTGGAAACTGATGGTCAGGGGACATTCATCACGACCCGTCAATGTCTTCTCAACAAAAATCGCAACCCGTCACTGTCTGAAAAAGACATTGAGGCTGTTTTGAAGGAAGCGCTCGGCGCTGAAAAAGTCATCTGGCTCGACGAAGGGCTCGTCGGCGATCATACGGACGGGCATGTAGACAATATCGCGAGATTTATCGCACCGGAAAAAGTCGCCTGTATGCGGCCTCGTGGAGATGACGACCCCAATGAAAATATCCTGTCGCAGATCGAAAAGTCATTACGCGCCGCTACCGACGCGCAAGGGCGCAAGCTTGATATCGTGACGGTTCCATCACCAGGCTGTGTTGAGTTTGACGGCGCCGCCGCAGCGGCCAGCCATCTCAATTTCTATATTTCAAACCACGCGCTGATCATGCCGTCCTATAGCCGGCTGACCGGTGATGACGGCGCTTGCCTGGAAGCTTTGGAGACATTAAGAGCCCATGTTCCCCGCACGCACGCCTTTGCGATTGATTCGTCTCACCTTTTGACTGGCGGCGGCTCATTTCACTGCATTTCCCAGCAACAGCCAGGGCGATAGCGGCTAAATGCCTCCAGCGCAGATAAAACGAGCCGGTGGTGCGTTAAAGCGTGCAAAACATAGCACCGCGTACTTGCAAGCCAGGTCCGGCAGCAGCACCATGCGCGCCAATTACTGCGCCGCTATATAGCCGCGCAACAGGGGTACAAGCAGCAATAAAAGGAGCCGCCGGATGCGGATCAAATCACTAGTTTCATCACTTGCCATCATGACAGCCTTGGCCGGTTGCGGGCAAGCTGGCGACGATGCGTCGGCGCCGACAACGACTGTAGAAAGTAATGAGTCCATGCAGGAAAATTCAATAGATATGATGGCGGCGTTTGACGCGGAAGCGACTGCTGTGCTCGCGGGACTTGAAAGCATGGATGCGGTCAATGCAGAGGGTGAAAAGCTTTTGTCACCCTATGACGGCCCATATCAGGGTGTGCCGCATTTCGATGAAATGGATCTTACGGGCCTTAAAGCGGCGCTTGAAACAGGCATGGCCAAGCAGCTTGCTGAAGTTGACGCTATTGCAAACAATGAGAATGCGCCGACATTTGGCAATACAATCGTTGCGCTGGAAAAATCAGGGAATGATCTCAGTCGAGTTTTCACCTATTGGGGCATCTGGTCATCAAACATGTCCTCACCGGAATTTCGTGAAATCCAACAAGAAATGGCGCCGAAATTATCCGAATTCTTCACCAAGATTACACAAAACGAAAAACTCTTTGAACGGGTGAAGGCGGTTTATGAAAGTCCGGAAAAGAATGCGTTGACACCGGAGCAGCAGCGCCTTGTCTGGTTGATCTATGATCAGTTTGCATCCAATGGCGCGACTCTCGAAGGCGACGCAAAAGAGCGCTACGGTGAGATTAACAAGCGTCTCGCTGAGCTGCATACTCAGTTCGCCAATAACGTGCTGGCCGATGAGGAAGGTTACGTCACCTATATCACCGAAGATCAGCTGAGCGGCCTGCCGGAATCCTTCGTCAATGCCGCCGCTGCTGCAGCGACTGACCGCGACCATGACGGCGAATACGCAATTACCAATACGCGTTCGTCCATGGACCCGTTCCTGACCTATTCAGACGAGCGGGATCTGCGCGAGACAGTCTGGCGAACCTACTATGACCGCGGTGACAATGGCGACGAGCATGACAACAACGCCATCATTGCTGAAATCCTGCAGCTTCGCGATGAGCGGGTCGGACTGCTCGGCTATGACAATTACGCTCAGTGGCGCCTTGAGAACCGAATGGCGAAAGCGCCCGAGAACGCGCTGGAGCTGATGGAGGCGGTCTGGCCGGCGGCGATCGGCCGGGTGGCTGAGGAAGTCGCTGAAATGCAGGCGATGGTTGACGCCGAGGGGGGTGATTTTGAAATTGAGCCCTGGGACTATCGCTATTACATGGAGAAAGTTCGGCAGGCGAAATATGATCTCGACTCGGATGAAGTGAAACAATATCTGCAGCTCGACAAATTGCGCGAGGCGATGTTCTTTGTCGCCGGCGAATTGTTCAACTTCGCATTCGCTGCTGTGCCGGAAGGGTCCGTTCCGGTCTGGCACGAAGACGTCAAAGTCTGGGAAGTCACTGACAAGACGTCAGGCGCCCCGGTTGGCCTTTGGTATCTTGATCCTTTCGCGCGGCCCGGCAAGCGCTCCGGCGCCTGGGCGACAAGCTATCGCAGTCACGATACGCTCGATGGTGAAGAGAAAACGCCGCTCGGGTCCAACAATTCAAACTTCGTGAAAGGCGCGCCCGGCGAGCCGGTGTTGATCTCATGGGATGATGCGGAAACCTTCTTCCATGAGTTCGGGCATGCGCTGCATTATCTTTCATCGAATGTGGACTATCCGACGCTGAATGGCGGTGTTCGCGACTATACGGAGTTCCAGTCGCAATTGCTTGAGCGCTGGCTGTCAACCGACGAAGTGATCGACAATTATCTTGTCCATCATGAAACAGGCGAGCCTATCCCTGACGAACTGGTAGCGAAAATCAAAGCCGCCGCGACGTTCAACCAGGGTTTCTCGACGACGGAATATCTTGCTTCAGCGCTCGTCGACATGCGCTATCACACGGTTGATCCGACTGGAATTGATCCTGATGCGTTTGAACGAGCGACGCTCGCTGAATTGAACATGCCGGATGAGCTGGTGATGCGTCATCGGTCTCCACATTTCGGTCACATCTTTTCCGGCGAGGGATATTCAGCCGGCTATTACGGTTATATGTGGGCTGACGTGTTGACGTCGGACGCCGCAGAAGCCTTTGCTGAAGCGCCCGGCGGGTTCTATGACAAGGATGTTGCGGGAAGGCTCGTCGATTATCTCTTCGCACCGCGCAACGCAATTGATCCGGCGGAGGCTTATCGCCTGTTCCGGGGGCGTGACGCCGGGATCGAACCGCTTATGCGTGATCGCGGCTTTCCGGTACCCGGCGAGGGATCCGGCACTGGCGACGGCCCCAGCAAATAGACTTTAGCTGATCTATGCGCCGGGTTGATGGAGGTTTCCATCAGCCCGGCGCTTCGGTTTTACTCGCCCCAGACCTGCTTTACGCGCCGGTCGCGACCGCAACCGTTTCTGTAGAAATTATATCGGACAGGGTTCTTCTTGTAGTAATCTTGGTGATACCCTTCCGCGTCCCAGAACTGATCAAGGGCCTGTATCGGCGTGACAACTGATTTTCCCAGTGCTTCTTCCGCCGCCGCCTTCGCCGCTTCAGCGTCTGCTTTCTGGTCATCGCCTTCATAGAAAATGGCTGTCGTGTAAGAATGGCCCCGATCGCAGAATTGCCCGCCATCATCAAGCGGATCGATGTGCCGGAAAAAGTAATCGACCAGTTCGCGATAGCTGATCACATTGGGATCGAAAGGAATACGCGCCGCTTCCACATGGCCGCCATGATTACGGTAAGTCGGGTTTTGCATCGCGCCGCCGGTGTAGCCCGACACCACGTCGCCAACGCCGTCAAGTTTTTCAAAATCGGATTCGACGCACCAGAAACATCCGCCTGCGAACACTGCCTCCTGAGTATAGGCGCCGCCGCTTTCCTCGGCGGTGGTGCGCGAAGTTGCAGCTAACGCAGCGATGGCGGCGATGGCGCCGCCGATGAGGGCGATGCGAAAGATTTTCATACGGATACTCCTTGACCTTAGGCGCCGAGATAGGCGTCAGCGGACTGCTTCGCCACACAAATTTGCGTTTGCTCACCTGATCGTTATGGCTCGTGCGGCAAATAACCGTTTGGGGACAATGGTGTATTACGCAATCCAGGGAAAATGGATCAGATAGAGGCATGCGATGTTGCGTCTGGCGTATTAAAGCCCTTATTGAAGGCGGTCTGATATCGACTCATCCGCCATCCTCTCGGCGCCCTGCAAGATCAATCCAGAAAGACTTCAAGATGACCCAACGCGATCCGTTTCCCAACGCGTCCGGCATAACACCGCCACAGATTGAAAAGCGACCGGTGAAGGCTGATCGCCATGGCGTCTCGACCAGCGACAACTATGCCTGGCTGCGCGATGAAAAGTGGCAGGAAGTCCTGCGCGATCCGGAGGTATTGTCGGATGATATTCGCGGCGTTCTGGAAGCAGAGAACGCTTACTATGAAGCGATCACGGACGGTCTCGAGCCGTTGCGGAAAAAGCTGCTTCAGGAAATGCGCGGGCGTATCAAAGAGGACGAAGCGTCTGTTCCTGCAAAAGACGGCGACTGGGCATACTGGACGCGCTACCGGGAAGGTGGGGAGTATCCGATTTTCTTGCGCGCTCCCTTGTCAGGGGGAGAAGAGCAAATCCTCTTTGACGGAGATAAGGAAAGCGGCGACGCCAAGTTTTTTGACATCGGCGCCATCGCGCACAGCCCTGATCATCGTTTGATTGCCCATGCCGTTGATCGGCTGGGTTCTGAATATTTCTCAATTGGCGTGCGCGATATCGTAACCGGCGATGAGTATGACGATGTCATCGAGAACGCCGGTGATGACGGCGCCGTGTGGAGCGCAGACTCAAAGTCATTTTTCTATGTGGAGCGTGACGACAATCAACGCCCCAAACGTATCAAGCTGCACCGCCTGGGTACAAATCCGCAAGCAGACCGCGTTGTGTATGAAGAGGCCGATGACGGGTTTTTCCTGCAAATCTCGAAAAGCCAGAGCGGTGACTATATTTTCATTACCTCTGTTTCCCAGACGACTACTGAGGTACGGTTTCTTCGCGCCGATGCGCCTGAAGCAACGCCAACCGTTATCGCGCCACGCGAAACAGGTGTGGAATATTATCCCGAGCATCACGGCGATGCGTTTTATATCATGACCAATGTTGGCGATGCGGTTGATTTCAAGATTGTGAAAACGCCCATCTCTGCGCCAGGTCGCGATAACTGGGAAGATTATGTCTTACACCGGGCGGGAACGCAGATTGTCACCTTCGTCCCCTATAAAAACCATCTGGTGAGACTCGAACGTCAAAACGCTCTGCCGCGCATCATTGTGGCGACTTATGCCGGCGAAGAGCATGCTATTGCTTTTGAGGAAGCGGCGTTCAGTCTCAATCTTAATGCCGGATTTGAATTCGATACGGCGAATTTGCGTTTTACGTTCGAGTCGCCGTCAACGCCGCGCCAGACATTTGACTACGATATGGATGCGCGCACGCGTAATTTGCGCAAAACCCAGGAAGTGCCCAGTGGTCATGACCCATCTCTCTATGAGGTCGAGCGCGTCATCGCGCGCGCGGAAGACGGCGCGGAAATTCCCGTCACGGTCTTGCGCTTGAAATCTACGCCCATGGACGGGTCTGCGCCCGCATTGCTTTATGGCTATGGCTCTTACGGCATTACGATGCCCGCTGGTTTTTCCACCAACATTCTGCCGCTCGTCGATCGTGGCGCCGTTTACGCCGTTGCCCACATTCGCGGCGGCGCCGACAAGGGCCGCCAATGGTATCTTGATGGCAAGCTCGAAAAGAAAATGAACACCTTCACGGATTTCATTGCTTCTGCTGAAACGCTGATCGACAAAGGCTATACGGCGAGAAAAAAGATCGTCATCTATGGCGGCAGCGCCGGCGGGCTCCTGGTTGGCGCTAGCGTGAATTTAAGGCCCGGTCTGTTCGGCGGGGTGATTGGAGCGGTGCCGTTTGTCGACGTCATCAATACGATTTCCGACGCCGATCTGCCGCTGACCCCACCGGAATGGGAGGAGTGGGGCAACCCAATTACCAGCGCAGAGGATTTCCGCGTGATTTCAGCCTATTCGCCTTATGACAACATCTCGGATGCCGAGTACCCGCCGATCATGGCGACCGGCGGGTTGACGGACTACCGCGTCACCTATTGGGAGCCGGTGAAATGGATCGCACGCTTGCGTGACGAGGCGAAAGGCGGCCCATTTGTTCTGCGCATGAATATGGGCGCTGGTCATGGCGGGTCAGCGGCGCGCTTTGAGCAGCTTGATGAGCGCGCGCATCTCTATGCATTTGCTTTACGTGTATGGGGGATTGAAGAGGTCGAGCCCGTAGCGCACAAAAACTAGATGCGTCGAGGCTTTGCGTTCGCCTTGCCGCGGTTTTTCTTTTTTGGCTTCGCTGTCCTGCTCCGCTTCCCAGGTTTTCGTTTTGAAGTCGTGCGTTTGCCTGAGCTTTTTCGTCTCGTTTTTTTTGCTTCGCCGGGCAGAGGGTCGCTGACCATTTCAAAACGCAACCCGCCCGTCAGCGGCGCGGCCTCTACAAGACGAACGTCAACCGCTTGCCCTAGACGATACATGCCGCCGGTGGTTTCGCCGATGACGGCATGATCGCGTTCTTCGAAGCGGAACCGTTCAAAGCCAAGCGTCCGCATGGGAACAAAGCCATCGGCGCCGGATTCATCCAGCATAATGAACAGACCGAACTTGGTGACGCCGCGAATGCGCGCTTCAAACTCAGCGCCAATGCGCTCCTCCAGAAAGCCGGCGAGATAGCGGTCATTACTCTCGCGTTCCGCCGCAATGGCGCGGCGCTCAAGATCGGAAATCTGCTCTGCGATCTGGGGCAGGGCGGCGGCCTCTTTTGCGGTCTGGCCATGTTCGCCCAGCTTGTACGCCTTGACCAATGAGCGATGTACGGTGAGGTCCGCATAGCGCCGGATCGGTGAGGTAAAGTGCGCGTAGCGCGGCAGGTTAAGGCCAAAGTGGCCGGCGTTTTCCGTATCGTAAACGGCCTGTCTCTGGGATCGAAGAACCACCTCGGAAACCATCTCCTTTTGATCGCGCTCCGATGCGATCTTCAGAAGCTGGTTGAAGTTCGCCGGGCGCACGGAGCCGCCTTTAACCAGTGAATAATCGAGGGTGCCGAGATAATCGCGGACCGCTTCCAGCTTTTCCGGGTCCGGGTCATCATGAACGCGATAGATCAGGGGCGTGCGGGCGCGTTCCAGCGCCTCGGCGGCGGCGACATTGGCGAGGATCATGAACTCTTCGATGACGCGATGCGCGTCGAAACGCTCACGTTTGATGACTTTCTCAACATCGCCATGTTTGTTCAAAACAATCTTGCGTTCGGGCAGATCAAGATCGAGCGGCGCGCGTTTCGTGCGTTCTTTCCAGCGCGTATGAAACGCTGCATAGAGGTTTTGAACGGCTGTCTTGATCAGCGGAGAGGCTTTGGCGCCATCGTTGATTGCTTGCGCCTCTTCATAGGAAAGTTTTGCATGGGAGCGCATCATTGCGCGCATGAAACGCTGGCGTTTTTTAACGCCGGCTTTGTCGATGACGATCTCGACGGCGAGGCAGGGGCGGTCGACATTTTCCCGCAAGGAACACAGATCGTTGGAGAGCCGTTCCGGCAACATCGGGACAACGCGGTCCGGAAGATAAGTGGAATTGCCGCGCTTCAAGGTTTCCTTATCCAGCGCGCTGTCCGGACTCACAAAATAGCTGACATCGGCGATGGCGACGATAATTCTGAAACCGCCCGCATTGTCCGGATCCGGATCAGGTTCGGCGAAGACGGCATCGTCATGATCTTTCGCATCCGCCGGGTCGATGGTGAAAAGCGGCGTGTTGCGCAAATCAACGCGATTACCCAGTGGCGGCAGCTTGGCTTTCTGCGCCTGCGCGATGACGGCGGCGGGAAATTCGGTTGGAATGCCGTGATTAGCTAAGGCGATTGTGGAATAGGCGTGCTTGTCGTCGATGTGCCCGGCGACACTGCGAACACGAGCCTTTTTCGGTCCATAGCCGCGCGCGTTTTTCGCCTCCAGCCAGACGAGATCGCCGTCTTTGGCGCCGCCTTCATCGCCCGGATCGATGGTGAACTTGTCTCTTACACGGCGTTCAACCGGGTCGGCGACGCCGCCGCGGCGGCGCTTGCGGAAGACGGCGAGAAAGCGATGCGCGCCTTTGCCGATCGCCTTGATGATATCGGCCTCATAGCCGCTGTCGCCAGCCGGTTTCAGCCTCGCCAGCAGCCGGTCACCGACGCCGGGGGCGGGCTTTTGTTTCTCCGCGCGCCGCGCCGACAGGCGGATCATCGGCGGTTCATCGTCGCCGCGCCAGTTCGCCGGCATACACAAGAGGTCGCCATCATCATCGACGGACATCACATCGATTGGGGCCACAGGGGGCAGGGCGCCGCTCTGCTCAATCCGTTTGCCGCTTTTCAAATTGATTGATCCCTCAGCATCCATTTCTTTCAGCAGCGCGCGCAACTCAGTGCGCGCCTCGCCTTTTACGTTAAATGCGCGCGCGATTTCCCGGCGAACGACATTGCCGTGATTATCTTTGACATAAGCGAGAATGTCTTGCTTTGACGGCAACGCGGGATTAGCGCGCTTTGTCGAAGCTGGTTTTGATCTTTTGGCCAAAAGGATGCTTTCGTTACGGACGACGTTAAAACAGTCGCGTCCCGTAACACGGTTCGCAAACAAGCGCGAACTATTGCCCGAATGTAAGTGGATTGCGCGCGCGTTCGCCGGCAATGATTTCATAATGAAGATGGACGGCGGTGGCGTTGCCGGTATCGCCGGTATGTCCAATATAGTCGCCGCGACTCACGCGGTCGCCAGGACGCAGGCCCGCCGCATATCGCGATAGATGCGCATAGAGTGTTTTCAGATCCGAACTATGGCGGATGACGATTGTTCTGCCATATCCACGCATGCTCTTCACGGTTTCAACCACGCCGTCACCGCCTGCATAGACGGGCGCCGGGGTGCGTGTGAATAGATCAACCCCGCTGTGAAAAGAACTGGCGCCGCCGCGTCTTGGCCCGAACCCAGATGAAACACAGGCGTTCACCGGGGCCCGGTAAAGTGTGGTTCCGTTAATCCGCGTTTGGGGCGAGTAGCCGACAATGCGCCGGTTTCGATCGGTTTGCGGGGCGTTCGAAATGCCTGTGCCGGAACAAAGCGCAAGTGAGGAAGAGATACCGGCTTCAGGCTGTTCGGGCGTCGGCGCCGTGGCGCAAGCGGCCAGGGACACAATCAGGAAAACTGTTACTACACTACGCATCTACAAAAACTTCCCGCCAGCGAAACCAGCGGGAAGCATATTGTGTGCAGAATATGTAAAAGTTAAGGCAAAGAAGCGCTTTTGCCGTTTAGATGGGGCGGATTTAATTTCCGCCTTTTTTACCGATTAGCTGAAAGTGTCGCCCGTGAAGACGAGAACGTCGCCGCTTTCGTCAATCTCGATATCCACTTCCTGGCCGTCGAATGCGCCTTCGAATTCATAAACGAAAACGCCGCCGCCATCGCGAACGGACAATTCGATATAGGCCGGTTCAAAGCCGGGCGCTGTATTCTGAAGTGATTTTGTGACAGCGGCGGGAACGGCGCTCCAGTCGAGTTCCATTTCAATTTCATCAAGAGAGCCGTCTTCGAAAATGTCGATTTCGATATGATTCCCGGCGTAATCTTCCGCCTCGAATTCATAGACTGTTTGGCCATTTTCAATTTCAGTGCTGACACGATCAAAAGATACGCCAGGCGCTGTTTCAATCGCTGTCTCCATGACATTGTCTGGAACATCGTCGAAGGAAATTTCAGTTTCGGCGTAGGCGTATGCGGGTGCTGCGAGCCATGCTGCAGCAATCAACAATAAGGCGCGTTGCATGATGAAAATCCTTTTCAGGTTCAAATTCAAACCGGCGCCTCGCCGGTTCATGCGCGCAGATAGGAGGAATTGATGACGGTTCGACGATAGTTTCGCGAACAGACAATGACATTTTCGCAGTGCAACACTTTATCTTAAAAACTGAACCGATCATCGGATCAGCTACATAAAATTAAAGCCATGAAGACTGAAAAGTTTCGCGTTGGTGCAGCAAGTTTTTCACCACGCAATTTTCAAAATATGTAAGATAGTCAGGCGGTCTTTTTCGTCGCCTTTTTCTTTGCAGCGGTTTTTTTCTTGGTCGTTTTCTTTTTTGTCGCAGTTTTTTTCGTAGCCGCTTTTTTTGTTGTCTTCTTCTTGGCTGCTTTTTTCTTTGTCGCCTTTTTGCGCGCCGGTTTTTTTTCTTTTGCCGCAATCAATTCCAGCGCCTGCTCCAGCGTTACCGTGTCAGGCTCAGTTCCATTCGGCAGCGTTGCATTGGTCTTCTGGTGTTTGACGTAAGGGCCGTAGCGCCCGTCCATCACATTGACCGGGTCGCCGGTTGTGGGATGCGCGCCAAGTTCTTTGAGCGCCTTGGCGGCCCGGCGTCCGCGTGGATTGGCGATCTTCTCTGCGATCAGCGTCACGGCGCGGTTCAGGCCAACTTCGAACACTTCGTCAATGCTTTCCAGGTTCGCATATGTTTTGCCGTGTTTGACGAATGGCCCGTAGCGGCCAAGACCGGCTTCAATAATTTCACCGTCTTCCGGGTGGGCGCCAACCTCGCGCGGTAGCGACAACAACATCAACGCCTTTTCAAAATCGACGTCTTCGACTTTCCACGTTTTGGGCAGGCCGGAACGTTTCGGCTTTTCCTTGGAGCCTTTTTCCTGCTCGCCAAGCTGAATGTAGGGACCAAAGCGGCCAACCTTCAGCCAGACATCGAGACCGCTATCCGGATCGACGCCGAGTTGTTTGTCGCCAGTTTCGGCAGCGTCTTCGCCATCGGCAAGCGCCGAGAGCTGCCGCGTGTAATTGCAATCCGGATAATTCGAGCACCCGATAAAGGCGCCGTACCGTCCGGTTTTCAGCGACAGGCGTCCATCGTCACAGGATGGGCAGGCGCGCGGATCTGAACCGTCTTCTTTTTTCGGAAAGATCAATGGTCCGAGAGACTCATTCAGCGCATCGAGGACTTCGGAAATGCGCAGCTCGCCGATGTCTTCGACGGCGGCGTGAAATTCCGACCAGAAATTCCGCAGGAATGTTTTCCAGTCCGCGTCGCCGGCGGATATTTCGTCCAGCGTTTCTTCAAGATCGGCTGTGAAATCATACTCCACATATTTGCGGAAATAGTTTTCAAGGAACGCGGTGACGATCCGGCCTTTCGAATCTGGGATGAACCGGTTGCGGTCCATCGTGACATAGCCGCGGTCGCGCAACGTCGTCAGGATGGAGGCGTATGTCGACGGCCGGCCGATGCCCAACTCTTCAAGCCGTTTGACAAGGCTCGCCTCCGAAAAGCGCGGGGGAGGTTGGGTGAAGTGTTGATCGGCGGCGACTTCGCTAACGCTCGCGGCAGCGCCGACGGAAAGCTTTGGCAGGACGCCGCCGCCATCTTCGCCCTCGGCATCGTCGCGGCCTTCCTCATAGAGCTTTAAAAATCCGTCAAACAGGATGACGGAGCCGGTCGCGCGCAGGCCAGTCTTTTTATCCGCAGACAGAAGGTCGATTGTGGTGTTTTCAAGCCGCGCGGATTCCATCTGGCTCGCCATCGCGCGCTTCCAGATCAGGCCATATAATTTGTGCTGATCATCATTTAAGCCACGCACCTTTTCCGGTGAGCGCGAGAACGACGTTGGCCGGATACATTCGTGGGCTTCCTGCGCGTTTTTGGCCTTGCTTTTGTACATGCGCGGGGAGGAGGGCACGTAATTCTGGCCGAATCGATCGCTAACGCTGGCGCGCGCGTCTTGCACGGCTTCGGGCGCCATATCGACACCGTCGGTACGCATGTAAGTGATAAGACCCGTCGTCTCGCCGCCAATATCGATGCCTTCATACAGGCTCTGCGCCGTGCGCATGGTGCGCTGCGCGTTAAAGCCAAGCTTGCGCGCGGCTTCCTGTTGCAGGGTGGATGTCGTGAACGGCGGCGGCGGATTGCGCTTGCCCGGTTTCGCTTCAACCGCATCAACGGAAAATGTCGCGGCTTCGACAGCGCGTTTGGCGGCCATCGCAGCGGCTTCATCGCCAAGCGTGAATTTTTGGACCTTCTCGCCTTCATGCAGGACCAGTCGCGCTTCAAACGGCGCCGATGCGTCCGCTACCGCTTGTCCTTTTACGGACCAGTATTCCTGCGGAATGAAGGTTTCGATTTCCAGTTCGCGGTCGCAGATGATGCGCAAGGCGACAGACTGAACGCGTCCCGCGGAGCGCGAGCCCGGCAGTTTGCGCCAGAGCACTGGCGACAACGTAAAACCAACAAGATAATCAAGCGCCCGGCGCGCAAGGTAAGCGTCGACGAGATCTTCATCGATCGCCCGCGGGTGGGCCATTGCTTCCTGCACTGCTTTCTTGGTGATGGCGTTAAACGCCACACGGTCAATTTTTACGTCTTTGAGCGCTTTCTTGTCGGAAAGGGTTTCCAGCAGGTGCCAGGAAATCGCCTCGCCCTCGCGATCCGGGTCAGTTGCCAGCACGAGCCGGTCAGCGTCTTTAACGGCGGACGCGATTTCATTGACGCGTTTTTTCGATCCGGCGTCGAGCTCCCAGATCATCTTGAAATCATGATCGGGATCGACCGATCCATTTTTGGAGGGCAGGTCGCGGATATGGCCGTAGGAGGCCAGGACCTTGAAGCCGGCGCCGAGATATTTATTGATGGTTTTCGCTTTGGAGGGCGACTCGACAATGACAACTTGCATGCGGTGGGACACCCCGAACGAAACATTTCTGGATAGGCGTAGGGGCGGTCTAATGCGTTGGGCCCGCCCGCCCTGTCAACTGTAGGCGTTGAAAAGGGACCGGGGTATACTCCAAATAATTCGAAAAAAACTACTAATAGTTGTTGTTATTTTAAAACACACGCAATACTATTAGTCGCATGGGGTCAAAAATATGGCGCAAAATCAAACGCATAGAATAACAAATGGGGATGAGCGGGAGGAATCACAAATTCGGACCGCCACTTACATTGCTGACCTCCTCAAGGAGCTGAAGGGCATTGCGCGCAAAGAAGAGATGAAGCGGCTAGAGCTTGTTCTGGAAGAAGCTTACGATGAAGCTCTTAGAATGCTTCCCGAAAAATAGGGTCATTCGGGCGGCGAGAGTGAAAACCGGCCACCCTCATGCTCCGTGACCTCGCCGGTCAGCACCAGCTCCAAAAGGGCGTCAGCGATCAATCCTGGCGGGGCTTCGAGTTCGCGCAGGATTTCATCGCGGTGCAGGGGCGTGAAACCGAGGATTTCGCGGACCTGGCGGCGTATTGAGGCGACAGTCGCAGGATCAGGCTCTTGATCGCCGGCCATTTCCACCCAGTCGAAGAGGTCGCGCTTGCCTTCGGCGACGCCAGTGCGTTGCGCCGCCAGAACGTCCAAAATATCTTCCGCGTTTTCGACGAGCGTTGCGCCGTCACGGATAAGCCGGTTAGCGCCCTGGCACCGAGGGTCCAGCGGCGAGCCGGGCACAGCAAAAACCTCGCGGCCTTGTTCCAGGGCAAAACGCGCTGTGATGAGCGTGCCGGATCGTTTTGCCGCTTCGACGACGACAACGCCTCTGCTGAGGCCCGAGATCAGCCGGTTGCGTTTCGGGAAATCACGCGCGGTGGGTTTGCGGCCCATGGCGCATTCGGAAATGATTACGCCTTGGCTGGCGATCCGTGCCGTGAGGTCATCATGTTCCGGCGGATAGATAACATCGACGCCGCCGGCCACGACCGCAATAGTGCCGGTTGTGAGCGCCGCTTCGTGCGCGGCGCCATCAATGCCGCGTGCGAGACCGGATGCAATGACGATATCAGCGGCGCCAAGATCGGCGGCGAGCGTCCGGGCGATCTTGCGGCCGACACCGGATGCGTTGCGTGCGCCGATGATGGCGATGGCGGGCTTTTCAAAAAGGCTGGCATGGCCGCGCAAATAAATAACCGGAGGGGGATCAGGAATGGCTGTGAGCGGCGGCGGATAGTCCTCTTCGCAAAAGGCGATGAGACTCGCGCCATGGCGGTCAGCTTCGATTAATTCGCGTTCTGCGTCTCCGCGGTCGGCAGGTTTTAAAGCGGCGCGGCGTCCTGCTTTGCGGGCGAGATCAGGCAACGCCTTTAAAGCGTCAGCAGCGGTTCCGTATTTTGCCAGTAGCCGGTGAAATGTAATCGGGCCAATCGTTGGCGTTCTGATGAGTTGGAGCCAGTCAAGGCGCTCCTTATCGTTAAGCTTGCGGCGCAGTGACATTTTTCTTCTTGCCAATCTTCGGTTCAGCGCCCTGAATCAAGCGAATAATATTTGTCTTATGGCGAATGAAAATCAGCACCGTCATGAAAAATGCAGCGAATGCGAATGCGGGCTTGCCCATCGCGAAAAGCACCAATGGCGTTGCGGCGGCGGCGATGAGTGCGGACAGGGAAGAATAACGAGCAACTGCGGCGGTTATGAGCCAGATCGCGCCGGCAAAAATTCCTGAAGGAAAATACAGTGCAAACAGAGTGCCCATAAATGTTGCGACGCCCTTGCCGCCATTAAAGCGCAACCAGACAGGAAAACAGTGACCGAGAAACGCCGCCGCGCCGGCGACTTCCGGCCGCCAGCCGAGGGCGTAAGCAATCAGAACGGCAATCGCGCCCTTGCCGCCGTCAAGAAGAAGGGTCGCCAGCGCCAGATCGGTGCGCCCGGTGCGCAACACATTTGTAGCGCCGATATTGCCCGACCCGATATCGCGAATGTCGCCAAGCCCGGCGAGTTTCGTCAGGACAAGACCAAATGGAATCGAACCAAACAAATAGCCGAGGATGAGAGGTAAAAGGGCATCCAGCACCTGTCTATTCTCCCCGGGTTAATAAGGCGTCGAGCGCGGCCATGCGCGCTGGCACGCCATAGAAAACCTGCCGCAGGATCAACGACCGTTCGCTATCATCGGCGAGCGCACCGTCAATCTCAACACCGCGGTTCATGGGCCCCGGATGCATAACGCGCACGCCCGGCTTTGCGAGCTTGATGGTTTCGTGAGTCAGTCCGAAATTTTCGAAATAACCGCGCGCGGCGTCTTTGACGCCGCCTTCCATGCGTTCGAATTGCATGCGCAAGCCCATAACGATATCGCAACCGGCGAGCCCGTCACGAAGGTTATCAAAACGCTCAATGTCCGGGAACTGATCGTCTACAGGCAGGAGGTGCGCCGGTCCGATAAATCGTACATGCGCGCCGAGCCGGGTTAAAAGCGCCGCATCGGAACCTGCGACGCGCGAATGTTTGGAGTCGCCGCAAATTGCGATTGTCAGTCCCGCGATTTCACCGAACTCGGACCGGATTGTTGCAGCGTCAAGGAGCGCCTGTGTTGGGTGTTCGCGGGCGCCGGCGCCGCCATTAACGATGATGCAACCCAGAAGGTCATCAAGGGTTTCGTGCAGCCCTTCCTCCTTGGCGCGTACAATCATTATATCGGCGCTCATCGCGGCCATGGTTTGCGCCGTATCGATCAGGCTTTCGCCTTTGTGCACAGAAGAAGCGGCGATTGGAACATTGATGACGTCGGCCCCGAGCTTTTTGCCTGCGAGTTCGAAGGAAAGATTTGTGCGCGTTGAATCTTCGAAAAAGAGATTAATTTGCGTTTTGCCGGCCAGGCGGCGAGGCGCGGGCGCGGCGCGGTGCAAAAACCCCGCATAATATTCGGTGAGATTCAAGAGATAGTCGATCTCGCCGTCGCTCAACTCATCGACGGTGATCAAGCGGCGAACATTAAAGCCGTTTGGCGGTGGGGCGGGGCGTTCGATCATTGTCATCAAAACGGGAGCATTAGCGGCAGCGCCTCTTTTGGGCAATTGATTTTACGCTTTCGCCCGCACTTTCATGAACCAAAAGACGCCGGCGACAATAACCATAACGTCAATCAGGAACATGATTGGCAGGGCGACAGGCCCGCCATTTGAGAGATAATGAAATCCGCCAAGACCCAGTCCGGCCGCGCAGGCGGTCATGGCGGCGATGATCGCGTTGCGGCTATGGGTTTTGGAGCCGTCATTGGTGTCCCGGCGGACGTAAAAGCTGATGACCGTGAAAATCACCCCGAAAGCGGCCAGCGGCAGCCCAAGACCGGGCGCCGAGCCGAGCAATGCTACGGCGAGATGAAAGACGCCCGTGAACATCAACAAGCCAATTATAAGATGGCGAATGGTCTTGGCGCTCATCAGCCCAACCCCCTGATTCTGTCGATCGCGCCCTGGAGTATATAGGTCGCCGCCATTTCGTCGATCTTTTCCGCCCGTTTGGCGCGGCTGGTGTCCAGGGCGATCAGGCCTTTTTCCATGGCGGAAGTTGAAAGACGCTCGTCCCAAAAGGCGACGGGCAACGGGAGCAATCGCGCCAGATTACGGGCGAAAGCGCGGGTTGACTGAGCCCGCGGTCCCTCGCTGCCGTCCATATTCAAAGGCAGGCCAAAAACCAGTCCGACCGTATTTCGCTCAGCAGCCAGGTTTGCCAGCTTTTCAGCATCTGGGGTGAATTTGCGACGGCGGATGGTGCTGACAGGCGTCGCAACGCGCCGGTCCGGGTCGCAGACCGCCACGCCGATTGTCTTCTCGCCGAGATCCAGCCCCAGAAGCACCCCAGATGGGCCAAACGCGGCAGTCTGGTCTTCAAAAGTCTCTCTCATTGGCATTATGATACCATCATTAACTGAGGTCGCGAATAACAGCGACGATGGGAGTGGTGGGCATTGTTGAGCGCAACTGCAAGAGCGTGGCGTCGCGGTTTTATGCGCACCCTAATGATTATCGTCCTCTATGCATCGGTTGGTGGGATGGAGAAACCGCCGGGGCCCACCAATCTGAAAGTTTCTATTTATCAAGAGACCGAAGAAAAGCTGCGCGTTGTTTATAATCTTGAGCGCACTCAACGCTCGCTTGGCTTTGTCAAAGTCAGGGGCGGATATCATGAATCATTCTGGACCATCGAAACCCCCGGATTTCAGCTTGTCAAAAAACGCAAGCAAGTATGGATTGAGCGCGTAGATGGAAAAAGATTTGGCCATGTCGTGATCACGGCTGCCTCGCCGAGGCAAAGACTGCCTAAGCAGTATCAACCGATATCGCGTTATGGGGAGGATGGCGTCATGGTCTACACCGGTCATTTTTGGCCGGTTGGCATTCGCGGCATGCGTCTTGACGCAGCGTTCGACTTTCATCCGCTTGCTGGCGCCAAAGTGGTTTCGTTTGGCGAGCATGCAACGGTTTTGACCAACTGGCGCAGCCCGACGGGTCATCCGTCCTTTGTTTATATGGGTCCTTTAGATCCCGTGGAGACTAAAGAAGTTATGGCCGTTGTTGATCCTTATGCGCCGCAATGGATCATTGATGAGTTCTATGAATTAACGCCGCGCGCTTTCGAGTATCTTTCAAATGAGTTCGGTTTTTCGCTCGCTACAAAGCCCAACCTGTTTCTGGCGGCGCCGCTTGGCAAGGAAGAGGGCCGGTTGCGCTTCGCCGGTGATGCATTGCCCGGACAGTTTCAAGTGACGCTCGTAGGCGCTGCGTGGAATAAACGGACCGAGCAGGCGCTGAATATCTTCCGCAGCTCAACTGTTCATGAGGCGGTTCATCTCTGGCAGGCGGCGGCGCGGCCCGCCGCCGGAGAGCTGTCCTCCTGGATCCATGAAGGGGCTGCAGATGCCATTGCCGCGGAAACCCTTCTGGCGATCAACTATTGGGACCGTATGGAACATGCGAGCTATTTTGTCGGCGCGCGTGAAGAATGTGCAAAGGGGCTGGAATATGGGTCGCTCGCCAGCGCTGAACGGCGATACCGTTTCCGGGCGCTTTACGCCTGCGGCCATGTTGTAGCTGAGGCTGTCTCCATTGCCGAGAACAAACCGGTCGCTGACTTCTGGCGGGCCCTAATCATACAAGCCCAGAACAATGAAGGATATTCGGAAAAGACCTATTTTGATCTTGTCTTGGATCGCACCGGCGACGCCGAATTCGTCGAAAAGCTCCGCGACTTTGTCAGGATGCCTTTGGCCAATCCTGACCGGGAGATTGGCCGCCTGCTGGCGAGTGCGCATACAACCAGTCAAAGCGACCCTCTTGCGCCAACCGGGGCGCATTGATAGGCCTTCGCAGTCGCAGAAACTACAAACGGATTGATATGGCCATCGACAAGGAAACCGTGCGCAAGGTCGCGCATTTAGCGCGCATCGCCGAACCGGAAGAGCGTCTTGAGCCGCTGGCGCAGGAACTCTCAACTATTCTTGGCTGGATCGAACAGCTCAACGAAGTCGACATCGAAGGTGTCGACGCCATGGCGTCAACTGTCGATGTGTCCCAGCCGATGCGCGACGATGTTGTAAGCGATGGCTATACGGGTGGGGGCCAGCCGGACAATGTTGTCGCCAACGCACCGAAAACCGATGACCATTTCTTCGTCGTGCCGCGGGTGGTTGAGTGATGATCAATCCCGCTGACATGAAACTCGCCGCGCTTCGCGATGCGTTGAAAGAGAAGAAAGTCTCTTCACTGGAAGCGACGGACGCTTATCTTGCGCGTATTGAAAAAGCGAAATCGCTGAACGCTTTCATCATCGATACGCCTGACAAGGCGCGCGCCATGGCGAAGGCGTCGGATGATAAACTCGCGAAAGGCGAGGGCGGCGACCTGGAAGGCGTCCCGTTAGGCATCAAGGACCTGTTCTGCACCGAAGGGGTGCAGACCACGGCGGCCTCGCACATTCTTGAAGGGTTTACGCCGCGTTATGAATCAACCGTGACCGCCAATCTCTGGCGTGACGGCGCGGTGATGCTCGGCAAACTCAATATGGACGAGTTTGCCATGGGCTCGTCAAACGAGACGAGCTTTTACGGTAATGTGATTAATCCGTGGCGACGCAACGATGGCGGCAATGCCGACCTGACGCCTGGCGGTTCTTCGGGCGGCTCTGCGGCGAGTGTGGCGGCGCGATTATGCGCGGCGGCGACAGCGACGGACACAGGCGGGTCAATCCGTCAGCCGGCGTCTTTGACTGCGACGGTCGGGGTCAAGCCGACTTACGGGCGCTGTTCACGCTGGGGCGTCGTCGCCTTTGCATCGTCGCTCGATCAGGCGGGCCCGGTCGCGCAGGACGTTCGCGATTCGGCGATCATGCTGAAATCCATGGCCGGTCATGACCCCAAGGATTCGACCTCCATCGATTGTCCGGTTCCGGATTATGAAGAGGCGCTTGGGCAGTCGGTGAAGGGCCTCAAGATTGGCGTGCCAAAAGAGTATCGGCTCGATGGCATGCCCGATGAGATTGAAACGCTCTGGGCGCAGGGCATCGAATGGATGAAAGACGCCGGTTGCGAAATTATCGATATCTCGCTGCCGCTGACGAAATATGCGCTGCCGGTTTATTATATCGTCGCACCGGCGGAGGCGTCATCGAACCTCGCGCGTTATGACGGCGTCAAATACGGATATCGCGCCAAGGATTTTGACGACATCACATCGATGTATGAGAAAACCCGCGCGGAAGGCTTTGGCGAAGAAGTCAAGCGCCGGATTCTGATCGGTACTTATGTTCTTTCGGCCGGGTATTACGATGCTTATTATCTGCGCGCGCAAAAGGTCCGTAAAAAGATTTTCGATGAATTCACCGATGCGTTTCAGAAAGTCGATCTTATCCTGACCCCGTCGGCGCCGTCAGCCGCGTTCGGGCTGGGCGAAAAAACCGACGATCCGGTGCAGATGTATCTGAACGATATCTTCACCGTGACCGGCAATCTCGCCGGCCTGCCGGGCGCATCCGTGCCTGCCGGGTTGGACAAGCAAGGCTTGCCGCTGGGCTTGCAGTTGCTTGCACGTCCGTTTGACGAAGAGACGATGTTCAAGGGCATGTTCGCGCTGGAACAGGCGGCGGGCTTTACCGCGCGGCCGAAAGAGTGGTGGGCTTAGGGTGGCGGCGCTTTCCGAAGCTTTAAAGAAAAGGCTGGAGCCTTTTGGGGAGCTTGATCAGTCGCAATCGCGAACGCCGGCCTTGACAATTGACGAGTTTTTTACAGGCAACACGGATTTAGGCTCAATCGGGTGCAATCTTTCTCCGCACCCGGGGCTTGAAAAGTTTGAGGCGACATTCAGGTCGATTCTTTCACACGACAACGTATCCGATGTTCGATTGCCTGTGACGGAATTTATTGATGGCCTGGACTGGCCTTTCGTCGAAAAAGTTATCGTTATCACAAGCGCTGCATCACAAGACATTTTCTCCCATTGCAAGGATTTGCAGCCGGATGAGCACTGGATTGCAGGTGATGAAGAGCTTGCAGGTTTTGACGGCGTCAGTCTGCCGCAAGGTCACAAGGCCGTTGTCATCTGGTGGGACTGATATCGAGCAGTTCTGCGCAACCCAAACCACTCCAACATCTGTCATTTTCTTTCACAACAGATTTTAAGTCATTCGATAACGCGCTTGTTTATTGTGCGTGATCGCATGGCTGGCCATCTTCATGTCAACGAAGAGACAAATCCCTTCTCTCCGATAATGGCGCCAGATTGGATTGCGTATTAATCCGGTGTCATAGGCCGGCCGCGCGCTCTCCCCCAATCCGCGGCCGGCCGCTTTATGGGGGCTTAATTCATCGCTTTGCTGTGATCAAAACCGGCATAGATTTGAGCGCCTTCTTTGCGCAATGGTTTCTTGCCCGCATCGTAGATATGCGCGTAGCGGTAGAATGGCACGCGTGGATAGAGATGGTGGATGAGGTGATAGTTCTGAAACAGATAGAGCCAGTTTAATATTTTGCCAGCCAGCCCTGAGGGTGCGCCAAGCATGCGCGTCGTTCCCACGGTTGCGCCGTCCTTAAGGTCGTGATGCGGCGCCCAGTCCAGAATAAAAGCAAGGGACGGGTATATCAAAAATGCAGGCGCGACCCAGAGCATTGCAACCTCAAGAGCGAAACCTGAGAAAAACAACCATGCTGCGATCACTATGGGAACGAGTTGCTCCGTCATGGATTGCAGCAGAAAAGACAGCCGGTTTGGCGCGCCGCGCGTGGCGACAATGGCGTGATATTGATAATGCGGATAGTGCGTCGCCAGCTTAAAACATAGTTCAAAAAAGTTACGGCCATTGATCCAGGCGTCAGGATCTTTTTGCGGATGATTGGTATAGGCGTGATGGCGCAGATGAATAAAGCGATGCATTGTGAAAGAGTGAAAAGGTACAGAAAAAAACAGCGTTGCGAAAAAGGCGTTTAACCAGCCAAGCCCCCGATGGCGTCCGGTAAGGTTCTGGTGAATGATCTCATGCCCGACCGTATACCCAGTGTAGAACCCAGCGAAGTTAATCACCCCGCCAAGCCAAAGCGGGATGACGCCTGCGACCGCCAGCGTTGTGGCGGATACAATCGCGACGATGGTGAATATGCCCAGCCAGAAAGTGGGCCATGCAAATCTGTTTGTTTCTTCGAGGGCGACGCGCTTCAAAGACTCCAGATCTGATATCTCAACTCGACTCGAACTCATTACACACTAGAAACACAGCGGAGCCGGCTGTGTTCCCCCCGACCCTGATACACGCGAGATACCCTAGCACGATCAGGTTAACACTTGTAATCGCCTGTAATTGCGGGTGAAACGGGGATTATGGCTCAGTATCACGAGATCAGCTTCATGGCGCCGCTAAGCGAGCCGCTGGAGACGGACGCCTATATCTCGCCTGGTGCTGGCGAGTGGCGGGTGATCGTTTTTCATGGGACCCCCGGCAACAAGCTTCTTTTCACCCGGTTTCTGAGGACGGCGCCTTCAGGGCTTGAAGTAGTTGTGTTTTCACGCCCGGGCTTCGGCAAAGGCCACACGCGGGCCGTTACCGATTTTGACGAACAGGTAGCGGCGATCAAACCATTTCTGCCGGGAGGCGAATTTCCGGAAAAGAAAGTTGTGACGCTGGGCGTGTCTTATGGAGGTGAGCTGGCGCTAAAGGCGGCGCTCGATTTTCCGGAGGCGATCAAGGGCGTTGTGACCGTCGCCGCGCTGATTGACGAGCCCCACGACTATGCGCTGCGACTGGAGGAGTTGGGCGGCGAGCCTGGGATCGAGCCCTTTGTGCCGAACCGCTGGCAAAGGGTGCGCGAAGAAATCGCTGGACGGCGCTCCCAGATCGGTCCGCTGCTCGATCAGTTACGTGGGCTGACTGCGCCGGTAGAAGTTCTTCACGGGGACTTCGATGCCCTGGTGCCGAAGTCCAACGCGGAAAAACTGATGCGATATCTGGGAGACAACGCCCGTCTGGATATTGTCCCCGGCGGCACCCATTATCTTGAATTACAATATCCAAGGCGTCTGCACCGCGCTGTGCAGCGTATAATCGAACGTGCATCCGAACCAGTAAAGGGCTTAACCGTATGAGCGAGTCTGACGCATCCCGCGCAACCGACCCCTATCAGCGGCAGGAACAAATCTTCCCGGTGTTGAGCGACAGTCAGGTCGAGCGGATCAAAGAGTTTGGTGAGTGCGAGACGCTGGCGAAAGGGGCTGTCGTGTTTCGGCGCGGCGATCGGACTGTTGATTTTTTTGTCTTGCTCGATGGGACGATCGAGATTTTCGACGGCGCCGGCGCTGAGCAGGAAGATGTTTTTACAGTTCACGGAAGACACCAGTTCACCGGCGAGCTTGACCTGTTTAATGACAGGAAGATTCTTGTCAGCGGTCGCATGGGTGAGGACGGCGAAGTCCTGAGGCTTAACCGGAATGCGTTCCGGCGTATGATGACAAGTCTGCCGGATATCGCCGAGATTATTATGCGCGCCTTTATTTTGCGGCGCGTCGGGCTAATGGAACACGAGCAGGGCGCCGTCGTCGCCATCGGTCACAAATCATCGAGCCGTCTTCTGGAGGCGGAGCGTTTCATGCGCCGCAATGGCTATCCGGTGCGCATTCTGACGCTTGAAGATGATGATGAGGCGGAAGCGCTGCTCAGCGGCCTCGGCATGAAGGACGACGATCTGCCGATTATTATCGGGCGTGACGAAGAGTTTATTTCACGGCCATCCTTGCTGGATCTTGCGCATTTCTTGGGGATCGCGGTCGAGATTAATGACGAGGAAATTTACGACACGATTGTTGTCGGCGCCGGCCCCGCCGGTCTCGCCGCTGCGGTCTATGCGGCGTCGGAAGGTTTAAAGACACTGGTGCTGGAAGGCATGGCGCCGGGCGGGCAGGCCGGCACAAGCTCCAAGATTGAAAACTATCTGGGCTTTCCCACCGGTATTTCCGGGCAGGCGCTTGCGGGGCGCGCGCAGGTGCAGGCGCAAAAGTTCGGCGCGGTTTTGGCGGTGCCTTTTTCAGCGAAGCGGCTTTGCTGTCAGCAGAGACCTTACCGGATATTTCTGGAAAACGGCGACAAGGTCTGTGCGAAGTCTGTCGTTGTCGCTTCGGGCGCGCGCTATCGCGGCATGAGCGTCGATAGCCTTGAAAAATACGAAGGCCAGAATGTTCACTATGCGGCAACGGCGATTGAGGCGCGGCTGTGTGGCGAGAGCGAGGTGATCGTCATCGGCGGCGGCAATTCGGCGGGGCAGGCGGCGGTCTTTTTAGCGCAACATGCGGACCACGTTCATATGCTGGTGCGCGGCCCGGAACTGGCGGCGTCGATGTCCGACTATCTGGTGGGCCGCATTCACGCCTCGCCGAAAATCACGCTCTACCAGAACACTGAACTTTGCGAGATCGATGGCGACGAGGCGCTCCGCAAAGCCGCCTGGAAGGACCGGACGACAGGTGAAGTCACGAAGCGCGACATCGCCCATATCTTCGTGATGATCGGCGCCGCGCCGAATACCGACTGGCTGGATGGCTGTCTCGCCCTTGACGACAAGGGCTTCATTTTGACCGGCAAGGCTGCGGAAGCTTGCGGCGAATGCGACCGCTCGCCTTACGCCTTTGAGTCCTCCGTGCGGGGGATTTTCGCGGTTGGCGACGTGCGGGCCGATTCCGTCAAGCGGGTCGCCTCCGGCGTTGGCGAGGGCTCCGTCTGTATCGCTGACGTGCATAAGGTCCTGTCAGAGCTTTATTCCGGCGAAGGAAGCGAATAGGACGTATTTGAGATATATCCTGTTGAGAAGGAAATGGGTTTGCGATGAGTGAGACGAGAAAGCTGCTGCAAGGGTCAACGGGCGACTGGGAGGTTGTGGTGGGGCTGGAAGTTCATGCGCAGGTTACCTCCAAATCGAAACTGTTCTCCGGCGCGTCGGCGGAATATGGCGCGGGGCCGAACGAGAACGTGTCCCTCGTTGATGCAGCGATGCCGGGCATGCTTCCCGTCATCAACAAATATTGCGTTGAACAGGCGGTGCGCACCGGGCTCGGGTTGAACGCCAAGATTAACACCTGGTCGCGTTTTGATCGCAAAAATTACTTCTATCCGGACCTGCCTCAGGGCTATCAGATCTCTCAGTACAAAGACCCGATTGTCGGCGAGGGCGAGATCGAGGTTGAGCTTGATGGCGGCGAGACCATCAAGGTTGGTATTGAGCGCCTCCATCTCGAACAGGACGCGGGCAAGTCGATACATGACTTGTCGCCGAAAGAGTCTTACGTCGATCTCAACCGGTCCGGTGTGGCGTTGATGGAAATCGTTTCCAAGCCGGAGATGCGCTCTGCGGAAGAGGGGGCTGCGTATTTCTCCAAACTACGCACGATTGTGCGCTATCTCGGCACCTGCGACGGCAATATGGAGGAAGGCTCCATGCGCGCGGACGTGAACGTTTCAGTCTGTCGCGCGGGCAATTACGAAAAGTTCCGGGAGACGGGCGATTTCAAATATCTCGGTACACGAACGGAAACCAAAAACGTCAATTCAATCCGTTTTACGCGCCAGGTCATCGACTATGAAGCGCGCCGCCAGATCGAAGTGCTGGAGGCTGGCGGAACCATCGATCAGGAGACGCGCCTGTTTGACGTGAAAACCGGCGAGACCCGGACCATGCGCTCGAAAGAGGACGCGCATGATTATCGCTATTTTCCGGACCCGGACTTGTTGCCGCTCGAATTCGATCAGGCCTGGGTTGATGAAATCAAAGCAGGGCTCCCGGAGCTTCCGGATGCTAAGAAGCATCGCTTTATGAAAGACTATGGTCTTTCAGCCTATGACGCGATTGTTCTCGCAGCGGATAAAGAAAAAGCCGCCTATTTTGAAGAAGTCGCCAAAGGCCGCGACGGCAAGCTGGCCGCGAACTGGGTGACGGGCGAATTGTTCGGCGCCCTGAACAAGGCGGAAAAGGAAATCGGCGACAGCCCCGTGAGCGCTTCCCAGCTTGGAGGCCTCATCGACCTCATCAAAGATCAGACTATCTCCGGCAAGATCGCCAAGGATGTGTTCGCTCTGATCTTTGAAGGTGAAGAGACGGGCGACCCTGCGGACATTGTCGAGAAACGCGGTCTTAAACAGGTGACGGACACCGGCGCCATTGAGAAGGTGATCGATGACATCATCGCCGCCAACCCGAAGCAGGTTGAGCAGGTCAAGGAAAAGCCGAAGACCATGGGCTGGTTTGTCGGCCAGGTGATGAAAGCGATGCAGGGCAAAGCGAACCCGCAAGCCGTGAACGAGATTTTGAAGAAGAAGCTGGGCGTAGAATAATCCGATGGCGGAAAAAAGTCCGCATATCATCAAAGCCGCTGAGCAGACCCAGCATTCATTTCGGTTTCGCCACCCGCTTGGCGAAGGCGGGTCTGAAATTGTCATGACGATGCTGGGCTTGCCGGCGGGGTTGAAACGGCTTGGCGTTAATCTTGGTCGCGTTCCTCCGGGCAAAGAGGGTTTTGTCTATCATCGCCACCATGCTGAAGAAGAATGGGTCTATATTCTCGATGGCGAGGGCGTCTGCGATATTGAGGGTGTAAAAACCAGTGTCGCCAAAGGCGACTTCATCGCCTTTCCCGCCGGTGTCGCGCATAACATCCTGAACACGGGCGACAAAGATCTTGTTTATCTGATGGGCGGCGAGCAGACGCCAGTCGAGGTCGCTGACTTTCCACGTCATGGCAAGCGTATGCTGCGCGCTGGCGAGCGCAGCGAGATCGTCGATGCTGATAACTGCGGCGCCTTCTATCCGCAGGTCGAGCCGGTTAAGCCGAAGTGACTGCGGCTTTCGCGCTTGCCTTCTTCCTCGGCTCGTCTGCCGGGTTTCAACCGGCATCGGCAGACGTTTTGCCGGCAGATGAAATGCCTCAGCGCATACTGGAGGTTTGTGACGCTCGTGCCATGCCGTTCGGCGCTTATGATCAAAAGATTGCAGCGTCTGTAGAAGCGCTAACGGATATGGGCGTTTTCAACGAGGCGGAGTTTTATGACGTTAAAGTTGGCTTTTGCGATTTACGAAGCGCGGATGGCCCCGCGGCGACAACATCTTGCGCTCGGGATATCATCCTTCTCGATTCCGGATATGCGAGAGCAGGGCAAAGCCTCGTGCGCAATGCGACGCTGGCGCATGAAATGAAACACGTGTTTCAGCATCGCGCGCAAAAGGCCGCGTATGGCGATGATTATTGCGATAGCGATCAGTACGTTTCCGACAAGACTTGGCTGGAGAAAGAGGCTGATGCCTTTGGCGATGGCGTTGCTAAACTCTTTTTTACGGGGCGCGCTGTGGAAATAAGAAATGAATGCGCAAACGCTGTTTCAGTTTATCTTGAGGCGGATAATCCGATTGCTGCGAGCGATGATCCTCCAGCGTTCATAGACATACCGGCTCATTCGGCTATGCGCGGGCGGGAGAAGGCGGCGTCAAAATTTTTCAAGCTCTATGCAGAAACGAAATCGGCCTCTGTCAACAAGCAGCGATGGGGCGGCCCGAAGATGGCGTACAAGCGGCTTATTGGCGACAAGTCTTATGGGTTGCAACAAGTAACGCTGAGTAATTCGGAACGCTCGGCGGGACCGTTTTATTTGACTCT
The DNA here is from genome assembly GCA_039196665.1 of Pseudomonadota bacterium. Taxonomy (GTDB): domain Bacteria; phylum Pseudomonadota; class Alphaproteobacteria; order Caulobacterales; family Parvularculaceae; genus Hyphococcus. Next base: position 527,046 of record JBCCUQ010000001.1, on the reverse strand, counting down.
GGCCTGCCCTGTTTTGGAATGACCATCGCGCCGGCCCCTTGACAACCGTTCATAAAAGCATAACCATGTGGTTATGAATGCGATTTCGCTCAATCAGGTGTTTTCAGCCCTTTCGGATCCGACAAGGCGGGGCATGCTCGCCCAACTGGCGGAAGGCGAGGCCAATGTGCGCTCGCTGGCGCAGCGTTATGAGATGTCGCAACCGGCGATTTCCAAACATCTGCGCGTTCTTGAGAGTGCTGGCTTGATCACGCGCACAAAGCGCGGCCGTGAAAATATTGTCCGCGTTGATCCGCGTCCGATTGAAGAAGCGCGGACGTGGATCGGGTGTTATGCGCGGTTCTGGCGACAGCAGTTTGATGACCTTGAGCAGTATCTGCAGGCGAAGCGAACGGCAAAAAAGAAATGAGGTTCCAATGACGACGAACACTGAATTTAAAGACGGGGATTTAATCGTTACGCGCGTTTATCATGCGCCGATTGAAGAGGTGTTCGACGCCTGGATCGAAACAAGCAAGATCAAGCAGTGGTGGGGCTGCGCCGAATGCACCAATGTGCGCTCTGAAGTGGAGCCGGAAGTCGGCGGCAAATACAGCCACCACATGACGTTGGAGACGCCCCACGGCGTTCATGACACGCCCGGTCACGCGACGTTCATCGAATACGATCCGCCAAACCGGCTTGCTTACACGTCAACTGATGACAACGATAAGATGGTTGTTACGGTGACATTCACTGCAGTCGACAACGGAACGCTGGTGCGGCTTGTCCACTCAAATATCCCCGATATGAAAGTCGAAGGCGATATCGAAATGCGCCAGATCATCCGGGAAGGCTGGACCGCCGCATTCGGCAAACTTGCGCCGGTCGTGGAAGGCGAACAGGCAGCGTGACATGAGCGACCCAACAGAACCGATCCGTCTTCAGGCGAGCCAATATCCGAATGTGGATGAGGGAACATCCTGTACGCAAAGTTCTTTTAAAACCGGCGGAACGGCGTTCCTTTTTATTGGAGAGCAGGGCGGCCGCTATAAGGCGATGTTCAAGCTGAAAGACTCAAAAGACGAGGCTGCGTCGCTCGCAAAAAAAGAGCCGAAAAATTTTCAGGCCGGGTCTGGCGTGTGGGTGACGGCGCGGTTTTCCGCCGAAAAGCCGTTGCCCAAACGGTTGTGGCGCAAATGGCTTGATGAGAGCTACGCGCTCAGCCAGAAAAAACCGCGCTAAACGTGTCTCCCAAATGCTGATATTGTCGATTCATGATACGAACTCCTAAAAATGGGAGTCCCATGCTGCTGCGACGCATCACCGAACATGTCAAAGCTCAGAACTGGCTTGCCGTCGGTATCGACTTTTTCATCGTTGTCGTTGTCGTTGTCGTTGGCGTTTTTATCGGCATACAGGTTTCGAACTGGAATGATGCGCGGCGCGATCGCGAACGGGAAGCTGAATATGTTCAGCGGCTGCATGATGAAGCGAAAGCCGGTCTTGATGGCCTGCTCGGCTTTGTGAGCGTATATTTCGAACCGCGTTTTCGCCATTATGAAGAGATTGTCGCTTTACTTAATGATCCGGAGCTGGAGCAGATTACCTTCACGGATGAACAATGCGATGTCATTGGCAACATGCATGACTTTATCGCCATGCCGTCGCAGTTTCCAAGCCTGGAGGAAATGGCCGCAAGCGGACAGTTTGACCTTATTCGTGATGCGGAGCTTAAAAGCGCGTTGACGAATTACCTGATGATGAAAGGTCAAAGTCAGGTGCTCATCGAAAATCTCAACACGTCTCTCATCATATTGCCCAACGCTTTTCCGCAATATTTTGAAGCGGACTTGACCATCGACACGCCAGGGCGAGAGCTCAGCTATCGTAATTGCGACTCCGCCGCCATGATCGCGGATCGCGCGTTTCTCAATCAGTTTGCTGACACCGCAAGCCGCTATAATCAGTATTATAATATAGTGATTGATCAGGAGAGGCTGCGTGTGAGGCGCCTCCATACGTTGCTCGACCAGAAACTGGGCGTCAGTCATGATGAGGCGCAATAACACGCCGCTGCTGTGTTATTGATTATGTCAAAGCCTGGATAAAACATCGACCGCGCTGATTAACGACTCTCTCAAAAGTGATGATTGCCATCCTTATCAAGGCCGATGGCCGCGCATATCCGCGTGCTTCAAAAACTTGCAGATTGCGGCGCCGCGCTTATAACCCGCGACAAGAGAGTTGGAGAGAGAAAATGAAATACGATAGTATTCTCGGTACAGTAGGCGACACGCCGGTTGTGCGCATCAACCGGCTCGCGCCGGATGGCGTCAGTCTTTATGTAAAGTGCGAGTATTTCAATCCGCTGAGTTCGGTGAAGGACCGCCTGGCGCTTGGCGTTATTGAGGCGGCGGAAAAGTCCGGCGACTTGAAGCCAGGCCAGACCGTCATTGAAGCGACAAGCGGTAATACAGGCATCGGCCTTGCGATGGTCTGTGCGGCGAAGGGCTATCCGCTTGTCGTGACGATGGCGGAAAGCTTTTCCGTTGAACGGCGCAAGCTGATGCGGTTCCTTGGTGCGAAGGTAATTCTCACGCCGGCGCCGAAAAAAGGCACCGGCATGGTCGAAAAAGCCAAGGAGCTTGCTGAAAAGCATGGCTGGTTCATGACGCGCCAGTTCGAAAACGATGCGAACCCCGACATGCATGAACGCACCACGGGCCGCGAAATCATGGACGCCTTTAAAGGCGACAAGCTGGACTATTGGGTGACGGGCTTTGGCACCGGCGGCACGCTGACCGGGGTCAGTCGGGTTCTGAAAAAAGAAAGTCCGGATACGAAGATCATCGTGTGCGAACCGCCGGACGCGGCGATGCTGGCGAGCGGCGCTCCGCAGGAACGCAATCCAGACGGCAGCCCCGCGTCGTCGCATCCCGCCTGGACGCCACACCCGATCCAGGGGTGGAGCCCGGACTTCATTCCGAAGATTACGGCGGAGGCGGTCGACGCCGGCGTCATCGACCAGATCGTTAAGACGCCTCATGAAGAAGGCATGAAATGGTCCCGCGCGTTGGCGCAAAAAGAGGGCGTCTTCACCGGCGTCTCCGGCGGCTCGACCTTCGCCGGCGCCATGGCGGTCGCCAAGGATGCGCCAAAGGGAGCCACTATCTTATGTATGCTGCCTGACACTGGCGAACGCTACTTATCGACACCGCTGTTCGGTGGTATCGAAGCGGAAATGAGCACGGACGAAGTAGAGATATCAACTTCGACGCCCGGTTTCCAACTGGACTAGGATTTCTTGCGCGCTCTCGGTTTTGTGATCGAATTGCGCGTTGTCTGATGTGTTTTGTGCAGCGCCCGGGTGACAAGCAACGTCGCCCGGGCGTCAAAATATGGTAGTCTTTTGCGGCTGGCGGCGCTTGGAGGGTGCAATGAACAAGATTGGCTTTGGTTTGATCGCGGCGGGCATGTTGATGGCGGGATGCGCGACTGGCGCAGGATATGCCGGCCCATCGGAGAAAGTATCAACAGCGCTTGCGAACTATGAGCGGACTGGCGAAACGACAACGTGTCTTAACATCAGCAGGATTGATTCCATCAAAGCCTTGGATGAGCGCCACTTCCTGGTACGCACCGGCGTAAACTCGTATTATCTGAACAAGCCGTCAGCGGGATGTAACGGCGCCGGGCGATCCAATCAGCGTATCCAGTATGTTCTGGGCAATTCGCAGCTTTGCAGGAACCAGATTGTTACTGTCGTCGATAATACGAGCGGCATTATCTCCGGTTCATGCGGGCTCGGATCATTCGAAAGGCTGGAACAAAAGCCGGCCAATGCTGAGGAGTAGGTGCTGAGAATTTGCAATCACCATTGCGTGAGCTTAACGGCGCGGGTGGTAAGTTGTGGTAAATGTATTTTCTGGGGCGCAGAAAGGATTATGATAATGAGACCATTGAAGATTTTTGCTGCGGCGGCTGTCATTAGCGCAACTGCGCTGGGTACGACATATGCGCGGCATCACGAAAATTTTGACATGTTGGCCGGGTACGAAAAAACCGGGGATGTCGTAACATGCCTGCCGCTGACCCAAGTGCGTGATTCCGATCCGATCGACGACAACGCCATCCTGTTCGAGTTGCGCGGCGGCGAAATGTATCTGAATGAATTGCGCGGCAAGTGCATCGGTCTCAAACGCAATGACCGCTACAGCTACCAGACAACGCAAAACAAGATTTGCAAGGGCGACGTCCTCACCGTGGAAAATCCACTTGGGTTGCCAATTGGATCTTGCGGTCTTGGCGAATTTGAAGCGCTAAGCGAAATCCCCGCTGACGCTGAATCTTAAAACTAGCTACTTTTAAAAAGCCTGGGCGCCGACCGGCGCCCAGGCTTTTTATATGGTATGTATACAGATTAAATCTCAACAGACGTTAACAAGACATTTCAATCAAGTAAATAAATACCTAATTCGCTATTAACGCGATCTTAGGGTGCAACCTCTCAACATTGTCATGGTTAACCCGTCGTAGTTGCTCGATGGGGGCAAAAAATAGGGGTCGCAACATGACGATAATGATGAGCGCGCAAGCGCATGAAATTGTTGAGCCGATTTTAAGCGGTGAAGACATGTACCGGTTAGGCCTGGAGGCGTCGACCGGTGGTGAGATGAATGAGTTAAACCTCGTGACTGCGCATAAGTGGTTCAATTTGGCTGCTATGCAGGGCAATATTGAAGCGCGGACCTATCGTGCGGAACTGGCGAATGAAATGACGTCGGAAGAGATTGCGGAAGCGCAGCGTCAGGCCAGAGCGTATCTGGCGACACATCGCGAAAAATTCCACGCCTGATTTAGATATCGGTTCCAGTGCCGGCTGACGACTTCGGTGTTTCCACGGGAGCAGGCTTCGGGGCTAGGCGATCTAGCGCGATTTGCCGAAACGGCGCTTTCTGGGCTTCGGTGAGATTTGAATAGGCTGGCAGCTTTACGTTGCGCAATGCGGCGCGTTCCTCTTGCTGCATGGCTTTCCAGTCACTTCTGCGTTCTTCGCGAAACTGTTCGCGCTCTTTATCCGATAGGGATGCATAAATAGCTGACGTCGACGCCTCGATCTGGCGCGACTGCGCCAGCCGCAGGTCTGATTGGTAAAAATCGGCCGCAATCCGGTCGACCATCGCCCGTTCATTATCTGACAGACCTTCCCATCTGGCTTCGGCCCTGGATGACGAGAAGCCTCCTGACTGGGCGAGGGCCGTCATTGATCCGCTGGCGGCGATAGCAAAGAAGAGACCGAATAGAATATTCTTAGGCAATGGAATTTCCCCATAATTTCTAGGGGATACATAGCTGCAAGGCGTTTCCCGCCGGTGAAATCACTTGTGACAATTCGGTCTTTGTCCATTAACCACAAAATGTGCGGATTTTCCCCGCTTGGTCTTGCAAACCCGCAGCGGTTGGCTTAGACGACCGCTTTTGCAGCGCCGCATGGCGAGCTGCTGCTTATACTTGCAGAATTTCAGAGGTTGTCATGGCTGTTCCAAAGAGCAAAATCACCAGTTCGAGACGCGGCATGCGACGCAGTCACGACCGACTGCCGGGCGCGACCTATATCGAAGACAAGGATTCCGGCGAGTTGCGCCGTCCGCATCATATTGACCTCAAGACCGGCAAATATCGGGGCCGCCAGGTTATCGAGGCGCAGGACGACTAGGCAAACTAGCTCACCGCCTATGAAAATGGTGAAAATTTTGACGCCGCGCCGAAAGGGGCGGCGTTTGCTTTTCGCGGCCTGCCAAGCCTAAGATAGTTGTGGGCGCGGGGCCTCGCGAGGGCGGAATGAAATCTCTTTTACGGCCATTATGGCCATTTGCGGCAGTGTTGCTCGCAACCGGGTGCGTTTCCTATCCCTATGAAACAGCTTTCTCGGGATGCGATGCGGAAGCTGGCGTTTGTTACCGGTATTGTGAGGATTTTGAAGGCACTGAGGATTACAGCGCATGTCACGCCGACTGCGAATTTAACGCGAACCAGTGTTTCGCCGGGGCTTATGATTCCTATCAATATTCCGGCGCTGGTTATGGCGCGCGGTATTCCGGGCTGCATCCTTCTCCCTGGTACGGCCAATATGGCGCGTGGTATCCGAACTCAGGCTATGTTTTCTCGTTCAATTATTTCGGCAATGGCTATGGATACGGGCCGCGCCGATATCGCGACCGACACTACGGATATCAGGACGATCATCGCAGGCGCCGCCGCGATGACCAGCGACGCGGCGGTAATCGCGGCAATCAGGGTGGCGGACAAAACGCTAATCCGCCGCCAGCCGCGTCACCCCCGCGGCCCCAGCCCCGACCAACACCGCCAACAGCCAATCCTCAGCCTCCGCAGGCGACGCCGCCGGGGAGAAAAAAATGGCGCTCGCCGCGCAATAGTTTTCCGGAAGGCGATATCGAATAGGCGCGAGTTGCGTCCCCAGCGTGGCAGGCTATAGAGGCGGCGAATGTTCAGCCTGAATCCGGAGCCTCGCCATGACCGCCATCATTGATATCTTCGCCCGCGAAATCCTCGATAGTCGGGGCAACCCCACTGTGGAAGTGGACGTCACGCTCGAAGATGGATCAATGGGACGCGCCGGCGTTCCATCCGGCGCCTCGACAGGCGCTCACGAGGCTCACGAATTGCGCGATGGCGGAGAGCGTTACGGCGGCAAGGGCGTCAGCCAGGCGGTCGATGCGGTCAACGGCGAGATCTTTGATGCGCTATCGGGTTTTGACGCCGAAGAGCAAACGCATATCGATGAAACGCTCATTGCGCTTGACGGTACGCAGAACAAACAGCGCCTCGGCGCGAACGCAATTCTCGGCGTTTCCCTGGCGGTCGCCAAGGCGGCGGCTGAGGCCTCGGCGCTGCCGCTTTATCGCTATGTCGGCGGCGTGTCGGCGCGGGCGTTGCCGGCGCCGATGATGAATATCATCAATGGTGGCGCGCATGCCGATAACCCAATTGATATTCAGGAATTCATGATCATGCCGCTTGGCGCGGATAGCTTTGCCGAGGCGTTGCGGATGGGCGCGGAAGTCTTTCATACATTGAAGAAAGAACTGAGCGCCGCTGGCCACAACACCAATGTTGGCGATGAGGGTGGTTTCGCGCCAGGCCTGAAGTCTACGGATGAGGCGCTTGGTTTCATTATGAATGCGGTCGAAAAAGCCGGTTACGCCCCTGGCGACAATGTGTTCATCGCCCTCGATGCGGCGTCGACAGAGTTTTACAAGAACGGAAAGTACGAGTTGGCGGGAGAGGGCAAATCCCTCGACGGCGAGGGTATGTCCGCCTATCTCGCGGACCTCGTGGCGCGTTATCCCATCGTTTCGATCGAAGACGGCATGGCGGAAGATGACTGGGATGGCTGGAAAGCATTAACCGAGGCGATTGGCGATAAATGTCAGCTGGTGGGTGACGACCTTTTCGTTACTAATGAACAGCGCTTGCGCGATGGCATTGAAAAAGGCTGCGCCAATTCAATTCTGGTGAAGGTCAACCAGATTGGCACACTGACGGAAACCTTGAATTCGGTAGAAGCGGCGCATCGCGCACGCTACACTGCGGTGATGTCGCATCGATCGGGTGAGACCGAGGATGCAACCATTGCCGACCTCGCGGTGGCGACCAATTGCGGGCAGATCAAAACTGGCTCGCTTGCGCGATCCGATCGGCTCGCCAAGTACAACCAGCTGCTCCGGATCGAAGAAGAGTTGGGAGATGTCGGCTACTACGCAGGCCGTGCGGCGCTTGGGCTTTAGTCGAAAGTGCTCGTTAATCTTTCATTAACGCTCTTCGATTCTTCTGAGTCGCAACACTCATCCTGATTTGAATTGGCGACCGATGTTGCGTTCAAAATTTATCTTCGACGTTCTGGCGCCGTCCTTCATTTTGTTCTGGGCGGCAATACTGGTTTACAGCGCGGTGTTTAGCGATACCGGCTATCGCTCGCTTGCCCGGCTTCAACTCGAAGCGGAGAGTCTTGGCGAGGAAGTCGAGCTCTTGCGCGCCCGGCGGGAGGCGCTGGAAAAGCGTGCGGACCTTCTAAACTCGAAGTCGCTCGACCCTGATCTGGTTGATGAGCGTATTAGATCGATCCTGGGCTATTCGCGCGACGGCGATGTGGTGATCACCCGCCAGGAGCTTGATCGGGCGCTTAAGCTGGCCCCCAATAAACCTAAATAAATCAAAGCCTCAGACAAGGTTTGATACGGCTTGTCCGCGCGCGGTTGGCCGCGTATGAAGGTTCCGCTGAAACCGGAGAGCCTTGATGCCTGCTGACGCCGCGAAATCCAATCTCACCGCCACTAAAGAAGAGCTGCTCAAATATTACGAGGATATGATGCTGATCCGCCGCTTTGAGGAGCGCGCCGGACAGCTCTATGGCATGGGTCATATTGGCGGCTTCTGTCACCTTTATATTGGGCAGGAAGCGGTGGTCGTCGGCATGGAGGCGGTCAAACGTGAGGGCGATCAGACGATCACCGGTTATCGCGACCATGGTCATATGCTGGCCTGCGGCATGGACCCGAAGGGCGTTATGGCGGAACTGACCGGTCGTGAAGGCGGCTATTCCCGCGGCAAGGGCGGCTCCATGCACATGTTCTCCAAAGAAAAGGAGTTCTATGGCGGCCACGGCATCGTTGGCGCGCAGATACCGCTTGGCGTCGGGCTGGCCTTCGCCAACCGTTATCGCGAAGAGCCGAAGGTTAGCCTGACTTATTTCGGTGACGGCGCGTCCAACCAGGGTCAGGTGTTCGAAGCGATGAATATGGCGCAGCTATGGAAGCTGCCAGTCGTCTTTGTGATTGAAAACAACCAATACGCCATGGGCACCAGCGTAAAGCGGTCCCATTCCGAGACGCATTTATATCGGCGCGGTGCATCCTTCGGCATTCCGGGGATGGAGGTCGATGGCATGGATGTGCTTGCGGTGCGTGAGGCGGCCCGCGACGCGATGGAGCATGCCAGATCGGGCGAGGGACCTTATGTCCTGGAGATGAAGACCTACCGCTATCGCGGCCATTCGATGTCTGATCCGGCGAAATATCGCTCGCGTGATGAGGTCGATGATGTGCGCGAACACAATGACCCGATCAAACGCTGCGAGGCGCGCATCATAGATGGCGGTTTCGCGGACGAAGCGGCGCTTAAGGATATCGACAAAGAGATCAAGGCGATTGTTAAAGAAGCCGCTGACTTTGCGCTGGAAAGCCCCGAACCTGCGCCCGGCGAGCTTTATACGGATGTTGTCGCCTGAAGCGCTCTGATGACTGATGATTTCTTGGATAACAGACAGTAAATGACCGGCGCAAAATACTTCCAAATAATTTGAAGATATCAAAACAAAAATTTTGTTATATGTTTATTTGAACAGGTGCGTCTCCGGGCGATCCGGTAACGGAAATATTCACGCCTGTTAACCAGGCCCTCTTACATTCTGTTAATTACGGTGGCCGTACACTTTGCGCATGCGTGTGGACCAATGCGTGTGCTTACAAGGTGCTGCCATGAATTATCGAGTTGATCCAATCGAAACAATCCGCAACTTAAAACTGCGCGTCAAACAACGTGTACGGCATTTTCTGCGTGACACGCGCGGCAATATTGCGATGTTGTTCATGTTGATGAGCTCTGTTCTGTTTTTGTTTGTGGGCGGTTCGGTTGATTACGCGCGTTACAATGGCGTTCGCACGGACATGCTCGACTCGCTCGATGCGGCCAGCCTGGCGATCGCCCGCATGGAAGAACTCCATCCTGACTGGACTGAAGCGCAGCTTATCACTTATGGCGAAAACTTTTTTGTCGAGAACGCCAAGGGTGAGGCCGAAATTCTAAAGTCTAACAAAACACCGTATGGAACAATCAGTGAGATTATTACTTTTGATCTTACCTCGGATGACACCAAGGTTCGCGCCTGTATTGACGGGACGATCAAAACTTACCTCCTGCCGGTTGTGAACATCAAATATCTCGACGTTGACCAGTGCGTTGGTATTACGAAGTTTGGCGCTGGCCGGATTGAACTTGCGCTCGTTCTCGACGTCACCGGTTCGATGAACTCCACTCCCAGCGGCGATAGCATGAATAAGATGACCAGCCTAAAAAGGGCGGTTGTTGCAATGCTTGACGTCATGTTTGACACGGAAACCCAGAGTGACAACCTGAAAATTGGCGTTGTTCCTTTTAATCAGCATGTGAATGCAGGCGGCGCCAGCAGTTGGGATTCGTCATGGGGCGATCTCAACGCAGACGCTGCATATCACGGCGCCAGGTTCATTCATGTCGATGAGAACGGTAATGTCGATATGAATACAAAGGTCAATCACTATCGTCTTTTTGACTCTGATCCCGATCGTAGTTGGGAAGGCTGCGTTGAGTCTCGACCCTATCCACTTGATGAACTTGACACGCCTCCGGGAACAGCGAGCTCGACAACATTTTTGACGAATGCAATGACTGCGCCCTCGTCTTCGGATGAGCCAAACGACACTGTTCGCAACGCATTCACTAATATGCCGAGCATCAATTCGCAATTCACACTCGGTCAGTTAGCGTCGGCGTCAAACTCACGCTTCGTACCAGTGTTTCTGGGCGATGAGCCTGACTGTGACGCCAACTGGAATGGTCGGTGCCCGTTCTGGGATCCGTCTTCCGGCGGTATGGGTTCCTATTGGGAAGATACAGAAACGATCACGGTTTTTGGCTCCCCATATGATCAAAATTTCTGGAGAAGCTGGTTTGTCGATCCGGATACAGACTCAGGCATAAACGAGTCATCCTATCCCAACAGAAACTATATCAATGATGAACTGTATACCGGCCTTACGGCAGGAGAAGACGCCGGTCGGTATGCGCGCGTTGTCGAGCAGTTCCGTGCTTTAGGCCAAACATCATATGGGGCGTTAAGCGTCAACCAGCAGGCGTTCCATGACTTTATGTCGAATCTTGGGGTCGATGATTTCTATGACACTGACATTACGACTGTAGATGACAGTGATTATGCAAATTCTGACGAGTACATCCTGCGTAACTCCTATGTCGGTTGGTGGAATCCAGCGATGCAACAATATGATTACAAATACGACTTGCCAAAGGCAAGCAGCAGCGATGGGCCAAACCCTGACGATTGCCCGCCAGCGATCCTCCCCATGACTGATACCCGTGCGAATATTGATGGCGGGGACGCTAATGGTGATGGCCTTCCCGATGGAGGCATTCTGGCTTCTCTTCAGCCCGATGGAGGGACCAATATTTCCAATGGCGCTGTCTGGGGTTGGCGGGTTGTGTCAGATGGTCTTCCGTTTACGGAATCAACGGGGCCCGCTGATACTGGGCCGGACGGAACCGGCGAAGGCGACTGGCAGCGCGCCGTGGTCATTATGACCGATGGTAAGAACGATTTTGCTGATCGCTCCACCCACTGGAAGTCCTCTATTTCCTCATACGGTTACGAGATTGAAGAGCGAATGGGCGCCGGCATCGACGAAGCGGATGGTAGCGGCGGCACCAACGGCAATATGGAAGATGAAGCGAACAGCAAATTGTTGCGCATCTGCCGACGTATGAAACAAGATGACATTCTCGTTTATACGATCGTTTTCGACGTATCGACAGGCAGTACTGTCGATACGGTGATGAAGGCCTGTGCGAACGAGCCGAACGAGCCGTTTTATTTTAATGCGCCGAATTCGAGTGACCTGGAAGATGCGTTCTCGCAGATTGCAGCGGACCTCGTTGACCTGCACATTTCACAATAAGTTAGTGCAGCGCATCCAGAAAGACGGGCAAAAAATATGAGTACGCAACAAAAACCCAATAAATGGCTGAGATCGCCTTTTGGTCGGCGCAAAAAGTTCGGCGTCAATCAAAGCGGCGCCGCTGCGGTTGAGTTCTCGATCGTCGCGCCGATTTTCCTGGCGTTGATGTTCTCCATGTTCGAAGTCGGTTGGTTTTTTTACACCACCTCCGTACTCGATGCGACGACGGATAAGGCCGCGCGTACGATCCGTACCGGCCAGTTACAGGAAAATGGGACGCTGACAACGCCGCAGGAGCGATTCGATTTTCTGTATGACGAAATCTGCGATGTCGTGAATGCCTGGGGTGACTGTTCAACGCGCCTGACCATGGAAGTGCAGACATTTACCGACTTTGCTTCGCTTGCCGCCGCAACCGATCCGATGGTTTGCGCTGACTCACCGCCCGATGACATTGCAGCGATTCCCTTCACGCCGGGAACCGAATTGTCAATTGTCAGGGTTCGGGTTTGTTTGATCTATGACACGATCAATCCAACCATTGGTGCGAATTTGTCCGAGGGCGATCAGGGTCAACGCCATCTGATTTCTACTATGATCTTCCAGAATGAGCCCTATGAAGAGGGAACATGATATGAGCGGGAACAAACTTATGAAAGCGTGCGCGGGCAGGCTGCGGATAAAACGCGCACTAGGTTGCGAAAGCGGTATGGCGGCGACAGAGTTCGCTTTATTGCTGCCATTTCTGGCCTTTTTGTTCTTCGGCATGCTGGAAGCGTCGGAGGCGCTGACCGTCAATCGGCGCGTTTCAAAAGCCGTCAACACATTGTCGGACTTGACGTCACAGGTGGACACAATTTCTCCAGCCGAATTTAGTAACCTGATCGATGGCGTGACGGAGATTTTGAACCCAGCAAGCCTGACCGGGGTTCAGATGAAAGTTATCAGCGTTGTACCTGACCCTGACAATGGCAACCCCATTGTTCACTGGAGCCGCGACCGGGATGGCAATACGCCTTATGCAGCGGGTGCGGACTATCTTGAACTTGATAACACCATGGTTCTTGACGCTGGCGGTTCGGTAATCGTAGCGGAAATTGTCTATCCGCATACGCTATCAGTTTCCCATCAAGTGCTGGGTTCGCCAATTAATTTTGAAGTGAAATCTGTACGCTGGCCGCGAAACGCAGGGACCACGCGGGTGCAATTTTGCATAACGCCAGGAAACTGCACGAGCTAGAGTGTCTTTATTAGCGCCGGTGGATCGTAGGCTTTGCGCTGTCGCCCGAACTCTGTCACATCAAAACGATGACGACTAAAAAACGCGTTTCGTCAGCTGTCCGGCCGACTGTGATGTTGCACGTCTTTCCGTCATTTGGATATGGCGGGCAACAGGCGCGCTTTGCCGCGCTCGTAAAAGGTCTTGGCCCATCCTTCCGTCATCATGTTGTCTCGCTGGATGGCGATCTCTCGGCGCAGGCTCTCTTGCCGCCGGCGGCGGTCGTAGATGTTCAATCGATGCGCTTCGGGAAATCCGCTCTTGCAGGCGTTATCAATTATTGGAAATTCCGAAGCCGGTTTGGAAAGATCAAGCCTGACATCCTTTGTACTTATAACTGGGGATCGATTGAGGCGGCGCTTGCCAATGTGATAGGCCGCCAAAGACCACATATTCACTTTGAGGATGGATTCGGGCCCGATGAGTCGATTGACAGGCAACATTTTCGCCGCGTGAAGGCGCGTCGGATGCTTCTTGGCGCCGCACATTTCGTGGTTCCCTCACACGGCCTTGAAGAAGTTGCGGCTGAAAAATGGGACGTTGCCCGTGAGCGCCTGCATCGGATATCAAACGGCGTGGATTTTGCGCGCTTTCAGACACAGCAAGCCGCCTTGCGCCCGGCGGTAACAGTGGGCACGGTTGGCGCCTTGCGGTCTGAGAAAAACTATCGCCGTCTGATAAGCGCTTTTCCCAAAGCCGATCGAAGCGGCAAGGCGCATTTGAAAATTATTGGCGATGGCCAGATGCGCAAGTCGCTCGCAGATGCGGCCAAGTCAAGTAAAGCACGCGCACGCATTTCGCTGCCTGGATCAACGTCGGCGCCGGAAACCGCCTACAGAGAATTTGATGTCTTTGCGCTGTCATCCGATACCGAACAGGCGCCGTTGACCGTGATGGAAGCGATGGCGGCGGGGTTGCCTGTTGTCGCGACCAATGTTGGCGAGATTGCAAATATGGTTGCGCCTGAAAACCTTGCGTTTATCACGTCGCTTGGCGACGAGGGCGCTTATGTCGATGCGCTTGCGCATTTGTTGCAAAACCCTGACGCACGGGCGCAGCTTGGCGCCGCCAATAGGAAGAAAGCCAAAGCGGAATTCGATCTGAAACCGATGGTTGAAAAGCACCGTGCGCTTTACCTGTCACTGACGGAAAAAGCGAAGACTTAGGCAATATCAGTGTTTCGCAAAAAGGCGTCGAACATGATAACGGACCAGAGTTCCTGTGCGTAATTTGCGGCGCCGCCTCGATGTTCCCGGACCATTCTATCAATAGTGTTTTCGTCAACGACGCCGCTGTCACGCCAATGCCGTGATGCATTAAGACGAAGCAAAGGATTGTCATTCTTGCGTCGTAACCATGCGGTGAGCGGCGGCGCGAAGCCTTGCTTGGGGCGATTGAGATAAGCTTGACCCAGACGCGGCGCCAAAGCTTCCTTTAGGATGCGTTTGCGTTCGCCATTTTGTAATTTGTAGGCCGCTGGTAATAAGCCCGCCCATTCCACCAGATGATGATCAAGCAAGGGCGGGCGAACCTCCAGCCCATGCGCCATTGAGGTGCGGTCCGTTTTGGTCAGGATGCGTCCCGGCAGCCATGTCATGAGATCTGCATATTGCGCGCGTGCGAGTGCGTCATCAGTGTCTGCATCCGCCATAGCATCCGCGATCACGTCATGCGGTCGATATCCTTGCAGAGTTTCGCGAAGATCGCGGCTCAGCATTGTCGCGGCGCGTGTCGGCGTGTTGATGGCGACCGCGGCGGCGTAGCCTTCAGCCTGAGATTGGGCAAGCGCTTGAAAGGTCGTTTTAAAACGCACCGGTCGGGGCGCCCAGTCAAGTTTCGGGTAGAGCGCGCCAGCGGGCCCGAAAACAACACGCCGGACGGAAGGCGGCGCCACACGGCGGGCCTGTTCTTCAGCCAGAAAGAAGGGATACCGTCTGTACCCTGCAAATAATTCATCGCCGCCATCGCCGCTGAGCGCTACTTTCACATGCTGACGAGCATGCCGCGCCAGCAAATAGCTGGGAAGGGCCGAGCTGTCTGCGAAGGGCTCGCCAAAGGCGCTGGCGACATTGTCGATAAGCGTCATGGCGTCGAGGTCGACCATATATTCATGATGATTGGTCGTAAATTTTTCTGCAATCTCGCTGGCGAATGAACGCTCATCATGTGAGGCTTCATCAAACCCAATCGTGCAAGTGATGAGCTTGCCATCTACGGCATGCATTGAGGAAACGATCCCTGCGGAATCCGCACCGCCGGAAAGAAACGCACCCAGAGGCGCATCTGAAATCATTTGTGTAGAGACCGCCTCGTCAATCTCTTCCAGCAGTATTCGCGCGGCGCCATGAAAACTCATCGCGTTGCCTGCCGCGAAAACCGGCCGCCAGTACCGTTCAAGCCGAATGGTCTGGCCAGGCTCTACGATCAGAATATGTGCAGGCGGTAATTTATGGATGCTGTGATAAATTGTTTTGGGGTCAGGGACATATCCATAGAAGAAGTAATCGGCGACCGCTTGTGGATTGATTTCGCGGTTGAGCCGCCCTGACGCCAGCAAAGCGCCGATTTCAGACGCAAAGAGCAGAAATCCGTCATCTGTCTCTGCGTAATAAAGCGGACGCTCCCCGAGCCGGTCCCGCGCAAGGGTAAGCCGGGATTTGTCCGGCTCCCAAAACGAAAATGCGAACATGCCGCGCAAACTGTGCACAAAGTCGGCGCCTTTGCGCGCCAGTCCCTCCGCCAGAATTTCCGTATCGGATTGTGTGCGCGCGTTAAAGCCACGATCGCTGAGATTATTTGCAAGAGTGCGGTAGTTGTAAATCTCGCCGTTGAAAGACAGAACGCAATCGCGCGCCTGCGAATGAAAAGGCTGGGCGCCGCCATCAATGTCGATAATTGCGAGGCGTTGATGTCCGAAGCCAACGCCCGGCGCAAGGAAATACCCTTCGCCATCCGGGCCGCGATGGGCCAGCGCCTTTGTCATGCGCTCCAGTGCGGCGCGATCGATTTCACGCGATGCTTTCAGGTCAATAATGCCGGCGATTCCGCACATATTACGGAGCGATATTTCGGTCGAGCCATGCCTGAAGCGGTTCGACATCAATGGTAAAACTACGGATGGCACTAACAGCCTCGTCCTTGTCCAGATGATATGATGCGGCGACCATAATCACGCCGCCTGCCGGGTTTTCGCCCCGAAGGCGCGCTTTCATCTGTGCGAGTTTCATGCGCCATGGTTTCACATAGACCTCCCCATCAAGCCAATACGCAGTGGCGACTGCGAGGCGGCGTCGTTCCGGGCCTGCGAGCAGAGCGATCTCGGTTTCCGCCGACTGCCCAAAGAGGTAAACCACCTCACTGGCGGCGCCGGCTTTGCGCCAGTAATCGCTGTCCCACGCCCGATTGGCGTAGGTTACAATTTCTGCGCCGCGGCGCTCATGCGTGAAATACCCGACAGAGACGTAAACATTTGTGTCGGGCGAGGCGTATGTCGCTGCAAGTCTACGATCAGCGTCGGGAAGCGAAGCGCGCCAGTTGCCCGGTGGCGGCAGAATGCGCCAGCCCGGCGCATTCAGCAGGGTTAAACTTGACGGTGGGGCGCGAACGACGGGACGCTCAATGATAAAAAGGCTGTAGGCAGCGGTGATTAAAATAACGGCTAGTGCAATTCCTGTCCGCATTATCAGACGTTTGTGCGTTTGCACTTCGTCGGCGTCCGGCTGTCGGTGGCGCACCGTATCTGCATATTTCAATCCAACGGAAATCAAGACAAACAGCACCATCGCGTAGAATAACCAGCCTACCAGCAAATGGTCCGGTCCAATCGCCCACTGGTTTTTGGTCAGGGTTGCGATAGCGATGATCAGGAAAGCGCGTAATGCATTGGCGAGAATAGCGACGCCAACGGCGAACAACAAGAATGCGACCCGTTTGTTCCAGCTTTCGAAATGGAGATAAGCGAATACCGCCGCGACCATCGCCGCAGCAATCATGAAGTTTAATCCAGCGCAGGCTTCCGCGACCTCAAAAACGCCGGCGGGCGTTGTAATGAAGAAACCATCGAGGAAAATATCACCACCCAAAACTGACAGCAGCGTAATAACGCCAGTCGCTGTTATCATCTGCAGTGGCGGGACAATGATCTCGCCGAAGGGAACCATAAAGAATAGGAACACTAGCGGGAAGTTCCAGTCCTGCAGTGTGCGAGCGCCAAACAAGACGCCAACACTGCCGATCAGTAGACTGATAAAGGAAAGTTGCTCGACGATCGATACCGATGCCGCACGGCCCATAAGCCACAACAGCGCGCCAACGCACATGATCAGGAGGCCGGGCAATATGGAGCCGTTGCTCAGCTGGCGGCGGCTCCTGGTCATGATCATCCAGAGTGCGACAGGCGCTACGACAAATCCATGGATATAGCTGGACGATGTCGCCCAGGTATTCGCCATCGCGAACGCTGTGGGGTGCAGCACAACAATGCATGCTGCCGTAAGGCAAGCATAAGCGGCGATGGGACCGGTCCACGGGTTCGCCGTGTCGGGCGTGTCGCTGTCTTGTGAATCATCGATGACGGCTGCAGTCATCCTTGCTTTCTCCGCGTTTGCATTCGCGGTTCCGCGAGAAAAAACCTTAGCCGATCCCCATTTCCGGTTTGTTAAGGATAGTTCGGCGTCAGCGGTTTTTTCGACCTTCGATAAGCACCTCGACCACGCCCGGATCAGCGAGAGTTGAGGTGTCGCCCAGAGCGGAAAACTCATTCTCAGCGATTTTTCGTAATATCCGCCGCATGATTTTGCCAGACCGCGTCTTGGGTAAAGCCGGGGTGAAATGAATATGGTCCGGTTTGGCGATCGGGCCAATTTCCTCGCGCACTGTGTTAACGATTTCTTTCTCCAGCGCTTCGGACGGCTCTACGTCGCCAAGCAACGTTACATACGCGTAAATGCCCTGGCCCTTAACGTCGTGGGGAAAGCCGACAACGGCGGCCTCTACAACTTTCTCATGTTCGTCGATAGCCGCTTCGACTTCCGCCGTACCCAGACGATGACCGGAAACATTGATGACATCATCGACCCGGCCCGTAATCCAGTAATAGCCATCGGCGTCGCGTCGCGCGCCGTCGCCGGTAAAATACATGCCGGGATAGGTTTTGAAATAGGTGTCGATAAAACGCTGATGGTCGCCATAGACCGTGCGCATCTGGCCGGGCCAGGAGTCCGTCAGGACCAGATTTCCCTTGCATTCGCCGTCGAGAAACTTGCCGTCCGCGTCGACAATCGCCGGATGAACGCCGGGCAGGGGCAGCGTCGCCGAACCGGGTTTTAAATCCGTCGCGCCAGGCAATGGCGAGATCAGGACGCCGCCTGTTTCCGTTTGCCACCATGTATCGACGATGGGGCGCTCACCTTCGCCGACAACATCGTGATACCAGTGCCATGCTTCCGGGTTGATAGGCTCGCCGACAGTGCCAAGAAGCCTGAGCGAGGAGCGATCCGCAACTGATGCAAAATCATTGCCCTCGCGCATCAACGCGCGGATCGCTGTCGGCGCGGTGTAGAAGATATTGACCTTATGCTTTTCGACAACGCGCCAGAAACGCGATGCGTCGGGATATGTCGGCACGCCTTCGAACATCAGCGTCGTCGCGCCATTGGCGAGCGGGCCATAGACAATATAGCTGTGTCCGGTGACCCACCCCACATCCGCCGTGCACCAATAGATTTCGCCAGGCCGATAATCGAAAACGATTTCGTGGGTATAGGCGGCGTAAGTCAGATATCCGCCCGTCGTATGCAAAACTCCTTTGGGTTTTCCGGTTGAGCCGGACGTATAAAGAATGAACAGCGGGTCTTCCGAGCCCATGATTTCGGGCTCACAAATCGGCGAGACATCGTCTCGCGCTTCACCGCGCCAGAACAGGTCGCGGCCCGGGCGCATCGCGACGTCAGCGCCAGTGCGCTCCACCGTCAGCACGAGGCGGACGTCGTCAAGCTTCTCCAGCGCCTTGTCCACATTGGCTTTCAGCGGCACGGTCTTGCCGCCGCGCAAGCCCTCGTCAGCGGTGATCACGGCGACAGCGCCGCAATCCTCGATACGGCTGGCGAGCGCTTCTGGTGAAAAGCCGCCGAAAACAACGGAATGGACGGCGCCGATGCGCGCGCAAGCAAGCATGGCGTAAGCGGCCTCAGGGATCATCGGCATATAGATGATCACGCGGTCGCTGCGGGTTACGCCGCGAGCCTTCAGCACATTCGCCATGCGGCAGGTTTCTTCGAAAGCCTCAGCGTAGGTGATCTTTTTATCCGTCTCCGGATCGTCGCCCTCCCAGATGATGGCGACATCATCGGCGCGCTCAGGTAAGTGCCGGTCGAGGCAGTTTACGCAGGCGTTCAGTTCTCCATCTTCAAACCAGCGGATGTGGAGATCGTCTGCGTTAAACGAGACATCCTTCACTTTCGAGAACAGTGTCGACCACGTGATGCGCTGGGCGACCTCGCGCCAGAAACCGTCGGGGTCGCTGGCGGCCCGATCTCTCAACGTTTCGGCCTGCGCTGCATTCACAAGGGTATTCTTGGCGGAGGCTTCACTGACTTTGATGAGGGGTTCGCCGGCGGTCATGATTTCCTCCTTCGCTGCGGTTTTCTTCAACCTAGGCGAAGGCGCGTTCCGGCGCAAAGACTGCGCTTGTCACACTTGAGACGAAATCAGCGTTAGTCGGCGGCGCTTTCAGACACTACGAAACACTCAATACCTACGTCTTTGAGGCCGGAACAGGCGGTGGCGGCTTCAATTTCCGAAAGCTTTGAGATGCGGGCGCGATACAAAATGACGCCGTCGTGGCGGGGCATCGGGGCGACACTGCGGGCGCGGTCCATGAGACCGCCCTTGAAAGCGGCTTCTTCGAGTTCTTTCTGGGCGAGAGGTTTTGACGAATAAGCCCCGATCTGGACGCCCCACGAGAATTCGTTAGCGGCCTGAAGGTCGCCTTCGCCATAAAATTCCGACGTGGTGTCGAGGGAGGCGATCTTGGCCCGCTGGAACTCATTAAAGTCATCAGTATCCGCTGCGGCGATCAAGGCGCCGAGCCGGTCCGGCGCATCGGCCATTTCGGTCTCAACTGCGCCTGGAATAAGAGAGGCGGCGGTCATGATTTCGGTGCGCAGCGCCTCGTTATCTGCAATGGTCGGCGCTGCTTGTTGCGCTTCGAGCGCCGCGACAAGGGTTGGCTTAAGGCGCGGTGACGGCTTTTTACGGTGCAACGCGGCGATCATTGTTGGTTTTGCTTTGATCGCAGCAAAACCTCGCGTGAGGATATCGCGCATATGGCGGTCCCGCGTACGCGAGGATCGCCCACCCAGCACAACGCCGATAATACGCTGACCGTCGCGCTCGGCGCTGGTCACAAGGTTAAAGCCCGAGCTTCGCGTATAGCCGGTTTTGATGCCGTCAGCGCCCTCGAAGTGTTTCACGAGAGAATTGTGGGTCGAATAGGTCTTGCCGTTCCAGGTGAATTTCTTGGCGTTGAAATAGTGGAAATATTGCGGGAAGTCCTGCATCACCCGTTGGCCAAGCGTCGCCATATCGCGCGCGGTCGTGACCTGTTTCGAATTGGGAAGACCGGAAGCGTTGCGGAAAGTTGTCCGCGACATGCCGAGGGCGCGCGCTTTCTTGGTCATTTTCTGCGCGAATCGCCATTCGGACCCGGAGATCTTTTCCGCGACAACCACCGCGACATCATTGGCGGACTTGATCACAAGCGCCTCTATTGCGGTTTCAACATCGATGGTTGAACCCTTGGCGACGCCGAGTTTCGATGGCGGCTGGCCGGCGGCGGTTTTTGAAACGGAAAGCTTGGTTTCGAGCGTGACGTTGCCCGCTTCCAGCTCTTCAAAAAGAAGATAGAGCGTCATCATTTTTGTGAGGGACGCAGGATAGCGCCGGGAAGTGCTGTATCTGTTAAAGAGCACATCGCCGGAGTCGGCGTGCATTACGTAAGCGGCGTATTTGGAATTGGCGGACGCCGGCGCAGCAAAACCGGCCGCGAATGCGGCCAACAGGATGATTAAGGTTACGCAACGACTAACCATACGCATTAAGCGAGCCTCGCTTATTTCAAGCCTGTTTTCAATGTCTCGAGAGCGCCGCCCCCAAAATTTAACATTCGCCGGATACCGCCCCTAAAAGCCAGCCAATCGCCGTCTCTATCGGTCAGGATGAGCAAACGTCATGCCGCTCTTTCGAACGGCCGGCGAATCATTGCCGAGCACGGTAAACGGACCGTTAACGAAGATTTTACTTCGGCGAACAAAATAATTTGTGCGCTGCAACAAAAAATCCTTGACGAATAGGGTCGGGATGAATATGTTGCATTGCACAAAAGGAATTGGTTTGCTGTTTTTATAATAGATACAAACAGTTAAGCCCGAAGAGCCACTAGGGAGAATCGAAATGGCGACGACGAAAAAAACGACGAACGGCGCGGAAGCGTTTGAAACAATGACAGCGATGAGCCCGGAAGCCCTTAAAGAAGGCTATGAGAAAGTAGCCGAAGGCTTTTCAGCGTTTGCTGATTTCCAGAAGGGCTCAATGGAAGCTGTTATGGCTTCTGCTGGTGTGTTCGCAAAAGGCGTTGAAAAGATCACGTCCGAGCAGAGCGCATTCGTAAAAGCGACGATGGAAGACGGCATGGCGACAGCAAAAGCCGCCTCCGGTTCCAAGAGCGTCCAGGAAGCAATTGACCTGAACACCGGCTTTGTCCGTGAAACGGTTGAGAAGAACCTCGGCCAGTTCAATAAAGTTGCTGATATCTGCATGGAAACGACAAAAGACGCTGTTGAGCCGTTGACGGCCCGTTACAGCGAGCTGGTCGAAAAAATCCAGTCTTACCGTCCGTAAGCCGGATCAAAATTTGTAGCGTTAACAATATGTTGCGTATGGGGGGCCTGGCTTTGCCGGGCCCCTCTTTTTTTGTGTTAATTTATCCCTATCTGAACACGCCCAGAGACGCGGGCGGCGTTGTCTTAAGCCGAAAATTCGCTGAAAAATAGGTTTGCGTCTTTTCAACGAAGTGCGGTTACATATCTAATAGGAAACTGAGTGCGGTTCGGTCGTGCTTTTGTGTGCAATTTTAAATCCAACCTGAAACGGTCGAATGTCGGACGATTTTGATAAAGATAATGAGCAGGGGCCTGGCGTTGGCGTGGTGTCGAAAACCGCGCCGAAGACAAAGCGTCCGTCCCTTTACAAGGTGCTGCTCTTGAATGACGATTACACGCCGCAGGAATTTGTGGTGTGGCTGCTGCAGTCGATCTTCAAAAAGGAGCCTGAGGACGCAGTGCAGATCATGATGCATGTGCATCAGAACGGCGTCGGTATCTGTGGAGTTTATACATATGAGGTTGCTGAAACCAAAGTGGCGCAAGTGATGGAGCTTTCGCGCCGCAATCAGCATCCGCTGCAATGTACGATGGAACGGGAGTAATCAGTGGCGTCATTTAGTCGGAGTCTTGATGAAGCATTGCACCGGGCGATCGCCCTTGCGACCGAGCGCGAACATGAGCTGGCGACACTCGAACACTTGCTGTTGGCGCTGACGGATGACCGGGATGCAGCCGCTGTGATGCGCGCGTGTAATGTCGATGTCGATTTGCTCCGCCGCCAGCTCTATGAGTTTATCGAAAACGAACTGGCCAATCTCAAACTGGAAAGCGAAGAGCAGGCCAAACCGACGGCGAGCTTCCAGCGAGTCATTCAACGCGCGGTCATTCATGTTCAGTCTTCGGGCCGTGAAGAAGTGACCGGCGCCAATGTGCTGGTGGCGCTGTTTGCAGAGCGTGAGTCTCATGCGGCGCATTTCCTTCAGGCGCAGGACATGACTCGCTTCGATGCTGTAAACTATATCTCGCATGGTCTCGCCAAAAGGCCGGGCGAAGCCCAGCCGCGCACCCCGCGCGGCGCGGAAGAAGAGCCGGACCAGCGTTCTAAAAATGAAAGCGCGCTGGAAGCTTATTGCGTTGATTTGAACGCCAAGGCGCGGGCCGGAAAAATTGACCCGCTGATCGGTCGTGAGGCGGAAGTCGAACGCTCGATTCAGGTCTTATGCCGCCGTCGCAAGAACAATCCCTTACTGGTGGGCGACCCTGGTGTCGGCAAGACCGCGATTGCAGAGGGGCTGGCGCGCAAGATCGTTGACGAGGACGTACCGGAAGTCCTGGCGAACGCCACTATCTATGCGCTTGATATGGGCGCGCTGCTTGCCGGTACGCGCTATCGCGGCGACTTTGAGGAGCGCATCAAGGCTGTGCTCAAAGAACTGGAAGAGCATGAGGACGCGATCTTGTTCATTGACGAGATCCACACCGTGATCGGCGCCGGCGCGACGTCCGGCGGCGCGATGGACGCCTCAAATCTTCTCAAGCCCGCCTTGCAGTCGGGCGCCCTGCGCTGCATGGGCTCGACAACATATAAGGAATACCGCCAGCACTTTGAAAAAGATCGGGCGCTTGCGCGGCGTTTCCAGAAAATCGATGTGGTTGAGCCGTCAACCGACGACACGGTTCAAATTCTGATGGGGCTGAAGCCCTATTTCGAAGAACACCACAAACTTACCTATACGGATGAAGCGATCCGGTCCGCCGCCGATCTCTCCTCGAAATATATGACTGACCGGAAGCTGCCCGATAAAGCAATTGATGTTATCGACGAGGCTGGCGCGCGGCAGATGCTGTTCGCTGAAGACAAGCGCAAAAAGACAATCGATACCGAAGAAATTGAGGAAGTCGTCGCCAAGATGGCGCGCATCCCACCGAAATCAGTATCGAAAACGGATACGGAACGTCTCGCCAAGCTCGGTGACGATCTGCGCCGTGTCGTCTTCGGGCAGGATGAAGCTCTCGATCAGCTTGCCGCGGCGATCAAGCTCAGCCGTGCCGGGTTGCGTGAGCCGAACAAGCCGATCGGGTCGTACCTGTTCGCCGGCCCGACCGGGGTGGGTAAAACTGAGGTTGCCAAGCAGCTTGGCTTTGCGCTGGGTGTTGAGCTCGTCCGCTTCGACATGTCGGAATATATGGAGCGTCACACGGTGTCGCGACTGATCGGCGCGCCGCCGGGATATGTTGGTTTTGATCAGGGCGGTCTTTTAACGGATGCAATCGATCAACACCCTCATTGCGTGCTGCTCCTCGACGAAATCGAGAAAGCGCATCCGGAAATCTTCAATATCCTGTTGCAGGTCATGGATAATGGTCAATTGACCGACACCAATGGCCGCAAGATCGATTTCCGCAATGTCATCATCATTATGACGACAAACGCCGGCGCATCGGATGCGGCGAAGTTCGCTATCGGTTTTGCGGGCGGCAAAAAGTCCGATGAAACCGATGCGGCGATCAAGCGAATGTTCACCCCTGAATTCCGCAACCGTCTTGATGCTACCATCCAGTTCGCAGGGCTTTCGCCGGCGATTATCAACCGGATCGTCGAAAAGTTCGTGCTTCAACTGGAAGCGCAACTTGCTGATCGCGGCGTGACATTTGAATTGTCAGCGGAAGCGACCAGCTGGCTCGCCGAACGCGGTTTCGATGATGAGATGGGCGCGCGTCCGCTCTCGCGCATCATTCAGGAGCACGTTAAGACGCCAATCGCTGATGAGATTCTGTTCGGCAGCCTTAAAAACGGCGGTGTAGTCAAAGTTCTTCTTGATCCGAAGGACGAGACGAAGCTGGCGTTTGAATATCTGCCTGATGAAACTCAAGACACGGATAAACCGAAAGATGGCGGCGATGGCGCCAACGTTCCGGCGCTTGTTGAATAAGCTGATTTACATAATCAAGGCTAAGAAAAACGCAGCATGGTTTAAACCATGCTGCGTTTTTTAATTGGTGCGTAGCGTCACTTTTTCTTCTTTTTGTTTTTCTTTTTCTTCGACTTTTTGTCTTTTGGCGGATTTGTTGCGCCTGGCCCGCCGCCTGTATCGGTTGGATCAGCGGTTGGGTCTTTTGAGTCAGCCGGATCGCCGGGGGCGCCGCTGCCTGACCCGCCGCTCGGCGCTCCCCCGCCGGTAGAAAAACCACCCCCGCTTGAGCTTCCGCCGGCACCGCCGCTGGAACCGCTTCCGCCGCTTGCCCCTCCGCTTGCTGATGAGCCGCCGCTGCCTGATCCGCCTCCAGAAGCACTGCCGCCGCCGTCGTCAGGACTATCATCGGCGCCGTCGCCTGATCCCTCATCTCCGCCGCCGCCGCCAGAACCGCCCCCGCCACCGGAGCCGTCCGATCCACCGTTTCCAGACCCGCTGCTTCCAGAACCACCGCCACTGCCGCCTGAGCCGCCGCCGCCAGTTTTTGCGCCGCCGCCAAAAGCGCCGCCGCTTTCAAGTTGCGAAGCGGTCCGTTCAAATTGTCTGGCGTTAATATCGCCGGTCTCGCCGATAATCGCGATGACAAAAATCGCAATAAGGGCGATGACCAGTCCGTATTCGATTGCCGTGGCGCCTGACCGGTCGCGCCCAAAAGCCGCAAGTGAACCGAATGAAACAGAGGCGGGGCGTATGGAATTCATTTTCATATGATGCACGCAACAGGTTTAGCACGATGCTACAGTCATCGCGCCTGATTGGCGTGTAGATTTGTTTAGAAAGGTATCGATTCCGTTAAATTAAAAAAATTTTCAGCATATCGTTAATCTGCTGTTAGCCATAATTTATTGAGGAACGGATGATCGGACGAGTGCATGAAAGCCGAGTGTGATAATGCGAGCCATGTCACTTAAAAAACGCGCAATAAAAAAGACCGCCGCAAGGGGGGAGGGGCTGCGGCGGTCTTTCAGTGTGCGCATCGAAGGGTTGGGAAGGGAGAGGCCGATGCGCTAGAGGGATTTGGTGTTTAAGCTTAGAGGTCTGAGGCGCTCCAAAGCTTTGAATACTGTTCGCAGTGAATCAGGATCGATTGATAATCGTTGATATCCACATCTGCAGGGATTTCATAAATCTGTTCGCCGGCGTTGCTGGAAAGCTCTGCAATCCGGTAAGACCCGTCAGTTGCGTTTTTCCCGGTTGTATCGCTTGCGGCAAGCGGCGACAGGAAGATTTTCAGATCCGGCGCGCTACGGGTGCGAAAGTCGCTGGACAGTTTGACGAAAGTTTTGCCGTCTTCCTGATAAATCGACCAGGTGCCGGAAGACTTGAACGTCTTTTTTGTCCACTCGCCGCTATAGAGCGTTTCCGCCGCCTGTTTTGTCATGGCGTGTGTGTCGTCAGTCGCGAAAGCGCTTGTCGTCACCAAGGTTGTTGATAGACCCGCTGCGATCGCGCTCAGAATAATTGCCCGCTTGTACATCTCTAAAGTCCCTTTTTTAATGCTCGGCGCCGTTGCGCCCTGTCGAGACAGGACATAGGCGCACTCTCCGCTCACGCGCAAAACACAGGCGCGGGAGCCAAATGACGAATGCGTGAGAAGTGCGTTAGAGCGCGGCGCGGATTTTCTGTGCGATTTTTTCCAGTTCGTCCGCGTCGGCGGGCCCGCCGCTGGCGTGACGCCCAAGGGATTCCCCTTCATAGACAGGGATCACATGGAAGTGCAGATGAAATACCGTCTGGCCCGCGGCCTCGCCATTGAATTGCGCAATCCGCACCCCGCTCGGGGACAATCCGCCCGCAATCGCCTCCGCAATTTTTTGCACTCCGAGGGTGAGTATCGTGAGGTGCTCCCGGTCGATGTCCAAAAGGTTGGTCGCTGGCGCATGTTTATGAACAACGAGAGAGTGTCCCGCGCTTTGCGGGAATACATCCATGAACGCCAGGATTTCATCGGTCTCATAGAGTTTCGTACACGCCATATCGCCGCGAATGATTTTCGCGAAAATATTCTCCGGATCGTAAGGCGTATTCAGGCTCATTGCGGCTCTCCCGAGACGGAAACGTCGCCGGCTTCCGCGTTGCGCAACAGCGAGAGCGCTTTGGGTTCCTGATCGTCCGGGACGGCGATGCGCACGCCGCCAGGCATCGGCAGAACGGAATTGATGGCGCCGTCGAGGAGCTCCGCTTCAACGCCGTTGGCCTGCAGAAAGCCGACAATGATCTTTGCTTCCTGTTGGTTGTGAGTCTTTTTGATGACTTTCATTGGCTCTCTCTACTGAGTTTTCTTAAACGGCGTGAAATCTTTCAACGCCGCAATTTCAGATCCCGTCTGTTCGCGTTCCGCTTCAAGATATCGCTCTATGGCGCCGCGAAATCCTTCATCGCAAATCCAGTGCGCGGACCAGGTCGCCACCGGCTCATACCCCCGCGAAATCTTGTGCTGGCCCTGTGCGCCGGCTTCAACCCGTGCAAGCTTATGTTCAATCGCGAAATCGATCGCCTGATGGTAGCACAACTCAAAATGCAAGAAGGGCAGGTCCTCCGTGCAGCCCCAATAGCGCCCATAAAGCGTGTCGCCACCTATAAAATTGAGCGCGCCGGCGACAGGTTCCCCGTCCTTTTCAGCGACGATCAATAATAGCTGGTCCGGCATGCGTTTGGCGATCAACCGGAAGAAGGTCCGGGTGAGATAAGGCTGGCCCCATTTGCGGGCGCCGGTGTCCTGATAAAACAGCCAGAACGCGTCCCAATGGGCCTGTGTGATGTCCGCGCCGATGAGCTGACGAATTGTTACCTGTTCCGCAGCTTCACGCCGTTCGCGTTTTATAGTTTTGCGCTTGCGCGATGACAGGGTGTCGAGGAAATCGTCGAAACTTTGGTAATCGCGATTGAACCAGTGATACTGTTCGCCCATGCGCAATGCGTAGCCTGCGGCCTCAAGCGCGGCCTTATCCTCATCGGTAATAAAATTCACGTGCAAGGAAGACGCGCCCATCTGGTCGGTAATCTGACGCAACGCTGCAGCGAGATTTAGCTTGTGCGCTGAACCAGATAGCAGGCGCGGGCCGAGCGCAGGCGTAAATGGCGCAGCGGCCAGCAGTTTCGGGTAATAGCGCCCCCCAGCTCTGGCGTAGGCGTCAGCCCAATGATGATCGAAGACATATTCGCCCTGGCTATGCCCTTTTGCATAAAGCGGCGCGACGCCGGTAATGACGCCGGCTTCCTCCATCACGAGGTGCATGGGCGCCCAGCCGGCTTCGGGGGAGACGGATTTTGAGTCTTCTAGCGCCGCCAGAAACTCATGCATGACGAAAGGATTGAACGGCTGGTCCGGCGGATTGGCCAGCGCATTCCAGCGCGCCGCATCGATGTCGTGGATCGATGACAGAGTGCGCGCGACAAGGGCGTCGGAACCGTCAGCCATGTTTACTTGATCTCAAAGACGCCATCGACTTCCACGGCTGCATTCATCGGCAGGCAGGGCGCGCCGACGGCGGCCCGCGCGTGGCGGCCAGCATCGCCAAAGACCGCGACCATTAAATCCGATGTACCGTTGACGACTTTTGGTTGGTCGGAAAAATCATCCGTGCAGTTGACGAACCCGCCCAGTTTTACAACGCGCTTCACGCGATCAAGCTCGCCGTCACAGGCGGCTTTGAGCTGGGCGATCAGGTTCACGCCGCAGGCATGGGCGGCCTGTACGCCGGCGTCGACATTGAGGTCGCGCCCAAGCTTGCCGGTGATCAAGCCGTCCGCGCCAATCGAGACCTGACCGGAAATGAAGACGAGTCCGCCGGAAATGACATAAGGGACATAATTCGCGACCGGCGCGACCGGCTCCGGCAAAATAATGCCAAGGTCAGCGAGTTGGGTGTCAATTCGGCTCATGGAGTAGGTCCTTCGTTGATGATCTTATACGGGCGCGGCAAGTCGCAGCGGGAGGCTGGCCACAATATGGGGGCGAGAGCGCCCAGTGTGCAAGGCGTGTTTTATTTCAGTTGGCGCGCCTGATTGATGACGGGAGCGTCCCGTCTGTTTATTGGAAAAGCACTTCGTTTTTTGTCATTTCCTTTTGGCTGGCGTTTTGCCTTTCTTTAGGGTGCGTCCGGCATTGATAGCGCTGCGACCGAATTTTTCCCTGATATCGTCTATGGCTTTTTCCTGAGCAGCGATGCGTTCATTTCCGTCACCGAAAAGATCGGCTTCAACGTGATCACCGGCCTGGCTGAGATTGGAAAACCCGACGCCAATCAGGCGATAAGCTTTCCCGGCGGCTGCGTCATGCAGCATTGGCTTTGCCGCCGCGAACAGGGTTCGGGCGAGGTTAGCGGGCGTCTCGAGTGTGATGCGCCGTGTAATGGTTTTGAAATCGGCGGATTTCAGTTTCAGTGTAACAACGCGGCCTTCAAAGCCGCTGGCTTTCATCCGTCCGGAAACTTTTTCACAAAGCTCCCACAGCATGTCCTCGAGCCACCTGACATCGCTAATGTCAGTATTGAAGGTTGTCTCGGCTGAAACGCTTTTCGTGTCGCGTTCGGGTTTTACAGCGCGGGTGTCGTCGCCATGGGACAGCCGCGCAAGGCGCAGTCCCAATTCTCCGTAACGTTTGCCAAGCGTAGCCGTGTCCATCTGTTGCAACTGGCCGATTGTCTTTAGGCCGCTTTGTTCCAGTTTCGCCGCCATCGCTTTACCCACGCCCCAGATCATGGTGACGGGCTGACGTGCTAGGAAATCATGGGTTTCCGCTCGCCCGATCACTGAGAACCCCTGTGGCTTGTCGAGGTCGGAGGCGATTTTCGCCAGGAACTTATTGTGGGAAAGCCCGATGGAGGCGGTGACGCCAAGCTCCGCCTCAACCCGCGCCTGCAGCCGGGCGAGGGTAATCGCCGGCGCCGCCCCATGGATACGGTTGGTGCCGGAAAGGTCCATAAACGCTTCGTCAATGGACAATGGCTCTACCATCGGCGTCAGATCCAGCATCATTTGCCGAACTGCACGGCCAACATCGGCGTATTTCGACATATTCGGCTTGATCACCACCGCGTCAGGGCAGGCTTTCAGCGCCTTGAACATCGGCATCGCCGATTTGACGCCATAGGTGCGCGCTACGTAACAGGCGGTGGAAACGACCCCGCGGACGCCGCCGCCAATGATGAGCGGTTTGTCGTTGAGGTCCGGATTGTCCCGTTTTTCCACAGCCGCATAAAACGCGTCGCAGTCGAGATGGGCGATCGACAGGGAAAAGAGTTCGGGATGGGTGACGATTCGTGATTCGCCACAGGCGGGGCAGGCCCGCGTATGCTCTATGGCCCCTGCGTTGAAGGGCGCATAACAGATTCGGCAAAAACCGGCGATATCAGGGTCGGCGATCATTTAACAAAAGGTTACCAGATATTGACCGGATTATAGGCTTTCGCGCTCTTCACGATAAACATTCGATTAAGACCTTTAGCGCAATACTTACCAACAGCGGCGTTGATTCGGCGCGGTAAGAAGGCTTGAAGACCTGTTATGATGTCAGCGATGGAAAAGCTTGATATGTCGGCGCTTCCGAAAACAGTGCTGATCGTTGAAGATAACGAGCTGAATATGAAGTTATTTCATGATCTGCTCGAGGCGCATGGATACAATATTCTTGAGGCGCGTACCGGACCGGAGGCGTTAGAATCCGCCAACGAACATCACCCTGATCTCATATTAATGGACATTCAGCTGCCGGAAGTATCCGGACTGGAAGTTACACAAAAGATTAAGGAAAATCCTGACCTGGCCGAAATTCCGGTCATCGCCGTCACCGCATTCGCGATGAAGGGCGACGAAGAACGGATTCGTCAGGGTGGATGCGAAGATTATATCGCAAAACCTATTTCCGTGGCCTCATTTCTTGAGAAAGTGAAAAGGTATTTGGATTAGGCTCCTCCAAGTCAGTTAATTATACCCAGCGGGGGCTGTATGACGGCGCGCGTATTAGTCGTCGATGATCTGGAACCGAACGTTAAACTGCTCGAAGCAAAGCTGCGGGCGGAGTACTTTGACGTCATCGGCGCATATTCAGGCAAGGAAGCGATTGACAAGGCTGTCGCTGAACAGCCCGATATCATCCTGCTGGATGTGATGATGCCCGGCATGGACGGCTTCGAAGCCTGCCGCCGGATCAAGCAGGCATCCGAGACAATGCATATCCCTGTCGTGATGGTGACGGCGCTTGATCAGCAGGCGGATCGTGTCGCCGGACTGGAAGCCGGCGCCGATGATTTTCTGACAAAACCGGTTGAGGATCTGGCGCTCTTTGCGCGGGTTCGCAGTTTGTCCCGCCTGAAAATGATGACCGATGAATTGCGCGCGCGCCACGCCACCGGTCAGGGCCTTGGCGTTGTCGACAACATCAAACTGGATGAAGACGAAACCGAAACACGCATCTTCATCATTGATGACAATGATGAACAGGCGCAGCGTTTGAAGTCCTCTCTCGGGGACGGTTACGAAATTTCATCCGAGAGCGAGCCGGAAGTGGCGCTTAATCGCGCGCGGTCAGGTGACTTCGACCTCATTATCATCAACCTGTCGATCGAACATATGGACCCGTTGAGGCTTTGTTCGTCGATCCGTTCGTTTGAAGAAACACGACTTACGCCCATTTTGGCGGTGGTTCGTCAAGGCGATACGCGCAAGCTGGTGCGAGCGCTGGATATCGGCGTCAATGATTATCTCACGAGGCCTGTTGATCGCAACGAACTAACTGCAAGGGTGACGACGCAGATGCGCCGCAAGCGTTATGTGGATCAACTGCGCTCGTCCTTCCAGGCCAGCCTTGAAATGGCCGTGACGGATCAACTGACCGGACTCTATAATCGCCGTTATCTCGCCAGTCATCTGTCAGCGATGTTTGACCGCGCGTCATGGACCGACCGTCCCCTCGCAACGATGATCCTTGATATCGACCACTTCAAACAGATCAACGACACCTATGGTCACGATGCAGGCGATAAGGTCCTGAAAGAATTTGCCGACTGCATTTCGAAATCGGTGCGCGGTATTGATCTCGCCTGCCGCTATGGGGGCGAAGAGTTTCTGGTGGCCATGCCGGATACGGACATGGCCTTTGCGGCGATTATTGCTGAGCGATTACGCCACGAAATCGCCGGCCGAAAATTCATCATCAATGGCGGGCGCGACTCTATAGAGGTGACGGTGAGCATTGGGATCGCATCCACCGAGAATGGTCCGGATAACGATACTGCTCAGAAACTGGTGAAGCGCGCTGACGAAGCGCTTTATGAAGCCAAAACCGGCGGGCGCAATCGGGTCATTAAGAGCGCTGCCTAAACTAGAGCGTCGCTCCCAAATCAAAAAAGCCGCCCGAAGGGCGGCTTTGGCGTAATATAGGCAAGAGTCAGATCGTTACTTGATCTTGCCTTCCTTGAATTCAACATGCTTTCTCGCAACCGGATCATATTTACGCATCACGAGCTTCTCGGTCATCGTGCGCGTGTTTTTCTTGGTGACGTAGAAAAACCCGGTGCCAGCTGTTGAGTTGAGCCGGATTTTCACGGTTGTTGGCTTCGCCATGGGTAACTCCTTGAGGCCGCTTTCATGCGGCGAGCGGGGAACGTACTCAAGGAAGCCTTGATGTCAAGCGGGATTTGGCGGGTTTCAGGCGTCTGTAGCCTCTGCTGGCGCCGAATCCCCAAAACCGTGCATCCGATTGGCCCATTGCAGGCCGACCATGGCGCCCTTGGTGATTGGCAAAAGCCAGAACGTGGCGAGGATAATCAGCGGCAGCCAGATCGCGAATTGCAACCACAAGACCGGGTCAAACAGCTGCTTAACGGCCAGCGCCACCGGAATTAAAACGTGACCGACAACCAGTATGGTTAAATAGGGCGGGGCGTCGTCTGCCTGGTGACCACTGAGGTCTAGCCCGCATTCGGCACATTGACGGGCTGTAGTGGTGTAGCCGGAAAAAATTGCGCCGCGCCCACATTGCGGGCATTTCTTCCGCAGTCCTCTGCCAACCGCGCGCAGCCAGGAACGCGAATCATCGAAATCGCCGAATTTTTCAGTTTCCGTTGTCATAGGCGGCATATGGGGCGCAGCCGGGGCTGATAACAACGCGCCCAATGATCGCGGGATATCACACTCGCTTGAGGGTGGTTGCACCACTCGCGCAATGGGCCCAGATTTCCGCAAATATTAACAAAGCGGCGGTTTCAGGCGATTTTATCAAGCCCGCCGGGATACAGACAGGAGCGGGGCATGACAATCGTGAAATGGATATTGGCGCTCGCCATCGGTGGTTTTCTGCTGATGTTCGGGTTCATGAAGTTTTCGGGCGGGGCGCATATTTTCCCGTTCATCGAATACAAAGCCGGGGCTGCCGGCGTGCCTCTCGCTGAACTGGCTTATCCGCTTGGTAACTACGCGACAGGGGCGCTTGAAATCCTCGCCGGCGCCTTGCTGATCATTCCGGCGACACGTCGGCTTGGCGCGCAAGTTGCGATTCTGCCGTTTCTGGGCGCAGTTCTTTTCCACCTTTCACCGTTTCTCGGTATTTCAACGCCGACAGGCTACGCCGATCCGAAACCGGTTGAGGTGTTGGCTGCAGGCGGGCCATTTGCGCGGACGGATTTTGCCGCGACGGAAACAACGGCGCTGTTCATGATTGCCGCGGCGGGCCTCGCCGCTGCGATTGTCAATCTGATTGTTCAGCGGACCAATTAATCGCCGAAGACACGGCTGAAAATGACATCGACATTTTTGGTGTGATAGGTCACGTCGAACAGCGCGTCGAGTTCCTGCGTGCTTAGCTTGCCGGCGACATCGGCGTCCGCTTTCAGATTATCGAGAAAATGTCCTTCGCCGCGCCAGGCGGGCATGGCGTTGCGTTGCACCCAGCTATAGGAATCCTCGCGCGAGACGCCGGCCTGCGTCAGCGCCAGCAGAACCCGTTGTGAAAATACCAGCCCGCCAAGACGGTCGAGGTTTTCCTGCATTCGCTCCGGATAGACGACAAGCTTTTCAACAACGCCCGCCATGCGGTTGAGGGCGAAATCGAGATGGATTGTCGTGTCAGGACAAATGCCGCGTTCCACCGATGAGTGAGAGATATCGCGCTCGTGCCACAGGGCGACATTTTCCATGGCTGGCGCAACGCTCATGCGCACCAGCCGGGCGAGACCGGTAAGGTTCTCCGTCAGGATGGGATTGCGCTTGTGAGGCATCGCCGACGAGCCCTTTTGACCCTTCGAAAAGAACTCTTCCGCTTCGAGGACTTCACTGCGTTGCAGATGACGGATTTCCGTGGCCAGACGCTCGATGGAGGATGCGATGACGCCAAGCGCGCCGAAGAAAGCCGCATGCCGGTCGCGTGGGATAACCTGGGTTGAGACAGGTTCAATCGCGAGGCCCAGCTTGTCGGCGACATAGGCCTCAACGGATGGATCAACATTTGCGAAGGTTCCAACCGCGCCGGAAATGGCGCAGACGGCGATTTCCTCCCGCGCGACTTCAAGCCGGCGCTTGCCCCGCTGGAACTCGGTAAAGAACCCCGCGAGCTTGACGCCAAATGTGGTCGGCTCGGCATGGATGCCATGACTGCGGCCAACGCAGACAGTGGTCTTGTGTTCGAGGGCGCGCTTTTTCAGAGCGGCGAGAACGCGATCCATTCCCGTAAGCAGAATATCGCTCGCCCGCGTTAGCTGCACCGACAAGCAGGTGTCGAGGACGTCGGAAGACGTCATGCCCTGATGAACATATCGCGCCTCCGGTCCGACGAGCTCGGAAAGATGGGTCAGGAAAGCGATGACGTCATGCTTCACCTCGCGCTCGATTTCATCAATGCGGTCGGGGTCGAATTTAGCGTCGCGCCCTTTTTCCCAGATGGTTGCGGCGGCGTCCTTCGGGATGACGCCAAGCTCGGCCATACGCTCGGCGGCGTAGGCTTCGATCTCAAACCAGATGCGATACTTTGTTTCCGGCGACCAGATATCGGTCATTTCCGGGCGGGCGTAACGAGGGATCATCGACAATCTCCAAAAATCACCGAATGCCTAGGACTGGCGTTAGCTAATGTCAAAGCCCGCCGACGCTAAAGATCACCCTTATCGGCGCCGGCGTCACTGTCGAGCGTTCCCATGGGCGTCGGTTGTATGGTCGGGGGCGATTTGTCCGTCCGTGCGCCCCATATCCACCAGCCGACGCCCAGCCCGACAGCAAAGCTGACAAGAAGCAAGAACCACATATGCGCTGCGAGCCAGATCATGAACGGAGCCTGCCTATTCCGGGAGGTTGGAGATAACGGTGATTTCAATACGGCGATTCTGGGCGCGGCCTTCAGGCGTTGCGTTGCTGACGAGCGGCTCGACCGACCCGAGGCCATTGGTCTGTAACCGCGCGCCGTCGACGCCAACAGAACGAAGATAGGCCGCGACGGCGTCGGCGCGATAAAGGCTCAATTGGCGATTGCGGGAGGCGACACCGCGTGAATCCGTATGGCCGGAAATCAAAAGCGACGCATCAGGGCAATCCCGGAAAGCTTCGGCGACGTTTAGCAAATGCGCTCGGCTGGCGGCGTCTATTTCAGTGCGGGCAGTGGCGAAGGTGATGTTGCGGCGGCTGATGACGTCTTCGAGCGTAGCCAGACATGTAGCGTCAGTGGCGGCGGGAACGCGTTCAGGTTTTGGAACGGTGGGTGTGAAATCGCGCGGTTCTTCCCGGTCGCTGGCGCCGGCATCGGCCTCAACGGGCGCTTCTTCCGATTCTTCTTCTGGTTCTTCTTCCGCCATTGCGACGATCACCGGCTCCGGGAGTGGTGTGGTTACAACCGGCTCTACCGTGTCCTCAACTGGTTTGGGTTCAGGTTCTTTTTTGGCTGGAACCTCTTGAGCCAAAGTGGGTCGGGAAAAATTTGCGGAGACATCAACAGCGGTAACCCCCCCGAGAATCAGCCCCCCGCTCCATACTGCACTGGCGACAGCGTCCGTAGCTTCATTGCGGGCGTCTTCCGAGGGCGCCTCACCTCGTAAAACGGCTTTCTGGCCATCAACTCTGACAAGCGCCCAGTCAGCGCCCGCCTCGGCGAGCGCGCTTTCGGCTTTGCGTTGCAGGCGCTCCTGCGCCGAAGAGAGAGAGCCGGGGAGAACATCCGTCCTAGTCGCCGCAAACCCCATCAGCATGACAAGGACGAGGCCGAGAAAGAGCTTCCCCAGGGCCGCCATCAAACGGATGAGCCAGACATTGCTACCACTCCAGAATGACCTTGCCCGATTGGCCGGACCGCATGATGTCAAAACCCTTTTGGTAGTCGTCGATTTTGAAACGGTGGGTCAGCATAGGCGAAAGGTCGAGACCGGCCTGCAGCATCGCGCCCATTTTGTACCATGTCTCGAACATGCGTCTTCCATAGATGCCTTTGATTTCGAGACCCTTAAAAATCACCTTGTCCCAGTCAACGCCGGCGCCGTTGGGCATGAGGCCAAGCAGGGCGATCTTGCCCCCATGGTTCATCGATTCCAGCATCGATTGAAACGCCGACGGCACGCCGGACATTTCAAGTCCGACGTCAAACCCTTCGGTCATGCCTAGCTCTTTCATGATATCCGTCAGCGACTCATTCGCGACATTGACCGCGCGCGTCGCGCCCATCCGGGTGGCGAGATCCAGCCGGTACTCATTGATATCGGTAATAACCACATGGCGCGCGCCGACAAACTTCGCGATCGCCGCCGCCATAACCCCGATCGGTCCCGCGCCGGTGATCAAGACATCCTCGCCGACAAGATCGAAGGCGAGAGCGGTATGGGTCGCATTGCCATAAGGATCGAAGATCGCTCCCATGTCGTCGGAGACAGCTTCGGGAAGTTTGTAGACGTTGAAGGCCGGGACGGCGACATACTCCGCAAATGAGCCCGGCCGGTTGACGCCGACGCCCACAGTGTTGCGGCACAGATGGCGTTTTCCCGCGCGGCAGTTACGACAATAACCGCAGGTGACGTGGCCCTCCGCCGAGACACGGTCGCCGATCGCCATGTTGAAATGCTCCAGATGAACCTCCGATCCGATCTCAACGATTTCGCCGGCGAATTCATGTCCCACGGTCATCGGTACAGGGATGGTTTTCTGCGCCCAGTCGTCCCAGTTATAGATGTGAACATCCGTGCCGCAGATCGCTGACTTGCGCACCTTGATCAAGACATCGTTCGGCCCGATTTCAGGCCGTGTCGTGTCGACCATCCAGATGCCTTCTTCAGGCTTTGCTTTCATCAGGGCTTTCATGAACATTCCTTATAAACCAAAATTCGATCCGCCTCATAACAGATCAGTTGACATATTCCGAGCAGCCGTTCCCGCTGACATTGCGATTGACTAGTTTTCCCGCTCGAAAACGAGAGAGACCGCAACGGGTGCGGCCGGCGTGATCGCCGGCAGGCTCGCAAGCTCCATAAGTTTTTTAATACCAGCCGAAAGTTCAAATTGATCTGCATAAAGGATGACCGGATCGGTTGTTTCAACAAGCACGCGAGCCTCAGCGATGCGCGTTAGCGTCAGTGTGGTCTCAACCGGGGCTGACACGCCGTGAAGCGTCAACTCGCCATTGAAATCGATATTTTTGCGGGCGCCGATGTCCATTGTATTCAGGGCGTCGAGATCGATGGCCGCAGTGATGCTCGCTGTCGGGAATTCGTCCGTCTCGAACAGGAACTCGCGCATGCGTTCATTGCGGATGTCGATATTGGTCTCGACGCTGTCCAGCGAAACAGTAATCTGAGCTTCGCCCGACTGGCTTACAGTCCCTTGCACCTCTCGAAAGTAATGACTTTCCGGAAAATCGCCGGCTTTGACCGAGATGAAACCAATGCGCGATTCATCCGGCGACAGGGCCCATTGGGCGACCGCGGGGAAGGTGAGGAACAGTGTTGCAGCGAATGCGGCGAACGATAGGCGGGTGTTCATGTAACCTCCTCGCGAATATGTGTCTCAACCGATAACGCCGACTTTTGTACCCGCTTTGATGAACGCCGTCACGGCCTGGTCCACCTGTTCGTCGGAATGGGCTGCGCACATCTGCGTGCGGATGCGCGCCTTTTCCCGGGGCACGACCGGAAATGAAAATGCGGTTACGTATACGCCTTCGTCCATCAGGGCCGCGGCCATCTCCCCGGCCTTGCGCGCGTCATAGATCATCACCGGGATAATCGGGTGCTCGCCGGGCAGGAGGTCAAAGCCCGCTTCGGTCATCTGCGACCGGAAACGCTCGGCGTTGCGGAACAGCTGTTTTCGCAAACCGCCGCCGGCGCGCACCAGTTCAAGGGTCTTCAGCGTTGCGCCGAGCAGGGCAGGCGTCAGGGCGTTTGAGAAGAGGTAGGGGCGGGCGCGGTTGCGCAACAGGTGCACGACATTTTTGGAGGCGCAGATATAACCGCCCATGCCGCCGCCGAGCGCTTTGCCGAGCGTGCCGGTCAGAATATCGACCCGTTTGGCGACGCCGCAATGGGCGGGCGCGCCTTCGCCATGCGGCCCCATGAAGCCGGTGGCGTGGCAATCATCAACCATAACCAGCGCGTCATACTTGTCCGCAAGCGCGCAGATCTCGTCGAGCTTTGCGATAAAGCCATCCATGGAAAAGACGCCGTCAGTGACAATCAGCTTGGTGCGCGCGCCGTCGGCGTCAGCTTGTTTAAGTTGCGCTTCAAGGTCGCTCATGTCTGAGTTCGCAAAGCGATAGCGTTTCGCTTTGCAAAGACGCACGCCGTCAATGATCGACGCATGATTGAGCGCATCGGAAATGATCGCGTCTTCTTTTTCCAGAAGCGGTTCGAAAACACCGCCATTCGCGTCGAAGCAGGCGGCAAACAGAATGGAATCCTCATAGCCCAGAAAATCGGCGATTTCCTTTTCAACGCGGCGATGGAGGTCGGTGGTGCCGCAGATGAAGCGCACTGACGCCATGCCGAACCCGTAATCGTCCATGGTGGATTTTGCGGCGGCGACAATTTCCGGGTGATCCGCAAGGCCCAGATAATTGTTGGCGCAGAAATTGAGGACGCGGACGGTCTTGCCGTTGTGATTGACCTCGATTTCCGGTCCCTGGGACGAAGTGATCTGACGCTCGATTTTTTCGAGACCCTGTTCACGGAGTTCCGCAAGGGTTGAGTCAATTCGGGTGTAGAATGCGTCGCGCATGGAAAACCTCGTTATTCATGTGACGAGGCTGGTTTGGCAGGCGTGGCGCGCGCCGTCAATTGTATGCTTGAGGCTCCCTTCTGCGCCGAGCGGTCCGGTTTGAGGAGGCTAAACTAAAGATGACTCTCGCTACCTATCCTTCGAGACGCAACCATTCCTTCATCCTGAGGATCGCCTGGGCGATGTCACGAAGGACGAAGGAATGGTTGCTCCTCAGGATGAAGCCAAAGTGAGATCCGTGATCTTCAAAACAGCCTAGAACATTGTGTTGTCGTTGGCGGATTCCTCCGGAACGCGCTG
This sequence comes from Pseudomonadota bacterium, assembly GCA_039196665.1. Lineage (GTDB taxonomy): Bacteria > Pseudomonadota > Alphaproteobacteria > Caulobacterales > Parvularculaceae > Hyphococcus. The sequence continues at coordinate 487,643 of JBCCUQ010000001.1, read as the reverse complement.
AACAACATTCCAGTGTTCGACGAACCGGCCATCCTTCATGCGGAATATGTTGATGACGGCGTTGCCTAATTCATCGTCCGCGTTCCTCTTGGAGTGAAGGTGAATCCATACCAGATCCCCGTCGGCCGCCGTGCGCTTTATGTCGATTGTTTTGTCTGGGTTTTGCTCAAGCCTGTCGGCGAACCGTTCCAGCACCGCTTCTTTCCCGTCCGGGAACCAGGGCGTATGCTGAATATAGGTGTCTCCGAAACATTCCCGGCCGGCAGTGTCCAGGTCATGGTGCTTTTCCAGAAGCTCCATGCAATAGACCGCCTTTTCCAGATTCGCCTCTTCCAGCGCGGCCTGGGGGTCTTGCGCCGGTTGGCAAGCAGCAAGCACCGTCGTCACTGCGACCGCTGCGGCGCCCATGTAAAATTTGTCATTTGACCGTTTTTGACTCACCGTGAGCTTCGCTTCTCTTTGACAGCGCCCATTCGTCACCAATGGCACAAGCCAGACGTTCGCAAAGAAATAAACTTCACGGCGACACGGCGTTTGGCCTCAGGCGGCGCGTCGTCGGCGCTTACAAAAACCGCGCAACGACATCCTTATAAGATCGCGACAGCTTCAATTCCTGACCGCCTTCGAGGATGAGGAAATATTCCCCGTTTGAATGCGGGTGAAGCTCTTTCACCTTCTGGACGTTCACAATCGCCGAACGGTGCACGCGCTGGAACCGCGAGGGGTCGAGGCGCTGCTGAAGCGCCTTCATGGTCTCGCGAATAATGTGTGTTTTCCCACCGGCGTGGATGCACATATAGTCGCCCGCCGCGTCGATCCACTCGATTTCATCCGCCATCAGAACAACGACCTTCGAGCCATCCTTGAAAGATAGGCGCTCCGCATAGCGCTGCTTTTCGCTCCATTCCGGATCGTTGATCAGTTCTTTGATGCGGTCTCTGTCATCGTCGGAAAGCGACGCCAGCAATTCGACAAGCTGTGACTCGCGATTTTCCGCGGCTTTTGATTTCAGCGCCTGACGTGCACGGTGGATGGCATCCTGAAGGCGCTCTTCCTCAACCGGCTTGACGATGTAATCGAGGGCGTTCGCCTCAAACGCATCGATGGCGTATTTGTCATAGGCGGTGACGAATACAAATAACGGCGCCGGACCGCCAATCAGGGCGCGCACAACGCCGAAGCCGTCGAGGCCAGGCATTTGAATATCGAGAAAAACGAGGTCCGGCGTATGGGCCCGGATTTCCTTTACCGCTTCCCGGCCATTGGCGCATTCAGCAACAATTTCAATTTCTGGAAACACCGCAAGGCGAAGCTTCAATCCACGCAGCGCCAGCGGTTCATCGTCGACCAGAATTACTCTTATTTTTTCGTCTGTCATGTCTCTTTTAGCCCCGAGTTTCGAAGGGAATTCTAAGGCCAACGCAAAGTCCTTGCGGATCAAGGCGTTTCAACCTGAATTCGCTTCTGTCTTGATATAGATACAAAAGCCGGTCACGCATATTAACGAGGCCGACGCCGGTGGTCGCCTGCCTTAATAGTTCGGATGGGTCTTCAGGCGCGTTGGGCCCGTTGTCGCAAACCTCCATGCATAACATTGGTCCTTCACGCTTCGCCGTAATACAGATAACGCCGCCGCCTTCCATCTGTGCGATGGCGTATTTGATTGCGTTCTCGATTGCCGGCTGAAGAATCAATGACGGTACGCGTGCATCCATCACTTCATCATCAATTTCAAACTTTACCTGCAGGCGGTCGGCAAATCGCGTTTTTTCAATTTCAAGATAAAGCTTCAGCGCGCGAACTTCCTCGGCTAGGGATGTCTTCTGCAACGGATCGCTGTCAAGGGAATAGCGTAAAAAGGCGGACAACTGCGTCAGCATGGAGTTGGCTTGTTTGCCGTCCTGTTCCAGAACCAGCGTTGAAATCGCATTCAGCGTGTTGAACAGAAAATGTGGGTTGAGCTGATAGCGCAGCATTTTCAGTTGCGCCTGATCGGCGAGGCGCGCGGATAGAACGGCGCGTTCCATTTCATTGCGCAAATTCAGATAGTAATTAACGCCGAAATAAAACCCTGCCCATGATCCTAGAAGAAACAGGTTCACTGGGACATCGGGAACAAGCAGCAAAAGATAGTTTGTCGTGTTAAACGCCGCGCCGCGCGTGTCCATCCAGGCGTTGCCAAACAAAATGCCAAAGGTCTGCGCTTTCATGCCCGACATGGCGAACGCCATGAAAATCGTTGCGGTAATGGCGATCAGCAGCAACAGCACCGGACCTTGCCTGCGCGCAAATCTGTAGATCGGCCTTGCAAGAATTGTTGTCGTTAAAAATCCGATCAACGACGATGCGACGGAGTATAAAAGCGAGTCCGCAGACCGTCCCGCGACAAATGTTGAGACACTCAAAACATGCAAAAAGAAAAAGCCGACCCAGCCGGCGATCTGGAGCACCCAAAACATCCGGCCCTTGTCGGCGAACAGCCAGTTCATCCATCGCCGGGGGCGCCCGGCGCCTTCAATGAAAGGGCCTGTGTCCGGTGTGGTCAGGTCAACAGTCGTCATGAGCGCTCGTTCATCATTGGTCATTACTTGAAGGCCGCCTTTTACTGCAAAGCAATAGTGTCTGCGGCGAACAGCCCTTTCGCTGCGACTAACCCCGCTCTTGACCTGAATGTAGCTCTATTCGCCAAGGGACAAAAGCCGGACATCGCCGCCAGCGGCGGTCGTATTCACGGTTAACGTACGCTCCGTTGCGAAACGCCATGGCCTGTCAAAGCTTGAAAGCAGCGGAATGATCGCGCCGTTTCGTTTGGCGAGATCGGATTGAATAGCGCGCCTTGCGTCAGCCCCCCCATCGAAGACGACGGCGCGGATACGGCTATCGTGAAGCATAGCACTTGGCGCATCATCAATGATGGTAAAGACGCCTTCGGGCAGATCTATTTTTCGTAGCGCCGCAGCTACGGCTTTCGCACCGTCATTGTCGATTGCGAGAACACAATTTCCCGCAGCAAGCGCGAGCATGATCTGCTTGATGGCGCCCTCATGATCGCCGCCGCCGAGACACAACACAACACCGCGTCCGCGCAGTTTCAACGTATTGGACTCGCCGGTCGGACCTGGCAGTTCGGTATTGGTGTTTACGTCGCGCGCCGCCTCACTGATCTCGTTGCGAATATCGGTTGGCAAACTCGCCAGGTCGTCAAGTGTAGACTGAACGATCTCCGCGCGGTTGGCGGCGTTCCAGCTTTGGTAAGCCGATCCAGCGCCGCTAAGGGCGCTTTCATCCGTCGCCGTCATCTCGCGATCTGAAAGCGGCGCAGGATCTTCACCGTTGGGTCTGGCGCATTGCTGCAATGCTTCAACATAATGGGGGCCGCCAGCCTTGGGGCCGGTGCCAGAAAGGCCTTCGCCGCCGAACGGTTGCACACCGACGACAGCGCCGATCTGGTTGCGGTTTACGTAGACATTGCCGATGCGCGCGCGCCGCGAGATCGTATGCATGGTTTCGTCAATACGGGTGTGGATACCCATGGTCAGACCAAAGCCAAGCGCATTGATCTCATCAATCAGGTCTTCCAGTTCACTAGCCTTAAACCTGACAACATGGAGCAGGGGCCCAAAGGTTTCCTGTTTTAAATCGCCGATGGCGTTGATCTCGAACGCCGCAGGCAGGATGAATGTTCCGTCCAGATTCTCTGACAGCGCTGGCGCACGCGCGATCAGACGTGCGTGTTTTTCCAACCGGTCTATTTCTTTTTGGATATTCCCATGCGCTTCTTCATCGATCACCGGACCGACATCCGTTGAAAGCTGCGACGGATTTCCGACGGAAAGCTCTTTCATGGCGCCGGCGAGCATTTCCATGAAGCGATCCGCAATGTCGTCCTGAACACAGACAAGACGGCAGGCGGAGCATCGCTGGCCGGCGCTCTGGAACGCCGATGAGACAGTGTCGGTGACCGCTTGCTCAAGAAGCGCAGTTGAATCGACAATCATAGCGTTGATGCCGCCGGTCTCTGCGATCAGCGTTGCATCATGCTTACCGCTTTCTGTCAGTGTGCGGTTGATTAGTTGGGCGACCGGCGTTGAGCCTGTAAAAATCACCCCGTTAACCGCCGGATGGGCGACAAGCGGCGCCCCGACGTCCGGGCCGTCGCCATAAACGATATGCAACACGTTTTCCGGAACGCCCGCCAAGTGCATCAGGCGCACCGCCTCGCCAGCGATCGAAGGTGTTTGCTCTGCGGGCTTGGCGATCGCGGCGTTCCCGGCGGCAAGCGCCGCCGACACCTGACCCAGAAAGATCGCCAGCGGAAAATTCCAGGGCGAGATGCAGGCGACGACCCCAAGCGGGTCGCCTGACAACTCTTCGGCGCGGTCGGCGTAATATCTAAGGAAGTCTACGGCTTCGCGCACTTCGGCGATAGCGTCGGGAATGCTTTTTCCGGCTTCCTGCGTTGCGATGCGCATGAAGTCATCGGCGTTTTCTTCGAGCATGTCGGCGGCTTTGCGCAAGATATCGCCGCGATCCGAACGCGCGGCCCAGGCGGGCTGATGCGTCTCCGCCCCTTTGCATGCGGCATCTAGCTCTGCTTTGGTTGTCGGGTTGACGAAGCCGTTGATGAACCCCGTCGCGGGGTTTTTCATCGTCATCAATTGCGGGTCCTGCTCAAGCCGGTTTTGCGATTCTTGCTGGCTGGCGGCGTGTTGCTGCGCAACGACCTTTTCCAGATGCGCCGCCATTGGCGGGTGGGTTTCGTCCCATCCCTTGGACGCCAGACGTTCGCCGTTCAAATGATCGCGCGGCGCCGGAATATTCGGGTTGGAAATATCGTCGATAGCCGCAAGCTCGTCGATAGGATCGGCGACAATGTCATCGACGGATAAATCCGGATCAATCAGCTGATTGACGAAAGATGAGTTGGCGCCGTTTTCGAGAAGTCTGCGCACGAGATAAGGCAGCAATTCCTTATGCCCGCCGACAGGCGCGTAAATGCGCGAGCGCGCGCCGCTCGCCAGCAGACTGTCGTGCAGCGCTTCGCCCATGCCGTGCAGGCGCTGTAGTTCATAATCCTCGCAGTCGTTGGACATCGCCTGCACCATCGTCGCCGTCAGCGCGTTATGCGTGGCGAATTGCGGGTAGAAGACGTCCGTTGAAGCGAAGAGTTTTCGAGCGCAGGCGAGATAGTTCAAATCCGTCAGGACTTTGCGAGTGAAAACTGGGTAGCTTTCGAGCCCCATCACCTGGGCGCGTTTGATTTCGGAATCCCAATAGGCGCCTTTGACCAAGCGCACCATGATCCGCCGGCCTGTCTCGCGAGAAATGGTTGCGAGCCAGTCGAGCACGAACGAGGCGCGTCGCTGATAGGCCTGAACGACAACGCCAAACCCGTTCCAGTCGGCGAGAGCGGGATCGCGCATCAGGCTTTCGATGATGTCCAGCGACAGATCGAGGCGGTCGGCTTCCTCCGCGTCGATGTTGAAGCCCATATTCGCAGCCCTGGCGTCGAGCGCCAGTTCGCGAACACGGGCGCCCAGTTCTTTAAGCACCCGTTCCTTCTTTCCATACTCATAGCGTGGATGGAGGGCGGATAGCTTGACGGAAATCCCCGGATTGTCCGCTGCGCGTTCGTGGGTCGAATAGATCGCGATGGCGGCGATCGCGTTTTTGTAATCCCGGAAATATTTCTGAGCGTCGGCGTCGGTATGCGCCGCCTCGCCAAGCATGTCGAAGGAAAATCCGTATCCCTTGGCGGCGAATTTTTTCGCCCGCTTCATTGCTTCGTCGATGGTCTGACCGAGAACGAAATGTTCGCCCATGATCCGCATCGCCTGAGCGACGGAGGCGCGAATGACCGGCTCGCCGAATTTGTCGAGCGCCGCCTTGGTGGCGACAGCCATACGGGTAAGCGGGTCTTTCGCCTCGATATCGTCCAGCCAGGCGGCTGTCAGCATCAGCGCGCGGGTTGAGAAATTGACCAGCGGGAAGGGGCTCTTGCCCTTATGGGAGCCCCAGTCGCCGGCCTCGATCTTGTCTTCGATGAGGGCGTCCGCCGTCGCTGCATCGGGAGTGCGCAGCAAGGCTTCGGCGAGGCGCATCAGGGTGACGCCTTCAGCTGTCGACAGGCCGTATTCCTGCAGAAACTTGTCAATCAGACCGGAACGCTCGGCGCTGGCACGCGCCTCTGTCACGAATTCCGCCGCGCGGCCTTGCGCCTCCTTACGAAGTTCCTCGCTGAGGCCTGCGCTGGCTACCAGAAGCTGGGCGAGTTCCGCCTCATCTGTGAGGTAGTTGTCACGGATGATTTCACGTAAAGTCTGAAGCGGCGCATCTGGCTGCATAAGGGCTCTTCCATAGAAAAATCGCGTTTCTCCGCTTAGCGCGTTGCAGGCGCGCTGTCATTCCTTTCCGACGCGCCTTCACTTCGCTGTGAAAGCGCGCTTTTTGACGGGTTTGTGCACTGCATCGCGCCATTGCGCTGCGCCCGCGCGGAGCCTAACTAATGGCGAGAAGTCCGGGCGCGCAGCCGTCCGGCGGACCGTTTCAAGCCGAAAGGACGTTATAATGACGGAAGCCTATGTTTACGACGCCGTCCGCACGCCACGCGGAAAAGGCAAAGCCGATGGCGCCCTCCATGAGATCACGCCGGTAGCCCTGTCCACGCAGGTGCTGGAGGCGGTGCGCGACCGCAATGAGCTGGACGCAAGCATGATTGAGGATGTGGCCTTTGGCTGTGTTTCGCCGGTTGGCGAGCAGGGCGCGGTCGTCACCCGCACGGCGATCCTGAACGCTGGTTACCCCGAAACGACATCGGGCATTCAGGTCAATCGCTTCTGCGCCTCTGGGCTTGAGGCGGTGAACATTGCGGCGGCGAAGGTCAAGGCTGGCGAAGCGGACATGACCGTTGGCGGCGGCGTTGAATCCATGAGCCGTGTGCCGATGGGTTCGGACGGCGGCGCATGGCCGACCGATCCGACGACCGCGTTCAAGACTTATTTTGTGCCGCAAGGCGTTTCCGCAGATTTGATCGCGACGAAATACGGCTTCTCTCGCGACGATGTTGATGCGTATGCGGTGGAAAGCCAGAAGCGCGCGGCAAAGTCCTGGGAAGAAAAGCGTTTCTCAAAATCAATCATGCCGGTGAAAGACGTGATCGGTGCAACAGTTCTCGATCATGATGAAACGGTTCGTGCAAATACGGACATGCAGTCGCTAGGCGCGCTCAACCCTTCCTTCACCATGATGGGCGAGAATTTCGGCTTTGACGCCGTGGCGCTGCAGAAATACGCAGAGTTTGAAAAGATCAATCATGTCCACCACGCGGGCAACTCGTCCGGTATTGTTGACGGCGCCGCCGCTGTTTTGATCGGCAACGAAGAGGCGGGCAAGAAAACGGGCCTCAAACCGCGTGCGCGCATCCGCGCCATGGCGTCCATCGGGTCCGAGCCGACGATAATGCTTACGGGGCCGGAGTTCGCTGCGAAGAAAGCGCTGGCGCGCGCCGGCATGGACGCCAAAGACATAGACCTTTGGGAGTTGAACGAGGCGTTCGCGTCCGTTGTTTTGCGGTTTATGCAGTCGCTCGACATTGATCACTCGGACATCAACGTCAATGGCGGCGCCATCGCCATGGGCCACCCGCTCGGCGCAACGGGCGCGATGATCTTCGGCACCATGGTCGACGAGCTTGAGCGTTCGGGCAAAGAAACCGCGCTTGTCACCTTGTGCATCGGCGCAGGCATGGGCACGGCGACGATCATCGAACGCGTTTAACTGACCTTAATTCAGACGGATACAGAACAATGGCATATGAAGCATTGAACATTGATATCGACAGCGACGGCATTGCGCTCGTCACAATCGACCTGCCCGGCAAGTCGATGAATGTCTGGGACGCGACCCTGATTACGGAATTCGCCAAATGGGTCGACGAATTTGTCGCCGACGACAACATCAAAGGCGCGGTGATTACGTCCGGCAAGAAATCCGGTTTCCTTGCGGGCGCCGACCTCAACATGCTGGGCTCTGGTTCGACCGGCGGTTCGGCGCCATCAACACCAAAAGAGCAGTTTGAAGTCGCCTTCACGCTGAACAGCGTGCTGCGCAAGCTGGAAACCGGCGGTCAGCCCGCCAAGGCTTTGTTGAAAGGCGAAGCCCACGCCAAGCCTGTTGCAGCGGCGGTGAACGGCCTCGCGCTTGGCGGCGGCCTGGAGCTTGTGCTCGCCTGTCATCACCGCGTCGTGGCGGACAATCCGAAAATTCAGCTCGGCGTGCCGGAAGTGCAGGTCGGACTTCTTCCCGGCGCCGGCGGCACGCAGCGTCTGCCGCGGCTCGCGGGCTTACAGAATGCCGCCATGCTGGCGACGCAAGGGCGCCCTATCGATCCGAACACAGCCAAGGGGCAAGGCATCATCCAGGAGGTCGTTCCTGCAGATGAAGTTGTCGCAAAGGCGAAAGAGTGGGTGAAAGCCAACCCGAAAGCGATCCAGCCATGGGACAAAAAAGGCTTCAAGTTCCCTGGCGGCGGCGGCGCCATGGACCCGCGCAGCGCGCAATTCTTCATGGCGGCGAACGCCATGGCGCAGCGTGAAACAAACCACAACTACCCTGCGGTGCAGGCGATCCTGTCCTGTCTTTATGAAGGGTCGATTGTTCCGTTCGACACTGCGATCCGTATCGAATCGAAATACTTCACCAAACTGCTGTCCGGTCCGACAGCCCGCAACATGATCCGCACCCTGTTCATCAACAAGCAGGCGGCGGAAAAAGGCGAGCAACGTCCGGACGGCGTACCGCCTGCAGAGCTTAAGAAAGTTGGCGTTCTTGGCGCCGGCATGATGGGCGCGGGGATCGCTTATGTGAGCGCGAAAGGCGGCGCGGAAGTCGTGCTGCTCGACCGCGACCTTGAATACGCTCAGAAAGGCAAAGGCTATTCTGAAAAGATCGTCGAAAAAGGCGTCTCGCGCGGTAAAGTCTCCAAGGAAAAAGGCGACGCGCTGCTCGCCCGGATTACGCCGACGACAGACTATAACGATCTAAAGGATGTCGATCTGATTATTGAAGCCGTTTTCGAAGACCCTGACGTTAAGGAAGACGTGATCAAGAAAACCGAAGCGGTGATCGGCAAGGACGTCATCTTTGCGTCAAACACCTCGACATTGCCGATTACGGGGCTTGCAAAACATTCCGAGCGCCCGGACCAGTTCATCGGCATCCACTTCTTCTCTCCGGTCGACAAGATGCCGCTGGTGGAGATCATTCCGGGCGATGCATCCGGTGATCGCTCGCTGGCAACGGCGCTTGATTATGTGCGCATGATCAAGAAGACGCCGATTGTCGTGAAGGATACGCGCGGCTTCTACACCAACCGTGTGGTGCCGCCTTACATCAATGAGTCGATGTTGCTGGTGACCGAAGGCGTCAAGCCGGCGCTTATCGAGAACGCAGCGAAATCGCTCGGCATGCCGGTTGGTCCGCTCGCCCTTTGCGATGAAACATCGCAAGAGCTTGGTCTTCGCATTGCGACGGCGACCGCGAAGGAAACCGGTCAGGACCCGAGTGGCGAACCTGTCTATCAGTTGCTGAAAACATTCGTCGAAGACCTCGGCCGCAAGGGCCGTAAGTCCGGCGGTGGTTTCTATGAATATCCGGAAGGCGGCAAGAAAAAGCTCTGGGCTGGGCTTTCCGAGCATTATCCGATTGCAGAAGAACAGCCGAGTCTTGAAGACGTGAAGGAAAGGCTTCTTTATGCGCAGCTTATTCCGGCGGCGCAGTGTTTCGCAGAAGGTATTGTTTCAGACCCGCAGTCCGCGGATCTCGGCGCGATTTTTGGCTGGGGTTTCGCCCCGTGGACCGGCGGGCCCATGAGCCACATCGATACGATTGGCGTCGACAGCTTCGTGCGCAAGGCCGAGAGCCTCGCCCAGAAATATGGCGCCCGTTTTAATCCGCCGGAGAAATTCCGCGATATGGCGAAGTCAGGTGACACGCTTTACAAGAAGGCCGCATAATAAGCAGAGCGTGGTGCAATACCGCTCATCCCGGCGAAAGCCGGGATCTTTCTCCGCAGGCGCAATGCCTGATGAAAGAGACCCCGGCCTGCGCCGGGGTGAGCGGCTAAAACGATTGTAACGCCCTCACAGCGAACAACTCAGAGAGGGTATTCTTCCATAAAACCCATATTTGGTGCGTAGTTATCCCCGCATCCGTATTCCGTCTTATACTGCGGTTACGAATGAATTGATCCGGCGCCTTGCGAGTTTCGTTATGAAAGAGACGTCGGAAACACTGAGCCAAGGACGCCATGCTGCGCTCGCTTTTTTCCATTATTGTCGCCGTGATCGCCGGGCTAGGGGTTGCAAGGTTCCTTGAAGGGGGCCTTGCGGCGGTGATGGGTGAAGGGCGTGACGCGACCTATCCAGTCCTGCTTATCGTGTCCTGGTTTGCCGGCGCTTTTGTTGCAGCCGTAATCGCTTTGCTGCTGGGGCGGCGTTGGGCGCCCTTGGGTATTCTGGCGGCGGGCACAATTTTCTTTTCCGCATTCATGACTCTGATGTCAGCCAACCTTGCGTGGTGGACATGGCCGGGCGCCGGTGTGGCAGCCGCCGCAGGCGGCTGGCTCGCCTTACGGGTTGCAGCTGCAAAAGCAACGCCGCCGCTCAAGAAGCACAAAGAGGAAATCTTTCCTGATGACTAAGGCGATACCGGCGGCGACAGTTTTATTATTGCGTGACGAGCCGGCGTTTGAAGTGCTGATGGTTGAACGTCATGCAAATATCAGTTTTGCAGGCGGGGCGTTGGTATTTCCCGGCGGGCGTATCGACAATGGCGACGCAGACCTGGCCTGGGTTAACCATTGCGATGGTCTGGATGCCGCGCCGGAAGAACAGGTTGCGCCGCGTATCGCCGCGATCCGGGAAGCTTTCGAAGAGACGGGCATTCTGCTGGCGCGGGAAAGAGGCGCCAAACGCTTTGTAAGCGATGCTTTTGCGCAGTCCGTCGATCACTGGCGGCGCGAAGTGGAAGACGATGACGCGAAGTTTCTGGAGCTTGTGCGCCAGGAGGATTTGGTTCTCGCCGCTGACGCGCTTTGTTTGTTTGCGCGTTGGGCGCCGCCGGCGGCGGCGACGCATAAACGTTTCGACACCTGGTTTTTCGCCGCCCGGACGCCGCCGGGGCAGCAAGCCCGCGAAGACGGCAATGAAGCGACGGAGGCGGTCTGGTTATCGCCCAATGCGGCGCTCGAAGCGCGCGACCGGCAGGAACGGAAAATGATTTTTCCGACGGTGCGTAATGTTGAGCTTTTGAACGTCAGCAATAACGCCGATGAGGTCTTCTCATTTGCACAGCGGCGAAAAATCGAGGCCGTTCAACCCGAAGTTATCGAGCGGGACGGCCAGCATTATGTTTCGATACCTGACGGGCTTGGATATCCGGTCACGGAAGAAAAGCTTGAAAGCGCGATGCGCGCGTAAGAGCGCGAGCGCCTTTACTTGCGGTAAGCTTCAATAGCGCGCCGCGTATATTCGAGCGCGATGGCGTCATAAAGGCCGTGGGCGATCATCGGCGCGACAAGGTTTCCGTTCAGGGCATAAAGCGCACCGAAATATGCGCCGACGCCGCCCGCGATAACTGCATAAAGCGCCGTGCGCATATGTAGGAGACCGAAAATAACATTGGTGACAAGAATGGCGAACAGCACAGGTGAAAAACTTGCGAACCAGGTCTGCAGGACGCCGCGAAACAAAAGCTCCTCGCAAACGCCGGCGGCGACCGCCATCGCAACGATACGGATTGGCGTGAAGCGAAAGCCGATTTGTGAGAAGAATTCGATCTGGGAGTTTCGAAACTCAACGAACGTCGGCAGGTCGGTATTTGAAAACCACCAGAGAAAAACCACCGGCGGCAAGGTTGCGATAACCCCGATCAGCGCATCGTCGATGGAAAAGCCAAGTTGCGGCGCTAGCGGCGTGCCTAACAGAAGGCTCAGGCCGAACGCGGCGAGACCAATGATGATTGTGCCTGCAATTGCCGCGTAAAACGTATCGGCTCTGTCCGGCGCGTCGCCATGACTTTCCGGCGTCATACTATCGCCGCTTCAGGCTGCCGAGGACGCCGCGCACCAGTTCGCGCGCGAGCGTGCGCGCTGCAGTTTTAAACGCCGCTTCGCTGACGGTCTGGCGGTTTGAGCGCCGCCGTGTTGTTCGCCTGGAAGAGGAGCGGGAGCTTGTTTTTCTGGATCGCGATCTTTCCTCGCGCTTTCTCGCTTTTTCCTCCTCGCGGGCGATGCGTTCCGCGCGCTCCTGCAGGATTTCATATGCGGACTCGCGATCTTTGGTCTCGTCATATTTGTCCGACATAGGCGAGGCGCGTAGGATTTCCGCGCGTTCCTTTTTGGTGATCGGACCCATGCGCGATGCTGGCGGTCTGATCAAAGTTTGCTGGACGACGCCCGGCACGCCTTTTTTCAAAAGCGTTGATACGAGCGCCTCACCGATGCCGAGTTCTGTGATGACATCGAGTGTTTTGAAGTCCGGATTGGGCCTGAATGTTTCGGCTGCGGCTTTGACGACGCGCTGTTCGCGCGGCGTAAAGGCGCGCAACGCATGTTGTACGCGATTGCCGAGCTGGCTTGAGACAGAGTCAGGCACATCCAGCGGGTTTTGCGAAACGAAAAAGACCCCGACGCCCTTTGACCGGATCAACCGGACAACCTGTTCGACCTTTTCGAGCAGCGCCTTGGGCGCCTCATCAAACAGGAGATGCGCCTCGTCGAAAAAGAAGACGAGTTTTGGTTTTTCCGGATCGCCAATCTCGGGCAGTTCTTCAAACAACTCTGAGAGGAGCCACAACAGAAAGGTTGCATATAGTTTTGGTGTCTGCATCAGCTTGTCGGCGGCGAGGACATTAACGATCCCGGCGCCATCTTCATCCGTTTGCAGAAAATCGGAAAGATCGAGAGCGGGCTCGCCGAAGAAATTATCCGCTCCCTGTTCTTCAAGCGCCAGAAGACGGCGCTGGATCGCGCCGACGCTGGCTCTTGATACGTGTCCATATTCAGCTGACAGTTCTTTAGCGCGGTTGGCCACTTCAACAAGCAATGCGCGCAGGTCTTTCAAATCGAGCAGCAACAGCCCTTCATCATCGGCCAGGCGAAAGGCGAGGGTGAGCACGCCTTCCTGGGTGTCGTTAAGGCCAAGCAGGCGGGACAATAATAGCGGCCCCATTTCCGTTACGGTAGCGCGGACCGGATGACCTTGTTCGCCGTAAAGATCCCAGAGACGCACGGGGAAGCCGGTCGGTTCGTAAGGTTCAAGCCCGACGACACCCGCACGCTCAGTCAGAAAATCTTTGATCGTGATGGGTTGCGAAATGCCGGTAAGGTCACCTTTCACATCCGCCACAAAAACAGGGACGCCGGCCTCAGACAAGCCTTCGGCGATGATCTGGAGCGTGACGGTTTTGCCTGTGCCTGTCGCGCCCGCAATCAGGCCATGGCGATTGGCGTATTTCAGGGCGAGATATTCAGGGGTTTGGCTCTTTCCGAGAAATACGGCGTGATCGGTCATTTTCGCTCCGCTGCGCAAAAAAGCCACCGTTTAAGCGGCATTGCTGGCGACAGCAAGCTCCAAGGGCCCGTAATTACTGGAGAATTTCTTTGGGACTTACGGAAATGGAAGTAACCGGCCATTTACCACAACTTGCAAAGGGGCTATTTTCCGCTCCGTTCGGCGCGAGAAGGAATGTTGCGAGGCTCAGCATTTGGGACCCGCGTCAGAAGTTAACATCGGGCGAAACAAGGAAAAGGAAGGGTCATCATGCTTAGGATCCTGCTCGTCATCGCTGTGGCGCTGGCGGTAATTATCGGGCTAATGCGACTCACAGAGCGCACAAATCCACAAGTCGGTAATGACGAGGCTGCAACGGTCGGCGAGGCCGTCGAAGATGCGGCGCATAACACCATGGATGCTGCCGAAGACGCAGGCGAAGCCATGAAAGAGGGCGTGGAAGACGCTGCTAGCGAAGCTGACGGCGCCATGGAAGCGGCGAGCGAAGCCGTTGATGACGCTGTTGACGCCGTAGAAGACAGCGCCTCCGCCACTGGCGAAGCAATCGAAGACGCCGCGGAAGCTACTGGCGACGCGATAGACGATGCGGCGGATGCTGCTGGCGAGATGGTCGAAGACGCTGCTGAGGAAACCACCGAAACCGTAGAAGAAGTTGAAGAAGCGGCTGAAGACGCCGCCGAAGAAGACCCGGAGAACAACCAGTAAAGCGTCCGTTGGAACGAACTTTTAGTTCTTACGCTAGCAAAACAATACGCCGCCTTCCTGATCCGGAGGCGGCGTTAATACTCTGTTTACTAACAATGATAAAATTTTAACGTATCGGCAGCGTTTGATTTCTAACTTATCGGTAATGTCACAACGAGTATTTGCGGTGTGTAGGAAATGACCAGACAAAGCCCGATAGATCTTGTTCATCTGGAGAAATATGTCGTCGGCGATGATGCGCTGCGCGATGAGATCCTGACGATCTTTGACGATCAGGCGTCAGCATTGAGCGCCCAACTTGGCGATGCTCAAAATGACGACAGCTGGAGTAATACAGCACACGCACTAAAAGGAGCATCGCGCGGTATTGGGGCCTGGGCGCTTGGCGATCTATGCGAAGAAGCTGAAAAACTCGTGGGTAAAGAGCCGGGTAAACGCGAAAAGCGGGCAGTGCTGCTTGTCTCCATTCGCCGGTCGATTTCGACTATTCTCGACGAATCCGAGCGTATCAGGAACATTGGTCTATGCGCCTGACGTCAGATAAGAACGATGTCTAGCGCTTCAGTTCCGACATTGCCTGTTCAATGCCGGAAAGCGTCAAGGGAAACATTCTGTCGCCAAGAAGTTCGCGCATCAGCGAAATTGATGGCACATATTCCCAACTCCGCCGGGCGACCGGATTAAGCCAAACCGCACTCTCGTAAATATCCGTAACGCGCTTCAACCACAATGCACCGGGCTCTTCATTGAAATATTCCACCGCGCCGCCAGGCACAGTGATCTCATAAGGCGACATTGAAGCGTCACCAACAAAAATGACTTTGTAGTCATGCGGATATTTATGCAGAATTTCCCAGGTAGGAATCTTCTCCGTCCAGCGGCGACGATTATCCTTCCACACATAATCGTAAAGGCAATTGTGGAAGTAGAAATACTCCATATGTTTAAATTCAGTGCGCGCTGCGGAGAACAGCTCCTCGCAGGTTTTGACAAACGGGTCCATTGAGCCGCCGGCGTCAAAGAAGATCAGCACCTTGATGGTGTTGCGCCGTTCTGGACGCATTTTGATATTTAGATAGCCAGCGCGCGCTGTCGCATCGATGGTGCTGTCGATATCAAACTCGTCAGGCGCGCCTTGTCTTGCAAACCGGCGAAGCTTGCGAAGCGCTATTTTTATGTTGCGCGTGCCGAGTTCAATACTGTCGTCCAGATTTTTGTAGTCGCGCTTTTCCCAGACTTTGACGGCGCGCCCCTGTCGCTTTCCTTCGTTACCGATGCGAACGCCTTCGGGATTATAGCCGCCTGAACCAAAGGGCGAGGTCCCGCCAGTACCGATCCATTTATTACCGCCCTGATGGCGTTTCTCCTGTTCGTCGAGGCGCTTTTTCAAAGTCTCCATCAACTTGTCCCAGCCGCCCAGCGCCTCGATCTCTTTCTTCTCCTCCTCGGTGAAGTATTTCTCCGTCAGGATTTTTAGCCAGTCTTCCGGGATTTCCGCCTCAACGCTTTCGGCGACGCTTTCAATGCCTTTGAAGACATGAGCGAATACGCGGTCGAACTTGTCGAGATTGCGCTCGTCTTTTACGAGCGACGAGCGCGACAGGTAATAGAAATCCTCGACCTTACGGCTCGCGAGGTCTGCGTCCATCGCCTGCATCAATGTCAGATATTCCCGCAAAGAGACGGGAAGGCCAGCGGATTTCAGCTCGTGAAAAAACTTTGTAAACATGGCCGCATAATAGAGTGGCTGCTGAAATGGGGAAAGTAGTTATTGCAGTGTCGCCGGCCGTCAAAAAAATGGCGCCGCATTACTGCGGCGCCCGATTTTAAATCTTCCGGAGCTGCTTAGGCAGCTTTCGTTCTCTGAATATAAGCGTCTATCAGTTCTTCAAGAATTGGAAGAGCCACGGCGCCATTTTTGAGAACAATGTCGTGGAAATCGCGAATATCGAATTTGTCGCCAAGCTCGGTTTGTGCTTTTTCGCGCAATTCGAGGATTTTCAGCATTCCTATTTTGTAGGATAGAGCCTGACCAGGGAGATCAATGTATCGTTCAATTTCCTTGATTGCATCTTGCTCGGTCATCGGATTGTTTTCGAGCATATAAGCAATTGCTTCTTCACGAGACCATTCTTTGGAATGAATGCCTGTATCGACAACAAGTCGTACGGCGCGCCAGATTTCATTATGGAGACGCCCGAAGTCCTGCATAGGATCGGTAAACCGCCCTTGCTCTTTCGCCAGTCGTTCAGCGTATAAACCCCAACCTTCCGCATATGCGCCGAAGAACGCAAATTTTTGAAACATGGGAACGCCAGTTAGCTCCTGTTGGATTGCAAGTTGAAAATGGTGCCCGGGCGCGCCTTCATGATAGGCGACGGTTTCCATTTCGTGCTTTTGCTTTTCTGACATGTCTTTTGTGTTCGTGTAGTAAATTCCGGGGCGTGAGCCATCCGGCGTCGGGCGGTTATAAAATGCGATCGGCGCGGTTTCTTCACGCCATTCCTCGACGGCGCGGACTTCAAGAGGCGCTTTGGGCAATATATTGAAATACTCATCAACATCTTCATAGATCGCGTCGATATAGGCTTTCGATGCGTCGATATAGGCTTGTTTTCCTTCTTCAGTGTTTGGAAAAAAGTTTGACGGGTCGGTTCGTACGAAGGTGAAAAACTCCTCCAGCGTTCCATCGAACCCGATACCGTCAATGATGGCTTCCATCTCTGCGCGGATGCGCTTGACTTCCGCGAGGCCGGTCTCGTGAACTTCGTTCGCGGTCATGCCTTTTTCCGTCGTCCAGAAAGTGATGCGGTTCTCGTAGTATTTTTTGCCCTGCGGTAACGCCCAGACGCCGTTCGGCCCATGCGATTGGTCGCGCACAGATTCTACGCTGGCGATGAACTTGTTAACGGACGGCATAAAGCTGTTTTGCAAGGCTGATGTCGCTTCCGCCATGAGGCGGGCTTTTTCATCGTCCTCAATCTCAAGGGCGTCAACTTTGCCGCGGAAGTCTGCAAGAATGGCGGAATCTTCCTCGCTGTCATCGAATGGCGCGCCTTTGATGATGTTTCCGGCATCGGTCACCACGGGGTCAAATGAAAAGGATGTCGGAACGATCCCACGTTCGGCGGCCATGTTAATGCCTTCGATAATATCGTCGACAAGTCCGTCCATTCCATTCAGTCTGGAGATGTACGCTTCGGCGTCTGATACGTCGTCCACCCTATGGTTGTTCTGGAGAAGCGTTACTGGAAACGTAATCGGATTATTCATGGTTGAAAAAGCATAGCCATGAAAACGATACGCGTGGTCAGCAATAGCCCGCTCCTGCAGAAATTCGAAAATTTTATAGCTGATCTTTGATTGCTCGCTAAGCGCATCGTAATCGAAGGAGTTATGCAAGCGATCAAGGTCTTTAATTGTTTCCTCATGCTGGCGTACGGCTTCCGCATCGGAAAAGTCGTCCCATTCGCCATAGCGCTCGGTTTTCATGCCCAGCTGAGCCTGGAAGATAGGCGAGTTCGCGAGGTTCCGGTCGAAAATTTCCTGAAAGAAATCCGCCAGGCGCTGATCTTCGGTTTGGGCTTCAGCTTCGACAGCGGCGCCAGCCGTTTCCTGCGCATGCGCGCCGATGTTAAAAAGCGCCAGCGCAGTCGTTGCAAGCAGTATTGTCGTTCGACGTCGTGTCATGGATTGATCCCCTTATGAAGGTTGAAGGCAATTGTTCCGGACGGCTTGTCCGTGGTCCGGCACAGTTTTAGGCGTTTTCAGCGCTGGCGGTTATTGGTTCGTCGCAAGGTGAGAGCATTTCATCGCAAAGGCGAGTGGATCGATGAGGTCAATTCCCTGTCCGGACGAGGGCGTCACGGGCGGCGGCAAAAAGGGCCGCCGCTTTATTCTCGCATTCGCGTTGTTCATTTTCAGGTGTTGAGTCGGCGACAATGCCGGCGCCGGCCTGCACATAAAGCTGGTTGTCTTTTACGATCGCCGTACGCAATGCGATGCAAGTGTCCACATTGCCATCCGCGGAGAAATATCCAATCGCGCCGCCGTAAATGCCCCGCGCGCTTTTTTCGAGATCATCGATGATTTCCATCGCACGGATTTTGGGCGCGCCGGTAACCGTACCCGCCGGAAATCCGGCGGCGACCGCGTCTACAGGGTGTATATTGTCGCTAAGTTCGCCAACAACATTTGAAACGATATGCATGACGTGGCTGTAGCGTTCGATTTCGAAACTTTCAGTGACGCGAACCGAACCGACTTTTGTAGAACGTCCGACGTCATTGCGCCCCAGATCCAGCAACATTAAATGCTCAGCGCGCTCTTTTGGATCTGCGAGCAACTCTCTTTCAAGCTCAATGTCTTCAGCGTGCGAAGCGCCGCGAGGCCGGGTGCCGGCGATAGGGCGTATGGTAACCTGGTTGTCGCGGACGCGCACAAGAATTTCCGGGCTCGACCCAACAATCGAAAATCCATCAAAACACAGATAAAAAAGAAAGGGTGAGGGGTTTGATCTGCGTAACGCGCGATAGAGTTCGAATGGCGGTGCGCTGAAGGCGGTCGAAAACCGCTGGCTCAGCACCACCTGAAAGATGTCGCCGGCGCCTATATGTTCCTTTGCGCGATGGACCATAGCGGCGAAGTCTTCTGGCGAAGTATTCGAAACGGCATTGTGGTTCTCGCCATGATCATCCACTGGCGTCGCCATGTTGAGCGCCAGCGGCGCCGTCAGGTCCTGAGCGGCGTCACTCAAGCGCTCGCTCGCCCTTGAGTACGCCGCTTGCGCGGAAAGACCGTTTTGAGGGCGCACCGGAGCGAGAAGCAGTATTTGCTGACGCACATTGTCGAATACGGCGATGACGGTTGGGCGCATAAAAATCGCATCAGGCGTATCAAGCCCGCCTGACGGACGCGGGCCCATCCGTTCCATCTGTCGGACCATGTCATAGCCGAGATAGCCGAAAACGCCCGCAGCCATGGGCGGCAGATCCGGCGATGGTTCGATTGCCGACTCCGCCAGTAACCGTTTCAGGTTATCGAGGGGCGCTCCATCTTCCGGTGCAAACTGATGAACATCGGCGGCAGCGTCACGATTGATTTCAGAGCGAGCGCCAAAACAGCGCCAGATAACATCTGGTTTGAACCCGATGATGGAAAAACGGCCAAGCGTTTCGCCGCCTTCGACCGATTCCAAAAGGAACGCATTTTGCCGCCGACCGGCGAGCTTCAAGTAGGCGGAAACAGGCGTTTCAAGATCGCTGATCAGGCTTCGCCAGATCAGCTGCGCTTGTCCATCCTGATATGCTTTTTCAAACGCTGGAAAGTCGGGTTTAACCGTCACTGCAACTCGCCAAAAATCAGATCCAGCTGTTCGCGATTGACCTTAACGCCGTAACCATCGCGTACTTCGTTCAAAAAGGCTTCCAGCAGTTCCTGGTCAAGTTGATACCCTATATATTGGCGATACAAATTCACTTCATTGGGCGAGACCTGATTACGGGCGAATCCGACACTGCGAATTTCTGCGACGACTTGCGCATCGCCGAGGGCGACGGGACCGGAGACAAGGTCGCCCTGATCGGCAAAAAAGATCTGATCGCTGAACGACTCTGAAATGGCCTCATTCGTAAAGCTTCGATCAATAAGCAGTTCTATCGGCGCGCGGTTGAAAGGCTCGGCGGCGTCTTCCAAAGATGCGCCCGCTTCAACGGATTCGCGGATGCTGCGGATGGTGTCGGAAATACGGCTGGTGCGCTCCTGGTTACGCCATAGTCTTTCCGCTTCGTCGCGGACCTCGTCATAGGGTTTGAGTGCTGGCGAGGTGATTTCGCGTAGTGCAACAAAGTAATATCCGTCACGGGACGATAGCTCGAGGGATTCAGTTTCTTCACCTTCTTCAAGGCGGAAGGCCTCGGTTAATGCTTCGACGGATACGCCGCTAACCGACTCTCCATCTGGCGCCAGTCCTGAACGGTCCACAGGGCCAATCGTTGTAACGATAAGGCCCGCCGTTTCCGCCGCCGTTTCAAGCGTTGCGCCAGTGTCGCGCTCTTCCTCGATTTCATCAATGGCGTTCAACAATGCCCGGCGAGTGTCGTTCGCGAGGAAATCGGCTTCCAGTTCATCGCGGACTTCCTCATATTCTTTTGTCTCTGGCGGATTAACGCCGGCGATTTGCACGATGGTCCACCCAAAGAGGCTTTGGACAGGGTCTGCAACGTCGCCTTCGCCAAGGTCTGACTGAAAAGCTGCATCTGCAACGGCGGGGTCAAGGATCGCGCTTTTTTGCGCATCGC
The DNA here is from genome assembly GCA_039196665.1 of Pseudomonadota bacterium. Lineage (GTDB taxonomy): Bacteria > Pseudomonadota > Alphaproteobacteria > Caulobacterales > Parvularculaceae > Hyphococcus. Next base: position 467,068 of record JBCCUQ010000001.1, on the reverse strand, counting down.
TGAAGGTAACGGAATCAAGAGTCAGTCCACGCTCTGTAGCGATGTTTTCAAAGGGTTTGCCTTGACGTAATGCGGCGACAGCGGCTTGCGCATCGGTCTCTGTGTCGAAGGTTATCTGATAGAGCGTTCTGGTCTCAGGCACATCGTAAAGGCGTGGTTTGTTGAGTTCGTAAAGCCGGCGTAATTCTTCTTCCGGCACCTCCAGGCCTTCACGAAAGTCTTCCGCGCGCAATTCAAGAAGATGGAAAGTGCGATATTCCGGCGACGTGAAGATCGCCGGGTTCTGTTCGTAATAAGTCTCCAAATCATTCGGCGTTGGCTCGACCTGTTTGCCGGCCATTTCATCGGTCACGATCAGATAGCTGATGCGGCGACGTTCTGTCTCGCGTAACAGGATCGCTTCCGTTACCGGCATGGGCGCCGGACCCGCTGAGCTTAATGCGTTGATCAACTGGTTGCGCATCAGATCTTCGGCTATGCGCCGCTCGAACTCCGATGCGGTCAGCCCGTTCTGTGAAAGGATCGACTGTAAAACAGTCTGGTCAAACTGACCGGTGGCCCGGTTCTGAAAATTTTCGTTGCTCTGGAGAAAGTCACGCACCAGCTCCCGCGGTACGGCAAGACGCATTTTTTCGGAAAGCTGCTTCAGGGCGCCGCTGGTTGCGATAGAAGAAATTACTTGATCAGGAAGCCCGCTGGCGATTGCCTCGGTCTGAGTAAACTGGCCGCCTGATTCAATACGGCGCTGATTGACGACGCGGTTAAACTCGTTTTGTACGAATTGCGCTGTGTAGTTCTCGCCACCGACGGAAACAGCGGAATTCTGCGTTAATTGGCGAAGTTCCGGCACGCCCCAAAGGGCGAACGCCAATATGAGCAGGACGATAACGATCCACGCTACGACACCTTTAAGCGCGCCACGCACTTGACTAAGCATATTAACCGCCTTGATTTTCGCCTTTTTACAGACATGCGTTCCAAATTTGACGTAACCTAGACGCGACCACAATTGCGGACAAGCCTTGGCGGTCTAAGGGCGTGCGTCGCCGCCTGCTGGACAGGGATCATTGTATCGCTTAACCCGGCGGCAATGGCAGAGGAGACAAATGGATGAAAGCTTTGATCGCCGGAAACTGGAAAATGCATGGGCTGGCGGCGTCCATTGAAGAGGTCGAAGCGTTGATTAAAAAATTTGACGGGTCGGCGCCTGCCGACAGGGACGTATTAATTTGCCCGCCGGCGACCCTTGTTGCAGCCTTTGCGGCGCAATTCTCCGACGAAGCCATCCAGATTGGGGGGCAGGACTGTCATCCGTCATCCAAGGGAGCCCATACTGGCGACGTCAGCGCGGAAATGCTCTCTGATGCTGGCGCAGGCTTTGTGATCGTCGGCCATTCGGAGCGTCGCGCAGATCATGGCGAAACGGATGAGCTTGTGAAAGCAAAAGCGGAAGCCGCTCTTCGCGCTGGCCTGACGCCAATTATCTGTGTTGGTGAGCTGGAGGAAGATCGAAAAGCAGGTCGGGCGCTTGATGTTGTACGCACTCAGCTTGACGGCTCGGTCCCTGAAACCGATGAAGAGATAGTCATCGCCTATGAGCCGGTCTGGGCGATCGGCACCGGGTTGACGCCGACAATCGATGACATCGCCGAAATGCATGCCTTCATCAGATTGAAATCTGGCAAGAGCACCAGAATACTCTATGGCGGATCGGTCAAACCGAATAATGCAAACGAAATACTCGCCACTCCAAACGTCAATGGCGCTTTGGTGGGCGGCGCCAGTCTAAAGGCGGACGATTTTTATTCGATTGTTATGGCGGCGCCCGAAGCGAGTTAGGTAGTCCATGCGTGTGCTCATATCTCTGGTTCTTGTTTCAGTTTTGCTTCTGACCGGCGTTGCAGGTTGTGCGACATGGAATGCTGAAAAAACTGCGCCAATGCTTGGCGCACATGTCACCGTCAATGGCGATGAAATGCATGTTGTGGATATTGGCGCGCATGACAGCACAAAGCCGCCGGTTGTTTTGATTCATGGCGCGAGCGCTAACTTGCGGGATATGAAAATTGCTTTGGGCGACACGCTTTCAGTGGACCGGCGCGTCGTGATAATTGACCGGCCCGGGCGTGGATACTCCGACAGGCCGGATGAAGGATGGCGGCTTGATCGGCAGGCCGCTCAAATCAATGGCGTTGTCCGCTCGCTTGGATTGGAAAAGCCAATAGTTGTCGGCCAAAGTTTTGGCGGCGCCGTGGCGCTGTCCTATGCCCTTCAGTATCAGAAAGAGATGACAGGGTTGGTCCTGCTAGCGCCTGTAAGTCACGAATGGCCCGGTGGTGTTGCGTGGTACAATAGTGTTTCCGAAACGCCGATAGCGGGATTTCTGCTCCGGCGCTTTGTCATTCCGGTTTATGGACAGCTGGCGGCGAAAAATGGCGTTGATGAATCGTTTGCCCCAAATGAACCGCCTGAGAATTATGCGGAGCGTTCCGGACTGGCGTTATTATTCCGGCCAAAAGATTTTCGATCGAATGCATCAGACCTGGTTCACCTGAAACAACAGATTGTCATTCAGCAGGAGCGTTATCAGGAACTGGAGATTCCGGTGACAATTATTACTGGAACAGCCGATACGACTGTCAGCCCCGAGTTGCATTCCAAGGCGCTCAAAAAACAAATTGAGGGGGCGACCCTGATGCTGCTGCCCGAAACAGGGCATGCGCTGCATCATGCGCGCACCGGTGTTATCGTTAGTGCAATTGAGGCGATTTCAGAGTAGCGATGCGCTGAGCAGCTGAAAAAATGCGTTAAACAGGGTCGAATTGGTGCGCAGACGGCGCCAATATGACAGAGATTTTGATCAGACAGGGGCGATCTTCATGCGTATTCTCGGAAAAATTCTTGGCGGCTTGTTATTGTTGGTCATTCTGGCGGCTGCAGGCGTGTCGGTATGGTTTTGGTTCAAGCCGGTTGGCGTCAATAACTACATTAACAAAGCGACAATTGTATTCCTGACAGATTCTCCGGAGTTGATGACGCAGCTTGGCTTCATCGATAATACGCTCCTTGATTTTCACAGTGGCAAACTCGCCGATTACACCAAGGCGCAGGACGAGAAGTCGCTGGAGAAACTCCGAAAGGCGCGCGCGGGTCTTGATCGTTACGGACCTGAAGGTCTCGAGGGGCAGGAACTGCTGAGTTGGGAGATTACGGCGTGGTTTTTTGACGATCTTATCCGTCAGTCTGAATTTGAATATAGCGACTATCCGATCAATCAGATTTCCGGCGTTACCGTCAATATGCCGAGTTTCCTGACTGACGCTCACGTCATTAAAAACGAGAAAAGCGTTAAGCGCTACATCAGCCGCCTGGAAGAGTTTGGGCGCGTGCTTGAAGAGGTGAAAGTTCGAGTCGAGGATCACCAGGATAATGGAGTCGTCGCGCCTGATTTCATTTTGGAAGGCGCATTGAGCGGGATGCGATCTTTTATCGAGGGGGGCGCCGAAGAGAGCCCCTTGGTGACGACGCTGCCTGAAAAGCTAGATGCAATTGAGGGTCTCAGCGCCGATAAAAAAGCGGAATACGTCGCGGCGGCTACCGAGGCTGTTCGCGTCCATGTTATTCCTGGATATGAGGCGATGATTGCCTTGCACGAAGAGCTTCTTCAAACAGCCAATCATCACGCCGGCATTTGGCGTATCCCGAATGGCGACAAGATTTACGCCACGGCGTTGAAGTCGTTCACGACAACTGATTTCACCGCTGACGAAATTCATAACATTGGCCTGTCAGAAGTCGATCGCATTGAAGCAGAGATGGATGAAATTCTCGTCTCGCAAGGCCTGACTGAAGGAACGGTTTCGGAACGCGTGCGTATTCTGATGGAGGACCCGGCGCGGCAATTTCCAAATACCGATGCCGGTCGGCAGGAAATGCTTGATTATCTCAATGCGCTTAATGATGAGATCATGGCGATGGCCGGTGATTACTTCATTACGCTTCCGCCGCAACCGCTCGAAATTGTTCGGGTTCCAGAGTTCTCAGAAGATTCCGCGCCAGGGGGATATTATAACCCGCCGGCGCTGGATGGCTCTCGCCCCGGTCGTTTTTACATCAATCAAAAAGATACCGCCGATAATCCGAAATGGACCCTGCCGACGCTGATGATCCATGAGGGCGCTCCGGGGCATCATTTCCAGCTCTCCGCGGCCCAGCTGATGGAAGGCGTACCAATGCTGCGTAAGGTTTATCCCTTCAATGCTTACGCAGAGGGGTGGGCGCTTTATGCGGAGCGTATCGCGAAGACTGATATGGGTATTTATGACGATGATCCGTTGGGTGATCTCGGGCGGCTGCAGGCGGAAATGTTCCGCGCCGTGCGCCTTGTTGTCGATACCGGCATTCATCATAAGCGCTGGTCGCGGGAAGAAGCCATCGATTACATGGTTTCTAAAACCGGCATGACCGACGCCGAAGTCACGCGCGAAATCGAGCGATACTCGGTTTGGCCCGGTCAAGCGACGGCCTACAAGACCGGGCAATTGGCGATTTTGCGCATGCGCGAAAATGCTGAGGCGGAGTTAGGCGGCGATTTCGACCTTCGCGAATTCCACGAAACAATCCTCCTGAATGGCGGCATGCCGCTCGGTATTCTTGAGGATGTGGTGGAGGCGTGGGTCGACGAGGAAAAAGCCTCCTAAGCCGAGACTCTTCTAAACCGCGCATCCTGTAAGGGTATCAGGGGGTTGCGGCGGCTGGGCGCATCGTTTAAACGCCCAGTCTTTCCGCAACCGGCCTTGCTGCGCCGCCCCAAGGGGCTTATCTGATGCAGCGCAATAGCCTAAAAGAAGCTTACTGATGACTGCCGTAATTCTGACGATTCATACGCTTATCGTGCTCGGACTGATCGTGGTTGTGCTGCTGCAGCGATCCGATGGTGGCGCTTTGGGCCTCGGCGGAGGCGGTGGCGGTGGTGGCGGCTTTATGTCCGGTCGCGGTGCTGCGAACGCGCTGACACGAACCACATCTGTATTGGCGGCACTGTTTTTTGCGACCTCCCTTGGGCTGGCGATTTACGCAGGTTCCGGTGAGAATGAAGAGGCTGTTATTGAAGGCCTCACCGGGCAGAGCGCGCCAGATCCTGACGCTGAGATTTCGGCGCCATCAACGGACGATCTACTGCAAACTTTGGGCGGTGACAGCGACAGCACCGAAGCGGATACCGGTGCGGTTGAAGTCCCGTTGACCGAGCAGGAAATTCTCGACAGCCTTGGTACGGAACCCGCCCAGAGCGAGTCCCCTGATCTCGGCTCTCCCGACGCGCCTGCCGGTGATGATACGGACGAAACGCCCGAGACTTCAGAACAACCTGACCAGTAAATGCCAAGAACGCCGTATTCGGCGTACATTTGGGTTTGCTTACTGGGGAATCTTCGCTAAGACGAACTTCCATGGCGCGGTATATTTTCATTACCGGCGGCGTGGTGTCGTCTCTCGGAAAAGGTGTTGCTTCGGCAGCTTTAGGCGCGCTCCTTCAGGCGCGTGGCTACAAAGTGCGCTTGCGCAAGCTTGACCCCTATCTGAATGTCGATCCCGGCACGATGTCGCCCTATCAACACGGTGAAGTCTTTGTCACGGATGACGGGGCGGAGACCGATCTCGATCTTGGTCACTATGAACGGTTCACCGGGGTGTCGGCGTCGAAAAGCGACAATGTCACTACCGGACAAATCTATTCCCGAATCATTGAGCGAGAACGTCGCGGGGATTATCTCGGTGCAACGGTTCAAGTCATCCCTCATGTCACGGATCAAATTAAGCAGTTCGTTCTTGCCGATGCGGGTGAGGCTGATTTCGTGCTTTGTGAAATCGGCGGCACTGTTGGAGACATTGAAGCGCTGCCGTTTTTCGAAGCTATTCGTCAGTTAGGTAATGAATTGCCACGGGGCGACGCTGTTTATGTGCATCTCACCCTGATGCCGTTCATCCCGTCGGCAGGCGAGTTGAAAACAAAGCCGACACAGCATTCGGTACGTGAATTGCGCGCTATCGGTATTCAGCCGGACGTTCTGCTGGTGCGCGCTGACAGGGAAATTCCTGACAGCGAACGCAAAAAGATCGCACTCTTTTGTAATGTTCGTTCATCGGCGGTGGTGCAGGCGCTTGATTGCCGGACCATCTACGAAGTGCCGCTTGCGTATCACAATGAAGGCTTTGACCAGGAAGTGCTCGACGCTTTTGGGGTGCGAAACCCGCGTGATCCGGATTTGTCCGGCTGGAAGAAGATCGTCGAACGCATAACCGTTCCTGATGGCGAAGTGACAATTGCTGTTGTTGGCAAATACACTGTGCTGAAAGACGCATACAAATCACTGATCGAAGCAATCGCTCATGGCGGTATCGCCAACAACGTTCGCGTCAACGTCGAGTGGATTGAGTCCGATGTGTTTGAGCAGGAGGAAGACGCAATCATGGCGCTGGAAGGCGTCCATGGCATTCTCGTGCCCGGCGGCTTCGGTGAGCGTGGCGCGGAAGGAAAAATAAAAGCCGCACAGTTTGCTCGCGAAAAAGAGATTCCTTATTTTGGCATATGCTTCGGTATGCAAATGGCGATCATCGAAGCCGCCCGGAACCTTGCCGGTGAAGCAAAAGCGAGCTCTTCGGAGTTTTCAGGAGATGGTTTGCCAGTCGTTGGATTGATGACCGAATGGGTGCGCGGCAATCAAACCGAAAAGAGAAGTGAGCAGGGCGATCTTGGCGGTACGATGCGTCTGGGCGCATACCCGGCGCAACTTAAAGCCGACAGTCGTGTTGCAGACATATATGGTTCGCAGGAAATATCGGAACGTCACCGCCACCGATTTGAAGTGGATATGGCGTGGGCCGACCGTCTCGCTAAACAGGGCATCGTATTCTCTGGCGTATCGCCCGATGGCGAGCTTCCGGAAATCATGGAAATTCCGGAACACCCATGGTTTATCGGCGTGCAATACCATCCGGAGTTGAAATCGCGCCCGTTCGAGCCACATCCGTTGTTCGCGTCGTTTATTGATGCGGCTGTTAAACGTTCGCGGTTGGTCTGATCCAAGTCGGGCGGCTGACCGACAAATTTATCAGGAGCACTATTCGTGTACCAATCTGTTCTTGTCACCGGCGCGTCGAGCGGCATCGGGGAAGCCACCGCTGTTTTCCTCGCTCATCATGGGTTCCGGGTGTTTGCTGCGGCGCGCCGCATTGAAAAACTGCAAGAACTGGCTGGCCTCGCCGCTGGACGCATAACGCCAATAGCCATTGATATCACCGATGATGGTTCGGTGGACCGTGCGCTTGACGAAATCAAATCAACGGACGCGATGCTTTATGGTCTCATAAACAATGCAGGCGTCAGTGTGACTGGTCCTATTGAGCAGGTCGAGATTGACGAGTGGCGTCGTCAGTATGAAACAAACCTATTCGGGCTTATACGGGTTACGCAAAAAGTACTGCCGATCTTTCGTAAGGCTGGTCGCGGGCGGGTGATTAATATTGGCTCTATCGCCGGTCGTATCGCGCCGCCCTTTCTCGGCGCCTACGCATCGTCGAAACATGCGGTGGAGGGCGTATCTGACTCTCTACGTCGCGAGCTTGCGCCGCATGGCGTTAAAGTCTCGCTCATCCGCCCCGGTTTCATCAACACGCCTTTTGGTCATCAGGAGCAGGATGGCTTTGAGAAATATCTCGGTGCTGATCAACCATATGACGGACAGCTTCGGATTTTCAAATCCTGGCATGCGAAAGGTCACCCGACCGCACCGCCGCCAACCATCGTGGCGGAGGTGGTGCACAAGGCGTTGACGGCGGAGAGACCGCAGGCGCGCTATACCGCGCCGACACAGACGATTGGTTTGCTTATGCTGCGTAATTTTCTGCCCTCAGCTATTGTCGATAGGGTATTTGAGCGCGTGACCGGATTGAACAGTTTCAAAAAAGGCGAATAGGCGTGAGCAATCTAATCGATCCAACGCGAGAGCAATTCGGCGCCATGATGAAGATGGCTGATGACGGCCCAGTCAATATGCTGAACCTCATCCGCCTGAACGAAACTGCAAACTATGACGATGGTCGCAAGATGACCGGAGCGGAAGCCTATCGCGCCTATGGCGAGGAAAGCAGACCGATTTTCGAACGTGTCGGCGGCCGGATTATCTGGTCAGGCGAGCCCAGACTGATGCTGATCGGCCCTGAGGATGAGCGCTGGGATATCGCTTTTATCGCCGAGTATCCGTCTGCGGCGGCTTTCGGGGAAATGGTCAAAGATAACGCCTATCAGAAGATTGTTCACCACCGTCAGGCGGCGGTGAAGGAATCCCGGCTTATCCGTATGGCCCCTAGGGATTCCGGGACGGGGTTTGGCCAATAAGGTCAAATGTGATCTCTGATTGCCAAGCAGGCTTTTGAGGTCGCTTTTTCGGGCTTGTTCCCCCTTCAGGTTTCCGGCTAGGTAGAGCCGAACATTTGCGAAAATCGAGACATATCAATGCCAACGCCGATTCTTATGCCTGCGCTCTCACCCACCATGGAAGAGGGCACCCTTGCGAAATGGAACGTCAAAGAAGGCGATAAAGTTTCGTCAGGCGACGTGATCGCCGAAATCGAGACCGACAAAGCGACCATGGAGGTTGAGGCGGTTGACGAAGGCGTCATTGGCAAAATCCTGGTTTCCGAGGGCACTGAAAACGTCAAGGTCAATGACCCGATTGCTGTGATTGTTGGCGATGGAGAAAGCGCGGACGACATTGATGTGTCGAGCCTGAACGGTGCGGCTGCGCTGGCGCAGGCTGAGAACGTTGAGGCGCCGCAAGAAAGCGAGCCCGATGAGCAGGTTGCGCCGACCCAGCCGCAAGCGGCGGCGGCCAGCGATCCAGAACTGCCTGACAATGTCGAAATGGCGCCGATTACCATTCGCGATGCATTGCGCGACGCGATGGCTGAGGAAATGCGCCGCGACCCCGATGTGTTTTTGATGGGTGAGGAAGTTGCTGAGTATCAGGGCGCCTACAAGGTCAGCCGCGGCTTACTTGAAGAGTTCGGCCCGCGCCGCGTCGTCGATACGCCGATCACGGAATATGGCTTTGCCGGTCTTGGTGTTGGCGCTGCGTTTGCGGGGCTAAAGCCCATTGTCGAATTTATGACCTGGAACTTCGCCATGCAGGCGATAGATCACATCATCAACTCGGCGGCGAAGACGCGGTATATGTCAGGTGGGCAGATGGGCTCGCCGATTGTGTTTCGTGGTCCAAACGCCGCTGCGGCGCGCGTGGCGGCGCAACACTCTCAGGATTACGCAGCATGGTACGCGAATGTGCCGGGGCTCATCGTCATTTCTCCGTATTCCGCCTCGGACGCAAAAGGTCTCCTCAAAGCGGCGATACGCAACCCGAATCCAGTCGTCTTTCTTGAGCATGAACTGCTCTATGGCGACACGATGGAAGTGCCCGACGTCGAAGATTGGGTGCTGCCGATCGGGAAAGCCAAAATCGCGCGTGAAGGGACGGACGTTACGATCGTTTCCTATTCGCGCGGCGTGAAGTTTGCTCTTGAGGCTGCTGAAATGCTGGCGGGCGAGGGGGTGTCGGCGGAAGTTGTTGACCTGCGGACGCTTCGTCCGATGGATGCCGAGACGGTGATTAATTCTGTGAAGAAAACTAATCGTATCGTTACCGTTGAAGAAGGCTGGGCGCCCTGCGGAGTCGGCGCTGAAGTCGCCTGGCAAGTAACCCAACACGCGTTCGATTATCTCGATGCGCCGCCGGCGCGCGTCACGCAGGAAGATACGCCGCTGCCTTACGCCGCCAATCTCGAAGCCCTAAGCCTTCCGAATGCGGAGAAGATTGTGAAGGCGGTGAAGCAGGTGATGTATAGGGATTAAGTTTTGTGGATTTGTTGTTCGCAATAAACTATGTCGCTGGATTTATCGCTGTAGGGCTTTTTGGGTTGTTCATGTATTATAGTGTTGTGGCTTTTTTTCATGTGAAAAAAGAGGGAAGCTATTTTGAATATATAGGCCGTTCGATTCGCTATATTGCTTCCAATTTTGTCAGCTTTTTTTCCTTGCCAGACACAAACATGCTTGATGGGCGCGGGAAGGTCCACTCTAAAAAATCTAGAAAGTTTCTATTATATTCGTTACTTGTCATGGTGCCTGTCGTTATCATCAACATATTCCTTAAGAAGGAAATTTAGCGGTGATGATCTACCCTGGCCAATGTCATTGCGGGAAACTGAAGGCGACTTTTGAAACACAAAAGATACCACAGGACCTTGGCGTGCGTACCTGCCAATGCGTGTTCTGCCGCCGTCACGGCGCGGTGAATATTTCCGATCCTGGCGGGCTGACAACGATAATCGCCGAACCCGATGATTTGAACCGATATAGCTTCGCCTTGCGCACCGCCGACTTTCTGACCTGCAAGACCTGCGGCGTTTACATCGCAGCAGTGATGGGAGAGGGCGACAAGATCGTTTCGACCATCAATATCGCCGGGTTACGCATGGAAGCATTCTTCGATATTGATGAAGCGCCGATGGAATATGGCGCGGAAACCACTGACGAACGCATCGCCCGGCGCTATAAGAAATGGACGCCGACTGAATTTAGCAATCCAGAGCTTGCCGCCTCGAACTTCGGGCCTCATTGAGCGCTCACACTGAACGGAACGATTTATGCCAACGCCAATCCTCATGCCCGCCCTTTCGCCGACCATGGAAGAAGGCACCCTCGCAAAGTGGAATGTAAAGGAAGGCGACAAGGTTTCCTCCGGCGATGTCATCGCCGAAATCGAAACCGACAAGGCGACGATGGAAGTCGAGGCCGTCGATGAGGGCACGGTCGGCAAGATCTTAATCTCGGAAGGTTCCGAAGGCGTCAAGGTCAATGCGCCTATTGCCGTTTTGCTTGAAGATGGCGAGAGCGCCAGCGATATTGATGAAAGCGCGCTCGCCGGTGGTATCAGTACTGGGGGCGGCGGTGCTTCCGCCAAAGACGAAGCCAAGCCTGAGGGAACAGTTACCGCCGGTGGTGGTGAGAAAGCAAAGGATGCTGCGCCCCAAGGCGGTGTCACATCAAAATCAGCAACGCCTGCAAACGGTCGCGTTCTGGCGTCCCCCTTGGCTAAACGCCTGGCGCAACAGGAAGGGCTTGATCTTTCTGCTGTCAAAGGCTCAGGCCCTCGCGGGCGTGTCGTCAAGCGAGACATTGAACAGGCGTTGAAAGATGGAACCGGCAAGGCGGGCGCAGGCGCTGCTGCGCCACAGATCGCACCGGCGAGTGTTGATGCGCGGCTTTATCCGCCGGAAAGCTATGACGCAGTAAAGCTCGACGGTATGCGCAAGGTCATCGCCAAGCGCCTAATGCAAAGCTTCAATCAGGAAGTCCCGCACTTCCCGCTGAATATTGATTGTGAGCTGGACAACCTTCTGACCGCGCGCGCGCGCATTAATGCGACGTCTCCGAAAGAGGGCGACGGCGCGTTCAAACTCTCGGTCAACGATTTCATTATTAAGGCGTCAGCGATGGCGCTAAAGGCGGTGCCAGCCGCGAATGCAACCTATACGGATGAAGCGATCCTGCTCCACAAGCACGCCGATATTGGCGTTGCGGTCGCTATCGATGGCGGCCTGATCACACCGATTATCTGGAAGGCGGAAGAGAAAGGTCTCAAAACCATATCCGCCGAGGTCAAAGACATGGCGTCCCGCGCCAAGGCCCGCAAGCTGAAGCCCGAAGAGTATCAGGGCGGCACTTTCTCGGTTTCAAATCTCGGGATGTTCGGCATCAAATCTTTTGCATCGATCGTCAATCAGCCCCACGGGGCGATCATGTCAGTCGGAGCCGGTGAGCAGCGCGTTGTTGTAAAGGACGGCAAGATGGAAATCGCGACCGTGATGACGGTGACGCTTACCTGCGATCACAGGGTGGTGGACGGCGCTGTAGGCGCTCAGTTCCTGAACGCATTCAAGTCCTTCATCGAAGAACCGGCGGCGATGTTGCTCTAGTCCTTGTTGATATAAGCTATAATTTTCAAGTAGTTAGAAAGATTTTTGGCAGGCCTTGCCATGCCGCGCGGCACAATATTTCGTGATTGTGCGCCGCAATATAGCCTCTATTCCGCCGCGAGATAATTCCAATTGGTTGCAATATTCTGCCTGTCGTCGGGAAGTTGCGTATCACGCCCGGCGGCGGGCGAGGCGGGCAGCGAATTCTCTCTCCCCCGTGCTGTTTTCCGCCTCGCCAAAGTCTTATCAATTCCCCTATGAGGCGAGTAAACTTTGCTCTTGCATCGTTTTTCGGGAATATGATATGTAAGTTTATAACATCACGAGGCTGGTTCAGTATTCGCCTCATGATGGATCAAAAAGTTTGGTAGCGTTTGTTGCGTTCTGTTGCGTAGCCGGGGCAGGCGGCTCCAAGTCCCCCATAGGGGCCGCCTGCACCCGTATTAATCGCTCCGCGTATTTCCCCATTTTACGCTTGCATTGGTGTATGCGCTGCCCTATCCATCGCGCCTTCGCGGGAGGTTTGCCGGCAAAGTCCAACCGGCGCCGCACCGCGATCCTTCAACCGGGCCGGATCATTAAATTGAGGCGGTCGCAACAAACGAGAAGGTCAGTAAAATGGCAAAGAAAATCGCAGGCTACCTGAAACTTCAGGTGCCGGCGGGCGCGGCGTCTCCGTCGCCTCCCATCGGTCCAGCGCTTGGCCAGCGCGGTCTCAATATCATGGAATTCTGCAAGGCGTTTAACGCCAAGACGCAGGAAATGGAAAAAGGGATGCCAATCCCTACGATCATTACGATCTTTTCCGACAAGTCATTCACTTTTGCGACAAAGACACCACCAGCGGCTTATTACCTTAAGAAAGCGGCAAAACTGAAAAAGGGCGGCGCAACTCCGGGCAAGGAGAGCGCAGGCGCCGTCACTAAAAAGCAATGCTCCGAAATTGCTGAAGCGAAAATGAAAGACCTCAACGCCAACGACCTTGAAGCAGCGACAAAGATCATCATGGGATCGGCGCGCGCGATGGGCCTGGAAGTCAGGGAGTAGGGACGATGGCGAACACAGGAAAAAGAATTAAGTCAGCGCGAGAAGCGGTTGACCGTAAGGCTCAGTATTCAATCGATGATGCAGTAAAACTGGTGAAGTCGAATGCGAGTGCAAAGTTCGATGAAACCATCGAAGTCGCCATGAACCTTGGTGTTGATCCTCGCCACGCTGACCAGATGGTCCGCGGTGTTGTGTCATTACCAAATGGCACTGGCCGTACAGTGCGCGTCGCCGTCTTTGCAAAAGATGCAAAAGCCGAAGAAGCGACCAAGGCCGGTGCGGATATTGTCGGCGCCGAAGACCTGATGGAAAAGATTCAGGGTGGCTTCATGGATTTTGACCGCGTCATCGCAACGCCAGACATGATGGCGGTGGTTGGCCGTTTGGGTAAGGTGCTTGGTCCTCGCGGCCTTATGCCAAACCCGAAAGTTGGGACCGTTACACCAAATGTCGCACAAGCAGTGAAAGACTCAAAAGGCGGCGCTGTTGAATTCCGTGTCGAAAAAGCCGGTATTGTTCATGCCGGCGTTGGAAAAGCGAGTTTTGGCGAACAGGCAATTGCTGAAAATGTAAAAGCGTTTATCGATGCGGTGGCGAAAGCCAAGCCTGCCGGCGCCAAAGGAACGTTTATCAAGCGGATTGCGATCTCTTCGACAATGGGCCCGGGTGTTAAAGTCGATACGGCTGCGGCTGGCGCATAAAGTAATACTCGCTTCTAAGAATATAAAAACGGCCTCTTTAATAGAGGCCGTTTTCGTTTTTGATGAGGGCCGTACAACTAAAGTTCGCTCATGCCCCCATCGACGACATATTCAGAGCCCGTCACATAGCTGGCGTCGTCTGACAGCAGGAAAGCAGCGACGGCCGCCACTTCCGTGGCTTCCCCAAACCTGCCAAGTGGCACTTGCGTTTGAATTTGCTCGGCGAATTCTGCGGCGACTTCCTGTGGCAAGCCTGTACGGTTGAAGAAATCCGTTCCAATCGGACCCGGGCTTACTGCATTCACATTAATTTTCCGGGGCGCCCACTCGCGCGCCAGAACGCGGACAAATGTACGCAAGGCGCCCTTTGTCGAGTTGTAAATAGAGCCCCCGGCCATGCCTAGGTTTTGCCCGATCGACGTGTTGATGATGACCTTCGCATTTTTATTCAGCAAAGGTGACAACATTTTCGCCTGCAATAAGGGGCCGCGAACATTGACATTATACTGGCTGTCGAATTCTTCGGCTGTAATGTCCTCAATCGGCATGAATCGCCCAAAGCCGGCATTCAAAAACAACCCGTCGAGGTTACCCAGATTTTCTTTAACCTGTTTCGCAATTGTGTCGGCAGAGTCTGGATTAGCGTTGTCGGCCCGGATTGTCACAAGTCCGGGATGTTTGTTTGCGGCCTCTGCAAGGCGTGTTTCGTTCGAGCCGGTAACGGCGACTTGCGCGCCTTCGGAGAGAAGGCGTTCAACGGTAGCAAGGCCGATACCGGACGTGCCGCCGGTGACAAGAATTTTCTTATTAGCAAAACGAGACATGAGCAGATCTCCTGTGGATATAATATCGCCGATTGTGCGGCTGGGCGGACATCTATGAAGTCTGGGATGAATTGCGAGTCTCAAATCAAAAAACGCGCTATCACTGCTGCGTGATCCAGAAAAAGCGGCCAAATCTATAGGGAGAAACGATGATAGTAAGAGAGGCTTACTATCATGCAGTCAAAAGCAGGGAAGAGAACCTTAAAGCCTGGATTGATGGCGGTGAGCACAAAACCAAATGGAGTATTCGAATTACCCCAGCAAATGTTGAATCAATAATCTGACTTGAGAGCCGATAAAGTCATACGTAAATCTCGCGAAATCCATACGCCATCTTGGAAAATGAATTGCTCGCCATTTTGAGCATTGATCCAGACCTCGCCATCAGTAGGGTGAACCGGTTTCATTGGTTGAAAATAGATCTTACCGGCGGCTTTGGGATTGAAGGATGCATTCTCGTCCATATGGTGCTCGCATGCTTTGGCATTCCCAGCAAAAACAACGAAGCTGACGGTAGCGAAAGTAGCGATATATTTAAACATGAATGCCACCTCATAACTTGGTCAATAGTGAAAGAGCATAGTAAATCTTCGTTTTAAAAAGCTGTTGAAGATCGACCGGTTTTCGGACGCGGTGTTCATACCCTGGAAAGCTATTACAACGCGTTTAGTCTCAACGGTGTTCAGTGTTTTAAGCCTTTTGATAAAATGAAAACTAAATTGGTCCTGTGATTATTGCTGGCTGAAAACACTTTCGTGCTTAACAAGAGATTGGAAATTTCGTAGCCATAGAGTTTCAGTGCATGATTAACAAATGCGCCTTACCAATGTTTCGGCAGATGCTGGCGGGTCGCGATATAAGGCTGAATATGCCTGTGGCGCAGAAGATTTACCGCCGCCATTTGAAGCGTGGGTACTCGATTACTGTAAGCTTACTTGCTGCAATTGCCGCATCGCGTGTTTCCGCTGCGGCGAATGAACTGGATGACCAGTCTTTTGACGCTCTTAGCGGTTTGCAGCCTGTAGATGATCTCACCGCATTTGGCGAAGCGTGTTTGCCTGGTCAGGCGTATGCCTCAATAGCTGATGAAACACACAATCACAGTAATGGCCGTTACGGCAGCGCCGGTCACGCCGAACACTTTGCGCATGCAGGCAGTTCGTATTTGGCTAATCCGTTTACTTCACGTTTCGATAGCCCATACAGTCGCGGCCATGATGGGCATGATCAGCATCAAGGCGATCATGGTTCGGATCATGACGCTGCGCTAGTTGCGCATGCAGGTCATGCTTCTTCGTCAGGCCAGGCGGCGGTTCACGCCGAACACGCTAATCATGATGGGCATCGGACGCAGGGCGGTCACGATGCTCATGCCGGGGACGATCATTCAGATCACACGAACGACGGGCGAAGCGAAGGTGTGTCACTAGCTCATGCAAGTCATAACGCACATGACAGCGGAAATCATGCTGGTCCATCGCATCAAAGTCATGCCGCGCATGGATCCGCGTCCCATGCAGGCCATAGCGCACAAATTGCAGGTGGTCATAGCGGTCATGAAGCTCACAACACCACGACGATTTTGGCGGATAGCGCTGAAACAGATATCGATATTGCGAACATAAGTGCTGAAACGGGCGTCGCCGCTCAGGGTGAAAGTCATCAAAATTATTCTGTCGCACTAGTAGACGTCATTGAGACGGATGTTGAGGATAATTCGGATCATGGGCGCCACTCTCATATGGACCATGGCCTTACTACCGCGCTCATGGATCAGGCGCCGACGCTTGACCCTGCGTTTTTGGCGCAACCACCTGAAATCTAAATTACTGCGTCGTTAGGCCCTATCTAAGGATGGTTGCTTGCCGACCTGAACTGTCGCTTTATCCGATTGTTATTAAACAAGGGATTTACGGCGACGATGCCTCTGCGTGCTGGCATTCAAGGGTTAAAGCTTTTTGCTTTTGTGCTTGTCGCTTTGGCGCAGCTTATCCCTTCTGGTTTTGCGCTCACGTCTGGTGGTGACGGCATTTCAATCGTTATCTGCACGGTTGATGGTGAGCAGTCGGTTTCCTGGGAAGAGTATTTTGGCGAAGAGGCGCCGACGCAGCCGCCGTCAGACAAAAGCGAACATAACCCCTGTCATGCCTGCATTACATCATGCCGTATCGGCGCCGCAGTCGATGCCGAGAAGGCGGGATATAGCCATCCAGCGCAACAATACTTTGAAAGTCATTACGCTGAACTGATTGAGGTGAGCGTTCCTTATCGGACGCTGCCGCCAATGCCCTCACGATCCCCACCAGTGCGCGCGATTTAGTTTCTAAGAAATCGTTGGCCGCGTTTGCCTCTACAAACGCTTGTTTTCGCGCACAAAAATGAGGGATTATCATGCGCAGCTTTATCCTGGGCGCGGCTTTCGCCGCCGCTGTTTCTACGCCTGTCTTTGCTGACGGGGCGACCATTGCCAAAAATCACGCGCCGATCGGTGTTATGGGCGACCACATGCACAAGCAGGGAGAGGTGATGTTCTCCTACCGCTTCATGCGCATGGATATGGAAGGATCGCGGATCGGTACAAATGAGGTGTCGCCGGACACAATTGTAACCACCGTACCAAACCGTTTCACAGGCGCGCCGATGCAGCCGCCGACGCTTCGGGTCGTACCGCTTCAGATGACAATGGATATGCATATGGTTGGCGCGATGTATGCGCCGACGGATTGGCTGACTTTAATGGCCATGGGTACTGTGCTTGATAATGGTATGGATCATGTCACCTATCAGGGCGGGATGGGGACGAATGTTCTTGGGAATTTCCGTACGGAGTCTTCCGGCTTTGGAGACACGCAGATTGCAGGCCTTGTACGCTTGTTTGAGACTGATCAAGGCGGCGTGCGCCACCAAGCGCATTTTAACGCGGGCCTTTCTCTTCCAACTGGTTCAATTACGGAAACAGATCAGATTCTGACGCCAATGGGCGGGATGCCGACCCCGCGCCTTCCGTACCCCATGCAGCTTGGGTCAGGGACATTCGATTTGCGGCCCGGCGTCACATACACGGGTGCGAGCGAGGCTTTTTCATGGGGCGCGCAATATCAGGCGACATTACGCACAGGCGATAACGACGAAGGCTATACACTGGGTAATCGTCACGACGCCACGGCATGGGCGCAATGGGGCCCGGCATCGTGGGTTGCATTTTCAGGTCGCGTTGCGTTCCGCGCTCAGGATGCCATTGACGGCATCGATCCGGTGATCGTCGCTCCGGTTCAAACAGCGAATCCGGATTTTCAGGGCGGTGATCGTATCGATGTCGGTGCGGGTATAAACTTTGCCGGCCAGAGCGGCGTCATCAAAGGTCATCGCCTCGCAGTGGAAATGCTCTTTCCAGTTTATCAGGATTTAAATGGCCCTCAACTAGAAACGGACTGGACGCTGACGGTCGGCTGGCAGCGCTCGTTTTAAGGCAGGGCGAGTTTAGCGACTAATATCAAGCCGGGATAACGAGTTATTCCGGCCCGATTTCGAAAATTACAGAACAGGACTATGAGAGGAATAAGAAGATGAGCACATCATCATTTAGAATCCGCGCCGTCAGCATTCAGCTTTTTATCGCCGTGGCCCTATCCATGTTCAGCGCGATTGCGTTTGCCCATGAGTACGCAGCGGGAGAGATCATGATCGATCACCCCTGGGCGCGGCCATCCAGAATCGCGACAATCCCCGCGGCGGTCTATTTTGACATTCTGAATAACGGGAACGAGCAGGATCGCCTTATCGCAGCGACGACGGAGCGGGCGGCGCATGTCGAGTTGCATGTGACCGAAATGAATGAGGATGGCATTGCGAAGATGCGCCACCTTAAAGAGGGAATCATCGCGCCAGCGGATGCGAGAACATCAATGGAGACGGGTGCATATCACGTGATGTTGATCGAACTTAATGGCGCATTGGTTGAAGGAGAGCGCTTTCCGATGACACTGACTTTTGAAAAGGCGGGCGAAGTTGAAGTCATTATCAATGTTGAAGACCGCGAGACGAAGACGTCCGAGCATCATATGAACCACTAAATTTTAGATGGTCGCGTCTCACTAAAGTGCTGATCCGGCGATGCGCAAAACAATCGCCGGATCTCTCCTGGGCTCGCATTAGGTGTGGCAAGCGCGCAGGGGCATCGTGGATCGATTAACCCTTCCAGATTAAGGGCTTGACTTTAGGGGGCGTGAAGCCGATATCGCGCTTTATGAGAAATATGGCTGCCGCGTGAGCAGTCAGCACCGGAACGAATAAAAAGAAAAAGGTGCATGCTGGATTGCGGACGCTTCCGCAAAATTTGCAGCAACAAATATTAATTAGTTCCCAAATCACGCGGGGTGCTGACGATCTGACGGCCTTCCGGACAATTCGGTCCTGGGCGAGTCATAGTCGTGAACCACAACGCGAATACGGCGTCGCGCTTTTGAAGGCGAGGCAACCGGGTTTGTTACCTCGTTTTCATAAACGCGCTTAAGGCGCTGAAAAGAAAGTATCTATTTTGACTCAGTTTGAAGCTCTTGGGCTTTCTCCCGTAATTTTAAAAACCATTACATCGCTTGGATTCGAAAGTCCGACGCCTATACAGCAAAAAGCTATTCCACTTGTGCTGGAAGGTCACGACATCATGGGCCTAGCTCAGACCGGAACAGGTAAAACCGCCGCCTTCGGTTTGCCGTTGGTTCACCAATTGGTCGCCAATCACTCCAAGCCAGGACCCAAATACATCCGAGGTCTGATCCTTGCGCCAACCCGCGAACTGGTCAGCCAGATCACCATCAACCTGAAAAGCTTTACCCGTGGTACGCCCCTGCGGGTCGAAAGCGTCATGGGCGGCAAGGCGATCAACATGCAAATTCGCAGCCTTCGCTATGGCGCGGATATTCTGATCGCGACGCCCGGCCGTCTGATTGACCTTGTTGAGCGCAAAGCGGTTTATCTTGATACGGCGTCTTTTCTGGTTCTCGACGAGGCTGACCAGATGCTGGATCTTGGCTTCATTCATACCTTGCGAAGGATTGCGAAACTGGTCGGCGCGCCGCGTCAGACAATGTTGTTTTCAGCGACCATGCCACGTCAGATCGAAGAGCTGTCACGCGCCTTCCTGACTGACCCCGTTCGTATTGAAACGGCGCCCGCCGGACGCGCGGCGGACAAGATTAATCAGGCGGTGCATTTCGTTGGTAAGCCAGGCAAAGCGGACCTTTTGAAAAAATGTCTGTCTGAGCGGCCAGATGATCTTTCCCTGGTTTTTTCTCGCACAAAACATGGCGCTGAAAAGCTGATGAAACAGCTTTGTGCGACCGGTTTCACCGCTGTTTCTATTCATGGCAACAAAAACCAAAGCCAACGCGAGCGGGCCATTAAGGCGTTCCGCAGTGGTAAGGCGCGTGTGTTGGTTGCAACGGATGTCGCTGCGCGTGGTATTGATATTCCTGGCGTTAGTCATGTCTACAACTTTGATCTGCCGGAAGTTGCAGAGAACTACGTCCACCGTATCGGCCGCACGGCGCGTGCCGGCGCGGAAGGCCAGGCTGTTGCCTTCTGTTCGCCGGAAGAGATCGGGCTCCTGCGCGCAGTTGAGAAACTGATGCGCGTCCGAATTGAGATTGTAAGCGGAAAGCCGCCAGCGGACGAGCGAGGTGCTGGGTCATCAGGTCGCCGCAACGCTGCTTTCTCCAGGAAGGGCCCAAAACGTGGTGGGGCGTCTTCTCATCGTAGGCAGGCAGGAAAAAAGCAAAAGCCGCATTCAAAACGTGCAGAGGGCGATAGTGAGGTTCGAGCCGAATCCAAGCCAAACGTTACGCATCCAGCGAAACCGGCAAGACAAGGTCGCAAGCAACGACAAGCTGATGGTCCGCAAGGCTCGAAACCAGCCTCTCAAAAGCGTCGCCATAGGCCTAGTAACGCCAAGCGCCGCCGCCCGGCGGCATAAAAGGCATGAATCTTTGCAGGAGCGGTTGCATTTTGAATTGTTCCCGCTAAGAAACGCGCTTCGCTGCTCTTGGCGGCGATACCTGTCCGAGACTGCGGGTGCGAGGTTTCCTTGCTTAATTTCCTGCATAGACAGAGGGAATAGACCAGTCGGCTAAGTCAAGCCGGTTTGTTGGACCTTCTAGGACAGGCTCCGGGCGTTTATTCGCGGGGGCCTTTTTTGGTTCTCGGATTTTAAACGCAAAATCGAAGCCCCTCGCGCAAGCGGGGATCATTGGGGCCGAGTAGTACGGCCTTGTTTGAACTGAAGGGACTGCCTCATGGACAGAACCCAAAAGGCGGAGATGGTCGAATGGATCGGCGGCGTATTCGATTCGAATGCGGTTGTGCTGGTGGCGAATGGCGGCTTGACTGTCGCTGAAATGGAAGGCTTGCGCGCGGATTTGCGTGAAGCCGGCGCCAACATGCGGATCGTGAAGAATCGCCTCGCCAAGATCGCGATCTCTGGAAAGCCGAGCGAAAAGCTCAGTGATCTGTTCCAGGGACCGACCGCTATCGCATTCTCGGAAGATCCGGTCGCAGCGGCGAAAGCCGTGAAAAAATTCGCCAAAGATAATGACAAGCTCAAAATCCTTGGCGGCTCGATGGGTGAAGAGATTCTTGATGAAAAGGCTGTTGAAGCGCTTGCTTCTATGCCTTCGCGCGAAGAATTGCTTGCTTCTATCGTTCTGACGATCACCTCGCCGGCGTCGAATATCGCAGGCGCTATTGGTGCGCCAGCGTCAAATATCGCTGGCATTCTGGAAACTCTTGAGAACCGCGAGGCGGCATAAGCGCCTTACCGATTTTTGCTAATCTAACCAACGAACTAGGAAGATAAGACAATGGCTGATCTGAAAAAACTGGCTGAAGAGCTTGTTGGCCTGACGCTTCTCGAAGCGGCTGAGCTGAAGAATATTCTCAAAGACGAGTATGGCATCGAGCCGGCGGCGGGCGCGGTTGCTGTGGCGGCAGCGCCTGGCGCGGGCGGCGGCGAAGCGGCTGAAGAAAAGACCGAATTCGACGTTATTCTGCTTGAGGCAGGCGACAAGAAGATCAACGTGATCAAGGAAGTACGCGCGATTACGGGTCTTGGCTTGAAAGAGGCGAAAGACCTCGTCGAAGCTGGCGGCAAGGCTGTCAAAGAAGGCGCAGCGAAAGCCGAAGCGGAAGAGATCAAGAAGAAACTCGAAGACGCTGGCGCAAAGGTCGAACTCAAGTAGCCTGTTTCGGGAAATTTGGGGAAAGCGCGTTTTTTTTAATAAAAAGGGTTGCGAGACCCTTAATGCGCGCTTATTAAATAACTTCGCCGCCGGTGGCCCTCCATCGGCGGCTTCAGGCTTTGCGGCGACGTGCTTCGATTAATCGAGAACAAAAACTAATTCACCCGCGACCCGCGGTCGAACTTTCCGGCCGACGGGCGCATTTGTGCATGCGCTAACCTTGATCGCCCTCAAGGTGGGCGTGCTCTGGGGCAGATGATTTCCGTTGTGAGGACAAAGATGGCGCAATCCTTCGTTGAGAAGAAACGCATTCGTAAAAATTTTGGCCGTATCGGTGATGCGGCTCCAATGCCAAACCTTATCCAGGTTCAAAAAGACTCTTATGAGCAGTTCCTCCAGCGCTTTATCAAGTCAGAGGATCGCGAGATTGACGGGCTTGAAGCGGTGTTCCGTTCGGTATTCCCGATATCGGATTTCACCGAAACGGCGACTCTCGAATACGTGTCTTATGAATTCGAAGATCCGAAATATGACACTGAGGAATGCCAGCAGCGCGATATGACTTACGCCGCGCCGCTGAAGGTTACGCTGCGTCTAATCGTATTTGAAGTCGACGAAGAGACCGGCGCCAAATCCGTAAAGGATATCAAGGAGCAGGAAGTCTATATGGGCGACATGCCGCTCATGACGGACAACGGCACTTTTATTGTTAACGGCACAGAGCGTGTGATCGTCTCTCAGATGCACCGCAGCCCGGGCGTCTTTTTTGACCATGACAAGGGAAAATCGCATTCGTCAGGCAAATTGCTGTTCGGGGCGCGCATCATTCCCTATCGTGGCTCCTGGCTCGATTTTGAGTTCGACGTCAAAGATATCGTCAATGTTCGCATCGACCGCCGCCGGAAGCTGCCGGCGACGACGTTGCTTTATGCGCTTGGCATGGATCAGGAAGAGATCCT
This sequence comes from Pseudomonadota bacterium, assembly GCA_039196665.1. Classification (GTDB taxonomy): domain Bacteria; phylum Pseudomonadota; class Alphaproteobacteria; order Caulobacterales; family Parvularculaceae; genus Hyphococcus. The sequence continues at coordinate 444,272 of JBCCUQ010000001.1, read as the reverse complement.
CGATGAGTTCTACGACCGGGTCTCACACAAAAAGATCAAAACCGGCTGGACGATGCCGTACAAGCCGGAGCGCTGGAAGGGCGTGAAGGTTGAACGTGATTTGATCAACGCCAAAGATGGTGAAGTCATCGTTGAAGCGGGTAAGAAAATCTCGGCGCGCGCCGCGAAAAAGGTGGCTGAAGACGGCGTTAAGGAACTGCTGCTGTCGGACGAGGAAATGATCGGGCGTTACTTTGCGTCTGACCTTGTGAATTTCGACACAGGTGAGATTTATGCGGAAGCCGGCGAAGAAATCTCCGAAAAGCATCTTGAGCTGTTTGAAGAGATCGGGATTAAGTCGTTTGATACGATTGATGTCGATCACATAAATATTGGCGCATACATGCGCAATTCGCTCAATGCGGACAAGAACTCCAATCGCGATATGGCGTTGATCGATATCTATCGTGTAATGCGTCCGGGCGAGCCGCCGACCCTTGAGACGGCGGAAGGTCTTTTCTATTCGCTGTTCTTTGATCCGGAACGATACGACCTTTCATCGGTCGGCCGGGTGAAAATGAACATCCGGCTTGGTTTCGAGACTGATGACTCCCTGCGGACGCTCCGTAAGGAAGATATTCTCGACGTACTGAAAACGCTCGTGAACCTCCGTGATGGTCGCGGTGAAATCGACGACATCGATAATCTCGGTAATCGCCGAGTTCGCTCGGTCGGTGAACTGATGGAAAACCAGTATCGTATCGGATTACTGCGGATGGAGCGCGCCATCAAGGAGCGCATGTCCAGCCAGGAACTCGACACACTTATGCCGCATGATTTGATTAATGCGAAACCAGCTGCGGCGGCGGTGCGTGAATTCTTTGGTTCGTCGCAGCTTTCACAGTTCATGGACCAGACGAACCCGCTGTCAGAAATTACTCATAAGCGTCGCCTGTCTGCGCTTGGCCCAGGTGGTTTGACGCGTGAGCGCGCAGGCTTTGAAGTGCGCGACGTTCATCCGACGCACTATGGCCGGATTTGTCCGATTGAAACGCCAGAAGGTCCGAATATTGGTCTGATCAACTCGCTGGCGACACATGCGCAGGTTAATAAATACGGTTTCATCGAAAGCCCGTATCGCCGGGTCATTGACTGCAAGGTTACAGATGAGGTGATTTACCTCTCCGCCATGGAAGAGCAGCGTTTTGCTATTGCGCAGGCGAACGCGGAAGTCGATGAGAATGGCAAGCTTGCAAATGAGTTCGTCAACTGCCGTGTTGGCGGTGATGCAACGCTCGTACCGCGTGAAGACGTCGCCTATATCGACGTTTCACCGAAGCAGCTTGTGTCCGTTGCGGCGGCGCTCATTCCATTCCTTGAAAATGATGACGCGAACCGCGCTTTGATGGGCTCAAACATGCAGCGTCAGGCCGTGCCATTGTTGCAGGCTGAAGCGCCTTTCGTTGGCACGGGTATGGAATCGGTAGTGGCGCGTGATTCTGGCGCTGCCGTGGCGGCCCGCCGGCCAGGCGTGGTGGAGCAGGTTGACGCGCAGCGCATTGTTGTGCGCGCGACGGAAGAAAACGACCCAACCAAGCCAGGCGTCGACATCTTCAATTTGCGCAAGTTTCAGCGGTCGAACCAAAACACCTGTATCAACCAGCGCCCGCTCGTGAAGATCGGAGATATTGTCCGTGAAGGCGATATTATTGCCGATGGTCCGTCGACGGACTTGGGCGAGCTGGCGCTTGGTAAGAACGTGCTCGTCGCGTTCATGCCGTGGAATGGTTACAACTTTGAGGATTCAATCCTCATTTCCGAACGCATTGTGCGTGATGACGTGTTCACGTCGATCCATCTTGAAGAATTCGAAGTGATGGCGCGTGACACGAAACTTGGCCCTGAAGAGATTACGCGAGACATTCCGAACGTCTCCGAAGAGGCGCTCAGAAATCTCGATGAGGCTGGTATTGTCGCTATTGGCGCCGAGGTTCATCCGGGCGATATTCTCGTCGGCAAGATTACGCCAAAGGGTGAGAGCCCGATGACGCCGGAAGAAAAACTTCTCCGCGCGATCTTTGGCGAGAAGGCGGCTGACGTACGTGATACATCCTTGAAACTGCCGCCGGGTGTTGCTGGTACGGTCGTTGAGGTTCGTGTCTTTAATCGCCATGGCGTCGACAAGGACGAGCGTGCTATTGCGATTGAGCGTGAGGAAGTCGAACGTCTCGCCAAAGACCGTGATGACGAACTCGCCATCCTTGAACGCAACATCTATGGTCGTCTGAAACCGCTCTTGTTGGGCAAGGACGCAGTATCGGGACCGAAAGGTTTTGAAAAAGGCACAGTCACGGAAGAAGTGCTCGAAGAGCAGCTTTCCAAAGGTCAGTGGTGGAAAATAGGTATTGCTGACGAAGCGGCGATGTCTGAAATCGAAGCGCTTAAAAAGCAGTTCGATGCTTCAAAAGCGCGTCTTGAAGCCCGGTTCGATGACAAGGTCGACAAGCTCAAGCGTGGTGATGAACTGCCGCCAGGCGTCATGAAGATGGTCAAAGTCTTCGTTGCTGTGAAGCGTAAGCTCCAGCCTGGTGACAAGATGGCCGGTCGTCATGGCAACAAGGGTGTGATTTCCAAGATTGCGCCTATGGAAGACATGCCGTTCCTTGAAGATGGAACGCCAGTCGACATCGTTCTTAACCCGTTGGGCGTGCCGTCTCGCATGAATGTGGGACAGATTCTTGAAACCCACCTTGGTTGGGCGTGCCGTGGTCTCGGACGCCAAATCGGTCAGATTATGGAAGAGTGGGAGACAGGCGAGAGTTCTCGCGATGAACTGGTCGCCAAATTTAAAGACGTTTATGGTGAAGAGCAGGTGCTGCCGCGCTCTAATGAAGAGTTGAAAGAACTCGGTGGAAACCTTGTTCGCGGCGTTCCAATTGCAACGCCGGTTTTTGACGGCGCTCGTGAGAATGAAATCGTCAAAATGCTTGATAAAGCAGGGCTCGAGGAAAGCGGCCAGGTGACGCTCTTTGACGGCCGAACCGGCGAAGCATTTAAGCGCCAAGTGACAGTGGGATACAAGTATCTCCTCAAACTTCATCACTTGGTTGATGACAAAATCCATGCGCGTTCCATTGGCCCATATTCGCTTGTTACCCAGCAGCCGTTGGGTGGTAAGGCGCAGTTTGGCGGACAGCGTTTCGGTGAGATGGAAGTCTGGGCGTTGGAGGCTTACGGCGCCGCTTACACCTTGCAGGAAATGTTGACGGTGAAATCCGATGACGTTGCTGGCCGGACGAAAGTCTATGAGGCGATTGTCCGCGGCGACGACAGCTTTGAAGCGGGTATTCCAGAAAGCTTTAACGTGCTCGTCAAGGAAATGCGTTCGCTCGGGCTGAATGTAGAATTGCAAGGCGGGTAGGGCGCATACGCGTCCACTGTTTGCTTAGATAAGTATTCACGGACTGATCATCCGTAACTGAATTGAGAGGCTCTTATGTCCCAGGAACTGCTGAACGTATTTAATCCCGTTGCGCCGGTACAAACGTTCAATCAGATCCGTATTTCGCTGGCGTCACCGGAGAAAATTCTCTCGTGGTCGTTTGGTGAAATCAAAAAGCCGGAAACCATTAACTACCGGACATTCAAGCCGGAACGTGATGGTCTTTTCTGCGCGCGCATCTTCGGTCCGGTAAAGGATTATGAATGCCTATGCGGCAAGTACAAGCGCATGAAGTACAAAGGCATCACTTGTGAAAAGTGTGGTGTCGAAGTCACGCTTACCAAAGTGCGCCGTGATCGCATGGGGCACATCGAATTAGCGGCGCCTTGTGCGCATATCTGGTTCCTGAAGTCGCTTCCGTCACGCATCTCGCTGATGCTTGATATGACGCTGAAAGATGTGGAGCGGGTTCTCTATTTTGAACAATATATCGTCATTGAGCCGGGTCTGACGCCGCTGACGCCTAACCAGTTGCTTACAGAAGAAGAATATCTTCAGGCGCAGGAAGAGTATGGCGAAGACAGCTTTACTGCGGGCATTGGCGCGGAAGCCATGCGTGAGATTCTATCCGCAATTGACCTTGAAGCCGTTGCTGAGCAACTGCGTGTCGAAATCGCGGAAGCAACCACTGAGCTTAAGCCGAAGAAGCTCGCAAAACGCCTGAAGCTCATTAACGCATTTATTGAGTCCGGCAACCGCCCGGAGTGGATGATCATGACGGTCATTCCGGTCATCCCGCCGGAATTGCGCCCGCTTGTTCCCCTCGATGGCGGTCGTTTCGCGACATCAGATTTGAATGATCTCTATCGTCGCGTCATTAACCGGAACAATCGCCTGAAGCGTCTTATTGAATTGCGTGCGCCGGACATTATCGTTCGAAACGAAAAACGCATGCTTCAAGAATCTGTTGATGCGCTCTTTGACAACGGGCGGCGCGGTCGCGTCATCACCGGCACCAACAAGCGTCCGCTGAAATCCCTTTCGGATATGCTGAAAGGTAAGCAGGGCCGGTTCCGCCAGAATCTCCTCGGCAAGCGCGTCGACTATTCCGGCCGTTCGGTCATCGTTGTCGGCCCGGAGCTGAAGCTGCACGAGTGCGGTCTACCGAAAAAGATGGCGCTCGAACTCTTCAAGCCGTTCATCTATTCGCGCCTCGACGCGAAAGGGCTTTCCGCGACGGTTAAACAGGCGAAGAAACTTGTCGAAAAGGAACGCCCGGAAGTCTGGGACATTCTTGACGAAGTGATCCGCGAACATCCGGTCATGTTGAACCGGGCGCCGACGCTGCACCGTCTCGGTATTCAGGCGTTCGAGCCGAAGCTGATCGAAGGCAAGGCGATCCAGCTTCACCCGCTGGTCTGCACGGCCTTTAACGCTGACTTCGACGGCGACCAGATGGCCGTACACGTTCCGTTGTCGCTGGAAGCGCAATTGGAAGCGCGCGTCCTGATGATGTCGACGAACAATATCCTGTCACCGGCTAACGGCAAACCGATTATCGTGCCGTCACAGGACATCGTTCTTGGCCTCTACTACATCACGATGGAAAAAGAGGGCGAGTTGGGCGAAGGGATGACCTTCGGCACTATCCAGGAAATTGAGCACGCGCTTGAAGCGGGGGCTGTGTCTTTGCATGCGAAAATTAAGGCGCGTTGGGACACTGTCGATGAAGAAGGCAACGTTATTCATAAAGTCGTGGAGACAACACCCGGGCGTATGAAGGTTGCGCAGGTGCTACCGCGCGATTCCAATGTACCGTTCTCGGTTGTCAACCAACTGCTGACGAAGAAAACAATCCAAGGCCTCATTGACATCGTCTATCGTCATTGCGGTCAGAAAAAGACTGTTATCTTTGCTGATCACATAATGGACCTTGGTTTCAAAGAAGCCTGTAAGGCTGGTATTTCCTTTGGTAAGGATGATGTTGTTATTCCGGCGGCGAAGAAGCCGCTTGTCGAAGAGACACGCAATCTGGTCGGTGATTTCGAGCAGCAATATGCTGAAGGTTTGATCACGCGCGGCGAGAAGTACAACAAAGTCATCGACGCATGGGCCAAATGCACGGACAAAATCGCCGATGCGATGATGGCGGAAATTTCCGAGACAAAATTTGATCCCGAATCGAAGCGTCAACTTGAGCCAAACTCAATCTATATGATGTCGCATTCGGGCGCCCGTGGCTCCCCCACGCAGATGCGTCAGCTTGGCGCCATGCGTGGTCTTATGGCCAAGCCGTCCGGTGAAATTATTGAGACGCCGATTACGTCTAACTTTAAAGAAGGGTTGACGGTGCTCGAGTACTTCAACTCGACACACGGCGCACGAAAAGGCCTAGCGGATACAGCGCTGAAAACGGCGAACTCCGGTTACTTGACGCGCCGTCTGGTCGATGTTGCTCAGGACTGCATTATTCGTGAAATCGATTGCGGCACCAAGAATGGGATCACGATGGATGCGGTCGTGCAGGGCGGTGATATTATTGTGCCTCTTTCACAGCGTATCTTGGGACGTACGCTTCTTGACGACATTGAGCATCCGGAAACGGGCGAGATTCTTGGCAGGGCGGGCGACCAGACTGACGAAGCGCAAGCTGAAGAAATTGAGGGCGCGGGTATTCAAACCGTTCGCGTTCGCTCGGTTCTGACCTGCGATTCAAAAATCGGCGTATGCGCATCATGCTATGGCCGAGACTTGGCGCGTGGCAGTGACGTCAATATTGGCGAAGCTGTTGGCGTTATCGCCGCTCAATCGATTGGCGAGCCAGGTACGCAGCTGACGATGCGGACATTCCACGTTGGCGGTACGGCCCAGGTTGGCGACACATCGTTCATTGAGGCGAGTCACGAAGGCATCATCAAACTCGAGGGCCGCAATGTTGTCAAAAACTCGGCTGGTGACCTAATGGTCATGGGGCGTAATACACTGGTCAAAATTCTTGATGAAGCAGGCAAAGAGCATGCCTCCTATAAAGTGTCTTATGGCGCCAAGCTTCGGGTAGACGACGGCGCCGAAGTGACGCGTGGATTGCGTCTCGCTGACTGGGACCCTTACACCATTCCGATTCTTACAGAAGTCGCCGGCAAGGTGAAATTTGAAGACTTGCAGGAAGGCTTTTCTATGCAGGTCGTTGCGGATGAAGCGACCGGTATTGCAAGCCGGGTTGTGACGGATTGGCGATCAAATCCGCGTGCTGCAGATATGAAACCAGCGATCGCGATCGTCGATGAAAATGGCGAGCCGCTTAAATTGGCGAGCGGCGGTGAGGCGCGGTACATATTACCGGTCGATGCTGTTCTGTCCGTTGAAGATGGTGACAGTATTTCGCCAGGCGACGCGGTTGCTCGTATTCCAACAGAAGGCGCCAAGACGCGCGACATCACCGGCGGTCTGCCGCGGGTTGCAGAACTCTTCGAAGCGCGCCGGCCGAAAGACCATGCGATCATCGCCGATGTGGACGGCAAGGTTGAATTCGGTCGCGATTATAAAAACAAGCGTCGTATCCGGATTATTCCGACAGATGAAAATCTGGAGCCGTCGGATTACCTCGTGCCTAAGGGCAAACATATTGCCGTTCAGGACGGCGATTTTATCGCCAAGGGCGAGTATTTGATGGATGGTAACCCTGCGCCACATGATATCCTTCAAATTTTGGGTATTGAAGCGCTTGCCGATTACCTCATTAACGAGATCCAGGAAGTCTATCGGCTTCAGGGTGTTCCGATTAATGATAAGCACATTGAAGTGATCGTACGGCAGATGCTGCAGAAGATTGAGATCACAGATCCTGGCGATTCCCTCTTCCTCAAAGAGGAACAAATCGACAAGCTCGAGTATGAAGAGACGAATGCGAAGCTTGAAGATCAGGGTAAAGCTCCGGCGAAGGGTGTGCCAGTGCTGCTCGGCATAACCAAGGCATCGCTGCAAACGCGTTCTTTCATTTCCGCCGCTTCGTTTCAGGAAACGACGCGGGTTCTTACAGATGCTGCAGTCAACGGAAAAGTAGATACGCTTGAAGGCCTGAAAGAGAACGTTATCGTCGGCCGTCTTATTCCGGCGGGTACTGGTGGTGCGATGTCGAAACGCCAGATTGAAGCTGAGCGCCGTGATCAGGCGCTTATCGCTGAACGCGAAAAGCGCGCAGCGGCTTCACAAGCGATTGCGATTGAAGCGCCAGAACAAGCGGCGACAGCTGGAGATGATATTGTTAATCAGGATGCTGCCGAATAACTTCTCTGTTTCTTTATAGCTTAAGACGGCGGCCTTCGGGCCGCCGTTTTCTTTTGCAATTCACATTTGCTACTTTTGGCTAGCTGCAATGAACGCGCGATAAAGTAGAGTTCCCCATGACTGCTCGCGGTCAAATACGACCTCAGCACATTTGATGGCGTTTCCGGATAGTTCTTCCCAGGCGTCGGCATTATCAATCAGGCGCGCTAACTCGTTGATCATGGCGGGCGTGGAATTCGCCTCGAACACTGCACAACCGCCTTCCAACAAATCCCTTGCCGGCACCACGGTGCTCATGACGGTCGGCGTCGCATGCAGCGCCGCCTCGAAACAAACGAAGGCAAGCCCTTCGTTAAAGCTTGTTCGCGTGGGGCAAACGAGAATGTGGCTATCGGCGAGAGCTTCGTGCACTTCCTTTGAGCCGACATGTCCGGGTGCTTTGACGGAACTTTGAAGGTTGCGGCTGGCGATTTCGTTCTGAAGGGCGCCAAGACTGGCCCCGTCGCCGAGATAGTTAAGCCTTAATTCTGGCCTTGATTGGAAAAGTTCCTCAAATGAGTCGAGGAGATCAAACACACCCTTTGGTTCCTCAATCCGTCCAAGATAAAGTAATTGGGTTGCCGGGCCTTTTCTTGGCGTATCGGAGCGAGTGGTTCGGGCTATCTGCTGTGGCGTCTCGACAAAGGTTTGAAGCGGGGGCGCAGAAAGGCTTTTGAGCTGGCGCTCGCATTCATGTGAGGTGCAAATTGCGGCGTCGATTGCTGTCAGCGACTGTCTGGCTAAGGCATTCGCAAGCCTCTTTTTGAGGCTCAGGTGAGCCTCGCCCATAGGCCAGAACGTATTGTGCATGGAATAGACGATCTTGGCGCCGGATCGTTTAATCACGCTCAAATGTCGTGGTTCCAGATCGCTGGCGACCACTGTGATATGAGGCTTAAAGGCCTTCACAGCTTCAAGGCATGCGGCTGCATATCGTTGGCGGCCCAGATGGTAGCTAAGCCCGCTGGCGCCGATCTTATAAGGCGCTGTAATAAATAGGAAATTTTCGTCTTTGATGGGGGGGTGTGTTGCCTCTGAACGGGTTATGACCTGGCCTTGCGCCCTCAGCCTTTTGCAAACCTCGAAAAACATTGTTGAGTAGGCGACGCTCGGAACGCGCGGATCGAACTCCCGCTCTTTCCAGTATTGAAAAGTAGTGTGAAGGTCGCCTGGGCCTGGCAAATAGGAAATTCGTAGCGGGGCGTTTTGCGCCAATCCAAGGGCGCTGCGAAGGTCACTCGCTGCATCGTCAGGTAGCCGCAAAACCGATTCGATTGAGGTCGTCATAGTCTTAATTTCGCCAGTTCCGATTAGGGGCCGCTCTAGTGGACTTTGCGACGCTCATCTGAGCCCCAATTAAGCTATAAAGTGGATGGGTAATCGCTTGTTTTGGTCGCCAATCCTGAAGCAAACAGCATGATTTTGCCAACGCAGCCAGAGACCGTTGAGATTTCTTGGAAAAAAGGCTGAAACAAGCGTTAAAAATACTGAAGATGTATTGACCGGGGCGATTCCCCCATCTATGTATCGCGCCGCTGGAAGGCTGGCCGTCAGATTTACCTGAAACGCAGCCGTTTTTAGCTGAAGAGTATGAATTTTCGAAGCGGCGTTCCGCAAAGTCGGGGCCCGCTTGTTTGCGTCATGGAACTATCAGTTTCAGAGGCAGGCAACCAGAGTCAATGCGCGCGTTTAGAATTGGGATCCAGGAGACGCAATGCCGACGATACAGCAACTCATCCGCAAACCGCGGAAGCCAAAGCGCCGAATTAATAAGGTTCCGGCGCTTGAGGCTAATCCTCAAAAGCGGGGGGTATGCACCCGCGTCTATACAACGACGCCGAAGAAGCCGAACTCAGCGCTCCGTAAGGTTGCGAAGATTCGTCTGACAAACGGTTACGAGGTGATCGGCTACATCCCTGGCGAGGGGCACAATCTTCAGGAGCACTCAGTGGTTCTGATCCGCGGCGGTCGCGTTAAAGACCTTCCGGGCGTGCGCTACCACATCATTCGCGGTGTGCTCGACACCCAGGGTGTTAAGGACCGCAAGCAGCGTCGTTCGAAATACGGCGCGAAACGCCCGAAATAAGAGATAGGTTACAGAGCCATGTCACGTCGTCACAGCGCAGAAAAACGCATTGTTCATCCGGACCCCAAGTTCGGTGATAAGACAATTTCGAAATTCATGAACTATGTAATGGTTGATGGAAAAAAGCCCGCTGCAGAAAAGATTGTCTATGGCGCGCTTGATCGTATTGAAGGCAAGCTGCGGCGTCCCCCGGTCGATCTTTTCAAGGAAGCGCTTGAAAATGTAACGCCAGCTCTGGAAGTGCGCTCGCGCCGTGTTGGCGGCGCCACCTATCAAGTTCCTGTTGAAGTGCGTCCGGATCGCAAGCAGGCGCTGGCGATGCGTTGGATCATTTCCGCTGCACGCGCTCGCAACGAAACAACGATGGTTGACAGGCTGTCGAATGAAATTATGGACGCTGCGCAAAATCGCGGCGCCGCAGTGAAGAAGCGTGAGGACACGCACAGGATGGCGGAAGCCAATCGCGCATTCTCGCATTATCGCTGGTAACGAAATCAAACGAGTAAAGGCCCGCAGTCATGGCGCGCACGCACGACATTAAAGACTATCGCAACTTTGGGATCATGGCCCATATCGACGCCGGTAAAACGACGACGACCGAGCGTGTTCTTTATTATACAGGCAAGAGCCACAAAATCGGCGAAGTGCATGATGGCGCTGCGACGATGGACTGGATGGAGCAGGAGCAAGAGCGCGGTATAACGATCACATCTGCTGCAACGACCTGTTTTTGGAACGACAAACGTCTCAATATTATTGACACCCCAGGCCACGTGGACTTCACAATTGAAGTTGAGCGTTCGCTTCGCGTGCTTGATGGCGCCGTTGCGCTGCTTGATGCAAACGCAGGTGTTGAGCCGCAAACTGAAACGGTTTGGCGTCAGGGCGACAAATATAACGTTCCACGCATGTTCTTTATCAACAAGATGGATAAGATTGGCGCGGATTTTTATAATTCAGTCGATACGATCCACGACCGGCTTGCTGCGAAGACCGTTGTGCTTCAATTGCCAATTGGCGCAGAGAACGATTTTGTCGGGCTTGTCGATCTCATCAAAATGAAAGCGGTTATCTGGGAGGAAGAGTCTCTGGGCGCTTCATTCCATGAAGAAGATATTCCCGCCGACCTCGCTGATAAAGCTGCCGAGTATCGCGAAAAGATGATCGAGACTGTCGTTGAGCTCGATGAAGGTGTCATGGAAGCTTACCTGGAAGGCAATGAGCCTGACACGGAGACCATCAAGCGCCTTATTCGCAAAGGCACGTGCGAAGTTGAATTTCATCCGGTGCTGTGTGGCTCTGCCTTCAAAAACAAGGGTGTCCAGCCAATGCTCGATGCGGTTGTCGATTATTTGCCGAGCCCGATCGAAGTGCCGCCGATCAAGGGCGTTCATCCTGACACCGATGAGGAAATGGTTCGTAAGTCTTCGGATGATGAGCCGCTTTCCATGCTCGCTTTCAAAATCATGAACGATCCGTTTGTTGGCTCGTTGACTTTCTGCCGTCTCTATTCCGGTGTGATGGAGCAGGGCTCCTTCGTTATGAACACGGTGAAGGGCAAAAAAGAACGCGTTGGCCGTATGTACATGATGCATTCTGATGACCGTGAGGACATCAAAGAGGCATATGCGGGTGATATTGTTGCTATCGCGGGTCTTAAAGACACGACAACGGGTGACACGCTTTGCGACGCGCAAAAGCCGGTCGTGCTTGAGCGAATGGAATTCCCGGATCCGGTTATCGAGCTTGCTGTTGAGCCGAAGACCAAAGCCGACCAGGAAAAAATGGGCATCGCCTTGCAGCGTCTTGCTGCCGAAGACCCGTCGTTCCGGGTTTCTTCTGATGAAGAGTCCGGCCAGACGATTATTAAGGGCATGGGCGAATTGCACCTCGATATTCTTGTTGATCGCATGAAGCGCGAGTTCAAGGTTGAGGCGAATATTGGTCAGCCACAGGTTGCTTACCGCGAGACCATGACCCGCGAAGCGGACATTGATTACACGCACAAAAAACAGTCTGGCGGTTCCGGCCAGTTTGCGCGCGTGAAGTTCCGGGTTATTCCGCAGGAAGCAGGAGCCGGGTATGAGTTTGAAAGCCAAATCGTTGGCGGGTCTATTCCCAAGGAATATATCCCCGGCGTGGAAAAGGGCATTAACTCAATTCGCGAAAACGGATTGCTGGTCGGGTTCCCGATCCTCGATTTCAAAGTCGAGCTTTATGACGGCGCCTTCCATGACGTCGACTCGTCGGTGTTGGCGTTTGAGATTGCTGCTCGTGCGGCGCTTCGTGAAAACAAGGCGCAGCTTGGGCTTGCTTTGCTTGAGCCGGTCATGAAGGTCGAGGTCGTTACGCCGGAAGAGCATACCGGTACGGTCATCGGTGACCTGAACTCGCGTCGCGGTCAGATTCAGGATCAGGAAATGCGCGGCAACGCAAATGTCGTGCACGCAATGGTGCCGCTTGCAAATATGTTTGGCTATGTGAATAACCTCCGCTCGGCCACGCAAGGCCGCGCAAACTACACGATGCAGTTCGACCACTATGAGCAAGTGCCGAAAGCGGTTGAAGAAGAAGTGAAAGCGAAATTGGCCGGCTAGCCGGTACTTTGAGTGGGCGCCCGCCAAATCGAGTTTACCGGGCGGAAAGTTTAACGACAGTCGTCAAGAGACGGAGAGAAGTGAAATGTCGAAGGAAAAGTTTGAACGTACAAAACCGCACGCCAACGTGGGCACAATCGGTCACGTTGACCATGGTAAAACGACGCTGACGGCGGCGATCACCAAGTATTTTGGCGACTTCAAAGCCTATGATGAGATTGATGGCGCACCAGAAGAAAAAGCGCGCGGCATCACCATCTCTACGGCTCACGTTGAATATGAAACTGACAACCGTCACTACGCACACGTCGATTGCCCAGGTCACGCTGACTATGTGAAGAACATGATCACCGGCGCCGCGCAAATGGATGGCGCGATTCTGGTTGTGAACGCTGCTGACGGGCCGATGCCGCAAACGCGTGAGCACATTCTGCTTGCGCGTCAGGTTGGCGTTCCTGCGATCGTTGTCTTCCTCAACAAAGTTGATCAGGTGGACGACGAAGAGCTTCTCGAACTTGTTGAAATGGAAGTTCGTGAGCTGCTGTCTTCTTACGATTTCCCGGGCGACGACATTCCGATCATTAAGGGCTCCGCTCTTGCTGCTATGGAAGGCAAGGATCCGGACATTGGCGAAAACGCCATTAAGGCGCTGATGGAAGCTGTCGACAGTTACATTCCGACGCCTGAGCGTCCAGTTGACCAGCCGTTCTTGCTTCCGATCGAAGATGTGTTCTCGATTTCCGGTCGCGGTACGGTTGTTACCGGTCGTGTTGAGCGTGGTGTTGTGAATGTCGGCGACGAACTCGAAATCGTCGGCATCAAAGATACGAAGAAAACTACCTGCACGGGCGTTGAAATGTTCCGCAAGTTGCTTGACCGCGGGGAAGCGGGCGACAATGTTGGCGTTCTCCTGCGTGGTATCGAGCGTGACGGCGTTGAGCGTGGTCAGGTTCTCTGCAAGCCGGGTTCGGTGACGCCGCACACGAAATTCGTCGCCGAAGCTTACATTCTGACGAAAGAAGAAGGCGGTCGTCACACACCGTTCTTTGGGAACTACCGCCCGCAATTCTACTTCCGTACGACTGACGTTACCGGCGTGGTGACGCTCAAAGAGGGTACGGAAATGGTCATGCCGGGTGATAATGCCGAGCTTAATGTCGAACTGATCGTGCCGATCGCCATGGAAGAGAAGCTTCGCTTCGCTATTCGTGAAGGCGGTCGCACGGTAGGTGCAGGCATCGTCTCGAAGATCGTCGAATAGGATATCAGGATAATAGCGCGGGCCGGCGAAAACCGGTCCGCGCTTTCGACTCATAAGAACTAAAGAGTGACTCTAACCAGCGAAGCGTTTGAACTATGCAACAGAATATCCGCATCAGACTGAAGGCGTTTGATCATCGCGTGCTCGACGCTTCTACGATTGAGATCGTGAATACGGCTAAGCGTACAGGCGCCGACGTTCGCGGGCCCATTCCGCTGCCAACGCGTATCGAGCGTTATACGGTTAACCGGTCGCCGCATGTGAATAAAAAGAGTCGCGAACAATTCGAAATGCGTACGCACAAACGTATGCTCGATATTGTTGATCCAACCCCGCAGACGGTTGACGCCCTGATGAAGCTTGATTTGTCGGCTGGCGTTGACGTTGAAATCAAGCTTGGCGCTTAGGAGCAACTGTAATGCGCACCGGATTGATAGCAAGAAAAATGGGAATGACCCGTATCTATTCAGATAACGGCGATCATCTGCCTGTCACAGTGATGCAGCTTGAAGGGTGTCAGGTTGTTGGGCAGCGCACCCCGGAAAAGAACGGTTATGCCGCGGTTCAGCTCGGCGCAGGCGCTAAAAAAGCCAAGCGGGTGAGTAAGGCTGAGCGCGGCCAGTTTGCAAAGGCGAATGTCGAGCCGAAAGCCAAGGTCGTAGAATTCCGCGTTGCTCCTGAGAACATGATCGATGTCGGTGAGGAGCTGACGGCTGACCATTATTTTGCTGGCCAGTTTGTTGATGTGACCGGAACGTCAATCGGTAAAGGTTTTGCCGGGGCTATGAAGCGTCATAATTTTGGCGGTTTGCGCGCGACGCATGGCGTTTCGATCTCTCACCGATCCCATGGTTCCACGGGCCAGTGTCAGGATCCGGGTAAGGTCTTTAAGGGAAAGAAAATGGCGGGCCACATGGGGGCGGCGCGCGTCACGACGCAGAACCTTCAGGTTGTGCGCACAGATGCTGAGCGAGGGCTGATCCTCATTAAAGGCGCCGTGCCTGGTCCTAAGAGTGGTTGGGTTTTGATTAAAGACGCCGTGAAGAAGCCAACGCCTGAAAATGTCATTCTGCCGGCAGCGTTGAAGTCGGCTGCTGAAGAAGCAAAGCGCATTGCCGAAGAAGCTGCTGCACAAGCTGCAGCTGAAGAAGAAGCGGCGGCGAAGGCGGCATTGGAAGAAAAGATTGCTGCTGAGAAAGCAGCTGAGGCTGAGGCATCGACTGACGGTGATGCTGGCGCATCTGATGAAGCTGAGAAAAAAGAAGGGGACGAATAATGAAAGCCGACGTCCTCAAGATAGATAGTAAGAAAGCTGGATCAATTGATCTTGACGAAGCGATCTTCGGGCTGGAGCCGCGCGCTGACATCCTTCACCGGTGTGTTGTGTATCAGTTGGCTAAGCGCCAGCAGGGCACGCATAAGGTAAAAGAGCGTAACGAAGTTAGCGGGACGACCAAGAAATTCGGCCGCCAAAAAGGCAGCGGCGGCGCTCGCCATGGTAACCGTAAGGCGAATATTTTCCGTGGCGGCGGCAATGCGCATGGTCCGCGTCCTCGGTCGCATGCGATTAGTTTGCCAAAGAAAGTCCGCCGTCTTGCATTGAAGCATGCATTATCATCCAAGCTCGCTAGCGGATCGCTCATTATCATTGAAGAAGCGAAAATCAGTGACGGAAAGACAAAGTCAGTTGTGGATGCTTTTGCAAAACTGAATTTGGACAATGCATTGATTGTTGATGCGCAGGTTGATGATGGTTTTGGTCGTGCCGCCCGTAACGTTCCGGGTGTAGATTTGCTCCCGGTTATGGGCGCCAACGTCTACGATATTTTGCGCAAGAAACAGCTTGTCTTGACCAAGGCGGCTGTTGAAGGGTTGGAGGCGCGCCTCAAATGAGTAAAAAAGTGAAAAAGCCGGAAGGCGTTGAAGCGCACTACAATACGTTGATCGCTCCTGTGATTACGGAAAAATCGACAATTGCTTCGGAAAACAATCAGGTCGTCTTTCAGGTGCCCCTTGAGGCGACAAAGCCGGAGATTAGCGAAGCCGTTGAAACGCTGTTCAAGGTCAAGGTGAAAGCGGTCAATACGCTTCGTTCAAAAGGCAAGAAAAAGCAGTTTCGAGGCCGGCCCTATACTCGGTCTACAGTTAAAAAAGCGATCGTAACGCTTGAGGAAGGTCACGCAATTGACGTGACGACAGGACTTTAACGGACGGGTTTTGAGAACAATGGCTCTACGGAAATTCAAACCGACGACCCCTGGACGACGTCAGCTTGTGCTGGTGGACCGGAGCGAGCTCTGGAAGGGCAAGCCCGTCAAGGCGTTGACCGAAGGTCTCAACGGCAAAGCTGGTCGTAATAACACTGGCCGGATTACGGTTCGTCGTCGTGGCGGCGGCGTAAAAAAGACCTATCGTATTGTCGATTTCAAGCGTCGCAAGTTTGACATCGAAGCGAAGGTTGAGCGCTTGGAATATGATCCGAACCGTTCCGCTTTCATCGCTCTCGTAAAATATCTTGATGGCGAGTTTGCGTACATTCTGGCTCCGCAGCGTGTTAAGGCTGGCGACAAGCTGATTGCTGGTGAGAAGGTTGACGTTAAGCCTGGCAATGCAATGCCGCTGAAGTCTATTCCTGTCGGCACGATTATCCATAATGTTGAGTTAAAGCCTGGCAAGGGCGGACAAATTGCACGCTCCGCCGGCGCTTACGTTCAGCTGGTTGGCCGGGACAGCGGTATGGCGCAGGTTCGCTTGCAGTCGGGTGAGGTTCGCCTTGTTTCCGGAGAGTGCATGGCGACCATTGGTGCTGTATCCAACCCCGATCACATGAACCAGTCGATCGGTAAGGCTGGACGTAATCGCCATAAAGGCAAGCGGCCATCCGTGCGTGGTGTGGTGATGAACCCGGTGGATCACCCGCATGGCGGCGGCGAGGGCCGAACTTCCGGCGGTCGCCACCCGGTTACGCCCTGGGGCAAGCCGACTAAAGGCGCCAAGACCCGAAATAACAAACAAACCGATAAGCTCATTCTGCGTTCGCGTCATGCGCGCAAGAAGAAGAAATAGGACTGAGGAGTTTACCCTATGCCACGTTCAGTCTGGAAAGGCCCATTTGTCGATCGCTTCCTTTTGCAAAAAGCAGAGGACTCGCAAGGCGGTAAGCACAAGGGCGGCATCAAGACCTGGTCGCGCCGTTCGACGATTTTGCCACAATTCGTTGGGCTGACCTTTAATGTTTATAACGGCCAGAAGTTCATTCCGGTCCATGTGACTGAGGATATGGTCGGGCACAAGCTTGGCGAATTTTCCCCAACCCGGACCTATTTTGGCCACGGCGCAGATAAAAAGGCGCGGAGAAAATAGTCATGGGCCAGAAGAAAAATGAACGTCGCTTTAGCGACACTGAGGCGATGGCGAGGGGGCGAATGATTAAAACGTCGCCACAGAAGCTGAACCTTGTTGCGCAAATGATCAGAGGCATGCCGGTTGAAAAGGCGCTGGCGGAGCTGACCTTTTCGCGCAAGCGCGTGGCGCAGAACGTCAAAAAGGTTCTTGAAAGCGCGATTGCGAACGCCGAAAACAACCATGACCTCGATATTGACGCTTTGGTTGTGGACAAGGCGTTCGTTGGCAAGAACATCGTTATGAAGCGCTGGCGTGCGCGTGCTCGCGGTCGCGTTGGTAGAATTCAAAAGCCGTTTTCGGAAATCACCATTGTGGTCAAAGAAGTTGAGGAGGCCGCTTAAATGGGCCAGAAAGTAAACCCTATTGGCTTGCGCCTTGGCATCAACCGCACGTGGGACTCGCGTTGGTTCGCCGGCAAAAGCGCTTACGGTGACCTTCTTCATGAAGATCTTGCGATCCGCAAATATCTGGAGAAGCGTCTGGCGCAGGCTGGCGTTTCGAGCATTATTATTGAGCGTCCACATAAAAAATGTCGCGTAACGATTTATACGGCGCGGCCGGGCGTGGTGATTGGTAAGAAGGGCGCCGACATCGAAAAGTTGCGCCAGGAACTTTCAAAGCTTTCGTCTTCGGAAACTGTTCTCAACATCGTTGAAATTCGTAAGCCGGAAGTTGACGCGATGCTCGTTGCTGAAAACATTGCACAACAACTTGAGCGCCGGGTTGCTTTCCGCCGCGCCATGAAGCGCGCCATGCAGACTTCACAACGCATGGGCGCCCTCGGTATTCGTGTGAATGTTTCGGGTCGTCTTGGTGGTGCTGAAATCGCGCGGATGGAGTGGTACCGCGAGGGCCGCGTGCCTTTGCACACGCTTCGCGCTGATATTGATTACGGCGTTGCGACCGCGCGCACGACCTACGGTGCGATCGGCGTTAAAGTCTGGATTTTCAAAGGCGAGATCATGGAACACGATCCGATGGGTCATGAAAAACGTCTTATCGATGCGCAGACCGGCGGTGTTGGCCAGTCGCGTCAACCGCAGCGTGCATAACGGCTAAGTGCCTGGAGATTTGTTGGAATGCTTCAACCGAAAAAAACAAAGTTCCGTAAGCTGCATAAGGGGCGCATTAAAGGCGTCGCGAAGGGCGGTTCTGCGCTGAATTTCGGCTCGCACGGTCTTAAGGCTTTACAGCCGGAGCGTGTCACTGCGCGTCAGATCGAGGCGTCTCGCCGAGCCATTACGCGTGCAATGAAGCGTCAGGGCCGCGTTTGGATTCGCATTTTCCCGGACACTCCGGTTTCCAAGAAACCGACGGAAGTCCGCATGGGTAAAGGCAAGGGTTCAATCGAGTTTTGGGCGGCGAAGGTAAAGCCCGGCCGGATCATGTTTGAGATTGATGGCGTGCCTGATGATATTGCGCGCGAAGCGCTGGCGCTGGGCGCCGCGAAGTTGCCGATTAAAACGCGCATCGTAACGCGCATTGGCGAGTAAGGAGCACTTGCAATGAAGGCGAGCGAAGTCCGCGATATGACGAACGATGAGTTGAAAGACAAGCTTCTACAACTCAAGAAAGAGCAGTTCAATTTGCGTTTCCAGAAGGCGTCTGGCCAGTTGGAAAAGACAGCGCGGATTGGTGAAGTACGCCGTGAGATTGCACGGGTTAAAACGGTTCTTGGCGAGAAGCGCCAAGCAAACGCAAGCTAGGAAGAAGAGGCGAGAGCATGCCTAAACGCATCCTTCAGGGCGCTGTTGTCAGCGACAAAGGCGAGAAAACGGTTGTTGTTCGTGTGGAGCGTATTTTTACGCACCCGCTCTTTAAAAAGACCGTGCGCCGTTCGAACCGCTTTCATGCGCATGACGAAGCCAACACCTACAAAGTAGGCGATTTGGTGCAAATCCAGGAATGTGCGCCAAAATCAAAGTTGAAGCGTTGGGAAGTTATTGGCCTCGGATCAAAGGCTTAAGAGAGTTTGCGGCTGGATGGCCGCAGTGATTTGGATGTTTAACGGGTCTTCAGGCCCATTAGGAGGATCGTCATGATCCAGATGCAGTCAAATTTGGACGTTGCCGATAACTCGGGCGCGAAGCGCGTTCAGTGCATCAAGGTCCTTGGCGGCGCCAAGCGTAAATATGCTGGCGTTGGCGACATTATTGTCGTTTCGGTGAAGGAAGCTATTCCGCGTGGTCGCGTGAAAAAGGGCCAGGTGATGAAAGCGGTTGTTGTTCGCACGGCGAAGGACATCAAGCGGCGTGATGGGTCTGTTATTCGTTTTGATCGCAATGCTGCTGTTCTCATCAATAACAATAAAGAGCCTGTCGGCACTCGTATCTTTGGCCCGGTAACGCGCGAACTGCGCGCCGCTAAACATATGAAAATCGTGTCGCTCGCACCGGAGGTGCTGTAATGGCTGCAAAGATTAAAAAAGGCGACAAGGTCGTCGTGCTCGCGGGGAAAGACCGCGGCGCAGAAGGTGAAGTAATTCAGGTTATGCCTCAGGACGACCGCGTCGTTGTGCGGGGCGTAAACCTGATCAAAAAGCACCAACGCCAAACACAGACGGAACAAGGCGGGATTATATCGCGCGAAGCGTCAATTCACATTTCAAATGTGGCGCTGAAAGATCCGTCTTCGGGTAAAGCGACGCGCGTCGGTTTCAAGATTGACGATGGTAAAAAGGTGCGGATAGCGAAAGCGTCCGGCGAGGTTATCAATGGCTGAAACAAATGGATATGAACCGCGTCTAAAGACGCTCTATCGCGACGAGATTCGCGGCAAGTTGAACGAGAAGTTCAGCTATAAGAATGCCATGATGACGCCTTCCCTTGAGAAGGTTGTGATCAATATCGGTGTTGGTGATGCCGTGAATGACCGCAAGGCGGTTGATGCGGCGTTTGAAGATCTTACGCGCATTGCAGGCCAAAAGCCTGTCATCACGAAAGCCAAGAAGTCCATCGCAGGGTTTAAGCTACGCGAGGGTATGGCTATTGGCGTAAAAGTTACACTTCGCAAAGACCGCATGTACGAATTTCTTGATCGTCTTGTCACGATCGCGCTGCCGCGGGTTCGAGACTTCCGTGGTTTGAATGCGAAGAGTTTTGACGGTCGAGGCAATTACGCAATGGGCTTGAAGGAACACATTGTATTCCCTGAAATCGACTACGATAAAGTCGATAAGGTCCGAGGCATGGACATTATTGTTTGCACGACTACGGATTCAGATGATGAGGCGCGCGAGCTCTTGCGGGGATTCAATTTCCCGTTTCGAAAATAGGCCGAATAGAAACGGCCACGATTGAGCCAGGTCCGTATTGTGCGGAAACCGGTTTGAGAAGGAGATAGAATGGCTAAGAAATCGATGATCGAACGCGATCTTAAACGTCGTCGCATGGCGAAGAAGTTTGAGTCCAAGCGTAATCGGTTAAAGGAAATTATTAACGACAAAGAAAAGCCAGGCGAAGATCGCTTTACGGCTGCTCTGCGGCTTGCGGAACTACCGCGTAATTCCTCCAAGACACGTATTCGTAACCGTTGCCTCGTGACGGGCCGGCCACGAGGATATTATCGC
Source organism: Pseudomonadota bacterium (assembly GCA_039196665.1). GTDB lineage: Bacteria > Pseudomonadota > Alphaproteobacteria > Caulobacterales > Parvularculaceae > Hyphococcus. The sequence goes on along the minus strand of JBCCUQ010000001.1, from coordinate 423,608 downwards.
AAGCTGAAAATGTCTCGGATTGCACTTCGTCAATTAGGTTCGGATGGTAAGATTCCGGGCCTTGTGAAATCAAGCTGGTAAGGGAGCCGATCGACTATGTCTATCAATGATCCTATCGGCGATTTGATAACCCGAATTCGAAATGCGCAGATGCGCCGACATTCTTCGATGTCCGTGCCTGCTTCGAAACTGCGCGGCTGGGTGCTCGATGTTCTTCAAACTGAAGGATATATCCGTGGCTATTCCCGCATTGATCAGGATGGCGAAAAACCTGTCTTTGACGTTGAGCTGAAGTATTTTGAGGGCGCTCCGGTTATTCAAAAGATTAAGCGCGTTTCCAAACCTGGTCGCCGCGTTTATTCCTCCGTGGGCGATTTGCCTTCGGTCCGGAACGGTTTGGGGATTGCGATTGTTTCTACGCCGAAGGGCGTAATGTCTGACGCAGCTGCGCGCGACGCCAATGTTGGTGGCGAAGTGCTCTGTCAGGTTTACTAGGTCAGGAGCGAGGAAGATGTCCCGCATCGGAAAAAAAGCGATTGCCGTCCCCAGTGGGGTGACCGTCACGGTCGATGGCCAATCGGTAAAGGCGAAAGGCCCAAAAGGCGAACTTGCATTTGTTGTAAGCGAGCTTTGCACAGTTGCTCTTGCTGATAACGAAGTGTCGGTGAAGCCAGTTGATAACTCAAAGCCTGCCCGCTCCATGTGGGGGATGAGCCGTACCCAGATCGCGAATATGGTTGATGGCGTCGCCAATGAGTTCACGAAAAACCTTGAGCTTGTCGGCGTCGGATATCGCGCGCAGATGAAGGGCAACACCCTTAATCTGTCGCTCGGCTATAGCCACGAGATCGATTTTCCAACGCCGGAAGGGTTGAAAATCACCACCCCGAAGCCGACCGAAATCGTCATTTCAGGGATCGACAAACAACAAGTAGGACAGGCCGCTGCGGTTATCCGCGCGTTCCGTCCGCCTGAGCCTTACAAAGGCAAGGGTGTAAAATACGCTGATGAGTATATCTTCCGTAAGGAAGGTAAGAAGAAATAACGCTCGCGAAGAGGATTTCGGGCCATGCCTGACCAAAAGAAAGCAAAGCAACAAAAACGCGCCGGACGCACACGAGGAAAGATTGCGCGTGTTTCGACCAATCGCCCGCGTTTGTCTGTTTTTCGTTCGTCGAAAAACATCTCAGCGCAGATCATCGATGATCGCGCTGGGAAAACAGTCGCGTCCGCATCATCGCTTGATGAAACGCTGCGCAAGGATCTTTCGAAAGGCTCTGACGCAGATGCGGCGGCGCATGTCGGCAAAGCGCTGGCTGAACGCGCGATTAAAGCAGGTGTTAAAGACGTGGTTTTTGACCGCGGCGGATATATGTATCACGGCCGGATTAAAGCGCTTGCGGATGCCGCGCGCGAAGCCGGTCTTAATTTCTAAGGGAGCACAGTTTCATGGCGCGTGATGATAGACGTGGACGCGGCCGAGGCCGGGGCGAGCGCGAAGACCGCGACGAGTTTGTTGATAAGCTTGTCGCGATCAATCGTGTCGCGAAAGTCGTCAAGGGCGGTAAGAATTTCGGTTTTGCGGCGCTGGTTGTAGTTGGTGATCAAAAAGGCCGCGTAGGCTTCGGCAAGGGTAAGGCGCGCGAGGTTCCAGAAGCTATCCGTAAAGCTGCGCAGGAAGCCAAACGCAACCTGGTTCGTATTCCTTTGCGTGAAGGCCGGACGCTTCACCACGATGCTCAGGGTCGTTGGGGCGCCGGAAAGGTTGTCTTACGTGCGGCGCCGCCAGGAACTGGTATTATTGCTGGTGGTCCGATGCGCGCGATTTTTGAAACGCTCGGTATTCAGGATATTGTTGCAAAATCAATAGGTTCGTCAAACCCTTACAATATGGTGCGCGCAACGGTAGACGCCTTGAAAAACCAAACCAGCCCACGCTCTATTGCTTCGAAGCGTGGCAAGAAAGTATCGGACCTTCTCTCGCGCCGTACTGGCGGTGGCGAAGCAGGCGCTGCAGACGCAGCGTAAAGGACTATAAAATGGCAGCGAAGAAAACAGTAATAGTCAGACAGACAGGCAGCCCTATCCGGCGCCCGCAGGATCAACGCGCGACGCTGATCGGTCTTGGTCTTAACAAAATTGGCCGTGAGCGTGAATTGGAAGATACGCCTTCCGTTCGCGGCATGATCAATAAGGTGTCGCACCTTGTTGAGATTGTCGAAGAAAAATAAGCGAGGAAACGCTCATTTCATTTGAGTCCGGATAGAAAAAGCCGGACATAACAGGCGAGGCGGTTTCGGCCACTGGTTGGAAACTGTCGAAAGTCGAGGATATTATGAAACTCAACGAACTCTCAGATAATAAAGGCGCGCGCAAAAACCGTATGCGTGTCGGCCGGGGCATCGGATCCGGTAAAGGCAAAACGGGCGGACGTGGCGTAAAGGGTCAGAAGTCTCGTTCCGGCGTCACCGGCATTCGGGCCTATGAAGGCGGTCAGATGCCGCTTTACATGCGATTGCCGAAACGCGGATTTAACAAGCCGAACCGGCAGAAATTTGTCGAAGTCAATATTGGCCGTCTGCAGACCGCTGTTGATGCTGGCAAACTTGACGCAAGCAAAAAAGTGGATGCTGAAGCTCTGGTCGAGGCCGGCGTTGTTCGCCGCGCGCAGGACGGGGTGCGGTTGCTAGGTAACGGCAAGCTTGAAGCGAAACTCGATCTCGTGGTCGCCCATGCGTCGGCCGGCGCCAAGGCAGCCGTTGAAAAAGCTGGCGGTTCCGTAGCGATTCAAGGCGAGAAATAAGAATTTCATGGGGTTGCGGTGGAGCGCCGCAGCCGCCACATGGCGTCCATCGTTGTTTACGCCAGACAGGTGACTTGCTGAAATGACATCCGCAGCAGAACAATTTGCGTCGAACATTAATTTTGCTTCCTTTGCCAAAGCTGAGGAGCTGAAAAAACGCTTGTTGTTTACGCTCGGTGCGCTGATCGTCTATCGACTTGGAACTTTCGTGCCGATTCCAGGGATCGATCCGGTTGCGTTCAGTCAAGGTTTCCAAAGTCAGCAAAGTGGCCTTTTGGGAACATTGAATATCTTCGCCGGCGGCGCGGTTGAGCGTATGGCGATCTTTGCACTCAACATTATGCCTTACATTTCGGCATCTATTATCATGCAATTGATGTCAGCCGTTATTCCATCGCTTGAGGCTATCAAAAAAGAAGGCGAACAGGGGCGGCGTCAGATCAATCAGTACACTCGCTACCTCACTGTCTTTCTTGCTACAATGCAGGGATATTTTATCGCTGTGAGTTTGCAGGGGCAGGGTTTTGCAACAAGCCCGGGGCCGTTCTTCTTGCTGACCACAGTTGTTACACTTGTCGGCGGCGTCATGTTCCTGTTGTGGCTTGGTGAGCAGATTACGGCTCGTGGCGTCGGCAACGGGGTTTCGCTGATCATCTTTGCTGGGATTGTCGCGGAATTGCCGCGCGCTATCGCGGGCCTTCTCGATCAGGGAAGAACAGGCGCCGGCGTCGGCGGCGGCGCAATTTTGATCATTGCGGCTTTGGCGCTGGCGTTAATTGCTTTTGTTGTTTTCATTGAGCGGTCGCAGCGCCGGATTATTGTTCAATATCCGCGCCGTCAGGTTGGTCAGCGCATGACACAAGGTGAGAAATCGCACTTACCGTTAAAGCTTAACGTATCGGGCGTTATTCCACCGATTTTTGCATCGTCGCTCTTACTCTTACCGGCGACTGCATTCGGCGCAATTGGGGAGGGAGCGCCGGCATGGCTTGAAACGCTGCAATTCATGTTTGCGCCGGGTCGCCCGATGTATATCGCGTTTTATGCGGCGCTGATTATTGGCTTCACGTTCGTTTACACGTCGGTCGTCTTCAATGTTGAAGATGTTTCGGACAATCTAAAAAAATATGGTGGATTCATCCAAGGATATCGTCCTGGTGCGCGCACTGCCGAGTATCTGGATTTTGTCCTGACTCGTTTGACCGTGATTGGGGCCATGTATCTGACCTTTGTTTGCATTCTGCCGGAAATATTAAAGGCGGGGTACAGCCAGTCGATCCCGGTTTATATTGGGGGGACGTCTCTTCTCATCGTTGTCTCCGTGACGCTTGATACCGTATCGCAGATTCAGGGTCACCTGGTCGCACAGCAATATGAGAGCCTGATCAAGAAATCGAAGCTTCGCGGGGGACGGCGATGATCGTCATCCTTCTAGGTCCGCCTGGTGCTGGTAAAGGCACGCAGGCCGCTCATATTGTGCAAGGGCATGGTATTCCCCAACTTTCGACTGGTGATATGCTGCGCGCATCTGTGGCGGCGCAAACGCCAGTTGGTAAGCAAGCCAAGGCCATAATGGATGCCGGCAATTTGGTTTCGGACGATATTGTCGCCGCGATTGTTGAAGAGCGGATCGAGGAAGACGACTGCGCCCCGGGATTTTTGCTAGATGGCTTCCCGCGCACTGTCGCTCAGGCTGAAATGCTGGACGCCATGCTTGAGAAAAAGGGCCGAGCGCTCGACTCCGTAATCGAACTCCGGGTCGACGAAAGTGCGCTTTTGGACCGTTTGCGTAACAGAATTGCGGAAGCAAAGGCGCGAGGGGAAGAGCCTCGAAAAGACGATAACGAAGAGACCTTCAAGCACCGGCTAAAGGTCTATCAGGAACAAACGGCGCCGCTAATTCCTTACTATGAAAAACAGGGAAAATTGGCGGTTTTGGATGGCATGGGGTCAGTTGAGGCTGTTTCAGCCGAAATTGACGCTGTGCTTGGTAAAATCGGGCGCAAATAGGCCCGAAAGACGGTTGACGGCGCAGCGCGCGTAGCTATATCTACCCGCTCTCCGCCATCAGGAGGCAAGCTCGCTCGGCACGGGATTTCATCGCGCCGTCGCGGGCTTCATTGCTTGAAACACGGCGCGCCCGGCCGGACTAGCGTGGGGCGGAGAAGGACAGAAAAGGAACGACCCGTGGCCCGAATTGCAGGCGTTAATATTCCAACGAACAAGCGCGTCACCATCGCGCTGCGTTACATTCATGGCATTGGTCCGGCGAAAGCGTCTGAGATCTGTGAAAAAGTGGGCATTACGCCTGAGCGGCGCGTTAATGAATTGTCAGATTCGGAAGTGTTGCAGATTCGCGAGACCATTGACGCAGATTACATGGTCGAGGGTGATCTTCGCCGTGAAGTCGCCGTGAACATCAAACGCCTCATGGATCAGGCCTGTTACAGAGGTTTGCGCCACCGTCGCGGGCTTCCAGTTCGTGGGCAACGCACCCACACCAATGCGCGCACGCGCAAAGGGCCAGCCAAACCAATCGCCGGCAAGAAGAAATAAGGATTTACAGCAATGGCTAAACAACCGGCGGCTCGCGTAAAACGTCGTGAGCGAAAAAATATCTCCTCTGGGGTCGTGCATGTGAATGCGTCGTTCAACAACACCGTTGTGACGATTACAGATGAGCAGGGAAATACAATCTCCTGGTCTACCGCGGGCGGCATGGGCTTTAAAGGCTCGCGTAAATCAACTCCTTACGCAGCTCAGCTTGCGGCGGAAGACGCCGCAAAAAAGGCTATGGATCATGGCATGCAGACTGTGAACGTCGAAGTGCGTGGTCCGGGATCAGGCCGCGAGAGCGCGCTGCGCGCCCTGCAGTCTGCTGGCCTCACTGTCTCAATGATCCGCGATGTCACGCCTATACCCCATAATGGCTGCCGTCCGCGTAAGCGCAGACGCGTTTAACCAACCCCTTCAATTAAGAGAGCCACTCGCCCTATGGATTCTATACAAATTCTCGAAAAGAACTGGCAGGAACTCATTCGTCCATCAAAACTGGTGGTGACGCCAGGCGCCGATTCCACACGGCGTGCGACCATCGTTGCGCAACCGCTTGAACGTGGTTTTGGCCTTACCCTTGGCAATTCTCTGCGCCGGATTTTGATGTCTTCGCTTCAGGGCGCCGCCGTTACGTCAATTCAGATTGATGGTGTGGTCCATGAGTTCTCATCTATTCCCGGTGTTCGCGAGGATGTCACGGATATCGTGCTTAATGTGAAGCAGCTGGCGCTGCGTACGCATGCGGATGGTCCGAAGCGACTTGTCCTCAAAAAAAGCACGCCGGGCCTCGTAACGGCTGCAGATATCGAAGAAACTTCCTCTGTTGAGATTCTCAACAAGAACCATGTGATCTGTCACCTTGATGAAGGCGCGGATCTGCGTATCGAATTGACGGTCAATGCCGGCAAGGGATATACGCCTGCTGAGCAGAACCGCCCTGAAGACGCACCCATCGGCCTGATCCCCGTAGACAGCCTTTACAGCCCGGTTAGCCGCGTTTCTTATCGTGTTGAGAACACCCGCGAAGGGCAGGTTCTTGATTATGACAAGCTGACAATGGAAGTCGAAACAGACGGTTCTATTTCTCCTGAAGACGCAGCTGCTTATGCGGCGCGTATTCTACAGGATCAGTTGCAGATTTTTGTCAATTTTGATGAGCCGAAGAAAGACTTTGGCGGCGAGGCTCGCGAGGAACTTCCGTTTAATCCGGCGTTGTTGCGTAAAGTTGATGAGCTGGAACTTTCCGTCCGGTCTGCGAACTGCTTGAAGAACGACAATATTGTTTACATTGGCGATTTGATCCAGAAGACTGAAGCGGAGATGCTTCGCACACCGAATTTTGGTCGTAAGTCTCTGAATGAGATCAAGGAAGTACTCGCAGGCCTTGGTCTTCATCTTGGCATGGATGTGCCGGACTGGCCGCCCGACAATATTGAAGAACTGGCGAAGAAATTCGACGAATAAGCTGACGGTAAGTCAGACTAAGGAGAAAAAGTCATGCGGCACGGGATGGCGCAACGCAAATTGAACCGCACGCACGAACATCGCAAAGCGATGTTCGCCAACATGGCCTGTGCACTAATCAAGCATGAGCAAATCACAACCACGCTGCCAAAGGCAAAAGAGCTACGGCCGATCGTTGAAAAGCTTGTGACTAAGGCGAAGCATGCTGCGACAAACGAAGGCCAAGCGCTTCATCTGCGCCGTCAGGTTGTTTCGTCTATTCGCGACAAGGACATGGCGAAAAAGCTGTTTGATACACTAGGGCCGCGATACGCGGAACGTGATGGTGGATACATTCGTATTATGAAGGCTGGCTTTCGCTACGGTGATAATGCGCCGTTGGCGGTTATTGAGTTTGTTGATCGCGATGAGGATGCTAAGGGGCAGGATTCAGGGCCCGTAATCGGCGCTGAGGACGACGACGACGAACTTTAGGTTTTCAGTTATCCGCTATTTGGGCATGCGGATATGACATTGAACTAGGGGCGCGCGAGATGATAATCTCGCGCGTCTCTTGCGTTTGGAGGTTTATCTATGCTTCGCGTTTTTCTTGCATGCGCCAGTGCGCTCCTGATTTCATTTTCAAGCGCCTGCGGACAGCCTGCGCCTGAAGAGGTTGTTCCTGGTGTTGAGGAGATGGAGGGCGATGCAATATCGCTCGCTCCGCGTGTTGCGCCGCAATCCATGGCCGAGGTTAAACTTTCATTTGCGCCTGTCGTTGAGCGTGCGGCGCCCGCTGTCGTAAATGTTTACACGCGCCGCGTTATTCAGCAGCGCAGCCCATTTGCAGGCGATCCGTTTTTCGAGCGTTTTTTCGGCGGGGGATTCGATGCGCCGCGAGAGCGTGTTCAAAACTCTCTGGGCTCGGGAGTGATCGTGAGCCCTGATGGTGTTGTTGTTACCAATAACCATGTCATTGAGGGTATGACAGAAATTAAAGTCGTACTTAATGATCGTCGAGAATACAACGCTGAGCTTGTCCTGGCTGATGCGCAAACAGATCTGGCGGTTCTTCAGATTGACGTTGATGAACCTCTGCCGTTTTTGAATTTCGCCAATTCGGATTCAATTGAAGTGGGTGATGTCGTTCTCGCTATTGGCAACCCTTTTGGTGTGGGACAGACGGTAACGAACGGTATCGTTTCCGCGCTTGCACGCACAGCAGTTTCCGTTTCCGATTATCAGTTCTTCATCCAGACCGATGCGGCGATTAATCCGGGCAATTCCGGCGGGGCTTTGATCGACATTGACGGTCGGCTTGTAGGCGTCAATACGGCTATTTATTCGAGGTCCGGCGGATCAAATGGCATTGGCTTTGCTATTCCCTCGCGCCTTGTTCAGCAGGTCATCAAGTCTGCTATCAGCGGGACAGCGCTTGTGCGCCCTTGGGTCGGGGCGTCCAGCAGTACGGTTACGTCCGATATGGCGAAGGCGTTAAAACTCGACCGGCCAGCTGGAGCGATTGTCGATGACATCTGGCCTCGAGGTCCTGCTGACAGGGCCGGGATTAAAGCCGGGGACGTCATTATCGAAGTCAACGGACAGCCGGTTTATGATGCTGAGACACTGCGATATCGCGTCGGCGTCAACAGTGACGGCGATAGTGCGGACATCGTTTATGTGCGTAATGGAAAAGTCCGAAATGCCGAAGCCATCTTACAGTTGCCTCCAGAGGAGCCGGGGCGCGATCCACGATCGTTGGAAGGCAATCACCCACTGAATGGCGTCACGGTCGACAACCTTTCTCCTCGCTACAGTGAAGAGCTTGGTCTTGACCCTCTTTCAAAAGGGGTTGTCGTTTCCGAAGTAACAGCGCGATCATTCGCTGCTCGCCGAGGGCTTAGGCCAGGCCATAAGATCCTATCCGTTAACGGGCAGGTTGTTCGTACCAGTGCGGATCTTGAACGTGAGATTTCAAAGCCTGTTCGCAGTTGGGAGTTGGAAATTGATAATGGCGGGCGCGTGGTGCCCTGGCGAGTGGGCCGATAAAATTCAATGAGCGATCTTTTCAATGCGGCGGGATTGGATGATGGCGCGCCGCGTCCGCTTGCAGATCGCTTGCGCCCGACCACACTTGCCGATGTTATTGGACAAGATCACCTGCTCGGCGAAAATGCGCCCTTGAAACGCATGCTTGATGCAGGGCGTATGTCGTCACTTATCCTTTGGGGCCCGCCTGGTGTAGGGAAGACGACAATTGCCAGGCTTCTGGCGACAGACGCTAATCTTGAGTTTGAACAGATTTCTGCAATTTTTTCCGGCGTCGCAGATTTGCGGAAAGTATTTGAACGGGCCAAAGCGCGACGTGCCGCCGGCAAAGGCACGCTCCTTTTTGTTGATGAAATTCACAGATTCAATAAAGCGCAACAGGACGGTTTTCTCCCGCATGTAGAGTCTGGCGTTATCACCCTTGTGGGTGCAACCACAGAAAACCCGTCGTTTGAATTGAACGCTGCTTTATTATCGCGCGCGCAGGTTTTCACGCTTAACCGCCTTGATGACGAAGCACTGGAAAAACTGCTTCAGCGCGCAGAAAAGGAAGAAGATCGGTCGCTACCGCTTTCTGACGACGCACGTAAACTGTTGCGCCGTATGGCCGATGGTGACGGACGATTTGTCCTTAATCTGGCGGAAGAATTGTTTGCGGAACCGGTAGGGCGCGCATCAATTGAAGAGCAAGAGCTTAGCGTAATAGTTCAACGCCGCGCGCCAATTTACGACAAAGGACAGGAGTCGCACTATAACCTTGCGAGTGCATTGCAGAAATCTATTCGCGGTTCTGATGTGGACGCGGCGCTTTACTGGGCGGCGCGGATGCTGGTTGGCGGTGAAGATCCACGGTTTATATTACGGCGTCTTGTAGTGATTGCCTCTGAGGATGTCGGCAATGCCGACCCGCAAGCGTTACCTCTCGCTGTTGCAGCTCGAGACGCCTATGAGTTTCTTGGTCAGCCTGAAGGAGAAATCGCTATCGGCCAGCTGGTCGCGTATCTTGGAACTGCGCCAAAATCAAATCGTTCCCATGTCGCGTTTAAGAAAGCCAAGGCCGCAGCGCGCGAAACCGGATCGCTGGCGCCGCCTCCACACGCCATGAATGCGCCGACAAAGCTAATGAAGTCGCTCGGATATTCCGATGGATATGTCTATGATCACGATCAGGAAGATGGGTTTGCAGGTTTGAACTATTTCCCACCGGATATGACACGCGAGAAGTTTTACCAGCCCTCCAACTTTGGTTTTGATAAAGAGATCGCCAAACGCCTTGAATACTGGGATCGCAAGCGCACAAACAAACAGAGTGAAAAACGATGACCGCTGCAACGAAGCATAATGAGCTTGAATAATGCTTGCTAATTTACTTGCGGCGAAGGGTGCATTCGTTGGCGGATGGTTTGTTTTTCTATTTGTCGGGGAACGGTTGTTCCGCGCAGCTCCACCTCCGTCTTCCCATAAGCGCGTTTTTCGAAATGCAGGGTTGTGGTTGCTGACAATTGTATTTTCAGTTGGCGTTGTGGCGCCAATGACGGCATGGGGGGTGAATCAGTCATTATGGGACCGTCCAGGCTGGATGATTGCCGGCGCTGCTGGCGCAGGTTTTATCCTGCTCGATTTGATCATTCTTGACTGCTGGGTTTATTGGCTGCATCGCGCTTACCATAAAGTTCCCGTGATGTGGCGGTTGCATGAAGTCCATCATCGTGATGAGTTTCTAGACACCACGAGTGCGATGCGTTTTCACATAACTGAAATTCTGCTTTCAGCCTCATTGCGACTTATACTTATCGCGGTATTGGCTATTCCTTTGCTGACCGTAATTCTTTTTGAAACAATCCTTCTTTTCGTGTCGTTCTTCCATCACTCTAATCTGCGACTGCCAGGCAAGTTGGAGAGGGTTTTGTCTCTTTTCGTTGTTACGCCGTCGATTCACTGGGTTCATCACCGCGCCAAAACCAGTGATACGAACTCCAACTATGCTGCGTGTTTAAGTGTGTGGGACAGGGTGTTCCGTTCAAAGAGTTCGACGAAACGTATGACGGGGATGAAAATTGGCCTGCAAGACCTTGAAGACAAAGGATTTATTGGGTTGTTGGTGATGCCTTTCAGAGGATCCTCGATATGAATGGCGGCGCTGTCTGGTTGGCGATTGCTGCTGGCGGCGCTGTTGGCGCTATGGCGCGGCATGCTGTGTCGCGTATCGCGTTGCATTTGCTTGGTCCGAATTTCCCCTGGGGCACGCTGTCAGCAAATATCGTTGGTTCATTCGCAATGGGCCTCATTATTGTCTGGCTCGCTGCGCGAGAGCCAAATTCCACCGCGCTAAGGGCATTTCTAGTCGTCGGTGTTCTTGGCGCATTTACAACGTTTTCAACTTTTTCCCTTGATGTTGTGACGCTCTACCGCGATCGTACCATGTTTGATGCGGGGGCATACTTATTTGCGTCTATAATTTTATCGATTGTTGGATTGACAGTCGGGTTGATCATTGGGCGTCAGGTCACATGAGCAGTGTGTCTAAGAAAATTGTTTTGCCTGATGAGGCAGGCATGCGTCTGGACCGCTGGTTCAAGACACACTTTCCAACAGTTAGACATGGCGAGCTGGAAAAGTTGTTGCGAAAAGGGCAGGTTCGCGTTTCTGGGGGTAGGGTGAAGTCAAACAGGCGACTTGAGCCCGGTGAAGAAGTCCGCATACCGCCTATGCCCAACGACATCTCGAAGCCAAAACCGGCAAAGCCATTTAGAGAAAGCGATGCAGAGGCGCTCAAAAATATTATCCTGTACGAAGATGAGTCGCTGATAGCTTTGAATAAACCCTTTGGGTTAGCCGTTCAGGGCGGGACTAATACGAAGCGGCACATTGATGGCATGCTGGCGTCTTTTGGAGCCCGTGATGATGAGCGCCCTAAGCTTGTGCATCGCCTCGATAAAGACACTGGCGGCCTTCTACTTGTTGCGAAATCGCGTATTGCGGCGCAGCGTCTCGGTGACGCTTTTAAAGGTCATCAAGTTGAAAAAACCTATTGGGCGTTAACAGCGGGGGTGCCTCGCCCTAGGCAGGGCACGATCACAATGCCGATCGCTAAACGGATGGTGCGTATTGGCCCTAACGATACGGAGCGTGTAGTCGCCGCTGAGGGCCGTGATGCAAAGCCGGCAACCACCGATTATCAGACACTGGACGAAGCTGGGCACGGCGTTGCGTTTTTGGCGATGCGGCCCATCACGGGGCGCACACACCAGTTGCGCCTACATGCATCGGCAATTGAGTGTCCGATTATCGGCGATGGAAAATATGGAGGCGATAAGGCGCGACTTGCTGGTGTCTCGCCAAAACTACATCTGTTCTGCAGATCGATGACTTTTCCACATCCAAAGACAAGGAAAATGACGACGTTAACGGCGCCATTGACCGGACACATGCAAGACACCTGGCGGTTCTTTGCTTTTGATGATGAGGCGGTTTCCAAGTGGCCGGAGGATTTGCGGTGAACGATAATAATCTTCAAATAAAAAGGCTTTACGACGCTGTATCATTTCGCGCCGAGACTGATCGCTATGTCATTTTACTCGATGAGCGAACAGCTCAGACACCGAAACAAAACCCGCTTTCATCGCCATCCGAAAAACTGGCGCGGGCTGTCGCTGAGGAATGGGATTCACAACAATCAACAATAAACCGTTCATCTATGCCTTTGACGGGCATATTGTCGGCGGCAATCGACGGCGGTGAGACGGCGCTTAGCGAGTGTCGTCAGGATATCATTAACTATTTAGGGTCCGATCTCCTGTGCTATCGCGCTGATGCGCCACGCGCGCTGGTGTCTCGACAAGCAGAACGATGGGATCCATTCATACACTGGTTTAACGAGGCTTTTGATCAAACACTGATTGTCACGACAGGAATTGTTGCTGTTCAGCAATCAGATGCAACGCTTCGCGCTGTCAATAACGCACTTATTCATAAAACTCCTGAAACATTACATGCATTGAGAATTGCAACTGCTTTATCTGGATCGGCGGTCTTGGCGCTGGCGTTGTGGAAATCTGCATTTGACAAGAATGAGATTTTCAACGCATCACGGGTTGATGAGCAGTTTCAGGCGGAGCGCTGGGGCGCAGACGAAGAAGCCTCGTTGCGTGAAGATAGGCTAAGGCAGGAATTTTTGTCGATCGCTCAGTTTATAACGCTTTTATAAGCCTACATTTCAATTGTTTCGCCACTGTTGAGCGCGCGAAATTTGAGTAGTTCGTCGTCTTTCAGTATAGTATCAGCATCGGCGTCCATTGCATCGAAATCGAGTAAGTATTCACGGATATAGTCTTTGCGTGAAACAGTTTCTACACCGCCTGTTAGAAACATGAATTTCTCTTTTGCATAAGCCTCGTACTGCATTTGTGCTGTTTCCGGACTAATCTCCGCCAGGAATGCATCGTATTGTCGCTGACGTGCGATTTCTGCGTTAGGTGCGCTCCCTGTCCGGGATTCAACTTCCCGCCAGCTTGCCACCAGCTCCGCAAACTCATCTGCGGTCATGACGCCATCACGATTTACATCACCAATAGTAAAGTCGAGTTTAGCTTCTTCAAACGCCTCGGTTCTTGTGAGAACTTCTCCATCAAAGGCTGTCTTCAGACGCTCAACTGTTGTTTGTCCCGCCTCTGTTTCCCGATAGGGCGACGCCGGATCATAAGTGACAGTCCGCTTTTCGGTTTCGACCACTTTGCCGTCAATCGTTCGCCGGAAGGTGAACGTCTGCTGCAGCTGCTGTTGGGAGTTTAATAGATCGGCCATCTCATCCGAGCTCGGTTCGGCAACAATTTCTTCAATAGTCTCCTCAGATTGCACCGAGGTGTTTTGCGCAGTTTCGCCAGTATTCTCGACATTTTGCTCAGGAACCTCTGCAGCATCCTCCTGTGCGTTTGCTGCTCCACAAAGTGCAAATGCGCTCATACCAGCGAGAAAAAGGGTCAGCTTGTGGTGCGTCATAGCGGTGTCTCCGGTGGCGTTGGTCTGTTTGGTCTATTTTCTATCTGGCAAAAGGTTGCAATTTTTCGACGAAAACGTATTTTTTCACAATTATTAAAGGGCTTTAATCTTTTCCAGCGAGCGAGCGGCAGCCACAGTGGCTTCGCGCCCGGTCCGAAATTCAATGCCAGTTAAGGCACTTACATAGCTCGTATTTGCTTGCGGCTTGGAACCAATATCAGGAATTACTGATGCCAAATTACGGTCAAAATTCGCGGCTATGCGGACCATTAATGCTGGCAGCTCCCGCGTTGGAATTTTTTTTGCTCGATCTGGAAACGCTTCCACAAGAATCTCAGCGATTTCTTTTAACGACATGGTTTCAGCCGCCGCGATGAGCCGCCGTCCTCCAACTTCAGGCGTTTCAAGCGCTTTGATATGAAGCTCAGCGACATCACGGACATCGACGACGGGGTAGCTGACGGGTGGGACGGCTGGATAGGCGCCGGTGAGAAACAGGCGAATAACCTCAAGGGAAGCGCCAATATCATCGTCAAGCGCAGGACCAAGAACGAAGCCTGGGTTGATGGTTGTCAGACGGTGTTTGAAGCCTTCATCAGCGGCAAACGCCCAAGCCGCTTGTTCAGCTTCTGTCTTTGAAACAATGTAGGCAGACAGGGCGCTCCATCCGATGTCTGTCCAATCCTCCTCGCCAACGGCCATAACTTGCGGCCGGTTTGGTCTGTACATCATGGCGACCATTGAAGAAGTCATGACAATCTTGTCGGTCTTGCGCGCTGCACGCAAAACTCGCAGGGCGCCGTCGCGCGCTGCAGGCGTTAATGCATCTCTATCGCGAGGTTGAGCAACTGGAAACGGAGACGCAACATGAATGACGCCATTGCAATCAGCGGCAGCGTCCTCCCATCCGTCATCGTTGATGAGATCCGCTGCGGCAAAATCTAACCCTGTGATATCGGCGCCAGCCGCGGCGAGCGATTTTTCGATTTGCTTTGTCTTATTCAGCGCCCGAACTGTACCGCGCACCGCATAACCGCTTTCCAGTAGTTTTAAAGCAATATGCTTGGCAATAAACCCACTGATGCCTGTTACAAGGATGCGCTGCGCCATCATCCGCCTCCAGCGTTTTTGATTCGCATTAAGATGATCTCACCACTTTAAGGCGTCGCCGTCGAGCGTAGGGCCGAAGACTTTTTCAAAAGCGCTTCTCAACGTCAGGTCCGCATCGCCCATGGTGAGAGAGAGGCCAAGATCAGAAAGGCTTGTGACGCCAAGCCCCGTTTCATCGATACCGCAGGGCGTGATGCCGCTAAAATGGGTCAGGTTTGGTGTGACGTTCAGGGAAATTCCATGAAAACTAACCCATTTACGAACCCTGATCCCAATCGCGGCGATTTTATCCTCGCGGAGAGGGCCGCCGGCTTCGGTCCGGTCGATCCAAACACCAACCCTGCCGTCGCGAGTTTCACCTTCGAGGCCAAATGAAGCCAACGTTTCGATTATCCAGTCCTCCAGAGCGTGGACGAATGCTCTTATATCTCTGCCACGATGCTCAAGATCCAGCATGATATAGGCGACCCTCTGGCCAGGGCCATGATAAGTGTATTGCCCCCCTCGGCTGGTCTTAAAGACCGGAAACCTGTCCGGTGCGATCAGGTCTGAGGGCTTGGCGCTTGTACCAGCGGTATAGAGCGGCTCATGCTCCAGAAGCCAGACAAGCTCGCGAGCTGTTCCCGCGCGGATTTGGGCGACCCGATTTTCCATGAATTCCACGGCCGTTGGGTATTGGATAAAGCCCTCTGTCACCCGCCATTCAACAGGGTTGGCGGACTTTATTTGTGCTGGTGAGGCCTTGAGTGGTGATAATGACTGCGCCAAAACAGCTTCCTTCTAAGCAAAGATTTGCCCCGTAATCATAAGGGGTTCGCCTCGATTTGGGAGGCCTCTGGCCAAATGGAATAGCTGGAAAGCGAATCAGGTCGCCAAAATGAGTCTCAAGAGGTGTTTGCGCTGATGGGTAGCCTCTCCAGGCACCTTACGATTCAGGCTTCACAGGGCCGAAAGCATTTGCTATCCCGCCCGTTCTCCGAAGCGACGTGCGGTCGTGGCGGAACTGGTAGACGCGCAGCGTTGAGGTCGCTGTGGAGCAATCCGTGGAGGTTCGAGTCCTCTCGACCGCACCATTCACCTTCTGGCGAGAAGATATTCCCGAACAAGGTTAATCAGGCACGATGCCTGCAAAGCCCGTCTCATGGACTTGAGAGGGTTGATAACCTTGACTGCAGGCTTGGGAATTGTTGCGGCGGACGCCTCAGCGGAGGTGCGTATTATTCGCCCGCCGGCATGCGTCGGGCAGACGAGTTATCTACTTGCAGGCAATAGCGGCGCTCTGATCAGCCTCAGGCCGGATGCGCCGGACACCATAGAAAATCACGTTATCGTCTTTCGCCACCAGCCCAGACACGGATGGGCGAGCCAACGTCTGTTGAGACGGTTTGACCTAAGCCTGAATGACGGCGGGCCCCAAATCCTGAATACCGGCACATTCTGCCATGGTGAGGGCTAGGATGCGATTATTCCTTATTTGCCTCTCTCTCCTTTATGTCATTGGGGTGAGCTACGCTCAAAGATTCAAGGCCGCGCTTCCGGTCTGTGCAGATCACCTAACCTTCTTGGAGCCGCAGCCTGGTACAGGCGGCGTTGGCGATAGTCTAAACGGTCAAGGTGCGCAGGGTGCTGATAGCGTCTACGTCCTGACAGTCCATGACAGACAGCCTGTGGATGGCCTTACTATCGCTTCAGGCGGCTGCCGCAATTGATTGCTGCGCGCCTTCCGATAGACATTCAGTGCGGGCCTTCCTAGAAACTTCCGGGAAGTAGACCATATTGATGACATGCGCCTTAGCCGATTTTACCTGCCCCTCTTGAAAGAAACGCCAGCAGACGCCCAGATCGCGTCCCATCGCCTAATGCTCAGGACGGGTATGATCCGTCAGGAGGGAGCCGGCATATACGCATGGTTGCCGCTCGGGTTTCGTGTTCTGAAGAAAATCGAACAAATTGTCCGTGAGGAGCAGGATCGCGCCGGCGCCGTTGAAATGTTGATGCCGACGATCCAGCAAGCGGAGCTATGGCGCGAGAGCGGGCGTTATGACGCTTATGGCAAAGAGATGCTCAGGATTACCGACCGCAGTGACCGCGAAATGCTCTTCGGGCCGACCAACGAAGAAATGATCACCGAGATTTTCCGGGCGGGCGTCCGATCCTATAAGAGCCTTCCCCAATTGCTGTATCATATTCAATGGAAGTTTCGTGATGAAATTCGTCCGCGCTTTGGCGTCATGCGTGGGCGGGAATTTCTGATGAAAGACACCTATTCTTTCGATATCGATGAAGAGAGCGCCCGGCGCAGCTACAACAAAATGTTCGTGGCCTATCTGCGCACCTTTGCACGGATGGGGTTGAAATCTATCCCGATGCGCGCCGACACAGGCCCTATCGGTGGCGACCTTAGCCATGAGTTCATTGTCTTGGCGGATACGGGAGAAAGCGCTGTCTTTTGTGACAAGCGGCTTATTGATCTGGAAATCCCCGGCAAAGACACCGATTTTGATGCTGACTTGCAACCTGTTTTTGATCAGTTCACCGCGCATTATGCGGCGACTGACGAAATGCACGATGTCGAGACCTTTGAGGCTAAAGTTTCCGAAAGTGACCGCGTGTCTGCGCGTGGCATTGAGATCGGGCATATTTTCTATTTCGGAACAAAATATTCCGCTCCGATGAAAGCCTCCGTCACGAGTCCCGATGGCAAGGATGTCCCTGTGCACATGGGTTCTTATGGCGTTGGAGTATCCCGACTGCTGGGCGCTATCATAGAGGCGTACCACGATGATGATGGCTGCAAATGGCCTATGAGCGTTGCGCCCTATCACGTCGGTTTGATCAATTTGAAATCCGGCGATGAAGCCTGTGACGCCGCCTGCGATGCGCTCTACGGAGCGCTTGAGCAAGAAGGCGTTGAGGTTCTTTACGATGATACTGACGCCCGCGCGGGCGAAAAATTCGCCCGTATGGACTTGATCGGCTTACCATACCAGGTCGTGGTTGGTCCGCGTGGATTGAAAGACGGTAAAATTGAAATAAAGCAGCGTAGTAGTGGTGCGCGCGAGGAGCAGCCGCTTGAAGAGGCTCCCACTCACCTTGCAAAACGCGTCAAAGATGCATTGCGGATCACATGACTTTATCCGTCGCAGAAACGAAGGCGTAATTTGATTATGTTCGCCTCGATTTCGCCAATCTCGGAATTCACAAACTGTAGTAAGCTAGGTGGTGTTTGCGAAAGAAATGTCGATGACTGTTAACAAAGGCGCTCCCACAAGGCCATTTTCTTTCTTTGAGTGGATGGTGGCGAGACGTTATCTGGGCGCCACACGTTCAGGGAAGGGCGTCTCATTAATATCTATTATCGCCTTTGGCGGCATTATGCTTGCAGTCGCTGTTTTGATTATCGTGATGTCTGTGATGCAGGGGTTTCGTGCAAAACTGCTTGACCAAATGCTTGGTCTCAATGGACACATCTTTGTTCAGCTAACGGACGAGAATGATAACATTGACGCCCTTATTTCCAAGATCACTGAAGTTCCCGGCGTTCTGAGCGCCGCGCCGCTGATCCAGGCGCCGGTTTACGCGACAACGCCAATTGGGGAGGAGGCGGTATTGGTTCGCGCCATGCGCCGGGATGATTTGCTGAACATCGCTGATATTACACGTTCGGAAAGTGTCGTTAGCGGCTCTTTCGAAGGCTTTGGGATTGGGAATTCCGGTGGCAATCAAATTGCTCTGGGGCGTCGTTTGGCAGGCGCGCTTGGGCTACGAGCTGGCGACGGCGTGACGCTTATCACAGGCGGCGGGTCAGAGACAGCGTTTGGACGGATCCCGGTTCGGTCGAAAACCTATCTGGTTGGCGCTATATTTGAGGTGGATAATTCTCAATACGACTCTTCAATCATATTCATGCCTTACGAGCAGGCGCAGTTGTTTTTCCAAAGTTCAGGCGCAACGGAGCAAATCGAAATTCGCGTTAGCGATCCGGACCGCTTTTCGCAATATATGCCAGCGATTGAGGCGATAGCCGGCGAGCGCCGCACCAATGACTGGACACGTATCATTGGCCCTTATTTTGAGGCGTTGAAAATCGAACGCAATGTCATGCGACTCATCTTGATGCTGATCGTCGCTATTGCAGCGCTTAATATTATCACCGGCTTGGTTATGCTGGTTAAAGACAAGACGGGTGATATTGCAGTATTGCGCACCATGGGTGCGACTCAAGGATCGGTCATGCGTGTATTCTTTCTTTCGGGCGCTTTGATTGGAATTCTTGGCACTTTTGCGGGCGTTGTGTTGGGAGCCGTTTTTGTCCTTAATATCGATGCGATTGAAAATTTCTTTTCCGCGATCTTCCAAACAGATTTGTTCAATGCCGAAATCTATTTCTTCGAAAATATTCCGGCGCAGATGCAACTTGGCGAGGTATTGACGATTGCCGTTTGGTCACTCGTGATGTCGTTTGTATCAACGATCTATCCTGCATGGCGCGCTGCACGGCTCGACCCGGTTGAAGCGCTCCGATATGAATAGAAGAAGATTATGACTCTCGATCAGAAGACATTTGAACACTGGCTCCACCAGTACGGCGCTGCATGGCAGGCGCGTGACGCACATGCTTTCGCATCACTCTTTGAGAAAAATGGTCTTTATTACTGGACCCCGTTCGAGGATCCGAAAAAGGGCCGTGAGGCCATTGCTACAGCTTTTAACTCGGCGGTAGGGCGTCAGCGTGAAATCGATTTCGGGGCGCGACCGCTTTATGTAGAAGCGCAACTGGGTGCGGCCCATTGGAGTTGCGCCTTTACCCGTATCACCACGGGAAAACGGGTTCATCTGGACGGAATTTTTGTCGTGCAATTCAGCGAAAGCGGCAAAGCGTTGTCGTTTCGAGAGTGGTGGCATTCTGATGAAAGCTGACCAATCTATTGCGCTGCATCTGGACAGGATTGCGCGCCACTATGGCGAGCTTGTTATTCTCAACGATGTAGACGTTAAGCTAAAGCGCGGCGAGATCATTGCCTTGCTTGGTCCCTCCGGTTCTGGAAAGTCCTCTCTTTTACATATTGCTGGGTTGTTAGAAGCGCCTTCGCGCGGCGAAGTCTTTATTGACGGGCGCGCAACATCGACTATGTCGGATGCTGAACGCACGCGCCTTCGGCGTGACGCCTTGGGGTTTGTCTATCAATTCCATCATCTGCTGCCGGAATTTACGGCCCTTGGTAATGCCGCGTTGCCTCAACTTATTGCTGGCGTGAAACAAGAACGCGCAGAAGAGCAAGCACAGCGGCTCTTGACAGCGCTGGGCCTGGGCGAGAGGCTGCATCACCAGCCGGGGCAACTTTCCGGTGGGGAGCAACAGAGAACGGCGATTGCCCGTGCGTTAGCCAACAAACCCGATATTTTGCTGGCGGATGAACCAACCGGCAATCTGGATCCAAAAACCTCCGACGTGGTTTTTGATGAACTCATCGGTCTGGTGCGAACGGAAGGGCTTGCAGCATTGATAGCGACTCATGATCAGCGTCTGGCAAAACGCCTGGATCGTATTTTCGTTATTAGGGATCAAAAGTTGATCGAAGTCGAGAAAGCGCCGGCTTAATTTTTCGATGCGGCGATCTGGCAGACATTCGTCGTGCCGGCGCGGAAGCCGGCCTCGCAATAAGCAAGATAGAATCGCCAGAGGCTTTTGAACCGGTCATCAAAACCGAGCTCCTTGATGTCGTTCCAGGCCGCAAGAAATCGCTGATGCCACTCGTTCAGGGTGCGTGCATAATCCTCGCCAAAATCGATGGCGCCGCGAAACTGCAATCCAGCTTTTTCAATATTGCCTTTCAAGGCGGAAGGACTGGGCAAGACACCGCCTGGAAATATGTAGCGCTGAATGAAGTCCGTTGATTTCAGATAATGATCGAACATGCGGTCAGCGATCGTGATGATTTGAAGGCCTGCAATGCCACCGGGATTCAATGCGCTTTGAACCTTGTTGAAATAGGTTTGCCAATACTGCTTGCCAACGGCTTCAAACATCTCGATGGATGCAATTTTGTCAAAAGTCTCGTTGACGTCGCGATAGTCCTGTAAGCGAAATTCAACCTTTTCGCTGAGGCCCTGCTCGAAAATACGCTTGCGCGCGTAATCACATTGCGACGGCGAGAGCGTGAGGCCGGTTACGTTGGCGCCTATATTTTTCGCTGCAAATTCTGCAAACCCGCCCCAACCGGAGCCTATCTCTAAAACCGTTTCTCCTGGACGTAAGTCTATCGCCTCCGCCAGGCTTCGGTATTTGTTAAGCTGTGCATTTTCAAGATCATCGTTGGGCGATGGATATCGCGCGGATGAGTAAGTCATCGACCGATCAAGCCACTTTTCGTAAAAGCTGTTTCCGAGATCATAATGCGCCATAATGTTTCGGCGCGATCCGGATTTAGTGTTGGCGTTGAAGGCGTGCCTGATGTTGTTTAGCATATCTAACAAGGGTGAGGCTACGAACACCTCTTGCATGTGATCTGCATTGCGCGCGAAAATATAAAGGCAGTCCGCAAGGTCCGGCGTATCCCACTGGCCATCTGCATAGCTTTCGTAAAATCCGATATCGCCGCCAAATACTGAGCGTCGGGCGAAAGCGAAATCCTTGATGACGATCGTCGCTTGCGATTGGCGCTCCTCATCTCCTTGAAATTCGATGGTTCGACCGTCGGGCAATACGAATGTCAGCACGCCAAAACGTATGTTGGATGCATAATTGCAAACCTGTCTGAAAAAAAACGGCAGGTTTGATGGCAAGGCCGCTATATCGCGATCCGCGCTCGTCATGCCCACTCCTTTCCCTTATTACACATGGGGTTTGAACACTTGGCGCACAAACTAATTCTGTCTAATTTTTGCATAGCCATCAAGCGCTCTCTGGCGCGCCTGGCTATGGTCTAAAAAAGGTTTCTGGTAGTTTTTTCCAAGGCTTACGTTAGCTTTTTCTAAAATTTCTTGAGGCGCTTTCCACGGTGCGTGGATATATTTCGCCGGCATCTTCGCGAGTTCAGGCACATATTTACGAACATAATCGCCATTTGGGTCAAACTTCTCGCCTTGCGTAACGGGATTAAAGATACGGAAATATGGCGCCGCATCGGCGCCGCAACCCGCAACCCATTGCCATGATGCAGAGTTGTTGGCGAGGTCTGCATCGACAAGCGTATCCCAGAACCATTCTGCGCCGTCCTGCCAGTTAATAAGCATATCCTTGATGAGAAAACTGGCGACAATCATTCTCACGCGATTGTGCATCCATCCTGTTCGCCAAAGCTGCCGCATGCCGGCGTCGATGATAGGGTATCCGGTTTGGCCTTTTTGCCAAGCGACAAGCGCCTGTTCATCGTTGCGCCAAGGATAATTGGCGAATTCCGACCGGAGCGGTGTTGTAGGCATTTGGTGATTATAGAAAAGAAGGTTGTAGGAAAATTCGCGCCAGGCGATTTCAGAAAGAAATTTCTCCGCTGACGATTGAGTAATCTCTCCTGATGCAATCCGGTCTTGCGTAACATGCCAAATCTTGGTCGGACTGATTTCGCCAAAGGCAAGATGGGGGGATAACTTTGACGTATAATCGAAATCAGGACGGTTGCGTCCATCGGAATAATGAGCGACTGGCTCATTCAAAAAGTCATTCAAGCGATCGCGCGCGCCTTGTTCGCCCGGCGTCCACTCAGTTGGAAATTCGCTCGCCCAGTCTGGTTTACTTGGCAATAGCCGCCAGGACGTGAGCTTGTCCGATTTTGGCGCTGCATCAGGGCTGTTGATTTTACGGATTCGAGGGAGCGGTTCGTTGCGCGCCGGCCCCATTGCTCGCAGCGATTTCCAAAAAGGCGTATAGACACGGTACGAACCGCCAGACCCGGTTTTTACTTCCCAGGGCTCGCGCAGGAGGTTTCCGTTAAATGTTTCAACACTGACGCCGTGATCGGTAAGTTCGGACTTCAACGCTTTGTCGATTTCAATTTGAGAATTGTGGTAGCGTCGGTTCCAGAAAACTTGGCTCGCTTGAGTTTCGTCGACGAGCCCATGCAGTACTTTTTTCGAATCGCCGCGTCGAAGAATCAGTTTTACGCCAGCTTTTTCAAGGTCTGACGCCAGAGACGCCAATGAGTGATGCAGCCACCAACGGTTTGCGCCGCCTGGCGCGTGTTCGATGTTGTCATCAAGAATGAAAACAGGAATGACCGGATGACCGCTTTCCCTCGCGGCGAAGAGCGCCGGATTATCCTCGATGCGAAGATCATTTCTGAACCATAAAATAGCAGGCGTTTTGGACATGCGGATATTACGAAATTCAAGGTTTTCTGGATCGGTTGCGGGGCCAGAATTCATGCGGGTCAGGCAATGGCGGGGGGCAGTATCGCATCAAGTTCTTATTGGGCTGAAATTTTGGTCAGAGGACGCCGGACAACAAGCAATCGTGAACATGGACAAGCCCGACCGGTTTTTTGTCATAGACAACAAATAAAGCCGTGATTTTCTCACGGCTCATCATTGCGAGTACATCGCCAGCAAGCGCATCCGGCGTCGTGGCGTGAGGGTCGCTGGTCATAATATCGGCCGCTTTGTTGTTGGATAAGTCAGCACCGAAATGGCGCCGTAAATCGCCATCTGTAATGATACCGACTAAAAACCCCGAATCATTCACCACGCCCACACATCCAAAGCCGCCTTCGGATATTATCTTCACGATTTGTGAAATTTCCGCAGTCGTTGGCGCAAGCGGCAATTGATCAGCGCTATGCATCATGTCGCGTACCCGCCGCAGGGCGGCGCCCAGATTGCCGCCGGGATGAAAGCCATGAAAATCTGACGCAGTGAAGCCGCGATCGCGAAGGAGGGCGATGGCGAGAGCGTCCCCGGCCGCCATCATCATTGTTGTGGATGTTGTCGGCGCACGGGTTTCCCCACAGGCTTCCTCGGCATCCGGTAAAGTCAGAATGGCCGTCGCCGCATTGGCGAGGGTTGAATTCGCCTGCGCGGTAATTGCAACAACTGGAATGGAAAAGCGCGCTGCATAGGCGAGGATATCGCCTAGCTCGCTGGTCTCTCCAGATTTGGAGAGGGCCAGGATCACATCATGTTCGGCGACCATGCCAAGATCGCCATGGCTGGCTTCGCCAGGGTGAACGAAAACAGCTGGTGAGCCGGTTGAGGAAAAGGTCGCGGCGATCTTGTGGGCGATGTGGCCGGATTTGCCCATCCCGGTCACGATGATCCTTCCGCGCGCTCGTTTCAGAACGGCGAACGCTTCTGAAAATTCGCCATTCAACGCTTTCTTCAGGGCGTCAAGGCCCGATATTTCATGATCAATGACGTCTCTGGCGATCTGGACTGGGTCGGTCATATTATTGCTCTATCATACCCGGTATTGCCCGGCGCGCATTGTCAGGTCATTTAAGGGAAGTTCGTTCAAAACGCCACGGGAGCAATTGATGGCCGCCGCTAAAAATGTGAAAATCGGTGCTGGAAATCAGAGCCTGGAAATCGGGAATGATCTCCCGCTTGCGGTTTTTGCCGGGCCCTGCGCCATGGAAAGCCGTGATCATGCTCTTGAATGTGCTTCTGAATTAAAGGTCATCGCCGACCGTTTGGGCATTGCGTTGATCTATAAATCCTCTTTCGACAAAGCGAATCGGACAAGCCAGGCGTCGGCGAGGGGGCTCGGTCTTGATGAGGCTCTACCGGTCTTTGCGGAGATTCGCGAAAGTATTGGCCTGCCGGTTGTAACTGACGTGCATGAGAAGGAGCAATGCGCGCATGTCGCAGAGGTCGTGGACGTATTGCAGATTCCGGCGTTTTTGTGCCGGCAGACCGATTTGCTTATTGCGGCGGCGAAAACCGGGCGCGTCGTAAAAATCAAAAAGGGGCAGTTCCTAGCGCCATGGGATATGAAGAATGTTGTCGCAAAAGTCCGGGACGCTGGCAATGATCAGATTCTTGTGACGGAGCGGGGCGCCAGCTTCGGGTATAATACGCTGGTCAGTGATTTCCGCAGTATACCGATTATGGCGCGTGAAACGCAGTGTCCGGTCGTGTTTGACATCACGCATTCCGTGCAGGCGCCGGGTGGCGCGGGCTCGACATCGGGCGGCCAGAGAGAGTTTGCTCCGACCCTGGCGCGCGCCGCCGTCGCCGTCGGCCTTGCCGCTGTATTTGCAGAGACCCACCCCGACCCGGACAAGGCGCTGTCAGACGGTCCCAACATGATCCCGTTGGGTAAATTTGAATCCTTTCTGACCGACCTGGTCGCATTGGACGAGGTTGCAAAAAAACGACAATCATTACACGACTATATAGAATAAGTTCTTTTTACTTGTTCTGTGTGGAAATGAACTCTGCGAATGCGCCGCCGAATTCGGCGTTTTCAATGCCAAGCGCAACATTTGCCTTCAGCCAGCCAAGCTTGGAGCCGCAGTCATGAATGGCGCCGTCGCAAACGCATGCGTGAAAGACTTGTTTCTCGTTCAAGCTGTTCATTGAATCCGTAAGCTGAATTTCTCCACCAGCGCCTTTTTCCTGAGTCTCCAAAAGGGAAAAGATTTCAGGCTGTAAGACATAGCGTCCAATAATACGGAAATTGGATGGCGCATCCTTGGGCTGCGGCTTTTCAACCATGCCCGTCATTTCGATCAGGTTCTGGTTTCTGTTCTTGGGGGCGATAACCCCATATTTGCTTGTGTCTTCAAGCGGCACTTCCTCGACAGCGACGAGGTTGCCGCCAACTTTTTCATAGGCGTCGATCATCTGTTTCAAAAAACCGGGGCGGTGGGCGACGATTTCATCGGGAAGCGAAACGGCGAACGGTTCGTCACCGATAATATCACGGGCGCACCAGATCGCATGGCCAAGACCTAGCGGCGCCTGCTGGCGGGTATAAGATATGGCGCCGGCTTTCGGGATTGTCGCTTCGACAGCGGACAAAATATCGGATTTTGACTTCGCGCGGAGGGTGTCTTCAAGCTCATAGGCGTGGTCAAAATAATCCTCAATGGCGCCTTTGCCGCGACCCGTAACGAGGACCGCATGTTCTATCCCTGCATCGCGAGCTTCGGCCAGCACATAGTCAATCAATGGCTTATCGACAACGGGCAAAAGCTCTTTGGGAATAGACTTTGTAGCGGGCAGTACTCTCGTGCCCAAACCTGCGACAGGGATGACGACTTTTTTAACCGGTTTCATATGTTCCTCGGTGTGCGCCGCGAACGGCGAGATTATTCCTCGCCGTTATTGACGGCCTTGTTCTTTAGATCAACCTGCGTCGCTATAGCGGCGTTTTCCTGTGTGTTTGTCACCATAAGGTTGTTGATCCGACGCTCAGCGTCTGTTGCAATGTCGTGATAAAACAGGTTGAAATCCTGTGCTCGCCAGTGATCCCCAAACCAATGATTGCGGCGCAAGAATGTCTGGCGCGGCTTATCCACTGACAAGATACCGTCAACACACTGGGCGTCGGTCACTCCGGAAATGGCGGGCGGGGTGTCGCTGATCCGCATCCCGGTTGCTGAAGCTGCGCCAAGATGATTATCAGCAGGAGCAAGGTTTTCATCAACTAACCAACTGATCGGATTAACGCAAAGCAGTGGTGACCTCGGTTCGGTCGAGAGCTCTTGCGAGTCAGTCCAGACTAATGATCGCTGACGAAATCGACGCTTTTCGTTCGTAAAGCCATCTTCAAGATCGATATAGGCCACAACGCACCCTGCGTCGCGGGGCGAATGACAAGGTGGCGTGTTTTGCAAATCTCCTTCAAACAGGCTTAGCGGTGTTGAATGACCAAATACATAAGCAGCGGCAAGGTTAGCGCGCAGCGTTTCATCATTAGCGAAGTAGTCTTTTAGCAGGCCAAGCACATAAAGGCCGCCCTGATCATAACCGGCAAGAATAATCGGCCGTTCAGGGAGGCGCTCTTTTAAAAAGACATCAAACGCGTCGACGATATCACCATAGGCGAGTTGCCGCGCCGCTAACCCGTCAAACTTGTGCGTGAAGGTGGCGAAGAGCGTCGCCTGCCGATAGCGCGGCCCATAGACAGCGCCGACTTTCATAAATGGGCCAGCTTGGTTGGGCGCCGCGACGCGGCGCAATGTTGCATCGGCTATAGGGTCGTTGATCGGACCGTTCCAATGACGGCTTGATGCATATGTGGTCGAGTGGACGTAGAAAACATCCGCCATTCCAGAGGAGGCGTCGTCCGGCCATAAGACCCAGCCCCCGCGTGCGCCATAAGCCGGCGGCGGCGGCGGCGTATAGGTCTGATAAGGCGTGCGCGGATTCAGGCGATAACGGGTAATATTGTCCTGAAAAATTACGGCGATTGCCGTGGCCAGAACCATAAATCCGGCGAATGCGGCCAACGCTGCACTGCGCCACGAACTCATAAATTTCTCCCTTCCGCCGCCTTGTGGCCTTTTAACCGCCAACTGGAACCGCCATATCGTCTGTTCGGCGTGTTTTTCGGGGCTTTAATCTTAAATTGTTTACACTGATCGCGCAAAATTGCTGGTATCGCTTCTGGTGGGTGACAAATTTGACTAAGCAAAAGGCCTTATGAGTAAAAAGAACCAACATTCAGATGCGGAACATGGCCAACGCGCCGGTGATAATCCGTTGATCAAACCCACAAAGCAAAGCCTGGGCGGCAGCCTCCGTTCGAGTTTCCTGGCCGGTATCGTCGTCGCGGCGCCGATCGGCATCACGATTGCCTTGGTTTACTGGTTTGTGACCGGACCCATGGCGAAGCTTGATGCTTTTGTGAAGCGCACGCTTCCCGATAGCGGCACCTCGCTTGAGTCGGTGCTTCAAGTGCTTCCGGGCGTTGGCGTATTGATAGCCGTGATCGCGATTATCCTCCTCGGTGCGATCACCAAGAATTTCGTTGGCCGGTCTTTTATACGCGCTGGCGAACGGCTGGTGGACTCGGTTCCCGTCGTCAGAAACCTCTATCGTTTCTTCAAGAATGTTTTTGAAACGGCGCTGCAGCAATCGGATCGTTCCTTCAAACAGGTTGCGTTGATCGAGTACCCACGGCCTGGGTCGTGGGTGATGGCGTTTGTTGTCGGTTCGGCGAAGGGCGAGATTATTGAGAAGCTGGATGATCAAGGTGAGGGCCTGACGGCGTTGTTCGTGCCGACGGTGCCGAACCCGACATCCGGATTTCTCCTTTTTATTCCGCGTGATGATATTCGCGTTTTAAGCATGTCCGTTGAAGAAGCGGCGAAAGTTGTCTTCTCTCTCGGGCTTGTGGTGCCTGAATATACAAATCCGGCAGACGCGGTGAAGAAGCTTGAGGCGATGGCGGAAGTCGCCAAAAAAGAACCGCTCAAGAAGAAACTTTTCGGCATCGGCAGATCCTAACCGGCGCCCAATAGTTTCACGGCTTCCTCGCGACTGAACAGATATAACAATACGCGCAGGGCTTGCCCCCGCTCTGACTGCAATTGCGGATCACGCTGTATGATCAGTTTCGCGTCGTCCCGGGCGGCGTTCAGCAATTCTCCGTGAACGGCGAGATCAGCCAGGCGAAACCGGGGAAAGCCGGATTGCGCCGCGCCCAGAACATCGCCAGCGCCGCGTAGTCGCAAATCTTCCTCGGCTATCAGAAAACCGTCTTCTGTTTCTCTCAGAATTTTAAGCCGCGCCGTCGCGGTTTCTCCAAGCGGAGCCTTATAGAGCAGAAGGCAGGACGATTTCTTGTCGCTTCTACCGACGCGTCCGCGCAGTTGGTGCAATTGGGCGAGCCCGAACCGTTCTGCATGTTCGATAATCATGATTGTTGCATTGGGCGCGTTGACGCCGACTTCGATAACGGTTGTTGCGATGAGAGCGGATAGTTCGCCATTATAGAACCGCTCCATCACCGCATCCTTTTCGGCGCCTGACATGCGTCCATGAACAATGCCGACACGGTCGCCAAGCAACGCTTTCAGCGTCTCAAACCGATCTTCGGCGGCGGTAAGGTCAAGCACTTCGGATTCTTCGACAAGCGGGCACACCCAGTAAACCTGTTCGCCCTTCGCGGCGGCCCGCTTGACGCCGTCAAGTACATCGTCGAGGCGCGAAAGGGGGATGGTGCGGGTATCCACCGGCTTGCGGCCCGGGGGTTTCTCCGTGATCTGACTGACATCCATATCGCCATAAGCTGTGAGCGCCAGAGTACGCGGGATCGGTGTCGCCGTCATCACCATCAAATCGGGACGCGGCCCTTTATGCGCCAGCAAAACCCGTTGATGAACGCCAAAGCGGTGTTGCTCGTCGATCACAGCAAAGGCGAGGTCTTTAAACGCGACGCTTTCCTGAAAAATCGCGTGAGTGCCGATAAGGATATCGATGTCGCCACGGGCTAGGCGCTCAAGTTTTTCTTTTCGAGGCGATCCCTTGTCGCGGCCAGTTAGAATCTCGATGGTAACGCCAATATCGGCGGCGAGGGGCGTCAGCGATTCAAAGTGCTGCCGGGCGAGGATCTCCGTCGGCGCCATCAAGGCGGCTTGCGCGCCGCTTTCAATGGCGGTCAACATGGCGAGAAAAGCGACCACGGTCTTGCCGGAGCCAACGTCACCCTGCACGAGACGCACCATTCGGTCCGGCGCGCGCATATCATCGAGGATTTCTTTAAGCGCATGTCGTTGCGCATTTGTTAGCTTGAACGGGAGCGCTGCATTTGCAGGGCCGGTTAGGTGCCCGTCGCCGATAATTGACCGCCCTCTGGTTTTGACCCGAGCATTGCGTACTAATATCAAGGCGAGTTGATTAGCCAGCAATTCGTCATAGGCGAGGCGCATCCGCGCCGGCGTTATCAGTAATAACTCCTCGCGCGATGTCGGGTTATGGACGGCGGTGACCGCCTCGCGCCATGTTGTCCAGCGCCGCGCTTCGAACCATGCGCTGTCCTGCCATTCCGGCAGGTCTGGCGCCCGTTTTAACGCTGCGCTCGCGGCCTTGCGCATCACCGCCGCCGAAAGTCCGGCCGTTAGAGGATAGACAGGCTCATGAAGCGGCATGTCTTCAGGCTTGTCAGGATCCGCGATGTAATCGGGATGAACGATCTGTCGCCCGCCCTTGAAGTCCTCGATCTTACCGCTGATCAGCCGCTGCTCGCCCTCGGGCAGCGCTTTTTGCAGGTAATCCGCACGCGCATGAAAAAACACCAGCGTCACAAAACCGGTCTCGTCCGAGCAAATGACTTTGTAGGGCAGGCGCCGTCCCTTGGGCGGCGGATCGTGCCGGTCAACCGTCACCGTAAATGTTGCGAGCTGGCCGACGATCGCTTCGGCGATTTTCGGCCGTGCGGAGCGGTCGATCATGTTGACCGGCGGTGTCAGGAGAAGATCGACAACGCGCGATCCAGCGATCCGTCCGATCAGCGCGGCGATCTTTGGGCCGACTCCCGGCAGCACGGTGGTGTCGGCAAATATAGGGTTCAGAATGGAGGGCCGCATAAAAGGGTGTTAGCGCTCTTTCGTTCGGTTTTCTATTTGACACTATACGCTCGGTGAAGAGGGTGGGGATAACTACGCACCGAATATGGGTTTTATTGAAGAATTTACGGTTATTGGCGCGCAAGAGAGATGTTTTTCGCGCTATGGATGCAGGGCTATGGGAAACCGATTTTGACGATGCTAGATACGCATCATCAACCGGGCGATTACGCGTCTATCCACAAGGTCAAAGCGCCAAATATGACAGAATTGATTGAAACCCGCCGAAAGCGACTGCTCTATAAGGCGAATTATCGCGGCTTCCGGGAAGCGGATTTGCTAATTGGCGGTTTTGCTAAGGCGCATCTCGCCGGCATGGGCGAAGCGGAGCTCGACGAATTCGAGGCGCTTCTCAAACTCAATGATCGTGACCTGTTCGATTGGGCGACGGGCAAACGAGAAGCGCCCGCGAATATGGCGGGCCCGGTTTTTGACCGGCTTTGCAAATTCGACATCGCCGGCGTCATTCATGGCGCAGCCCAAGATTGAATTTGTCCTGACGACCCTATAGGTGAACGCCATGGAACGCGGACCGTCAAAATGACGGCCCGCGCATTTTGCGTTGAGGGAATGGCATGGCGAAGGCTGCAGGCGAGATGGTTTCCGGCGTTGCGCAGATTGGTGCGGACATCGTCTGGACAATGGGCGGTCGCTTGCCCGTCTATGGCGCGCCGGAAGGCGCGGACGCCATGGCGCTTGCCGATGCGGCGCGCACCCGGCAAGGGCTGGTGGCGCATATTGCGCGGGATGGTTTGCGCGCGGCGGCGGTCAAACAGGCGCTTGGTTTCTTTGCGCCCGACGTGCCGGTCATCGACTATCCCGCCTGGGACTGTCTGCCTTATGACCGCGTGTCGCCCTCCGGCGCGGTGTCTTCACGCCGTATGGCGGCCCTTGCGGCGATTTCATCCCTGAAGAAGGCCGGGGCGATGATCCTGGTGACGTCGATCAACGCTGCGACGCAACGCACCCCGCCGGCGGACGCCATCAAGGCCGCGGCGATGACGTTGGCGCCGGGTGCGTCGGTCAATATGGATGAGTTGACAGGGTATCTTGCGGCGAATGGATACGCTCGCGCCTCGACTGTCCGCGAACAGGGCGAGTTCGCGGTGCGCGGCGGTCTTGTCGATATTTTCCCGCCGGGGGCTGAAGAGCCGGTCAGGCTGGACTTTTTCGGAGATCAACTGGAATCGGTGCGCGCCTTCGATGCAGACACCCAGCGGACCACCCGTCAGCTCAGCCGGTTTGATATGTCTGCGGCCAGCGAAATCCTGATTACAGAGGAATCGATTACACGATTCCGATCCGGTTATCGCGCGGCGTTTGGGGCGGTCGGGGATGATCCGCTTTATGAAGCGATCAGCGCCGGGCGCATGCATGCAGGAGCCGAGCACTGGCTGCCGCTATTTTATGAGAAGACGAGCACGCTGTTTGACTTTCTCGAAGGCAGCCTTGTCTTTGTCGATCATCTCGCTGACGAAGCCGCGGATGAGCGGTTCAAGTCTATTCAGGATCATTTTGAAACCCGCAATGAAGACAGCACTGAACGTAAGCCCCGCAATTCAGAGTTTTCAGCGCCGCCTTACCGTCCGCTAAGGCCGGAGGCGCTTTATCTGTCCCCAGAGGACTGGAAAGGCGCGGTCGCTCAAGCCAGCCTCCGCCCGCTGTCGCCTTTTGCACCGCCGGACAATGAACGCTGCTTCAATATGGGCGCAAGGATCGGACGCAGTTTTGCGGCGGAACGCTCGGCGGGCAAAGTGAACGTTTTCGACTCTGTTCTGGAGCATGTGAAGTCCCTCGATCGCGATGGCAAGAAAACCGTGATCGCCTGCTGGTCGGACGGATCGGCGGATCGCATGCGGACCGTGCTTGGCGATCACCGCGGTAAGTCGGTCACGCATGCTGAAAACTGGGCTGGCGTTCAATCGTCGGATGCTGAAATACAGACCGCTGTTCTCGGTCTGGAACAGGGGTTTGAAACCGATGCGACGGCCTTCATCTCCGAGCAGGATATTCTGGGTGACCGCCTTGTGCGGCGGACCCGGCGCAAACGCGCTGAAAACTTTCTGACCGAAGCCTCAAGCCTCTCCATGGGCGATCTCATTGTTCATGTTGAACATGGGATTGGGCGTTATGAGGGATTGAAAACACTGGAAGTTCAGGGCGCGCCTCATGATTGCCTGCAGCTTGTCTATCATGGGGGCGACAAGTTGTTCCTGCCAGTGGAGAATATCGATCTCCTGTCACGGTTCGGGTCCGACGACGCGAACGCGCAGCTCGATAAACTTGGCGGCGCTGCGTGGCAGGGACGCAAGGCGAAGATGCGTGCGCGCATCAAGATGCTGGCGGAACAATTGATCGCTATTGCCGCGAAACGCGCCATGCATTCCGCCGAAGTGATGGCGCCGACATCGGGCGCCTACGATGAATTTTGCGCGCGCTTTCCGTTCGCTGAAACGGAAGATCAGGAAAACGCAATTGCCGACGTGATTGAAGACCTCGCCAAAGGCCAGCCGATGGATCGCCTGGTTTGCGGCGATGTCGGCTTTGGCAAAACTGAGGTCGCTTTACGTGCTGCGTTCGTTGCGGCAATGACAGGGCGACAGGTCGCAGTGATCGCGCCAACAACACTGCTGGTGCGCCAGCATTACAAAAACTTCGCCGCGCGTTTCAAAGGCTTTCCCCTGAAGGTCGCGCAATTGTCGCGTATGGTGTCGACGGCGGACGCCAAGCAGGCGCGTGACGGGATTTCGAGCGGCGATGTAGATATTATTATCGGCACCCACGCCCTGCTGGCGAAAACGATCAAGTTTCGCGACCTCGGTCTCATCATTGTCGATGAAGAGCAGCATTTCGGCGTCAAGCACAAAGAACGCCTGAAGGCGTTCCGCGCTGACACGCATGTGCTGACACTAACGGCGACGCCGATCCCGCGTACGCTGCAATTGGCGATGAGCGGCATCCGCGATTTATCTTTGATTGCAACGCCGCCGGTGGATCGTCTGGCGGTGCGCACAACGGTTGGACCGTTCGACCCGGTGGTGGTGCGTGAAACGCTGTTGCGCGAGCATTATCGCGGTGGACAAAGTTTCTATGTTGCGCCGCGCATATCGGACCTGAAAGATATCGCCGAGTTTCTCACCAATGAGATGCCGGAGCTTAAGTTTAAAGTCGCCCATGGACAGATGAGCGCGGGCGAACTTGAAGATATCATGACCGCCTTTTATGACGGAAAGTTCGACATTCTGGTTTCAACGACAATTATCGAATCCGGTCTGGACATCCCTACCGCTAATACGATGATCATTCATCATGCGGATATGTTCGGCCTGTCGCAGCTTTACCAGCTTCGCGGCCGGGTCGGTCGTTCGAAGCAGCGCGCTTACGCTTATCTCACGACAAGCGCCCGCAAGAAGCTTACCGACGGCGCGGCCCGGCGCCTGAAAGTCATGCAATCGCTTGATACGCTGGGCGCCGGCTTCACGTTGGCGTCCCATGACCTCGATATTCGCGGCGCCGGAAACCTTCTTGGCGAGGAACAGTCAGGTCAGGTCAAGGAAGTGGGCGTGGAGCTTTACCAGCACATGCTGGAGGAAGCGGTGGCCGAATTACGCGAAGGCGGGGCGGCGGCGGAGGAAACATGGTCGCCGCAAATCAATATCGGTACATCGGTGTTGATCCCCGACACTTATGTCGCCGACCTCGATGTACGCATGGCGCTTTATCGTCGGCTTGGTGATGTGCAATCGAACGAAGAAATAGATTCATTTGCGGCTGAACTTGTGGACCGCTTTGGCTCGATGCCGCCGGAAGTCGAACATCTTCTTGAAATCGTTGCGATCAAGAGCATTTGCCGTCAGGCGGGCATCGCGAAGATTGACGCCGGACCTAAGGGCGCGGTGATCACATTCCGCAATGACGAATTCGTCAATCCGGCCGGCCTTGTCGAATTTATCTCACAGTCGCCTTATGACCTGAAATTGCGCCCCGATCAGAAAATTGTTTTCAGGCAGTCCTGGGCAGGTGAAAAGGCGCGTTTGAAAGGCGCGCGCAAGATCGCCAATATTATTGCGGAGATCGCCGACGAGGCGGCGTAGCGGATTGAGCGTTTCGTCTGGCTTTGATCGCATTAGCGACGACTTCCTCAATCGCTTCGCCCTGCCGGCGCATACAGATGGCTGTGCTGACCTTTATAGAATACAGCATTTGATCATTGCCGCCCCGAAAAACGGTGTTGCTCAACACGCCGTCAATCCGCAACGCAAGCGCGCGGGCGTCTGATTGTATTGTCGCCGGGCTCAGAATCAAAAATGTGTCGGGACCAATACGAGCGGTCACATCTTCTGCTCGTGTCACACGCTTCATGAGCCGCGCCGCCTGATGCAACACTTTACGGCCTGGCGCTGACTCATATTGATGGTCGGGGCTCAGATGGACAAGCGTTGCGCATAACGGGCGGTCCGTCTGGTCGGCGCGCGCGCACAGTCTGGCGCCGTGTTCCGCCAGAAATGCGGAAGTGAAGGCGCCGGACGCGTTGTCGCGTACGCCTTCGCCATTACATGCCTGTAGGAAAACACGCATAGATCGCAGTAGCCGGTAACGGCGCGCGGCCAGTTGAATTCTGACGCCAAGGTCATCGCTGACATGTTGGCGCAGCATGAACTCATTGGCGCCGCGCTTCGCCAAAACTGGTAATTCTGCTTTTTTGTCTGCGATATGGATGATTGGAACGCCGGCGATGGTTTTGTTGCGATGCATCGCTCTTGTCACGCTGAAAAGCGGATCGTTTTCGCCAGAGGAGAGAAAGACAGCCGCGTCGAAGCCTTGAAGCTCCATAGCGCGAAGGGCCTGACCGGCGGTGAGCACGCAAACATAATCTTCTGCGATATGCCGCACAGCGTTGATGCATGCGCTGGCCGCTGGGCCTGGCGCGCCGGCGATTAATATCTTGAGGGGTTTGTCCGAAGTGGCGATGGGAGGGAATTCGACCAACCTGTTGAGCGAGGCGAGCGATTTCATACGCTCCCCGGCCTCTTCGGCAATATTACGTAAGCGGATCATCTGCCTGCAGCGTTCGATCAGATGCTCGCATCCGCCGGCTGCCGGGATCACTTCGCCAAAGCGCCGTAGCGCGGCGC
Organism: Pseudomonadota bacterium; assembly: GCA_039196665.1. Taxonomy (GTDB): domain Bacteria; phylum Pseudomonadota; class Alphaproteobacteria; order Caulobacterales; family Parvularculaceae; genus Hyphococcus. Next base: position 388,005 of record JBCCUQ010000001.1, on the reverse strand, counting down.
GGCCGCGCTGGGCCAGCGCCGGGTCGATTAGAAAAAATATTGACGCCTCAGCAGACCGGTGCCGCAATACTGCGGCAAGACTTCTCGCTTTTTTTGCGGAGACGGACTGGCCGCGCAAATCCACCAGGCATAAGTCCGCGGCGCCCGACCCAGGAGAGGCGATTTCATAGCCGGCTGTTTTGAAGTTTACGGTTAATGCTTCGAGGGACTTTTCATCTCTGGAAATACAAGCGATGCGCGCGCGGGGCGCAGTGGCGGTTTCGCTGTCCATTAACCAGTCCCATGGCGACGCGCGGCGGTGGCCTTACTCGGGGGACCGCGCTGACATGAGGCTGTCATTCAAGATACGGGCCGCATTCGCTGTCGCATTTTCAGGTGTCTCGGCTTCCTCCATCGATGCGGAGACGATTGCCGGTGTTTCCAGGCAAATGTCGCTCTCGCCTGCCGTTGGGAAGATGCCGTTGGCGGCGCGTTCCTGATAACAGGGAAGAGCTGCAAGAAATTCCTGCGGTTGATGATAAGGGCCGGCCTCACGGTAAAGGTGAGCGGTTTGAACGCCGACATATCGCCAGTGCCATGGCTCATAAGTGTCGTCGCCGGGAAGATAATCGTTGCCCGGCGGATAGGAGAGGATGAAGCCAAACCGAAATGCGTTCTCTTCAAAACACTGAAACGCCCGGTCGCTCTGGCGCATGAAACGCCCATTAATGTTAATATCCGCAGCGAGCCCTGTTTGATGTTCGGACATCCCTGCAGGGGTCACTGTCCCGCGGTCGCCATTGCGTTGGTGGAGTACATTTTGTGTGTGATAAGAACGGTAGCCGGATCGCAACGATATGCGCTCACCCGATTCTGATCGGCACAGGGAAATAAGCTGAGCTAGCCGCGCCGGCATATTTGCTTCGCGAGGGTCTGCATCGACATCCGGCGCGAGACGCAGTTTCATTTCATCCAGCGTCGGCGCTTTGCTGGTGGGGATCGAAAATTCAACTGCTGAGATCAGATCCGTCGGCGCATATTTCGAATCCAGAGTGAAGTGCTGAGACACAGGGCGATTGATGTCAGCGCGGCGATCGCGTTCGCGGTTGACGGCGTATCTTTGTGCGCCAAAGGCGTCCTGAAATAGATTACGCATGTGTTCGAAAAGCGCCTGGGCTTCGGTATACCGCTCCTGTTGCTCGTAAACACCAGCGAGAAGCTTGATGTAAAGACTGAGGTCAGGACTATTGGGGCCTTTGACCCGCTCTTGCGCATGGAATGCGTCGAGGTAGAGTTTTTCCGCATCTTCAATGCGCCCCATGCGAGCATATAGAGGGCCGAGAATAAGCGTTAGTTGGACCGTATCCTGATGATCGCCGCCAAGAAGGTTGCGCCGCGTTTCATAAGCGGTGGCGAGCAATCCGGCGGCGGCGTAAACGCCTTCATCGTGCATGGCGTAAAATCCGCCAAGGCTCGCCATTTGGTTCGCTGTCGCCAGTTTCGCTTCGCGGCCGCCAGCCTGTTGAAAGCGGCTGGATGCGTGATTGAGCGCTTCAATAAAGAGATCGCCGACAGCTTCCACGCGTTTGGCGTAATAAGCGGCGTCGCTGTTTTCTTTTCCAGCCTCAATTTGCGCCGCAGCGTCGCCGGCCAGCTCCAGGAAAGATGCGTAAATTGAGACCGCTTCTTCGATTGAGTCAGAAAGAATGTATGCGCGGCCAAGTTCGTCTTCGAGCCGAATGCGCTCGCGTCTATCCAGATCGCGCGCCCAGTCTGTCGACAAAGCATCTTTCAGCAAGTCAGCGGCGCGAGCATATCTTTTTCGCGACTGCTGCGCTGACGCAAGCCTTGTCTTTAAGGAAGCGACGTCTTCGGCGTTTGCGCCATCGGCAATTTGCATGGCGAGGGCGCTCTCGCCATGTTTGGCGGCGCGCTTGGGCGCATTGGTTTCCATCAGGGCGTTAAAGCGGCTCAGCGCGGCGTTCGAATCAACCCGAACGGCGATATTGAAATACGCCGCATAAATTACAGCCAGCAGCAGAAACGCCCCTGTGAAAAAAATCGGTGAACGCAACCCCATCCCGGGAACTACCCCTCTTCCAGCCCTGACCCCATGCGACAGCGCTAATCCTAACATCAGGATTAGGGATAGGCGAGCCTTCAAGCCAAATTAGCGGCTTGCTGGCCAGACCGTCGAAAATTGTCTAATGCCGGTTCTTTGCAGTGCGGCAATCTAGGGATTCACCATGAAGGGTGCGGGACGGCGTCGGGTCTTTTTAATGCGACATGGGCATGTCGACTATTTTGCGCCCGATATCACTGACCCCCGCCTGGTGCCGCTGACGGATGAGGGGCGGCTGCAGGCGGAGGCGGCTCGTGACGCCCTTCGCCACACGCATTTCGATATTGCCGTTTGCTCAGGATTGCCGAGAACGCGGGAAACCGCTGAAATCATTTTATCAGGCAATGAAAATCCGCCAGAGCTTACCGATCTTGAGCAGATCGAGGAGCTGAAAAGCGGCTGGATCGTCGCCAAATCGCGGGAAGAACTCGCTGCGCGCCTCGCTTATTCCTTCGATAGCGCCGACGAAGAGGGCGCTTCTTTTCTGCCGGAGGGGGAAACCTTTGCCGGCGCCCAAAGCCGCATCGTGGCTGGACTGGAAGCGCTGCTTACCGGCGGAGGGTGGCGATCAGCTTTGATCGTTGCTCACGAAGGCGTCAATCGCATCGCCCTCGGCTGGGCATGTGGCGGCGGCTTGCGGACAATCGCAGCCTTTGAGCAGGATCTTTGTTGCGTCAATCTGATCGATTTCGACATCACGCCCCGGCCAGATGGGGCCGGATTGCAGATTGAGCGGATGGTCGTGAAGGCGATGAATGTGACGCCTTATGACTTTGTGAAAAAAGGTCTTTCGCGCACCAGCCTTGAGCATTTGTTCGATATAGACTTTGGCATGGCCCGTCCGCCAAAGGCCAAATAAGCGGGATCTCTTCAATTTCAGGCGTCGAGCGGTTCAATGGTCTTAAACCTGCGACAAAAATATGGTTTACTGCGCCGGGGTATCTGGTGAGGAGCAACGCATGCCTTACGGCGTAAAACACGGGATCAAAACACCCGGCCAATTCGGGATGGGGGATATATTGGGATTGGGGCTTGCTGGCGCCGCCGGTATTGTCGCCGCCCTGGTTACCGACTTTCAAGCGCAAGGCGAAGCTTCCGCGCTCTACACAATCAATAAGTGGGTTGTTGAGATTGGCGGTGTCCTTGGATTTACCGACATCCCGCTATGGATGGTTGTTCTCGGCATGACGGCCATTGGCGCCGGATCGATTTTTTATTTTCAACCGATCACGCGGCAAGGCGCTTTTGCACAAGGTTTTGGATTGCTTGCGGTGCTGATGACGGCGACGCCGCCAAACCTCGCTGGCGGTTTGAGCTCCTTTCCAGACACACTGGCGCCGCTGGAATCGCTTGAGCCAGCGGAGGTTTCGCGTGAAGCCGCTCTTGGCGCGCGCTTGATAAACGCCAACTTCAGCGCCGATAACGCCAGGCTCTATCAGGTGCAAAACCGATCAGAAGCGGCGAAATATGATTTGTATCTGAAGATTGTTTTTCCGGACGGTATTCCGAATGATGTCGCGGACATGATCCGACGGGGAACCATTCGCGGTCGCCTTCACAATGAAGAGCTTGGGTCTACGTGGAATCTTTTCCGCTCCGCCGGCGGCACTTTGCGCCGAGAGGGTAACTCGCTGGTAATTCATGCAGGCGTGCCGGCGCGCAGCGATAGCGCAAGACTATGGGTCCGAGTTGAAGCGGCTGGTTACACCATTGAAGAACAGTCCGCCGTGGCCACTCTGAGCCGCCCTCTGGAATGGACAGTAGAGATGCAGAGCTCGAACGTTCCGCTGCCTATCCAGCGACTCAGCAAGAGTTATTGGTTCTAGCCTTCTCTGAGCGCGCGTTCTTTTGATTGCAAAAAGACGCGCGCCGCCTCGTCTTGCGTGAGACCAATAGCGCGTTGATAGGCTTGCGCCGCATTGTTTGATTTTCCGAGTTCCGCCAGAATGTGCGCACGCACCGCCCAATAGGCTTGATAGGTCTCAATTCGCGCTGACGGGATTTCGTCCAAAACCGCCAAACCGCGTTTGCCTGAACCCGCCGTGCAAAGTGCGGCGGCGTAGCCCACATGAGCGCCTATGGTCGGCGCCAATTCGACCAGCTTTTCATAGAGCAGGATGATGTCCGCTGATGTATCGCGTTCGTTCAGGCGCGATGCCGCATGAGCCGATTGGATGGCGGCCTCGATCTGATAAGGTCCTGACTGTCCGATGCGCCATGCCTTTGCGAGCGCGCTTTCAGCGCCGACAATCATCTCCCGGTCCCACAGGGTGGTATCTTGCTCGCCCAGGGGCACATAGGCGCCCTCAATACGCCGGGCCGCGCTGCGCGCCTGTGCATGCAGCATCAGCGACAAGAGACCCCAGCTCTCGCTTTCATCAGGCATCAGCTTTGTCAGCAATTGGGCGAGGTAAACCGCTTCGCCGGTAAGGTCCGCGCCGCCCGGGTCACTGCCATCGGGATTATCCCAGCCGCAAGTAAACGCCGCATAGATAGCTTCCAGCACTGCCGTCATGCGATCGGTGATCATTGTGGTCTCAGGAACTTCGAAGGGAATGCCAGCCGCCTTGATCTTGCGTTTGGCGCGCACGAGCCGCCCGCTCATCGCGGCGGGGGAGACCAGAAATGCAGAGGCGATGCGCTCCGCATCCAAGCCCAAAACCGTCTGCAGCATGAGGGGCGTGCGGATGTTCGCGTCAATTGCTGGGTGGGCGCAAATAAAAAGCAGCTTCAGGCGTTCATCCGGAAACGGTTTTTCAACGCGCAAGGCTGCTTCGGCTTCTTCCGCCGCGAGGGTGAGTGCTGGCGTGTGGACGGTTTGCGTTTGCTTACGGCGGGCGGCGTCGATGAGTTTGCGGCGCGCCGCAGTCAATAACCAAGCCTCTGGCGAGTCCGGGATGCCGTTTTTCGGCCAGGTTTCCAGTGCAGCGCGAAACGCTTCGGCGAGGGCGTCTTCAGCAGCGGCCACATCACCGGAACGAGACGACAGCCAGGCAAGCAACCGGCCGTAGGATGCGCGGGCGGTCTCTTCTGCAATCGCGCGCGCATTCTGCATCTGTTAGTCTCCGATATGCCAGACGGGACGCACTTCAACATGACCAATGCTGGCGCAAGGACAGCGCGCAGCCCAGTCGAGCGCTTCATCGAGATTGTCAGCTTCGATCATGTAAAAGCCGCCGAGCTGTTCTTTTCCGTCAACAAACGGTCCGTCCTGTACGCCTGAGGCGCGAACGCGTTTGCTGGTTTTGGAGTGTTCGAGCGGCGCGCCGCCGTGATAGGCGTTCGCCTTCTTCAAAGCTTCCGTGTACGCCATATAAGAGCCGAAGATTTCGTTCTTTTTCGCCTCTTCCATGGTCAGCCAGGCGTCTTCATTATCGTGCAATAACAGAAGATACTTCATCACTCGCCTCCCTGTTCGAGATAAGGCACAGGGCGCACATCCGTGAAGCCATTCTTTGACGAGGGGCATTTCGCCGCCCATACCGCAGCTTCGTCCATATCGGCGACGTTCATGATGAAGTAGCCGCCAAGCTGTTCCTTGGTGTCCGGATAAGGCCCATCCTGAACTTCGCGCACGCCATTACGCACTGAAACAACGGTTGCGGTCGATGGCGGCTCCAGCGCAGCGCTGTCATCAGGATTGCATTCCTTGTTCACCGCTTCGCTGAACGCATACCATTCACCCATATAACTTTCGAATTCGGCCCTATTGTCGCGAAGGGCGAAGTCCTCCGGCGCTTCGTAGGCCAGCAGCATGATTTTCATCTGGTTCTCCTCTTTTGCAGGCGCCGTCATGCGCGCTGTTATCGTGATGACGGGCGCAGGGCGCGCAAATCGACAATCGGGCGGCGCTAGTCGCCAAAATTCCGCAACAGATTATTTCTGACATTGACTAGGCGGTTACGCAGTTCCTGCGGCGCTTCCAATGCGTTAAGATCGGCGATCGCAGTTTCCAGATCGTACAAGATGGCGCGGTGGTCGGATGAACGGACCCGGCTTTTAACCCAACCGACGCAGGCTACTCTTGCGCCCCTGGTGACTTCCTCGACCCGGTGAACGGCTGTCGACGGGTAAAGCACGACGCTCCCCAGTGTTCCGCGAATGACGTCTTCGCGTCCTACGGTGTCAATGACCAGCTCGCCGCCGTCATAGTCTTCCGGCGGGCTCAGGAAAACCGTGAAAGAAAGATCACTGCGCGTATTCTCGATATAGGGCGCATCGACATGATCGCCGTAGCTCATCCCCTCAGCATAGCGATTGATCATCAGCCGGGCGAAACTCGCAGGTTGCGCTGCAGCCGTAAACACGGCGTTCTTGCGAAGGGATTTTTCGATCTTCGCCAAAACGCCTTTAACCGCCGGGATCGCCGGATCAGCCTGCAGATTATTCTTGGCTCTTCGAGCGGCGCCTTTTGCGGTGGATTTACCTTCGCGCCAGAGGTCATCTGTGGACAGGGCGTCTTTGATTGCAGCGCACTCCGCCTGGCTCAGGATTTCGGCAATTTGCAACAGCATGGCGGCCTGTGGTTGAGAATCGTTTGCAAAAACGGACGGCCTCACTATTATGGCCCCGCCAATTCGGAGACGCCAGATGAAACAAAAACTGAAATTGATTACCAGCCTGTCGACGCTTGCCCTGACGGGCGCTCTTGCAGTCACCGCCTGCAGCGGCGAAGGCGAGGGAGAAGGCCATGGCGCTGAAGGTGAAGGCGCAGCGACCTCTATATCCGGCGAGGGCGAAAGCGAAGGCCTTGGCGGTGAGAGCGAGGGGGAAGGATTAGGCGGCGAAAGCGAAGGCGAGGGGCTTGGTGGTGAGAGCGAAGGCGAGGGCGCTGCGTCATCTGGCGATCCGGCAACCGACGACATCGAATATCTCTACCGTCTTGCGCTGGTGCGCGGTCATTTGATTGCATTCCGCGAGCTTTATGACAGCGGCGAACGGGAAATGGCGCTGGGCCATTCCAAGCACCCGCAGAGCGAGCTTTACGCCGGGCTGGCGCCGGCCTTTGAAGCGCGCTCCAAGCCTGGTTTTGCAGATCAGCTGTCAGCGCTGGCGAGCGCTGCCGAAGCCGGCGGAGATATTGATGACGCCTATAATGCGGTTGCTGACGCGATCGCCGCACATTTCCCAGACATGACTGTAAAAACGCGCTTGCTGGCCGTTTCGAAAATTGTTTCGACAGCAGCTGATGAGTTCGATATCGGTGTTGAAGATGACGGCGCCATTACCAACGCCCATGAATATCAAGACGCATACGGATTTTTAAACGCCGCGCGCATGGTGCTGGCGTCCGGCGAGACCAGCGATATGGCGGAAAGCGAGGCCGTCGCCATGGCGCAGGAACAGCTCGACATCGCGTTGAGCGAGTTTGACGGACTGACGGCAGCGACGACGGAAGGGGCCGCGTCGGTCCTCTATGGCGCAGCAGCGCGGATCGAGATCGCGGCGCTCGGGCTCTAGCGCCGGGCTTTTTTCAAAGCTGTAGACGTCCCGGAACAGATGTTCTATATTTGTTCTCATGGAGAATATCGACGATCATTGCGGCGCATATCGCCCGGCGGACGGGCTGAACTACCTGTTCCTTGATTTCAACGCCTATTTTGCGAGTGTTGAGCAGCATGACCAGCCGGCGCTGATAGGGCGGCCCGTCATCGTTACGCCGCTGCGATCCGAGCATACGGGCGCCATTGCGGCGAGCTATGAGGCCAAGGCGCTCGGGATCACTCGGGGGACAAAGGTTCGCGATGCGCGGGCGATCTGTCCGGACATCGCGGTGATGCCGGCGCGTCATGACCGTTACGTGGAAGTCCATAAATTGCTGATGGCGGAAATTGAGCGCCATCTCCCACTGGTCAAAATTTATTCCATTGATGAAGCGGCGTTTCGTCTGTCGCGGTCGGAACGCGGCGCCGAAGCGGCAGTGGAAACCGCGCGGTGCGTAAAACAGGGCATCGCTGACAATGTGGGCTCGGCGCTGCGCGCATCGATTGGGCTGGCGCCGAGCCGGTTATTGGCGAAGCTCGCTGCTGAACGGGTCAAGCCCGATGGGCTGACCGTGCTCGAGCTGTGCGATCTTCCGGGTAAACTCGCGGATATGCCGCTGACTGATATTCCGGGCGTTGGCAAAGGCGTCGCTGCGCGCCTCACACAATCAGGCGTCACCGATTTCGTTTCCCTTTGGAACCTGCAACCGAAGCGGGCCCGCGCGATCTGGGGGTCTGTGGCGGGGGAGCGGTTCTGGTATGCGCTTCACGGCTTTGACACTCATGAACCTGAGACAAAAAAATCCATGATTGGTCACAGCCGTGTTCTCTCGCGCGATTATGAAGCGCCGGAGCGGGCGCGGCTTGTGGCGCGCGCGCTTTTGCTGAAAGCGGCGAGCCGGCTACGCCATTATGGAATGCATGCGCGGTCGCTAAGTTTATCGATCCGTCTGCGCCCGGATGGCCGCTGGGAGGCGAGCCAGCGGTTTGCGCCATCCCAGGACAGTTTCGGGTTTCTGCAGGCCCTGGACGATATGTGGGCGGCGTATCTTGGTCATCGCGGGCGGGAGGCGGACGAGGCGCGCATTGGCGGCGTTACCGTCTATCTCCATGGATTGGAGAAATCGGACGACGCGTCGCTGCGCCAGCAGGATCTGTTTGCGGATGAAAGTTTGCGAAAAGCGGACGGAAAGCGTGCCCGGCTCTGGCGGGCGATTGATCTTTTGAATGCGGACCCAAAAGCGAAAATGCGCCGGTTGGGCGTATCGGGCGATGCGGCGCCGGCCCGCAAATATGTGACGCTCGCCAGCCAGTCCGTCGTAGATCTGAATTATCTCGGTGCGAAAATCGCCTTCTCGCGGGTGCCGGAAGAGGCGGAGTTTTTGTACTGACAGGGTTATTCGCCGCGACGCCAGAACGGTTTGCGTTTGCTTTCAGGATCGGCGGTCTGCCGCTTCAGTTCTTTTGGGTTCCAGGGGCCATAGCTATAGCTGCGCCCCTGTTGCGGCTGGAAGCCGGTCATCGCAACTTTATTGGGGTTTTCGCCGCCGACATGATGGGCTTCATCTTCGACATAACGAACGCTTGGATTGCGTCGCACCGTATCAGGAAACAGCGCCATCATCTGCATGATCTCTTTGGGCATGTTATTTGACACATTCAGCCCAAGCTCGCGCGCCTCGTCAAAGGCGATCGGGTAGTCGTGCGTCCAGCGGCCGGAAGACAGCTGTTCGGCGACTGCGACGGCGGCGTTTTCCGACACCGTGCCGGCGAGCAGTTCGCGCGCCGCTTTTTGTAACTGCGTGATTGCCATCGCACCGACATCTGCAAGCACGAGCGTGTAATCTTCTGTATTTTGAATGGGCTTTTCCTGCGCCACCCGGACAACGGACGCCGCCGGCAGTCCGCCGATCTGCGGATCAATCGGTCCAAGGACGGCATGCTGGCTCAGTACGATTTCGTCCGCCGCCAGCGCTATCAGCGTGCCGCCTGACATTGCGTAATGGGGTACAAAGACGGTTTTCTTTCCCGGATGCGCTTTGATCGCGCGGGCAATCTGCATTGCCGGTAAGACAAGACCGCCTGGGGTATGCAGAATAAATTCAAGCGGCTTGTTCGGGGGCGTCTTGCGAATGGCTTCGAGAACATCTTCTGCGTCGTTCAAATCGATATAGCGAAGCATCGGAATGCCGAGGAGGCCCATGGGCTCCTGGCGGTGTACAATTGCGATGATCCGGCTTTTGCGTTTTTTCTGGATTTTCGAGAAGGCGGTGACCAGCTCCACGTGACGCTGCCGGTTGGCCACGTTGCGGAACAAAATGAACAATATAATCAATATGATGGGCAGTGCGCCCCACAGACCTTCCATAGCCCCTAAACCCCTCTACGCACGACAGAATTAAAGCTTACGGGCTTTTTGACGGGGTGAAAAGGGCGGCCCAGCCCTGACCGCAATTCTGCAAGGCGGCGACGCAAGAAACGGGTGGTTGGGCGAGAGCTTCGTTCCTATCAACGGGGCTCCTCAAAGCGTCGGAGTGATCAGCATGCAGCTTTCCAATAAAACAGTAATCATTACCGGCGCGAGTAGCGGGATAGGCGCCGCGGCGGCCTTGTTGTTCGCCCGAGAAGGCGCGAACGTCGTTCTGGGCGCTAGACGAAAAGCACTTATCGATAATCTTACTGCTGAGATCCATCGGACCAACGGGCATGCAATTTCGGTTGCCGGCGATATTCAAAACGAAGACTTTTCAATCGAGCTGGTGAGGCGCGCGCAAAGTGAATTTGGCGGCCTTGACGCCGCCTTTAATAACGCCGGTATCGTTGGTGACATGAGTTCAATACCGGATATGCAAAACGAGAACTGGCATAATGTCATTGCTACGAACCTGACGAGCGCTTTTTTTGCTGCGAAACATCAAATTCCGGTCATGAAGAAAAACGGTGGCGGGTCCATTGTATTTACGTCTTCTTTTGTTGGCCATGCGAATGGCGGCATGCCGGGAATGGGCGCCTATGCCGCCTCAAAAGCGGGGCTGATTGGATTGGCGCAATCCCTTTCTTCCGAACATGGGGCCGATGGCGTTCGCGTGAACGCATTGCTGCCGGGCGGCACAAAAACCGCTATGGCGGGTGATGATCCGGACGCTCACAAATTTGTCGCCGGGCTCCATGCGCTCAAGCGCATGGCGACGCCTGAAGAAATAGCGCAGGTGGCGTTGTTTCTGTTGTCTGATAAAGCTGCGTTCGTCACCGGCAGCGCAATGATGGCCGATGGCGGCATATCGACTTCGCTCGTGTAAATCGCATCGCTGCCGAAAGCGACTTACTCTCCATGTACGCGCCAATGCGTGATCAGTTCTTTCGCCAGCTCATCGGAAGCATCATAGGGGACCCAGTGAGAGGCGCCATTAATCCGGTGATAACGCCATGGGGCGCTTACGTAGCTTTCTGACAGAACCATCTGTTTTTCGGATAAATACTTCTCGCCGTCGCTCCAAATTCCAAGAGTTGGAATGCGGACAATCTCTTCGCCAAAAGCGCCCGGCGGCGGCGGGCGCAACATGCGGCCGAGGGAAATATTGGTGCGGTACCAGTCCAGCCCCGCGGTGAGCCGGCCAGGGCGTGAAAGCTTTTCGACCGCCTTGTCGGCGTCGCCATGGCTCGACCAATGCTTGCGAAACAAAGCCCAGTCATTCGCGCGGTATAACGCTTCGCATAGGCCTTTCATCTGGTGCATGAGGATATACCAGCTCATCGCATATTGACGCATCCCGGCTTTCAGATAGGACCGGGAATGGCCTACGGAGATTGCGGTCAGGCTGATGAATATATCCGGATGGTTCGAAGCCAGCCCCCACGCGACCGGCGCGCCAAAATCATGCCCGACGACATGACTGCGTTGAATGTCGAGCGCCCTCAATACGCCAAGAACATCAGGCATGACATCCGTATATATATCGTATGCGGAATGCGCCGGAGCGATATCGGTCTCGCCAAATCCGCGCAGGTCCGGGGCGATGATGCGATAACCGGCGCCAACCAGCAGCGGCGTCACCGATTCCCAAAGATCGCTGGAGTCCGGAAAGCCGTGCAGAAGCAATGCTGCTGGCGCGGCTTCGTCGCCAGTGTCGCGGACGAAATGAGTCAGGCCGTTGGCGTTGATCCGGTGCGCCTCAGCGCGCACGCCCGCTATGCGCCTTCGCGCCGCGCCAGAAACGCCAGCCGTTCAAACAGATGCACGTCCTGCTCGTTTTTCAACAGCGCGCCATGAAGCGGTGGGATCGCCTTTCGCGGATCGCGCTCGCGCAAAATGTCGTCCGACACGTCTTCGGAAAGCAAGAGCTTCAGCCAGTCCAGCAATTCCGACGTCGATGGCTTTTTCTTCAGGCCGGGCACTTCGCGGACTTCGTAGAAAATTTTCAAGGCGTCACTAACAAGTCGTTTCTTGATGCCGGGGAAATGTACTTCGACAATATCTTCCATTGTCCCGGCATCCGGGAACTTGATGTAGTGGAAGAAACATCGGCGCAAAAACGCGTCCGGCAGTTCTTTTTCATTATTGGATGTGATGATCACGATCGGGCGCTGCTGCGCTTTGACCGTTTCGTTGGTCTCGTAAACGAAAAACTCCATGCGATCGAGCTCCTGCAGGAGATCGTTCGGAAACTCGATATCCGCCTTGTCGATTTCGTCGATTAGCAGGACTGGCCTTTGGTCAGCGACGAACGCCTCCCACAGTTTGCCGCGCTTGATATAGTTGCGGACGTCGCGGGCGCGTTCCTCGCCAAGTTGACCGTCACGCAGGCGGGCGACCGCGTCATACTCGTATAGTCCCTGATGAGCTTTGGTCGTCGATTTGATGTGCCATTCGAGCAGCGGCGCGCCAAGCGCCTTGGCGATCTCAATCGCCAGCACGGTCTTGCCGGTGCCGGGCTCGCCCTTGACGAGGAGCGGGCGCTCCAGCGTAACGGCGGCGTTCACTGCGACTTTAAGGTCTTCGGTTGCGATATAGTCTTTGGTGCCTGCGAACTTCACTGGTTTTGAATCTCCATTGCCATTCGGGAATTTCTATCGGGGACCTTGGCGGCTCACAAGGCTGCGTCGCAGCTTCGGGGGGAAAGCCTTTGATCTTGGCGGCAATATCCGGCAGTTTGCGCCCGCAGTGAAATATGCGGGTGACGTGATGATACGAATGCTTTCGATGATTGTGTTGGCGAGTACGGTTCTGGCCTGTTCGGGACAACAGGCTGACAGCTCGCAAGATTCGAATGCCAGGGGGGCGCCTTCGGGCGGCTGGTCTGACGCCACACGAGGTCTTGAACGTCGGGAAGGCTTTATCGACATTTTCGTCAATGAATCTGACGGCAAACTTTTCGCTGCATTTCCCGCGCCCGATGATGAGAACGTTTCATTGCGGGCCATCTATGCATCCGGCCTGACAGCAGGCCTCGGCTCAAACCCAATCGGCCTTGACCGTGGATTGTTCGATGGCGGGTCGCTCATCGCGTTCCGCCAAAATGGCGGCAAGCTGATCGCAGAGCAGGAAAACTGGAGCTACCGTGCAAGCGCCGACAATCCGCTCGAGAAAAGAGCCGTACGGGAATCATTCGCCAGGTCTTTTCTCTGGTCTGGCGATATCGCCGCTGAAGGCCCGAATGGCGAATTGCTCGTCGATATCTCAAGTTTTTTGATCCGCGATGCGCTCGATGTGCGTGGCGCCCTGAAGAACCACCCAAAGGGTGGGACTTTTAAAATCGCTGCTGATCGATCTATGCCGGATTTCGATCAGGTGCTGGTTTTTCCGGACAATGTTGAGTTCGATGCGTTTTTGACGCTGACAAGCGATGAACCAAAGGGCGAGGTAATTGCGACAGCGGCGGACGGGCGCTCCTTTACGCTGGTTCAGCATCACTCTTTAGTGCGTTTGCCGGAAGACGGTTTTGAATCACGCATGTTCGATCCGCGCTCGGCGGCGATTGATGTGCCGTTTTATGACTTTTCTGCGCCGCTTGACGGTCAAGTGCGTCAGGCGTTTGCACGTCGGTTCCGCTTGGAGAAGCAGGATCCGGCGGCGGAGAGCAGTCCGGCCAAAGAACCAATTGTCTTTTACGTCGACTCCGGTGCGCCGGAGCAGATCCGCAATGCGTTGATCGAAGGCGCCAGCTGGTGGGCGGACGCTTTTGAGGCGGCGGGGTTTCCTGATTCGTATCGCGTTGAGGTGCTGCCCGCTGACGCGCATCCTCGCGATATTCGTTACAACACCATCCTGTGGACGCACCGCCAGACGCGGGGCTGGTCCTATGGCGGCGGTGTCGCCGATCCGCGCACCGGTGAAATGCTGAAAGCGAATGTAATTCTCGGCAGTCAGCGCGTACGCCAGGACAGGATGATTTTTGAGGGTCTTGCAGGCGCCGACAAGACAGGAACCGGCGAGGCCGACGATCCTGTTGAGGTTGCGCTTTCGCGTATTCGCCAGTTGTCGGCGCATGAGGTGGGGCACACGCTTGGTTTCGCTCATAACTTCGCAGCGTCGTCGAACGACCGCGCCTCGGTAATGGATTATCCTGCTCCTCATGTCACAGTTGGCGATGACGGCGCGCTCGATTTTTCAGCGGCTTATGATGTCGGCATTGGCGAATGGGACAAGCTCGCAGCGACGTGGCTTTATGCGGAGTTTCCTGACGACGCCGATGAAGCCGCAGAGCTCAACCGTATTTTGCGCGACGGTTACGCAAGCGGTCTCCGCTTTGTCGGTGATCGCGAGGCGCGTTCGGTTGGCACGGCGCATCCTTACGCCAGCGTTTGGGATAATGGCGAGGATGCAGCTGCGACACTTGAAGAGACGCTTCGTGTACGCCGCATTGCATTGGACGGTTTTGGCGCTCGTTCGATTGCGGATGGCCAGCCAATGGCGGACCTGAATAAAGTGATCGTGCCGATTTATCTCTATCACCGTTATCAGATTGCGGCGGCGTCAAAACTGATTGGCGGTTTTGAATTCAATTATGGCGTCAAGGGGGACGGCATGGCGACAGGCCGTCCGGTGGCGAACGCGGATCAACGCCGGGCGCTGGCGGCGCTTGTCGAAACTCTTGATCCTGCGGTGATGGATTTATCAAACACAGTGCTTAACCGACTGACGCCAACACTTGGCGGCTTCGGCGCCCTGGCGGGCGGCGGTGAGCAGTTTGACGGCGATGCAGGTCCTGTTTTCGATTTACTGTCGGCGTCTGATACGGCGGCGGATCTGACGCTTGGCGCCTTGTTGCACCCGTCACGCGCAGCGCGGCTTGTCAATTACAAAGCACGCAACTCTGACAGCCTCGGCCTTGAAGACGTGATTGAGGCTGCCGAACAAAAAGCATTCGCTGACGCCGGATCGCCGCGTCGCCGCGCCATTGCACGGCGTATCCAAACACGATTGGTTTCACACTTGATCGACCTGTCAGCAAATACAAACGCATCACCGGAGGTGCGTGCAATTGCGGATGGGCGATTGCGGTCTTTGCGCAATGCACTGTCTCCGTCACTGTTCGGCGGCGACGATGCAGCGCGCAATCATAATGCATGGCTGTCACAGCGCATTGAAGCGCACCTGAACCGTCCAGCAGAACCTGTGACGCGCGCTGTTGCGCCGGAAACACCGCCAGGCAGTCCAATTGGCGCAGGCATGATGGAAGACTGCTGGCATTGCGATACGGTGCTTGATTAGAGGGACGCGTTAGGACCTGAGGCCCTTGCCGAAAAGCGCAGCTGCGCCAACCAGAAAATGCCACAAGAAAGCGAGCATCATTAGCGACCCTCCAATTTGAAGGTTATCCCAATTGGGCCCGGTGACGCCGAACAGGTATGCCGTCGGACCGGCGATCGCGATCATCATGCCGAACGCGCCCAGCCATCGCGAATGAATAAAACCGTGCAACATACGCGACGACAAAACGCCGATGGCAATGAACATCACGAATATGGCGGGCGTGAAAAACACAAGCGCGCGTTGGTGTACGGCTTCGACTTTAGCAAGGCTGGGCGCATCGGGGCCGCCGTGCGCGTACTCAGCGGCTTCAGGCAGTAGAAATCCGTCAATGACGAGCGCAGCGGCGAACGCTGAGAAGGCGATTGTCGCAATTACCGCCGCCACTGTTCCGACGAGGCGATGGCCTGAACGCGCCAGGGCTTGGGCGTGTCCCCAATAGCCAAAAGTGAATAATGAAACAGCAACCAGCCCCATTGCGTGGGACAGCGGCCAGCGCGGACCCGCCAGCTGCGCGAGACGAAAGACATCGGTTGCGGTCTCGGGTGGAAACGCCATGTCGTCGGGCAGGATGGCGAAGATCGGCGCCATCCTGCCGAAAAAAAGAAGTGCGCCAGCCGCCATGACGGCCCCGGAGAATTTGAGCATTAGAGTCATGCATGCATTCAACGTTGCTGCACGGATACTTTTTAGCCACGCGGCTTGGTGGCGCCAGGGTTTAGGGCTGAATAACGCCACTGCGTGACGAATAACATTACTGCTGAACGGCGCTGCGGATTGCTTCGCGGTAGGAGCGTGAAACCGGAACGACATGACCGTCGCCGTAATCAAGCCGCATGCCCCGCCGGTCAGAGATTAGACGATGAACAGCGTTTAAATTCACCAGAAATGAACGGTGACTGCGGCGCAGAATGAATTCGCCGGCCTGATCCTGAATGCCCGCTAGCGTAGCCCGCAACGTGACAATCTTCTGCTCGCCTGCCTGGTCGAAAGAGACCTCAACATAATTACCTTGCGCTTTGACGTAGCGAAGCGCGTCAGATTTCAGTCGGACTATTTCATTTTCGCCATCACCTTTCAGAACGATTAAATCGTCACCTAGGGTCCCATGCGTTTGGCGATCTTTGAGTTCAATGACTTCCTGATTGAGGGCGCGCAGCCGGTTCCACATGGCGACGGCCCCTATCGTCAGGGCGGCAACCAGCAATACTTGCATGGTCAGAGAAACGATTGCTGCGCTTGACGACCAAAACACCAGATAGCCGAGATTGGCGGCAATTATGATTGTTGCGCCCAGCGGGGCATGCCAACGCTGTATGTGCTGAAGAAAGGCATGCACGCTCATAATTGCGATGAAATTCAGCGGTGCAAAGCCAAAGACAATGACGGCTTCCGCTTTATTGTCGATGGATAGCCCGAATGGGCGAAAAACAAATAGAAACAGGGTAATCGCGCAGGCAATCAAGGCGGCGCGTGAAGCTGGGAACCCGGATTGGGGGTGTGAGCTGTCTGTTTCGGTCACGCTGGAACTCTATTCCTCTTGAAATCGCGCAAGATTTCGCGGGCCGCATTATGGCCAGGCGCGCCGGTGACGCCGCCGCCGGGATGGGCGCCGGAACCGCAGAGATAGAGCCCTTTGACCGGCGTTCGATAATCAGCAGACCCCAATGCGGGTCGGCTTGAAAACATCTGGTCAAGAGACAGGCGCCCGTGAAAGATATCGCCGCCGGTCAGGCCGAAAATGCGCTCCAGATCCAGCGGCGACAGGATCTGACGGCCCAGCACGCTTGTTTTGAAATTAGGCGCGTACTGATTGACTGTATCGATAATTAGATCCGCTACTTCTTCGCGTGCGTCATTCCATGACCGGCTATCGGGGAGCTCCGGCGCAAATTGCTGGCAAAAGAGGCTGGCGACATGTCGGCCGTCAGGCGCGAGACTGTCATCCATGGTAGACGGAATCAGCATCTCAACAATCGGTGCGCGCGACCAGCCATATAGGCGGGCATCAAGATAGGCGCGGTCGAGATAATCAAGCGTTGGTCCGATAATGATCCCGGATCGATGATGCTCGGCGGCTTCATCGCCCGGCAGGCAGGAAAAGTCGGGCAGTTCGGAAAGCGCCACGTTCATGCGAAAGGTGCCCGAACCACAGGCGTAGTTTTCCATACACTGGTGAAATTCCGGTGACTGAACATTTGCGTCGACAAGTTTTGTAAAGAGAAGTTTCGGCCCAATGTTTGCTGCGACAGTGCGGGCTCTTACGACTTCGCCGCCTTCAAGTTCAACGCCAACGGCGCGGTTGTTCTCAATGGTGACGCGGCGCACTGGGGCGTCGGTCGTGATCTCGACGCCTCGGTTTTCAGCCACGCGGCGCATGGCCTGGGTGATCGCGCCCATGCCGCCGATGGCGTGCCCCCAGCGGCCTTTTTTGCCGTTCACCTCGCCAAAGGCGTGGTGGAGCAGGACATAGGCCGTGCCTGGCGTGTGTGGCGAAGCATAAGCGCCGACAATGCCGTCAAAGGCGAAGGCGGCGATGATTGTCGGATGCTCAAACCAGCGTTGTAAAAACTCTGCGGCTGACTTTGTGAAGAGATCGAGAATGAGTTGCTGGTCGCCAACGGATAATTTACGGAAACGGTTGCCGGTTTTGATGGCGCGTAAAATGTCGCCAAAGCCGCCGCCGGCGTTTGGCGGGGTTTCCAGAACAAGCTCGCGGATCACATCGGCGGCTTTTTCAATTGCATTGTAATAGGCCGGCAGGGCGGCCGCATCTGCTTTTGAAAACTTCGCAAAAGCGTCCTGCGTGCGATCCATCTCGAAAAAGAGCTTCAGATAGTCGCCTGGCGCTGCCCCAAGCGGATAAAAATTCGAGATATCTCGTTCAACGACCTTCAATCCGTAATTGTATAGATCGAGATCGGCGATTACCTTCGGGTTTAAAAGGCTGACCGTGTAGCTCGCGACGGAATTATGAAAGCCCGGATGAAACTCTTCCGTCACCGCTGCGCCGCCGACGGTGTTACGGCGTTCGACAACGCGCACCATTAATCCCGCTTCGGCAAGATAACAAGCACAGACGAGCCCGTTATGCCCCGCGCCGATGATGAGTACGTCAGGTTCAGCCAATGCGCCGCTATCCCGCCAATCCGATTTCCTGAAGCCGCTGCTTCAAAAACGCGTCGGCTTTGATGTCCGGATATTTAGCGCCGTCGCCTTTGCAGCTGTCGAGGCAAGAAAGCATCGCGTCGGAATGGGGATGCATAAAGAAAGGCATCGAATAACGCGACACATTGGGCCCGTCCGGATTAACGACGCGATGGGTGGTCGCTGGGATGACGTCGTTACAAACGCGCGCCAGCATATCGCCGGCATCGACGATCAGATTGTCCGGGTCAGTTTCCACCGGCAGCCACTTGCCGTCGCGGTCAAGAAGTTCGAGGCCGGCGCCATTGGCGGCGACGAGAATGGTGATGAGATTGATGTCCTCATGCGCAGCGGCGCGGATACAGTTCGGGTCCGCCCCATCTGGAATGGGCGGGTAGTGGAGGAGGCGCAGGATAGAGTTGCCGTTCGTCGCCATATGCTTGAAGTAATCGTCAGGGACGTCGAGCGATGGCGCCAGCGCTTCGAGCATAACAAGGCCCGCCTTTTCCAGTGCGTCGTAAATCTCAAGAAATGTTTCGCGAAATCCTTGCGGCTGATCAGGCCACATATTCGGTGGATAGGTTTCAGCGAGTGGCGAGGCTTCCTCAAATTCACGGCCCACATGCCAGAATTCTTTGAGGTCCGGGAATTTTGAATCCTTGGCGTGTTCGCGTCCGAAAGGCGTGTAGCCACGTTGGCCGTCCTCACGGAAGAATGGCATTTTTTCATCTTCAGGCAGAGCAAAAAACGCAGCGCTCATGTCATAGGCGCGTTTGAGCAAATCGCTGCTGACGCCGTGGTCTTTCAGGATGATGAAGCCGAAATACTGAAACCCTTCATAGAGCGCTTCCTGAAAGCGTTTACGTTCGTCAGGACCGCCATTGGTATATTCCTGAAGGCTGAGTTCCGGGACGCGAGTGTACTTTCTTGTCATGTGGGGCAACGCCTGATTTTTGGTAATAATCGCTGGTTTACGCTGTCGGTTGAAGTGATGCAATGGCGCGTTTCGGCGCGGCCTTGCTGCGTAATTCTGCAACTGAGAATTGGGCGCAGAGAGTTTCGTTGACCGGTCGAACCGGCGCGCGTCATAAGGCGTGTGTGATGAAACCCGACGCCAGCGATATAGAGATTGAACATGGTCATGCGCCGCATGCGATTGCCGAGCGCTTAGAAAAAGGACCGCAAGCGAATTATCTTCAGGATTGGGTTTTTGGCGGCATTGACGGCGCCGTGACGACATTTGCGATTGTCGCGGGTGTCGCCGGGGCGGCGCTTTCCACCAATGTGATTTTGATCCTCGGGCTTGCAAACTTGCTGGCGGATGGTTTTTCCATGGCGGCGGGAAACTTTTCCGGTGTTAAGGCTGAGCGCGATGACTATGAACGCCTGCGCGAGATGGAGATCCGCCATATCGCCGTGACGCCCGAGGGGGAACGCGAGGAGGTGCGCCAGATCTTCGCCGCCAAGGGATTTGAGGGAGACGATCTCGACCGTGCGGTTGAGATTATCACCGCCAGCCATGAACGCTGGGTTGGCGTTATGCTGGAGGAGGAGCATGGCGCGCCTAGGGTTGCGCGGTCACCGTTGAAAGCAGGCATGGTGACCTTCATTGCGTTTTTCCTGTGCGGCGCGGTGCCATTGGTCCCGTTCGTCATTGGCGGTGCGGTCAACGCCCTGCTGATCGCAACGATTATGACGGGCGCAGTTTTCTTCGCCATCGGGGCCTTGAAATCGAAATGGTCAACAGTCCGATGGTGGCTTTCTGGACTAGAAACCTTTGCAATTGGCATGATTGCCGCTGGCGTCGCTTATGGCGTTGGCGCATTGCTGAAGGATTTGGTCGGCGTTTAGGCCTTATTTCGTGATAAGTGATTGTTAGCAGCGGACTTGTTCCAGCAATCCAGCGTGATAGGTAAAGGCCTGTTTTTTCCGATCAGCATGGCGCAAATAAAATGAACATAATTGACCTCATGTCCCGCCTCGGCGTTGATGACGCTTCGCTCAAAAATGGCGACCTTTCGGTTGAAACGCCCATAGACGGATCGGAAATCGGGCGCATTGTCGTAGACGATGCAGAAGCCGTTGGGGCTAAGATCGCGAAAGCACAAGAGGCGTTTTTGAAATGGCGCTCTGTTCCGGCGCCGCGACGGGGCGAGCTTGTACGTCTGCTAGGCGAAGAGCTTCGTGCGCATAAGGACGATCTTGGACGATTGGTCACTATAGAGTGCGGCAAGATTTTCTCCGAAGGCCTTGGCGAAGTGCAGGAGATGATCGACATCTGCGATTTTGCTGTCGGCCTGTCCCGCCAGCTTTATGGTCTCACCATCGCGTCGGAACGTCCTGGTCATCACATGCGTGAGACGTGGCAGCCCCTGGGCGTTGTTGGGATTATTTCCGCTTTCAATTTCCCCGTGGCTGTCTGGTCATGGAACGCAGCTCTGGCGTTAGTCTGCGGCAATGCGTGTGTCTGGAAGCCATCGGAGAAAACGCCGCTAACCGCTCTTGCTGTGCAGGCGTTGTTTGAACGCGCGGCGGAGGAGTTTGGCGATGCTCCTGAGGACTTGTCGCAAGTCATTGTTGGCGATCGTGAAGTCGGCGAACAGATCGTTGACGATCCACGTATTGCGCTTGTTTCCGCGACCGGATCGACACGGATGGGCCGCGCCGTTGGTCCGCGCGTCGCTCAACGCTTTGGGCGCACACTCTTGGAGCTTGGCGGGAATAATGCGGGACTTGTCACCCCGTCCGCCGATCTTGATCTCGCCGTGCGCGCGATCTGTTTTTCCGCCGCCGGAACCGCCGGTCAGCGATGCACCAGTTTGCGGCGCCTCTTCGTCCATGAGAGTATTTATGACGATCTGATCCCGCGTCTCAAAAAAGCCTATGATACGCTTCCTGTTGGCGACCCGCTGGCCGCGGAAACGCTGGTGGGGCCTTTGATCGACCGGGCGGCTTTTGACCAGATGCATTATGCGCTGGACCGCGCACGGGCGCAGGGTGGGACGGTGACTGGCGGCGATCATGTTAGCGATAAAGCCTGGTATGTGCGGCCCGCGCTTGTGGAGCTTGGCGCTCATGACGGCATCGCGCTTGAAGAAACATTCGCGCCAATCCTTTATGTGTTCAGTTATACTGATCTGGGCGATGCGATCGCCATGCAAAACGATGTGCCGCAAGGGCTTTCATCCTGCATTTTCACTCGCGATGTTCTGGAGGCGGAGCGTTTTCTCTCCGCAACCGGCTCAGATTGCGGCATTGCTAATGTGAATATAGGCCCGTCCGGCGCTGAAATTGGCGGCGCTTTTGGCGGGGAGAAAGAAACCGGCGGCGGACGCGAAAGCGGCTCTGATGCCTGGAAGGCCTATATGCGCCGTCAAACCCAGACGGTGAACTATTCCACCGATTTGCCACTGGCCCAGGGCGTTAAATTTGACGTTTGATGGTTAATCGCCGCATTCGTGAAATTAACGAATGTGCGCTATCATGCTTTTCATGATGGGGCTTAATCCAATTCTGCTGGGCGTAACTGCGTTGCTGATCATCGCAACGATTGGCACGGCGAGCTTTCTTTCAATGAAAACCCGCCCGGTTTTCATCTATGGGTTGCTGGCGCTGATGGTCGGGATTTATGTCGGCTTTGCCCTGATCGCATTCGATTCGGCGGAATTCGTTACGCGCTCAGTGTTATCCGTGTTGATGGTCGAATCGCTGGCGGCGCTGGTTTTTCTGTTTGCTGGTCTTGCGGTTGTGAACTCGGACCGTCCCTGGCTGCTTGGCGTGCTGCTCCTCTCCCATGGTGGGGTGGATCTGCTTCACCTTCTGCTTGACGCGGCGCACAGTCCCGATTGGTACGAATTTCTGTGCCTGATCTACGACGCCGTTGTCGGCGTCGCCGCCATCTGGCTGTTGTCGGAAAAGACCGTTTTGGACCCGGCTGAGAGAAACCCGGAGACCGCCTCTTCACAATAATTTTTAACGTGCTAGAGCCGCTGGCGAGAGAGTTTCACCTAGCCGGAGCCCGACGCCATGGATCATGGAAAAAACGAATTCGCCACAAATGAAAGCCTGAAGGCGCGTCGCGACGAGGCCTGTCCGGCGGGGCTGCCGTCGAAGTCCGGCATTTATGCGGCTCGCGCGAAAGGCGCTGAGCTTTGGGATGTAGAGGGTAAGCGCTATATCGATTTCATCGGCGGTATTGGCGTTCTGAATGTCGGCCATGCGCATCCGAAAGTTGTTGAGGCGATCAAGAAACAGGCCGATGATTTTCTCCACACCGCTTTCGGCATCGCCCAATATGAAAGCTATGTTGAGGTTTGCGAAAAACTGAACCGGCTGACGCCAGGCGATACGCCGAAGAAAACGGCGCTGTTTAATTCCGGCGCTGAGGCGGTTGAGAACTCTGTGAAATTTGCGCGCCAGATCACCGGTCGTCCCGGCGTTATTGCTTTTGAAGGGGCGTTCCACGGGCGCACGCTGCTGGCGACAACGCTGACGGGGAAGTCCAAGCCCTATAAAGTCGGTTTCGGACCTTACGTTCCGGCGGTGTTTCATGCACCGTACCCAGATGAATATCACGGTATCTCCGTTGAAGGATCGCTCGCCTGTCTAGATCATATTTTCAAAACTGCGATTAACGCCAACGAAGTCGCGGCGATGATTGTTGAACCTGTGCAGGGTGAGGGCGGCTTCAATCCCGCGCCGAAGGCTTTCCTCGAAGGGTTGCGTAAAAAATGCGACGAGCATGGAATTTTGCTGATCGCCGATGAAATCCAGTCAGGCATGGGCCGAACCGGAAAATATTTCGCTTTTGAAAAAGCCGGCGTTGAACCGGACTTTATCTGCGTCGCCAAATCCATCGCAGCGGGCCTGCCGCTATCGGCGCTAACGGGTAAAGCCGATCTTATGGATACAGTGCTCGCCGGCTCCATGGGTTCAACCTATGGCGGTAATCCGGTCGCCTGCGCCGCCGCGCTTGCGGTCTTTGATATCATTGAAGAAGAGGGTCTGCTCGCCCGGGCCGAAGCGATTGGCGCGCAGACTGAAAAGCGCTGGAAAGATCTTCAGGCGGGCGTCGGCAAGGGTGTTATCGGCGATGTGCGCCGGGTTGGCGGCATGATGGCGCTGGAGTTCGTTAAGGATGGCGATCCGATGCTGCCGAATGGCGAGGTCGCCGGCAAAATCCTCGCTGAGGCGCGGGCCCGGGGGCTAATCATGACGACCGCTGGCGCTTACGCTCAATGCCTGCGCAGCCTCGTGCCGCTCGTCATCTCTGATGAGATGTTGAATGAGGGGCTCGATATTTTCGCGGATGCGACCGAAGCGGTGCTGAAGGGTGATTGATGAATCGTATTGGCGCAGCGCTGGTCTGGTTTTGCCTGTTGGTCTGGATTGCGTTCGTTGCGAAAGGCTTTCTTGCATATATTACGCTTGAACCAACCGATAGTGGTTTTACCCGTGGTCTTAATCGCGTTGGCGCTTTCTTACGTTGGGAAGCTTACGCTCTTGCAGCGGCTTTCCTCCTATTCATAGTGGGGCGCAGTTCCAATACGCAGGGTGTGACGCGTTTTGTTTCCCGCGGTCCGCTATGGATCAGCGGCGGCTTTTTTACGGTTCTTGCAATTGCATTTCTAGGCGCAATTGTTTGGGCGCGACTCATTGGCTGATTGATAGCTTATTGTAGCGCCTTCAACGCGGGTGCAAGTTTCGCCATATCCGCAGGTGAATTATAAAGCGCAGGCGTGACACGCACGCAGTCGCCGGCGGCGGGACCGGTGCGGCGGACGGTGAAAATTCCGTGCTTTTCTGCAAGCGAACGCATGATCGAGTTGTTTTCTTCTGTCGATGTCCGGTTTTTAAAACGAAACGATGTCATCGCTGCGACCATATCGGGATCGTCAGGCGTCAGAATATCAACGCCGTCGATAGCTCGCGCCGCATCGACCCATAGATTGCGCAAATATCTGAGCCGCGCTTCCTTCGCATCAATACCGATCGCTTCATGGAAATCGAGCGCATCAGGGATGGTCAGATGTGCGGCGAAGTTAAGCGTGCCGGTATGGGCCCGGGCGCGGATATCATCTTCATCGCCTGGCTCGTTCATGAATCGGTCGATATCGCGGATACGAGGCTTGCGGATGTAGAGAAGACCGCACCCGACTGGCGCGCCGACCCATTTGTGCAGATTAAACCCGGCGAAATCTGCATCGAAGTCGGAAAGGGTGAAATCGACCTGACCAAGGGCGTGAGCGCTGTCGAGGATCACATCAATGCCGCGGGCTTTCGCCGCCGCTGTAATTGCCTTCACCGGGTGAATAAGGCCGGTCAAATTGTTCACTTGGGTGAGGAGCATCATGCGTATAGTCGGGTGAGCGTCGAATGCGTCGGTATAGGCCTGGACGATATTCTCCCGCGTCGCGGGTTCCGGCAGGTTGATCTTGATTACGTCTACGCCGCGCCGGTCGGCGAGCCAGGTCATCGCAGATTTCATCGCGCTATAGTCGAGGTCGGCGTAGAGCACCGCATCGCCGGGCTTCAGCTTGTTGTAGCCGCCAATCAGAATTTGCAGCGCCTCGCTGGCGCCGCGCGTCAACAGGAGTTCATCAGGTGCAACATTCAGAAACGCTGCAAGACGCTGATAGATTTTGGCGATATCCTCGGCATAGGCGCCGCGTGCGTAATAGGTGTTCTCTGTGTTCACACGCTCCGTATGCGCCTGATAAGCTTGCATGACTGGCGCGGCCATGATGCCCCAATAGCCATTCTCGATATTAGTGATGGCTGATGTAACAGAGTATTGCGCGGCGATGGCTGACCAATAGGCTTCGTTGGTCGCGAGATCTCTTGGGGCGACTTCGGGCGCGGCTGGCATGGCTGACGCCGCTTTGGTATGCGTCGTAGCGACGGCGGCGCCGGCGGTCAGGCTCAGAAACGAACGTCGCGATGGGTGTGTAACGGACATGTGACGCCCCCTGTTTTGCACCACATATTCGTAACGGATTTTTCGTCGATAGAAACGAAAAATCATCGCGGAATTTGGAAAGCAGCGGACGGCAATTGGCCGAGTTTTTATAAACCCGCACTATGTCTGCGCATCTCAACGCCCGGCGGCATCGTAACCGAATTAGGCTTTCTTCCAGACGCTTCCCTTGCGTAAGGCATCCGCGACCTTGCCGGTGCGCTTGCCTTGCGTGGGATGTGCGTCCCAGAAGGCGGCGTCGAATGATTGGGTCGCTGGCTCGCGATAGATAACGCCGAGCGGCATCGGGAAGCCGTCCGTTGGCAGGGAAACGAGCAGCTGCGCAATTGCACGGCTGGTTTCGTCGTGAATGAGAATGTCCGCTTCCGGAACGCCGTCGTCGCCTACGCTCACAACTTCCAGGTTTAGTGATTGAGGATTAAGCCGTAACCCCCTTGTTCCACTGGCGAACAGCAGGGGTTTTCCATGCTCCACATGAAGTTGGGTTTCTTTCGCTGTCTTCTTGGCTGCGAAGTCTTCAAACACGTCCTTGTTGTAGACGATGCAGTTCTGGAAGATTTCAACGAGGGCTGCACCCTTGAATTCATGCGCCGCTTTCAAGACCGGCGACAAGTTCTTCGCATCGGTGTCGATGCCTCGGGCAATGAATTTTGCACCGGCGCCAAGCGCAAAACTGCAGGGTGACAATGGCGTATCGACTGACCCGGCCGGTGTCGATGGCGATCGCGTGCCCGGTCTTGATGTCGGCGAATATTGTCCCTTGGTAAGACCGTAAATCTCGTTGTTGAACAGCATGATTTGCATATCGACATTGCGCCGAAGCACATGCAGCAGATGATTGCCGCCAATCGAGAGCCCGTCGCCGTCACCGGTGACGAGCCAGACATCGATCTCCGGGTTGGCGAGCTTAAGGCCCGTTGCAAACGCCGGCGCGCGCCCGTGGATCGTGTGAAAGCCATAGGCGTTCATGTAATAGGGAAAGCGCGATGAACACCCGATGCCGGAGACGAAAGACGTCTTGTCCGGATTGGCGCCAATATCGGCAAGCGTTTTTTGCACGCATTTCAGGATGGCGTAATCGCCGCAGCCGGGGCACCAGCGCACTTCCTGATCGGTTGCGAAATCTTTTGCGGTAAGGGGAGCGTTCATCGTTCTATTTCCTATTCCGCCGCTTTCTTCATCGCTACGGGGTAATGCTCTTTGATCACGTCCTGAATTTCGGTGATTTTGAACGGTTGGCCGGACACCTTGTTAAGCTGGATGACGTCGATCCCAAGCTTGTCGCGGAGCAGGGTCGCGCACTGGCCCATATTCATTTCCGGCAGGATGATTTTGTCATAGCTGGCGAGCAGCCGCCCGAGATTCTTCGGCAACGGGTTGAGATAACGCAGATGAATTTGCGCAACGTCATAGCCCTCTTCACGGGCAAGTTGCACTGCGCGATAGATAGCGCCGTGGGTCGAGCCCCAACCGACAATCGCAATCGGTCCTTTTGTTTCGCCCTGTTCAACTTCCTGGTCCGGAATGAAGTCGGCGACCGCCTGAACTTTCCGGGCGCGCAGTTCGGACATCGCCTGATGGTTAGCGGCATCGTAGGAAATATCGCCCGTCTCGATATCTTTTTCGAGCCCGCCGATGCGATGCGCCAATCCGTCCATGCCCGGCGCCACCCATGGCCGGCCGAGGCTTGAAGGATCGCGGTTCCAGATTTCTTTTTTCAGCGCTGTCGGGTCTTCCTGCGGCTGTGGCGGCGTATTGGAAAGGATCGGCTCAAAGTCCGCCATGTCGGGCAGCGCCCACGGGCCGGCAGCGTTAGCGATATATCCATCGGTTAAAAGGAACACCGGCGTCATATGGCGAATGGCGATGCGCGTCGCCTCGATCGCCGCGTCAAAACAGTCGCCGGGCCCGGCGGTTGCGATTACGGGCAGGGGAGCGTCAGCATTTCGTCCGTAGACGGCCTGATAAAGATCGGATTGTTCCGTCTTGGTGGGCAGGCCCGTCGATGGTCCGCCGCGTTGCGAGTTTACGATCACCAGCGGCAGCTCCACTGCCATGCCAAGGCCAATCGCTTCGGTTTTGAGCGCGATGCCGGGGCCGGAGGACGAAGTGACGCCGATTTTGCCGCCAAAGCTTGCGCCAATTGCGGCGCAACAGGCGGCGATTTCATCTTCGGCCTGGAAGGTTGCAACGCCGAGTTCGCCCATTCGCGAGAGGTGGTGCAAAATGGAAGAGGCTGGCGTGATCGGATAGCCGGCGAAAAACACTTCACGGCCCGCCAATTCACCTGCGGCTGCAAGCCCCAGAGATAGCGCTTCCGCGCCGGTGATCGAGCGGTACTCGCCGTCTTCCATCGGCGCTTCGCCAATCACGAATTGCGGGATTTCCGCAGACAGCTCTGCGGTTTCTGCAAATGCATGACCGGCATTGAGCGCGGCAAGATTGCCGTTGAGGATTTCCGGTTTCTTGGCGAACTTCGTCTTCGCCCAGTTTTCAATCGGTTCGCGCGACCGTCCGAACATCCACAGCACCGCGCCAAGCGCCCAGAAATTCTTTGATTGCTCCGCGTCGCTTTTGGAGAGGCCGAGTGGCTTTACTGCTTCCAGCGTCTGCGTTGACATGTCGATCTCGATAACCTGGTAGTCATCAAGCTCGCCAGTTTTTCTTGGATCGGATGCGATATGCGCTTTCGTGAAGTTACGGTCGTTAAAGGCGTCCGTATTCAGAATAATCAGTGCGCCTTTCTGCATCATCGGCAGATTGACCTTCAACGCCGCCGGGTTGAAGGCGACAAGGACGTCCGGTTGGTCGCCGGCGGTAGAGATGCGGCGTGCGCCGAGATTGATCTGAAACGCGGAGACCCCGAAGGTCGTGCCGACAGGCGCCCGAATTTCCGCCGGAAAATCAGGGAAGGTCGAAAAATCTGATCCTGCAAGCGCAGTCGACTCGGCGAATTGCGAGCCTAGAAGCTGTACCCCGTCCCCGGAATCGCCAGCAAAGCGCACAACGATTGATTTGTTTTCCGGACTTATCTTATCCATGGGATGTCCCCACCCGTCGCTTGACCTGCTAGCATTGCAAAACCACCAATAAAAACAAGAGCCTGATACGCGAAACCTGTTGGCGCGCAACCAGCCAGAGGTTGCATATCTCAACCTCGCAAGCGAAATACAAGCCTTTTTCCATGCGGCCTCTCGCCATGGTGATGCGCGCGCTTTTTACGTCCAGAGGACCTATCGGAATTGATAGCTAAATTTGGTGGGCGCGCTTAAGGTCCGGCCCGCATTTGTTGCGTTTCGACGGGAGAGAGGGGGCGAGAACGAATGGCGCATATGGAAACCGCTGGCCCGCTGGATGCGCCTCGCGGCGCGTCATCGCGCATAGACGCCCTGGATGCGCTTCGCGGTCTTGCCGTACTGGGCATCTTCGTCATCAATATCATCGGCCTTGGCCTGCCTGAAATTGCGTTCAATAACCCAAAAGCCGCCGGCGGCGAGGGGGTGTTGAACTTCGGACTATGGACGTTCACGACCGTCTTTGTCGAAGGGTCGATGCGCGGCCTGTTTTCATTGATGTTTGGCGCCGGGGTGGTGCTGTTCACGGCGCGCGCCGCA
The DNA here is from genome assembly GCA_039196665.1 of Pseudomonadota bacterium. GTDB lineage: Bacteria > Pseudomonadota > Alphaproteobacteria > Caulobacterales > Parvularculaceae > Hyphococcus. Next base: position 358,934 of record JBCCUQ010000001.1, on the reverse strand, counting down.
TATCCGGATGGACCTATCCGTATCGCCGACCTTTTCTATCGGCGGACCACCTGGCTGATTATTTTCGGGCTTATCCACGCTTTTTTCTTGCTTATGCCCGGCGACATTTTGCTGATCTATGGCATCGCAGGATTGTTTTTGTTTCCGTTCAGGGTTTTGTCGCCGAAAAAGCTTGCTTCGGTTGCTTTCGTTTTTCTCGCCAGCCTAACGCTTTTGTCGCTGACTGAGGAGTGGGAGGAAACCGAACTCGGGCTTCAAGCAACGGCCATTGAAGAGCGCGCCGATGCAGGCGCGGAACTGAGCGCTACTGAAGAGCAAACCCTTGCTGAATGGAAGAAAGCTTACGACGCTAACTGGCCGGCGCAGGAAGAACTTGATGCGCAGATCGCATCGCGCACAGACAGTCCCGCAGCGGTGTTCTTATCAAACGCAAGTATCGTTGCGATGTATAACTCGATTGGCGATTTGTTGTGGTGGGTGACGGACGCGTTCATGATGATGCTGTTTGGCATGGCGCTTTACAAATGGCGGGTGATTACGGCGGAGCGCAGCCTCAATTTTTACGCTGCGATGGCGCTTGTCGGTTACGGGATTGGTCTTGGATTCCGCATTTGGGCGGTCGCCGGCCGGTGGGAAGCTGATTTTTCTCCGATGCTGTGGGCATGGGGAGCGTTCGACCAGGTTGGGCGGGTCGCTATGACCTTCGGCCATATCGGCTTTTTCTTTGTGCTCTGGAAATTCGCCGCCTCAACATTGCCGATCCGGGCATTGACAGCGGCGGGGCGCATGGCGCTGACGAATTATATCAGCCAAACCGTGATCGCGAACTTGATCTTCACCGGCGTTGGGCTTGGTCTCTACGGCGCTCTCGACCGTACCGGCATCTATGTCATCATGGTGGCGATCTGGCTCGCGCAGTTGATTTTCAGCATGTGGTGGCTGGGGCGCTTCCGGTTTGGGCCCCTGGAATGGGGTTGGCGTTCACTGACCTATTGGCGCAAACAACCTTTACGAAGATAGGCGTCGCAGGCTATCGCTGGTCGCCCGACTCCGTTCTAAACTAGCGCTATTAGCTGTTCCCTGTTTTGTGCTGGAAAAAGAAAGACTTCAGATGAAATTCTTTGTGGATACCGCAAATGTCGACGAGATCAACGAGTTACTGCCCACGGGGCTGGTTGACGGCGTCACCACCAATCCCAGCCTGGTGATGAAGTCCGGTCGCGATTTTCGCGAAGTGGTTGCCGAGATTTGCGCGCTTGTTGACGGGCCCGTGAGTGCGGAAGTCACCGGCGTTGAATCAGCGCAGATGATTGCAGAGGGAAAATCACTTGCCACCATTGCGGAAAATGTCGTCGTCAAGCTGCCGCTGACATGGGACGGGCTTATCGCGTGCAAGGCGCTGACGGGCGGCGGGATTAAAACCAACGTAACTTTGTGTTTCTCCGCCAATCAGGCGCTATTGGCTGCGAAAGCGGGCGCTAGTTTCATTTCGCCTTTCATTGGCCGGCTCGATGACATCAATATCGACGGAATGGAGTTGATCCGAGACATCCGAATGATTTTTGACAATTATGACTTCCGAACGGAAATCCTTGCCGCGTCAATAAGGTCTGCAAATCACGTCAAAGACTGCGCCATCGCGGGCGCGGACGTTTCCACCGTGCCGCCAGGTGTCCTTAAAAGTCTTGTCAATCATCCGCTAACGGATAAAGGCCTGAAAGCGTTTCTCGATGATTGGGCGAAAACGGGTCAGAAAATCTTATAGGTGACTGGTGTCGAAAACGCCCAATGATGAGATAAGCAATAACCATTCAGAACCCATGGTTTTTGGCTTTGGCGTACGGGACAGTGTTGCGGCGCCGCTTGTGTGGAGCGCCGCACAGCAGGGCGAAATTGAGCATGACTGGATATGGCTGCATCTCGACGCCAAACATGAGGCAACGAAGCAATGGCTTGCTGGGCAGGCCTCAATACCGCCAGCGGCGACACGGGCGCTGCTTGCGCCGGAAACACGGCCCCATGTGACGACCTTTGGTCACGGGCTGGTGGTCAATCTGCGCGGCGTCAATCACAATGAAGGCGATGACCCGGAAGACATGGTCTCAATTCGGATATGGCTGGAATCGCGACGTCTGATTACAACGCGGCTGCGGCGCGTTAAGGCGGCGCAGGATCTATGTGCTGAGTTGACGGCGGGCAGAAAGATCGCCTCGACGGCGGCGTTAACCGCGCAGATCGCTGCGCGCCTGACCGATCGCATGGAGCCTTTTGTCCAGAGCGTTGAGGACAAAATCGACAGCCTTGAAGAGGCGATCTTGCAAGGCGAAGAACGTGAGTTGCGGTCAAAACTGGCGAGCGCGCGTCAGGTTGCAGTTGTCGTACGCCGCTTTATCGCGCCTCAGCGAGAAGCCGTATCGCGGCTCGCCAGCGACGAGGTTTCGTTGTTTGGCGCTGCAGAGAAAATTGAATTTCGCGAAGTTGCCGACCGGGTAACGCGGCTAACGGAAGATATCGATGCGGCGCGCGAACGCGCCATGGTGCTGCAAGATCAGCTGACCGACCGTCGCGCTGAAGAAATGAACCGCAACATGATGATCCTGTCGATTGCGGCGGCGATTTTTCTGCCGCTTGGGTTCCTAACGGGTTTGTTCGGGATCAATGTTGGCGGAATGCCAGGGGTTGAAAGTCCGATTGCCTTCTGGGTTGTCGTTGTCGCCTGCCTCGTGACAGGCGTTGGCTTGGGTCTCCTCTTCAAATATTTGAAATGGCTGTAATGCGTTCACTCCACTTCATTCTCGTTGTTGTTTTTTTGACGCTTTTGGGCCTGACGGCGCCCGTAGCAGCGCAGGAAGACATAAGCGCTGCATTGGAAAACGCCCGAACGACATATGCGTCGATACGTGCTGACATTGAAAACGGCGAAGTAGAGGACCCGCAGCGTCTCGAGGCAGAGCTTCGCGCTTTACGCGAGCAATCACGTATTCGACTGGGCGCTGTCGACCGTGAACTGGTCACCGTGCAAAATCAGATTGACCTTCTCGGAGCGCCGCCGGGTGAGAACGATCCGCCCGAGACAGAAGAACTAGCCGATCAACGTGCTAATCTGAATGAAGAATTGGCGCGGTTCGTCAGTCAGAAAGTGCGCATCAATGCAAATATTGCTGAAGCCAATGACCTGCTTGGGGTTATCGCATCATCACGCGTTCAAACACTGTATACGCGGCTGTTGGATCGCGGTGACTCTCCGCTGGCGCCTTCCGTTTGGGAACCGGCATGGACCTCAGCCAAGGCAACGTCGGCAAAAATTAGCGCCTATTTTCGTGAGTGGTCAGTCGGGAAGAAGCAAAGTGCATCTCTGGGCCGTGCGATCATTTTTATCAGCGGCGCCCTTGGCTTTTCACTGTTTCTTTTCTGGCCCGTAAATCGCTGGATAATGTCGACATTTTCGGATGCGATCGCCAAGCGTGAACCGACAACCGGTCGGCGTGTCGTGGTGGCGGGGCTGAAGATGATCGCGCGCGCCATGCCCGGTGTTATCGCCGGTTTTATCATCATTGAGACGTTGCGTGTTCAGGGTGTGATAAGCGCCCAGGGCGAAAGCGCCGCTCGGGTGTTGTGGCTGGTGATTGTTGATTACTTGCTGGTAAGCGGTTTTTTGAGCGGGCTTTTCGCACCAGCTAATCCTAAGTGGCGCATTGCGCCTGTTGACGCGACCCGGGCGCGCACCGCTAGCGCTCTGGTGATTTCTATTGTCATCATTTTTGGGCTCAAGGTTTTGTTGAGCGAGATCCTGGCGGCCGCAGGGGCGGCGGCGGAACTCGTGCGGATGGTTGACGCTATCGGCGCCGTCGCCATCGGCGTATTGGTGTTCATGTTGTGCCGCCGCCGACTATGGCGCGGCGCAGGCGCTGCAAAAACGTCTGATGCAATTGAAGCAATCCCCCTTGAAGCTGCTGACTCTCCATCCGACGGCGTGAAAAACCAAACGAAGCCCCGCCTTGTGCGTTGGCGGTTATTACGGCGTTTGGGGCGAGCGCTCGCTATCGTCACTATTCTCGGTGCTTTGGCGGGCTATGTCAGCCTCGCTGATTTTATTGCGTCCCGGATTTATTATCTTGCGCTTATACTTGCTGTTGCGTGGTTCTTGCGCGCGCTGCTGCGTGAGACGGCTATATGGTTATTCGGTCGCCTCTCGTCTTCAGAGAGTGAACCGCAAGAACATAAGAAAACAGAGGAAGCGACGGATAATTTTCGTTTCTGGACGAACTGGTTAATCAACCTGGCGCTTCTGTTGGCGCTTATTCCAGTCGTGTTGGTGCTGACAGGCGTTCCGGCGTCGAATGTCGCCGACATGGCGTGGCAGGCACTATTTGGCTTCCGCATTGGCGGCGTATCAATACCTTCATTCGCGAAGATTTTTTATGCGCTTATTGTCTTCGTCGCGGTTCTCGGTCTGACGAAAGTTATCCAGCGCGCAATACAAAGCGGTCCTTTCAAGCATTCGCGAATTGATATTGGCGTACAAAACTCACTGATCACGCTATTGGGGTATGCTGGACTATTGATTGCGCTCTTTGCGGGCGTATCCACCGTCGGATTTGATCTTGGCAATCTGGCGCTGATCGCCGGTGCATTATCCGTTGGTATTGGTTTTGGCTTGCAATCTATCGTCAATAATTTTGTCTCTGGTCTTATCTTGCTTTTTGAACGCCCAATTAAGGTCGGGGACTGGATTGTCACAACCGCAGGTGAGGGAATAGTTAAAAAGATCAGTGTACGCTCGACAGAAATCGAAACATGGGATCGCTCGTCGATTATTGTCCCAAATTCTGAAATGATTTCGTCGGCCGTCACTAATTGGACCCATAAAAACAAAGTTGGTCGTATTACTGTACCGGTTGGCGTTTCCTATGGCGCCGACCCTGAAAAGGTGAAGGAGATTCTCTTAAAATGCGCGAACGATCACCCGGGTATCGTACGATACCCGGCCCCATTTGTGGTTTGGCAGGATTTCGGCGCCTCATCACTGGACTTTGAGATTCGGGCTTACCTGGCCGATATTTCCAATGGTCTTGGCGTGCGCACGGACCTGCGCTTCGCTATCTTTGCCGCATTGAAGGAGGCGGGCATCGAAATTCCGTTCCCGCAGCGTGATCTGCATGTAAAATCTGTACCGGACAGTGTTCGGTTCGATTCGCCTGGAGGAAATGATGCTGGAACTCAGACCGAATTGTGAGCGATGCGATACCGACCTGCCGCCTGATGTAGATGCAAGGATCTGCACATTTGAATGTACGTTTTGTCCAGCTTGCGTCGAGGGGCCTCTGGCGGGCGTTTGCCCGAATTGCGGCGGCGGTTTTGAAAAACGCCCGGTCAGGCCAGTGCGCCTGTTGGAGAAATTTCCGGCGTCAACCAAGCGTATAACTAAGTAATTCGAAAGTATTGCGGCGCTAGCGCAACAGTTTGATTTCTACTGACAACGCATGTGCTTGTGTCACGGAATTGAAAATAATCGGTCACCTATCCGTTTTATTTGTCACGTAAGCGATCCTCTAATTTCCATATTGTTCGAGGGGTCGTTCATGCGTCGTTTTCTATTCTCTACTACTGCTGCTGCTACTGTCTTTTCCGTCGGGGGTGGTTTGTACGCACAGGTTTTTGCAGACGAAATCATTGTCTACACTCAAAAGCGCGAACAGTCGGTGCAGGATGTTCCGATTGCTATTACAGCGTATAGCGAAGAGCAATTACAACGCCTTGGTGTTCAGCAGTTTGATGACTTGGCCGATTATGTGCCTGGTCTTGAGGTTCAGGAGCAAAGCCCAAACAATCCAGGCTTTGTGATTCGTGGTATCACTTCCGATTCTGGCGCTGCGAATATTGAGCCACGCATTTCCGTTTTTCAGGATGGCGTATCTGTGTCGCGCTCGCGTGGTTCATTCGTTGAGTTATTCGATGCGTCGGTAGAGGTCGCTAAAGGACCGCAATCGACATTGTTTGGCCGTTCCGCCCTGATCGGTGCGATCAATATTATCCAGAATAAGCCGACATATGAATTTGATGCGGAAATTCGCGGCGGTTATGGCAATTTTGATTTTCAACTGGTGGATGGTGTCGTCAATGTGCCGCTGGTTGAGGATAAAGCGGCCGTACGTGGGGCTTTCCGCTATAAAAAGCGGGATGGTTATGTAGAAAATGGACTTGGAGGCGCTGCGTTCAACGGTGTTGAACTGGCGGCGTTTCGCGGCGCCTTGCGGCTTGATCCTACAGATAATTTTCGAGCTGATATCTTATTTAATTATCAAAGCGACAACAATCCAGGAACATCATTCAAGTCAGGGACATTCATTCCGTCCGGCGGCGATATTGCGCCTTGGGCGTCAGCCGATTTGAATACGTTTGGCAATTTTGAAGGCGGTGAAGAACTTGGCGTCGAACGCGAAGTGTGGGGCATCACCGGCCTGTTGGAATGGTCTGTCAACGATGCTGTCACAATTAACTCTGTCACTGGGTATCGCGACTTTGAATCTCTTGAAGTTTTCGATCCGGACGGTTTCGCATTGCCACTCTTTGTCTTCGCAGAAGACGCGCGAGGGGATCAGTTCAGCCAGGAAATCCGGGTTCGCTATGATGATGGCGGCCTTCTCAGCGGTTTCTTCGGCGCTTCGTATTTTGAAGAAGAGGGGTCACAGCGTGTCCCGCTGCAGTTTGATGAGCGTGTCGCGCAAGCCCTACTGGGCGGGTTTTTGTTCTCCGATACGCCTGGTGCGCCGCAGTTTACCCCGCCGCTTGGCGCATTTCCTAATGTAAACGGCAACCCAACCTCACCGTTATTCGGAACGCCGCTAAAGCCGGTACACGCAGAGCAATTCACTAATTTCGGCGAGACTGAGGCTTACGAAGTCTTTGCCGATGTGACGCTGCGGCCCACCGAGCGGCTGGAGTTGATTGTGGGCGCGCGTTACACCACTGAAGATAAACGCATTGGTTTCAACGCCGGTCTTTTGAATGGGCCAAGCGCATTAACAGGTGCGGGCTTGTTTTTAGGCGCGTCGGTGTTCAATGATTTCAATACGGTATTTGTGGAAGACACTTTTGACGGCTTTACATGGCGTGCTGTCGCCAACTACGCAGTTAGCGATGAATTGAATGTGTATTTCAACTATGGCCGCGGTCGTCGCCCGCAGGTTCTGGAAATCAACAATGACACTTCGACGTTGGGAATCAGCGAAGATGACTTCTTCGTTGTCGATGCAGAGACCGTAAATTCCTATGAAGCAGGCTTTAAAAGCCGTTTCCTGGACGGTGCTGTGTTAATTGACGCCGCCGGTTATTACTATGACTATTCGAATTTTCAGTCTTCAGTTGTAACCAGTGTCGGGGTGCCACAGACAATTAACGCCGGCAGCGCTAACGCTATCGGTGCAGAGGGCGTGATTGTGGCGCAAGCGACAGACTGGGCGCGCCTATTTGCAACATATTCTTATAACAAGGGGCGGTTTGACGAGGTTGACGATCAGGGTAACGATCAGCTTTTTGCCGACAATCAATTCCGGTTGAGTCCCGATCACTCATTCTCTGTCGGCGGCACTTTCTCCGCCGAAACTGCAAGGGGCGTCCTTTCACTCACACCATCCTATGTCTACCGTTCGGAAATATTCTTCGACGACAACAATGATTTCCGCGTCAATCCGGTCAATGGCCTGATTATCCAACCGACCGACTTTTTCCAGGATGAAGTGCAGGAAGCATACGGGATTTTGGATCTCCGTCTTCGCTTCGACGCAGAGGACAATCGCTGGAGCGCTGAGTTCTTTGTCGAGAACGTCTTCGACAAGGAATTCATTATCGATGCCGGCAACACAGGGGACACATTTGGCATCCCAACTTTTATCGCCGGGCCGCCGCGCTTCATTGGCGGCTATCTGACATTGCGGTACTAGCCAAAAGGAAAGGCGCCTTCGGGCGCCTTTCATCATTGCCGGACGTGGGCTATCAAGCGTTCATGTCCTATGTGATTGAGAAATCTGCGCAGCCATCCACAGCTGTAAACGGGGGAGGTCGCTTCCCCGTTCGACGTATTTTTTGTGTCGGGAAGAACTATGCCGATCATGTGAAGGAAATGGGCGGTGATGCGAGATCCGATCCGCCGGTGTTCTTTACAAAACCAGCAGATTGTATTGTTGAAAGCGGTTCGTCTATTCCCTTTCCACTTGCGACCAATGATTTTCATTATGAAGGTGAACTTGTTGTCGCTTTGAAAAGCGGCGGCGTTCATATCGCCAGGGAAGATGCGCAACAACATATCTTCGGCTATGCCGCCGGCTGCGATCTGACGCGGCGCGATCACCAGGCCGCGGCGAAGAAAAAGGGGACGCCATGGGACACGGCCAAGGGCTTTGATGACTCGGCGCCGATCGGCGAGATTATTCCCGCGCAGGATGCAGGGTCGCTGAGCGAAGAAAGCCTTGTGACCCGTGTTAATGGCGATGTGCGCCAGGATGCGCCGCTATCTTCCATGATCTGGTCCATCGATGAGATTATTGCAGCGCTGTCGACGCAGTTTGAGTTGAAAGCCGGTGATCTTATTTACACCGGGACGCCAAAAGGCGTTGGACCGTTATCACCGGATGATAAGGTTTCGATTGAAATCGGATCGTTGCCGCCGCTCACATTTACAATCAAAAATCGTTAGATTAAGCCCGCCGCCATCAATCCAAAATAAAGTAGTTTTGTCATCAATAATCAGCATGCGACAGGTCAGGAGAAGTGGCGTGGTCATTTTGCAATGGCCTTGTTCGCCCTGGTTATTGCAGCGTCCTTTTCTTTGGGTAGCCGGGCAGCGCAGTTTATAGAGCCAGGCGCCTTAACAGCGACGCGTTTGTTCCTGGCGTCTTTCGTTATGGCGGGGGCGGCGATGGTCGCCATGCCGAAAGCGGATTGGCCGGGTTTGGCGCGGCCTAAAGCATTCTGGCGCTTTATCCTTCTTGGCGGGTTGATGGGTATTTATTTCATCGCCATGTTTGAGGCGTTAAAGACCACTAATCCAGTCTCTACAGGCGCGATCTTTACATTGTTGCCCCTGTTCACCGCAGCAATCGCTTTCTTTTTGTTGCAACAATCCGCAAAGCCCGTCGTGTTGATCAGCCTCTCCGTCGCGGCGGCTGGCGCAATCTGGGTGATCTTTCGCGGCGATGTCTCCGCCATCCTTGGATTTGAGCTGGGCAAAGGAGAATTCATATTTCTTTTTGGAACGCTCTCTCACGCTCTCTACGCCGCCCTTGTTCGTAAGCTAAATCGCGGCGAGCCGGTGATGATGTTTACCTTCTGGACGCTCGTTGGCGGAACGCTTGCGGTTGCGCCTTATGCGCTTGGAGAGATGCTTGCGATCCGGTGGCTTGAGCTTCCTGTCTTTGTCTGGCTCACGATTGCTTATCTCGCGACCGTGACAACTGCGGGGACGTTCTTCCTTTTGCAATATGCCGTTATTCGCATCCCTGCGGCGAAGGCCACTGCCTATGTGTTGTTGACCCCCTGCTACATTATTTTGCTGGAGGGCCTTGTCGGCGCAGGGTGGGCGCCCGGGAAAGTGATCGCTGGCGCGCTGGTCACGGTTTTGGGACTTGTCATTTTAGTGCGCGCGCCCGATGTATAGCGTCATGACGCCGAGTGAAAAATCAACCCGCTACCAAGAAGTCGCGAAAGAGATCGCTGCCGTCATTGACGGCGAGGCTAATCTGACCGCTCGCATGGCCACAGTGTCCAACATTCTGCACCATTCTTTCGATCATTATTTCTGGACCGGCTTTTATGTAGTCGATCCGGAAAAGCCGGATGAACTGGTTGTCGGCCCCTATCAGGGAACCATGGGGTGTCTGCGCATTCCATTTGGCAAGGGCGTTTGCGGGGCGGCGGCGACGACCCGTGAGACTCAGATTGTTGATGACGTTCACGCCTTCCCGGACCATATCGCCTGTGACGCGCGATCAGAGTCTGAAATTGTTGTTCCGGTGTTCGATAAGGAAGGCGATTTGATCGCGGTCTTTGATGTCGACAGCGATCAAAAGGCGCAGTTCGACGAAGCTGACAAACAAGGGCTTGAAGCGATTATAGCTGCAAGCTTTAGAGCAAGCCCCTAATCGTCGTCCTCGTCATGGATGCGCCGGCGTTCGCGTTGATCCGCGCGTAGCGCAGATTTCGTATTCTCGATAATTCTGCGTAAATGAATTGGATCATCAAGATCGGGCAGAGTGATGACGCCGACGCCTGTGCCGCGCAGAACGAGTTTGCCATAACCTAATATTCGGCCCCAGATTGTTTGATGCAAAGTGATCTCTTCAATCTTGTTGAGGCTGACTTCCTGCGTGTTGCGGGAGATAAGTCCGGTTTTGTAGACGAACCGATAGGTCGTGACGACAATTTCAGTCGTGACCAGAATAATGATGTGATTAAGCAGGATAAGCGATCCGGCGACACCAGCGACCAACGCCGACCACCAGCCGACGCGTAAATCCTCAAACGGAATCTCCGCTGCGAATTGGAGATACACGAACATCACAACGGAACCCGCGCCGAGGGAAAACCACATCAGTGGGAAGAAGCTGTAAGTCCAGTTGAAGTTCGCGCGGTGAATAATCTCTTCGCCGCCCGCCAGTGTTTTTTCTACATAACCCGACATATTGCCGTTCCCCGTAACCTTACCCGCTTGAAATACCTATATAAGGCGTCTTGCTTTGAACGAAAATGCCGCAATGCGTTGAAAAGAGGCGTTTTGCGCGATAAGACGCGCCGCTGTCCCCCGCACGCAACGATTCCCGACTTCAGGAGCAAAACCCCCGCTATGGCGAAATATCAGTATATCTATTTCATGTCCGGCCTGTCGAAACAATTCACCGGCGGCAAAAAGATATTAGAAGACATACACTTACAGTTCTATCCGGATGCTAAGATCGGGGTTGTCGGGGTCAATGGCGCGGGTAAATCGACGCTGTTGAAGATCATGGCCGGTGTCGATCAGGAATTTAACGGCGAGGCCTATGCCGCCGATGGCGCTAAGGTCGGCTATCTGGCGCAAGAGCCGGAACTCGATAATTCCAAGACGGTCTTTGAGAATGTCATGGAAGGGGTTGGCGAGATCAAAGCCAAGATCGATGAATTCAACGCCGTCTCCATGGAGCTGGGTGAAAACTATACAGATGAGTTGATGGAGAAGATGTCGACACTCCAGGAGGAGATCGACGCGGCGGACGGCTGGGACATTGATTCCAAAATCGAGATGGCGATGGAGGCATTGCGCTGTCCGCCAGGCGATTGGGCGGTCGATAAATTGTCCGGCGGGGAAAAGCGTCGTGTGGCGCTTGCGCAATTACTGTTGTCGAAACCTGACCTATTGTTGCTCGACGAACCGACGAACCATCTGGATGCGGAATCTGTCGCATGGCTTGAACATCACTTGCGTGAGTTTCCGGGCGCGGTCGTTCTCGTCACGCACGATCGCTACTTCCTGGACAATGTCACAGGATGGATTCTGGAACTTGATCGCGGGCGCGGCATTCCGTTTGAAGGCAATTATTCATCCTGGCTTGAGCAGAAACGCAAACGCCTGGAGCAGGAAAAGCGCGAGGAGGGCAATCGCCGCAAATCTCTCGACCGGGAATCGGAATGGATCAAGGCGAGCCCGAAAGCGCGCCAGGCGAAATCCAAGGCGCGTATCAATGCGTATGACGAGCTTCTCAACAAGGCTTCCAAAGAAGAGATCAATACAGCGCAAATCCAGATCCCGCCGGGACCGCGTCTTGGCGGCGTTGTCATTGAGGCCGATGGCCTCAAAAAAGCATTTGGAGACAAGCTCCTTTATGAAGATTTGTCATTCAAGCTTCCGCCGGGCGGCATCGTCGGCGTGATTGGGCCGAATGGCGCCGGTAAAACGACACTGTTCCGCATGCTGACCGGCCAGGAAACCCCGGATGAGGGAGCTTTGCGCATCGGCGAGACCGTCAAGATGGGCTATGTGGATCAGTCACGCGAAGATCTCGACCCGAACAAAAATGTCTGGGAAGAAATCTCCGGCGGGCTCGATGTTATTCAACTTGGCAAACGCGAGGTGCCGTCGCGCGCCTATGTTGGCTGGTTCAATTTTAAGGGTGGCGATCAGCAGAAGAAAGTCGGTAATCTTTCCGGCGGAGAGCGTAACCGTGTGCAGCTCGCCAAGATGCTCACAGAAGGCGCAAACCTTCTCCTCCTCGACGAACCGACCAACGATCTCGATGTGGATACGCTGCGAGAACTTGAGGCTGCGCTCGATGATTTCGCTGGCTGTGCGGTGATCATCTCCCACGACCGATGGTTCCTCGATCGCATCGCGACTCATATCCTCGCCTTTGAAGGCGACAGCCATGTGGAGTGGTTCGAGGGCAACTTCGAAGATTACATGGAAGACAAGAAGCGCCGCCTTGGCGCCGATGCGGATGTGCCGAAAAGGATCAAGTACAAGCCGCTGACGCGGTAGGGGACTTCTAGTCTGGACAGACGCGGTATTGAGCAGATTTAATCTATAGACGGCGCCAGCCAATAGAATTCGAAGCTTTCAAGACCGGAGTTGAAGAACTTGGCGTTTGCTTTGTACTCATCTGACTTTTGGACGCGAGCAAACCCATCGTTACTGTCCCATTCGACGAAGGTAATTTGCCCAGGGGCGTCCAATGAGGATGCATGCGCCTCGAATCGTGGACGCCGCATCTTATAGATAAAGCGCCCGCCCTCTCTTGTGACGGCGTTTTCAATGCCTGAGAGGTAACGTTCATAGTCGCCCGGGTGAGCTGGATCGAACCATGCGACGACAACGGTATACTGCTTCGCCGGATCGAAATTGAGCGTCAGATCCTGATCCAACGTATCGCTATAGATTTTAAGCTCAGTCCAGGCTTCAGGGCGTACGGCTTTTAGGGCTGGCCAGTCAGGGCGGCTGTAAAGGCCGTCTTCTGCTTCTTCATCAGGCCACGAATAGAATATGAAAGCGCCGGGATTGTAGTCGCTGATCACTTTCTGCTTAACATTCAGCTGCCCCAACCTTTCATAGCCAAGCGATTCTGCAATCGGAAACACTTTGTCGTAGTAGGCTTGGCGAGCGCTGTTTCCATCAGTACGAGCTTGAGGCGCAATCAATTGCAATACTTCCCCCTTTTTGACCTCAATAGTGAGTGGGGTGGAGTTCTCAGCAATATCGCTGTCATCCGTATTGCAAGCGGTCAACGCGAGGGTGGTGCAAGCGAGAAAAGCGCGTGTGGCGTTTACGCTGAAAGGAGTATGCATCTGGGAGGCCTTTTTTGCTTCTGAAGGGACGCCGGATAGATATCGCTCCAAAACCTCGCTGTCCCGGCTAGAAATTTTAAAGCTTTGGTGCAAAAACGTTCCAATGGAAGATTGGGATGAATATAGGCTCATTTTAGCGCTGCATCGCGCCGGGACGCTGCGCGGGGCCGCCGCAACGCTTGGTTTGACCCACACAACAGTCTCCCGTCGCCTTGAAAGTCTTCAAAAAAGGCGCGGCGGCATCTTCGAGCGAAAAGTTGGGGGGTACCGCGCAACATCATTAGGTGATGCGCTCATCGAGGTGGCTGAAGCCATTGAGAGCCTGGCGTCGAAAGGTCAGCGTCACCAGGCCGCCAGCGAGGAAAGCATCTCTGGCCTTGTTAGAGTCTCCTTGCCTGAAGTTGTGGCGCAGTATCTGTTGCTGGACGACTTGTTTGAGATCGCCAATCTATATCCGGGCATCGATCTAAAAATTGAAACGAGTTATCGCCTTATTAATCTCGACAAAAACGAAGCGGACATCGTTGTGAGGGGGGCGGACCAACCGCCGGACCATTTGGTAGGCAGACGCCTTTTCCCGAACCGCGTCACCTATTTCGCCGACCGAACTTATCTTGAAGAGACGCCAACCGATCAATTGCGATGGATCGCGCCGACATCGGATGGCCACTGGCCGAGCTGGCTGCAAAACTCACCGTTTCCATCTGCGCCCGTCGCAGTTTTTATTGATGACATAACAGCGCGACATCGAGCATTGGTGAAAGGTCTGGGCCTTGGTCGCGGCGCCTGTTTTATGGCCGACCCTGAACCCAACATTGTACGGCTTACGGATGATGAGCCAATTTCACAGCAGGAGTTTTGGGTTCTCACCCATCCTGATCTCAAGCGCATACCGCGTATTCGTGTTGTCATGGATCACATCATTGAAGCGATGCTTAAGAAGCGCGATCTGGTTCTGGGGTGAACCTTTAGCATTTTAGCTCTCCAACCTATGGTAGCGCACATCCTCGCCTTCGAAAGTGATTTCGAAGACCGTATCCAAGTTAAAGCGTTGCCTTGGCGCCGATGCGGATGTTCCCTAAGAGATTAAACGTGAGCTACTAAAAGGTTGCGCCGCAATGAGCAATGATAGCGACATTAAACGAACGGAATCGGAAACCAAAGGCCGCTACGTTGTTCGCATTGACGGCGCCGAAGCGGAACTGACCTATTCGCGGGCAGGCGAGACGAGAATCATTATTGATCACACACATGTTCCGGAAACATTGAAAGGCCGCGGCATTGGCGTCATGCTTGTTTCGCGCGCCGTTGAGGATGCGCGGGCCGAAGGGAAGAAAATTATTCCGCTTTGTCCGTTTGCAAAAATGCAATTTGGACGACATCCTGAATGGGGAGATGTCTTGCAATAAAAGGGGTGAGCATGAAATACGCAGTAATCTTGGCGATGGCCGGAACGGTCAGCGCGGCGCAGGGTGAAACAACCTATCTTACCGCTGCGCGCATGATCGATCCGGTTTCCCAGTCGGTGGTTGAAAATCCGGCCCTGCTGATCGAGGACGGCAGGGTTGTGGCGTCAGCAACGACTGCGGTGCTGACGGTCCCGGCGGACACGCCAACTATTGACCTTGGCGACCGGACGATCATGCCGGGCTTTATCGATATGCACACGCATCTCACCGGATCGGCGACAAAGGGCCGTGGTTGGGCGGGTTTAGGTTTGCAAAAAGAGCGTCAGATCATCTGGGGCGTCGCCAACGCTGAAAAGACACTGATGGCGGGCTTTACGACGGTGCGGAACACAGGCGCAGAAGGCTATGAGACCGTTGCGCTGCGTGACGCGATCAATGAGGGCGAAATCGCCGGGCCGCGCATGTTTGTTGCCGGCCCGCCCGTGGGCATCGTCGGCGGCCATTGTTCCGACAATAATCTTCTGCCCCCGGAATATGAAGCGTCAGGTGAGGGGGTTGCGACAGGCCCGTGGGAGATGCGCGCGAAAGTGCGCCAGAACATCAAATACGGCGTGGACTTCATCAAGACCTGTTCGACTGGCGGTGTCTTCTCCAAAGGTACTGCGGTTGGAGCGGCGCAAAGCACGGTTGAGGAACTGCGTGCTATAGTCGACGAGGCGCATATGCGCGGGCTCAAAGTCGCCTCCCACGCACATGGAACCATCGGCATCAAGAATGCGATCACTGCTGGTGTCGATACGATTGAGCACGCCAGCTTTCTCGATGACGAGGCGATCCGCATGGCGAAGCGCGAGGGCGTTTACCTCTCAATGGATATTTACAACACGGAATTCACACTGGCCGAGGGTGAGCGCTTGGGCGTGCGTCAGGAAGCGATCGATAAGGAACGCTCGCTCAGCGTTAAACAACGCGACAGCTTTACACGCGCCGTGCGCGCCGGCGCCAAAGTCGTTTTCGGCTCGGACGCCGCTGTTTATCCTCATGGCGACAACCCAAAACAATTTTCGCGCATGGTTGAGTTTGGAATGACGCCGATGCAGGCGATTGCCGCCGCGACCAGCCTTGCAGCGGAGGCCCTTGGCAAGGACGGCATGCTCGGGTGCCTTGGTGTCGGTTGCGCGGCGGACATCGTCGCGGTTGAAGGCGATCCCTTGCAGGATATCTCGGTTCTCGAATCGGTTGATTTCATCATGAAGGCGGGTGTGGCGTTCAAAGCGCCTTGAACGCCGCCACTCTTGAAATTTCGAAGCCTGTAAAAGTCTAACAAATCCAGCAAGTTGCGGCGGCTTCCTGCGTCAATATCCACGATTGTGCGGGCTAACCCCGATTTTAGGGGGCGGGAGGTGAACTTTCCGCCCCGGATGTGCTATTAACCATATGAAGAATTTGAGTGGAGGGGTGGCTATGCGCAGCAGCTCATTATCGAAATATGTGATCGCCGGAATTGTCGGCGCGGCGGGATTAAGTGCGGCGTCGCCAGCATTTGCGATTGGCCGATGCGGCGGATCGCTTCCCGTGCACTCACCCACGACCCTTGCGGAAGTGGCCATGCGCTGCAACGTCAACTTGTCTGAACTTTACGAGGCAAATCCGAGCATTGATCCGAGTGACGTTCGGCCCGGCGCGCGCCTCGCCATTCCGGAGGAAAAAGACCGTTACACGAGCCAATCATCTTCTTCGACGCCTGCGGCTGTAGCTTCGGACAGCAACCGACCGGTCTCAACCCATCCTTACATAGTCTCGCAGGACTATGTTGCACCGGATACGGATAATTACAGCACATCGATTGTCGACGCCGAGGCCTATCGCGGCGATGACATGAGACGCGCCCACAGGGTTCGCGTGCGCGACGCGCGCGTTTCGGCGCGTGCGCCGCTCTGGCTGCAGCCTGAGACTGAGGGTGCGACGCTTTATTCAATCAATGACAGAATGAGTTATCAGAAGATGTCGGCGCTGCGCATTCACAATGCGGGCGTTCCTTCCGTTGGGCCTGCGCTGCCGATAAACCGTCAGATGAAACTGATTGAGTGCCAGACACTGCAGTCAACAACGGGCGGCAAAATTCACCAGGTCAGTCAGATCATTTCGACGCCCGAAAGGACATTCGTTGAAGTGAAAGCGACGGATAATGGCGATAGCTTTGATTGCCGGTTGATCGACGCATCTGTGAATGTTGAAAGTGCTGAAGGCGTGCCGCCAGCGCGATTTACGTCGGGCGCCCCTGCGAAAATCGATTATCATTTGCCGGATTACAGCCGGATCGGCGTGACGCCGCGCGCAGTGAAAATCAACGAAGAGTTTTCGTTGAGCGGCGAAGTTACTGACGCTGAAAATGGATGTCTCTTGCTCAAGACCAGCGATAACCGGCTCTGGCGTCTTGCCGCTTCGCCGCCTTCCGGCGATCTCCTTGGCAAGAAAGTGACCGTGTGGGGCACGGCTGGCGTTGGTGAGACCTGTGGCGGCGCCGCATCCATGGTGGTCAGTCATGCGGTTTACGCTGAACCTTGGGTCGCCAGAAATTAGCGAGCGATATTTCTGATCAATGCTTAATGCAGGATCGGCGATGACGCCGAGACTTCAACAGTCAGTGCTCGGCGCGTCAGTACTGGTATTCATCATTCTTGCTTTGGCTGCGAGCGCCCTGATTTTATTCCTCACCTTATACATTCATCAAGCGCAAGCTTTCCGAGCGGTCATGCAGCGAGCGCAGCAGCGGTTTACCTAACGTTCGGATTTGCAATCGCTAGTCTGATGGCGCGCAGAGTTCTTAGATATTATGCGCTCGGAACATCTCTATTGATCGCCTTCCTGATCGGCGTCAGCCGCATTTATCTCGGCGTTCATTGCCCAAGTGACGTCGTCGCCGGATGGTGTGTTGGCGCCGCCTGGGCCAGCGCGGTTTGGCTGGTAGCGGATCGATTGCAACGTTGAGCATATTAACTCAGGTGAACCATTTCCCTGGGGCCGTTGGTGCTTTCGCAAAACTGATGATTGCTGCAATTGTCTAACAACACGCGCCGCTTGTTTTTGTTTCCGGCGCGGCGTTGACAAATGGCGACGATGTTCCACATCCAGGGAAGATGCCGAAATGAGTTGACCAGTCGCCAATGAAATCAAAGTATTCTGCAAATCTTGATTCATTCAGTATACGGTGAGTATTGCCGCATACCGGAAAAACACGGCCTTTTTCGATAAGGTGATGATTATCCAGAACGAAAGTTTTTTCACTTTCGTGAACACCGCCTTTATAAACAACGGCTTGGCCGTAATCTTCACAGGCTGGCTCCAGCCCATTGATATTGAACAGCCGATAGGTGGCGGAATGAAACTGCGCCGGCGCAAGCCGATCGCGCAGGGCCGTATTATTGATGGCGATCGGTCTGTCGGTCATGAGCCTTGGGTCGACAAAACCTGCACGCTTTGCGCTATTCAGGAAGTCATTCCAGTAAAGCGCGCCGCCAAGGCACTCGCCTTGCGCCACTGGGTCGTGTCGTAATGCTTCCGGCAGTCGGCGATCTGCATAAATATCAGCAAAGTAAAATTCACCGCCTGGCTTCAAGAGCGTCCGCACTGCACGAAACACCGCTTCCTTGTCTTCGACAAGATTGATGACGCAGTTTGAAATGATGACGTCGAAACTGGCGGGTTCAAGGCCAAGCGTTTCGAGGCGTTCTATGTCGCCTTCCAGAAATTCAACATTGGCGTATCCGAATTTCTCTGCGTGCCAGTTCTGATGCGCATGTGCGACGGCGAGTTGTTCCGGGGTCATGTCAACGCCGACAACCGATCCCTTGGCGCCGGCAAGTTGCGCCAGCGCGTAAGAATCCTGCCCGGCGCCGGAGCCGAGATCCAGAATCCTGCACCCCTCAAGCGCCAGCGGCGCAATCAGACCACAGCCATAATAGCGCGCGCGAACGTCCGGGTGAACATTCGCCAATAAGGGTTTTAGATAGTCAGGCAGATCGTCGATGGTGCAACACGCATCGGTCTTGAGATCCTGTGAGGAAGACAGTTCCTTGCCGTAATAGTCTTTTACATTCTGTTGGATGTTCATTTCGCGCCCAATCCGTACCCGTCAACTGTATCTAATCGGTCATTGGTGGCGGGATTTCGGAGCAACTTCAATCCTCAACCAGCCTTGCGCGCGTAAGTGTGATATGAATTGCTGATGGCTGGCCGTCAAAATATCGCTTCTTTTTCATGCGATATAAAATGAGTGTGAAACAATAAAAGGGTTTTTGTGTCATCAGCAGGTTCAATAAGATCACGGGTCAAAAGCCGCGTTGAACGGCGCCTTGATAAGGCGGCGCAAGTCTTTCTGGACGACCCCGCACTGCTTAAAGTCGATTTTTCCGAACCCGCTGGCGAGCCTGCGCTGGCGGGGCCGGACTCTGTTTCCTGGCGCATATTCAAGAACCCGGTCTCGCTGTTCATTGGCGGCGTGACGGCGGTCATTCTGGAATTCGCGGAACCCCGGGTGCGCAGCGGCGTATGGGAGAATTCGACCTTCCGCACCGATCCGGTTCGTCGCCTCAAGCGCACGGGCCATGCCGCCATGATCACAGTCTATGGCGCGCGCAGTATTTCAAGGCGGATGATCGCCGGCGTCAATCGCATGCATGGCCGTGTCGCCGGGGTGACCCCGTCTGGCGACCCTTATGCTGCGAGTGATCCTGAACTCTTAAACTGGGTGCAGTCGACTGCCGCCTTCGGATTTCTGGAAGCCTATTCGGCATATGTCGCCCCTCTCAGCGATGCTGAGAAAAGCCGTTATTATTCGGAAAGCCAGACGGCGGCCGGGCTCTATGGTTGTGTAAACCCACCAAAGTCTGTCGCGGAACAACAGGCGCTGTTTGCCGCTATGTCGCCGCATCTGGAAGGTTCTGACATCATCTTTGAGTTCCTGTCGATCATGAAAAAAGCGGCGGCGTTCCCGCAGCCGGCGCAACTAGCCCAGCATTCCCTTGTGCGCGCCGCCGTTGATCTGGCGCCGCCTGAGATCCGCTCTGTGCTTGGGCT
This sequence comes from Pseudomonadota bacterium, assembly GCA_039196665.1. Lineage (GTDB taxonomy): Bacteria > Pseudomonadota > Alphaproteobacteria > Caulobacterales > Parvularculaceae > Hyphococcus. Next base: position 339,135 of record JBCCUQ010000001.1, on the reverse strand, counting down.
GGATCGCAGCTACGGCCTGCGCCCGTTTGAGCGCCGGATCGTCGCCCGCATGGCCCGTCGCGCTGATCGCCTGATGCTGCGGTCCGGCCCAGCGGTGCAGGCCTGCCGACGCGTGGGGCTCGCCGATGACTATCTTTATCCGCGCGCGCGATAGCGTCGTAATTGCGCCCGGCGTCCAACCGTCTTATGGAAACAGCGCAAAATCATTGCCTGGATTCTCATGACTGAAATTACCCCTGAAATCGTTGCTGAACATGGCCTCGCGCCGGACGAATATGACCGCATCAAGGATCATATGGGCCGTGAGCCCAATCTTGTGGAACTGGGCGTTTTTTCCGTCATGTGGTCGGAACATTGTTCCTATAAGTCGTCGCGCCGACATTTGGCGAAGCTGCCAACATCTGCGCCATGGGTGATATGCGGACCGGGGGAGAATGCCGGCGTCATTGATATCGGCGAGGGGCTGGCCGCGATCTTCAAAATGGAAAGCCATAACCACCCATCTTTCATCGAGCCTTATCAGGGGGCGGCGACCGGTGTTGGCGGTATCATGCGCGACGTCTTCACCATGGGCGCGCGTCCGGTGGCGAACATGAACGCATTGCGATTTGGCGACCGGGCGCATCCGAAGACGCGGCATCTCGTGAGCGGCGTTGTCGCTGGCATTGGCGGTTACGGCAACTGCATGGGCGTGCCGACGGTCGGCGGCGAGACCAATTTCGACCCAGGCTATAACGGCAATATCCTCGTCAATGCGATGACGGTTGGGATCGCTGAGAAGAACAGGATTTTTTATTCCGCCGCGCGCGGCGCTGGCAATCCGGTTGTTTATGTCGGATCGAAGACAGGCCGCGACGGCATCCATGGCGCGACGATGGCGTCGGCGGAATTCGACGATGCATCGGATGAGAAACGCCCGACCGTACAGGTTGGCGATCCTTTTACGGAAAAGCTGTTGCTTGAGGCTTGCCTTGAACTGATGGCGTCGGACGCCATCGTCGCCATTCAGGATATGGGAGCGGCGGGCCTGACCTCTTCCTCCGTCGAGATGGCGGCGAAAGGCGGCGGCGGTTTCGAACTTGATCTCGACCATGTGCCTCAACGCGAAGATGGCATGACCGCCTATGAGATGATGTTGTCGGAAAGCCAGGAGCGCATGCTCATGGTTTTGAAGCCCGGCAGCGAAGACGCCGCCCGCGCGATCTTCGACAAATGGGAAATTGATTTCGCGGTCATTGGCGTGACAACTGATACGGGACGTCTTGTAATAAAACACAAAGGCGACACCGTCGCGGATATGCCGGTGCCGCCGCTTGCCGACGCGGCGCCGAATTATGACCGCCCGCATACCGAACTTACAAAACCGGCGGCGCTTGACGATCCGCAAGTCTCGATCAATGAGACGGAAGCGATCCTGCGCGCCCCGGACAAATCAGACGAAGAGATGCGCACAATTGCGCAGACATTGATTTCTGACCGGCTTGGCGATGGCGATCTGGTTGACGCGGTCGGTCTGACGGCGGCGGCGGGTGAGGCGCGAATCTATGCGCGCTCGAAACCCGATGGGGTCAGTTTCGACGGCTTTGAGGAGGCGTCCCGCAATCTCGCGTCCGGCGGCATTGTTGAGACCGCGGAAGTGGAAACGCGTAAGGAAGAACTCTCGTTGGCGGAAACGCCGGGCGGTGACACGATCCTGACGGCGCTTGCGCGATTGATGTCCTCACCTGATCTGTGTTCGCGCCGCTGGATCTGGGAGCAATATGATTACACCGTGATGGGCGACACCGTGATTGCGCCGGGCGGAGACGCGGCGCTTGTGCGTGTACATAATTCAAAACGCGCCCTCGCGATCACCACAGATGTGACGCCGCGTTACGTCAAGGCGGACCCTCACGAAGGCGGCAAACAGGCGGTGGCGGAAACCTATCGCAATATCTGCGCAACCGGCGCGGCGCCGCTGGCGATCACCAATTGTCTTAATTTCGGCAATCCGGAGCGACCTGAAATCATGGCGCAGTTTGTCGGCGCCGTTGAAGGGATTGCGGAAGCGTGTGAGGTGCTGAACTATCCTGTCATTTCCGGCAATGTTTCCCTTTATAACGAAACCAATGGTCAGGCGATTCCGCCGACGCCGGCGATTGGCGGAGTGGGCGTCATCGAAGACGCTACAAAGGCCGCGCGCGTCGGCGGCGCCGAAATGGGCGAGGAGCTGATCGCCATTGGCGTGACGCGCGGCTGGCTGGGGCAATCGATCTACCTACGCGACCTTTTCGCCATTGAAGATGGCGCACCGCCGCCAGTGGACCTGGAAGTTGAACGCAAGACCGGCGAGCTCATCCGTAAGCTGATTGATGAAGGCCTCGTCACCGCATGTCATGATGTGTCCGATGGCGGGCTATTGGTCGCCGCCGCCGAAATGGCGCTCGCCGCCGGGCGCGGCGTCAACCTGCAGACGCCGGTAAAAGCTCGAAAAGCGGCGTTCTGGTTCGGCGAAGATCAGGGGCGCTATCTTGTCGCCGCTGCGCCCGCCGGCGCCGACACGCTGCTATTGAAAGCGGCGATGGCGGGCGTGCAGGCGTCAAAGATCGGTCGCTTTGGCGGGCCGGATATCCTGCTGGATGACAAGGATGCTCTCTCGCTCCTTGATTTATCTGATATATTTGAGTCCGCATTGCCGGACTACATGAACGCAACACGTAACCTGGAGACGCCGCCCATGCCCATGGCCGCTGACGATATCAAAAAACTGGTGCTTGAAGCCTTGCCTGACGCCGAGATCGAGATTGAAGATCTGGCGGGCGATGGCGACCATTATCGCGCGCGTATCGTTTCTGCTGCGTTCAATGGCAAGTCCCGCGTTCAACAGCATCAACTGGTCTACAAAGCGCTTGGCGGTCGTATGGGCGGCGCACTGCATGCGTTGGCGCTGGAGACAGAAGCGCGGGAGTAAACTTGGAGGGCTCTTCCGCCATGTCTGAGCAAATTGAAACGCCCGCATTACTCCTCGACAAATCAAAGCTGGAAGCCAATGCAGCGCGCATGAAAGCCCGCGCTGACGAACTTGGCGTTATTTTGCGTCCGCACGTAAAGACATTGAAGAGTGTCGAGGCTGCGAAAATTTATGCGCCTCATAATAGCCGCATAACGGTTTCAACGCTCATGGAGGCGGAAGTCTTTGCTGAAGCGGGCTATACGGACATTTTTTACGCTGTCGGGATAACGCCGAACAAGCTGGAGCGGGCGGCGGCGATGGCGAAATCCGGCGTTAACCTGACGCTTCTGCTGGACACGGTTGAAGCGGCGCAGGCGGTCAGCAACGCCTCTGAAGAATTCTCTGTTCCGTTGTCAGCGATGATTGAAATCGACGTGGATGACCATCGTGCGGGCATTCCGTGGGACAGTGACGCGCTTATTCCCATTGCAGAGGCGCTGACGGCGAAAGGCCGGTTGCGCGGGGTAGCGACCCATGCGGGCGGCTCTTATAACTGCACATCGCTCGACGCTATTGCCGATATGGCGGAGCAGGAACGCGATTTAACGGTGCGCGCCAGCGGGCGATTACGTGAAGCCGGTTTTGACGCGCCGGAAGTTTCCGTCGGCTCAACGCCGACAGCCTTGATGGCGAGAGATTTAGCCGGCGTCACGGAATTGCGCGCCGGCGTCTATGCGACATTCGATCTCGTTATGGCCGGGCTGGGCGTCTGCGCAATCGACAATATCGCGATGTCAGTGCTTTGTTCGGTGATTGGCCATCAGCTTGAAAAGGGGTGGGTGCTTGTTGACGCCGGGTGGATGGCGATGTCGCGCGACCTTGGCGGGGCTGGCGATGTGGATCAGCGCTATGGTGCTGTTTGTAATGCGGATGGTGCCATTATGCCTGACTATATTCTGAACTCGGTTAATCAGGAACATGGCGTCATTACGCGCCGCAATGGCGGCGTCATTGATAAAGGCGCCTTTGCCTATGGGGCGCAGCTGCGCATCCTTCCGAACCATGCTTGTGCGACCGCCGCCCAGTTTGACAAATATGTCGTGCTTGGAGCGGACAATGAACAGCAGGCGATCTGGACGCGGGTCAACGCCTGGTGATCTTTGTATCTTTAATCCTATGACGCCATGTCCGGCTAGCCGGGGACGCCCGCCAATACTTTGTTCAATCCCCAGTTGAACTTTGCGTCTACGCCGAGAATAAGGATGACAATGATCGTCAACGGCGCGGCGTAGCGGATCATGAAGCGCCAAAAGCGGAAGACCGGTTCGGTCGTGTTGGCGAGTTCCTCACGCATAATGGCGCGGGGCGCGATCCATCCGGCGAGGAGCGCCGCCGTCAATGCGCCAACCGGCAAAAGGACGCTGCCGACGGTGAAATCCATCCAGTCACCGAGACCGTCGACGTAAACGGTAGCGACGCCCGCAACCCATGATATGGCGCCGAAGACAAGCGTTGAGGCGCGGGGCGTTAGACCAAACTGATCATGACCGATCGTTCGCGAGATCATCAGCAAGGAAATGGAGGAAGTGAGCGCCGCGATAAAGGCGAGAAAGAAAAACAGCCCGCCAATAAATCGCCCCATCGGCATTTCGGCGAAGACCGCCGGCAGCGCATCGAAGATCAGCCCCATACCCGCAGCGGGATCTAGTGAGAAAGCGAACACGATGGGAAAGATCATCAGCCCCGCGACAAGCGCCACCAGCGTATCCGCGCTGGCGATAACGATACCGCTTGACCCAATATTCTCCTCACGCGGCAGAAAAGACCCATAGGTAATCATAATTGCGGCGCCGACGCCGAGGGAAAAAAGCGCTTGTCCCATTGCAGCGAGCACAACATCAGGCGTCAGGTCGCCAAAGCGCGGCGCGAAGAGATAGCCGATCGCTTCGCCGGCGGCGCCGGTGGTCATGGCGAATCCGGCAAGTCCTAAAAGCATGACAAAGAATACCGGCATCAAGACGGACGCCGCCGTTTCAATACCTCCTTTCAGACCGCGCAAGACGACGCCGACCGTTAAGCCGAGGAACAGAGTGAACCAAAAAATGGAGTAAGCATTTCCGCTGTACAAAGAGGGGGCTTCCGGAACGCCGCTGGAAAACTCGCCGAGAAACGACATCAGCGCATACGCCATAATCTGTCCGGCGATCATGCTATAGACCGGCAGGACGACTGTCGCCGCCAGAAAACCGACCCATCCAACGATACCCCAGCGCTTCGAGTGACCTGAAGCGACAGCGAGGTTGCTCGCGGACCGGACTGCGGACAGTCCCTTGTGCCGGCCAATTGAAAGCTCCGCAAGCAGGACGGGGTAGGCGATCAGGACGACGCAAACAAGATAGACAATTACAAAGGCCGCGCCGCCGTTCTGGCCGGTCTGAAACGGAAACCGCCAGAGGTTGCCGAGCCCTACGGCCGAGCCTATCGCCGCCATCAGAAAGGCGAACCGCGAAGACCATTGTGGCGTTGATTCCGCTATCTGTGGTGTTGTCATAGCGCTCCCCCTTATTGATTTTTCGAGCGCCGTTCTTGCCGGGTCCGTTTACGAACGTCACCTGACTTTTGGTATGGTTTTACAGCTCCACATGGTTGGCTCTTTCACCATAGGAACAACGTTTTCCAGATGTGTGGCTAAAGCCTATTAAATAGTCAGGCTGACTATGCCGCGAATGAGCCGGCGGACGCGAATAGCCTGAACGGCGCCACAGACCGGAAGCCGAATTTTTCATAAATGCCGGACGCCATTTCTGTTGAGTGCAACACAAGCATATCGACACCGTGGTCAGACGTTTCGGCAAACGCTTTGGCGCATAATGCGCGGGCGACGCCGCGTCCACGCGCTTCCGGTCGTGTCGCAACGCCATAGACGCCAACGGTGTTCTCGAAACGGTGCGTAAACGCCTTACCGACAAGTTTGCCGTCAATCGTCGCGATCCAGCCGCGTGTCGCCGCGCCTTTACGACCGATATTATTGTCCACAAAAAATTTATAGAGATGCGGTATCGCGTCCGTAGGCACGGACCAGCGTGCGGCGATAAATTCGATGACGACTTCTTCGTCACCTGTACATAGTTCGCGGATATCGACGCCCCCGGGAACAACCGCCGGCGCTTTCAGACGATCGGGCTCCAGAACCATGCCGATGAATTCGTCGGCTTCTTGCAGCCCGCGCGCCGCCAGCCGGTCTGCAAGGTCATGCGGCTCTGCGCTTGGGTGGATCAGCCATAAATGTTCGACCTTGCGGTCGGCGTAATGGCGCAGCAGGCGATCGATTGCCTCGTCCGACTCACAGGGCTCATGAAACCTGAAGACTCCGTTATAAGGGAGCGAGGCGATTGGCGTGTCGAGGTAGTAAGCGCTATCATTGCGGGTAAACGAACAGGTCTCGGGCGCACCGAACTGCGCCCATTGAGACCAGAGGTTTTTCTCCAGCAATTCGATTTCGTTCTTAGACGTCATGTGCGTCAGTTCCCGTCAATACCGGGTCAGTGCGGCATCAATCCGAAGATAAGAACCAACCCTACGGCAATCGGCGCCACATATCGGATCATAAAACGCCAGAATCGAAAGACACCTTCGCTTGAGCGGTGCAGTTCGTCACGCATAACCTCGCGCGGTGCAATCCATCCCGCAAGAATAGCGCTGAACAATCCGGCAACGGGCAGAAAGATGCTGCCGGCGGCGAAGTCGATTATCTCCGCCATGCCCTCAATGGTGACGCTCGCCGCGCCTATGCCCCATGCGAGGCCTCCGAAAATCAAAACCGTCGGCAAGCGTTTCAATCCAAACAATTCTTCGAGAAAGACAACGGTGACAAGAAGCATAATAATAGATGAGGTGAGGGCGGCGATAAAAGCGAGCAGAAAGAAGCATCCGCCAATCATCGCGCCAGCAGGCATGGTTGAGAATACGGCCGGAAGCGCGTCGAAAATCAGTCCCATGCCGGCGCTCGGGTCGAGGCTGAAAGCAAACACGACAGGAAAAATCATCAGTCCCGCAACGATGGCGACGAGTGTGTCGGCGCCGGCGATGAGTGCGCTGCTCGATGCAATGTTTTCTTTTTTATCGAGATACGCTCCATAAGTGACCATGCCCGCTGTGCCGACGGCGATAGAATAAAACGCCTGGCCCATGGCGGCGAGGACGGTGTCAGGCGTGAGCTGGCCAAGGCGCGGCGTAAACAAATAAGCAATTGCTTCTCCCGCTGCGCCGGTTGTCAATGCGTAAATTGACAAGCCGGCAAGCAACAGGAAAAAGGCTGGCATCAAAACAGTGACGAGCCTTTCTATTCCCTCGCGCAGTCCTTTCGCGACGATGAACATGGTCAGGCCGATAAACAGCGTGTGCCAAAGAACAGCCTGTAACGGTCCAGCATAAAGAGAGCGCGCCGCAGATGGTTCTGCGGTTGAGAACTCGCCCGTAAAAGACATGACCGAATAGGCGATGATCTGCCCTGAGATGACGCTATAGGTGGAAAGAACTGTGTAACTCGCCACAATGGCGATCAGGCCGCCAACGCCCCAAAGCTGTGAATGGCCTGCTTCTTTCGCGAGCGCTCTCATTGAGCCGACGGCGGACAAGCGCTTTCGCCGTCCGATGGCGATCTCACCCATCAGGATCGGGTACGCGATCAAAACGACGCAGAGAAGATAAATGATGACAAAGGCTGACCCGCCGTTCTGGCCGGTCTGAAAAGGGAACCGCCAGAGATTGCCAAGACCGACGGCGGCGCCGACAGCCGCCATCAAAAATCCGAATCGCGACGACCATCGGGGGCCGGTGGATGTATTTGCCGCTGGGGTCGCCATGCTTTTTCTCTCCCGTCACGAAAGGGTCGCTGTCTATAGCGGCAACCAAACGCGATATCCTCTGACTTTTGTCAGGAATAGCAAGCTAACCAGAGTCGCCCTCAGCGCTATTTGCAGTTCCTATGACCCGACTTTATGGTGCGCCGCGAAACGTAGAGGCGCTCTTTATGAAAAACCCTGTTCTTGCCGCCGGTTTATTCGCCGTTGGCTTCACTATAACGGCCTGCGCCGATCGCAGAGACACTCAAAATCCGGAAGATGTGATAGCGCCGCCAGAGGAAGCGATGGCGGAGATGGAGGCTGTCTTTGACGCGCCCGCCAGTGCGCCTATGGATCGTTTTACTTACGCCAATTACAATGATGTTCGGGTGAAGAACGCCGACCTGACGTTTGACGTTAACTTCGAGGATAAGGTCATCGACGGCGTCGCCGTCCTCGATCTTGAGTATCTCAATCCCGATGCGCAGACCCTTGTTCTTGATACGAATGACCTCGAAATCGAAATTGCCGAGGGGAGAGAGAACGGAACCTGGATCACGCTGGATTATGTGCTGGGTCCGGATGATGCGGTGCTCGGATCGCGGCTCGACATCACACTGACGGATAAACCTGCCCAGGTTCGCATCAAATATCGTACAAGCCCGGAGGCGGAAGGCTTGCAATGGCTTTCACCGGCGCAAACTGCCGGCAAGGAGCATCCGTTTCTTTTCAGCCAGCATCAACCCATTTTCGCGCGTACCATGGCGCCGTTACAGGATACGCCGGCCGTGCGCATGACCTATACCGCTCGGGTTCAAACGCCTTCCGCGCTGACGGCGTTGATGAGCGCCGAACAGGATGAGGGGCCCCGCGACGGCGATTACGCGTTTGCAATGCCGCAACCTATTCCGTCCTACCTACTGGCGATTGTCGTCGGCGATCTCAGCTTTAAGAGTATCAATGATCACATTGGCGTTTATGCGGAAGACTACATTCTGGATGCAGCAGCCGCCGAGTTCGAAGACACGCCGGCGATGGAAGATGCGACCACGGCGCTTTATGGACCTTATCGCTGGGGCCGTTACGATCTATTGGTCTTGCCGCCGAGTTTTCCCTTTGGCGGCATGGAAAATCCGCGCCTCTCGTTTCTGACGCCAACGCTTGTTGCCGGAGATAAAAGCCTCACCAATGTAGTTGCGCATGAGCTTGCCCATTCCTGGTCCGGCAACCTTGTCACCAACGCCACCTGGAGCGATGCATGGCTGAATGAAGGCTTTACTTCCTATGTGGAGAACCGCGTCATGGAGGCGCTTTATGGCGAAGACCGCGCGGTTATGGAACGCGCGCTTGATCTCGAGCGCTTGCGTGAAACGGTTGAAGGGATGGATCGTCAAGCACTTACACAGCTCAAGCTGCCCGATGATCTGGCGCATCCTGACGATGCGTTTTCTCAGGTCGCTTACGTCAAAGGCATGTTCTTTCTGAAATTCCTTGAAGGTCGTTTTGGGCGCGATGCATTCGATCCTTTTCTGGCGCAATATTTCGATCACTTCGCCTTCCAAAGTATCATCACGGAAGACTTTCTCGCTTATTTTGAGGACCGTCTCTGGTCAACCAACCCGGACGCCGTCACGAAAGCGGAAATTGAAGAATGGATTTTCGGTCAGGGGCTGCCGGAAACAATCGAGAATCCGATATCCGATGCGTTCGAGAAAGTCTCAAAACAGCAGGCGCAATGGTTGGCAGGCGAAGTGGCCGCTAGCGACATCGAAACCGCTCAGTGGACGACCCATGAGTGGCTTCATTTCATCAATTCGCTGCCCGATGATCTGACGACGGAACAGCTTACCGAGCTTGATTCTGTATATAGTCTGTCAAACAGCAAAAATGCAGAAACTGCTTTTGCCTGGTATATGAAAGCGATCGCGGGGAACTATGAACCAGCACTCGCGTCGCTGGATGCATTTTTGATACGGGTTGGCCGCGGCAAATTCATCTATCGCCTTTATCAGGCGTTGATTGACGCTGATCGGCGCGAATGGGCGGCGGCGGTTTATAAGCGGGCACGGCCTGGCTATCATCCGATCGCACAGCGTCGGATTGACGATATTTTTGACGATGCGGCGTAAGCGCTGGCAGGTTTATTGCGGGTCGGGTCCGGTCAGGAAGATTTCCAGCATCGGGCAGACCATAACGTGATCGTCAAAGACTGCGCCGACGATTAGTGTTTTATCCCAGACGGCGCCGACGGAAGAGGCGTTCAGTTCGCCTTCCGTTGAAATAAAGACATCCGACTTCAAGCCGTTGCGTGGATTGAGGCGGATGACATGCGATGGCGCGACTTCACTGGGGTCTTTTGCGTGCGAGAGAAAATCAAAAACTTTGGTATGCCCTGCAATCCAGAGCCCGCCGTCGGCGGCGATTTCGATATTGTCAGGTCCGGTATTGACCTTGATAGACTTCTGCTTCGTCAGCGCGCCCGTTTCAGGGTCGCGGTTAAAAATTGAAATCCGGCGTTTAAGGAATTCCGCGACGTAGATTGTTGACCCATCGGCTGAACGGTTAATCCCATTGGCGTAGGCAAGGCCTTTTGCAGCGATGCGTCCGGTTTCACCGTCAAAGTAAGAAACACTCGAAAACGGCAGCGCCATATATGCTTCCAGCCACGCCAGCGGGCCTTTCTCAAAACCGCGATCATTGGTGGCGTAAAACTGGCGAGGACCTACGGCTACAACGTCGTTGGGTGAATGCATCGCATCGTATGAAACACTTTCGAGATGGGTGAGGTCGCCATTGGCGCTGACAGAAAATATCTCAACGATTTCCTCGCCGGATGGCGGGTGATTGACGACGAACAGGCGCTTTTCGCCATTCGGACCGCGCCACAGATTAATACCGTGGGGAAGGAGGTCTTCCATGGGCGGTGAGACGCGGCGAACCGCATTGTCGCCGTCGAGATTCATCAGGTAAATGCCGTTTTGAGGATTAACGCCGTCCGCCCCGGTCTCGTTATACCAGTCCCGCCGGTCGGCGGCGGAGATAAAAGCGGCGTTCAAATCCGGATCGATTGTTACATCTTCGGTTCCGGGCGCAATATCGACCGAAGTGCACCGATTGACGAGCGCCGGCTCCAGGGACGCGAATGTCCCTGCCGCAGGAATAATATGCGCGAGGAACCACCCCAGCGCTGCAAGCCCGATCACGATAAGAAAACTGTAAAGGAGCCGCATAACGGCGACCCTCCATCCCAAATTCTCCCAAAGGTCTCAAAAACATGGCCCATGTGCAAGCGCGCATGTGTTGCGCTGCAATAGAGATGACGCGCGGAGCAAGCAAATCCGCCGCTCGCCTGCTGAAAACTGGAACCAAAACGAGTTTTTCGTGCTATGCGCGAAGCTTATGGACCGCTTTAGTATTGCAACCCCCCGCAAATTACCTGCCGCCCTCGCCGGAGCGCTTGCCGCAAAATACGATGTCCGCGAGCCCAATGGCGAGATCGCCGACCTCGCTGAATTTGTTCGACTTGCGCAAGGGTCGAAAGCGATTTTCGCCACTGCATTCGATCAAATGGATGCGGCGTTCATCAACGCTTTGCCCGCTAGCGTGAAAATGATCGCGTCGATTGGCGTGGGCGTCGACCATATCGATCTTGAGGCCGCAAATGCAAAAGGGCTCGCCGTTTCAAACACGCCGGAAGTCACAACGCCATGTCTTGCCGATACGACTATTGGCTTGATCATCGCGGCGTGTCGGCGTTTTCGCGAAGGTCTCGACATCGCCAAAACCGGCGAGGGGCGGGGCATGCTCACGCCCGATAGTTGGGGACAGCGCGTCACAGGCCGCACCCTCGGGATCATCGGCATGGGCAATGTGGGCAAGGCGGTTGCGCGCCGCGCCCGCGCTTTTGATCTGAATGTCATTTATACGACGCCGCGACCATCGGCGGAGATGGATGCTGAAGTTTCGGCAAAGTCCGTTGACCTGGATGAGTTGTTAAAGACGGCGGATATTATTTCCGTGCACTGCCCGTTGAATGACAAAACCCGGCACATGATTGACGACGCCGCTATTGAAAAAATGAAGCCCTCGGTTGTCATTATCAATATATCGCGGGGCCCTGTGATCGATGAGCTGGCGTTGATCGAAGCGCTGAAGTCAAAACGTATCTTCGCCGCCGGGCTCGATGTGTTTGAAACCGAACCCGGTCCGATCAGGGAAGAGCTGCGCACGCTGCCGAATGTCTATTGTCTGCCTCACATTGCATCGGCGACTTGGGAAAGCCGCGCCGGCATGGCTGCGCGCGTGCTTGCCAATATCGACGCGTTTTTTGAAACGGGCGAGCCTTGCGACCGCGTTGTCTGACTCGCGATGAATGAAGCGCAGCCGATTATCGTTACGCTCCAACTCGACGCAAAGAGTGACGCATTTTTTCAGGCGCAACGGCGGAAATATTTTCCGCCACAGATCAACCATATCGGCGCGCATTTAACACTGTTCCATAATCTGCCGGGGCCGCACTTTGATGACGTCTTAAAGATAATTGGGCGCTGTTGCGCAAAGCGTACAAGTTTTGCGCTCAAAATAACCGGGCTTCTGAAGCTGGGCAGAGGCGTCGCTTACAGGGTCGAGGCCCAGGCGCTTTTGGAGTTGCGCACCGAACTTGCGCATGAGTTCGATCCCTGGCTCATCCGGCAAGACCGGCAAGGCTTTCGCCCCCATGTCACCGTTCAGAATAAAGTAGCGCCTCAAGAGGCTGCGGCTCTCTTTGATCATCTGAATACCGGGTTCACGCCCCTTTCAGCTATGGCGGAAGGCGTCCAGCTCTGGTTTTACGAGGGCGGACCAAACCGGCCCGGAACATGGGCTCCGGCTGGCGTGATCGCGTTCAGGGAATAACGCCGATTTGATCAATCCGGGCCAATGCAACGCTCTCTTCTAACCCCGCCTTAACTGCGATCGCAGACGATGCTCTTTGATTCATTGAGGGGATTGCTGTGTTGAAACGTGTCGCCGCGATTGGCGTAATATTACTGCTGTCCGGTTGCGCAGGCATGTCAAAGGACGAGTGTCTGTATGCTGACTGGCGCGCCATCGGCTATGAAGACGGCGCCGCCGGACGCCCAGTTTCCGCAGTCTCCAACCGCCGCGCCGTTTGCGCCAAAAAAGCAGGCGTTACCGTCGATATGGCGTCCTACACGGCGGGACGCAGCCAGGGCCTTGAACTCTATTGCCAACCCTCACGCGGGTTTGCTGTCGGGTCAGGGGGCGGCGCCTATTATGGCGTTTGCGCAGGTCCTGTCGAAGCGGGTTTCGTCACCGCCTATCAGTCCGGGCGACAACTTTTTGTTCTGCAGCAGGCGGTTGCGGGCATCGCCAACGAGATTCGCCGCGCCCATGCCGATCTAAATGATGTGGAGCATCGCATCGCAGACGCCCAAGCCGGGCTGATTGCGCCAAAAGTCCCGCCAGAGGAACGTATTCAGTATCTGGCGGACCTAAAGGCGTTTTCTGAGGAAAAAGGCAATATCGAAACAGCCCTTATCGCCCTCAACCGCGATCATGTACGGGCTGAAGAAGACTTGCGCGATTATCAGGATCACCTCGCGTTCAATGAGCCTTACCCAGGGGCTGCGCGGCCAATAAGCGCCCGTTACTAATTCTTGCAAATCCCTTTGCGATTGACGGGGTCGGCGCTACACCGCGTTCATGGCTGAAAAGCATGTACTAGTTGTTGGCGCGGGCGGGCCCTTTGGATTTGAAATCGTCCGAAATCTGCGCGCGCTGAACCACTCAGTCATGGCGACGTATCGAACGTCGCGAGCTGTGGCCGTAAAGCGATTACATGATGTCGGGGCGCAGACGTCGCAGTTGGACCTGGCGGATGAAACGGCGCTTAAGGCGCTTTTAGGAAATGCTGACGCTGCGATCTTCACGCCGATCCTGACGGTCTCAAAGATAGCTTCGGCCTTAATTGCTGATCGTTTTCCGGCAGTTTTCTTCTCAAGCAATAATGCAGCAATCGACTTTGAGGCGGATGTCTACGCCCGGCTTCGCGCAGCGGAAGAAGAAGTGCATAAGTACGCGCCTCAGGCGGTCATTCTTCGGCCAACGATGATCTATGGCTATCCGGGCGATGGTAATCTCGCCCATCTGATGCGTACCATGCGCCGGTCCCCGATTGCGCCCATGCCAGGCGATGGCAAGGCTTTGCAACAACCGGTTTATTACAAGGATCTGGCGAAGATTGCCTGCAATATCGCTGTGGGAGCGTCGCCTCCGGCCAACCTCTGCGCTGTTGCGGGCCCAACGGCTGTCCCGCAAAAAGAGCTTTATAAAGCTGTCTCAATGGCGGCGGCGGTCAGGCCGTTGATCGCGCCAACGCCCGCAAGGACTTTGTCGGCCATGTTGCGAATTGGAGAGGGCCTTGGATTGAGAGCGCCGCTGTCGTCCGCACAACTGGCGCGCGCGAACCAGGATAAAACGCCCCGGGGCGCGTCGGTGATTTTGGGCGAGACGCCATTGGCCGAGGGGCTTGGCGCGCTTGCTCGTGATCTTGACGTGGGCGCTGCTGGCGCCTAGCTAACCGTAAAGGCAGGAGCGCAATGATGACCGATCCCGTACAGGCTGATATCAAATCGAAAGTCGACGAAAACCCCGTCATGCTCTTCATGAAGGGCACGCCGCAGTTTCCACAGTGCGGATTTTCATCCGTTGTCGTTCAAATCCTGGACCATCTCGGCGTTGATTATGAGACGGCGAATGTTCTGGAATCCGACGACCTTCGCGATGGCGTCAAACAGTTCTCGGATTGGCCGACCATTCCGCAGCTCTATGTCAAAGGCGAATTTGTCGGTGGCTGCGATATTGTCCGCGAGATGTTTGAAAAAGGCGAGCTTCGCCAGTTTTTGGAAACCAAAGGCGTCGCGCACGCCGCTTAAGGCACGATTTTCTGTTCTTTGATTTTAGCTTTCGGCGCAGGGTCAAGTTCAGCGCCGCCCATCCGTTTTGGCGCGCGCATCAGCGAGCCTTTAATCTGATCCTGCTCGTCAAAACGCAAACGCCGAAACAAAGCGTCAGCTTTTGCACTGCGTGTCAAAGACGTTGCGCCCAAACGCAGAAAAAGATCCTGCGTCGTCACATCAAGCTTACTCATCAGCCCGCCCCGGCTTAATTATTATTAAGCCTCACGGTGATTCGAATTGGTTAATGAAAGGTTAAGCGTCAGGCGATTTGGCATTCGGCGTCCTTATCAATTCTAACGTGAATAACCAACTCTCTGCGTCTCCGCTAACAACCTTCTTACTTCTGTCCTGCAGCGTGGCGGACTTGGCTTACGGCTCCACTTTTATGAACAGGGCGCAGTCGGGGAGTGTTATAGAATTCGAGCCTGCCTGCGTTATACTTGGATTGTGGCGAGCTCACTGGACATACGTTTCTTCCAAGATCGTGAAGGCAACAACATCGCCTATGTTTGCGCAGGCGAAGGACCGCTTGTGATATGTCCTGCCTGGTGGGTCAGTCACGTCGAGAGCGACTGGGCCGAAGAAGCGTTTCGATCCTTCTTTGAAACCTTTGGTCAAGGATTGCGCGTGGTCCGTTATGATCGCCCTGGCGTGGGCCTTAGCGACCGCCCAGACAAGCCTCGCACACTCGAAAATGAAACAGCGTTGCTTGAGGATCTGGCTAAAGAGCTGGGAGAACCGCATTACTCGCTTTTTGCAATTTCCTGTGGCGGACCGCCCGCTATCCTTCATGCAGCAGACCACCCCGAAAACGTCCGCCGGCTTTGTTTCTTTGGATCATATGCCAAGGGCCAGTCAATATGCCCTTCTGATGTTCAGATCGCTGTAGAGACGACGATCAGAGCGCATTGGGGCCTTGGCTCCCGGGCTATGGCCGACATCTTCCTTCCCGACGAAGATAGAAACACAGTCGATGCATTCGCCCGCTATCAGAGGAACGCCACGAATGTTGAAACAGCGGCTGACCTGCTGCGCCTCACCTATGAGATGGATGCGTCTGACCGTTTATCTGACATTCGCGCAGATACATTGATCCTCCATCGTCGAGAAGACCGGGCCATTCCAATCGAGTCAGCGCGTACGCTGGCCAAAGGCATTGCTGGCGCACGGCTCGTCGCATTGGAGGGCAGAGCTCACGTACCATGGGTTAGCGGTGAGGCGCTGGCGCGACAGGCAAACGCATTCTTTAGAGGTGTTGCACCGCCTACCGAAACGTCTGTCGGCCTATCCGAAGACGCGTCGCGTTTTGATGTGCAAAACCGGCAACTGATCATCTCAGGAAAGCCGGTCACACTGAGCCCTCTTGAGTTCGGCGTGATGGTTGAGCTTACGGAAGCAAACGGGAATGTCGTCACACGGGATTACCTGTTAGAGGCGGTTTGGCGCCAACCTTTTGAAGGGTCCAACAGGATCGACTCCCTTATCCGCGGCCTACGCCGGAAAATGGGGTTGCACAGCGCGGCCATCGAAACCGTAAAGGGACACGGTTATCGCTTCGTCGGTTGGCAAGTGTCCGGCTGATCGCACCGCCTGGATCATTCTCACACCATTCTCATCAATTTCTCATGACGTTCTCAAGCAGCATCAACAGACGCTGTTATAGCCGGGGTCATCGAAATGAAACACGGGGGAGCCTGCCATGCGCGGTGGAATCTATTTAGTTTATGCCATTGCAGCCTACATCTTAGGCCTTGCAAATATTGCCTATATCGTTGGGTTTCTGGCTGATTTTGGCGTACCGAAAGGGATCGGTGATGGGCCAGTTACGCCGCTTTGGACCGCCGTCGGTATCGATGCGGCCTTAGTTCTCGGTTTTGGTCTGCACCACTCGATCACTGCACGGACAGCGTTCAAGCGCTGGTGGACGAAAATCATACCAGCGCCTATCGAGCGCGCGACGTATTTATACATGACCGCAATTATGACAGCGCTGCTTGTGATCTTTTGGCAGCCGATCCCCATCACTATATGGGAGTTCGACGGGCTTTGGCCGCAGGTCTTTATCTATAGCCTGTATCTCAGCGTCTGGTCTCTTATGTTCTCAGCGACCTTCCACTTCGGGCATTTCGGCTTCTTTGGCTTGGCGCAAGCCTGGGCGAGCTTTCGAAAGACGCCCCCGAAATCTTCAAGCATGAGCGCACGCTATCTTTATGCGCTCGTCCGTCATCCGATAAGCGTCGGTTGGATGGTTACGCCCTGGATCACGCCGCATCTCACGGTTGGCCATATTGTCTTCGCGCTCGCGACCTTCATTTATATCATGGCGGCGACGCCGTTCGAGGAAGCTGATCTCATCGAAGACCTTGGGGATGACTACAGCGCTTATAAAAAAAGAGTGCCTGCGTTCGTCCCACGTTTTTAACAACGACATTCGGATTTAGAAATAAGATCTTCGATCTAAGCCTTCACCTTAACGTAGCTGCCCGGCGCATCTTCAATGACGCCAAGCTTGCCGTCGCCGGGCTGGCGGGCGGGGCATTTGCCTTCGCTGATACTGTTCAGCCACTCGATCCAATGCGGCCACCATGAGCCCGGAAAGCGTTCGGCGTTCTCGCTCCACTCTTCGACGGTCTCGGGCAGCGCCGTGTTGATGGAGTGATGATATTTGTGCTTGTCCGGATGATTAACGACACCGGCGATATGACCTGAACCGGCGAGCATGTAGATGACTTTGTCATTGCCGCCAGAGGCAAACAAGCGCGCTGTTTTGTAGATCGAACGATAGGGCGCGATGTGGTCGGTCTCGCCGGCTTGCATGAAAATCGGGATATCGACCTTGCTGAGATCGAGTTTTTCGCCGTCCATCTCCATATCGCCTTTGGCGAGGGCGTTTTTCTGGTAGAATTCGCGCAGATAGAACAGATGAACTTTTTTCGGCATTCTGGTTGCGTCTGAATTCCAGAACAATAGATCGAAGCGCGCCGGATCTTTGCCCTTCATGTAGTTATCAATGACAAAAGACCAGATGAGATCGTTGGATCGCAGCATGTTGAAGGTATTCGCCATGGCGCGCCCTTCCAGCACGCCGCCCGCCGCATCCATCTGTTTTTCGATGGCGTCGAGTTGTTCGTCGTCAACAAACAAAAGAAGGTCGCCCGCTTCCGTAAAGTCCGCCTGCGCGGTGAAGAAAGTTGCGGAGTTAATGCGATCGTCGCCCTTCTTCGCCATCAGGGCGAGGGCTGTCGACAGCATGGTGCCGCCAATGCAATAGCCGATGGTGTCGATTTTTTTTTCGCCGGTGGCGTCTTTGACGGCGTCCAGCGCTTCAAACAAACCTTGCTTGATATAGTCTTCAAATGTTTTGTGTTTAAGCTCAGGGCTTGGATTGACCCAGGAGACCACAAATACCGAGCGTCCCTGATCGACCAGCCATTTAATGAACGAATTTTTCGGTTGCAGGTCTAGAATATAGAACTTGTTGATCCAGGGCGGACAGATCAGCATTGGCGTTTTCGCGACTTCCTCCGTCGTCGGCGAATACTGGATCAGCTGCATGATCTCGTTTTGGAAAACGACCTTGCCGGGCGTTGTTGCAACATTCTCACCCAGCTTGAAATAGCTGAGGTCCGCCTGTCGGATCGATAATTCGCCATGGCCGCGATCGATATCCTCAAGTAAATTCTTCAAGCCCTTGAGCAAGTTCTCGCCCTTGCTGGCGAGCGTCGCCTCAACGACTTCAGGATTGAGCATGGCGAAGTTCGAGGGCGCGAAAGCGTCAATAAATTGTTTGGTGTAGAATTCAGCTTTGGCTTTTTCGTGCTCGTCCATTCCTTCAATTTGTTCAATGGTGCTTTCGAGCCAGCGTGCAAATACAAGATAGGACTGCTTGACGAAATCAAGCATCGGGTTTTCTTCCCAGGCGGGATGAACGAACCGTTTGTCGCCGGCGGTGGGGGTCACAGCGGGTTTTACTTCTTCACCGGCTAGGCGGCGCGACATGCTTCCCATCAGCTTGGCGTAATCGCCCCAGAGATTGAACTGGCGCTGCATGACCGTTCCAGGGTCGGCCGAAAGGCCTTTCATCATCTCCTGAAAGGCTTCCCCGACATTGAGCGGGTCAGAGGGCAGCTCTCCGGTGACGCGGCGGACATCGCTTTGCTTGGCGAAAAAATCCTTGATCACTTCCTGACTGGTGCCGGAGATATTGGTCAAATATTCCGATAAGGCGTCAAAATCCTCATAGAGGTGCTTGTTTTCCTCGGCTTTTTCCGCGCTCTGCACTGGCGCGGCGCCATTGGGTTTCGCGCTTTTCTTTGATTTTGTGCCATTCGCCTTGGGCGATGACTTTTTGGACGCCTTTTTGCGAGCGCTTTTGCGCTTTTTGGACGGTTTGGATTTGTCTGCTTCTTGCGTCATGGCACCGGATAAGGGTTTAAAGAACGGAGCGTAACCTATAGGACGCTCTCGTGCCTTATGTAAGACAATCGCTGGCGTTTTTGATTGCAGCAGGAGCCATAGCGGTGACCGGGTGCTCTAGCCTCGATTTGGCGCGATTTGCGCCGCCAGGTGTTGTGAAATATGAGGATATTGCCAGCGAAAAGCCGCCAAACCCAACAATTCAGGCAGCGGTCGATGAGCGAAACGCCACGCCGGATAAAAGATATCCGAAATTATCTGAAACTCCGTCAGAAAAGGACCGACCCAAAGGGTGGCGGCTTTCAAGGATCAATAAGGGGATCGATGAGTTAGCGGGTGCTCGTGACAATTTGAATGCTGAAGTTGCGGCGTCTCGCGAGCAAGCTGAAGCTGAAATGGCCGAGATTATGCCGCTACCCGATCAACGTGACGCGCTTGACGAATTGCTGCAGCGCGACGAAGCCTCGGCGCTGGCCGAGCGTAAGGACCCGCCGCCATCGGCGGGCAATCAATAATTTTTTGAACTGTCTTGAAAACAAGCCAACCAGAACCTGGAAAGAATAGAGTATGACGACGCCATCTGACGAACCTTATCTTGACCGTGTCCTGACGATGGAGCTTGGCCGGTGCACCGAAGCCGCTGCTATCGCCGCCTCTACAATGATCGGCCGCGGCGACAAGGAGGGCGCCGATCAGGCCGCCGTCTCCGCATTGCGCGAGGCGTTCAACAAACTTGAAATGGATGGCACCGTCGTTATCGGCGAAGGTGAGCGCGACGAAGCGCCGATGCTTTACATTGGTGAAAAGGTCGGGACCGGTAAAGGCCCCAAGATCGATATCGCTCTTGATCCGCTTGAAGGAACGACCCTGACGGCGAAAGCAATGTCGAATGCGCTGGCGGTGGTCGCCATGGCGCAAGGCGGGACCCTGTTGCACTCGCCAGACGTTTATATGGACAAGATTGCTTGCGGACCCGGCTATCCGGATGGCGTTATCGATCTCGATGCGCCCATCGAGGAAAACATTGCAGCGCTTGCGAAAGAAAAGGGCGACGATCCGTCAGAGATCACGCTTTGTATTCTTGATCGCGAACGGCACCAGCCATTGATTGATGGCGCACGCAAGATGGGCGCGCGGGTATTCCTAATTCCTGATGGCGACGTCGCTGGCGTTTTTCACACGACGGAACAATCAACCGGGATTGACCTTTACGTAGGCAAAGGCGGCGCCCCGGAAGGCGTTCTGGCCGCAGCGGCGCTTCGTTGCGTTGGCGGACAAATGCAGGGACGTCTGCATTTCAGAAATGACGATGAGCGAGGGCGCGCCGAACGGGCTGGCATTAGCGATCTTGACCGGAAATACGGCCTTTATGATCTTGCTTCAGGCGATGTGATGTTTGCAGCTACAGGCGTTACGAATGGCACCATGCTTGACGGCGTCAAATGGGAGCCCGGCTTTATATCGACCCATACGGTGGTGATGCGGTCGCGCACCGGGACCGTCCGTTACATTCGTGCGCGGTCGCAACGAGATTAAGCTGAGCGTATCGTAAGTCGGACAGCGTTCCGCGTCGGCTTGCAGAAAATGAGTTCATGACGACCAATCCCCAAGCTGTCACTATGCGTGGCGAAACATTTGCTGACATTGATTTGCCAGCCATGGGACGAAGCGCGTCCGGGCGGCGATGGGTGCTTCGCGACGCTGATATGCGCGAAAGCCTGACCATCGCACAAAACAATGCGCTCGATCCGGTATTGGCGCGCGTGCTGGCGGCGCGCGGCGTGCGTCATGACAGCGTCGATGCGTATCTCAATCCGTCATTGCGTAATGAAATGCCGGACCCTTGCATCATGCAGGATATGGAACGCGCTGCGGCGCGCATTGCACAGGCTGTTCTTGACGGCGAGCAAGCCGGCGTTTTTGGCGACTATGATGTTGACGGGACGACGGCGGCGGCAATCCTGAAGCGTTACTTCGATATGATCGGCGCCCCTTTGTCTGTCTACCTGCCGGACCGGATAACGGAAGGTTACGGCCCGTCCATTGAAGCCTTTCGTTCTCTTAAAAGTGAAGGCGCATCGCTAATCATCACCGTTGACTGCGGCGCCACAGCCCATGCGCCGGTTGAGGCTGCAGCGGCGGAGGGAATCGACATCGTCGTGATCGATCATCACATGATGAACGGCCCGCCGCCGGCCGGTGCGGTTGCGGTGGTCAATCCGAACCGCCCCGACGATATCTCAGGTCTCAACAATCTGTCTGCGGCGGGCGTCGCCTTCATGGCGGTGGTGGCGCTCAACCGAAAGTTACGTGAAGCAGGCTGGTTCAAGGACCGAAAAGAGCCGGATATTCGCCATTTGCTCGATCTGACGGCGCTTGGCCTTGTGTGCGATGTGATGCCGCTTACCGGGCTTACGCGCGTACTGGTTTCTCAAGGGTTGAAAGTGCTTGGCGGCGGCGCCAATCCGGGGCTGACGGCGCTGGGGGAGCGCGCCGGCGTTAAAGGTCCGCCCTCTACCTATCATCTCGGGTTTTTGTTAGGTCCGCGCATCAACGCTGCAGGACGCATTGGTCACGCGCGCCTTGCTTTTGAATTACTGACTACGGCTGATAGCGCAAAATGCCGGGAGTTGGCGGAACGTCTTCATGTGATGAACGCTCATCGTCAGGAAATCGAAGCGGCGGTGCAGGAAGACGCTGTCCGCATCATCGCGCGCGATAATCTCGATAAAGATGATGTCATTGTCGTTGCGGGAGGCGGCTGGCATCCCGGCGTGATCGGCATTGTCGCTGGCCGCATCAAGGAAATTTACGACACGCCAACGATCGTCATCTCGATCGACAGTGATCTTGGAAAAGGATCAGGCCGGTCAATCACTGGCGTCGATCTCGGTGGCGCTGTGTCGGCGCTGAAGAATGATGATGTGCTTGTTTCCGGCGGCGGCCATGCAATGGCGGCGGGACTGACCGTACCCGTAGGGAACATCGACACCGTCCGTCAGCGCGTGAATGCAGCGTTGGGCGAGGCGGTTGCCAAAGCCAGGCAAAACCGTATCCGCCAGATTGACGGCGTGATCGCCCCCGGCGCGGTCAGTAAAACTTTTGCAGAAATGATTGAGCTCGCCGGGCCATATGGCCAGGGCAATCCTGAGCCCGTTTTCACCATCGCGAATCTGCGTGCTGACTACGTGAAGACGGTCGGTAAGAATCATCTGTCCGTGACCCTTTTGAGCGAGGGTGGTGAAGCCGTCCGCGCCATCGCCTTCCGCGCCGAGGGTGAGCCTTTGGGAGAGATGCTGAAATTAGGCGTCAGGCTTCATGTGGCGGGAAAAGTCCGCGCCGACGATTGGCGTGGCGGGGATAATGGCCAGCTCCAAATTACCGATGTCGCCCTCGCGGAATGAAAATCATGGCTTTGCGGTCAAATGGGGCTTGCAAGGGCCAATGCTGGTCGCATATACAGCGCCCTCGCCATACAGTCGGCGAACCGATCGCGGGCCCTTCGTCTATCGGTTAGGACGCCAGGTTTTCAACCTGGAAAGAGGGGTTCGATTCCCCTAGGGCCTGCCATTTTCTGCTGAAAATTCAGGATTTATGAAACACCGGGTCAGTGACTCATTTCGCTGGAACAGTTGATTTCCAGCCATTTCTGACCATAATTAACGATTGGTTAACCACACTGTCTGCGAGGGGTAGGACAATGAGAATTATCGCCGCGATTACCGCTGTTACGCTTTTGTTTGCGCCGCTCGCAACCGCTTCCGCGGCAGATGTGAGTAAGGATTCGATTTCGGAAATTCTAACGAGCCAAGGGTATAACGTTCGCGACTATGACGCGACGAAGATAATGGTGGATGTCGCGGAATACCGGATTGTGGTGGCGATTGACGGCGCTGACAGGGATATTTCCTTTATCACATGGATTCCCGGCGTTCAGGCGAGTGACGTTGGCTATCAGTTTCTCAATAAATTCAACAACGAAGTGAAATTCGGCCGCGCCTATATCGACCGGGACGGGGACGTCGCGATCCAGATGGACCGTAATTCCTCCGGCGGGGTTTCAGCGAAAAATATCGAGTCAGATTTCGATGTGTTTTTGCTGCTGATTAACAAGTTTCTTTCCGACCTCGAATCACAAGCGGTGGCCTAAGCCAGCGAGTTTAAATTTACGAAACGGTCTCAAGATAACGGCGTAATGTTATCTAATCACTGCAACTCCCGGGGGAAAATAGGCAACAAACGAACTAAAATCGTGCATTCTTTGCGCCAAAGGGAATGACGTTTTGGCGTATCTCCAGTATAATTAATCAAAACAACCATAATTCAGGGCGCCGCCGGGGGGTTCCTTAAGACCATGGACGATCGACTTGAACACACGATTGAACCCGAAGCGTCAGTAGACGAAGAAGACAGTTTCACCATCACCGGTATTGTAAAATGGTTTGATCCGACCAAAGGGTATGGATTCATCATTTCCAACGGCGGTGAAGGGGACATTCTGATTCATTCTTCGTGTCTGAAAGCGGCGGGGCGCAGCACGGCGCGCGAAGGCGCCACCGTCGAGTGTGAGGTTGTTCGACGCAGTAAAGGCCTTCAGGCTTTGAAACTTCTCGATATTGACGAGACAACGGCGACGCCGCTGACGCCAACAGCGCCTATCCTAAGTCAGACGCCTGCCGGCGATTTTGCTCGCGCCACTGTCAAATGGTTCAACCGCGCGAAGGGGTATGGTTTTTTAACCCGCGGCGACGGCACGGAAGACATCTTTGTTCATATGGAAACCGCGCGCCGGTGCGGTCTTGGAGAATTGACGCAAGGCCAGCGTTTGCAGGTGTCATTCGCCGCCGGTCCCAAGGGGCTTTTAGCGATAGAAGTGCGGCCCGATCCCGAAAACTGATATTGGCGGGTTCTGTATGCGTTTACCCCCTTATTTCGGAAAAATACTTTCTGTACTGATTCTTTTTCTTGGTGCGGCGTGCGCCGGCCCGGATGGTGGCGGCGGTCGTTCGTCATCGGCAAATGCCGAGACGCTGATCATCTACACGGACGATGATGAGTATAAGTTTTATATAGAGCTCGCAGATGACGACGATGAGCGTCGCATGGGGCTGATGTACCGGACTGAGCTGGCGGGGAATGCGGGGATGTTGTTCGACTTCGGCGAGCCGCAGCCGGTTTCCATGTGGATGAAGAATACGCTGATCCCGCTCGACATGGCGTTCATCGACGAGACCGGCGAAATTAGGCGGATCGCCGCCAATACGAGGCCCAGATCCCTTGAAAGCGTGCATTCCGGGGCGGCGGTGACTGCGGTGCTGGAGGTCAATGGCGGAACTTTTGAGCGACTGGGGGTCGAAGAGGGCGACAAGGTCGCGCATCCGGTTTTCAGTGGACAGTAGCTTTGCGGTTTGAAAAGCTGCGATATGAAACGACGCTAGACCAAACCTTGTTTTGACAGAGCCGGGGGGCAAACTAATGCACGGTTTTTCACGGTACATTTATTCGCTTTACTATACGTGGCCAGCGCTATTGGTCAGTTTAGTATTATTCTTAGCCAGCTCAGGCCAATTCCTTAACGCAGTAGGGCTTGAGTCTGAAACTTTGTCGAATGTTCTTCTTTGGATGGCGAGACTGTCTTTATTGCCCGTCGGCGCAAGGTTTGGTGTTGGATATCAACGCTATGGCAAAGTCGATTTTGAGAAAGTGTTTGGAAAAAAGATATCAACATCAGAGTATGCGATTTCAGTTCCGGAGTTTACTTTATCAGCAGATGCTAACGATGTCTTGAACGACGCCGGCATGAACAACTCTCGTCGTCGTTTTAGCCCGATTGGAGTCGATTCGAACTATAAGGCGGGCGATATAAATAAAATTATCGCTTCGAGTGATATCATTGGCGCCGCATATGTTGCTGACAGTTTGGGCCGCTACACTGACGAAGGGCCAAAATTCCGTTTTGGCACAAACCATTTTCGAGAACCTATAGGCTTTTTAGCTTTTGGGTTACAAACAAATCTGCATGCGCCTCAGTTCATCGACCTTGTTTCCGGCGCAAAGAAAAAACAGATTGTTGGCCGGTATAGACAACTAACGGAGCGACATCCGAATGTAGCGCACAAGATTGTTGCGATGAAAAAATTCGAAGATTTGACGTTAGCCCCTGTGCATGATGGTCGCTCTGCGGACCTGATATTTACAGCTGATGGAGACACCATCAGGGTAAGTCAGGACCATCAACATGATTGGAATATAGGACTTATCATCATTGCACGGGGCCAGACGCGTAACGAACTCGACCTTCGTTGGATAACTTGTGCAGGTGTCGGTCATGGCGGCACCAGTGGTTCCAGCTATTTCTTAGCGCACCATTGGCAAAGATTTGCGAAGGAGTTCACAAAGAGCTGTGACGCGATAGTGAGCATAACGCTGACCGAAATGATAGCGGAAGGCGATGGCGCTGATTATCAGGATCAGAAGAAAGCAAATGATTCCGGAACTATTGAACTCGCCAGGATATCGTTGCGCGGTTTATGATATAGGGTACCGATGAGTTATAAAATTGGCGTTGATCTTGGCGGGACAAAAATATCAGTCGCAGTGCTCGACAGCGATGGCCGTACGGTTTTCTCAAAACGTTTGCCAACCCCAAGCCATGATTATGCAGAGATCATTCTTGCTATTTCACAGCTTTTCGAAGCAGCCACTGGTTCTGGCGACTATGGAGTGTTTGATAGTGTTGGCGTTGGTATTCCCGGTGCGCTGGAAAATGACGACATCGCAGTCAAAAATGCAAATACTCAAGTTCTTATTGGGCGATCATTGAGAACTGATCTTGAGACAAAGCTGGGGAGACCCGTGCATATCGCAAATGACGCAACCTGTTTTGCTGCTTCTGAAGCAGCTGATGGCGCGGGGATGTCCTATCCTGTAGTTTTCGGCGTTATTATGGGAACCGGCGTTGGCGGGGGTGTAGTTGTGGATGGCCGACCCATCATTGGAGAGAACCGCCTTACAGGCGAATGGGGTCATAATCCATTCCCCTTCTATGGCGGGCCGCCGAAGGGGCGCTCTTGTTATTGTGGAAAAATAGATTGCATCGAACAAATCCTGTCTGGCCCTGCCGTTTCTCAGGATTATCTAGAGCTGACGGGCAAGGAAATGCGTGCTGAGGACGTTGTCATCGCAGCAAATAGTGGGGAATCCGCAGCAACTCAGGTACTGACGGAATTATCGGTTAATCTTGCGAAAGCTCTATCCACAGTCATTAATCTACTGGACCCAAATGTGATCGTTCTGGGCGGCGGGCTGTCCAATATCGATAGTCTTTATGAGGAAACTCCAAAGCATTGGGGCCGCTATGCATTCAACGCCAGCTCAAAACCTGCCGCTATCTCCACACGGTTAGTGGCGAATCGGTGGGGTGACGATAGTGGGGTGCGTGGGGCGGCTTGGCTCACATAAGTTCTCAAGGGGCTTTACAACCGGGACAAGATGCCCGATGGGAGCAGTTACACCGCTGGATCGGGGCGTAGCGCAGCCTGGTAGCGCATCTGGTTTGGGACCAGAGGGTCGCAAGTTCGAATCTTGCCGCCCCGACCACCGGCGATGAAGAACGCAAGGCAGACGAGACCATGTTCGCACGCATCTACAGACCCGCCAAAACGGCGATGCAGTCCGGCAAGGCGAAGACGACGGACTGGGTGTTGGAATTCGAAGCCGATGCGGCGCGTCGTCTGGACCCGCTCATGGGTTGGGCTGGCGCTGTTGAGACAACGCCTGGCCAGGTCAGACTGACCTTTGAAAGCCAGGGCGAAGCCGCCGCTTATGCGGAAAAGATCGGCGTTCCCTACCGCATCGATGAAGAACATCGCGCGGCATATCATCCCAAGGCTTACTCTGACAATTTCTCGTTCCGCCGCCGCAAGCCATGGACTCATTAAGCTGCTTTGGCCCCGTAGCTCAGCTGGATAGAGCACCGGCCTTCTAAGCCGATGGTCGCAGGTTCGAATCCTGCCGGGGTCGCCATTTTCCGCAAGCAAGTGTATTGACCAGAACTCTGGCTCCGTAGCTCAATTGGATAGAGCACCGGCCTTCGAAGCCGTAGGTTGTAGGTTCGAGTCCTACCGGGGTCGCCAGCCCAATCTTTTCTATTCGAGATCCGGCAACGCCACCGCGTCAACATTTTCCGTCGGGGCCGCCAGGCTGAGCGCAACAATAACATCGTTCGCATCAGGCTTCATCATGATCCGTACGGATTTGTATCCGGCTTTTGCGACCGTGACGCGCCGAGCGCTTTCCAATTGAACGGTGCAGGGCGTTTCGCATTCACCGGCGCCGTCGACCGTCACAAGGGCGCCGGGCGGAACGGAATCAATTGAAATCACGTTGTCGCCAAAGAGCGTCATGCAGCCTGACAGCGATAAAGCGATAGCGGCGCATCCTATGATTCGAATCAGACTCCGCATGGAACTCTCCCTGTCGCTTACTTCTGCGCCATTGCCATGGCGGCGAAGGCGCGCTCAAGATCATTGGTCAAATCTTCAATGTCTTCAAGGCCGGCGTGAAAACGCAGGACGGGGCCGGGCTCATCCCATGTGGTAGCCGAGCGGTTTTGCGCCGGGTGGACGTGAACGCACAGGCTTTCAAAACCGCCCCAGGAAAAACCGATGCCGAAAAGCTTAAAGGCGTTGAAGAACTGTTTCAGCGCGGGCAGGGGAACCGGCTTCAGAACCACGCTGAAAAGACCCGAGGCTCCCGTGAAGTCCCGCTTCCAGACTGCGTGCCCCGGGCAGCTGCGATAGGCCGGGTGAATGATGCGCTCAACCTCGCTTCTTTTGCCCAGCCATTTGGCCAGCGCCAGACCGGTTTCCTGATGGCGTGCAAGACGCGAAGACAATGTTCGCATACCCCGTAGCGCCAAATAGGCGTCATCGGCCGAAACATTTGAACCAAGTTGGAGCAGGGCGTAGTAAATCTTCTGTGCGATTTTTTCGTTGGCGGAAGTGATTGCGCCTACGAGACAATCGGCGTGGCCGACAATGTATTTGGTCGCCGCCTGCACGCTGACATCGGCGCCAAGCGCCAGCGGTTTGCAGAAATAACCGCCGCTCCAGGTGTTGTCCGCAACAACAACAGCGCCGGCTTCATGGGCCACTTCGGCAAGCGCCGGGATATCCTGAACTTCGAATGTCTGGGAGCCTGGCGATTCGACGAAGATGACTTTCGTATTTGGTTGTATCAAGTCTGCGATGTCATCGCGTGAGGCGAGCGGGTCATAAAACGTTGTCTCAACGCCGAACCGTTTCAGAAACTTTTCGCAAAACTTTCGCGTCGGATCGTAGGCGGCGTCGGTCACCAGCACATGGTCACCCGCCGCAACAAAGGCCAGGATCGCTGCATTGCATGCCTGCAGACCGGATGGCGCCAACCTTGTTTCGTATCCGCCTTCGAGCGCCGTCACAGCTTCTTCAAGGGCGCGATGGCTGGAAGTTCCAAGGCGCCCATAGGTGATGGCTTTCGCGCCTTCCAGATAATCGTCATAGGTCGGAAAAAGGATCGTTGAGGCGCGTTCGACCGGCGGATTGACCGGGTGCGCAGGTCGGCGATGCGGTCGGCCTGTGGCTATAATTTTGGTGTCGTCTTTCATGGCGGTTCTGCACCCAGCCCTTTCCAACGCAAAAACTGGGTTTCTCATATCGCGTTTTGCGGATGGAATTAAGAGGGAGCGGCGTGGGGCAAAGCGCCTCGTGGCGCTAATCCATGAGTTCAATGACCCCTTTTTGCCGGTCAAACACGCGAAAGCCGAGCTGTTGATAAAGGGGCAGGGCCGCCGGGTGATCAAGCGAGCAGGTTTCCA
This sequence comes from Pseudomonadota bacterium, assembly GCA_039196665.1. Classification (GTDB taxonomy): domain Bacteria; phylum Pseudomonadota; class Alphaproteobacteria; order Caulobacterales; family Parvularculaceae; genus Hyphococcus. The sequence continues at coordinate 310,125 of JBCCUQ010000001.1, read as the reverse complement.
ACTGGACGCGTTCTGGGCCGCGCGACCAGGCAAGGTCGATAATATTGGTCAGAAAGTAGCGCCCAAGCCCACCGCCAATGAAGTCAGGCGACAGTCCGAAAAATTTTATTTCGTGTGTCTGCGCATCGCGACCGTCGATTTCCGCAAAGCCGGCGGGAACGCCGTCCACATATAATACATAAACATAGACCGACGGGTCCTGAATGATTGCTTTTAACGCGTCGTCATCAAGCCGCCGGCGACTGACCCATTTATACGGGTCGCCCACAAGCCGGTATATATATCGGTAAAAGTGCGTCGGCGGATGTTCCGCGCGCAGGATCGCCATTTTGCGTTTTGGATGAGGTGCAGGATTGAGAACTGGACGCTCGGTCTGTTCCAGATAGGTGATTGTCACCTCAATGCGATCGCTAGTTTTCTTTTCCTGCAACGACCGGGAACTCCTTTGCATCATGACGGCAGTCTCCCCACTCCGTCCATGAACCGTCATAGAGTTTATGATTGGATTGCGCCGTCAGTTCAAGCGCCAGCGACAGGATGGCGGCAGTCACGCCGGAACCGCATGTGGTTACGACAGCAGTCTGGTCGGTGACGCCGGCGGATGCGAAAACTTTAGCGAGTTGCGCCTTATCGAGAAATGTCTGATCGTTGTTCAGTACAGCGCCATAAGGGAGACTGATGGCGCCCGGCATATGTCCGCTTCGCAATCCTTCACGTGGTTCCGGCGTTTTTGCGAGAAAGCGGTCCTGTGACCTTGCATCAAGAACGAGCGCATCGGACTCAGAAAGCTTTGCTCTTAACGCGGCGGCGTCGCACACAATGTCAGGCTTGAAAGACGCCCTGTAAACGGCGGAAGCGGTCGTAGAACGGGCGCTTGTAACGGGGTGGTCTTCTTTCAGCCATTTCGGCAGCCCCCCATCCAGGACGGCGACGTTTCGATGTCCCATAGCGCGAAAGGTCCACCAGACCCGCGCAGCGGAAAAACAGCCTGCATCATCGTAAATGACGACAGTATCGCGTTCGGATACGCCAAGCGCGCCGATCTGCATTTCGAATTGCGCCGGCGGCGGCGCCATATGCGGCAAGTCGCTGTTGCGGTCTGCAATTTCGTCGAGGTCGAAAAAGACAGCGCCCTCAATATGACGGTTTTCATAAGCTGTGCGCGCCGGCGCATCGCCGGGCATCCGCCATGAGCCGTCGATTACTTTGATGCCCGGATCACCCAGACGTTCGGCCAACCATTGCGTGGAAACGAGCGGACCGATGGAGGACATGGGCTGTACTTTCTCAATTCATCCAGGGCGGCGTCGGCAAATCCTTTGAGCGCAGGAACTCAGGATTATAGAGTTTTGATGCATAACGATTGCCGTAGTCACAAAGGATGGTGACAATCGTATGACCTGGCCCCATTTCCCGGGCGAGCTTAATGGCGCCGCCCACATTTATGCCGGCGGAACCGCCAAGGCATAGTCCTTCATCCATGGTCAGGCTGTAAAGCGTTTCCAGCGCTTCGCGGTCATGGACGCGATAGGCGTTATCGAAATCCGCGCCTTCGAGATTGGCGGTGACGCGGCCCTGGCCGATCCCTTCGGTGATGGAGCCGCCCTCGGTTTCCAGCTCCCCGGTTTTGATCCAGCCGTAAATTTTTGAGCCATAGGGATCGCTGAGGACGCTCTTGATATCCGGGTTGCGTTCTTTCAAGGCGAGGGTCACGCCGGCGAGGGTGCCGCCAGTCCCGACCGCGCAGGTAAAGGCGTCGACCTTGCCATTTGTCTGCTCCCAGATTTCAGGGCCGGTGGTGCGGTAATGAGTGTCGCGGTTGGCGGTGTTGTCGAACTGGTTGGCCCAAATGGCGCCATTTGTTTCGGTTGTGGCCAACTCTTCCGCAAGACGCCTGGAATAGTGCACATAGTTGTCCGGGTTGGCGTAGGGCACTGCATCAACCTCGATGAGTTCTGCGCCGAGCAGCCGAATGGCGTCTTTTTTCTCCTGGCTCTGGGTTCGAGGCACCACGATTTTAACCCTATATCCGAGGACGGCGCCGACCATAGCCAGGCCAATCCCGGTGTTACCGGCCGTTCCCTCAACAATTACCCCGCCGGGCCGCAGTTCGCCGCGGGCTTCTGCGTCGCGGACAATGGCGAGGGCGGCGCGGTCTTTGACGGATTGCCCCGGATTGAGGAATTCGGCCTTGCCCAGGATTTCACATCCGGTCTCCTCTGAGGCCCGGCGCAGCCTGATCAGCGGCGTATTCCCGACCAGATCGAGGGCATTTTCACTAAATTTCATGGGTTCGCTCCGGACTCTGGAAAGCTGTTTCGGCAAGGATCGCCTGTGGCGTCAAAAATGCGGGCGATGGGCTGTGATCCACTGTTTCCGCGCCATCGTAGGGAAAGGTAAGCAAGTTTTGAGTGGTTTCATCATGAGACTTTGGGCGTTCGTTTCACTTTTCTGTGCAGTCGCCACCATGCCAGTGTCGGCCGGCGATCTCGATGCAAAATTTCTAATCAAGCGTGAAGACAAGGTGATCGGTTTCCATGAAGTGGATGTGACCGAAACCGACGAAGGTGTTGTCGTCGACACCGAGATTGAGATGCGCGTGAAGCTCGGGTTTATCCCGCTCTTTAAATATGATCATGAGGCGAGAGAAGTCTGGCGGGACGGCCAGGTTGTCTCCATTGAAAGCAAAACGAATTATAATGGCGATAAGTCGTCGGTCCTCGCGCGCCGCGAAGGCGATACGCTGCTGATCGACGGCACCGAGTATAAAGGCCCGGCGCCACAGAACGCTGTGCCGTCAAGTTATTGGGCCAAGTCGCTGGTTGAGGCGGATGCGCTGATCAACACTCAGACCGGCGAAATTATCGAAGTTGATGTAGTGCGCGTTGGCGAAACGCCTGCGCCTCATAATCGAGAGGCTGAGCACTTCCGCGTCAAGGGTACGGTTGATCTTGATATCTGGTATGACGGTCCTCAGTGGGTCGGTTCACAATTCGTCATCGATGGCGAAGAACTGATTTACGAGCTTGTCGCCAATGAGCGCGAATACGCGGCGCTGGATGAGTATTTAAATTAAGCCCAGTACTAAGCGTAAGTTCCCGCTACTTACTGCACATTTAATTTGCACGCCTCTACGGCTTTAAGGATGGCTTCCCGTGAGTTCGCCATGGGGAGTTCAGTATCGTACCGGTCTCCGTTAATCGCGACAGTCCGCAAACGCATCCTTTTGGCGTTTAGAAAATCGTTGGCGATATCGATTGCGCTGAACGAGTTCATGCCGCCGGTCTCGGAGTTTGAAAAGGTGCGCATTTTGATTGTTTTCGCGCGTTTGTTATCCACCCGATATCTTACTTTGAAAGGCTGATTTCTGCCGCCAAGATATTCATTCGCGTCTATCGTAAAGACGAAATCTCTGCCGTTGCGGCACTCGAAACCGGCCCTGAAATTATTTGGCGATGAGGTTGAGGTGTTTTTTATCAATGCGACGTGATGTGTTTTGTCCGTGAACTCATCTTTGATTTCGCTATATTCCCATGTCGCCTCAGCGGCCGCGTAATTCATCGTCGCGAAAAAGATCGCCACGCCCGATAGATACAGCTTTCTCAAAACGCTACTCCCGCTGAAGTTCATCGTGAATATTAGTGAGTCAGTCGGAAATTTCAAATCCGCCAGCTATCAGGCGCGCCACAACGCTCAAACCGGTTGTAGTTCGCGATTTCAAGAGCCTTTTGGTTCAAGCGACTTGGCCTCATTCCACAAGGCTTCCATATTGTCGAGATTGGTCTTTGCGATATCTCGCCCAGCATTATTCAGCGATTTCTCAATGTACCGAAACCGCCTGGTGAATTTCTCATTCGCGCGCCTGAGCGCGGCTTCCGGATCGACTTTCAAGTGACGGGACAGATTTGCGAGAACGAACAAGAGATCTCCGAATTCGTCTTCGATGTCGTCCGGATCGCCTTCATCGACTGCCTCCGCGAGTTCCTTCGTTTCCTCGGCAATCTTCGCTAGCACATCGCGCGCATCGGTCCAGTCGAAACCAACGCGGGCGGCGCGTTTTTGTAACTTAACCGCACGGGTCAATCCCGGCAGACCAAAGGGGACGTCAGCAAGGAGACTGGTTTCGCCTTTGGCGCCGCGTTCGGTGGCTTTCTGTTCTTCCCAGGCGTCGGTTTGTTCATCGGCGGTGCGAAAAGCCGCGTCACCAAACACATGCGGGTGGCGCCGTTCCATTTTGTCTGAAATGGCCGCGGCCACATCGTCAAAATTAAAGAAGCCTTCCTCGCGCGCCATCTGAGCATGAAAAACAGTTTGAAACAGAAGATCGCCAAGCTCGTCTTTCAGTGACGCCATGTCATTGCGTTCAATTGCATCAGCGACTTCGTAAGCTTCTTCGACGGTGTAGGGCGCGATGGTGCGAAAATTTTGCTCAAGGTCCCAGGGGCAACCGCCATCCGGATTGCGAAGCTGTTCCATAATGTTCAGAAGCCGGGTGATTTCCGCACCGGCGGGCTTGTCAGTCGTGCTCAAGAAAAGGCTCCTTGTTCATGGGCGGATATGATCTTCGCCATAAACGACGTTTTTATAGGTTGTCAGTTCTTTCAGGCCAACGGGCCCCCGCGCATGCAGCCGGCCGGTGGCGATGCCGATTTCCGCACCGAGGCCGAACTCGCCGCCATCGGCGAACTGCGTGGACGCGTTATGCATGACAATGGCGCTGTCGACGGCGCTGATGAAGCGCGCTGCAGTTGTTTCGTTTTCGGTAATGATCGATTCGGTATGCCCCGATGAATAGTCGGCAATATGCCGGATCGCGCCTTCAACGCCGTCAACGGAAGCGATGGAGATAACAGCGTCCAGATATTCTGTATGAAAATCGCCGGTTGACGCCTCTTCGATGGCTGGAACGATATCGCGTGACGCAGCGTCGCCTTTCAACGTGCAGCCAGCGGCGGTCAATGCGTCAGCAATGATCGGCAGAAATTCGGACAGGATTTTTTGGTCGATCAGCAGTGTTTCCGCCGCCCCGCAAACCCCGGGTCGCCGCATCTTTGCATTGACCGTAATTGCGACAGCTTTGTCGATATCGGCATCGCCATCCACATAGACATGGCAGATCCCGTCCAGATGGCTGAGGACCGGCGCGCGCGCGTCTTTCTGGACCCGCGCCACCAGGGACTTGCCGCCGCGAGGAACGATGAGATCAATCGTCCCTTCAAGACCGGAGAGGATCGCGCCAACTGCGGCGCGGTCTCTTGTCGGAACGAGCTGCAAGCAGGTTTCAGGCAATCCCGCCGCCGTCAGGCCTTGCTTCAGACAAGCGTGCAAGGCTTTCGATGTTTTGATCGCTTCGGACCCGCCGCGCAGGATTGCAGCGTTGCCGGATTTCAGGCACAGGGCGCCGGCGTCGACCGTAACGTTAGGTCGGCTTTCAAAAATCACCGCGATGACGCCGATTGGCGTTCGAATGCGCTCAATCCTGAGGCTGTTGGGCCGGGTTGTCGTACTGATTTTTTTGCCGACAGGGTCGGACAGAGCAGCGATGTCTTTCAATGACTGCGCAATCGTCGCAAGGCGCGTATCATCGACCATGAGGCGATCAATCATCGCCGGGGAGAGCTCTGACGCATGCGCACGCTCAAGGTCGTCAGCATTCGCATCGAGAATTTGTCTTGCGTTTACTATAATGGCGCTCGCCGTTTCTAAAAGAGCCTTGTTCTTTTGATCGGGCGCCGCCAATCGGAGCACGGATGCGCTGTCACACGCGGATTGCCCCATCGCATTCATTAGTTTTTCGATATCGGTTTTGGTCACGGATGCTGTCATGACTTTGTATCGGTTGAAAGGGCGAGATCGTCACGGTGGATCGCGGCGGCGCGGCGATAGCCGAGCGTTTTTTCTATTTGTGCAGACTGCAAGCCGGTAATGGCGGCAAGATCGCGGCTGTCATAGGCGCTGAGGCCGGTTCCGACGAGCATTCCGTCAGGCCCGTGGATAGTAACAGCGTCGCCTTTTTCAAATTCGTTTTCAACTCGCGTCACGCCGGCGGGCAACAGGCTGGCGCCGTTGTCCAGCGCCCTTACAGCGCCGGCGTCGATATGAATTGCGCCTTTCGCTTGCAATCGTCCGGCGATCCAGGCGCGTCGTGCTTTTTCCGGCGACGCTTTGGGCGTAAACAATGTCGCTCGCGCGCCAGCTTGCAAGGCGGTAAGAGGGCGTTCCACATCGCCTTTTGTAATAATCACTGCACACCCGGCGGCGCCGGCGATTTTCGCGGCGTCAATTTTTGTTCTCATCCCGCCGGAACCGGCGCCGCGCGCGGCGTTCGGCCCGCCGGCCATGGAGACAATATCGCTGGTGATGGCGTCGATAACACCGACATGCGCCGCATCGGGGTTTGCTCGCGGATCGCTTTCGTAAAGACCGTCGATATCCGTCAGCATGATGAGCGCGTCGGCGCCGGACATCTGCGCCACATGCGCCGCCAGGCGATCATTATCGCCATAGCGAATTTCCTCTGTCGCTGTCGTGTCGTTCTCATTCATGATCGGGACAGCGCCAAGGTCGAGCAAAGTCAGAATAGTGCTGCGCGCGTTCAAATAACGCCGCCGGCTTTCAGTGTCCGAGAGCGTTAACAGGATTTGCGCGGGCGTCAGACCATGAGGCGCGAGGGCCGTTTGCCAGGCCTGCATCAAAAGGCTTTGACCGGCCGCCGCCGCCGCCTGTTTGTCTTCAAGGCGCAAGCCGCCTTTGACGCCAAGGCGGGCGCGCCCTAGACCGACCGCGCCAGAACTGACCACACAGATATCGGCCCCTTTCGCGCGCAGCGCCGCGACATCAGCGGCGAGACCGGCAAGCCATTCGACCGCCACGGCGCCATCTTCGCGGAGCAACAGCGCCGATCCGACTTTGATTACAATACGGCGGGCCGACAGGATGCTCTCTGCAGCGTCGCGATATGGAGTTAATTCTGTCATCAGCGCCATTGTGACTGGGATTTCAGTGCGTTCCTAGAGTGTTTGCCCGCAAGGTGTAGGCAGAAAACATGGAACCGGCTAGATAACGGAAAAGCAGACTGCGCAACCGCCGGAGGAACCGATGCCAATCAATGAGACAAATACAATCTGGCGTAATGGCGAGATGGTGCCATGGGCCGAGGCGACAACCCATGTGCTGACCCATGGTCTCCACTATGGCACATCAGTGTTCGAAGGCATGCGCGCCTATGACACCAAACACAAAGGCGTCTGCATTTTTCGTAACCGGGAACATTTTGACAGGTTTCATTATTCAGCTCGCGTTTATCGGATTGACATGCCGTATTCCGTCGATGAGTTGATGCAGGCCTGCAAGGATGTGGTACGCGATAATGATCTGACGGCGGCCTACATCCGTCCGGTGGCGTTCCTCGGATATGGCGAGATGGGCCCGGCCTCGCGCGATGTAAAATCAGATGTCGCGATCGCCGCTTTTCCATGGGGCGCTTATCTCGGCGAAGACGGCATGAAGAACGGCATCGATGTCGCGATTTCGAGCTGGCGCCGCATGGCGCCGGGTACGGTCCCGGCGGGCGTCAAGGCCGGCGGCAATTACCTTTCAAGCCGTCTCGTCAGCATGGAAGCGAAGTCTAAAGGCTATGCAGAGGGCATAGGCCTTTCTCATGATGGTACGGTCAGCGAAGGAGCGGGCGAGAACCTGTTTCTGATTCATAATGGCCGGATCATTACGCCGCCCGCCGCGTCATCAATCTTGAGCGGCATTACGCGCGACACGGTGATCGTGCTGGCGAAAAAGCTCGGCTATGAAATTGTTGAGCAGGCCATGCCGCGCGAACTTCTATATGCCGCCGATGAAATCTTCCTGACAGGGACGGCGGCGGAGGTTACGCCGGTGCGCTCCGTCGATGATCTGCCAATCGGCAATGGCGAACGCCCGGTGACGACGGCGATCCAGAACGCATTTTTTGGCCTCTTCTCCGGTGAGACGGAAGACGAATGGGGCTGGCTCGATCCGGTTGCGTAAGCCTTTAAATGGTTACTGCGCGTCTAACCATAAAGACGAGGGCATGATTAGCGAAATCAAGCGAGTTCTTCACTTCTGTAAGAGGTCGCTGCTAATTTTCTCACGCAAAGCGGCGAATTGATCTATAGTCTTGACCGACTGTAAGCCCTTGATTGGGCATACGCCCGCTCGTTCTGAAGAACAGGTGAGATCATGACAATTTCCTTTACGCTGAATGGCGAGGCGACCTCCGTTGACGCGCCGCCTGACATGCCGTTGCTTTGGGTGCTGCGCGAAAAGCTGGAATTGACCGGAACGAAGTTCGGTTGCGGCATTGCGGCTTGCGGCGCCTGCACGGTCCATATCAACGGGGTTGCGACACGCACCTGCGTGATGCCCGTTGCGGCGATTGAAGGCGCGGACGTTAAAACGATTGAAGGTGTTTCGCCGGCGCCGGGAGAAATGTCAGCGGTGCAATCGGCGTGGCTGGAACATCAGGTTCCGCAATGCGGCTATTGCCAATCAGGCATGATTATGGCGGCGGAAGCGTTGCTCGATGAAAACCCGGACCCGAGCGATGACGACATAGACAACGCTATCACCAATATCTGTCGTTGCGGCACGTATGAGCGTGTCCGCACCGCCATTCACGCCGCCGCGCGCGCAAGACGGGAGGCGTAAGTCATGAGCAATGAAACCAAGTCCTCCTCTAACATCGCCACCATCGCGCGCCGCACATTTCTTGTCTCCGCCGGTGTTGTCGGCGGCGGCGTCGCCCTCGGTCTCGCGCTCTCGCCGAACCGGTTGAAAATATATGGAAACAATGTCGCATCCGGCGACGAAGTTATCTTGAACACCTGGGTGAAGTTGACGCCAGACAACCAGCTCACCGTTATTGTTCCGCACTCGGAAATGGGACAGGGCGTCGGCACCGGCCTTGCGCAAATGCTGGCTGAGGAAATGGAAGCCGACTGGGATACGGTTTCCATTGAACAGGCCCCGGCGAACAACGACTATATCAACAGCGACCTTGGCCGCGGCTATATCGTCGGCGAAGGCGCAAAGATTCCTTCCTTCGTCTATCCAATGCTCGATTTCACCTTCCTGCAGATTGCAAAAGGCCTGGTCGGTCAATTGACCGGCGGCAGCACCGCCATTCGACTGACCGGCTATCACGGCATGCGCCGGGCCGGTGCGGCGGCGCGCGAGATGCTGATGCGCGCGGCGGCGAAGGAATGGGGCGTACCGATGAATTCGGTGCGTGCGGAAGCGAGTACGTTATATCATGACGCTTCGAACCGGTCGGCGAGTTTTGGATCCTTCGCCGTAGCAGCTGCAAAGTTCACGCCTAATCTCAAACCCGCGCTCAAATCGCCGGGCGACTACAAGATTGTGGGAACCGCGAAGCCTCGCCTTGACCTGCCGGAGAAAGTGACCGGCGAAGCGCAGTTCGGCATGGACGTTATCGTGCCCGGCATGAAATACGCAGCAATCGCGCAGGCGCCCGTCTATGGCGCACAGGCTGTTTCCGTCAATGATCCAGACGGGGCCGCAGAACAGATCGTCAATCTTGGCGACGCCGTTGTCGTCGTGGCCGACAGCTATTGGACAGCCTCAAACGCCGTGCGCCAACTCGACATCACGTGGGAAGGCGGCGATGCGGGCATGACAAGTGAAAATTTGCGCACGCTTCACAACGAACATCTTCAGGAAACCCGTCATGAAGAGGTGATGGACAAGGAAGGCGATGCGTCAAACGCGCTGCAGTCGTCCGCCGCCGTTTCGGTCGAGTACGCTGTTCCCTATCTCGCCCATGCGACCATGGAGCCGATGAACTGCACCGCGTCCGTTCAGGATCGCAAGTGCGAGCTCTGGGTCGGCCATCAAAATCCAATCACCGCGCGCGACGATACGGCGAAAGCGCTGGGCCTGAAGAAGAGCAATGTCACGGTTCATAACGCTTATCTCGGCGGCGGGTTCGGCAGGCGCGCGCGAACCGACAACGTAGTGCAGGCCGCGCGCGTTGCAGCGGAAATCGGCGCGCCGGTGAAACTTGTCTGGTCACGTGAACAGGACATGGCCAACGACTTTTATCGTCCGGCGATTGTCTCGCGCATGCGCGGCCTTGTGGAAGATGGCAAGGTCAGCGCGATGTCACATTCTTATATCTATTCCGACGCAGGAATGCCCGATTCGGAAAGACCGTTTGCATTCCAGTATGACGTTCCCAACAAACGCATTGCGCGCCATCCCTATACGAGTCCAATTCCCGTCGGCTCATGGCGCAGCGTTGATTTCACGCAGATGGGTTTTTTCAATGAGAGCTTCATTGACGAACTCGCGCATAAGGCAGGCGCGGACCCGCTTGAATTCCGTCTCGCCCACAAGTCCGATGTGCGTCACCGCGCAGTTCTGGAGCGGCTTCGCAATGAGGCGAATTGGGGCAACCCTCAAACGCCCGGCGCGAGCCAGGGGGTTGCGATTGTCGATAGCTTTGAAACAATTGTCGGTCAGGTCGCGGAAGTCACCGTCGAGGGCGACGACCGCATTCGCCTGCACCGCCTCACGTCGGTTGTTGATTGCGGTCAGGTGATTAATCCGAATGCCGCCGAAGCGCAGATCCATTCTTCGGTGATCTTTGCGCTCTCCGCTGTCTTCTTTGGTGAAATCACGCTTGAGAACGGCGAGGTCGTACAGCAGAACTTCCCGGATTACGATATGGTCCGCCTTCGGAATTCCCCATTGCAGGACGTACATTTCATCAACAGCGGCCATGCCCCAGGCGGTCTTGGCGAACCGGGTACGCCCCCGGTCGCACCGGCGCTGACAAATGCGATCTTCGCCGCGACTGGAACGCGTATCCGCGAATTGCCGTTAGCGCGGGCAGGGTTCCGGAGCGTTTAGGAGGGCGCCAGGCTTAATCGACGTGCGGACAGCATAAAGTTTTTGCCTATATCATGTCCGCAGGGTCGGTGGTTTAATCGCTGTCAGAATAAGCCATAGCCCTAAAAGCGCTCGGCTCACAGGCTGAAGTACTGGATATGACCATTCGATCCAGTGCGACAGGGATGCGCCAAAATAGCCGTCAGCGATGATGATGATCGTCAACGGGGCTGCAAGAAAGAAAAGTATGGCAAGCGTTTTCTGTAAGGCGCTTTTACGGAACAGTGCGACCGCATAAGACATGGTTCCGATCAGGAAAGTTGTGAGGACGACAAAGAATATACCGTTCCACAATCCCTGGAACGTGTGGATACTTGCCCTGATCAGTTCGCGTTCCGCTTCATCCGCTGCGCCATAGGCCGCGCGCCAGTCGCCGTTGACCGCCCAAATGTTGATTGAGACGCCAATCGCCTCCGCAAGGCACCAGAATAAAAATGCGACAAACCCAACCGTCGCCGCAATCGGCGCTTGCAGCCTTACCGCCCATGCCGCGGCGGCGTATGCAAAAAGCGCCAGAAATACGTGAATGTAATTAACCCACAATCGCGCCATATAAGGCGCGGTTGCGTGCAGCGCCATTGTTTCTTCTATAGTCGTTGGAGACGAGTATTGCTGGGGCAACCACCAAAGCAGGAATGTCGTTGCGGCCGTTGTCACAGCCGCAATACCGCCAAGGGCGAAAAAAGTGCGGTCTCTGTTCATGGATGCTCAGACATAACCCTTTTTCATAAACCCAGCGCATCCGCCATCACATGGAAGATGTAATTTTGTTCAAAGACCCCGCCGATCAGATGCGCCTTCGGACCAGAAGCATAAACAGGCACGTCTTGTCCGCCATGGGTCTCGCTCCAGGTTGGCGTCATTGCTTGCTGGCGATAGTCTGGTGCGAGTGCTTCTTCTTCGGTGAGGGCGGGGCGCCCATTGGAAAGGTCAATGTCCTGATTGAATAATGACCCTGGCCCGTTGGCGTATGAAAGCGTCGTGTAGGGCTTTTCATCACGGGCGTTGCGCGGCGTAACCTCGCCTGCATCATTCGTAGTTGTCGACAGCCCGAGAATGTTGTTGCCTTTGGGCGAGTAGCCCTGAATGGAAAGCGTATGTCCGTGGTCAGCGGTCACGATAATCAGCGTGTCCTGTGTGCTGGTCATGGAAAGCGCCGTTTCAACGGCTTGCGCGTATTCTTGCGTTTCGGTGAGGGCGCGATAGGCGTTGCCGCCATGATGAGCGTGGTCGATTTTGCCGGCTTCGACCATCAGGAAAAACCCGTCCGGGTCGCGTGAGAGAATTTCGATTGCCTTCGCCGTCATTTCCGGCAGCGATGGCTCGCCCGCAGGATCGGTTACACGGTCAGCGGCGTATTTGACATGAGACGGTTCGAAAAGGCCGAGCAGTTTTGATGAACCTGGCGCCGCGTCAAACCCGGCCTTGTCCCAGACATACCGGTGGTCGCCTGATTTTGCGGCCCATTCCGCGGTCAGGTCGCGCCCATCCTCACGAGAACCCACTGCATCGTTGTTTTCCGGATCGGTGGCGGTGTTCGGCGTGAAATGACGGCGCCCGCCGCCGAGCGCCACGTCAATACCATCCCCATACGGAAATTCGATAAGCTGGCGTGCGATATCCACACAACCTGCCGTTTTTGCTTCGTCGGGAAGCGCAGCGTCCGTCGTCCAGCCGCGATTGGGCGTATGCGCATAAACGGCGCCAGGTGTTGCATGGGTTATTTCCGCCGTTGAGACAATGCCGACCGCGAGACCCGCCTGTTTCGCAAGCTCGCCAATGGTGTCAACCTTTGCGGTTAGGGATGCAGCGCAGTCGCCGTGCGGGGCGGTGTCGCTGATTGAAAGCACGCCGGATTTGGTTTTAACGCCGGTCACCATCGCGGACATTGTGCCGGCTGAGTCCGATATCTGAGAATCCGTCGTGTAGGTTTTCGAGTAGGCGACATAAGGGAAGTATTCAAAGGAAAGTAAATTCTCCTCGCCATCTTCGCCACGCGTCTGGCCATCGAAAATACGGGCGGCGGTAACGGTGGTCGGGTCCATGCCGTCGCCGACAAACAGGATAACATTTTTTGCGCGCGTATTGATCGGTTGTATGGCTTTGCGCGCGGCGAGCGCCTGTTGCGCGTCATCGAACCAGGCATTGCCAGTGACCGCTGCACTGGCGGCGCCCGAAGGGCGCGGCGCTTGGTCAGTGCTGGTGACGGCGCAGGCGGATGCAGTCATCGCGGCAGCGCAAAGAAAGAGGTGCGAAGATAGTTTCACCGATCGTCTCCTTAAGATTCGGGCACTGTTGTAGCCGCTGGTTTCTTATCGGCAAAGCATGACATTCTAGCGACGAGTGGCAATCGGCCAAAACTGCGGCTAGAGAGGCTGTCATGAAAAATATCGTTAGGATTGGCGGCGTCTTGATGGTTGTGGTTTTGGTTGCTGCGGTAGTCTATTTCAAAACGCCATCGGCGGGCCCGTTTGACAGGGAGGCGGCAATTGCTGCTGCGGCGCAATATGACGCGCGCATTATCCGCGACGCATATGGCGTGCCTCATATATATGGCGCGCGCGATGCGGATGTGGCGTTCGGACTCGCTTATGCGCATGCGGAAGACGACTGGGCGACGATTGAAGATGTTGTCTTCTTCTCGAGAGGGACGCTGGCCGAGCGGAAAGGCAAAGACGCCGCCATCCCGGATTATCTGATCAGAGCGCTACGCGTCGAACGCGATGTGCGAGAGAAATACGCCAGCGACCTCTCGCCTGACTTGCGCGCCGTCGTGGAAGCCTATGCGGCCGGCGCTAATCTTTGGTGTGCGGAAAAGAAGACGCGATGCTCCCCCGGAGTTGCACCAATAACCGCTTATGATGTGATTGCCGGCTTTGTTGCGCGCACGCCGTTTTTCTACGGATTGGACGCAGAGCTGACGAAAATATTTGAAGGCGATATCGAAACCGTCAGCGCAACGGAGCGCGCCCGCGAAGCTTTGTTGAAGGTAAGCCCAGCCCATGAAATCGGCTCGAACGCCATGGCCGTGGCGCCGTCCCGTTCCACCGACGGTCACACGCGCCTGATGGTGAATTCACACCAGCCCTATGAAGGCCCTGTCGCCTGGTATGAAGCGCGCCTGAAATCGGAAGAAGGTTGGGACATGATCGGCGGCGTCTTTCCCGGGGCGCCGGTTATCCTGCATGGCGCCGGACCGAATCTCGGCTGGGCGCATACCGTCAACAAGCCGGATCTTGTCGATGTGTATGCGTTGACTGTCGATGACGGGAAAAACCCTGCAAAATATATGTTCGACGGCGAATGGCGCGATCTCGAAATCGAGAAAATCAAATTCAGGGTGAAGCTGTTCGGGCCGTTCAGTCTGCCGGTGATACGAAAGACATATCGATCCGTTCATGGTCCTGTCTTTGTGACCGATCACGGTGTTTACGCTGTCGCCTATGGCGCCGCCGGCGATGTCCGCGCCGCCGAGCAGTGGTATCGGATGAACAAGGCTGAAACTTTTGATGATTGGCGTGCGGCGATGGGGATGAGCGCGATACCCAGCTTCAATACCGTCTATGCGGATCGTGACGCTAATATCGCATTCTTCTATAATGTCGCGATTCCGGTCCGTGATCCGAATTTTGACTGGTTACGAGTGGTTCCGGGCGACACGTCTGAAACATTATGGCGTGGCGTACGCCCGTTCAACGTCATACCAAGCGTCGTCAATCCGGTTTCAGGCTACGTCGTCAACGCTAACCACACGCCGTTTGAAGCGTCAGGAGAAGGTGACAATCCGGACCCTTCTGACTTTCCCACTCATTTCGGCATTGACCGCCGCGAGACCAATCGGGGTTTGCGCATTCAGGCGCTTTACGGCGGCGATACTTCCATCAGCAGCGATGAATTTGTCGCTTATAAGATGGACCATATGTATGCTGAAGATTCACGGGTTATGGAATTAGTCAAAACGCTTCTGGCGAATGATGAGGCTTTAGCAGACCCTGATCTTGTTGATGCGATGGAAACCCTGCGGGCGTGGGACGGATCGGTCAGTATCGATAATCGTTCTGCGGGGCTGGCGGTGCTGACGGCGCAAAAAGCCCGCGGTGCGTTGCTGAATGACAAAGACGTGGAAGAGCCTGACTATTTGTACGCCCTGCGAGAAACAGCATCGGCGTTGCGCGCCGGCTTTGGCCGTGTCGATCCGGCCTGGGGCGACGTGGTGCGCCTGAAACGGGGCGAGTATGATCTTAGTCTGGACGGCGGGCCGGATACGTTGCGTGCAGTTTATCCTGATGGCGACCCCAGCGAGGGCTCGCTGAGGTCGACCGGCGGCGATACGTATATTCTTTATGCGGACTGGGCGCCGGGCGAGGTGGCGCAGATTAAAACCATCCATCAATATGGTGCGGCGACGCTTGATGAAACGTCGCCTCATTATGATGACCAGGCGCCGATTTTCGCTCGTGAGGAGTGGAAAACGCCGCCCATGACGCTGGACGGCGTTTTGAAAGAAGCGACGGCGGATTACCGCCCGGGCAAATAACGCGCCAACCTAGTTTTCTTCGCGCTCATCTGAACGATACCGCTCAAACCAGGCGATGATATTGCCAGCTTTGGCGATGAGGTTCGACGGCCGACCGGCGATCAGGTGCGGTGCTTCGGGGACACGCACCATGGCGGTTTCAATTTCACGCAGTTGCAGCGCCTGGAAATATTGCTCCGCTTCAGACGCGGGCGTTCGATAGTCGGCTTCGCCCGTCATCACCATGGTCGGCGTCGTTACATTACCGACAAGCGATAGGGGCGAACGCGCCCAGTAAGCATCCGGATCTTCCCATGGCGGGTTCTCGAACCAGTATTTGTAAAAGAACGGATAGCCGTCGGCCGTCAGCGAGAAGCTTGTCCAGTTGATCACTGGCTTGGCGACAACCGAGGCTGCGAAACGGTCGGTTTTACCGATGATCCACGCTGTTAAAACGCCGCCGCCGGAGCCGCCGGTCACAAACAGATTGTTCTCGTCGATAAAGCCGCGAGCGATCGCCGCATCCACGCCGGACATGAGATCGTCATAGTCCTGCCCTGGATACGCATGATGGATCAGATTTGCGAACTCATCGCCATAGCTCGTTGAACCGCGAGGATTTGTGTAGAGCACGACATATCCCGCCGCCGCATAAAGCTGAACCTCGCCTGAGAACTGCGGACCATAAGCGGCAAACGGTCCGCCGTGAATTTCCAGAATGAGCGGATATTTCTTCGTCTCGTCGAAATTCGGCGGCTTGACCAGCCAGCCCTCGATCTCACGGTTGTCGGCGGAAGACCGCCATGTCATGCGTTCAACGGCGCCGAGTTCTTTTGCGGCGAACAAGTCGTCATTGAGGCGTGTGATGCGCGTCGCCGAACCGCCGGCAAGCTTCATCGCAACATCGGCGGGGCGCGTGGCGCGCCCGCTGGTATAGGCGATGTCGCCATTGGCGTTCGCTGAAAACGAACCGCTGGTATAGGGTCGGCCTAGCACCGTGCCGCCAAGATCGCGGACGAGCGGCGTGACTTCGCCTTCCATTGAAACACGCCCGAGATAGGTTCGTCCGCGGTCATCATATTGCGCAATGATCGCGTCTTCCCCCGCCCATTCAATGGCGTCAATCTGGCGGTCGAAGTCGCCGGTCAGAACGACGCTGTTCGACCCGTCCGCATTCATCACATGCAGGCGCGGCGTCTGATATCCCATTAGCCGGTCGTCAAAACCGAGATAGGCAATGCGCGCTCCATTGGGTGAAACGAGAGGACTGTAATCCGGCCCGTCACGGTCGGTCAGTTGAGCGAGCGAGCCATTGGCGACTGACACGCGCCAGATGTCGGCCTCAACCGGATCGCGTTCCCAGTTTTCATTGCGGTTGGCGGAGAAGTAAATTGCAGAACCATCCGTTGACCAGCTTAACGGTCCGCCATGATTGAATGCGCCGTCAGTGAGTTGGCGCGGCGTGCCGCCATCGGCAGGAAGGACAAAGATATGTGTTTTACCGGGCCGCGTATAACCGCCGCCGTCAACGCGATAGGTGATATCTTCGATGACGGTGACTTTTGGCGCCCATTTCGCGCCCTCCGGTTTTTTCGGTGGTTTCGCGAGCGTCGGCTTTTCGTCTTCGACAAACATGGCGAAAGCGATCTGCGTTCCGTCCGGGGACCAGGCGATTGATCTCGGCGCCTCGGTAAGATTGGTGAGAAGCGCCGTCTGGCCAGTATCCATCCAGCGCACATAAAGTTGCGGTTTGCCGCCTTCTGCGCCTGTCACAAATGCAAGGCGATCGCCGGAGGGCGACCAGCGCGGGCTAGAATAATTTGCGCGGCCTGACAGGATTGGGCGATGGTCTCCGTCATCGGTCGCAACAAGCCAGATATTGCCGCGCGTCTTGTCGGTCATGATGTCGTTCGAACGCCGCACATAGGCAATATGTGCGCCGTCCGGTGAAATTTGCGGGTCCGCTGCGAATTCCAACTGGAAGACATCGGTTTCCTGAAAGATCGCCGCGTCGCTGGCTTCATCTTCCTGAGCCGTTGCAGGCGCTGTCATGACAATGGCGGATAGGGCGAAAACAGCTTGGGCGAAAGGTCGGCGCATGGTCAAAGCTCTCTCCTGATTAGGTTCGCGGCATCACACACCAGCGCGAGAAGGGACGCAAGGGCATGGCTGCCGCAGCTTATCGTCCATTTACTACGCTCTAACGCCTGCGAAAGTTTTAAGGCGTCAACAAACCCTCATGAACCAGCACGGCCACATGCGCGGCTTTCAGGAAAGGCGTTGCGATCTTGTGCTTTTCCCCGCGATTTATGAGGTCGCCGAGAATATGATCGCCTTCGGTCGGCTTGCCCGCCCGGATGTCGCCAAGCATTGAGGACGACAGCCGCGACGCTGGATCGAGCAGCAGGTTTTGCGCGTTTTCAATCGCTGCGGGTGAAAGCGCGAACCCTTCCGCTTCGGCGATGGAGAGGCACTCGCCGAGCATGGCGCGCGTTGTTTCTTCGCCATAAAGCGTTGCGGTAATGTCGCCGACAGCGCCGCGGGCGATCGAGGTCACGCCCGCGAGCGTCGCCAGGAAAACCACCTTGTCCCACATCGCTTGTTCGACATTCGCAGAACAGACAGTTTCGAAACCGGCCGGCGTGACGTAATCGACAAACGCTTTCAGGCGTTCTTCCTGAGACGGGCGCCTGGCGCCGATGACAATCCGTTGATGAGGTCCGTGCCGGCGAACGGTGCCATTATCATCGAGGCTCGCCTGAATGTAACACAGACCGCCGGTGATCCGCTCATCGCCAAAGACATCGACCAGCGTTTCGATATGACGCAACCCGTTCAGCAAGGGAACGATCAGCGTATCGTCGCCAACGGCGCCGTTGAGCGATGCGATTGCGCTTGTGAGGCCTGTCGCCTTGATCGCCATCAGGATGATGTCGGCGTGGGGCAGAGTTTCGCCCGTGACATGAACCGGTATGTCGTCGACTTGCATTTCGCCGTCCGGCCTGATCACGGTGAGCCCTTGTTCGCGCAGTTGCGCTGCGCGTGGCCCGCGCACGACAAAGTCTGCGTCAAGGCCGGCGGCGCGCATCATACCGCCGAAATAGCCGCCGACTGCGCCGGCGCCAAGAATAAGGATCTTCATGCGGTGCGTTCTAGCAGGTCAAAGCCTGCCATTCCACAAGCGCTGTGACCATCCCGGCGCAAGCCGTCCCCCTAAAATTCACAATGTCAAAGAGCCCGCGCGAACAAGGAGCGATCCTTTCCACGCATGGCGCCTTCGAAGGGCCGAGGGTGTTTGGTGAGGCTTGTTTTCGGAGCCCGTCGCCCGTTTCATCCGGCCGCATGTCGACGCAACGGGAAGTATAGGGGCATACACAAAGGCGGGGATAACTACGCACCGAATATAGGTTTTATGAAAGAATACCCTCCTGGGGTTGAAGACGGCGCAGGCGTAATCAACTCATACGAGTGCGCCTCAGGCCTGTTTGGCGCGCGCGCGACGCATGCCATAAGGCGGGCGTAACAGTTGTATAAGCGGAGGCACCATGAGAGGCATTATCGCGGCCATGCTGGCGGTCTTGACGATGGGCGGCGGCGCCCTTGCGGCGGATCTCGACGAAATTAGGGAGCGCGGGGTTCTGCGCGTCGCTGTCGCGCCGTTGTCGCCATTCGTGATCCGCGACAAAAGGGGCGACCTCAGCGGATACGAAATCTCATCGACCCGGGCGCTCGGCGACCATCTCGGCGTTGAGGTTGAATATGTGGTGCGCCCGTTCTGCGAGCTTGCCGACGCCATCATCGAAGACGAAGCGGACATTATCGCGTCGGGCTATTCCAACACCGAACGGTGCCGGCGCCTGTTAGGCTTCTCGCTGCCTTATCACGATACGGAATATTATCTCGTCTTGTCGAAGGATGCGGCGCGGCGGGCGAAGACCATGCGCGGCGTCAACCGGGACGATATCGCCATCGGCTATCAGGAAGGCGGCGTCTCCGGCATGGTGGCGCAGGGCGAGTTTGGTGGCGCGTCGCTGGAAGGATTTTCCTCTTTCGGTGAAATCGTCAAGGCGTTGAAGAAACGCAAGATTGACGGCGCGGTCATGTTCTCGCCGTTTCAGGAAATGATCACCGGGCTCGATCTCGGCCGGGTTGAATATATGGTGCCGCATGAATTCGCGTTGACGCGGACGATTGAAGCTTTCGCCATGGACAAGAACGCCGAAGCGTTGCGCCAGGCGTTGAACGCCTGGGTGATCGAACGCGACATGGAAGGCGAGTGGGACGCGCTGGAAGCGCTCTGGTTTACGCCGGAAAACGCCGGCGTCAGCAATCCGCCGCCTTACGCCTGTCCGGCGACGGTCCCGGCGGGGTAAGGCGGCGACGTCAGCAATCGGATTGACGAGGATTTCCTGAACGACGAGTTGAGCCGATCCTGCGCCGAAGCGGCTGGCGCGCCAGCGCGTATCATTTTCTAACAACGGATGTTGTTGGAAAGGATATCACCCATGATGCTAAGAGCCATGTTCACGGCGGCGTTCGCATTTTTCAGCGTCGCGCAAGCCAGCGCGCAAAATTTTGAAATGTTCGGCCCCGACGATCATCCGTTCGTTGAAGAGTTCCGGGCGGCGCCGGCGGTGCGCGCGGGCGACTTTGTTTACATTTCCGGCGTGGTCGGGGGCATCCGCAATGACCAAGAGCGCACGCCCGAAGCCTATGAAACCGCGATCCGCGACGCCATGCAGCGGGTGGAGGCGGCGCTTGAACCCGCCGGCGCAAGCTGGCGCGACGTGATCGAGATGACGACCTTCCATGTCGACATGCGCGAGCATCAGGAAATATTCAAAACCGTGCGCGAAGAGTTCATTACGGATAAACCCTATCCCGCCTGGACCGGGATCGGCGTTGAAAAACTCTGGGCCGACGGGCTGTTCGTGGAAATCCGCGTTGTGGCGTATGTAGGGGAATAGGGGGGAGTAGCTTTCGTCATCCCGTGCGCGTTGCAGCATCTTCGATGATGCGACGCAAACACGGGATCGACATCAATGGAGCGCTGACCTCACCCGATCCCGGATCAGCATTGCATCACTTTCGTGCTGCAAAGCATCCGGGATAACGCTCA
The DNA here is from genome assembly GCA_039196665.1 of Pseudomonadota bacterium. Classification (GTDB taxonomy): domain Bacteria; phylum Pseudomonadota; class Alphaproteobacteria; order Caulobacterales; family Parvularculaceae; genus Hyphococcus. The sequence continues at coordinate 289,546 of JBCCUQ010000001.1, read as the reverse complement.
ATGCATGATAGTCTCGAAAAGATCGTCCCAGTCAGGATTCACGCCCTCGATCAGTTTCACTTTCCAGTCGCGCCGCCATTTCTTGATCTGCTTTTCACGTGCAATGGCGTCGTCGATGCGATCATGCGCTTCGGCATAGACAAGCCGCGTCAATCCATAGCGCTTGCAGAACGCAGAGCCTTCGCCGTTCCTGTGTTGGTAAATCCGCGTCGCGAGATCGGCGGTGACGCCCGTATAGAGCGGCCCGCCCTTTTGGCTGCTCATCATGTAAACATATGCGGCCATAAGTCGATCCTATCATACGTCGTCATCCCGTGCGCAATGCAATGCGCGAGCATTGCTTTGCAGACACGGGATCGCCGTCAATAGAGCGCCAGCCGCACCCGATCCCGGATCAGCGCAGCGGCGCTTCGCGCCGCAGCGCATCCGGGATGACGACGTTGCGAGTGAAGTGCATGACCATCATCCGCTCACCCCGGCGAAGGCCGGGGTCTAGAATAGCGGATTGCTTTTCACTCTGCTCTTCTTACATCTATGGACGATGGCGAAGGGGTGTTTATGTCGATCAAAGAAAAGCCGCTGATAGACGCAGTTGACGGGTCAGGTCCGTTGCCAGGGTTTCTTTTCGCCAATCCGATATTCCTGGGCTTTTTTACGATGGTGATGTGCGCGGTTTTTGGCGCCGTGTTCGCGATGTTCTGGACCCTGCATGGAACGGCGCTCGAAACTTATGAAGCGGTACGCTGGGGCGCCTATGTGGCGTTGATCTTCGGCGCCATCATCATGCTCGGCGCGATGTTTTCTTCAGGGATCGGAGATATGCGCTACAGGCTTCAGTTTGTCGTAGGCGGCGTTTTGGGGATTGTTTTTCTGTTTTGCGCTGACTTGTTCACGGTCGATTATTTGCGCGAGTACCTCATTGATAAAGGCTATTTAGCCTGCACCTCTAAATCTACAAATTGCAAATGAGACAATAATTCTCAGCCCAATCATGTCTGAAGACGGACAAAGCCCGGCATATTTTATGAGCTGGATTCCGGCCCGATCGCGAACGCGATCTCACTATATATCAGCGCGCCTTCGCGCGCGGGCGCCGGAATGAGCGGGGAGAGGTTTGGCCGGATGAGCGCCGTACCTTCACCCGTCCAGCGAAATCCCGGTCATCAGTTTCGAGGGCGTGACGCCAAAGCCTTTCGCCAGCTTGCACATGGTCTCCAGGGAGATTTCCCGCTTGGCGTTTTCGATGTGGCTGACATAGGTGCGATGCAGATCAGAACGATCCGCAAGCTCTTCTTGCGACCATTTTCGCTGGACGCGTAGCTTGCGTATTCTCGTCGCCAATTGCTCGTAAACGCTCATGTCCTGAACAAGCAGCGATGTAGACTAATCGTCTATAGACTACCTGTAACATAACGTTGACGTAGCTGATTTTATAATGTAGACAAGCTGTAACATTTTTACTGACACCCAAAATAAAGCATACGATACAGGGAGGGGACATGATGCACGACAGGGACAACCGCAATATCCGCCTGTTTGTGGAGATGGCCTGCGACGAGCCCGACGGCGTCATCGCGGCGGAGTTCTTTAAGGTCTTCGAACGCCTCCTCGTGATGCGCTTCCCCCGCGCCGTCCTCTCCACGCGCCAGTATGACAGCGAGGCCGCCGCCCGCGCCGACTTCGACACCGACCCCATGACCCTCCCGCCGCTGAAGTCTTGAGGGGGAGGGTCGTCACAAACCCATCATCCGCTCATACCGACGTAAGTCGGTATCCAGTAAAAACACAAAGACGGGCTTCGCCCGGCATATTTTTATGAGCTGGATTCCGGCCTGCGCCGGAATGAGCGGGGGAGGAGTTTCGTTCGCCAGCACGCCAATAAAGAATGAGTCGATAAAAGTATTATTTATAAAATTGTGCGACCACGCCATCGATTAAGTCGTCATAGGTAAGCAGTTCAACTTCGTGAAAGTCACTCTGTATTTTTCTCCACTGCTCAGCGTCAAAGTCGTACCTACGTCCTGCCACAATGTAGCGTTTAGGTTTTAGAACTCGGAATCCATACTTATTCTCAAACCACGATCTATTATTCGGGTCGTCGAAATACTCAGAATACACTCTGGTTTGAGCTATCATTGATGCCAGCTCAGCAGAAAATGTTTCTCTATTCGAAGACCCGACAACTGTTGATTTTTTTAGTTTAGGTAATTTGAATTCTAATATATCGGCAAAGCCATTAGGCTGTTCTACAAAGAAGTCAGGCTTTATTGCTGACCTCTGTTCTGATTGCCACTCACATAATAACTGGCTATGAGCTTCCTTTGCTCCAAATCGCATAGTTAGGATAAAACGGTTCTCTTCACTCTCTAAGAACTGAGTTATCTTAGGTTCATTATTAGCACTATCTCCCCATACCTCTATAAATCGGTTCAACTGAGGCAGTTTTGTGTATTTATAATCATTTTTCGATGGTGAGGGGTATACGTAGTTTTTGTCATACTTCGCTGCCTGCATTAGCGGGCCTAAATCAGTTGAATAAGAATCTACATCATCTCGACTATCATCATAAACGACTGGTATAAAATCTACCCACTTAATTCTTCGTGTTTTCAAATCGCCGTGTTCAGTATTAAAAATCACTGCATTTATAATACGATGAAAACGTCCGCTCGCTAATTCTAAGCCACCGCAGTTAAGTAAGAAATTCAGGTTATCGGCGCCGAAGTTCCAGCCTAAATCCGTAAGTGTTTCAATAGAATCGCCGTTTGGAATCATCATGTTTTCAATAACTGAGGGTAATGGTAAGCTAGGCGAGGTCCCGTCCAATTTGCACCCTAAAACAGCTTCGACCAAATCTTTATCTGTTTGAGTATGATCGAAAGTTTGTAATTGACATTCTATTTTCTCGGGAAGTTCAGATATTTCCTCAGGGCCGTAATACTCAATTGCAAAGTGTGTTTTTCCCAAATGAATTACCACTATTTCGGGTTTTAAAAGGAAACCAGCGACATTGTTTACTTGGGCTTCACCGTCGGAGACAGCACGATAAAGCTCTCCAGTATATACTTTCAGTATTTCTTTATAGATTGTCGCAGCTATTTCGTTTGACGTTTTAAGTACTTCTTGCTCGCCCATAATTCCTCACGATGTTCTTCTAAGCCGCCCGTCTTTTCCTCGTCGCCTTCTTCTTCGTCGGCGGTTTTTTCGCCGCTGACGCTTTGTACGGCCTATGCATCCGTCATGCGCCGATAGATTAACATGGCGACCCCATTCGGAGTTGCCGCCGTTTCTACAAGGGAAAATGTCCGCGGCGGCGTACCGGCCTCAAACAGTTTTTTGCCGTTTCCCAAAATCACCGGGAAAACCCAAAGGCGCATTTCGTCAACAAGATCCGATTTCAAAAGCGTTTGTATAAGACGCCAGCTGCCATGGACCTGAAGCAGCGGTCCCTCTTGTTGCTTAAGCGCCGCCACGCCCGCCGTTACGTCGCCGGTAAGCGCTTGCGAGTTCGCCCAGGTCAGCGTTTCGGGCCGGCTTGTCGCCACAAACTTTTTCATGCCGGTCATAGGCGAATTGTCAGGCGGAATATCGCCAGTGACCGCGCCTGAGAAAACGTCATAGGTTCTACGGCCAAGCAACATTTCATATGGATCGGCCATCGCCTTGTCGCCGACTTGCGCCATGACCTCGTCCCAATAGGGTTTGGCCCAGCCGGCGCCGTCAAAGCCCCCCGATCGGTCCTCTTCCGCCAGCATCGGCGCCTGCATGACGTTGTCGAGGGTTGTGAATGTTAAGATTGCAAGCTTGCGCATAATTCGATTCCGATAATTTTGTTATGAGCTTTCGCTCAAGCAGCCTTCCGTTTCCTCGCCGTCTTCTTCTTCGCGGGCGCCTTCTTCGTTGACGGTTTCGCACTCGTCTTCGGCGCTTTCAGCATCCCTTTCAAAAACCGGCCCGTATAACTCTTCGCGACTTTCGCGACGTCTTCGGGCGTGCCCGCCGCGACGATCTCGCCGCCGCCGTCGCCGCCTTCGGGCCCCAAGTCCAATATCCAGTCGGCCTGTTTGATGACGTCGAGATTATGCTCGATGACGACGACGGTGTTGCCGTTGTCGGCGAGTTCCTGAATGACTTCCATCAGCCGGCGGACATCCTCGAAATGGAGGCCCGTGGTCGGCTCGTCGAGAATATAAAGCGTGCGCCCCGTGGCGCGTTTCGACAGCTCCTTCGACAGCTTCACCCGCTGCGCCTCGCCGCCGGAGAGCGTCGTCGCCTGTTGCCCGATCTTTATGTAAGACAACCCAACGCGGTTCAGCGTCTGCAGCTTGTCGCGGATCGACGGCACGGCTTTAAAGAACTCGGCGCCTTCCTCGACCGTCATGTCGAGCACGTCGGCGATGGATTTGTCCTTGAACTTCACTTCCAGGGTTTCGCGGTTGTAGCGCGCGCCCTTACAGACATCACAGGTGACGTAAACATCGGGGAGGAAGTGCATCTCGATCTTGATGACGCCGTCGCCCTGGCACGCTTCGCAGCGCCCGCCCTTGACGTTGAACGAGAACCGCCCCGGCTTGTAACCGCGCGCTTTCGCTTCGGGCAGGCCGGCGAACCAGTCGCGGATCGGCGTGAAGGCGCCGGTGTAGGTCGCGGGGTTCGAGCGCGGCGTGCGCCCAATGGGCGACTGATCGATATCGATCACCTTGTCGAAGTTTTCGAGTCCGGTGATTTCGCGATGCTCGGCGGGGGCGTCCTTCGAATTATAAAGACGACGCGCGGCGGCCTTGTATAAGGTCTCGATGATCAGCGTTGACTTGCCGCCGCCGGAAACGCCGGTGACGCAGGTGAGAAGACCGACGGGCACCTCGGCCGTTATGTTTTTCAGATTGTTGGCCTTCGCGCCTTTGACCTTGATGGTCTTGCGCTTGTTGAAGGGGCGCCGTTCCGCCGGGACGGGGACTTCACGCCGTTTGCTGAGATAATCGCCGGTGAGCGAGCGTTTGGCGCCCTGAATTTGTTTCACCGTGCCTTGCGCGACGATTTCGCCGCCATGCACCCCGGCGCCGGGCCCGATATCGACAATATGATCGGCGGCGAGGATCGCTTCCTCGTCATGTTCGACGACAATCACCGAATTGCCGAGATCGCGCAGACGTTTGAGCGTTTCGAGCAGGCGCTCATTATCGCGCTGGTGCAAACCGATGGACGGCTCGTCCAATACATAAAGAACGCCGGTAAGGCCCGATCCGATCTGTGACGCAAGACGAATGCGCTGCGACTCGCCCCCCGACAGCGTGCCGGACGAGCGCGACAGGGTGAGATAGTCGAGACCGACATTATTGAGGAAGGAAAGACGCTCGCGGATCTCTTTCAACACGCGCGCGGCGATCTCCATGTCTTTTTTGGAAAGCTTGCCTTCCAGCGCGTCAAACCATGCGCCCGCCGCCTTAATGGAAAAGGCTGTCGCTTCGGAAATCGACAGGCCGTCGATCTTTACGGCCAGCGCTTCGGGTTTGAGGCGAAGGCCATGACACGCATCGCAATCGGTGATCGCCTGAAAACGCGACAGCTCTTCGCGCACCCAGGATGAGTCCGTTTCGCGCCAGCGACGCTCAAGGTTCGGAATAACCCCTTCGAACGGTTTGACGGTTTCAAACTTGCGCGCGCCATCAGCGTAAATAAACTTTATGTCGTCATCGCCGGTGCCGTAGAGCACAACATATTGCGCTTCTTCATCCAGCTCCTCGAAAGGAACGGTGACTTTAAACTTATAATGCCGCGCCAGCGCCTGCAGCGTTTGCGCATAATAGGGCGACGTTCCCTTCGACCAGGGGGCGATGGCGCCATTATTCAGCGCCAGAGACGTATCAGGCACCACAAGTTCTTCATCGAACACCATTTCCGTGCCCAGACCGTCACAGGACGGACAGGCGCCCGCCGGCGCGTTGAACGAAAACAACCGTGGTTCAATCTCGTCAATTGTAAAGCCGGAGACGGGACAGGCGAACTTTGCGGAGAAAATTGTGCGCTGCGGCGCGCCACTTTCATCTTTTTTGTCGGCTGACTCCGCAATCGCGATGCCGTCCGCGAGTTCAAGCGCCGTTTCAAACGACTCCGCAAGGCGCGATTCAATGCCTTTCTTGATCACGATGCGATCAACGACAACTTCGATATCGTGTTTGATTTTCTTGTTGAGCGCGGGAACGTCGGCGATTTCATGATATTCGCCGTCGACTTTCACGCGTTGAAAGCCTTTTTTCATCAGCTCGGCGAATTCTTTCCTGTATTCGCCTTTACGCCCGCGAATAATCGGCGCGAGAAGATAAAATCGCGCGCCATCATCCTCTTTCATCAACCGGTCGACCATTTCGGTGACGGTTTGCGATGTAATCGGCAACCCTGTCGCCGGTGAGTAGGGAACGCCGATGCGCGCCCATAACAGGCGCATATAGTCGTAAATCTCCGTCACCGTGCCGACGGTTGAGCGCGGATTGCGCGATGTCGTCTTCTGTTCAATGGAAATCGCCGGTGAAAGCCCGTCGATCTGGTCCACATCCGGTTTTTGCATCAGTTCCAGGAACTGGCGCGCATAAGCGGACAAACTTTCCACATAACGGCGCTGGCCTTCGGCGTAGATCGTATCAAACGCGAGTGATGACTTTCCGGAACCCGAAAGCCCGGTCATGACGATCAGCTTGTCGCGCGGCACTTCCAGCGTGACGTTTTTCAGATTGTGTTCGCGCGCGCCGGCGACGCGGATCGTTTTCAAACTCATGGATGCTCTTCGTCTCTTTATATAGGGGCGATGTCACGCCGGATTGCGTATGCGGTCTTTATATCGACGTTGACACCAAGAACAAGGTGTGAACATTTGGGCTGTACGCCCCGTTTTTCAATGGGGATAAACAGTCATTGAGCGCAGGCCGAATCCAAGCGATGAGCTGCATTGCGCAAGGTTTACGGAGAATTTTCATGGCAGGAAGTGTCAACAAAGTCATTTTGGTCGGCAATCTCGGCGCCGACCCTGAAGTACGCAAATTTCAGAACGGCGGATCGGTTTGCAATCTGCGGATTGCAACATCGGAGAACTGGAAAGACAAAAATACCGGCGAACGCCGCGAAAAAACCGAATGGCACTCCGTTGCAATCTTTTCGGAAGGTCTCGTGCGCGTTGCGGAACAATATTTACGCAAAGGATCGAAAATTTACGTCGAAGGACAACTTGAAACGCGTAAATGGCAAGATCAAAGCGGAAATGACCGTTACACAACGGAAGTTGTTCTTCGCAATTTCAACTCATCAATGGTGATGTTGGACGGAAGAAGCGGCGGTGATCGCAATATTGAACGAAATAATGGCGGTATGTCCGATCAAGGAGGTTCTTCAGGCGGACAAAGTTATGAATTAGACGACGACATACCGTTCTAAAAACGTTTTTGCGTTCGAAAAACGCAACTTCGAATCAAAAAATGTAAAAAAAAGTGCATGCAGACGCATTGCGTTCTGCATTTGCAATACTTTTTTAGAAAATTACGTTATGGTCTTAAGTTCGAATCATGATTCGGAGGTGAACCATGGCGGTCAAAAGAAAAACGACCAAAAGAAAAGCGGCGAAGAAAAAAACCGCAAAACGTAAGACGACTAAGCGTAAAACGACTAAGCGTAAGGCAGTAAAGCGGAAAGCCACAAAGCGTAAGACGGCTAAACGCAAAACAGCCAAGCGCAAGACTGCAAAGCGCAAAACGGCGAAAAAAGCCACAAAACGCAAGGCTACTAAGCGGAAAACCGCAAAGAAAAAGGCCACAAAGCGTAAGACGGCTAAGCGTAAGACTGCGAAGCGTAAAACGGCCAAACGCAAGACGACAAAGCGTAAGACGGCTAAACGCAAAACAGCTAAGCGTAAGACTGCGAAGCGTAAAACAGCCAAGCGCAAGACAACAAAGCGCAGAACCAAGCGTAAATAATCCGCATAATCAGCCCATCGCGGCATGATTTGCGGATTTTTCGCTTTTGCGCCTCGCGCTGATGATGTTTTGAAGCGTCATAATGCGCATCAGAGGGGCTTTTCATCGGTGAAATTGGTTTTGCGCCGATGTTTTGCGGGGGGAGATCTCCGCCACAAGACTTCCGGACTAATGTTCGGCAAAATAAGAATTCGAAATTGAATTCACCCAAAGCCCCGGTCGCAACTGCGCCGGGGCTTTATTTCTATTGGAATATTTCGGACGCAAATTGAATTTTTAAACTACCGAGACGTAATGTTCGCGCGCATATTTTTATTTGCAGCGTAATTTTTGCTCAATCTGTGCAGTTGAACACAAATTCTTGATTGGAAAGCCGCTTGTGCGGCTTTGCTGTGACTTTTACGCTTGAAACCAATGAAATTTTATAATCGCGCTGTTCAATCCGCGAAAAATGAAAAATGGCAGCGCGTTATTCGTTATTGACGATCAAACACATATGGAGGCGCCAGATGACTCGATTGCTCCAAAACTCTAATCGTTCACCTAAATTATTTTGCAATGCAACACTGATTGCGCTGATGGCGGCGTGTGCAGCGTGTACGACGTCTTCTTATGAACAAAAACAGTGGGCCGCGCATGGCTATTTGACGCCGGGACCGACAGGTGACTCCGAAGTTATCGGCGTTTTCGATGATCGTGTTGCTTGCGATGAAGCTGCTCAAGATTGGATGAGTCGGCAAGTTGTCGGGAATCCGGTTTTTGCAGAGTGTGCTCAATGGGATGGCGTTACCCCGCCTGAACCCAATTCCTTGCTATTGCTTACCGTTCCTGGATAGTTTTTGGAAATGACAGCGCGTCACTAGCGGTGCAAAGGCGTCAGCAAATCCGTTTTGACGGCTATCTGTCAGATTAGGGTGAACGTTCCGGGCAAAGCTAAATATGAAAACTATCATTGGAGACCCGTTCACACAGGCCAACATCAAAAGCAGGGTGCTCCTTGCTGTTGGGTTTGTCGTGTTTTCTGTATCGCCAATCATGCTGGCGAAAGTTTGGCCTGAACGGTTCGAGGGTAAGCTTGTCTGGGCATTGCTTATCGGCGGCGTCTTTATCTTTTTACATGAAGCGATCCAATATTTCATTCAGGGCAGGCGGGAAGGCGAGACCGGCAGTCTTGTCATTGACGAACGCGGCATAGGCGGAAAACAGCTTTTTTCTGATTTGAATGAACGGATCGAATGGTCTCGGATCAAAAATGTCTCAAGCGATGAAAGCGCCGTAATTCTGGAATTCGAACCTGTGAATATGAGTTCCAACAAGCCACAAGACCGCATTTCGATAGCGAGCTTTCCTACGGTGAAAAAACGCCTGCTGAAATCAAAAAATCGATATATGAAAGTTGGAATCTCAGCACCAGTCGGTCCTTAGGATAAGTCAGCGGCAATCCTGGCCGTTACCTCTTTCAGTAACTTCACACAGACAGCCGCCGTCATGTCGTTGATGTCACGATCGGGATTATACTCGACGATATCGGCGCCGATGACGGGGCCTGGAAGGGCATCGATAACACTCAATACCTCGCGAACAGTCAGCCCGCCTGGCTCGTGATGCGAAACGCCGGGTGCGAACGCTGGATCAAGGCCGTCTATATCAATCGATACATATGTCGGGCCTACCGGCAGGTTTTGTAGCGCGTCGTTGATCTCGCGCGGTGAAAATACGCTGACGCGATATTTCTCTATTTGCGCCTGTTGGGTTTTGTTGATGGTGCGGATGCCGATTTGAGTAAGAGATTTTACTCGATCGGATTCAAGCAGCCGTGCAAACGGCGATGCGTGCGAAGATGGATTGCCTTCAAAGTCCGGGTAAAGATCGGGGTGCGCATCGATATGAACAATATTCGGAGCGTTTTCTTTGGCGCGAACCAGTCCCTCGACAATCGGCCAGGTGACAAAATGATCGCCGCCAAGAAATACTACGCTCCCCGACTGGAATGCTTGCTTTGACGCGTTGGCGATGCGTTTGAAATCCCCAGCATCTTCTTTAAGCGCGAGATCACCGTTATCCTTCAACAGCGCCGTATCGCTGACATCAACACCGCTTTCGGAAGAGTAATTACTCATCCCGCTATGAAGAATGCGTCTGATTTGAACGGGTGCTTTGGCGGGGCCCCTGATGTGGGACGAGTTAGTGTCTGTCGGCAATCCGATGAGACTGATAGGCGCTTTCATGATCTCCATTCGCGTGCAGGGCGCACGCTATACTCAAGCGCGCATCGAGATTATATCTCAAATTTGTCGAGCGCCGAACTGGTGTCAACGCCGCCTGCGCTGGAGGCGCCGCCCATCACGTAAAGTGCATTATCAAGCGCGACAGCGCCAAGGCCGTGACGGCGCCGGGGCATGGCTGCTACAGCGCGCCACCGGTCCGTGTCTGGATTATATTCCCAAGCTTCAGCGAAAACACCGCCGCCGCCCGGTGTGAAATACTCGCCGCCAAAAACATAGATATTTCCGTTGAGGACCGCCGCCGCCAGACCGGCCTGCGCCTTCGGCATCGGGCGCGCCTGCGCCCAACGATCGGAAAGGGCGTCATAGACTTCAACCACATTTGTGTTGCCGTCGCTCACGGTGCGTCCGCCAATGACATAGAGTACGCCATTGACAACGGCGCCGGCGGCGGAATTGCGCGGTGTCGGCAGTGGCGCCAGAGCCTGCCAGCTGTTCGACGCCGCATCATAAATCCAGTGTTCATCCGTATCGATATGATGGCCCCAGTCGCTGTTGAGGCTACCCGAAGGCGCCCGCCCGCCAGCGACGTGAATGAACCCGCCGAGCGATGCGCAAACTGCTTCGGCTTGTGGATGAGGCAGGGGCGTCATCTGTTCCCAGGGTTCATCAAGCGAGCCGGTGCGCCAGCAGTCGGGCCGCATTTGCCAACCGCCCAAATTATTCCGCGCAAAACCGCCAACGCCGTAAAGATAGCCATTGTTGTTGACCAGTGCGATGTGGTGGCGCGGTTGCGGCAATGGCTCGCCATAGCCCCATGCGTCGTAAAGCGGATCGTAAAATGTCACCTGATCGGTGACTTCGAAAGGCGCATTTGGCGCAAGGCCGCCAGCGTTGACAATGATATTATAAGGCTTTGGTTTGAGGCTTGCTGTGGGAATGTCGCGCGCTTTCCAGAACGGCGCCGGATAAATTTCCTGTACGGCGAACGGCATGTCGGCGAGCGGCGTCCATGCCCCCGTTGCATCGCTTTCATGGGCGCGGGCGCCAAAAGCAGCGGCGGACATCATCGCGCCGCCCCCCATCAGGACCAACCGTCGATTGACTGTTTTCATAATCTTATCCCCCTACACCACATTGACGTCCCCAGATCGGTTTTGCATGTCCTCGGTTCGCCTGCTGTTGTTATCTCACCTAGGCAGCAAGAAGACGGAAGCAACGGAAATTCCAAGGGAATTTTCAATGGATATCACCGTCTTCCCCAACACGATACCGGCTTTAGCTTAGCCTAAGAGCGCGCCGGAATAAACAGAGCCTATATTCGCGTAAATGCTTGGCTTTACGGGGGCTGAATGCTAAGCCGTGGCTTCATTTTCTCACCTGATTCCAGAAGGCTAGCCGCGTGGCGGACGACGATAACAATCAAGAAAATTCAGACGATCAGACACCGCCCGTAGATCCGGGGATGTCGTCAATTTCCATCGAAGACGAAATGCGCAAATCGTATCTCGATTATGCGATGAGCGTGATCGTCAGCCGTGCGATTCCGGACGCGCGTGACGGACTTAAGCCCGTACACCGCCGCATTCTGTGGGCGATGCACGAGATGGGGCTTGTTCACAATAAAGGCTATCGCAAATCAGCCGGTGTTGTCGGTGAAGCGATGGGTAACTATCACCCCCATGGCGATCAGGCGATTTACGATGCGCTGGTGCGCATGGCGCAGGATTTCTCCATGCGCCTGCCGCTGATCGATGGGCAGGGCAACTTTGGGTCTATCGACGGCGATCCCCCGGCGGCCATGCGCTATACGGAATGTAAACTCGAAAAAGTCACCAACGCGCTTCTCGACGATATTGAAAAGGACACGGTTCAGTTCACGCCGAACTATGACGGGCGCAAATTGGAGCCGTCGGTTCTGCCGGCGCGTTTTCCGAATTTGCTCGTAAACGGATCAGGCGGCATCGCTGTTGGCATGGCGACGAACATTCCGCCGCACAATCTCGGTGAAGTTGTCGATGCAACCATGGCGATGATTGACGATCCCGGCATCAGCGATGAGCGATTGATCGAAATTGTGCCGGGTCCGGACTTTCCGACCGGCGGCATGATTTTGGGCCGCGCCGGATCAAAAGCGGCGCTGCTGCTCGGGCGCGGCTCCGTCGTCATGCGCGGGAGGGCGACAATTGAGGAAGTGCGCAAGGATCGCTACGGCATCATTATTACTGAAGTGCCGTATCAGGTGAACAAGGCGCTGATGATTGAACGCATCGCAGGTCTGGTGCGTGAGAAGAAAATTGAGGGTATTGCTGATATTCGTGACGAGTCCAACCGTCACGGCATTCGCGTAGTCATCGAATTGCGCCGTGACGCTGCCGCCGACGTCGTCTTGAACCAGCTCTATCGTCACTCCCAGCTTCAAACGAGCTTTGGGGTCAACCTTCTCGCGCTGAATGGCGGGCGCCCGCAGCAATTATCACTGCGTGATGTTTTGACGGCGTTTATCGACTTCCGCGAGGAAGTGGTTACGCGACGGACAAAATTTGAACTCGCCAAGGCGCGTGACCGCGCCCACATTCTTGTTGGTCTTGCAATCGCGGTCGCTAATATCGACGAAGTTGTGGCGCTGATCCGCAAGGCGCCTGATCCGGCGACAGCAAAAATACAATTGATGGAGCGGGACTGGCCGGCCAAAGATCTGGCGCCGCTTGTCCTGTTGGTCGCCGATCCTCGCCATATGATGAGTGACGGCAATGTGCTGAAACTGTCAGAAGAACAGGCGAAAGCAATCCTCGATCTCAGACTGCAGCGTCTGACGGCGCTGGGCCGCGATGAAATTGGCGATGAGCTGAAAGGCCTTGCCGACAAGATCGCCGATTATCTTGATATTCTGCGCCGCCGTGATCGCGTGATGACCATCATCAAGGATGAACTGGTTGCTGTCAGAGAAGAGTTTGCCACGCCGCGCAGAACGGAAATCGTTGAGGCCGAAGGCGAGGTCGAAGATGAAGACCTGATCACTCGCGAAGAGATGGTCGTGACGGTGACGCATTCCGGCTATGTGAAACGCACGGCGCTGTCGACCTATCGTGCGCAAAAGCGCGGCGGCAAGGGCCGGGCGGGCATGAAGTTCAAGGACGAAGATTTCGTCAGCCAGCTCTTTGTGGGCAATACCCACACGCCGCTATTGTTCTTCACTTCAACCGGCATGGCTTACAAGCTGAAGCTTTGGCGCCTGCCGGAAGGCGCGCCGAACTCTCGTGGCAAGGCGTTTGTGAATTTGCTGCCGCTCGGCCCGGATGAGCGTGTAACGAATATTCTGCCGCTTCCCGAGGACGAAGAAGCCTGGGACAAGCTTCATGTGATGTTCGCAACGCGATCGGGCGGCGTTCGGCGCAACAAGCTTTCGGATTTCCAGCGGGTCAACCGCAATGGCAAGATCGCCATGAAGCTCGACGAGGGCGACCGGATTATCGGCGTCGATGTTTGCCGCGAAGACGAAGATATCTTGTTGACGACGGCGGCCGGCATGTGCATCCGCTTCCCGGTTGATACGGTGCGCGTGTTTGCTGGCCGGACGTCTACTGGCGTGCGCGGCATCAAACTCGACAAAGACAATGTTGTGATTTCCATGGCGGTCCTGCGTCATGTTGAGACAACATCGGATGAGTCCAAAGCTTATCTGAAACATGCAGCGGCGATGCGCCGGGCGGCGGGCGAGACCGATGCGGAAGATCCGGAAGATAATGGCGCGCCTGACGTCGCCATTAGTCCGGATCGATTGGCGGAGCTTGGCGCTGCGGAACAGTTTGTGCTGACCGTGACTGAAAACGGCTATGGCAAGCGCACCTCGTCTTATGAATACCGGACCTCCGGTCGTGGCGGCAAAGGCATTATTGCTATTCAGACAACGAGTCGGAACGGGCCAGTCGTTGCGTCTTTCCCGGTCGAAGACACCGACCAGATCATGCTTGTCACCGATGGCGGCCAGCTGATCAGAACGCCCGTCAACGACATTCGGGCCGCCGGGCGCAACACGCAAGGCGTGACCATCTTCCGCACGCGTGAAGATGAAAAAGTCGTTTCCGTCGGGCGGATCGAAGATGTCGATGGCGATGAGGACGATGAAAACGAGGGCGACGGACCTGAAACCGGGTCCGATACCGGGTCCGGCGCATGACCAGACTGATTGGCCTTTATCCCGGTACGTTTGACCCTTTGACCCTTGGTCATGTCGATATTGTTGAACGGGCGATGAAGCTGGTCGACGAACTTGTGATCGGTGTCGCCATTAATCGGGACAAGGGACCGCTTTTTTCTCTCGATGAGCGTGTCGCCATGGTGGAAAAAGAGATGGCGCGCATTTCGAGCGCCGCTGGCGTGCCGATAAAGGTTGTGCCGTTTGAATCTTTGCTGATGAAATTTGCGGAAGATGTGAACGCCAACATCATCATACGCGGTTTGCGCGCGGTGTCGGACTTTGAATATGAGTTCCAGATGGTCGGCATGAATCAGGCGCTCAATGACGAAATTGAAACGGTGTTTTTGATGGCGGATGCGCGCTTTCAATCGATCGCATCGCGACTGGTCAAGGAAATCGCCCGGCTTGATGGCGACATCGCGTCTTTTGTTCCAGGCCATGTCGCCGAAAGCCTGAAGGCGAAGTTTCCACGAAAGTAGCTTCGTCAGCACTTTGAGAAAATGCCGCCGGCTGGTGGGTGATAGGAGAAACAGTCACTATGCGTATGATATCTTTTTTGAGCGCGGCGCTGGCCTTTAGCGCCGCTTCGGCGTTTGCCGATGATGACGACAAAGAAGCGCCGTCGCCCTATGAGATCCTCCAGAATGCGCCGGCTGAAGCCTGGCGCGCGCTTGATCCTGAAAATACCGTCTATATGGATCTCCCGGCGGGAACGGTTGTGATTGAACTGCGTTCGGATTTTGCGCCCGGGCATGCGCAACGGATCAGGGAACTGACCCGTGAGGGTTTTTATGACGGGTTGAACTTTCACCGAGTTATTGAAGGTTTCATGGCGCAAGGCGGCGATCCGAAAGGCGATGGCACCGGCGGGTCTGAAAAGCCGAACCTGCAACCGGAGTTCACCCGCGATACGCAGAATGTGAACGGATTCGTTGAAGTTGGCCGCGATCGTATATCGCCGCGTGTTGGTTTTGTTGACGGCATGCCGGCGGCGGCGCAACCGGAAGCGCTGCGGACTTTTAAAACTGACCGTCAGGTCGATTTGTGGCCGCTGCATTGTCCCGGCGTGATGTCGATGGCGCGCGCTGCGGACCCGGCTAGCGCAAACAGCCAGTTCTTCTTAATGATTGGCGATTCACGCACTAATCTCGACCGGCGTTATACGGGGTGGGGGTGGATCGTTGACGGGTTTGAGGCGACGCGCCGTATCACACGCGGCGAACCGCCCAGCCGTCCAACGCCGATCATGCGCGTACGTGTCATGGCCGATGTTCCTGAGAGCGACCGTGAGGCCATTCAGGTGATGCGTACTGACAGCGATGTTTTCATGGAATTTTTGCGGGCGTCCGGCGAAGTTGATGAGTCCGGTTATGTAAAAGATATCTGCGATATCCGCGTCCCAATTCAGAATAATGGAGAAATTGAATATGAGCGATAAGCTGATCCTGAAACTTGATACCGGCGACGTCGCCATTGAGACCTTTCCGGATAAGGCGCCCGGTCACGTGGCGCGCATCAAAGAGCTTGCGGATGCGGGCTTTTACGATGGCTTGATCCTGCACCGGGTCATCGATGGATTCATGGCGCAGATGGGGTGTCCGAACGGCACCGGCATGGGCGGCTCAAAAGAGCCGGACCTGAAGGCCGAGTTCAACGATGTCAGTCACCAGCGCGGGGTCTGCTCCATGGCTCGGGCGCAAAACCCTGACAGCGCGAACAGCCAGTTTTTCATCTGTTTTGACGACGCGTCGTTCCTTGACGGCCAATACACTGCCTGGGGCAAAGTCGTTGAAGGGATGGAGCATGTGGACGCCGCCCAGCGCGGCGAACCGCCGGCGACGCCCACCAAGATTGTTTCATTCCGCACCGCCGCCTGATGGTGTTTTCCTGGTAAAGCGCCAAGAAAACGGCGCTTTACGGGTATCCGGAAAATTTAAGGGATTTGCGTTATTAGCGCTGGCTCCTGAATCAAGTTCAGGTGGTTGGACAGTATTGAGCATGGATGAAAGGCGGCGATGACTTCGCCAAAAGGCACAGTTGCGATTGTCGGGACCGGCTTTGTGGCCGATCTCTACATGCGCTCGCTTAAGACGTTCCCGAATATCAAGGTCGTTGGCGCCTACGATATTGATAAAGCGCGGCTGAAAACCTTCAGCGCGTATTGGGACGTTCCAGTAGCGGATAGCCTGAATGCGCTGTTATCGACGCCTGACCTTCAACTGGTTTTAAACCTCACCAACCCGGACGCGCACTTTCCTGTGAGTAAAGCGGCGCTGGAAGCCGGACGCCATGTCTATTCGGAAAAGCCTTTGGCGGTCAGCATGGTCGATGCTTATGCGCTTCATGCGCTTGCGAATGACCACAAGCTGATGCTTACGTCTGCGCCTTGCAGCTGGCTGTCACAAGCTGCGCAATCCGTCTGGAAAGCCATCTCAACCGGCGCCATCGGAACGCCGCGTCTCGTTTACGCGGAACTTGACGACGATTTTATTCCGAAGGCGCCTTACGAACAATGGTTGAGCGAAAGCGGTGCGCCGTGGCCGGCGAAAGATGAGTTTCAAACCGGCTGCACGCTTGAGCATGCGGGCTATTATCTCACATGGTTGATGGCGGTATTCGGGCCGGTGGATAAAGTCGTCGCCGCCTCCGCCAATCTCATCCCGGACAAGTTACCCGATGGCGAGGAAACTGCGCCGGACTATTCAACGGCGATCATGTTTTTTAAGTCCGGCATCGTAGCGCGGCTCACCTGTTCCATTATCGCGCCTCATGATCACCGTATGCGGATTATTGGCGATGACGGCGTTCTGGAACTTGATGAATGCTGGAATAACACGGCGCCTGTGCGTATCCGCAAGCGCCACGTCTTGCGGCGGAAACTGATCAACAGTCCTGTCGCACGGCGCGAGAAAATCGATGGCGATACCCATCCGAAAGTCGGGAAATGGGGCGCCGCGGCAATGAATTTCGCGCTCGGACCGGCGGAAATGCTGGCGGCGCTGGAAGGCGGGCGGCCGTCACTTCTAGACTCTGATTTTGCTTTACATCTCAATGAGGTAACGCTGGCTATTCAGAACGCAGGGGAGGATGCCGGCAGCCAGAAAATGAACACTTCATTCAAGCCCGTCTCGCCCACGCCCTGGGCCGAAGCGGCGGGCGCCCGCACGGCGAAGGTGCATCCATGAGCTTGCGTTTTGGCATGTCGGGCACAGGCGCCATGGCGGTCGCCATGTTACCGGCGTTTCGCCATGCGCCCGCCGCGGACCTTGTCGCTGTTTCGTCCGGCTCAAATGACCGTGCGCAGGAGTTTGCAGCGAAACATGGCATAGAAAAGAGTTACGGCGATTTCGATGCGATGCTTGGCGATGCGTCTATTGACGCAATCTATATCGCTAACCGAACCCGCGACCATGCGTCTGCGTCAATCGCCGCTTTGCAAGCCGGCAAGCATGTGTTGTGCGAGAAGCCTTTTGCGCTGAGCGCCGAAGAAGGTGAGAAAGTCATCGGGGCGGCGCGCGCTTCCGGCAAACTTTTCATGGAAGGTTTGTGGACGCATTTTCTGCCCTCTTATCGGCGTGTTCATGATCTTGTTCACAGCAACGAAGTCGGTGAAGCAAAACACCTTGTCGCCGGATACGGCTATCCGACGTCGTCGGAAGTCAGACCCCGTCTTTTTTATAAAGACGATGGCGGCGTGTTGCTTGATATTGCTGTTTATCCGATTTCACTGGCGCTTCGGTTGATGGGGCCGGTTGATGGCGTTGACGCCGACATCAAACACAATAGCGAGGGCGTCGATACCCATGCAAGCCTGCAACTGCTTCATGAAAACGGCGCCACATCGCAGCTGGTTGCGTCTTTCGACGTATTGACGGCGAACGCTGCGACCGTTGCTTGCGAGAAAGGTCTAATCTCTATCCCGGCGCCGTTATTCGGCGCCGAACAGGTCGTGGTCGAACGGTTTAGTATTTCGCCGAGCGCGTCCGGGGGCGGCAGGTCCGGATTGAAGGCCGCATTAAAGCAAAATCCGCTACTGCGCAGGGTTAAAAACGCGCTTAGCGGCGGCGAACATCATCCATATGGCGCCGACCAGTATCTTGCGCAAATGCAGCATTTTGTGTCGCTTATCGAACGCCAGAAACTTGAAAGCGATATCGCAACTCATGCGTTATCGGTGGAAGTGTTGCATGTCATCGACCGTTTGCGCGAACGGGAAGGGGCGTAGGCGATGACGAAGATTGCTTACCTGATGAACTCCTACCCGATGACGTCAACGACGTTTATCCGGCGCGAGATTGAGGCGCTTGAGAAACAAGGCGTGGAAATCACCCGTTATGCGGTTCGCCACTGGGACGGAGAGCTTGTCGATCCGGACGACATCGATGAGCAGAAACAAACGCATTATCTTCTCACAGGAAATGCGTCCGGTCTTATCGGCGCCTTTTTGACCGAGCTTGTGACCAATCCGGCTGGCGTTGTGCAATCGATTGGCCCCTGGGTAGCGCTATTACGAAATGCGCGGGGCGGCCTTGTTCGTCACGCCGCTTATTTGCTCCAGGCCGCTTATCTGCGACGTCGGGCAAAAGCGGACGGTATTTCGCATATCCATGTGCACTTCGGGACCAACGCGTCGGCGGTTGCGATGCTTTCACGACTCATGGGCGGCCCCAGTTACAGTTTTACAGTGCACGGACCCGATGAATTGACCGATGCGCCGTTGTTAAGTTTTCCACAAAAGATTGAACATGCTGAATTCGTTGCGGCGATTTCCAATTTTTGTAAGTCGCAGCTCATCCGTTTCAGCTCAATCAGCTTTTCCGAAAAAATAAAGATTGTGCATTGCGGGCTTGCGCTTGAAGGGTTTCAACCAACGCCGCCGCCGGACAACAATACTTTTGTCTGTGTCGGCCGGCTGTGTCCACAAAAAGGACAGGCGCAGTTGCCCGCCGCCGTTGCGGCGTTGCGCGATGATTTTCTGGATATGAAGATCGTTCTTATCGGCGACGGTGAGTCCCGGGCGGATATTGAATCCGAAATCGCCCGCTATGGCGTCGAAGATCAGATCGAAATTTTGGGTTGGGTTGAGAACAAACGCGTTCGCGAAGCGGTTGCAAATGGAAAAGTCTTCCTGCTGCCGAGTTTTGCAGAAGGCTTGCCCGTCGTGATCATGGAGGCGTTGGCGCTTGGCCGGCCCGTGATCTCAACATATATCGCGGGCATTCCAGAACTTCTCGATCATGAATGCGGCTGGATCATTCCCGCAGGCTCTCATGATGCGCTGGTCGATGCTTTGCGCAGCGCGCTCTCCGCCTCAGCGCAGGAACTCACTGCGAAAGGCCAAGAGGGGCGCTTGCGGGTTGAGCGCGAGCACGATGTCGATAAGGAAGCCGCGAATCTGCGGGCGCTGTTTGAAGCTGTTGTTGAACGGCAAGACGTTAGCTGAACTTACTGCCCAGGCCGCCAAAAAGCGCATATTTCACATTGATGTAATCGTCGAGGCCGTATTTCGATCCTTCGCGGCCTTGACCGGACTCCTTGACGCCGCCGAACGGCGCAATCGGCGTTGAGATTATACCTTCGTTGATCGCCACCATGCCGTACTGGAGCGCTTCCGTCATACGCCAGGCGCGGCCAAGATCATTCGTGTAACAATAAGAAGCGAGTCCGTACTCTGTATCGTTCGCGGCTTTGACGGCTTCTTCCTCGGTTTCGAACTTAAAAAGAGGGGCGACCGGCCCAAATGTTTCCTCACTGGCGATTTTCATATCGGCGGAAACATCGCGCAACACTGTCGGTTCGAAATAGGTCTGGCCGAGCTCGTGTCGCTTGCCGCCGCTTACAAGCTTTGCGCCTTTTCCGGTCGCATCGGCAATGTGGTCCTCGACTTTTCCAACAGCTTTTTCATTGATGAGTGGGCCTTGATCCACATCGTCTTTTAATCCATTGCCAACAGTCAGCGCATTGACTTGCTCGGTAAGGCGCTCAGCAAACGCATCGTAGATCCCGGCTTGCACATAAATTCGATTGGCGCAGACGCAGGTTTGGCCTGAGTTGCGAAACTTGCAGGCGATGGCGCCCTCCACAGCGCGATCAAGATCGGCGTCGTCAAAAATAATCAGCGGCGCATTGCCGCCAAGCTCCATGGAAATACGCTTCATGTGTTTGGTCGCTTTAGAGGAGAGTTCTTTGCCCACGCGTGTTGAGCCGGTGAAGGTAATCTTTTGAATTTTAGGGTTTTCACACATTTCATCGGCGATGGGCGCAGGGGCGCCGGTGACAATGTTTAGAACACCCTTCGGCAGACTAATTTCATCGGCAAGGACGCCAAAGGCCAGCGCGGAGAAGGGTGTTTCGCTGGCGGGTTTGGAAACGACGGTACATCCGGCTGCAAAGGCCGCGGCGACCTTGCGGGCGATCATCGCGCTTGGAAAATTCCAGGGCGTGATCGCGCCGACAACGCCCACCGGTTCCTTGGTGACGATAATGCGCTTGTCGGTCCATGGCGATGGGATAACATCGCCATAAATACGGCGCGCTTCCTCAGCGAACCACTGAAAGAAAGCGGCGCCATAGGCGATCTCGCTTTTCGCTTCCGCCAGGGGCTTGCCCATCTCCAGTGTCAACAACTCTGCGAGCGCGTCCTGATGGTCCATTAGTGCATCATGCATGGCCCGACAATATTGTGCGCGTTCGTCCGGCGTATGCGTGCGCCAGCTCTCAAATGCGGCGTAGGCGGCGTCGACAGCATGCGCCGTCTCGCTTCTTCCAAAGTCCGGCGCTGAGCCGATGATCTCGCCTGTCGCCGGGTTATTGACCTCAAAAACCTCACTGTCGCCGGCGCCAACCCATTCGCCGGCGATATAACATTGTTCGCGAAGAAACGGGTGCTCAGCCATGGTGGATTGTCCTTAATGTCGTTCCGGTTCACCCCTTTATGGCAAACTGCCTAGAGGCTTTGCAAACGCCTTCGCTCCGCGCGATGATGCGCTAAGATTCGACCAGCAATGCACGCGAGGAGCGATTATGACTGTCCTCTATGAAACGCCGGATGATGGCGTCGCCCAGATCACCCTGAACCGGCCCGATAAGCTAAACGCATTCAACAGGGAAATGAGGGCGGACTTCACAGATGCTGTCAGTCGCGCTTCGGCGGATGACTCCATCCGTGTTGCGGTGATTACGGGTTCGGGCCGCGCCTTTTGCGCAGGGGCCGATGTCAGCGCGCTGGATGATCACCGAAATGTAGAAGATGTGCTGAACACGGAATATGGCGCCTTCCTGAGCGTTATACAGACAATGCCGAAACCAGTCATCGCGGCGATTAACGGTCCGGCGGCGGGCATCGGCATGACCACGGCGTTGAGTTGTGATTTGCGCGTGATGGGCGAGGGTGCTTATCTGATGAGCGCCTTTGCCAATATCGGACTGGTGCCGGATGGCGGACTCTCATGGTTGCTTACGCAACAAATCGGTTATGCACGCGCCTATCAATTGGCGATCGAGGCCGAAAAAATTGATGCGCCGCGTGCGCAAGACTGGGGGCTGGTGAACCGTCTCGCGCCGGATGTTGACGTTTTACCAAACGCACTGACATGGGCGCGCTCGCTTGTTGAACGCGCGCCCGTCGCGATGGCGCTCACTAAGCGGGTTTTCCGCGCCGCAAGCGAATCGGGATTGCGCAACGCGATGGCGTATGAGGCGATGTCTCAGCGCACGGCGATTACGACCGATGATTGCGCGGAGGGCGTGAAGGCGCTCTTCGAGAAACGCAAGCCGGCGTTCAAAGGCAAGTAGGGTTTTAAAAACTTGCGCCACCTGTATTTAGCTAGCCGGCTTGAAGCGCAATTAACGTCAATGCCCCCGACGCCGCCAGCGCCGGACCGAAGGGCAAAGGCGTTTCCCGTGATGGCCTTTGCCCGCGCAGCGCTGTGAGACCAACACCGGTTAGGGCGAGCAGGGCGGCGATAAATACGAGCGGCGCCAGCGTCTGCCAGCCAAGCCAGGCGCCCAGCGCCGCGAGGAGTTTCGCGTCGCCACCGCCCAGTCCCTCAATCCCCCGGGCTTTTTCAAAAATAAACGCAATGAGCCTAAAGGCGCCATAGCCGGCTACGGCGCCGATTGCTGCATCGAGAAGCGGCGTAAGCAAACCGATGCTGTTCACAGCAAGGCCGAGTACAAGCAGCGGAAGTGTCAGCGCATCGGGCAGATAGCCCGTTTCGAGGTCAATGACGGCGAGGGCGAGCAGTATCCAGAAAAACAGCGCCGCCGCCGCCGCTGGACCTGGCGCCCCGGCGATTGCGACGGCGAGAACACCCGCGGCCGCCGCAAGGAGTTCGACCAGCGGATACCGCGCCGGGATCGGCGAGGCGCACGCAGCGCACTTTCCGCGCAACGCCAGATAGCTGAGCAACGGGACGAGATGATAGGCGCGAAGCTGCTCGCCGCATGCAGGGCAGTAGGATCGCGGCCGGGAGAAATCGCCGCGCCGCGAATCATCGTCCACCAGGTTCCAGACCGCCGGCCCGCGATGAATGACGACATTCAAAAAGCTTCCCGCCAGCAATCCGAAGGCGCCGCCTGTTGCCAAAAGAACCCAATACAAAGAATTGCCTTTAAAATTTTAGCCCGCGCGCATGCCGCAGCTTTTTGCGGTTGCATTCATATCATGTTGTTCATCGGCAATAAATTCAGAGGGCGCAAAAACCCAAGCGTACAGGGTGCGCATGATGGAAAAATGCGCTTTTGAGAATGTCAAAAAACTGCAAAATTTACGTCATTTGACTGTCATGCAGCGGCTTTAAGCGGCCTCGCATGGCGGCGCGTGGGGCGACGCCAACATTGTTCATTGGCGTTTAACACTCCGCGGGGGTTTCCAGACATGAGCCATCTTTCCCACTTACGTTCTTTCCTTCTTGCCGGCGCCGCGCTTGCGGTTGTTGCAGGTTGCTCCGATTCCAACATCTCCTCTCCAGGCGAAGGCCAGCTGGTTCCGGCGCCAGGCCCTGGAACCGGCGGCGGCGGCGGTGGCGGCGGTCAAACGCCACAAACAATTAACCTGCGTCCGAGCGGCGGTTGCGCCGGGGGTAGCCTGGTTGATGGCGAAATTACGAGCGCAGACGGTCTTGTAACTGTTCTTGGTTGCGATGTTGTTCTCGCCAGCGACACAATCACCAGTGATCTGACGCTGAATACGAGTAGTCCAACGGCATACTTCTTCCCTGGCGCGACATTTGTTGGTGAAGATGACGGCCCGACAGGCGGCGCGGGCACGCCTGTGACGCTGACGGCTGAGCCCGGCGCCATCCTGGTATTTGAAAATCCAACCGACTTCCTGACCGTTAATCGCGGATCGCAGTTCATTGCAAATGGTTCCGTGACAGACCCGATTGTCCTTACCTCCGATGAAGATCTCCTGGATGACGGCGTCGCGAACAACAGCCAGGGCGATTCCCGTGGCCAGTGGGGCGGCCTTATCGTCAACGGTCAGGCGCCGATCAACAACTGCGCCAACCCGGCGGTTCCGGCTTCTTGTGAAACGGCTGGCGAAGGCGGCACAGGCCTTTACGGCGGCGATGACGCGAATGACAATTCAGGCACGCTCAACTATGTTCGCGTTCAGTACGCCGGTTTCGAAATCACCACAGACAACGAACTGAACGGCATCGCTTTTCAGGGCGTTGGCGACGGCACTAATGTTGACTTTGTTCAGGTTCACAACAACGACGACGACGGCGTTGAGTTTTTTGGCGGTACAGTTGACGTTCGCCACATCGTCGTCACCGGTGTTGACGATGACGCGGTTGACTGGGTTGCAGGCTGGAGCGGTTCCGCGCAGGACGTGATCGTGATTGGCAGCGGTGTTGGCGACAACGGCTTCGAAGGCGACAACAACTCTTCGAATAACGACGTCACGCCGCGTTCGATGCCGAAGTTCTCAAACTTCACGCTGGTCGGCGGCGCCACGGAAGATCTCGGCATGCAACTCCGTGAAGGCACGGCGGGCATGTTCATCAATGGTATTGTCGCCAACTGGGACGATGCCTGCATCGATGTTGATAATGAAGCGACGTTCAATCAGATCGGATCAGGTCTGACGATCACCAACACTTACTTCTCGTGCGCGACGCTGTTCAATAATGATGGCGCAGTTGAAGACGATGAAAGCACCACAGACGACGATAGCGCCGACGCGGCGAACTTCCCGCTGAACGGATCGACATTCCCGGGTATTTCTTCGGGTACGTCGACATTGTCCGGCGTTCTACCGGGCGCGAACGAGCAGGCGGTGTCTGCGGGATCCCCGACGTCAATCGATCCGAATTTTGACGGCAGCGAAACCTTTATCGGCGCGATTGCGCCGGGCCTCTCGGCGGCGCAAGCCTGGCCGGCCGGATGGACGGTGCCGAATTCGGTATTTGCCGCTGAGTGTCCTGACAACACGACGGACATCACGGACACATCGACAATCACTACAACCGCACGCAACACGCTGACGAGTGGCGGCCGGGTCTGTGAACTTACCGGTACGATTACGTCCGACACGACACTGGCGCAGGGCAATCTATATCGCTTGAATGGGGCTGTTTTCATCGGTCAGGATCAGGGGCCGGACGCCGGCAGTCCTTCAGGCAATGCTGCGACGCTTACCGTTCAGGCTGGCGTCGTGGTCTATGGCGAACAGCCGACAGACTTTCTCGTCATCAGCCGCGGTTCACAGCTGGAAGCGCCGGGCCTGCCGGGTGCGCCAATTGTCTTTACCTCTGACGAAGACATCAACGAAGACGGCAACGTCAGCAATGGCGATCGCTCAGATCGTGGCGAATGGGGCGGCTTGATCATCAACGGCAACGCGCCGATCAATAACTGCGCCAATCCGGCAGCGCCGGCTTCGTGCTCGGCGTCCGGCGAAGGCGGAACAGGCAATTATGGCGGCAACGACGCCGCTGATGACTCCGGCCTTTTAAACTATGTCCGTGTTCAGTATGCCGGTTTCGAGATCACCACAGACAACGAACTGAACGGCATTGCGTTCCAGGGCGTTGGTACGGGTACTGAAATCGATTTCGTACAAGTCCATAATAACGACGATGACGGCATTGAATTCTTCGGCGGCACAGCCGACGCCAAACACCTTGTCATTACTGGTGTTGACGATGACGGTCTCGACTGGGTTGCCGGCTGGAAAGGTTCTGCTCAGTTCGTTCTGATTGACGGTTCGGGTGTTGGCGACAATGGTTTTGAAGGTGACAACAACTCGTCCAACAATTCTGTTGCTCCACGTTCGAACCCGATCATCTCGAACTTTACGCTTCTAGGCGGCGCCACTGAAGATCTCGGCATGCAGATCCGTGAAGGGACTGGCGGCCTCTTCATTAACGGTGTTGTCGCTGACTGGGATGACGCCTGCCTCGACGTGGATGATCAGGAAACCTTTGATATCATCGACTCCGGTGTGGCCGATGTTGCAAGTGATGGCGTGAATGACGACGATCTGCAGATCGACAACACATTCTTCTCTTGCTCGACATCGTTCACCAATGACGGCGCCGTAGAAGACGACGCCAGCATGTCTGATGATGACGCGCTTGACGCAACCAATAACCCGCTGAATGGAACGGTGTTTCCTGGCATTGATACAGCCAGCTCATCTTCCGAGACCGGCGTGGACTTTGGTTCTGATGTGCTGAGCCCGATCGACCCGACGACGTTCGACAGCTTCTTCGACACGGTGACTGTGATCGGCGCCAATGGCGAAGAAGATGATTGGTTTGACGGCTGGACTGTTTCAAACAGCTTCGGCAACTAAGTAAGTTAATCGGACGGCTCGCGTGTTTGCGCGCGAGCCGTCCATCCTTTGAAGATAAGTGTTGTGATCGTTGTTGCGCCTGCGAAGCGGGCATTACCGAAAAGGTGGGGATGATGAGGAAGCTGACCTCAACATGTGTTTCCGCGCTAATGATGACGACGGCGCTCAGCGCTGTTTCTGTCTCTAACGCGCAAGATTTTGCTATCACTGAAGACCAGATTATTGTTCGGGGCGTTAATATTCCGGATGAAAAGCGCGCGACGTCAGAGATTTCGTCACTGCTGACACAGGAAAAACTTCAGCGCCAGGGCGACTCTGATATTGCTGAAGCTCTACGTCGCGTCACGGGTCTTTCGCTAAGCCAGGGTAAATTTATCGTCGTTCGAGGGTTGAACGAACGGTATTCAAACCTGACGCTTAACGGCTCGCCTTTGCCAAGCCCTGAACCGTTGCGCCGCGTCGCGCCGTTGGATCTGTTTCCAACCTCTGTCATCGGCACCGCGCTTGTACAGAAAACCTTTTCTCCGGAATTTTCCGGTGAGTTCGGCGGCGGCTTGATTGAACTTCGTTCCAAGGGATTGCCGGATGAACCTTTTTTCGATGTTAGGGTTGGCGCTACGCTCGACACGGAATCCACGGCAAAAGACGGTCTGACTTTTGACGGCGGTGAATGGGACTGGGCCGGTTTCGGCGACTCTACCTATAATGTTCCATCGTTTCTGGCTGGCGCCATCAATGCGAATCCTGGCGTCGCGCTGCGCGAAGACACTGGAATTCTCCAGCCTTTCGAAGCGCAGGCAATTGGCGCACAGTTGACGCAAGCCGAAACGCTTGTCGTTCAGGAAGCGGACACGCCCGTTAATCATAATGTCAATGTTTCCGGCGGCACCCGCTGGGACCTCGACAATGGCATGAGCATCGGACTTGTCGGCAGCGCGGGTTATATCCGCGACTTTCAGGTCAAGGTTGGCCAGCAAGGTACGGCGGGTATCGATTCCAATACCGGCGAAGCCGTGCAGGGCGTTTCCGCGTTTGATTTTGAAAGTTTGACGGAAACAGTTCGCACCAACGGTCTTTTGTCTTTAGGTGTTGAGTTTAATGATAATCACGAACTCAACCTCACCGGCATCGTTTTGCGCAAGTCAACGAAGGAAGCGCGTGAACGTCTGGGTGTCGAAACGCCGTCCTTCGAAAACGGCCAGTCACTGTTTTCAAACCTGGAATTTTTCGAAAACCAGGTTTGGTCCGGCCAGGCGAACTCCGAACATATCTTTCCGACACTTAGCGATTTGACGGTTCGGTTGCGTGGTTCTTATTCCGAAGCGTATCGCGAAGCGCCGTATGAAACGGAATTCCTGTACGTTAATGACGGCAATGTCGGTAATGTAAACGGCGTCCCGGTTGCATTCCGCTCCGCGATCGGTCTCGGCGCCGGCGCATCTGGCACCGGCTTTGAAACACGCTTTTCGCAAATTGACGACACGACTTATAATGGCGGGATTGATCTGGAGCTGCCGTTTTTTGTCGGCGATGTCGATATCACCTTAAAGGCGGGCTATGCGTACAACAATGTTGAGCGCGATTATATCATCCGGCGTTTCCAATTTGCGAACGACACAGGTCTGCAGGATATCGATCCATTCTTCTTCCAGCGTATCGACTTTCTGCTGAGCGATCCGAATATGGGGCCTGGCGGCCTGATATTTCAGGAAGCGCCTGACCAGTTCCAGCCTGGCGCCTATAACGGTCAGCTCGAAACGCACGGTGCGTATTTCGGAACAGACGTTCAGCTGACTGATTACCTTCGCGCCGCCGCCGGCGTCAGATATGAGTCCGGTGAGCAGACAGTTGACAACTTTAATATCGCCGGGATTGCAGCGCCGATTCCGAACGACCCAGTACCAGAGTCCAATATCGATGAGGACTACTTCCTTCCGGCTGTGACGCTGACTTGGAATCCGCTGGATGATATCCAGGTTCGCGCCGGTTTCTCGCAAACGATTACGCGCCCGCAGTTTCAGGAATTGGGTGATGCGCTCTTTACCGATACCGACCGCGACTTGCAGACGGTCGGTAACCCGTTTCTGGTCAACACCGAAACGACGAACTATGACGTTCGTTTCGAATATTATTTTGGCCGGGAGCAATATATAACAATCGGCGGCTTCTATAAGGATATTGAAAATCCGATCGAAGAAGCGCTGACTTTCACAACCGTTGACGATATCAACGTGTCTTATCTGAATGCACCGTCAGCGGATCTTTACGGCTTTGAGTTTGAATATGAGCAGCGTTTTGAGCTTGCAAACTTCTTGAAGCTTGGTTCGTTCAGCGAGACTAAAGATCTTGTTGTCGCGGCGAACTATACATGGTCGGACTCTGAAGTGAGTGCGGACGGTCAAGTACAGATCAACGTCGCCAACTCGCCAAACCCGCCGCTTCAGCCAGCGTCGAACTTCTTCGCTGACGGTCGCCGTCTTCAGGGCCAGTCTGAACACATTGTTAATGTTCAGATGGGCTGGGAGGACTTCGAGGCGAACTCGAAAATGTTCCTCCTCTTAAACTGGGCCAGCGAGCGGATTCGCCAGGTCGGCATTCTGTCCGGCGGCTCACAAGTGCCGAACACCGTGGAGCGGCTGCCGGTCACCGTTGATCTGGTCTATTCTCGCCGGTTTGAAAAATGGGGTGGAGACTGGGAAATCAGCGGCAAGGTTGGGAATATTCTTAACGATCGGTATGAAGCGACGGCGGACGGGACTAATGGCAGTTCCATCGCCATTGATGTTTACGACCTTGGGACCACTGTTTCTCTGTCGTTGCAGCGCAGTTTTTAAGGATTGCGAAGCGCTTTTCGGCCTACATTAACGTATAATAGAGTGGCAGCCGTCCGTTTTTTTAGTGGGCGGCTGTAGCTCGTTTTGCTAAGCCATTGGTAGGCTGGGGAAAAAGTTAAAGGACGCGCCATTCAGGGCGTGGCGCAGGTGGTCGGATTTGGCCGTTATTGGACGTCAGGAAATTAACCATCGCGTGACCGACGCGATCACGGCCGGTCAGAATCAGGCCCGCCGGTTCTTCGCGGGCCGTCCCCGGCGTCAACCTGTTCTCGCGCCCCGCCTTGTCGAAGGCGCTCTGGTGGTTCTGTTCGCCATTCTGATGGCTTTGGTGGCTTTGCGACTTTTCGCTCCACTGCCTCTGCCGCAAGGGGATGTCGTCACATCGGCGCAAAGACCGGCTGCGCCAGTCCAGGATTTCGTGGTCAAAAACCCGTTCCCGGTAACCGAAGCGGCGCCAATTCTCGATAACGCTGCGCTTGATGTCGCTGACACGACGCTGGACCTGAAACTGACCGGCGTGTGGACCGACGAAGAGATCGGGTCTGCAACCATCGAAACGCCTGATGGGGAGCAGTCCCGTTTCGCGGTTGGTGATGAGATCATCAATGGCGTCCGCCTTGAACAGGTCTTTGCGGATCAGGTGATCATCAATCGTGCGGGGGTTCGTGAATCACTTCGCTTCGAATCAAAAACAGCTGTAGCCTCACAACCGCGAAGCGCGTCGCGACCGGAATTGCGTCAGGCGCCTGCGGTGCTTGCGACCCCGGAGCGGCAGGGCGGCTTTGCGGATTTTCTACGTCTGGCGCCGGCGACGGACGAAGAAGGAAACTTTGCAGTCGATATATACGCGGCGCGCGACAGACAGACATTTAACGCTTACGGTTTCAGGGATGGCGATCGCGTCTTGTCAATTAATGGGACGCCGCCGCCAACAAATCCGGCAGCGTTGAACGCTATGTTGAGCGCGCTGCAGCGCGACGGGGAAGCGGTCATTGTCGTTCGCCGGGGTGAGCGAGAGATACCAGTGACAATGTCGCTGGAGGGGATAGGGAACAGGTAATGCGTAGTCGAAATAAAAAACTAATGCTCGGATTGATGGCGGGGGCGGCGTCGATTATGAGCGTCAGCCTGGCGCAGGAAAATTGTGACGCAGAGCTGAACTACGAAGACGCTGACATTCGCGCGGTGATCGATGAGATTGCGATCCGCACCGGGCGTACTTTTATTCTCGATCCGGCTGTGCAGGGACGGGCGACCATCAAATCGCCGCCCAATGGCGGGGTTTGCGCGGACGAGGCCTGGGCGCTGTTTCAGGCGATGCTTCGGGTGAATGACTTTGTCGCAACGCCAATAGCCGCTGACAAATATCGGATTGTGCCGCTGCAGGAAGCGGCGCGAACCGCCGGCCCGGCAAGCGAGGATGCTTACGGGTCTGACCTTGTAACGCAGATCGTTCGTTTGCGTTACGTGGATGCGCGCGAAGCCGCTGCGAACCTCGCGCAAATTATCGGCAATAATGGCGTCGTCAGTCCGGTGCGAACCAGCAATGCAATTATTCTCGTGGACACGGCGGACAACGTCGCGCGGCTGCAAAGGGTGTTGTCGGAGCTTGATCGCGACACAACGATTTATCGGACGATTGCATTGAATAATGCATCCGCGCTGGACGTTGCGCGTGTGGTCTCGGACCTTGCTCAGGAAATATCTGAAGAACAAGGATCAGGTCAGGCGAAATTCAGCGTTACGCCGGTCGAGGCGAGTAACTCTCTTCTGGTGCGCGCTGAACCCTTGCTGATGCGCCGCCTTGAAAGCGTCATCGCGGAACTGGACAAGTTCGGTGAAAACGCGTCGGAATTGACAGTCGTTTACTTGAATCATTCAAGCGCCGAAGAAATGGCGCCGTTGTTATCGGATGTCGCGAACAGCGTATCACCCAATGATCAGGAGGGGTCTGGCCGTAACCGCGTCACTGTATCTTTTCACGGGCCGACAAATTCACTCATTATCAATGGTGACGCAGACATTCAGCGCACTTTACAAAATGTTATCGCGCAACTTGACATCAGGCGGCCGCAGGTTCTCGTCGAAGCGATTATCGTTGATATTTCGGACAACACAGCCAGAGAACTGGGCGTTCAGTATTTTCTGACCGGCGATAATATTCCTTTCTCTGCAACGAATTTTTCCCGTGGGCCGAATATTCTGCCTGCAGCGGGCGCGGCGCTGCTCGACGGCGATCGATTTACCGATGTCTTTGAAACGCCGGCAACGGTCGTCACGGATGATGGCGTTACGACAAATACGGAGACGGAAGGCATTCAATCGCAATTGGCGACCCAGGCCCTGCAATCGCTGATCGGCCTGCAGGGGCTTAGTATCGGCGGCGGGTTTGATATTGGCGATGGCAATATTTTTGGCGGTATCCTGACGGCGCTAAAAAACGACAGCAACTCGAATATTCTCTCGACTCCATCGGTCATGACCCTTGATAATCAGACCGCGCGCCTCCAGGTCGGCCAGGAAATACCGATTACAACCGGTGAGACTACCGGCGATAATTTTCAGGGCGCGTTTCGGACAGTAGATCGTCAGGAGGTCGGCGTCATTCTTGAGGTTACGCCGCAGATCAATGAAGGCGATTCTGTTACGATGGAACTCGTGCAGGAAATCTCCAGCATCGCCGGTCCTGTAATCGCAACGTCAACGGATCTTATTACCAACAAACGTGAAATCACGACGACGGCGCTTGTCGATGATGGTGAAATTCTTGTCATCGGCGGGTTGATCGACGATCAAAGAGAGATTGCGCAAGAAAAGGTGCCCTTGTTGGGCGACATTCCGGTCGTAGGTAATCTTTTTAAGCAATCCTCGCGCGAGCAACGTCGTCGCAATTTAATGGTTTTTATTCGCCCGACGATTATCCGCGATCCGGATACGGCGCGTGCGGCGACGCGACGCAAATTCGATTATATCAAGGCGCGGGAGATTTTAACTTCTGGCGCGCCAACATCGGAGATGGAGCGTTTGATTGACCAGGTTACGGGTCTGGAAGCTCCCTATGCAACGCAGCGCTCCGTAGGTGAAGACGGTATTGATCAAAACTTTAATGCAGAACGCGATGCACCGACGCAGTTGGATAATCAATGAGCGAAGCTGAACACCATAGCGCGCCGCGACTGGCTTACGCTTTTGCAAAAGAGCGTGGTGTTCTGATCCTGGACAGCGCTGCGAGTCCTGTGGTGATTGGCGTGCGCGGCGAGCCTGATCCGTGGGCCTTGATTGAGGCCCGGCGTGCGGTTGGCGCTCCTGTTACGATTGATCCAATGCCCGCGGAAGCATTTGAACGCCGGTTGTCGGAAATCTATTCCGTGGAAGGTATCCGCACGGACGATCTAGATTTAGGCGATGACGACGGGGACCTCGCGTCACTTGCTGAAGGGTTGCCAAAAACCGCCGATCTTCTGGATAGTGAGAATGATGCCCCTGTGATCCGTCTAATCAATGCGTTGATTGCGGAAGCGGTAAAGGTTAAAGCCTCTGATATTCATATTGAACCATATGAGAAATCACTATCCGTCCGCCTGCGAATTGATGGCGTTTTGCGAGAAATACTATCTCTGCCCGCACGTATGACGCCGGTTCTGACATCTCGCGTGAAGGTTATGGCGCGCCTTGATATAGCAGAAAAGCGCGTGCCGCAGGATGGCCGCATCTCGATTGCGCTCGGCGGCAAAACCGTTGACGTTCGCGTTTCCACCCTGCCGGCGCGTTTTGGCGAGCGTGTTGTGATGCGTATCCTTGATAAGGATGAGGCGCGTCTCGATCTTGATGGTCTTGGGATGCCCGCGGAGACGCTTGAACGCTTCAAGCAGACATTATTGAGGCCGAACGGAATTATCCTGGTCACAGGCCCCACCGGGTCGGGCAAAACTACAACGCTTTACGGCGCGTTGACGCTACTCAATGATCCGAGTCGCAATATCCTGACTGTTGAAGATCCGGTGGAATATGCGCTGGAAGGGGTGGGTCAGACCCAGATCAACCCGAAAGTCGGGATGAGCTTTGTCACCGGCTTGCGCGCCATTCTTCGTCAGGACCCTGACATTGTGATGGTTGGCGAGATTCGCGATGTGGAAACCGCTGAAATCGCAGTGCAGGCGGCGCTGACAGGTCACCTCGTGCTCTCGACCATTCACACGAATTCAGCCGCTGGCGCCATCACGCGCCTCAGGGATATGGGCGTTGAGCCGTTCCTTCTGTCATCAACGGTAACCGCCGTATTGGCGCAGCGGCTTGTGCGCCGGCTCTGCCCGACATGCAAAGAGCCTTATGAAGCCGATGAAGCGGCGCAAAAGCTTGTTGGCGCCCCGTTTGGTCAACCTCTGACGCTTTATCGCGCCAAGGGATGCGGCCGCTGCAGTCACTCTGGTTATGAGGGGCGCGTGGGCGTTTACGAACTCATTGTTGTCGATGAGAAGATGAAGCGTCTCATTCATGACGACGCGAGCGAGCATGAGCTGGCCGATCATGCGTTCGCACATTTTGATACGCTTGCGCAATCCGGGTTCAAACATGCGATCGCGGGCGTCACCTCCATCGAGGAAGTGATGCGGGTCGTACGCCAGGAGGAAGAGGACGATGCCGGCGTTTGAGTACGAAGCGCTTGATCTTACCGGCAAGTCCAAACGCGGTGTTGTGTCGGCGGATAGCCCGCGCCAGGCGCGGTTTGAATTACGCCGTCTCAATTTGACGCCAGTGCAGATTTCCGCCCCGCGATCAGAGCGGCGCCAGGGCGAATTGTTCCAGAAAGAACCGCGGATCAATCCGTCTCAACTCGTTATCCTGACGCGCCAGCTGTCGGCGCTGATTGGCGCATCGACCCCTTTGGAGGAGGCGCTGAACGCGGTCGCCATGCAGACGGAAAAGCCTGGCGCCAGAACGCGCCTGCTTGGCGTGCGCGAGCGTGTCATGGAAGGGTGGCGTTTTGCCGATGCGTTGGCCGAAGACCCGAAGTCTTTTCCGCCGCTTTATCGCGCCGTGATTTCAGCGGGCGAAACATCCGGCGACCTGGCGGGCGTGCTTGAGCGCCTCGCTACGATGCTCGAAAAAAACCGCGCCATGCGCAACAAGGCGATCGCCTCGCTGATTTACCCGGCTGCTCTGGCGCTCGTCGCCGCCGGTGTTGTTACAGCATTGATGGTCTTTGTGGTTCCCAAGATTATTGAGCAGTTTAATGCGTTCGACGCGCAATTGCCCTTCCTGACACGCCTTGTGGTCGGATTGTCTACATGGGTCGCAAATTACGGCGTGTTTGCCGCACTCGGCATTGTCGTGTTCAGCGTAGGGTTTTGGCGCGCGCTGAAAGAGCCAAAATTCAAGCTGGTTTTTGACCGGTCCATTCTGCGCTTGCCGGTCTTTGGCCGCCTGGCGCGCGCTGTCGACGGCGCTCGGTTCGCCAGAACGCTTGCAACGCTGTTTTCCGGCGGCGCGCCGTTGCTGGACAGTATTGTCGGGGCCCAGCGGACTGTGTCGAATTCCTACATTCGCCAGCGGCTGGATACGACCGTCACCATGGTCGGGGAGGGAGCGTCCATGGCGGCCGGCCTCAAACGCGCCGGCGAACTGCCGCCAATGCTGACCCATATGGTTGCAGCGGGCGAGCGCGCCGGGGCGCTGCCGGAACTTCTGGACAAAGCCGCCATCCAGCTTGAAGAAGAGTTTGATACAGCTTCCACGGTTGCTTTAAGGTTGCTTGAACCTGCTATTATTATCGCAATGGGCGGCGCTGTCGTCGTCATCGTATTGTCAATCTTGTTGCCCATTTTACAGCTGAATTCGCTCGTTTCCGGGTAACGCGATATATTATTACTTGGAGGTCACATGTCTTCGGATTTGAATAAACTGTCAGAGGCCGCACAGTGCAAGCGCCGCCGACAGCGCGGCATCACGCTGGTTGAGCTGCTCGTTGTGCTTGCGATTCTGGCGTTGATTTCCGCCATTGTCGTGATCAATGTTCTGCCTGAGCGCGATCGCGCCGCAGTGCGCAAAACGCAGATTGATATCGGCGTGATTGAAACGGCGCTTGATCAGTATCGCCTCGATATGCTGAATTATCCGACAACAGATCAAGGACTTGCGGCGTTACAGACTCTTCCTGTGGATGAGCGGCGCGCGGCCAATTATCGTCCGGGCGGATATCTGAAAGGGTCGGCATTGTTGGATCCCTGGGGCAATCCTTATCAATATGAGATTCCAGGCCAACGGGGCGGCGCCTTTGACCTCTATTCCCTTGGCGCGGATGGCCAGCCGGGGGGCGAAGATCTTGATGCGGATATCGGAAATTGGATCGATCGGTAGCATTGCGCCGGCGCGCAAGCGGCGGCTTCACGCTGGTTGAACTGTTGGTGGTGATGCTGATCGTCGCCATGATATCAAGTGTTGTTGTGTTGAATATGCCGCCGCCGGCAGGCAACGAAAAAAATGAAGCTGATGTCTTCGCTGCGCGACTGGATGCGGCGGCTGAGCTGGCGATCATGACAGGCTCCATGATCGGGCTTGAACTCGATCCCGGCGGATATGTCTATTACCGTTATAATCGCGGGGTCTGGACTGCAATGAGCGGCAAAACCCTTTCTTCAGGAACGTTCCCCCCTGATCTGGCGGTTGAGTTCACGCTTACCGATCCAGCGAAGAAAAATGAGACGGAGGAAACGGAACCGCTTGATGAGGAGGCCCCTGCGCCGTCCGTTTTCTTTGCGCCGACCGGAGAGACGACCCCGTTGGAAGCGGATTTTAAATCAAGGCGCGGGAATATTACCGTGACGCTGGATGCCGCGGGCGCTGTAACGATGGCCTCGCCATGATGAACGCAAGACGGCAAAAGGGCATTACGCTGGTTGAGACCCTGGTTGCGCTTGCGATCATGGGGCTGACGACATCCGCCATTCTGGTGCTGATTGGTCAGAATACGCGCTTTGCGGCGCAGGCCAATGAACGCGCCTATGCGTCGATCGCGGCGGATAATCTGATGGTGGAAGCGCTTGCTTTGTCGGGGCCGATTGACACGGTTGAGCAAGAGGGCAGCGTTGTTGTCGCCAACCGTGAATATGTGTTTCGTAAAACCATTTTTGAAACCAGTGTCAGAAACCTGATCCGGATCGAGATAGAAATCCTGACAGAAGATGGTCAGGCGCTTTCGCGCGCGCAGACTCTGCGGAAGATCGAGTAATGCAGCGCCAGCGAGGATTTACCCTGCCGGAAGTGCTCGTCGCACTTTTAATCTTTGCCCTGATTGCGGCCGCATCGGTTTACGCCTTGCGGCTCGGTGTCGATTCTCGCGACCAGCTTTCGGAATCCGATGAGCGATTGAAAGAACTGCAGATTGCGCGGCTTTTGATAAAAGAAGATTTTGCACAAATTACGCCGCGCCCTGTGCGTGATGAATTCGGTATCCTGACGCCGGCGTTTTTTCACGGGGGCCAATCTCTTTTCTTACGCCGCCCCGAAGATGGCGAGGACGTGCTGGTCTCGTTTGTTCGTGCGGGATGGATCAATCCTAATGCGCAATCGCCCCGAAGCGCGCTGCAATATGTCGAATATATCCTGAAAGACGGCGCACTTATTCGCCGCGCGCGCGTATATCTTGATGACGCGAGCCGGTCGGAGCGTCTGGAGCGGGTGCTTTTTGATGGGCTTGAGTCTGTCAATATCGAATTTCTGGCGGGCGAGGTCCGCCGCGAACTGCAATGGGCGGACGCCTGGCCCGTGGCCGGCGCCCAGTCCCCGCCGCCGCAGGCGATTGCGATTACGACAACCGATACCGATGGCGCGGAACTACGTCAGCTATTCTGGATTGGGGATTTAGGGCGTGCCTGAGGTCAAACCCATATTCATTGACCGGCGCCGCTACGATCAGCGCGGCGCTGCGCTGATGATCGTGTTGCTGCTCGTGGCGACGCTTGCCTTTGTAGCGCTGTCGATTACGGAGAAGATGACGTTGGCTTCCGCGCGCGCGTTCAATGAGCGGGCGCGATCGGAAAATCTGTGGCGCGCCTTTGGCGCTGAAACGCTCGCCGCCGCAGCGTTGCAAGCGGCGCGTGAAGCCGCGCCCGCCAAAATGTCAATTGACGATCCGTGGGCGATTGAACCGTTGATTGTTCCTATGGATGACGGCTCAGCGCGGATTTTCTTTACGGACGCAACGGCCTGTTTCAACGTCAACAGCCTTGCTGCGGCCGCCACAAGCGGCGCCGGTCCGTCGCCCAGGGATGAGTTCGTGCTGTTGGTGCGCAATCTGGGACTTGGTGATTTTGAAGGCGAACGCATCGCTGACGTCATCATCGACTGGGTTGACGAGGATACGAGCCGTCAGCCACAGGGCGCTGAAGATAACTATTACACAGCCTTGCCGTCGCCATATCGATCCGGCGGCCAGCCGGTCGCCGGCGTCAGTGAAATTAGAGCGCTGAACGGCGTAACGAGAGAGGTTTACGGGACTCTGAAACCCTATTTATGCGCCCAAAAAGAAACTGCGCCTTCGCCATTAAATGTTAACATGCTGACGCAGCGCCATGCGCCGCTATTGGCGGCGATGCTGGGGCCGAATGTGACGCCCACCCAGGCGGCGGATTTGATTGCCGCCCGCCCCCCTGGCGGGTATGAGGCGGTTTCCGAGTTTCTGACGCCGCAACTGGCCGCGGAACTGGGCGTCGCCGCCCCGGATGGAAGCCGGCTTAAGGTTGTTTCTCAATATGTTCAGGCGCGTGCAGAGATTATTTATGATACCGCGATAATGGAAATGACGAGCGAATTCGAAATTGAGACTGACGGGACTGTAACGGTGCTGCGGCGGCGTATCGGAGCCGAAGAGTGAACGAAACCTTAATTTTATTACTTGGGGAAGGCCCTGAACATCCGGTGCGCTGGGCGTTCGTCGGCGCGGATGGTGTTCGCGCCGCCGACACCGCGCCTGACGCAAGCGTGCTCGATGCATTGGCGCCTCGGGCGGCTAATGCGCAATCAATCGTCGCTGTCCTGCCGGGCGAGCAAGTCGCAATGCGAGCGATGCCGTCGCCGCCGCGCGTTGCATCGAAATTCAAAGCAGCGGCGATGTATCTGCTCGAAGATGATCTCGCTGAGGGCCTGGACGCTTTGCATATCGCTGTCCTTCGCCGGGAGAATAGCGGCGCCGCCTTTGCGGTGAAGAAATCGATCATGGATGGCTGGCGCGATGTCTTTGCAGAGAGCGGTTTTTACCCAGATGTGATTGCAGCGGATTTCTCGCTGCTTGAAAACAGGATTGGTCAGGGCGTTATCGTTTTTGAGCCTAACCGGTTGATTTGTACAATTGGCGATCGCGGGTTTGCGGCTGAGCGCCCGCTCGCCGATGGTCTGGCGTCAATGCTGACGGCGGATGAAACTATTGACGCCATTGTGGCGCATGGCAATCCTGATACGGAGCGTTTTGACGCCAGTGATAGGCCCGTTTCCTGGGCCGGCCATACGGATGATGCATCGCTTTTCATGCTATATGCGGGTGGCGCTGCGCGCAGTGATGCGGCCAACCTATTGCAGGGTGGCTATCGAAAACGCCGGGACTGGCGGGGCGCGCTGGCGCCATGGAGGCGCGCCGCCATGCTTGCCGCCGCCTGTCTGGTTGGGTTCATCGCGGTGACGGTTGCCGATGGCGTTCGCTCCGCACGACTGGTTGACCGGTTGAATGACGAGGCCCTGACGGTCCACCGAACAGCATTTCCGGAGGCGGCCAATGTCAACCCGCGCGATCACGCGCGGCGCATCCTGTCGTCGCGAACTGTGGGCCCTGCGTTTTTGTCGCTTACGGCGGATTTCGCCAACAGTATTGATGAAGAAGATCAGATTCAGATCGATCGCATCCGTTACAACGCAGCGCGGGACGAGTTTTCTGTCAATCTGAGTT
The DNA here is from genome assembly GCA_039196665.1 of Pseudomonadota bacterium. GTDB lineage: Bacteria > Pseudomonadota > Alphaproteobacteria > Caulobacterales > Parvularculaceae > Hyphococcus. Next base: position 250,582 of record JBCCUQ010000001.1, on the reverse strand, counting down.
TTAGCGACATCAATGATCTGGAGGCCCTGAAAGCAAAACTGACGGCGAGGGGGGTCGGCGTTCGTGAAGCGGGCGGCGTGCGCCGGTCGGGCGGGAGATATATTGGCGAGTTGCAGGTGAGTACGTCATGACGGCCTGGTGGAATGATTTATCGCGCCGCGAACAAACCATGTTGATGGTTCTGGCGGCGCTTGCTGCATGCTTTCTGGTGTTTCAGTTCGGCGTGAAGCCCCTTGGCGATTGGCGTGAACGCTCGGCGACGCAGGCTGTTCAGGCGCGCGATGGATTTGAAATGGTCGTCACAGCGGCGGCGCAAGGCGCCGCAACCGGAACCGAGGCGCCGCAGAGTCAAACGCCATTGCGTCAAGCACTGACCCAATCCGCCAGTGCGGCGCGAATAGATCTTGTGCGCATTGGCGCAGAGGTGAACAACCAGATTGAAGTGCAGCCTGAAGACGTCACCGGCGATCGCTTGTTTCAATGGCTATCGGCATTGCAAGTTCAATACGGCGTCACTGTCGCCTTTGCTGATATCAGCCGTGGTGAAGACGGTCTGGTGAAAGCGCAAGTCCTGGTATTTGAGCGCAGCGAATGAAATCAGCAGCTTTCATTCTAAAACGTCATAGCGTATTGGCCGCACTGGGCGTGGCGACGTTCGTTGCGACATGCGTTGCGGCGGCGCCCGCGTCCTTACTGACTGCCGTCGCCAGTAAGGCTCGCGCAGATATTTCGTATCACAGCATCGAAGGAACCATCTGGCGCGGTAAAATTTCCAAATTAACTGGCGGCGGTGCGCTAATTGGGGACATTGAATTTCGAATTTCGCCCTTTTCACTGTTGAGTTTGTCACCGCGCGCGCAAGTTAAATCGGCGAATGGCGCCGTCCGTGGCGAAGGTGTTATCGCTTTCGGGGCCGGCCAGCGCATTGCGGTATCGGATGCCGATTTTGAAATTGACCTTGGCCCATTCGCACAACGCGGCGTTCTTGGCATGCCGGTAAAAGGCGAAGCGCGGGTAAGTATAGAAGATGTAATGTTATCCCGCCGCGGATGCCTCAGGGCGAAAGGGGATGTCTGGACCAATGTTCTGGAAGCCCCGGCCAGGCAATATCAAACAAGCGGCTTTCCTTTGAACGGCGATGTCTCTTGCGATGGCGACGATTTTGTTCTGGCGCTCGCCGGAGAGGGCGGCGATGGCGCAGCGGAAATGGCGATTCGGCTAACGCCTGACTTCGCTTATGAACTGACCGCCAGCGTGCTGCCCGCGGAAGATAATGTCGCGACTACGCTGCGTTTCTTTGGCTTTGAAGACAATGATGGCGCATTGATCTATGGTTCCGCTGGTGTGCTGCGAGGAGTGGGATCATGAGGTCGCTGAAACTGTCGTTTGCGATATTGTTCGTTTTTATTTCTGCATGTTCGAGCTTGGGCTCGAACGATGATGAAAATCTCGCGAGCGCGGGCGAAATTGACGGTGATGCTGAAGCCGACGCCAATTCGGAAGATATTCAGACATTAGGCGCGTTAGCAGCAACCGAACTCCCCGATCGATCTTGCGGCATGATTTTATGGACGCTTGACGAACAGCGGCCGTCGCCGGTGTTCCGTTACGTCGCCGGCAAAAAAGCTGAAGTCGTTGTTGGTAATCGTCCGGTCGAGCTTGTGCGTATAGCCGGAAGCGGCGTTTCCGGGTTTGGCGTCTACGAACGCCAGGAGTTCGAAAGCGAAGATGGATTTCGCGTCGAGGTTACGAATCAGTTCGGCGTTGGCTTCGATGGCGGCGCCTATCTCGAACGCGGGCTGGTTAAGGTCCATTCGCCCGAAGGCTGGAGTGTGGTTGCGCCCGCAGCCGGCATCGCAGGTTGTCGTTCCTAGGCGATCGCAAAGTCGGCTCGCCGTATTAGTGACCGCCAGCGAAGAAGTTCATAATCACAGCAGCAATGCCGACAACAACGCCAATACTGGCTATCGGATATCCGCGCCTGTTTGGCGCTTTCGCAGCACTGGGCCCGAGATGGACAATGAGTACGTAAATCAAACCGCCGGCGGCGCCGCCCAGCATCGCGGCGAGTGGAATGCCGCCAGTCATGTTGAGCAACGAGTTGGCCCCGATCGTTCCCGCAACAGTTGTAATCGCTGCGGCAATCCACGCCAGGATTATCGACTGCGCTCGACTGAGCCCGGCCTGATAAAGCAAAAAGAACGCGATGACTCCTTCGGGAAATTCATGAAACAAAAGGCCGCCTGTTGCGAGCCAACCGGTAAAGGGTTCTTCCTGAAAAGACGCAGCATAAATCACGCCGTCCAGAAGGGAATGTGCGGCCAGGGCTATGATTGAGGCATATCCAAAGGTCAATGCCGCCCCTTCAGCGCGCCCGCCAACCGCGGCTTGAACGCCAATCCCCACAAGCACCATGGCTGCAAATCCGATCGCAACCCATCCTACGGCGTCCGTTGATTGCTCGATGGCTTCCGGTATCAAGTGAAACAGGACGGCGACGGTTAACAAACCGACCGCAAACGCCGATAAATAGGCGCTGTTCTTTCGCACCCATTCCCCGAAAAAGGCGGCCGCGAAAATCCCGCTGGTGCTAACGCCAGCGGCGAGCAGACTGGCATTCAGCCCGTATATGACCCCATCGTCACCTAGCAATTCTGAATACCCCGTCCGGCGGCAGCGCCAACACAAACATTCTTATTCGGCTGCCGAACTCAGGATAGCAAATAAAATGTTATCACGTCACTATTTTTCGGCCTCCAACATGGTTGATGAGTGATTGCTAAATTGTTGAAAATCCCGTGACATGGCGCCTTCTCACCTTGCTCTCGCCTTACGGTACCGATTAGGGTTGCATATCGTGACACACCAAGGCGTTCGAGACATAATAATCAACTGGCGGGCGCATGGCTGACTGCAACCACCACTCGACAGATGGGCATACCGGCAACACGCAGAGACTGCTCTGCGCGTTAGTCGTCATCCTGGTCTTTATGGTTGTCGAGGTTGTAGGTGGCATCCTTTCGGGCTCGCTGGCGTTGCTTGCAGATGCAGCGCACATGCTGACAGATGGTTTTGCACTGGCGCTGGCTGCAAGCGCACAATTTTTCGCTGTGCGTCCAGCCGATTCAAAACTACATTTTGGATATCGCAGGGCGCAAGTGTTGGCGGCTTTCGTCAATGGCGTGCTGATGGCGGTGCTGTTGTGTTGGATTGTGTACGAAGCAATTCAGCGATCACTGAACCCGTCGGAAATTGACGCCTCATTGATGTTCTGGGTGGCCGTCGCCGGCCTGATCGCCAATGCTGTCGCTTTCATGATCTTACACCGCCGTCACGAACATGATCTGAATATGCGCGGTGCGATCCTGCATGTGCTCGGCGATCTCCTTGGTTCCGTTGCGGCGATTGTCGCTGCGATCGTCATTGGCCTGACAAACTGGACGCCAATCGATCCGTTGCTGTCATTACTGGTGGCTTTGTTGATCGGGATTTCCGCTTTCCGCCTGATCCGCGAGACAGGATATATTTTACTGGAAGGTGCGCCGGCGGACATTGACGTGGGTGAATTGTCAGCGGGTTTGAAGGAAGCTTCTCCGTTGATCAAGGATGTGCACCATGTACAGATATGGCAGATAACGCCGGATCAGCCACGCCTTACGCTTCATGCCTGCGTTGACAAGTCCGAGGACGCCGCTTCGGTGCTGGAGGCGGCTAAGAGTTTTCTTGACCGCAAATACAAGATCAAACAGTCGACTATTCAGATTGAAGTTGGCGCGGAATGTCCTGATCGAGGGCTGTTCGAAGCGGGAGGGATGGCCGCTTCCAACGAAAATCCAAAAACAAATAACCAGATATCCAGCTCGGCCGCGTTGGCGGGACAGCAACAATAACTAAAGTGCAGGTTTTGTCCGGCTTTCAGGCTGTTGCTTGCGTCCACGCCAGTTGGCTTTGCGCAAAGCAATGAGCGCATGCCCGGTTTCGTGCCTGACCTCAGGCGGCATCTTCATCAGCGCTCCGATAAGTGCGATGACCAGCAGATAGCCGTCCCACATTTCCATGGATGTCGAAGCGCCGCCGATGGCGAACACAGTCAGAGAGATTTGTGCGTAATAAGCGAAACTCCATTTCCATGGTGTTGCGTCAGATTTTCTGCCGCTGAGATAAATTCGCCATGAAATCGCCAGTGCGCTCGCTAAAAGCGCCAAGTATATTATGAGCCCGACAAACCCGGCGCCGCCAAGAATTTCGAAATAGATACTGTGGGCCGCTTTGGCGCGCCAGGCTCGTTCAGGGTCAACGGAAACCGCAACGTCATGCTCATAGGAGTTTCGTAATCCTGCGCCGGTGACTGGATTGGCCTTTGCAAGTTTGTAATTGATGACCCAGGCGTCTACGCGCCCCTGAAAGGAGGCGTCTTGACCAGCCTCGGTAATCGTCGTCATCCGTTCTGTCCATTTTGCCGGCATAAAGACGATCGTTGGTGCAAGGATGAGCATGAGCCCCGCCAGGATCATGAACTTACGTTGTGAGCGATACCAGAAGAACGCCCCGAAAGTTACAAGCGCTAGAAACGCGCCGCGCGAGTGAGTGCCGATGACGGCGATAATTGTCAGACAGAACAGCCCGATCAGACCCGCACGCAGCCAAGGAGACGCTGACTGGCTGCGAAGGTAAAGAATCAGGGGCAACATCGTCGCCGCAGCGATGCCGAAATGATTGTTATCTTCAAGCACTGTCTGCTCAAGCCCCTGCACGCGATACTGGCCCAGTGTGACCAGGGTAAACAGGGCGCCTTTGGCTGCGAAAAAACCGATGCTCGCCACCAGCGTCCAGACCAGTGCGTGAAAGCGTAACTTTGACGACGTCATCTGTGCGCATAGAAGGACAAACAAAAGCGTCTTGATGAACCGGTCGAAATAGACAGCGGAGTTTTGGGGGTCGAGGGAAAAGCCCTGAGAGACAGTGAGCCAGCCCGCCAGTAAAATTATCAGCACCGTAACGATGTCAAATCGAAACTTGGCGATTTCACCGGAAACCACATAGGCGCCGATAGTAACGCCGGCGATGATGGTGTTCAACGGCATGTCGTAAACGCCATAGGCCAGCTGGTGCGGCGTCATCAGGGTAAACCACGCCCAGGTCAAAAGCCCCGCATAGGGGTAGCGCAACGCTGCGGTCAGGCAGACGCCGATAAAACCGAGGAGAATAATGTCTCGCATCGTGCTTGCGGCTCCAGAGGCGGGGCGTGACGCGTACGCCAACTCTTAAGCATATTCAAAGATCGGGCCGTCGGCGCTGTTCTCGCCAGTCATGGTTAACGCAACTGGTGTTCCCTAACCGAATTTATCAGCCGCTGCTTTGTTTCGTAGACGGCGCGGGCGACCGCGCGCGCAAGACAATCTGCGGCGGCTGCGCCAATCTGGGCGATGCTCGCCGGGCGCGCCAGGGACTCTTCTTCCGGCATTTCATTTTTCGCCGTGGCGACTGTAAAAACGATATCGCCATCAAATGGCGTATGGGCGGGACGCACGGCGCGGGCGATCCCGTCATGGGCCATCATCGCAACGCGTTTCGCTTCAACACTATTTAAGTCTGCGCAGGTCGCGACGATTGCGATGGTGGTGTTGGCGCCTGCTTGCATCCGTTGTTTCAGACGTGAATGGTCAGGAAACGGATCGGCCCTGTCTTTTTGCGATGGCGGATGCCGACCGCCAAATTCGCTGTTGATTTCCCACGGCCATGCGTAAAAGGTTTCGCCATCCGGCATGTAAACTGACCCGACCGGATTCGCGGCAACCAGAGCCCCTACGGTAACTCCGTCATCAAGCTGAAGAGATGATGAACCGAGGCCGCCTCGCTGGGCGCCCGCCATGGCGCCTCGCCCGGCGCCTACTGGGCCAAGACTAAATTCTGTGGCCGCGCCCGCGCACGCTTCGGCGCCCAATATGCGGTAGGGCGGCTCGTCCCCCCACGCCTTGTCTCCGTCATTCCCGAGATCATGGAGCACCGCCGCAGGTACGATAGGAATCGGTGGTCCGCCTGCGGAGATTTTTATCCCAATGCCAGACCGGGAGAGGGCGTTCATAGCACCGTCTGCGGCAGCCAGTCCAAAGACCGAGCCGCCCGTCAGGACGATTGCATCGGCTTTGTCCACGAGATTTTCCGGCGCCAATACTTCCGTTTCCCGAGAGCCGGGCGCGCCGCCGCGAACATCGACAGCACTGACATATGCTTGATCGCAGCGCAGAACGGTAACGCCGGTCTTGACCTTTTCATCCGTCGCATTGCCGACGCTTATGCCCGGCACATCGGTGATAAGATTACGCTCACCCGGTTGGGGCATGGTGGTCTCCTGATTAATCAGAATGAATAATAAGCTGCGCCGGAGTTAAGGGGAAGCTGGTTCGAACTGCTTCATGACCGGTGCGGCGTTGAGCAATTTTTGCGTATATGGGTGTTTCGGCGCTTCAAATATGTCATGTGTTGCGCCTTCCTCTACAATGCGGCCAGTTTTCATGACGAGTAAGCGATCTGTCACGCTGCGTACGACAGACAAGTCATGGGTAATGAAAAGATAGCTGACCCCCTTTTCTTCTGATAGCCGCATCAGAAGCTCAAGAACGCGATTGCGAGAGGCGGTGTCTAAAGCTGAGGTGGCCTCATCGAGAATGATGACTTCGGGTTCGGTTATCAATGCGCGCGCGATAGCGATACGCTGGCGCTGGCCGCCGGAAAATGCATGCGGATATTTTTCGGCGTCGTCTGGGGACAGGTCAACTGCGCTCAGTGCGTCAGTGACCATTCTGCGTTCTGTTTTCTTGTCTGGCCGAGCATCTAAAAGGTTTAGCGGCTCCGCGATTACCTTGCGGATCGTTTGACGCGGGTTGAAACTCGAATACGGGTCCTGAAACACAATCTGAATCTTGCGACGCAAATTGTGGGTCGTTGCCGCATTGGGTGAGGGGAACGCAGCGCCGTCGATTTCTATATTTCCGTCCGAGAGCACCGCCAAGCCAAGAAGAGTGCGTGCGAAGGTTGACTTTCCGCATCCTGACTCACCGACCAGCCCGACATTTTCGTTTTTGCGAATTGTCAAAGAGACGCCATCAACGGCGCGTAAATGCCGCTTGGGCGCAAACAATGACGCACGCGGTAATGGATATGCACACACAATATTGCTCGCCTTCAGAACCGGTTTTGTGTCGTCTTTGGATGGGCGCGCGCGCATGGTTCTTGTAACCGGCTGTACGAGCAGCTCTTTGACATCGCTACTGGCTACGCCATTGAAAAACATTTGCGGCGTCGCCTGTTCAACAATGCGGCCATCTTTCATCAAGGCAATCTGGTCAGCCATTTCACTAATAATGGCGAGATCGTGAGTGATTAGTAAAAGGCCCATATTATCCTGATGGGCGAGGTCTTTAAGAAGAGCCAGAATCTCTGTTTGCGTTGTCACATCGAGAGACGTTGTCGGCTCGTCGGCAATCAAAATTTTCGGCTTCATCGCAATAGCGATAGCGATCACGACGCGCTGGCGTTGGCCTCCGGACAACTCGTGGGGAAGGCGCGCCGGCGATATGGTTTCCGGCGGTAACCCTACGCGCGTTAGAAGGTTTCCCGCCTGTCGCAGCGCGGTCGCTTTTGATGTGTCGCTATGGATCAGGATGGTCTCTGCGATTTGCATTCCGATCGAATGCAGCGGATTGAGTGCGGTCATGGGTTCCTGAAACACCATGGCGATATCACGGCCGCGTATAGAACAGAGGTGTTTTTCCGATGCAGTTGCGAGGTTTTCATCCTCAAGAATAATATCGCCTTGTATTGATGCATTTTCTGGCGCAAGGCGCATTGCGGCTAATCCCGTCATGGATTTTCCTGATCCTGAGCGGCCCACAAGCCCCATAATTTCGCCAGCATGTATCGACAGATTAATGCGGTCCAGAATGACCCTGGCCCCAATCTTTAGTGACAGGTCTTTGATCTGTAACGTTGGCGTCATTTAGGAGACGCCTTCACTGCGGGGATCAAGACGCCGGCGCAATCCATCGCCCAGCAAGTTCATGCTGAACACAAAAAGAAAGATCACCAGGCCGGGAAACAGAACCAGCCATGGCGCAAAACTGAACATGGTCTGGCTTTCCGCAAGCATACGGCCCCAGCTTGGCGTTGGCGGTTGCGCGCCGAGACCCACATAGGAAAGTCCTGCCTCTGCGAGAATACCAAGCGAGAATTGCACCGTCGCCTGAACAACCAACAAATGCATGATGTTTGGAAGGATGTGTTCCAGCGAAATCTGCGCGCGATTTTTACCTGCCGTCCGGGCGGCGAGTACATAATTTCGATTCCACAAAGGTAAAGCAGAGCCCCGGGTGAGGCGTGCAAAAACCGGAATATTGAAAATGCCGATTGCGATAATCGCATTGATGGCGCCGGGCCCGAAGATGGCGGTGATCAAAATAGCGACGATCAGCGCGGGAAATGCAAAGATCAGATCGCCGCCACGCATGATTGCGTCGTCGATAATCCCGCCCCTGGAGGCGGCAACGAGTCCAAGTGGCGCGCCAATCCCGACGCCAATGCCCACAGCAACCAGCGCCACTGCAATAGAGACGCGCGCGCCAACCATGATCATCGAAAAAACATCCCGGCCAAGGTGATTGGCGCCCATCCAATGAGTAAATGACGGCGGCGAAAACCGAGCGGCGACGTCAAACGCGGTTGGGTCATGTGGCGTCCAGAAGAATGAGAGGATTGCCAGTAAAACAACCGTTGAAACAATCACTGAGCCTGCGATAAAGCTTGCCCTCGGGGTGGCTGCGTTTCCGTCAATTGTTGAGGTGTTCGTCATCGCTCGCCTCGATCACGTAGCCGTGGATCTGCAATGGCGTAGGCGAGATCGACCAGAAACGCGACAATGATCACTGCGAAAACCAGAATAATCACAACGCTTTTCACGACGATCAGATCGCGTTGAACAATGCTCTGGAAAACCAGGCGCCCAAGTCCCGGTAGATAAAATACATTTTCTATAATCACGCCGCCAGCAAGGAGAAATGCAAACTGTAACCCCAGAATAGTCAATGTCGGGATCAGCGCATTACGTAAGGCGTGTTTGCGCAATGCATCATTAAACGACAACCCTTTGGCGCGCGCAGTCCGGATATAATCGTCATGCAGTGTATCGATGACGGAGGATCGCATGATCTGTGTCAGGATCGCGGCTTGAGGAACGGCGAGGGCGATGGCTGGTAAAAGAAGCGCCTTCAGCGCCGCTGACGCGCCCGCGTCCCAGCCGGGAAAGCCGCCGGCGGAAAACCAGCGAAAGGTTGTGGCGAACATCATCACCAGCAAAATCGCCAGCCAGAAATTCGGGATTGCGACGCTTGCTTGTGCTGCGCCCATCATTATCCTGCCGCGCGCCTTTTTGCGATGCGCTGCGGCGAACAGCCCTGCAGGAATACCAATTAAAGTTGAAAGCGCGAATGCCATCAGGGCGAGGGGAAGGGAAATCCAGATGCGCTCCGCAATTAACTCGGCGACGGGTACGCGATAGGTGTAACTCGTGCCGAAATCGCCGGAGGTAAGCCCGCCTATCCAATTAAAGTATCGTGCAAGCGCCGGTTGATCGAGGCCCAACTCAGCTCTTACGGCGGCGACAGAGGCGGGATCGGCGTTAAGACCCATCATGAAAGCTGCAGGGTCTCCGGGCGCGACTTCCAGCAACAAAAAGACCACGATGGACGCTACAACCAAGGAAAATATCATTGACACTGTGCGGCCAAGAAGAAAAACCGGACTTGCTCGCACGTAAAAAGCGGCAAATGACAACAAACCGACAATCGACAAGAGCGCGATTGTCATCATCGGCCATGGGCGAGTAGCAGTATTTTGGGCAGACAGAGGCGCGCGCCCAATAACATCGGCATTGGTAAAGTCATTGGCCTGCACAGGCGCATTCGCCCAGACGCCTGTTACATCCTTTGCCCAGACGCCGATCTTCGGTGAGGATGCGAGAAATACATTCACAGCATCATTGGCGAGTATTGTCTGCGCTGTCTGCAAAAGAGATTGCCGCCGCGTCGGATTATTTTCTCTTTGCAATTCAGCAATCACCCTCTTGAAGGCGTCATTACGGTATTGAAAATAGTAATCGCTCCGCGCGTAGATATCGATATCCAGCGGCTCCGTATGGGAAACGATAGTGAGGTCAAAGGCCTTGTTGGCGAACACTTGGTCAAGCCATTGCGCCCATTCAATTGTGCGGATGGTGACGTCAACGCCAATCGCCTCCAGTTGGGCGGCGACAACCTCGCCGCCGCGGCGCGCATATGCCGGCGGAGGGAGGCTCAGCGTCGTTTTGAAACCATCGGGATATCCTGCATCCGCCAGGAGCTGACGCGCCTTGTCCGGATCGAATGGGTAATGCGCCGACAAGTCCACATAGGCGGGGTGATGCGGGGGAAAGTGACTGCCGATAGGTGTCCCAAAACCAAAAAGCGCTGCGTCAATCACCGCCTGTTTTTCGATGGCGTGATTTAGCGCTTTTCGGATACGCAGATCATCAAATGGCGCCTTGCTATTATTGATGGCGACCAGCATTTCGCCTTCGCTAGTCCCGAAGAGCGTTTTGAAGCGATCATCGTTTTGAAGAAGCGCAAGGTTTTCAGCGGCCGGATAATTCGGAAACCCGTCCACATCGCCAGCCATGAGCGCGGCGAATGCAGCAGTTGGGTCGGGAATGAATGTGAAGACAAGTTGATCCAGTTTGGCTGGTTCACCCCAGTAATTGTCACTACGCTTGAGCGTCACGGAAGCGCCTTTGCGCCAGCGTTCGAATTGAAAAGGGCCGGTTCCAACTGGCGCGCTTGCATTTGTGGCGGCGCTTTCAGGCGCGACAATCACTGCATCTCCCCAGCCAAGATAAGTGGTGAAAGCGCCCAAGGGTTCTATTAGTTCGAATTCAACGATATCCGCTGATAATGCTTCAACTCGTTTAATGTTTTCGAAGACTGTTCGCTGGGCGTTTGCGCTGTCCGGCGCGCGAGCGCGATTGAAGGTGAACGCCACATCATCTGCATCAAAACCAGAGCCGTCGTGAAAACGGACGTCTTCGCGCAAAGTAAACTGATAGATTAGACCATCGTCGGAAACTGTCCAGGCGCTCGCCAGTGCTGGCGCTACCGTTCCGTCTTCATTGATGCGCGTTAGACCTTCAAACACATTGGCGTAAACGATCTCATCAATCGCAGCGGCTGCGCCGCTGGTCGGATCTAAATTGGGCGGCTCAAGCTGGACGCCAACGCGCAACGCGCCCGCTGCGTTGGCGCTGGTTAATCCAACGGCGATCACAAGAACAAAACTTAGCAGGAAAGAGATCGCCCAGGCATTCTGACGTTTTAGGATCGCACTATGATTGGCGGGCATTCGTTTTCAACCTGACGAATAGTTTCGTGCGACCTTTAAAACCATGCAATAGAGCCCCTATCTTATCAGAATTCCTCGTATTTTCAAAAGCTTATATGTATATAAGAAAGCAGCAGTTCAGTTTCGGGAGACCTGATGACAAGCTATGTAATATTTGGCCCTGGCCGTGTCGGAGTCAGCATGGCGTCGTATCTCGAATATCTGGGTCACCGGGTCAGCCTCATCAGCCGGGAACAGGCTGAACAGCACAAGCCAGAATGTGAACAGCTAATTGCAGAGGCTGACATTATTGCGGCCGCTATACCGGATGACAAACTGGAGGCGTGGCGTGAGGAGTGGTGCGCCGACCTTGACGGCAAATCTGCTATTCATTTTTCCGGCGCCGTCAGCATTGACGGCATGCACAGTTTCCACCCGTTATATTCTTTTCCGAGATTGGCTTTACCGGTAACAAAAATGAAAGAGATAGCGTTTGCTTGTCCTGTGGCTGGTCCTTCATTCAGTGAGATTTTTCCGCGGGCGCCGAACGCGTATTTTGAAATTGCGGCGGAAGATCGTGCGCACTATCACGCGCTTGCAGTTCTTAGCGGCAATTTGGTCAGCTATATCTGGAATGAAACTGCAAATGAATTTTCCGCGCTCACAAGCACGCCGCCAGATAAAATACTTCAAAGCTATATGGACAGTATAGTAGATAGATTTGTCGAGAACCCGACGGCCTCTCTAACGGGGCCGATCGCTAGACGGGATCAACATACAGTAGAGAAAAACCTCCAGGGCCTGGCGGCAAGCCCAAAGCTTAAAGCTCTTTACAAAGCTTTCTTGGATGCAGCATGGCCTGATTATGACGAAGACAGAGGCGCCAGTAATTTAAAATAGAAGATCGTGACGCTTATTGAATAAGCTTGTCGATTGAATTGTTTTTCGCCATGATCGCGACAGTTGGCGTGTGCTCTTTCGCTTCGTCATGAGACATATGGGCAAAACTTGTTATGATAACGGTGTCGCCCTTCTGAAAGTGGCGCGCGGCGGCGCCGTTTACAGCGATAGCGCCGGAGCCGGGTTCGCCTGGAATAACATAAGTGATAATCCGGGAACCGCTTGAGACATTCCATATATGCACTTCCTCGCCGACAAGCAGGCCGGTGGCGTCAAGAATCTCCCGGTCAATCGCAACCGAGCCCTCATAGTGAAGATCGCATTCAGTGACCGTCGCGCTGTGTAACTTGACGCGCATCATGGAAAGTAACATCGTTTTTCTCCTTAATCTCGAGGCTATCTCACGCAAGCGACTGGATGACCCCTAAACAAACCTAACTCGCCCCACATGATTATCTGCAAGACGAAACCTGAACTTCGAAAAACACTTCAAGAGATGCGAGACGCAGGCGATCGGATTGGCGCCGTTCCGACCATGGGCGCGCTTCACGATGGACACCTGTCGCTGGTCGACAAAGCGAAAGGCATGGGGGGGCGCACTGTTGCGACCATATTTGTAAATCCGCTTCAGTTCGGGCCCAATGAAGATTTTGCCGATTATCCGCGCACCATGGACCGCGACCTTGAACTGCTTGAAGCACAAGGTTGCGATGTCGTTTTCACGCCGGTGGGAACCGATCTGGTTCCGCCTGACTTCTCGACGAAAATTTCGGTAGCGGGCGTTGGCGAAGATCATTGCGCTAACTCGCGGCCGCAATTTTTCGACGGTGTCGCAACAATTGTAACGAAGCTTTTGATTATTCTATCTCCGGATTTTGCCGTATTCGGCGAGAAAGATTACCAGCAATTGATGGTGATTACGCGGCTCGTACGCGATCTTGATCTTGGTGTCGAAATCATCGGCTCACCAACTGTAAGAGAGACTGATGGGCTCGCCATGTCGTCGCGCAATCAATATCTTTCATCCGAGGAACGCTCGATTGCGCCCAAACTCTATGAAACCCTGACCCTTGCGGTCGAAAAAATCGCCTTAACCGGCGCGGAATGGAGCGAAGTTCGCGATTGGGCGACCGCGCGCCTTTTAAACGCAGAGTTTTCAAGCGTTGATTATCTGAATCTTGTCGATGCACAGTCGCTTTCCCATATTGCTGTTGCTGATCGCCCAGCGCGCCTTCTTGCGGCGGCCTGGATCGGCAAAACTCGCCTGATTGACAATATCGCTATTGCTGGCCCGCCTTCTTGATTGGCAAGGGTGTGGCTGGTTTGTCGGCTGAATAAGTTTCCGCCTCCGCAGGGAAGGTTCCAACACGCACTTCATTGGCGTACTCAGACACCGCTTCGGAAATTACACTGCGTAAATTTGCAAACTTCCTTACGAATTTTGGCGTCCGTTCGAACATGCCAAGCATGTCTTCCGTGACGAGAACTTGCCCGTCGCAGGTTGGCGAAGCGCCAATGCCTATCGTGGGAATATCGATCTCTTCGGTTATTTCAGCGGCAAGAGACTCAACGACGCCTTCCAACACAACAGAAAATGCGCCTGCTTTGGCGACAGCCCGTGCGTCTTCCTTCAGCGCCCGACATTCGTCGTCAGTTTTGCCGACAATACGATAACCGCCCGTGGCTCTGACCGCCTGGGGGCGCAGTCCGATATGCGCCATGACCGGCACGCCGCGGTTCACCAGAAACTCGATGGTCGGCGCCTGTGTTACGCCGCCTTCAATTTTGACGGCGTCAGCGCCGGTTTCTTTCAATATGCGGCTCGCCGTTTGATAGGCCTGTTCCGGACTTGCTTCAAAGCTGCCGAATGGCACGTCAACAACCAGCAATGCTTTCAGGTTCGCGCGGGCGACGGACCGGCCATGGAAGATCATGTCATCAACGGTGACCGGAATGGTCGTGTCATGACCATGAAGCACTGTTCCGACGGAATCGCCAACCAGAATGATGTCGACATGAGGGTCCAAAATTTCAGCCATCAGCGCCGTGTAGGCGGTAAGACAAGTGATCCGTTCACCGCCTTTTTGGGCGCGAATGGAGGCGATGTTACGTTTACGAGAGGGGCGAATAGCAGACATAGGTCAATCCTCTTGTGAGCCTGTAAGTTAAATTGCTATGGGCATGCTCGGTAAATCGCTCATCGAGAATACCCTGCCGGAAAATGCGGCAACAAGACATCAGGGGTTTCATTCTGGCGTCGAACTCGCTCGGCTGCGAAGCGCAATGGCGTCATTTTTCTCGACGGCAAGGCGGCTCCCGCGGGTTGCGACGGTGCGCCCTATAGCGTCATTTTTCTCGACGCCAAGACGTTCCCGGTCCACGCTCTGAACGCCTATTTCTGTAGGCAGCCGATGTTCTCGGTGGCGAGCGTTATCCGTTTCGCGAGTGCAATCTAGGGCACGGAATGCCTAAATTCAACTGAAATCAATGTGATATGAGCCTATAGGCTTGGCAGATTCAGGCCGTTTTCACGCGCGCAGTCCCTCGCGATCTTATAACCGGCGTCCGCATGGCGCATCACGCCGGTCGCCGGGTCGTTCCACAGGACGCGCTCAAGCCGCCGGGCGGCGTCATCGGTGCCATCGGCGCAGATCACCATGCCGGAGTGCTGTGAAAAGCCCATGCCGACGCCGCCGCCATGGTGGAGCGAGACCCAGGTCGCCCCGGACGCAGTATTCAAAAGCGCATTCAATAACGGCCAATCGGAAACGGCGTCGGAGCCATCCTTCATGGCTTCCGTCTCGCGATTGGGCGAGGCGACCGAACCGCTGTCGAGATGATCGCGGCCGATTACAACGGGCGCTGAAAGTTCGCCGGACTTGACCATCTCATTAAAGGCGAGCCCCAGACGATGTCTTTGGCCAAGACCAACCCAGCATATGCGCGCCGGCAGCCCCTGAAAAGCTATGCGTTCGCGCGCCATATCCAGCCAGTTATGAAGGTGCGGATCATCCGGGATCAGCTCCTTCACCTTGGCGTCGGTTTTGTAGATATCTTCCGGATCGCCTGAGAGCGCCGCCCATCGAAACGGCCCGACACCCCGACAGAAAAGCGGGCGAACATAAGCCGGGACAAAGCCCGGAAAGTCGAAGGCGTTTTCCAGACCTTCTTCCTTCGCCACCTGACGAATATTGTTACCATAGTCGAGGGTTGGAATGTCGGCGTTCCAGAAATCGAGCATCGCCTGGACATGAACCTTGATGGAGGCGCGTGCGGCGCGTTCAACATCTTTAGGCGCACTCTCGCGTTTCTCGCGCCACTCGGCCACGGTCCATCCTTGCGGCAGATAGCCATTTATCACGTCGTGTGCGGAGGTTTGATCCGTGACAATATCGGGCCGAACCCCACGCCTGACCAGCTCCGGAAAGATATCCGCGGCGTTACCGAGAAGGCCGACGGACTTTGCTTCGCCCGCCTTCGTCCAGCGCTCGATCAGTTCCAGCGCTTCATCAAGAGATGTCGCTTTTTCATCGACATATTTGGTCCGCAAGCGAAAATCGATGCTTTCTTCATTGCATTCGACAGCAAGGCAGGATGCCCCGGCAAGCACGGCGGCGAGGGGCTGCGCGCCGCCCATGCCGCCAAGGCCGGCAGTCAGAATCCATTTGCCGCCAAGGTCGCCATTATAATGCTGCCGGCCGGCTTCCTTGAACGTTTCATAGGTGCCCTGAACAATGCCTTGCGAACCAATATAAATCCATGAACCGGCCGTCATCTGGCCGTACATCATCAGCCCTTTTTTATCGAGTTCGTTGAAATGATCCCAGGTCGCCCAGTGGGGTACGATATTGGAATTGGCGATGAGCACGCGCGGCGCATCTTTATGGGTTTTGAAAACGCCAACAGGCTTGCCCGATTGAACAAGCAGGGTTTCGTCCTCATTGAGGTCTTTCAGGCTCCCGACAATATGGTCGAAGTCGTTCCAGGTGCGCGCAGCGCGGCCAATGCCGCCATAGACAACAAGTTCGTGCGGGTTTTCCGCCACGTCCGGGTCAAGATTGTTCATCAGCATGCGCATCGGGGCCTCGGTCGTCCAATGCTTCGCTGTAATGTCTGATCCGTGCGGCGCCCGAACCGTGCGGGTGTTATGGCGTGGATTGGTCATGTTGCGTGTAACCTCTGTTCAATATCATTGCTGGATGCTCCAGCGAGTCTGATCATTACAACTCAAGTGATTCTGATGCGCGTATTTTGCCTTGCCACACGACCTCTCCGGCCTTTGCTAAATCATCAGCCATGAAACGATCCTCCGCCAGCGCCGGAATGTCTTTGCGCAGTTTTGCAATCACCTCCTGCAACGCCGGGCTTGTTTTCAGCGGCGCCCGAAACTCAACGCCTTGCGCGGCGGTGAGCAATTCAATTCCGACGATCCGCATCAGGTTGTCGTTCATCTGTCCCAAACGCCGCGCGCCATGGCACGCCATGGAAACGTGATCCTCCTGGTTGCAGGAGGTTGGCGTTGAATCGATAGAGCAGGGATTGGCGAGGTGCTTGTTCTCCGACATCAGCGCGGCGGAGGTGACTTCCGCAATCATAAAGCCTGAATTCAAGCCCGGTTCCGGCGTCAGAAATGCAGGCAACCCATAGGAGAGTGTCGGGTCGACCATAAGCGCGATGCGCCGCTGGGCGATGGAGCCGATTTCGGCAATCGCCAGCGCGATCTGGTCGGCGGCGAAGGCGACAGGTTCCGCATGGAAGTTACCGCCGGAGATGATGGAGCCGTCATCAAATACCAACGGATTGTCGGTCGCTGCATTGGCTTCGATTTTGAGGGTTTTCGCCGCCTGGCGAAGAAGATCGATGCAGGCGCCCATAACCTGCGGTTGGCAGCGAATGCAATAGGGGTCCTGCACGCGTTCGTCATCGGCGCGATGACTTTCCCTGATCTCGGAGCCATCCATGACAGCGCGTAGGAATTGCGCCGCATCAATTTGGCCCTTATGCCCGCGTACGGCGTGTATGCCCTCGCGAAATGGCGCCGCCGACCCCATTGCGGCGTCGGTCGAAAGCGCGCCGGTAACAAGCGCGGATTGCATCGCGCGCCAAGCGTCAAAGAGACCAATCAATGCTAGGGCGGTTGATACCTGCGTACCGTTGATAAGAGCGAGGCCTTCCTTGGGGCCCAACGTCAACGGTTTCATGTTGGCGGCGGCGATGGCGTTCTTCGCGGACATCCGGTCGCCGCGAAACCATGCCTCGCCTTCGCCAAGCATCGCCGCGGCCATATGCGCGAGGGGCGCCAAATCGCCGGATGCGCCGACGGAGCCCTGACAAGGAATGACTGGCGTGACGTCCCGCTCAAGCATTGTCTCAAGTTGACTGACAACCCCCGGCGATACGCCCGAGGCGGCGCGCCCGAGCGATAGCAGTTTCAAGGTCATGATCAGGCGCGAAGTCGGAACGTCAAAAGGCTCGCCAACACCGGCGCAATGTGAGAGGATCAAATTGCGCTGCAGGGTGGCGACGTCTTTCGGCGCGATGCGTTTGTTCGCGAGTTTCCCGAAACCGGTATTCACACCATAGACGGGTTCCGATCCTTGCGCCGCTGAGGTCAGGATCGCTGCGGAGCGCTCCATTGCGGCGCTGCATGCGATATCGAGACAGGCGCCCGCGCCGTTTCGATAAATATCTTCAAGTGTCGCCAGCGATGTCTCGCCGGGGGTCAGGGTAACAGTCATGACTTTCCTGCAAATATCCGCTTTTTCAGCGGGTTATAGCCCATAAAGTAGCTGAGTTCCGAAGGATGGCCAACGTCCCAAACCGCCAGATCAGCCACTTTGCCAACCTCAATGGTTCCGGTTTTCTCATAAAGCCCGAGCGCCTTTGCAGCGTTTCGCGTAACGCCCGCAAGCGCTTCTTCCGGCGTCAATCTGAAAAGCGTTGCGGCCATATTCATCGCTAGCAACAGCGATGTCAGCGGCGATGTGCCGGGATTGCAATCGGTCGCGACAGCAATAGCGACGTTTGCTTTGCGAAGCGCTTCAACGGGCGGGACTTTTGTTTCCCGCAAGGCGTAAAATGCGCCGGGCAAGAGAACGGCAACCGTATGCGCCGCCGCCATAGCGTTGGCGTCTTGCGGCCGTAGATACTCAAGGTGATCAGCCGAGAGAGCCTGATAGTGAGCAGCGAGCTTGGCGCCGCCCTGATCCGACAATTGTTCCGCATGAAGTTTTATCGGCAAACCAAGTGACGCCGCTTTTTCAAATACGCGTTCGATTTGCGCCGGCATAAAGCCGATTGTTTCGCAGAACCCGTCAACGGCGTCCGCCAGATCGGCCTCACGCGCAGCAGGCAGAATTTCATCGCAAACATGACTGATATAATCGTCGGGCCGGTTTTCATATTCCGGCGGAACGGCATGCGCCGCAAGCAAGGTCGTTTTGATCCGGATTGAGCGATGTTCCTCAAGGCGCCGCGCCGCTCGCAGCATTTTCAGTTCAGAGTCGAGATCAAGCCCGTAGCCTGATTTGATCTCAACCGTTGTCGCCCCTTCCGCAATTAATGCATCAAGACGCGGCAAGGCGGTTTCAATCAACTCGTCTTCGCTTGCGGCGCGGGTTGCTTTGACCGTCGAGATAATCCCGCCGCCGGCGCGGGCGATCTCCTCATAGCTTTTTCCTAATAAACGCGCTTCGAACTCGCGGGCGCGATTGCCGCCGAAGATGAGATGCGTATGGCAGTCAATGAGCCCCGGCGTGATGAGCGCGCCGTCAAGTCCGGTGACCGATTTCGCCAGCTTTTCCGGCTGACCCGGCAAATCCGTCACTTCCCCGACCCAGGCGATGTGGCCGTCTTTTACGCCAACGGCGCCATGTTCGATCTGACCATAGGGCCGGGTTGCCTCTTCGGCCATGGTCGCGATGCGCGCCTCTATCCAGAGCGAATCCCACATTGCAATCGTTCTCTCATCCCGTTGGAGCCGGTATAGACAGTCGCGAGGAGCTTGTGAACAAAGGCGGAAAAATAGCCAAATCGGCATTTCAGGCGCGGCGCTCTGACCCTTTGTGGCGACGCCCGCCTTCAGGCATAAGGCGGGTCTCATGATCCCTGAACTTGGACAGTTTGTACTCATTCTGGCGCTGATGATGGCGTGCCTTCAGGCGCTGGCGCCAATGGTTGGCGCGTCGCGTGGCGACGCAGCGCTCGCCGGCGCCGCGCGCTCGCTGGCCATTGCGCAGTTCATTCTCATCGCGCTTGCTTTTGTGGCGCTGAGCTGGGCCCACGCACAGTCCGATTTTTCTGTCGCCAATGTCGTTGCGAACTCACATAGCGCCAAGCCATTCGTATACAAATTAACGGGTGTATGGGGAAATCATGAAGGCTCGATGCTCTTGTGGGTGCTGATCCTGGCGGGGTTTGGCGGCGTGCTGGCGAGCGGCGTATCGGAAGACAAACTTTTACAGGCCCGGACATTAAGCATTCAGGGCGCCGTTGCGGCGGCGTTTCTCGCTTTTGTAATTTTTACGTCAAACCCCTTTGCCCGGATTTTCCCGGCGCCGGCGGATGGGATGGATCTCAATCCATTACTGCAGGACCCCGGCCTGATTATTCACCCGCCGTTTTTGTATCTTGGCTATGTCGGCTTTTCGATTGTGTTCGCCTTTGCAGTCGCAGGGCTCATTTCCGGCAAGGTCGATCAGGCATGGGCGCGGGCGGTGCGCCCATGGGCGCTTGCGGCATGGGTATTCCTCACCATCGGCATCACGCTCGGCAGCTGGTGGGCTTATTACGAACTTGGCTGGGGCGGCTTCTGGGCTTGGGACCCGGTTGAGAATGCGTCTTTCATGCCCTGGCTTGCAGGGACGGCGTTCATTCATTCCGTGCGTGTCCTTGAAAAGCGCGGCGCGTTAAAAGTCTGGACAATCCTGCTGGCGATCTCGGCATTCTCATTAAGTCTTATCGGCACCTTTCTGGTCCGTTCGGGGATTCTGACTTCGGTTCACGCCTTCGCGGTTGATCCGGAAAGGGGCGTTTTCATTCTGGCGATCCTCGGCCTGGTGATTGGCGGCTCATTGATGTTGTTTGCTTTGCGCGCGCCATTGCTAACGTCGAAGGCCGGGTTCGCACCTGTCAGCCGAGAAGGGGCGATCCTCGCCAATAATATCCTGATGAGTGTGTCGTGCATCACTGTTTTTGTCGGCACCTTCTATCCGCTCTTTTACGAAATCGTCAGCGGCGGCAAGCTTTCCGTAGGCGCGCCATACTTTAACGCGACCTTCCTGCCTTTGATGGGCATATTGTTTTTCATCATCGCGCCGGCGGCGATGCTGTCATGGAAACGTGACACGATCCGGCCGGCGCTGATGCGGCTATGGCCAGCGGCGGTTGTCGCTGTGTTCTTACTGGCGCTTGCACTGTTTCTAACCTGGCCAAAGCATGTCGCGGCGGCTTTCGGGGCCGGGCTGGCGGGCTGGACGATGATTGGCGTTATCATTGATCTCGCTCGCCGCACCAGCGTTCGCGCCTCAGGGCTGGGCGGCGCATTGAAGAAACTTATTGATCTGCCGCGCCCATATCTTGGCATGTCGGCTGCGCATTTCGGCATTGCGATTTTGGCGATTGGCGTTCTCGGCGCGGGCGTTTGGCGCACGGAAGAAATTCTGTTCATGAAGCCGGGAGAGACGATTTCCGTCGGCGGCTACGATATCGTTCTTAAACAAATCGCTGAACGCGAAGGTCCGAACTTTCTTTCGGAAACGGCGCGTTTCGATGTGAACAAAGATGGCGCAACCCTGCGCATGCTCGATGCGGAACGGCGGTATTATCCCGTGCGGGGCATGCAGACGACCGAAGCTGGAATATGGACGAGCCTTAGAGGCGATCTATACTTGACCATTGGCGCGCCGAATGAAAATGCAGGCCATGCGGTGCGCGCCTGGTATAACCCGTTTGCGGTCTGGCTCTGGATTGGCGGCGGATTGATCGCATTCGGCGGGGTCATCGCCGCCCTGCCGCGCCCGGCGCCGCGTTCGCGCCGCCAGAAGAGGCCGGAATTGGCCGAGGCCCACGGATGAACCGGCTGGTTTTTATTCTGCCGCTAACGGCGTTCGTCGCCTTGCTGGCGTACTTCGCCATCGGCCTTCAACGCGACCCGTCGGCGATCCCCAGCGTGTTGATTGACAAGCCTGCGCCGCAATTTGACTTACCCGCGATTGATGGCCGGGAGACTGGGCTATCTACAGTGGATTTGAAGGGCGAGGTCAGTCTCGTCAATTTCTTTGGCTCATGGTGTGTCTCCTGCCGTATAGAGCACCCATTGTTGATGCAACTGTCGCAAGCCGGCGAAATTCCGATCTATGGTATTGACTGGAAAGACCCGCCGGGCGCCGGAACTGCGTGGCTTGAACGACATGGCGATCCGTATACGAAGATTGGCGACGATGCTGACGGGCGTGTCGCAATTGACTTCGGCATCACGGGCGCGCCGGAAACGTTCATCATCGATCGCAACGCTCGCATTCGTTATAAATATGCAGGGCCGATCACGCCACAAATCTGGGAAGAAGACCTGGCGCCTATTATTCAACAGTTACGGAACGAGGAATAACGCCATCGTGTTTCGACGTAATACCTCTAATTTGTCAATCAAACGTGCAGGCGGTTTGATTGCAGCGATGTTGCTGACCCTGATGGCCGCGCCAGCATTCGCTGTTGAACCGGATGAAATTCTTGATGATCCGGCGCTTGAGGCGCGCGCACGTGAAATCAGCCGAGAGTTGCGCTGCGTTACATGCCAGAGCCAGAGCATTGATGATTCCAATGCGCCACTGGCGAAGGATTTGCGCCTTGTCGTACGCGAAAGGGTTGTCGCCGGTGACAGCAATGATGAAGTGATCGCCTATGTTACCGAGCGTTATGGCGACTATGTGCGCCTGAAACCGGAGCTTCGCAACGACACGATGCTTTTATGGCTGACGCCCTTGCTGGCGCTTGGGGCTGCGCTCCTTGCCGCATTTTTCTATTTTCGTCAGCTGAAACAGCCAGACGATGACGATATGGAAGACGATTTAAGCTAGATGCTGTTCTGGATTATCATTCTTCTTGTTTCTCTTGTCACCGTCTTTGGCGTTGGCGCGCCATTAATGCGTGCATTGACTTCAAACCGGGATCCAAACGAAAGAAAATCTGTAAGCGGAATTAGGATGGCGTCGCTTATCCTGTTGGTGACGACGCCGATCGCCGCGGCGGCGATCTATATGACGGTTGGGGCGCCTTACAGCTTGTCGCCTGATTTTGAGATGCAACTCGCGGCGGCGCAACGCTCGCCAACGGAAACGATTGAAGCGATGCCGGCGGAAGAGCGCGCCGCAATGATCGAAAGCATGGTCTCGGGCCTTGCCGCGCGCCTGGAAGAAAACCCTGACGATCCGGACGGCTGGCGCATGCTGGCGCGCTCTTATGGTGCGCTTGGCCGCGCCGCTGAAAGCGCCGACGCTTACCGCCAGCTTGTCGCCAGCACCCCTGACGCCAGCGCCGAGGACTGGCGTAACTACGCGACTGCCATGCTCGCCGCCCGCGGTTCCGGGCCTGGACCTTACAGCGATGCATTTCTGGATGCGTTGAAGACGCTTCAAGGTTTTAACGAAGATGATCCCCTGGCGCTGTTTTACCTGGGGCTGGTTGCCCGCGAAGATGGCGATGCGGCAGGGGCGCTTCAGCATTGGCGGCGACTGGCGGCGACCCTGCCGGAGGACGCGCCAATCAAGCCGCAACTCCAGGGTCTGATCGATGAGGCTGAAGCAGAGGCGGGCGAACAATAGGCTACGGCGCAAGATTTGCTCTTACCCAAGCAAGTTGGGCGTTTCCGCAGGGAACGAAATCGGGTTATGGTCGGTATTGACCGGTAAGGCAGGCGCATATGAGCCGGAAATCAGTCGTTAAATCAGTCGCAATCATTGCTTCAGGTTCGCTCATGTTGTTAAGCGCCGCACATGCTGCGACATTCGATACGAACAAAGTCTCATTTCGGGACATTACGGGATCTGTTGAGATCGTAACGACTAGCGGAGAAGAGACCGATGTCACGATCCGCCAGGGTAAAGAATATCACCGGGTCGTCCTTAGTGAGAAGGATGGCGTTCTTATGATCGAAGGAGAACCATGGCGCGATGATGAATTTGGAGATTGCTGCAACACGCGCATCAATCGCGAATTCCACCCGCGGGAAGGGCGCACTCTATCCACTGGCGCCCGCGCGGACGAAGATTTCTTTACGGACTACCCGACAATTATCGTTTCTATGCCGTTTAAGGGCGATGTCAGCTTTACAGATGCGCGCATGAAACTGGACATGGACCGTCTCGACGGCGCCTTATCTCTCGACGCCTGTTATGTCTATGGCGAAGTTGGCGATGTCGATGAGGCCGTTGTTGGCGTGATCGACGGCAGCCGACTGGTCATGGGCAATGTCGGCTCCGGTCTGGAAATTGACGTTTCCGGCGACGCCGACGTCATGGCGGGCGACGCAGTCATTGTCGACGTCGATATCAGCGGATCGGGCGATGTAATCCTTGGCGATGTCAGCGGCATGTTGGATGTATCGATCGCGGGATCGGGCCTGGTTCGCTCAACACGCCTCGATGGTCCGCTGACCGCCCGTATCGCCGGTTCTGGCGCTGTCGCCGTAAAGGCTGGTCGCGCGGACAGGCTGCGCGCGATTATTGACGGCTCCGGCGGCGTTTATTTTGACGGCGCGGCGACACAGCCTGAATTGCGTTTGTCCACATCAAGCGAGGTGCAAATGCAATCGGTCAATGGGCGCATCAGCCGTTATGGCAAAGGCGCCGTCTATGTGGGCGGCGAGCGCGTCGCGCTGGACCGCTAAGCTTTACCGCCTTGCTTCACGCTCATGCAGTGAGATGTAATCGCGCTTTGGCGCCCCGGTATAAATCTGCCGTGGGCGTCCGATTTTCTGATTTGGGTCTTCGATCATCTCTGACCACTGTGCAATCCAGCCGACGGTTCTTGCGAGCGCAAACAGCACGGTGAACATATCAGTCGGGAAACCGAGCGCGCGAAGCGTGATGCCTGAATAAAAATCGATATTCGGATAAAGCTTCTTCTCGACGAAATACTCGTCTTCCAACGCGATGCGCTCAAGTTCCATCGCGACCTGAAGAAGCGGTTCATCCTTGACGCCAAGCGCATCCAGCACTTCATGACAGGCATTGCGCATCACCTTGGCGCGCGGGTCGTAGTTCTTATAAACACGGTGTCCAAAGCCCATCAGGCGGAATGGATCGTCCTTGTCTTTTGCACGTTTGATATATTCCGGAATGCGGTCAAGCGTGCCGATTTCCTCAAGCATGTTAAGCGCGGCCTCGTTAGCGCCGCCATGGGCCGGTCCCCAAAGAGAGGCGATCCCCGCTGCGATACAGGCAAACGGGTTGGCGCCAGACGATCCGGCGAGACGCACCGTGGAGGTTGACGCGTTTTGCTCGTGATCCATGTGCAGGATAAAAATCTTATCCAGCGCATCACACAAAACAGCATTGCACTCATACTCTTCCGGCTGAACTGCAAAACACATGCGCATGAAATTCGATGTGTAGTCGAGGTCGTTGCGCGGGAAAACGAAGGACTGTCCGATTGAATATTTATACGCCATCGCCGCGATCGTCGGCATTTTCGCAATCATGCGATGAATGGCGATCAGCCGCTGCTTCGGATCGGAGATATCCGTTGAGTCATGGTAAAATGCGGACAGGGCGCCAACGACGCCGACCATAATCGCCATCGGGTGCGCATCGCGCCGAAATCCGCTGTAAAAATTCTTCAGCTGTTCATGCACCATCGTGTGGCGCGTAATCGACGTATCAAAGCGTTCACGCTCATCGGCGCCGGGCAGTTCGCCATTCAAGAGCAAATAGGCGACTTCGAGAAAATCAGAGTTCTCAGCAAGCTGATCGATCGGATATCCGCGATATAGCAAAACGCCTTCATCGCCGTCGATATAGGTTATTTTGGATTCACAGCTCGCCGTAGAAGTAAAACCGGGATCAAAAGTGAAAGCGTCGGTTTGCTTGTAGAGCGCCCGGATGTCGACAACATCTGGTCCGTGGGTCGCCTTGAAAACGGGAAAGTCATGACTTTCGCCGTTAACCGTAAACGTGGCGGCGCCGGATTCGTTCAAGTCGCTTTTCATTGATTAGCCTTTTCTTCCGCAAGGGGTCGGGTCATGTTGCACTGCACATAGTAATTTTATTATCAACGAGTTTCCAGACCTTTAGTCAGCAAATATGGTCACGAATACGGGCCAAAACCTCATCTTTTCCAAGGGCGTAAAGGACCTCCGCCAGGCCTGGGGAGGGCCTCCCGCCGGTCAAAGCGGCTCTTGCCGGCGCACCGATTGCGCCAAACCCAACATTTCTGTCAGTGGCGAGCACTTGCAGGCGCTTTTCAAGCGTTTCCGTGGACGCCCATGCGTCCTTTTGCGCAAGCGTTTCCGCGACCGCTTCAAGCATCTCCCTCGCGCCCTCTTTCTTAAGGGGCTTTGCCGCCTTGCCTTCGATCACCAGCGGGCGCTTGATAAACAAAAACTCACCCGCGGTTGCGACATCGCGCAGCGTCGCGCAGCGCGTTTTCAAAGACGGCGCAGCGCGCATCAGGCGGTTCGTCAATTCGTCATCAAGTATAATCCCGGCTTCGTTAAGGAAGGGGATTGCCTGTTCAGCGAACTCGCGGTCCGTCAGCGCTGCGATGTAGTGCGCATTGGTATGATTGAGTTTGTCGAGATCAAGCCGCGCTGGCGCCTTGTTCACTTTGCTTATGTCAAACCATTCGACGGCCTTATCGCGGGGAATGATTTCGTCATCGCCATGGGACCAGCCAAGACGTAGAAGGTAATTCGCCAACCCGTCCGAAAGATAACCCATATCGCGATAGGCCTCGACGCCGAGAGCGCCGTGCCGTTTGGAAAGTTTTGCGCCGTCCGCGCCGTGGATCAGGGGGACATGCGCAAAGACCGGAACGGGCCAGCGGAGCGCGTGATAAATTTGTTGCTGGCGGGCGGCGTTATTCAGATGATCATCGCCGCGGATGACATGCGTTACCCCCATATCATGATCGTCGACGACGACGGCGAGGTTATAGGTTGGTCCGCCATCGCTGCGCAGAATGATCAGATCGTCGAGCGCCGTGTTCGGAAAAGACACTTGCCCCTGTATCGCATCGTCAACCAACGTCGCACCTTCAACTGGCGCCTTGAAGCGAATGGCGAATGGCCGGTCAGGGGCCTTCGCGGGATCGGCATTTCGCCACGGACTTTCAAATCGGACCCCATCCGCCTTGGCTTGATCGCGCGTCGTCGCTAGTTCTTCCGGCGTCAGATAGCATCGATAGGCGTCGCCAGTCGCGAGTAATTGTTGGGCGATCTCTACGTGACGGGATCGGTTGGCGTATTGCGATACAGGATCACTGTCCCAGTCGAGCCCCAGCCATGACAGGCCGTCGAGGATCGCCTCTACGGCTTCCTCCGTGTGGCGGGCGCGGTCGGTATCCTCAATGCGCAGCAGAAACTTTCCGCCGCGCCCACGTGCATACAGCCAGTTGAAAAGGGCTGTCCTGGCGCCGCCGATATGGAGATAGCCCGTCGGCGAGGGGGCGAAGCGCGTAATGACAGGGGGCTGATCGGTCGGGGCGTGCGACATGGCTTGCTTGCCGGCTCCATAATCTATTGGATGAGAGGTGGTTCGTGGCGTGATAGCACATCAATTTCAACGGCGCCTATGATCTCGTGACGGTTATTTCCCCAGATTCTTTCGACCCAGAGATTGCCGTCGGCAAGGCGCGCGCCGCCTTACGCCGCGCCTGGTTTCAAGCGCCGCAAGTCATGGCCGGCTGGTTGGTCAAGGACGGCGCCCAGGCGGCGATTTGGGCGCCAGTGGCGATTGGTGCAGGGGCGGGGCTTTATTTCGGGCTGAAGACTGAACCCCTTTGGCTGATCGGCATTCTGGCGATGCTTGTTACGGGGCTGGCGAGTTTGCGGCGCAGCGTATTGGGGAAAATCAGTTTCATCGGGTTTTTGTGCACTCTGGGTTTTGTCGCTGCCGATTGGCGGACCGCGCGTGTAGAAGCGCCGATTTTGGAGCGCGATCTTGGTATCCGCCAGATTGAAGGCCGAATAATCTCTGTTGAGGCGCGTCCCGACAGCAAAAGATATATCGTTGCTTTGAGGTGGATAGAAGATGTTGGCGAAGATGAAACGCCGGGTCGTGCACGCATAACCTGGCGCGGAGAGGGGTTTGAGGCAAAGGCCGGAGACTTTGTAGGCTTGCGCGCCGGGTTGGGGCCGCCGCCGCCACCAGCCGCGCCCGGTACGTTTGACTTTGCGCGCCAGCTTTACTTTCAGCGGATTGGCGCCGTCGGATATGCGGTCAGCGCGCCCGCCGTCATTGCAGACAGGCCGCCGCCGCGTTTTGGCGCCATCGCCGCCAGCATAGAAACCCTGCGCGCTAATCTTTTCCAGCGAATCACAAAGGCGGCCCCGGGGCAGGGTGGCGCCATCGTCGCCGCTGTCGTTACCGGAAAGCGCGACGCCATTACGCCTCAATCCCAGGCTGCGTTACGCGATGCTGGGCTTGCCCATCTCCTCGCGATTTCAGGCCTTCACATGGGGCTTGCAACCGGGCTGATTTTTTTCGCGGTGAGGGGGCTGCTGGCTGCTATTGAACCGCTCGCGCTGAACTACCCGATCAAAAAATGGGCGGCCGCCGCAGCGCTTCTGTCCGGGCTCGCCTATCTTATATTATCCGGGGGCGGATGGTCGGCGCGGCGCGCCTTCATCATGACGGCAATCATCTTTACGGCCATCCTTGTCGACCGGCGGGCCCTGTCCCTGCGCAATGTCGCAATTGCGGCGACGATCATCTTGCTGATGACGCCGGAGGCGCTGTTCCACCCTGGTTTTCAAATGTCGTTTGCGGCAGTGACGGCATTGATCGCCGCCTATGAATGGATGAGCCGCCGCGCCGATCCATTTCGAAGCTTTTCGCTTCCGGCGAAAGTTCGAAGATACGCGATAGGGCTGGCGATAACCGACACCATCGCCGCATTAGCGACAGCGCCTTATGCGCTCTATCATTTCAACCGCGTCGCGCTTTACTCGTTGCCAGCAAATATATTGGCGATGCCATTGATGGGCTTCTGGATCATGCCGATGGCGGTGACGGCGCTATTGCTGACGCCTCTGGGGCTCGATGGCTGGGCATGGTCGCTATCGGCCAACGGCGTTGAGACCATCCTGGCGATTGCGACGGAGGTTTCGAGTTGGCCCGGCGCGGTTTCCTTAACGCCTCAATGGCCGCTGGCGGCGATGCTGGCGCTTACTCTTGGCGGTCTGTGGTTGTGCATGGCGCGCTCGCCATTGCGAATTTTAGGGCTGGCGGCGATTCCCATCGCTGCGATTATCGCAGGAAGCGCCGCCCCGCCGCATGTTTTTGTCGCAGCATCAGGACTGAACGCCGGGCTTTTGATGTCAGATGACGACCCTCGCCTTGCTGTGTTTACGCGCCGGCGTGACAGATTCGCGGCCTCTGTATGGCGAGAGGCGGCTGGACTGGATCCGCTGCAATCAGAAGCATTGCTTATGCGCGATGTTGGGATCTGTGATCAAAGCGGCTGCGTTTTAAAAGCAGAAACGAACGTCAGGGTTTCGTTTATTGAAGACCGATTAGCGCTTGAGGAAGACTGCGCCCGCGCCGACCTTGTGGTTGCGTTTTTCCCAGTCAGCGCTGCGGATTGGCGCGCATGCAGGGCCTCACTGATTGACCGGCGATCTGTGTGGAAACGCGGCGCCCATGCTGTCACGTTTGGTAAATACGGTGCGGCGAGCATAAAAACCGTCGCCGAAACCCGCGGCGAACGCCCATGGACAGGAGACTATTAAAAGTAATCAGTAGCGGCGCATCAACCCGACGAGCTTGCCCTGAACATTTACGCGGTCAGGACCGTAAATACGCGTTTCGAAGTCCGGATTCGCCGCTTCCAACGCTATTGAAGCGCCCTTTTTGCGCAATCGTTTCAAGGTGGCTTCCTCACTGTCAACGAGCGCGACAACAATGTCGCCGCTGATAGCGTCATCGCAACGTTTGATGATGACATGGTCGCCATCATGGATGCCCGCATTGATCATGGATTCACCCTGAACCTCGAGAATATAATGCTCTCCAGCGCTCATCAGTGCCTCCGGCGCGGCGATACGATCAACCTCGTGTTGAATAGCCTCAATTGGCGTGCCTGCTGCGATCCGTCCGAGAACCGGCAGCTCAGTGGCGCCGCCCGTTGCAGGCGCACTGGCGGCGGGCTTCGGCGTCGCTCTCTGACGGAAACCGCCTTGCACGACGGATGGAGAAAAACCTTTTTCCGACGATTTTCTGGCGGTCGTCGCCATATCATCGGGCAGTCGCAGGATTTCCAGCGCCCGGGCCCGGTTTGGCAGCCGCCGGATAAACCCGCGCTCCTCCAGCGCTGTAATCAGGCGGTGAATGCCCGATTTCGACCGCAGATCGAGGGCGTCCTTCATCTCATCAAATGAGGGCGACACACCCGTCTTGTTGATGCGGTTATTAATAAAAATCAGAAGCTCGTGCTGCTTTTTTGTAAGCACTTTTATCTCCAGTTTCTGCTTCCCGCCGATATCGTGCGCCGAACCATGAACGCAGGGCTATTTGCACGTCCGAAACGACAAGAAGAACAAAACAACAACGATGTTCTATGGTTGTTCCCCAAGCCCGTCAATGCTCTATGGGGATAATCTGGATGGTTCAGGCGAAGTTTGCCGGTCCTAACAGCGCCCTTGTCGCTGCGGCGATGTCGGTCTGACGCATAAGGCTTTCGCCGACCAGAAACGCTTTCGCCCCATAACCTTTTAGTGTGATCAGATCCTGGTGGGTTGTGATTCCGCTTTCGCTGACGAGCAGGCAGCTCAAAGGAGCGAGCGTAGCCAACTGTGATGTCACCTTAAGGTCAGTATGAAAAGTATCTAGATTTCTGTTATTTATACCAATTAAGTCTGCATTAAGGTTAATAGTGCGATTCATTTCCTCGGCGTCGTGCGTCTCAACAAGAACATCGAGCGCGCATTCTCTCGCCGCTGCGATAAGTTCATTCGCTTGTGCATCCGAAAGACAAGCCATGATCAGAAGAATGCAATCCGCACCCCATGCACGCGCTTCCATTACCTGATAGGGATCGATCATAAAATCCTTGCGGAGAATGGGCAGGGAACAGGCTTCCCGCGCGGCTCTCAGATAAGCCGCGGCGCCCTGAAAGCTTGGCGCGTCAGTAAGGACGGAAAGACACGCCGCACCGCCGGCTGCATAAGCGCGAGCAATCTGCGCCGGATCGAAATCGGCCCGGATCAGTCCTTTTGAAGGGCTGGCTTTTTTGATCTCCGCAATAAGTGCGAATTGATCAGCCGCCTTTTTCTCCAGCGCTCGGCGAAACCCCCTCGGCTGGACTTCACGAGCTAGGGCTTCCAGCGCGGTTATCGGCGTGTTGGCCTTAGCTGAGGCGACCTCTTCGCGTTTGTAGGTCAGAATTTTCTCTAAAACGCTCATGCGCCGCTATTTGAAATTCGGATGAGTTCTTTCAGCGTGTGTCTGGCGGCGCCTTGGTCAATCGCCGCCTCGGCTTTGCGCGCGCCGGCGGCAAGATCCGGCGACGCACCGGTAATGACCAATGCCGCGCCGGCATTGAGCACGGCGATGTCACGGAAGGCGCCTTTTTCGCCATCCAGCAGTTTTTTGATTGCGGCGGCGTTCGTCGCAGGATCGCCGCCGCGTAAATCCTCAAGGCTTGCGCGAGGAAGACCAGCAATATCCGGTGAGACCATGAATTCGCGCACCAGGCCGTTGCGCAATTCCGCCACATAGCTGGGCCCCGTCGTCGTCAGCTCATCAAGACCGTCACTGCCATGCACGACCCAGGCGGCTTCGACGCCAAGCGTGCGCATCACTTCCGCAACCGTTCGAAGCAAGTCTCTGGAGTAAACACCGATCAACTGACGTTTCGCGCCAGCCGGATTGGATAGCGGCCCGAGGACATTGAATAGTGTTCTGACCCCAAGCTGGCGGCGAGCGGCCATAACGTTTTTCACCGCGCCGTGGTGGAGCGCCGCGAACATGAAACCAACGCCCGCTTCCTTGATGCATTTCGAGATGACGGAGGGCTCTATTTCCAGCTTCACGCCCAGCGCGCGCAGGACCTCCGCCGATCCGGAGCGCGAAGAGGAAGCCGTGGAGCCGTGCTTCGCGACAGGCACGCCGGCGCCCGCCACAATCAGGGCGACAGCGGTTGAGATGTTGAACGTATCTGCGCCATCCCCTCCGGTGCCACATGTGTCGATAGCGCCGGCGGGCGCTTCAACGCTAATGGCGACTTCGCGCATCGCTTCCACACCAGCGGCGATCTCTTCCACTGTGGCGCCGCGTACGCGCAACGCCATCAGGAAACCGGCGATCTCAGCATCGCTCGCCTTGCCAGACAAAAGGATTCCCATGGCATGGCGCATCTCATCCGGACTGAACGGTTCACCCGAGGCGGCCAGTTCAAGACTGTCTTTCAATGCGCCGGTCACTTTTTCGCCCAGTCAAGAAAGTTGCCGATGAGGGCTGCGCCATGCTCCGTAGCGATGCTCTCCGGGTGGAATTGCACGCCTGCAATAGGAAGGGTTTGGTGAGCGAGCGCCATTATCTCTTCATCTTCATCTGCCAAAGCGGTAACGCTGAGAGTTTCCGGCAAGCGACTCGGATCTGCAACAAGAGAATGGTATCGCGCTGCGGTAAAAGGCGCTGGCACGCCTTTGAAAAGCGGGTGATTTTCATGAATGACGC
The DNA here is from genome assembly GCA_039196665.1 of Pseudomonadota bacterium. GTDB lineage: Bacteria > Pseudomonadota > Alphaproteobacteria > Caulobacterales > Parvularculaceae > Hyphococcus. The sequence goes on along the minus strand of JBCCUQ010000001.1, from coordinate 218,387 downwards.
CACAGGTCTTGCCGTGCATCAGCTTTTCAGCCCGTATAATCGTTCCGCCAAAGGCCTGAGCAATGGCCTGCATTCCAAGGCAAACCCCGAATGTGGGCGTTCCGGCCTCAGCCGCCGCAGTAATCAGGTCAACACAAATCCCGGCATTTTCCGGCTTACCAGGGCCAGGCGAGATAAAAATCGCCTCTGCGCCACTGCCAAGCGCCGCTTTGACTGTGATGGCGTCGTTTCTGCGAACTTGAACGTCTTCCCCCAATCCACCGATGAGATGAGCGAGATTATGGGTGAAGCTGTCATAATTATCGATCAACAAAATCATGAAAGCCTGAGAATCAGCGATACTAACGTATTGAAATGTTTAGCGACGCTCGCATAAGGCGCAAGCGCCGCATTGTTTAGTCGGCGACCTAATAGCAATCAACAGAACGCACAAGGAATAAGGTGAGGAGCAGGCGATCAAAATTTGCGATACCGGCGCGGGCGGGCAATGCCGGCGTCCTCGCATCCTTCGCAATGGCGTTCGCAGGTGTGGCGATCGGCGCCGCCGCCACCTATCTAGGCGAACGCGGCGCGGCGGCCAAAGCATCGCGCGCCGAAGCAGCGACGGCGTCTCAAACTGAGCTCACCAACGAAGAAAAAGCATTTCAGGAAAGGGAAAAAATTGTCCGGCGCGTATTAACGGGCGCACCGCCGGAGCGGCTACCGGCGCCGCCGATCATGGCGCAGCAGTCGGCAAAGCCGAAGGTCATCATTATTTTCGATGATATGGGGCTTGATCGCGCTGCGTTTGAAGCGGTGTCAGCGCTTCCGGGACCGTTGACGTTGTCATTTCTTCCTTACGCAAATAATGTGAATGAGCTCGCTGAACGTGCACGCAACCGCGGGGCCGACGTGATGCTGCATTTGCCGATGCAGCCTCAGGGCGACGCCGATCCAGGGCCTCATGCATTACGCAGCGGTATGACGGGTACTGATTTTATCAAGGAACTGCAATGGAACCTTGAGCGCTTTTCCGGCTATGTGGGCGTTAACAACCATATGGGATCGCAAGTTACGACGGACGAAGCTGCGATGAAAACCGTGCTTGGGTATTTGAAGCATAATGACCTGTTTTTTCTGGATTCTGTAACAACCGGCGACACGGTTGTGCGCGCCGCAGGAAGCAAGGTTGGCGCGCAAGTATTCTCGCGTGACGTGTTTCTGGATGCAGACGCAAACAACAGGCAAGCGGTCATCAATCAGCTGCAACTGGTCGAGAAGATTGCGCAAGAAACGGGATACGTCGTCGCTATATGTCATCCCCGCCCGGAAACAATTGAAGTTCTGGGTCCTTGGCTGACATCGGCGCCGTTTCGCGGTTTTGACATTGTTCCAGTGACGGCGCTGGTTGATATTCACAATGCACACAAGGCGCCTATCCTGGCGCAGGCGCCGGACTTGCGGCTTTAAGCCTTCCTCATAGATGCGCTTTGTGCGCTTATTCCATGATGTCTTCGTCCCAGAGAGCGGGATTATCAGCGATGAACTTTTTCATCTGCGCAATGGAATCCGCATGTGCGATATCGATCACTTCGACGCTATTCTGGCGCAGGAAATCTTCGTTGCCGCCGAAATTTTGCGTGTCGTTAATCACCACACGGGGAATTTTAAACTGCACAATCGTACCGGCGCACATCATGCACGGAGACAATGATGTATAGAGCGTGGTGTCGGCATAGGTTTTCTGGCGGCCGGCGTTGCGTAGGCAATCCATTTCACCATGCGCGATGGGATCGCCACGCTGTACGCGCTGATTATGTCCTGACGCAATAATCTTATCGCCGCGGGCAAGCACTGACCCGATGGGAAGGCCGCCATTGTCAGCACTCTTTTTCGCTTCGAGAAACGCGAATTCCGCAAACCGTTTGTCCCAGTCGTTGATCATTCTCGCTACCTCCGCCGCCTAACGGGCTTGTTGGACAATAGCGCGCGGATGCCCGATAAAAACCCTAACGCCGAATTTCAACATATGAGAACGCTAATGTCGTCAAGCCTTACGGTTATCGATCATCCTTTAGTCAAACACAAACTGTCCATATTACGCAGTAAAGACACCCCTACGGCGCAATTCCGTCAGTTGATGCGGGAGATCTCCTTCTTCCTTTGCGCTGAGGCAACCAAAGATTCGCCGCTCGAATCAATTGAAGTTGAAACGCCGCTGGAGCGGGGTGATCTCCCTTACTTGGAAGGTAAGAAACTTTGTTTCGTATCGATCCTGCGTGCTGGTAACGGACTAGTTGAGGGCATGCTCGACCTCGTACCGTCCGCGCGTGTCGGTCACGTTGGGATTATGCGCGACCATGAAACTCTCGAAGCGATCCAGTATTACTACAAAACCCCGGCGGATCTTGGCGCCCGGCAGGTAATTCTCGTGGACCCGATGCTTGCAACAGGAAACACCGCGATTGCAGCTGCGACGGCATTGAAGGAAAACGGCGCCCGGAAAATGAAATTCATTTGTCTCGTAGCGGCGCCTGAAGGCGTTGAGGCGTTTCAAACAGCCTATCCAGATGTTCCCATCATCGCGGCGGCGCTTGATCGTCAGCTCAATGAAAAGGGGTATATTCTGCCGGGGCTTGGGGACGCCGGCGATCGGATATACGGCACAAAAGACTGATCGGGCGTCGCTCTTTACGAACCGGCTTTCGCCTGATCCATCACGTCAATCAGTTCTTTGGGTATGTAATTCTCATCATGCTTCGCGAGGATTGTGTCGGCGGTGAAGGAACCGTCAGCTTGCAAACGGCCTTGCGCGATGACGCCCTGACCCTCACGGAAGAGATCCGGCAAAATGCCGCTATAAGCGACAGTGATGCTTTGCGCCCCGTCGGTTACCCGGAAGATCGTTTCGATCCCATCGCGGCTTTCCACGCTTCCACCCTCGACCATCCCCCCAAGGCGAATGCGGGTGTCAGGGGCCAGACTGGCTTCGGCGGCTTCGGAAGGGGTGTAGAAATAGGCTATATTCTGCTCAAGGGCCTTCGCGACTAGTACCGCCGCGCCTGCGAGCAAGACAAAACCGGCGGCAATCAAGCCAATGCGTCTATTCCGATTGACCGGTTTCACGAGCATCCTTCCTGCAACTTCTGTCATTCCTATCTAAGGTGGACGAGCCTCGCCTTCAAATCGGCCCTGCGGGCGTTTTGTCGCGCCTTATTTGGCGCTGGATGCTCCCGTTTTGGACTAAACCGGATGGTTTCTGGGCTTCGTAATCAATCAAGCCGCTATCGAGACCGAATAGAGATTTGATGCACGCCTATCCCCGACAGATTACCCTGCGCGCGCGCGATGTCGGCTGCGACCGTGGCGGCGCGGCCATTGTACGCGGCGTGGACCTGACCGTTTCACCGGGAGAGGCCGTACAGTTGTTTGGCGCCAACGGGGCTGGGAAAACGACGCTCCTTAATCTGTTCGCAGGGCATTTGCGCACCGCCGAAGGAGAAGTCTCCTGGCGCATAGGCGAGGGCGAGTGGACGCCTTCAAGACCTGCTCAAAGCATTTTGTTCATTACGCATGCAGCGCCAATGAAGCCGGCGTTGACGGCGCTGGAAAACCTTTTCTTCTGGGCGCGGAGTTATGCAATTCCTGCGCAGCAGGAAAAAGAAACAGTACACGGAGCGCTCGAGCATGTCGGCATGTCTGCATACGCCGATTTGCGTGCGGGCAAGCTGTCCGCCGGGCAACGTCGTCGCCTAGATATCGCCAGGGCAATACTGGCCAGACGCGAGATCTGGCTGATGGACGAGCCCGCCGCCGCCATCGACGCCAAAGGGGCTGAGATGGTTGGCGCCGTTATCGCCGAACACCTGGCCGCGGGCGGAATAGCCATTGCCGCCACACATGACACGCTGGGCGTGGCATCTAGAAAGCTGGTGATCGGATGAGCAGCGGCGCGATGATATTCGCACGAGCCTTGCTAGCCCGTGATCTCGCCATCGCCATGCGGTCAGGTGGCGGATGGTTTTATGCAATCATGTTCTTTTCGGTTTTTGCGGCGCTTGCGGGTATCGCCATTGGTCCGGAGCTTACCGCGCTGGCGGGCGCTGCTCCGGCGATCAACTGGCTCGCCGCCGCTTTCGCCATTCAACTGACAGTCGCCGATACGTTCGAAGCGGATTTTCGAGACGGTTCGCTGGGCATCTTAGCGGCGGAACAGGAAAGCCTTTTTCCGTATTTTCTCGCCAAGACAGCGCTGGTCGCCCTGACGGCCGCAGCGCCGATGGTCGCCGCCTCGCCGGTTGTGATGACGATGTTCGGCGTGGCGCCGGAAAACCTTTTCGGGGCGGCGGTGTTGCTGGCGATTGGTGCGCCAGCGCTTGTTCTAACCGCACTTTTTGCAGCGGCGCTTACCGCCGGTTTGCGGGCGGGAGGCTTGCTGGCGGTTGTGATCGCCGCGCCATTTCTGGCCCCGCCCTTGATCTTTGGCGTGCTCTCCATTGAAACCTATATAGATCAGGGCGTCTTCTGGTCGCCGGAGACATTGGTTCTGGCGGCGCTCAGCCTGTTCATGGCGGTGTTGGCGCCGCCTTTCTCCGTTATCGCCTTGCGCCTCGGCCTCGAATAGAAAGAAACAGACAGCAACGATGTTCAGCCGTTTTTCCAATCCCGCGAAATTCGAAGCGCTCGCCAGCAAGATTGCGCCTGCGGCGTTTGTCATTTTTGCTGTCTTCGCTTTTGTCGGCGTTGTCATGGGCCTGTTCGTGGCGCCTGAAGACTATCAGCAAGGAGACAGTGCGCGGATCATGTATGTCCATGTCCCTGCCGCTTGGATGGCGTTGGCGTCATTCAGTTTTATCGCCATCATGAGCTTTGTCGGGTTTGTCTGGCGCCATAATCTGGCTGACCTCGCAGCGCGGTCTGCAGCGGCGCCCGGCGCGGCGTTTACCGCGCTGGCGCTATTTACCGGTGCGGTTTGGGGCAAACCCACCTGGGGCGCATGGTGGGTCTGGGATGCGCGTCTTACGTCCGTACTCGTTCTTTTCTTTTTATATCTTGGTTATATGGCCATTTGGCAGTCGGTGCAGGATCAGGCGCGTGCGGCGCGGTTCGCACGCATCCTTGCGCTGGTTGGCGCCATCAACATTCCGATTATCAAATTTTCCGTGGACTGGTGGAATAGCCTGCACCAGCCGGCGAGCATCTTTCGCGCCGACGGACCGACCATTCACACCAGCATGCTGATCCCGTTATTTGCGCTGGTGATCGCTTACACGACGCTTTTCACCTGGCTGGTGCTTACCGGCGTGCGCGCCGATCTGATCAACCGGCGGCTGGAGGCTCGCCAGTTACGGGCGCCAAGCCGCCCTGTTGGTGAACCTGAAATGATTGGCGGGGAGGCGTCATGAGCGAGTTATTTGACTTCGGGCGCTATGCGCCATTCATCGCCGCCGCCTATGGCGCGTCTTTTCTTGTGCTTGGGGTTATGATTGCGCAGCGTCGGGCCAAACTTGAAAAAGCCAGACAGGCTGAACAACGAAACCTAAAAAAAGAAGACTGACGATCTCAACTTTGCCAGTCAAAATTACTTTGCTGATGCTTTTGCTTCTTCGATCTTTTCAAGAAGCTGATCAGGGTAATAGCCGCTGATCACATCGACATACGAGCCGTCAACGGCAGCAACGATAAACGCCGGCGTGCCATTAACGCCTATGGCGTCGGCGATATCATGGCTTTCGATGATCGCCTGCTCGACTTTTGGCTGTTTCGCCGACTGCTCAAGTTTGGCTACGCTGATGCCCTGTTTTTTGGCGATATCATGGATGCGGTCCTTGGTCAGAACGCCCTTTGCGTCCATCAGTGCAAAATGCAGATCGAGAAACTTGCCTTGTTCACGAGCGGCGAGGGACGCTTCCGCAGCGTAGTTAGACTCTTCGCGTAGAATTGGCAGTTCGCGGAAAATGACTTTTACGTCGGCGTCGTTCTCCGCAATATCCTGCACAACCCCTGTAGCGCGTTTGCAGTACCCGCAGTGGTAGTCGAACATCTCAATGACAGCGACTGAGGCCTGTTCAGGGTTTTTGCCCGCCACATATCCATTATCTGCGTTTAGCAGCGCGCCAAGACTGGCGACCGCATTCTCTCTCGCTTTCGTTTCAGCGGCGATGCGTTCGCGTTCGCTGTATTTGTTTACGGCTTCGATGATGACTTCGGGATTTTCAAGCAGATAAGCGCGGACAATTTCACCGATTTCATCTTCTTCAAGCTCGGAAAATGATGTGCTGACGCGTTCTTTTGGCGCCGTTGATAATGCAGGCTCTTCCTGTGCGGAGGGGTAGGCGACGAAAAGCGCGCCAAGAATAAACGCTCCAATAAGCGCGAGGCCAATGGCGGTTTTTGTTTTCGTCATCTTGATCTCCGTTGGACGCGAGCAACGCCAATGCGAGGCTGCATCATTCTTTCTTGTTTATCAGGAAGGTTGATTGCCAATTTCGGGGTCGGGAACGTCTGGTGTTTCACGTTCTTCCGGCGCTGGTTTGCGTGGCGGCGGTCCCTCTGGGTCGACACCGGACGGCAAGGGTGCGCCGCCTTCTTCCGGTTGCGATGCAAGCACAATGTCCGCCGCCTGGCGCCATTCCGGGGTGCCGCGCCGTAGGCCAGCCATGGCGCGGCGGGCAAATTTGTTTGCGTCCGGTTTCGCGCCGGCATGATAGCGGGACTCAGCTGTCGCCAGATTGGCCATAACATCGTTACCTTGTGCGCCATAGGCGCGCGCCAGTTCAAACCAGCCAAAACTATTGTCAGGCTCAAGCAACAGGGCTCGCCTGAACTCTGTTACGGCCTGTGCTATTTGTGTTGGCTCATCGGTGGCGAGCAGCGTACGGCCAAGATTAATCCGCAAAAGCGCATTGTCTGACAACAGCTGCACCGACCGCTGATAGGGCGCTATCGCTTCGGCCGGGCGCCCGTATTCAAACAAAAGCTGACCTTCGACCTCATGGAAGAAAGGATTTTCCGGGTGCGCTTCCGTCAAGGTCCTGATCTCACTCAGCGCTTTATCCATTTGCGAGAGCCGGAAATAAGCGACGGCGCGCGCGTAATGCGCTGGTTCCGATTGATCCGTAAGTGGATAATGACGAAGAGTTGAGTTGGGCTCGTGGAGAAAGCCGCGGATTTTGGCCTGAATAAAGCGCAGGCGTTCTATCTCTTCGGGGCTATCCTCAACATCGTAATAAGGCGATGCCTCTACACGGCGTTTCAATGCAGATAAGCGGTCATTCGCTAACGGGTGGGTCTGAAGATAAGGGTTGATCTGATTGCCGCGAATAATTTGCGCGTTTCGCATTTTGCTCCAGACCTCAAGCGCGCCCTTGCTCGTACGGCCAAGGCGGTCAAGATAGGAGATGGCGGCCTGGTCGGCGGCGGATTCCTGCCCGCGACTATACCGAAGATAGTTCGCGACACCAACCGTCTGGCCAAGTCCGAGAATGCCAATACCAGCGTCTGGCGCGCCCGCGGCGATAGCGCCAGCGGCTAAAATAAGGCTGAGCAGCATTGGTCGTGTAGCGCTCGCGATTGCCGCATCCGATCGCACCGAGTGCCCGCCGGCGAGGTGGCCGGCTTCGTGTGCGATGACCGCTTCCATCTGGGCGGGCGTATCCGTTATTGTGAGAAGACCTGTATTGACGCCCATATAGCGGCCGCCAGCGAAGGCGTTGAATGAGCCGTCATTGACAACAAGAATTTTAATGGAATCGGGTTCGAGCCCTGCGGCCTCAAAGATCGGCCGTGAATGATCGTCGAGAAATATCTCGATTTCAGTGTCGCGGAGTAGAGAGATGCCCTGCGCCTGAGCGGCCGTGGATGCAAATGTCAGCACCACTGCTGCAAATGACAATACAGCCTTGTACAAACTCACCAGAAGGCTCCTCAATATTCGCGTGACCTTACTTTAAGCATCTTTACGGCAATTTCGAGATCACAATCATATGACGCGACACTGCGCGCGCTCTAATTTAACGAGCATCGCGCAGATTTCCGTCGCGATATCAGCCTATTGCGCGCTGCCACCAGCCCTTTTTCGCAGATTTCTTGGGCTTGCTGATACCCGCGGGCGACGCTTCGTCGTCGGGCGTTTTTTCCGACTCCTCTGCCTTTGCTAGCTTTGCGGGCTCGTCGGAGCTGACTTCGGGATAAGCGTGTCCGCCAGCCCCATTCGTGACAGGCGCATTATCAGTTGTGTCGGTGGTATCCGCAGCGGAGGCAGTCTCACTTGGAGTATTCTCGCCAGCCGAAGCTTTTTCATCCGAATTCGATGCGTCAACGTTATCTGCAGGCACATCGCTCTTGGTGGAATCGGTGCTATCGGCCTGCACCGTTTGCGTCTGTACGTCACTTGTGTTGCGGCGGTTACGGCGTCCGCCACGCCGGCCACGACGACGTTTTTTCTTTGGCGCTTCTTCATCCTGTCCATCGGAATCGGCTCTTGCTTCCTTGTTGTCGCCTTCATCCTTCGATGGCGTGTCATCGCTTTTTGCAGAGCTTCTCTGTTCTGAGTCACTTGCATCTTTACGGCGCTTGCGGCGACGGCGACGTTTGCGGCCGCCCTCTCGACCATCATCGGAAGCTTCATCTTCTGACGAAGCGGTGTCATCATCACTATCGCTGGTTTCAATCTCAACAGGTTCTGTCTGATCTGGGCGAACGAACGTCGCGTCGTTGACACGCTCGACCGGGGTTCCGCTTTTTTCGAGTTCAAAGGCGTCGCCGGCCTTGTCCGGATCAGCAAGGATTTCAACCTTGACGCCATTCGCCTTTTCAATCCGCTCGAGCCATTCCCGATTGTGATTGAGAATGTACAGGCTGACATCGAGTGAAGTCCGCGCCTGAATTCGACCGACTTTGCCGGAAATAGCGTCTCCTTCAATAGCTCTCAGGATACGCAAGGATGCAATCTCATGGGACCGCACGACGCCGGCGCCGGCGCATGTCGGGCAAGTGTGAGTCGTGCCGTCAACGATGCCGGAACGGCGCCGTTGTCTGGACATTTCAAGCAAACCGAAATTCGAGATACGGCCAACCTGAATGCGCGCACGATCTGATTTCAATGCGTCTTTTAAAGCCTTCTCAACCTTGCGGTTGTTTTTCGGCTCTTCCATATCGATGAAGTCGAGCACAATCAGGCCGGCAAGGTCGCGCAGACGGAACTGACGCGCCGCCTCCTGCGCCGCTTCAATATTCGTTTTCAAGGCGGTCAGCTCAATATTGCGTTCACGCGTCGCGCGGCCGGAGTTGACGTCGATCGCGACCAGCGCTTCGGTCTGGTGAATAACAATATAGCCGCCGGATTTTAAACGCACGGTCGGCTGATACATGCCGTCAAGCTGGCTTTCGACATTATGCTTGAGGAATATCGGCGCGCGTTCTTTATAGGGCTGCACGTTCTTTGCGTGACTTGGCATCAGCATTTTGATGAAGTCTTTGGCTTCACGATAACCGGCTTCGCCTTCGACAAGGACCTTGGAGATATCTTTGTCGTAGAGGTCGCGAATTGCACGCTTGATCAGGCTTGCTTCTTCGTAGATCAGGCAAGGCGCAATCGATTTTAACGTCAGGGTACGGATATTTTCCCATAACCGCAACAGATAGTCGTAATCACGTTTAATCTCTGTCTTTGTGCGCTTGGCGCCGGCGGTGCGGATGATCAGCCCCATGCCCTGTGGCACTTCAAGGCTATCGACAACGCGCCGCAAGCGTTTGCGATCCGATGCTGTAGCGATCTTCCGCGAAATACCGCCGCCACGAGCGGTGTTCGGCATAAGGACGCAATAGCGACCAGCGAGTGACATATATGTTGTCAGCGCCGCCCCTTTGCCGCCGCGTTCTTCTTTGACGACCTGTACAAGCAAAATCTGACGGCGCTTGATGACTTCCTGAATTTTGTAATTTCGCAAAAGGCGCGAGCGTTTACGCTTGGCTTCTTTGTATCGCTCGAATAGTTCTGCGCGCGGGTCCGCCTTTGCTTTGCGGCCGCGTTTTTTAGGCGCGGCTTCGTCGTTAGCTTCCTCGTTCTCCGGTTCGTCAGTACCCGACGCCTCAGCCTGCTCAGTGATGGCGCTATCGTTTTGCGCATCTTCTGTCTCAGAAGCTGCAGTTTGATTTAAATCATCATCTGCTGTTGCGCTTGCGTCTGAGGCAACGGCGCCGTCATCCAAATCGACGACAGGCTGGTCGCCTTCCGCAATGGCGCTGGCGTCATATTCTTCCTCGCTATCTTTGGTCTTCTTAGCGGGGACAGTCGCCTCATCGTCAGAATCAGAAGCGGCTTTTTCGCCTTCCTCGTTCTGATCTTCTTCGTTTTCTTCTTCCTGCTCTTCCTCTTCCTCGACGTCTTCCTCATTTTTTTCATCTGAGGTTAGAGCGTCCTCGTGGGCTGCATCAGCATCCGCCTGATCGTCAGAAGAAGCATGTTTTTTTTGAGGCTCCTCATCTTCATCGTCCTGTTCTGACGGCTCCTGTCCGTCATCGCCTGTGAAGATTTCGCCGTCGTCGTCTTCGTCGCCGCGCTGGGTCAGTTCAAGCTGAGCGGCGAGATCCGCGACCTCCGCTTCCGCCTCCTGAATCAGTTCACGATCAGAGACAGGGATTTGGTAATAATCGGGATGGATTTCGCTGAATGCGAGAAATCCGTGGCGATTGCCGCCATATTCCACGAAGGCCGCCTGAAGCGAGGGTTCGACACGGGTAACCCGCGCTAGGAAAATATTACCGCGTAGCGGCTTACGCGCCGCTGATTCGAAGTCGAAATCTTCGACTTTGCCCTGATCGAGCAGGGCGACGCGCACCTCTTCCGGGTGGGCCGCGTCTATCAACATTTTTTTTGTCATTGAAATGGGCTCCGCAATGCTGGGTCAAAGCCACTGCATTGGCTGGGTTTGGTCGCTGGAGCGTGAGCGAGATCTGGCGGCCCGCCCCTTTAGGGGCGCCGTCGGACTTCATATGCGCTTCTTGCATCATCAGCGAAACTGTTTTCGCGCCAGCATGTTGGCCCAACAAGGACCGTTGCCGGCAGGTTATTATTTGGCGCAATGGCGCGCCGCTTATTTGCTCCGCGCGCACCAGCAAAGCGCTGGATTTGCGGGCCGGCCATTGGAGCCGCCGGCGATTAATCCGGTAAAAGCGCCATTTATCGGGCTTTCCGGAGAACTTTCGCGGCATTAACCGATTGTAATCGATCCGCCGCACCAATCCTTCTGTTGCGATTTGGCGATTAAATCGGCGTTTCGCAATAGAAATCGGACAATGCATCAGTGCGGGGAAAAAGAAAACCCAAAGTTAACACCGACTCAGTATTGCATAAAAAGGCGGCAAGAGCCTTAACGCCTCGTTAAGATTGATCAAACGAGAATAAGCGTTGCGTATCAGGCTTTTTCGCTGGATTTGTTCTTTTCGGCGGCCCTGTCGGCGCGTATGGATGGGCAATATGTTAGCGAAACCATGGAAATCACTGGCGCGGCTTGGCGCTGTAGCCGCCGTGATTGCAAGCGGCCTCAGTGCCTATGCAGCCGAACTCCTTGAGGTCCGGTTTGGACCGAATGGCGACGCGACACGCATCGTATTCGATCTGAAAGGCGATGCCGACTATGCCGTATCCGGTGATGCGAGCGGCAATGGGCGTTTGCTGGTCGATTTTTCGAATTTGACCGTGGGGGCCGCAGATCGCGATTTTCGCGCCGGCAAAGGCCATATCGCCCGCTATGGCTTTGCTGACGGCTCTGGCGCAACGGCTCAAGCGGTCCTCGAACTCGGCCGGACCGCGAAAATCAAAGAAGTATTCATGATCGCCCCAAAGGGATCGGTGACAAAACATCGCCTGGTGATCGATCTTGAAACGGCTGATAAAACCGCGTTTCTGGCTAGCCTGCCAAACCAGCCTTTTCCGGACCTTGCAGCGGTAATTGAGCAGGCGACGACAGCAGGCGTCGAAAGCGAGGCGCTTTCGCCGCCGACGCCGGCGCAAAAACCAGTAGTAAAAGCGCCTGAGCGGCGCGTCGTTGTTATCGATCCAGGTCATGGCGGAAGGGATCCTGGCTCCCAGGGGCAGAGTGGCACGCTGGAAAAAACGGTCACGCTCAAAGCGGCGCTTGAATTGGCCGGAATTTTGGAAAAACGGGGCGGCTATGAGGTCGTGCTGACCCGGCAATCTGAAAAGGACCCGAGGATCAAACGCAGTCAGCGCGATGAACTCGCCCGGCGCGAAAAGTTGGCGCGAGAGGCCGGCGCCGATCTCTTCATTTCTCTCCACGCAGACGCGATCAATCAAAGCTCGGTGCGCGGCGCTTCTGTCTATACCTTGTCCAAAAAGGGGTCCGCCAGATCAGCCGCACTGGCGAAGTCTCAGGGTAATTATCACGTCTATAATCTAGATCTCCAGCAATGGGGGGATAAAAACGTCGAAAAAATGCTCCTCGACAAGGCGCAGGACACTACCATTACGTCTTCTTCAAAATTCGCCGAAATTCTGATCGATGCGCTTTCCGGCAAGACGCCGATGCTGAACCGCTCCCATCGGAGGGCGAATTTGCGTGTGTTGCTGGCCCCTGATGTGCCGGCGGTACTGCTTGAAATGGCCTTTATTTCGAACGCCAAAGATGAGGCCAACCTCAACTCAAAGGCGTGGCGAACCCGGACCATGAATGCGGTTGCCGACTCGATAGACGAGTATTTTGAAGAATACGCCAGTCAGCGATTTGCCTCCAACCGGGCCGGCGGCGCCCGCTGAGGGGCGTAAACCTTACAAAAATGAACGATTTCCGGCCAGCTTGCGCCTCGCTGTGGACCAATTTATGGGCTATTGGGGGAGCGCGCGAGAAAAGCCTTCAGGACCGATTAAAGGGTCCTGCGGTAGTTGTTGTGCATTGATAAGGTAAGCAAAGAGCAGGCGTGGCGAGAATGACTGACGAAAAAGACAAATCGGGTCGACCGGATCAACGTCTGTCGTTTGAGGACCCTAAAGAGCCAAAAGTTGAAAATAGCGCTTCGCCCGATGATGATGATCCATCCAGCGCGATCGAACATGATATGTTTGACCGAAAAGAGGCTGTCGGGAAAGGTGAGCCTGTAGCGGCGTCCACAGACCGCGATGACGAGGGTGAGCTGGAATTGGGGCGAGAGGACGTTGCAGAAAAGACGACGTTAGCGGCGCCGAAGCGCGCCGCGCAGGCTGACCCGCGCCCACCCAAAACAGTCACCTCCGGTAACAGCAGTGGCGGCGGCGGATGGCCAACGGGCCTCGTCAAGCTCATTGGCATTGGTTTCGCTGTTGGCGCAATCGGCGTTGTCGGCGCAGCTGGATACGCCGCTTGGTACCTGAACAAACTCAATCAGGATTTGCCGGACTATCAGGCACTGTCGGAATATGCGCCGCCAGTGACAACACGCGTTTACGCCGGGGACGGATCACTGGTTGCTGAGTTTGCTAGGGAAAGACGGCTTTTCGTTCCGATCGAGTCGATTCCCGATCACGTAAAATATGCATTCGTTTCCGCCGAGGACAAAAGCTTTTTCGAACATACAGGCGTTGACATGCGCGGCATACTGCGAGCGCAGCGTGCGAATATCGGAAATATTCTTAGCGGCCGTCGGCTGGAAGGCGGATCAACGATTACGCAGCAGGTTGCGAAAAACTTCCTCCTTTCCAGTGAACAAAAGGTCGAGCGCAAGCTTCGTGAAATACTCATTGCGCGCAAAATGGAGCGAACGTTTACAAAGGAGCATATTCTTGAGCTCTATTTGAACGAAATCTATCTTGGCAACAGGTCCTATGGCGTCGCCGCCGCCGCGCTCAACTATTTCGATAAGGCGCTGGCGGATCTGACGGTCGCCGAAGCATCGTATCTTGCCGGCATCACCAAGGGACCGAGCAATTATCACCCAATACAAAATGAAGAGCGCGCCGTTACGCGCCGGAATTATGTGGTCAGGCGACTATTGGACGATGGGAGAATATCGGAAGAAAACGCCAATGAGGCCCTCGCTCAGCCTTTAGGCGCACAGATCGCCCCGCCGCTTGGTGCGCGCGACTGGACGATGGAGTATTTCGCCGAGGAAGTTCGCAAACAGATCGTCGATCTTTACGGTGTAGAGGCGCTCTATGATGGAGGCCTCGCGGTGCGAACCTCGGTTGATCCGCGATTGCAAAAACTCGCGGGTGAGGCGTTGCGCAAGTGGCTTGTCGCTTACGATCAGCGTCATGGCTGGCGCGGCCCGGTATCGACGATGGCGCTTCCTGCGGGCAATGCAGCCGGGCAAGCTGTCGAAGACGACGGCCCGGTCTGGCTTGAACCCTTTCTGGCGGAACTTGAGATCTTGCGTGATCAACGCATGGTCTCGGAAGACATGGCGCCGTGGCGCGCGGCGCTGGTCCTTGAGGTGAATAATGACGGCGCATCAATTGGCTTTGAGGATGGTGAGCGAGGGATTATCCCGCTCGACTATGTGAAGTGGGCGAAGGAATATATTTCCGCCAATGACACCGGCGAAGAGGTGGCTTCTGTTTCTGAAGTTCTTGGTGTCGGCGATATTGTTTATGTGGATCAGGCGCGCGAGCTGCCCGCTGAAGACGCAGAAAACCCACAAGAAGAAATGCCGATCATTGAGGGCGCCTTCGCCCTGCGTCAGGCGCCGGCGGTGAATGGCGGCCTGATCGCAATTGATCCGCATACGGGTCGCGTCCTCGCCATGGTTGGCGGGTTTTCATTCCAGAAGTCGGAGTTCAATCGAGCGGTTCAGGCCGAACGTCAGCCGGGATCGACTTTCAAGCCTTTCGTTTATTCCGTCGCGCTGGACAATGGCTATACGCCATCATCGACAGTGCTCGATGCGCCATTCGTCGCGCCGGGTGAGGACAGTTGGTACAAGCCAGGAAACTATATTGAAGGGGCTTTCGGAGGGCTTTCAACGCTCCGTACGGGTATTGAAAAATCCCGCAACACCATGACGGCGCGCTTAGCACAAGACCTCGGTATCGGGCGCATCATGGAATATATTGAGCGTTTCGAACTGTCCGATCGCTTGCCGCGCGAACTGGCGATTTCCCTTGGTTCCGGGGAGACAACATTGATGCGCATCACCGCAGCTTATTCAATCTTTGTAAATGGCGGGAAACGCGTCGAGCCGGTTCTTATCGACCGCGTTCAGGACCGTTCCGGCGATACGATATATAAACGCGACAACCGCGCCTGTTTCGGTTGCGACGCCCCGTTCTGGTCCGGTCAGGCCGAACCGCAAATTGTTGATGAGCGCGAACAGGTGCTGGACCCGCGCACAGCCTATCAGATCACCTCCATTCTTGAGGGGGTTGTTGTCCGCGGCACGGGCAGCGCTGTGCGACGGGTAAGCAACAAGCCGCTTGCCGGTAAAACCGGCACCACCAACGACTATAAGGATGCGTGGTTTGTTGGGTTCTCTCCTGATCTTGCGGCCGGCGTCTATGTTGGCTTTGACATGCCGCAAACTCTTGGTCGCGGAGAGGCGGGCGGCAAGGTCGCCGCACCGATTTTCGCCGAGTTCATGAGTGAAGCGCTTAAAGACGCCGCCGGCATTCCGTTCCGGGTTCCATCGGGTATTCGCCTCGTGCGGGTCAACGCCAAAACCGGAGAACCTGCCTCGGCGGGCGATTCTAATGTCATTCTGGAAGCCTTCAAGGCCGGCGACGTCTATGGCGGCGACCCATCGGGTGAGGATCTCTTTCTGGATCCTTTGAGCGCCGCGCCGCCGCTGGAAGAAGATACAAACGAAGATGCGTTGAACGGCCTTTACTAATCCCGATGCGCTGAGCAAATAAGAACCATAACATCAAGCCTCCTTGCAGGCTCAACGACCATCAGGAGACCCGCCCATGCGCGCGGAAATGGAAAACCTTGTCACCGCCATCAAGCAGTCGCTGGAGCTGCTGAGGAGGCGTCTTTGACTGGGATAAAGCCCAACGGGAACTGGATGAGCTAAACGCGCGTGCAGAAGACCCGACGCTGTGGGATGACCCGGACGCCGCCCAGGCGCTCATGCAAAAGCGCAACGCGCTTGAAAGTCAGATGAATGCGATTGGCGAGATTGATCAGGAGCTCTCCGATCTTGTCGACCTTGCCGAAATGGCCGGTGAGGAGGGGGACGACGCCAGCCTTGCCGAGACCCAGGAGATGATGGAGGCGCTGCGCGATCGCGCCGGCAAAGCCGAAATTGAAGCGTTGCTTTCCGGTGAGGCGGACGCCAACGATTGTTTTGTTGAAATTCACCCTGGCGCAGGCGGCACGGAATCCAACGACTGGGCCTCAATGCTTTTACGCATGTATGTCCGCTGGGCCGAACAGCATGGCCATAAGGTCGACGTCATTGAGCAACAGGCTGGAGACGAGGCGGGCATTAAGTCAGCAACCGTGCAAATCAAAGGTCATAACGCTTATGGCTGGTTGAAAACGGAGTCCGGGGTTCATCGTCTGGTGCGTATTTCACCATTTGATTCCAATGCGCGCCGTCACACGTCTTTTGCTTCTGTCTGGATATATCCCGTTATTGACGACAATATCGAAATCGACATCAATGAAAACGATTGCCGGATCGACACTTATCGTGCATCCGGCGCAGGCGGCCAGCATGTCAACACAACGGACTCGGCTGTACGGATAACCCATGAGCCCTCCGGCATTGTTGTTCAGTGTCAGAACGAACGTTCGCAACACAAAAACCGGGCGACAGCATGGAGCATGCTCCGCGCGCGTCTTTACGAACTGGAGCTGCAAAAGCGCGAAGAGGAGGCCGCCGCCACCGCCGCAGCTAAAACAGAGATTGGCTGGGGGCATCAAATTCGGTCCTACGTATTGCAGCCTTATCAGATGGTGAAGGATTTGCGCACTCAAACCGAAAGCTCTGACCCGGATGCTGTTCTGGGCGGCGATCTCGACAAGTTTTTAAGCGCTTCGCTGGCGCAGCGGGTTGCGGCAAATACAGAATAGAGCAGTTTTTAGCCAATTCTGCCCATTACGAGCTATTTTATCCTAATAAATTTCAGATTTTGTTAACCTTTGCTAACAAAATGTAAATTGTGAATATGGTTAACGCGGTTTTATATTGACCGTGAGCGATGAATATCGTTCGATACTCCTTGTAGGTACTAATTCCCCCTCTAGGGCCTACAACCGGCAGGCAAGCGAAAAGGGAGTTTCATATTTGAGACAAAAATCCTGATTAGCATACATGGACCCCGACCCACGCAATAGTACGCACTCAAATCATCAGAGAACTATTTGGCTGGCTAGGGACAAATGGGAAAAGCGCGACCGTCGCATGTCGGTCGCGCTTTTTTATGTATTGAGCTGAATATCGATGCGGGCGATTCAAACGGACAACAAAGGCTATTCCGCTGCTTGCACCGTTTCTTCAACAGGCTGTTTCGTCGTTAGACGACGATAAGACCGTTTCCACGCCTTTGGCCAGAAATGCGTTGGATAGGGCAACACAGTCCTTTTCAGGAAACTCTTACGCGCCGGTGTTTTTGTCTTGGCCATCATGGCGCTGAAATTATCGTCGTGGAGGTCGCCGGTTTCTTCTGAATTATCCGGCTGCTCACCGTCATCAGAGTCAATGACTGGCGAGGGCGTAATTTGATCCGATACAGTCTCTAATGAATTGCCTTCACTAACTTCGCTCGACGTCAATGAATCCATTTTCTTGATGACGTCCGGTGTGGCCTCTGCTGTGGCGATGGTGGCATTCAGTTCTTCCGCCGCTCTTGTTTCCGAAGTTTCCATGCGCGGTTCAAGCGCCGGGCCGCCGACAGAAATGCCCGGTTGGAAATAGGCGTGCACTTCACCAACTTCCATTTTGACAGGAGACGGATCTGGCTTTTGCGAAGGCGCAGCTTTCTTAGACGGCGGCTTTTGTTTTCCGCCGGCGGATGAGGCGGCGGCAACACCGCCCATAGCAGCCGCGACCTTTTCGGGAACGGATTGCTTCTGCTGTTTTTCCTCGTGAACCTCAGCTTTTTCTTCAGTAACTTGCTGGGCTGGTTTGGCCTCGCTTGGCGGCGTGTCAGCCTTTGCCTGAGCCGGCTTGCTGTCAGCCTTTAGTTCGGCCTGCGGCGCCTGTGCGCCAGCGAACTCCTGATTGAGCCGCTCCTGCAATTCGTGAGGGGGCGTCACAGCAGGTTTGGCCGGTTCCCCAGCTTGCGCTGCAGCACCGTCTTCCGCCGGGCTGGCTGCTTTTGCCTTGGCCCGAGCGATAGCCGCCGCCTTTCTTGCGGCGCGAGCTTTTGCCCGTTTTGCGAGAACAAGCGCTTTTGCTTTTTCGCGGGCTTTCGCCTTGCGTTCAGCGTCTTCATCAGAGGCGGATTCTTCTGCTTTAGCCTGCGATGAGGGGGCGGTCTCTGGCGTATCTGTATCGATCTCTTTTGAGACCCGCTCATTCAATCGATCAATCAAAGGATCGGGTTTGTTTTCTTCAACAACTTCGAGTTTTTCGAGCTCTGACGATTTGGGTGACGGCGCTCCCGTTCGGAAGAGCGCATCCAAACTTTCTGTCGACAGCGGCTCCAACTCCAACAGGGAGCGCACTTCATTGACGCGGCTGGGCATGAACTCTTCGAGTGCGCCGACTTTGCCAAGATGATTGCCTTGGGCGGCCGTAAATCCGAGCCCGCGCAAAGCCGATAGTGAAGCTTGGTCCTCCACGCCGACAGCAGTGATCACCGCATTGGCGCGATTGGCGATATCGAGCAGGTCCGAGATCGCGCTCAGGCCCGGCCCGCGCACGGTGCGCGCAAAGCGCAAAATAGACGATCCGCCGGTCTTGATTTCGTCAAAAGGAAACGGGTCGATCATCCGCAGTAGATCATTGGCGCGTCCGCGCACTTCAATCGCCAGTCGGGCGCCGGTCTCGCTCAGTCTGGAAAACTGGGCGGCAGCGATATCAATGTCCATGTCCACCGCAGGCATCGGGCATTCCAGAGTCACGAGATCGGCTGGAAACTGCTGGTCGCGCAAGAGTTTGGTAAAATGCGAGGTGAACGCCTCATCGCTGAGATCGCTTAGCGCCAGATTGATCGAAAACCCAGGCGCGCTCACGCCCCGCCAATTACTATAGGCGCTGAGCGCCTCTGCAAGAACGTAGCGGGTGAGCTCGCTCATCCGGCCTTGTGATTCGAAAAACGAGATGAATGCGCCCGGCGGCAGCACGCCGAGAGAAGGGTGGCGCCAGCGGACAAAGGTTTCCATGCGCGCAAGGGCGCCATTGCCGAGGTCAAAGATCGGCTGAAACAGGACTTCGAAGTCCTTGCTTTTCAGGGCATTATCAATGTCGACATTAGACAGTCGAACCGCCTGAGCGCCCATTCACTATTCCTCCGCCAGCCGACGGGCCTTACCGCATCTTAACAATCCGTCCATATTCGTTGGCTCAGGTTAATTCTCGCTGAATGAGCGGACGGGGGGCATCCTGCGCTGACCTGACAGCGAACAATGCTGCGATTCAGGGCGAGGCGTAAACCATAACTGAATAAAGTGGTCCGAATTTTAATAGTCAAATTGCTCTCGCAGGATTCGCTCATCAAGCGAGTGTCCCTGGTTGAACAGGACCGTCATGGAAATGGACCGATCTTCCTCGGCGGTGACAGATACAACGTCCCGAACCTCATAGTTGTCCGCAACCGCTGAAACTGGCCGATGCGCCGGGTCTTCCGTCTCAAACGTCACGACTGCATCATGAGCGAGCAACGCGCCGCGCCACCGGCGCGGCCGGAACGCGCTGATTGGGGTTAGCGCCAGAAGTTGCGCATTGATTGGCAGGATCGGCCCATGGGCGGAAAGATTGTATGCGGTTGACCCAGCAGGCGTCGCCAACAAAACGCCATCGCAGATCAGCGATTCCATGCGGGTCTTGCCATTAACGACGATCCTGACCCGGGCGCTTTGACGGGTCTGGCGAAATAGAGAGACCTCGTTAATCGCCATCGCTGATTCGGTTTGCCCGTTCACCGTTCGGGCGGTCATGGAGAGCGGATGGATGACGGCGGGTTCGGCGGCGGCGATATTCTCAGTGAGATTTTCGATATCATGCGGGTTCATCAAAAAGCCGACCGTGCCACAGTTCACCCCATATATCGGCGTGTTGCTGTGCATGTGGGCGCGCAGCGTTTCAAGCATGAAGCCATCGCCGCCAATCGCTACAATCACGTCAGCTTCCTCCGGCGGATGGTCTCCATAACGCTCGATCAGAGCGGCGCGGGCAGGCGGCGCATCCGGGCGTTCGCTTGCGAGGAAGGCCAATTTCATGGTCATGGGGCGCTTGTCGTCCTGTCGAGCTATGGTCAGGATACTATGATAGGGAGGCCCGCGTTAAAAAGGAATGCGCACCGGTCCTCGAATGCCGCGTTGAGCCGCCTGACTTCGGCTGAATTCAGGCTGCAAATGAGTCATGCATCCTGAGGTGTTTTGCCGTAATCTCTTCGAATATCCAGTTTCCAGGGAGGCCCTAATCATGAATGCTCAAGCGCAACCAACCGAAGCGCTCGGACAACAGGCGGGCTTTGACCTTCCCGATCCGTTGAGCCTGCCGTCCCTGAAAGGCAAGGTCAGCGATGAGGAGTGGCGGCTGCGCTGCGACCTTGCCGCAACCTATCGCCTGGCCGCGCTTTATGGTTGGGATGACATGATCTTTACGCATATCTCCGTGCGCTGTCCTGACGAAGGCGGCAAAGCAAGATTCCTGATCAATCCTTATGGCGTCTTCTTCGACGAAATGACCGCGACGTCATTGGTAAAGGTCGATATCGACGGCAATGTCGTGGCGGAAACGCCGTATTTCTCAAACCCGGCGGGCTTTACCATTCACTCAGCGCTGCATATGTCCCGCGAAGACGCCCATGCAGTGCTTCATCTGCATACGCCCTATGGCGTCGCCGTATCCGCGCAGCAGGACGGATTGAAGCGCTACACCCAGTTCTCAATGATCGTCCATGATGATGTCGCCTATCACGATTATGAAGGGATCGCGACCGACCACGACGAGCGCGCGCGCATCGTAAAGGATATGGGCAATCATGGATTTTTGATCCTGCGCAACCATGGAACACTGACGGTCGGTGCGAACTGCGCCATCGCGTTCCTGCGCATGTATTTCCTTGAGCAGGCTTGCAAAACACAAATTCTGGCGCAATCGGATACGAAAGAGCCGCGCGAAGAGCCGCCGGCCATGGGATCGAAAGTGCTGCAACAGGGCGGCCCGGCTTTCGTGGCGGGCCTTGGCGACAATCTCGCCTGGCCCGGTCTTTTGCGCAAGCTCAATCGCCAGAACCCCGGCTATGACGTCTAGTCAGCTTCCGAGCTGATTGATTTCAAATACGCGATGAGATTCGCACGGGTCTCAGCGTCCGGTTCGCCTGGATAGGCCATCCGGTTGCCGCGCAAGAATTCCTGCGGCCTGGCGAGAAAAGCGTCGAGCGTCGCATCGTCCCAGACGACATCCGCATTTCGGAAGGTCGCCGAATAGGCGAAGTCCTCAAGCGCGCCGGCCCGGCGTCCCACCACTCCGTAAAGGTTCGGGCCAATGCGTGACGGATCGCCTTCACGGACCGTGTGACAGGCGCCGCATTCGTTGAACGCCATGCGGCCTTTTTCAACAGGCGTTCTGGGAGTATCGGGCGGGGCGCTAGCGCCTTGAGGGGCGGGGGCGTTGTCGCCGCATGCGGTCACAAGGAGGGCGGCGAGGAGGGCTTTAAATGTTTTCATGCGCGGTTTTTAACCGAGAAATTAACCTAAAACAGCCCCTAGTCAGAGCCCGCGCAATCCTATATCAGAGCGCCCGCGCCCCTATAGCTCAGCTGGTAGAGCAACTGATTTGTAATCAGTAGGTCCGCGGTTCGAGTCCGTGTGGGGGCACCATTTTCAAAGAAAACCCAATGTCTTGATGACGGCCGGCTGTTTTTCAAACCGACGACCGGCGCTACAAATCTGTTAACAGGGTTCGGATGGGAACGTTTTTGTAACGGGCGACAGCTTTGGACTTCACGCCGTTTATCTGCTCTTGTCACCGCCAAGAAGGATTAGGCAATCGATAGTCCGTGTAAGAATTCAATATAATATTTTGCGACTTCATCAGGCGCTTCCACCTGTGGATAGTGGCCGATCGCTGACAGTTCGTTGAGATAATGAGGTTCACCGACGATATCTTGATAGTGTGCAATCATATGCGCGCCGGAGACAGGGTCGTATGAGCCATTGATCAAACCTATAGGTATTTTGGCTTTACGCAGCGCGGTAACCCAACGTTCCCGATGTGTCTTTCGGTCTTTCATATATCTTATAAGATTATGAAAAATATGCCGGCCATTATTGTGATTAATCAACGCCCAAAAACCATCGAGCTCTTCTTTGGAAGGCTGGGTCCTCTGGCCAAAGACGCGGGACATCGAGACATCAAAACGGCGGCGGGTCGTAAGCTTATTGATAAGTGGACCCAACGGGCTGAGCAGAAGCTTTTGGATAAGCAAGGCCCGATGAGTTTCAGGAAATAAGCCGCCGTTCAAGAAGCAAACGGATTTCCAGCGCCCGACTCCGATTCCTGCATTTTGGCGCGCTAAAAGTTCTTGCGCGACCGTGTCGCCATAATCATGCGCCAGGACATGGAAATGCTCTAATGCCAGCTGTTCAACGAGACCCTCAACAATATCTGCCTGCTCATGGATAGAATAAAGATGGGGATCAGGTTTATCTGAAAATCCAAAGCCCAGCATGTCCATAGCGACCAAACGATATTGGGAAGAGAGGGGGCTCCATATCTTGGCCCAATCCCAACTGGATGTTGGAAATCCGTGTATGAGAAGAATTGATTCTGTAGATTTTGACTCTGTGTCGATGAAAAAGATGCGGCGGCCATTTACAAGTCTATAGCCGCCATTTTCCCACCATTCTTTTGTGGACTGCACAGGTGTTTTACCTTGTTCAACTAGCAACCGTTTTCATCTACCATAACATCGCTTGTCGTCTTTGGTTATGGCTTAGTGCTTGATTTGGAAAAGGTTTAATATGAGTGTCACTTGGGACATGGTCATCAAAAACGGATTGGTTTTTGATGGCGCCGGCACACCACCTGTTGTCAAAGATATCGCGATCGCCGGCGGCAAGATCGTTGCGCAAGATAAAAATATTGACGCAAGCGAAGCAAGCCAAGTGATAGAGGCCGCAGGGCAGTGGGTTATGCCAGGCCTGGTTGATGTCCACACACATTATGACCTTGAAGTCGAAATTACGCCCGGTCTTCCTGAATCCGTACGTCATGGAACAACCACCGTTGTGATGTCCAATTGTTCTTTGGGGCTAGCCTTCGGTGCGCAGCGTAACAAAATGGATGACCCGATTGTTTCGTGTTTCGCTCGTGTTGAAAACATACCCAAGCACATTTTGAAAAAGGTCGCCGACAAGGTTCATTGGAATTCTTCAGACGGCTACCTGGAACATTTGGATACGCTGAATCTGGGCCCGAATGTTGTGCCGATGATCCCGCATTCGATGCTGCGAATCGAGGTGATGGGATTAAAAGAAAGCGTTAGCCGCCATCCAACCGAAGACGAGCTTTCACAAATGAAAGCTTTATTGCAAAAAGGGTTGAATGAAGGATATGCAGGGTTCTCCACAGACGCATTACCGTTTCATTTTCTGGCGAATGATCCCAATCGCGATAAACAAATTCCGACGCAATTTGCGCCGTTCTCAGAAATAAAGGCCTTAACCTCAATTGTTCGAGATTATGATCGCGTTTGGCAAGCAACTCCTCCCAAGGATAGCCCTCCAAAAGTCATCAGAACATTTCTTTTGACCAGCGGACTGCTACATAAGAAACCTCTTAAGACAACAGTTGTCGCCGCTCTTGATGTAGCGAGCAATGGCTCAATCGTGAAACTGGCGACGACGTTATCCCGTGTCTTGAATTCCAAACTTTTAAACGGTCGGTTCTATATGCAAGCCTTGGCGGCGCCGTTTAAAATTTGGTCGGATGGTCCGTTCAACCCCTTATCAGAAGAAATTAAAGAACTCCGAAAACTAATCGAAACCGATCTTGAAGACCGGGAAAGCCGTCGGGCCATTCTGGAGAGTCCTGAATTCCAAAAACAATTCCGCAAGATGTGGATGACAGGAAAGCAGGGATTTAACCTTGCGCGGCTAAAGCGCAAATTTCGCCGCGAAGACTATGCATTCAATCGAACTTTCGCTGACATGCATATTGACCGATGTCCAATCAAAAGCTGGGAAGGCCGAAGCTTTGAAGGTGTATTTGAGGACGTGCTTGCAAACAGGTCACTGAAAGAAGCCGAAGAAGAAAAGATATTCAACACCTATTTCGCCGAGATCAAAGATGAGGCGGACTTCATGATTGCAATGTTTAAAGCCTTCGATACAGATCTCATCTGGTCAACAACGAGCGCAAACCGTGATGAAACGCTAACGCGTAAATTGTTAATGGATCCTGTGCTTTTGCCAGGCTTTAATGATTCCGGCGCGCATCTCACAAACATGGCTTTCTACGATTGTAATTTGCGCGCTCTTAAACTGGCGCAGGAGGGCGGCGAAAAAGACGTAAGTTACATGGTGAAACGTTTGACTCGAGATGTTTCGGATATCTTCGGTATAGACGCCGGCGGCATTGAAACGGGCGCGCGCGCTGACATTGCAATTATCGAC
The DNA here is from genome assembly GCA_039196665.1 of Pseudomonadota bacterium. Taxonomy (GTDB): domain Bacteria; phylum Pseudomonadota; class Alphaproteobacteria; order Caulobacterales; family Parvularculaceae; genus Hyphococcus. The sequence goes on along the minus strand of JBCCUQ010000001.1, from coordinate 193,686 downwards.
CCAAAAGCGCTAACCGCCTACGACGGAGAGGCTGGCGTTCAGCGCATTTACCGCGAAGAGTTCGAGCATGAACAGCTTGTCAATCGCTCTGATGGTGTTGTCAGCGCAACGATAATTGGAGGGAAAGTCGCCTGGCGAAAAGACCGCTTCGCCGATGACCTCAATCACCAGACATATGGGCGCGTTTTAAAAGCACAAAACGTTGCCTCACTCGCTGCGGAATAAGCGCAACGAAAAACCGGACCTTCATCAGGCCCGGTTCTCGTCAATTCTGAAATGAAATTACTGAACCATCGCGCGTAACATCCATGCTGTTTTCTCGTGCGTTTGGATGCGAACGGTCAGAAGGTCGGCGCTGGCGGCGTCGCCGGCTTCCTCAGCAATGGATAGGCCTTCACGGGCGCGCTTGATCAACGTTTCATGGTCAGAGAGAAGACGCTCAACCATTGTCATTGCGGCGGGGGGGCTGGTGTCGGCGTTTTCAATAGCGGAAAGATCTGCGAATTGCTTGCCGCTGGTCGGGGCGAAAACGCCCAGCGCACGAACACGCTCTGCAATTTCGTCAAGCGCGGCCCACATTTCACGATACTGTTCTTCAAACATTACGTGAAGGGTGTGAAACTGCGCGCCTGTGACATTCCAATGATAGGCATGTGTCTTCATGTAAACCGAATATGTGTCGGCGAGGGTGGCGTTCAGTGCTTCGGCGACAGATTTGCGGGCATTTTCGTCAAGTCCGATATTGATTGAGGTCATGGAAAAGCTCCCTTTGATTTTTCGATATCTCTTACGCAGACACTTAGGCAGCCGATCAGCTTCGAGCAAATAAATAATTCCAAAGTCCAGCTTCGAAAATATCGATTCCAGACTTATGAGAGCGATGCGCAAAAACGCTGGATGCGCTGACAGGCGTCTTCAAGCTGGTCGATAGCGGCTGCGTAGGAAACCCTGAAATAAGGGGCCAGCCCGAATGCTGCGCCAAAGACAACCGCAACGCCTTCGGACTCCAGGAGCTCCGCTGCGAAATCTTCATCAGTCTCTATGACCTTGCCCGAAGACGTCTTTTTACCAATGACGCCAGCGCAGGAGGGGTAGACATAGAATGCGCCTTCCGGTGTTGCGCAGGTAACGCCGCTTGCCTGATTCAGCATGGCCACAACCAGGTCACGGCGCTCTTTAAACGCGTCATTGCGTTCTTTGAGGAAAGACTGGTTACCATTCAGAGCGGCGACGCTTGCCCACTGACTGATCGAGCAGGGGTTAGACGTTGATTGCGACATGACCTTTGACATGGCTTTTATCAGCGGCGCCGGTCCGCCGGCAAAACCAATCCGCCATCCGGTCATCGCATAAGCTTTGGATGCTCCGTTTACGGTTAAAATACGGTCATAAAGCGCTGGTTCAACTTGGGCTGGCGTTGCAAACTTGAAATCGTCATAAACAATATGTTCGTACATATCGTCAGTCAGGATCATGACATGTGAATGCTTTTTCAGAACGTCCGTTAGCGCTTTAATCTCATCATGAGTATAGGCGGCGCCGGTCGGGTTGGATGGAGAGTTAAAGATCAACCATTTTGTTTTTGGCGTGATTGCTTCCTCAAGTGCTACCGGCGATAGTTTAAATCCGCGTGCAGGGTCAGTCTCGATGATGACGGGTTTGCCGCCCGCCAGTAAAGCCATGTCAGGATAGGAAACCCAATAGGGCGCCGGAATGATGACTTCGTCGCCGGGGTCTACTGTTGCGACCAAAGCATTATAAAGGATCGCCTTGCCGCCCGGCGCGATTGAAATCTGATCGAGGCCATAATCAAGGTTGTTGTCGCGTTTGAACTTCGCCGCGACCGCTTCTTTCAATTCCGGGATGCCATCGACCGCGGTGTATTTTGTTTTGCCGTCGCGAATGGCTTTGATCGCCGCTTCCTTGACGAAATCAGGCGTATCGAAATCCGGCTCTCCAGCGCCGAGGGATATAATATCCCGGCCGGCGGCCTTTAGCTCGCGGGCTTTTTGCGTAACAGCGAGGGTAGGTGACGGTTGGATGCGAGATAGCGATTGTGATTGCTTGAAGTCTGTCATGTCCGTTTGGGCTCCCGGATTCGCCTTTTGCTGTAACCATTAGCGGCTTGTTGCGTTGCAACCAAATGATTTTGAGAAGGAAAGGGACTACGCTCAGAGGAAGAAAAAGCACACTAATCGTCAACTTTAAGATGCGAGATAAATTAACATAGATTCTGTCACGATCCTACCAACCTGCTGAAATTCAATACTTAATACCATTAACAGGCGGATTCAGAAAAGCGCGTCAAGCGTAACTTTAGGTTTCGATCACGCTCCCGATATGGTTTTATATCCCTATCGGAGCCGATGGAGCGCCTATGATAGCGGAATTGCAGACGGCAATTTCGAAAGTTCCGAGCCGCAAAGCGCGGCTGCAAGGGCTGACACAGGGCGAAGCCGTTAAAATCAAAGTCGAACGCTACGCGTTGCTGTTTCGCGGTGCGCCGGTCGCTATTGCGGCTACGGCGATCAACGCCTCGATTACAGTGGCGGTTGCATGGTCCGATATCGCCCATGGCGTTTTGTTTGGTTGGGCCGGGGCCGTGCTTACGCTGGCGTTTATTCGCGCGTGCATCTGGTTGCGTTATCGAATGGGCGGCGCCTCGGCGCGCAACCTGTCGCGGTTCGCCAGAATTCATGTCTTCTTTATGGCCATCAATGGCGCCATGTGGGGCTCGCTGGCGCCAATCTTCGCCGTCCACGGAATGATTGACCATGCCTTCCTGCCTTTTGTAATTGCAGGGACGGCGGCGGCTGCAATTGTTTCCGCTGGCGCGTCATGGCGCGCGGTTGTCGCTTTCAATGTTCCGGCGTTGGCGCCGCTTGCAACCGTTTATGCGCTCACGGCGGGCGCTGACGGCCTGGCGATTGCCGGTGTTGTTATCCTTTATGGATGCGCGACAACTTATCTTGCACTGACAACACAGAGAATGATCGATCGCTCAATCTTGCTGCATACAAGAAATGTCAAGATGTTCTCAGCCTTGCAAAAGCGCGTTGACGACGCCCATGAAGCGGAACAACGGTTCCGTGCGCTGGTGGAGTCTTCACAGGAAATAACGATTATTTTCTCCCCCGAAGGGCGGATTACTTATGCTAGTCCAGCCGTTGAGAAAACGCTGGGCGTGCCGCCTCACCAACTTATTGGTCTGACGACAAAACATCTTGTGCACCCTGATGACATCGCTGTTTTCCGTTCGGCTGGCGAAAAAGCCCTGTCCAAGCTGGGGGAGGTGTTGACGTTGCCCCATGTCTGCCTGCGCGGCGCAGACGCCGACACGTTCGTTCCGGTACACGGTCGTCTTACGAATATGCTCTATGTTCCAGGCGTTGAAGGCTTCGTCTTCAGCGGCGGCCTTCTTGACGAGCAAAAAAGCCATCACATTCACGCAGCCGAATAGATATGCGCGCCTGCTGACAACAGTGTTATCCATTCGCAATTTCGGATAGAGCCTTTCACATTACATGGCGGCGGCCTTCTATTCGGTTCGAGCGAGGAGAGACATGGGCGTTCTCAGCGGCATTAGAATTGTTGAATTTGAAGGGCTTGGTCCCTGTCCGTTTTGCGGAATGTTATTTGCGGATCTTGGCGCCGATGTCATCCTTATAGAGCGCAAAGGCGGCGCGGATATGGGACGCGGCGCCGTATTCAATCGCGGCAAACGTTCTATTGCGTTAGATTTGAAAAATGAAGCGGCGCGCGATATTGCGCTCGATATAATCGCAACGGCGGATGCGCTGATCGAAGGCATGCGCCCCGGCGTCATGGAGCGCCTTGGCTTAGGCCCTGATGTTGCGCGGGCTAGCAATCAAAAACTGGTTTACGGACGGCTGACAGGGTGGGGGCAAACGGGTCCGCTTGCACATACAGCGGGCCACGACATCAACTATGTCGCCCGCTCAGGCGCCGCTTGGTATGGCGGCGCCGCCGGTTCTTCTCCGACGCCGCCGCCCACACTGGTCGGCGATGTTGGCGGCGGGTCATTATATCTTGCGATTGGCGTTCTCGCGGGCGTTCTGCGGGCCCGGGAGACCGGCGAAGGAACTGTCGTCGATGCGGCGATTGTCGACGGATCCGCTCATATGATGAATTTGCTCTATTCGCTTCGAGCAGCCGGCGGTCTTCCCGACGAACGCGGCGCCAGCATGCTTGATGGCGCGCATTTTTATTCCGCCTATGAGTGCGCCGATGGAAAATGGCTTAGCGTCGGTCCGCTTGAGCCAAAGTTTTATATCGAATTCTTGCAAAGGCTCGAACTGCAGGAAGATAAGACCTTCATCAATCAGTTTGATCAGGCGCAATGGCCATCAATGAAGGCGCGATTGGCGGACACATTCAAAAGAGAGACACGAGAGCATTGGGAGAGAGTTTTTGATGGGTCAGACGCTTGCGTCGCGCCAATCCTGTCCCCTGCGGAAGCGGCGCAAGACGCTCATATGAAATCGCGGGGCATGCTCCGTGAAGTTGATGGTGTCCTTCAGGCGGTCGCGGCGCCTCGTTTTGACGGCCAGATACCGGATGATCCCTTGCCGCCGCCACCTAAAGGGCGGGATGCAGAGGAAATCCTTTCCAGTATTGGCATTGATCAAAAAACCATTGCCGCCTGCCGTCAGGCTGGTGCGATATAACAATATATCGCCTCAATTGCCGTTTAATGGTTCAGAGAGTAGTATTCGAAAAAGAGGAGCATCCAGCCAGTGATCAAGTAACCAACCGTTCTGAACTGAACGCAGTCATTGCGTTTGCTGGTTACAACTCAAGCTGGAGCTTTCCATGCAATCCGTTATTTATGACGTCGCTGTGTCGGCTGACGGATATATCTCTGGCCCTGCGGGCGATATTTCGAAATTCCCTCATGAAGGAGAGGTCGTCGACGATTACTTCGAGCGACTGAAAACCTATTCATGCGCGATCATGGGGCGCGCAACCTATGAATTCGGATACGGCTTTGGCTTAAAACCGGGCGATAATCCGTATCCTCATATGAAAACGATTGTGTTTTCAAAAAGCATCGACCTTTCGGAAGACGCGGATGTTATAGTTACTCAAGAAGACGCTGTAGATTATGTCCATTCTCTGAAGCAGACTAGTGAAGGACCAATTTACCTGTGCGGCGGCGGGCGGTTTGCAGGTTCGCTATTATCATTCGGATTGATTGACAGGCTGCGTTTGAAACGCGCGCCAATATTTCTGGGTGAAGGCGTCCGGTTATTCGGTGGTCAGGCGCCCGCTCCTGACGTTATTCTCATAGATTCAAAACTTTATCCGAATGGTGTTCTGTATCAGGAGTTCAATTTGCGGGCGGCGGTCACGCAGTCATAACGAAGGGGGCAGTCTTGGCATTGCGCGAAATGATGTTGGCAGTGCGTTTTGCCAAGGTGTTTCAGTAAGTCGTGAAACTCTATTAAATCAGTCGCTGACCAGGCTGAGGTCGCCTCCATCATCGTTTCATAAGCCGTGACCGTATCCGACTTAGGGCTGACCATCCCGAAGCGCTGAAGAACGCGTAACACATGCGTATCGATGACCAACGCAGGCAGACATAAAGTGCTGAAATTCAGCACTGCCGCAGAGACTTTACGCCCAACGCCTGGTAAGCGTTCTAGCCAGACAAGTGCGTCGGGCACGGATAGTTGGCCAAGAAACTGCAGGTCGAAATCCGGATGGCTGTCCCTGATCGTGCGCAGGGACAAATGAAGGCGCAGCGCCTTTATGTCAGGAAAGGTCACTTCGGCGATAATATGTTCAACATCGGCGACCGCTGCACTCGCAAGCGCCGACCAGGAGGCGTAGCGGTTGGTCAGACGAATGAACGCCAGCAGGGAAACCTCGTCGCGTGTCCGGCTGCTGATCAATGACTTAACGAGCTGTGCGATTGGTGTGCGCTTGGGAACCGCCGAATACTCTCCAAACTCGCCGACAAGTTGGTCGCGCATCTGCAGGACATCCACTCCGACGCCAAAATCAAAACTGCTCTGCATCCTCTTAGGATAAGAACATAAAGAGAACATTGTAAATAGCTAAATTTCAAGGCTGACGAACTTGTCGTGTCCTCGCCTGAAAGCCCGGAGGCGCAGGGCGCGCTGACGGGGCGTCACCATCTGGCTTTTCAAGTAAAGGACCCGAGCGACAGTGGATGCCTTTTACCGTGCGGCGCTGGCCTATGGAGGGCGCGACAACGGCGCGCCCGGCGAGCGGGCTTATCAACCAGGGTACTACGCTGCTTTCGTACTCGACCCGACGGAAACAACATCGAGGTCGTCTACCATGGCGAGGCGTTGCGCAGCGCGCCATCGGTGGTGATCGATTTCCAGGCTTAAGCTTATCTCGCGCGCAGCTGTAGGTAGGTTTATCCGTACAGCATCCAGCCAGTTTGCATGGCCCAACAGCGGATAATCGATGGTGAATGGCGGAGGGGGTGGGATTCGAACCCACGGAACGCTCACACGCTCAACGGTTTTCAAGACCGCCGCATTCGACCACTCTGCCACCCCTCCGGCGGCTCGAAACGCACACATAACGCGCCCGCCTGAAATGGCAAGCCGATCAGCAAATTCTTCCGCAGTGGGGAAGGGTTAACGCAAGTTTAACGGTTTTTCCGGCTTGTAACGAAAAGGTCGCCTGACGCCCACGGCGCTGTGGCCTATACACGCCATGGGACGGTTAGATGAATAGAAGATTTCCAACACATTTGCGCAGAGCAATATTGATGGCCGGATTGGCGATCGCGCTCGCGGCTTGTTCGACAAGCCGTCACGCCTATGATCCAAATCCGGCGCCTCACTACAAAATTGGCAAACCCTATAAAGTTAATGGGCGCTGGTATCACCCTGAAGAAGATAATGACTACGAAGCGGTCGGTATCGCCTCCTGGTACGGACGAGATTTCCATGGCCGCCGGACGGCGAATGGCGAGACGTTCGACATGAATCGGCTGTCCGCAGCTCATACCACGCTTCCCATGCCTTCAATGGTCGAAGTGACTAATCTGAACAACGGTCGGAAGGTCGTGGTGCGGGTGAACGATCGCGGACCTTTTGCGAGTAACCGAATAATTGATCTGTCGCGAGAAGCGGCCCGGCGGCTTGGATTTGAAAAGGACGGGCTTGCCCGGGTCAAAGTTCGCTTCGTCGGCGCAGCGCCATTGATGGCGAGGGCGCCGAAAACAAGCCCACGGGTCACGCGCGCGGCGGCGATGGAGCGTCCAGTTCCGCAAAGATCTGTGGCTGCCGCGCCTGCGATTTCGCCAATGCCTGTACGCGCTGAGCAGGAGATTCGCGTCATCGACGGAACCGCTGTGGAGACCAGTCATTATCCGGCTTCACCGCCACCGCCGACTTTGCAGCCAGTCTCTCTGGAAATAGCGCCGATTGAGGAAGCTGATGCAGCGCCAACACCAAATGAACACATCAATGACCAGACTGGCGCGCTCTATGTCATTCGGATCGCAGCGCTGTCGCAGCTCAATAACATTGACCGGCTGAAAGCGCAGCTTGAGCCGATTGGGCCGTTGCGCCTGACCCGGGTTGAATCCGACGCCGGCTCGGTGTTTTACAGGGTGAATATGGGTCCTTTCGCGTCTCTGGACACTGCGAATGAACGGTTGGATGCTGTGCGCAACGCCGGATATAATGATGCCGGGGTGATCACGCTGACGCCGTAAATCCGTCATTAGAGCGCCTGGGTTATCGTTGAAGTCTTAATCAGGCGCCCAAAGAGATCATCCGCGCCAAACGTAATGTGTAACGGAGGTAAACTTGCCTTTTTATCGACCCCTCGCAGGACTACTGATAAGCGTAGTTCTTTGCGCGACTGGACATGTCTCGGCGCAGGAGCCTTTCGCCACCGAAGCGGACTATGCAGTAATCATGGATTACAGAACCGGCGAGGTTTTGTTCGAAAAGGATGCGCGCACGCCAACCGCGCCAGCCTCGATGTCAAAGCTAATGACTGTCGCAATCGTTTTTGAGCGGTTGAAAGAGGGTTCCCTGCAATTAAGCGATGAGTTCGACGTCAGCGAAAAAGCCTGGCGTATGGGCGGCTCAAAAATGTGGGTCCGCGTCGATACGAAAATACCGGTTGAAGATCTCCTTCGCGGTGTTGTCGTGCAATCAGGTAATGACGCCTGCATCGTTCTGGCCGAGAACATTGCCGGATCGGAAGACGCGTTCGCAGAACTCATGAACCGTAAGGCCCGGGAATGGGGTTTGAATGATTCAACCTTTGCAAACGCGACAGGCTGGCCAGACGAGAACCAGAAGATGAGCATGCGCGATCTCGCGCTGTTGACGCGAAAAATTATCCACGATTATCCGAAGTATTATGCGCTGTTTGCAGAAACCGAATTCACCTGGGAAAAAATCCGCCAGCCTAATCGCAATCCTTTGCTCGACCTTGTGGACGGCGCCGATGGTTTGAAGACCGGTCATACAGAGGAGTCAGGTTATGGTTTGGTCGGTTCAGCGATACAGGATGGCGAGCGTCGAATTGTTGTCGTCAACGGTCTGGAGTCAGAGCGTCAGCGTGCGACAGAGTCGGCGCGGATTATGCGGATCGCTTTTAATGATTTCGCGACCAAGGACTTTTATTCACCCGGTGATATTGTCGGCGAGGCGGCAGTCTTCAAAGGCAAACAGCAGAGTGTTCCACTGATCACCGCTGACAAGGTCGGCATGATCCTTCATCGCTCCATGCTCGACGACACCAAAGCAACTGTGATTTACGAGGGCCCGGTTGAAGCGCCCATCCGTGAAAACCAGCAAATCGGTCTGTTGCGCGTAGAAGTCGAGGGCGGGCAGGCGAAGGAATTTCCGCTCTATGCCGGGCGCGCGGTTCAGGAAACCGGGTTCTTCGGCAAGATTGGCCTGGCTGCAAAAATGCTTCTGGCGAAGCCGGAAACTGCTGCAGGCGCCCAATGAAAATGTTGTCGCTCCATTTTTCAACATGACAAAGCGCGGCGCGTTCATCAGTTTCGAAGGCGGCGATGGCGCCGGCAAGTCAACGCAAATCAAACTTCTGGCGGATTGGTTGCGTAACGCTGGGCATGATGTTGTCGTGACCCGCGAACCCGGCGGCTCCAAAGGCGCCGAGATCATCCGTGAATTGCTGGTCAAAGGCGATACGGACCGCTGGTCGCCAATGAGCGAAGCGCTTTTAATGTACGCCGCGCGACGCGACCATCTGGAAAAAACCATTCTTCCGGCGCTGGAGAGCGGCGCCATTGTCATCAGCGACCGCTTCGCGGACTCGACCATGGCCTATCAAGGCCTGGCGGGTGCGCTTGGCCGCGAAACGGTAGAAGCGCTTTTTCAATTGGTTGTGGGCGCAAACGATCCTGACCTGACCATTATTCTCGATGCGCCAGCAGAGGAGGGTTTACGACGCGCCAGTGCGGATAATGGCGAGACCCGCTTTGAGGAAAAAGGGACAAAATTCCAGCAAAGCGTGCGCGAAGCGTTCCTGACCATTGCTCGTGAAAACCCACAGCGCTGCGTCGTCATTGATGCGCGCGCGGCCATCGAAACAGTTGCGGCTCAGGTTACGGACGCCGTCAAATCCCGGCTTCCGGCGCTATTTGGGAAATAACGCGTCTTTCGCGCGGGCGATAAACAGCCTAAACCGTTGTTCATGGAAGATATTCTGATTTCGCCTCATGAACGCGCCGACCAGATTGGTCGTGAGAGCGTTGAGGCGTCGTTACGAGCCTCCATGGAGAGCGGCGTTCTAAGTCACGGCTGGATCATCGCTGGCCCGAAAGGCGCCGGCAAAGCGACACTGGCTTACCGTATCGCGCGCGCCATGTTAGCGCCTGACAGTATGACGTCATCCGATAACCTTGATGTGCCGACACAAGCCCAGGCCTTCAAATTGATCGCCGCCGGGGCGCATCCGGATCTGTTTGTCGCCGAGCGCGCCTGGAACGACAAGACATCGAAATTCCAGTCTGAAATTACTGTCGAAACTATCCGTGCGTTAACTTCATTTATGAACCGCACGCCGGCTTTCGGCGGCTACCGGGTCGCGATCATCGATATTGCCGACGATCTCAATCGAAACGCTGCAAATGCGCTTCTCAAAGCGCTTGAGGAGCCGCCTGAAAATGCACTTCTGTTGCTGCTGTCCGAGGCGCCGGGGCGACTGATTGCAACGATCCGCTCACGATGCCGGCGTATTGATTTGCGGTCAGTCGGTGACGAGAAAATCATGAATTGGCTTGTCGAAACAGCCGCGGCGTCGCCAAAGGACGCAAAAAAGATCGCCGCAAATGCAGGCGGGCGCCCAGGCTACGCTTTGAGACTGGCGGCGGGTGAGGGGGCGGAGGCGATTGCGCTGGCCGAAGAATTTCTGCGCGTTGCAAATGGTAAGGCGGACATGGCTAAGATCACGCGGGCGCTGACCGGGAAAAACACTGACGAGAAATGGGCGATTTTTCGGGGCGTTATTACGGAAAAGCTTACCCAGGCGGCCCGCGCTCTGGCGCGCAATGAAACACCTGAAATCAGTCTGAAGTCAGGCAATCCCGCCGCGCTGGTGAGCGCTTGGGAAGGTCTCTCGACACTGGCCGCCCGTGGCGAAGCGCTCAATCTTGACCGGGCGCAACTCATCTCCGCCATGGCGCATGATTTGCGCGCCGAACTTTCTGTTGCGTAACTGAGGCGTTTAAGATGTTTGTCGACAGTCATGTTAATCTCCACTCGGATCAATATGCCGATGACCTGGATGAGGTAATCTCTTCAGCACGCGCCGCTGGCGTCAAGGCAATGCTGACGATTTCCGATAAGATGGAATCCGAACCGGCGATTAAAGCCATTACAGACGCCGATGACTTCATCTGGCGTACAATCGGCGCGCATCCGCACTATGCAAAAGACCATGCAGGCCTGACAGCGCAAACACTTATTGATGCCGCCGGCGACCCAAAAGTCATTGGTATTGGCGAATGCGGTCTCGATTTTTATTACGAATACTCTGATCGTGAGGCCCAGTTGCCGGTTTTTCGCGCTCATATTGAGGCGTCGCGAATAACCGGTTTGCCGCTGATCATTCACACACGCGATGCAGATGAGGAAACCAAAAACCTGCTAATCGAAGAAACCGGGAAGGGGGCGTTCACCCCACTGCTCCACTGCTACACCGGCGGTCCGGAGCTGGCGCAGACTGCGCTGGATCTGGGAGGTTACATCTCGTTCTCCGGCATCATTACATTCAAGAACGCAAGCGATATTCGCGATATCGCCGCGACGACGCCGCTTGACCGAATTATCATCGAAACTGACTGTCCATATCTTGCGCCGGCGCCAATGCGCGGGCGGCGGAACGAACCGGCTTACGTCGTTCATGTGGCTGATAAACTTGCAGAAATCAAAGGCGTTGACCTGGAAGAAATTGCAAAAGCGACAACGGACAATTTTTTCAACTTATTTCAGCGCGCCCGCGACCCGAGAAGGGCGCCATGAGCAACGCCGGACAACTTCGCGTCACCATCCTGGGGAGCGGCTCTTCGGGCGGCGTACCGCGCTTTGGCGGTGAGGATGGCGCAGGCGATTGGGGGGCGTGCGACCCTGCGGAGCCGAAGAATCGCCGCACGCGGTGCTCAATTCTGGTGGAAAAGTCGCATCCCGAATTCGGTTTTGATCATGCGCATGTGACGAGCGTTCTTGTGGATACGTCACCCGATATGCGCGCGCAGCTGCTCGCTGCAAAATGTTCGCGTCTCGACGCCGTGTTGTTTACTCACGACCACGCAGATCAAAGCCATGGCATCGATGATTTGCGGGTCTTCGCCTTACAAATGCGAAAACGCATTCCTGTTTACATTGACGACGCGACAGCGGGCGTATTGCTGACGCGTTTCGACTATTGCTTTGAACAAAAACCCGGCAGCTATTATCCGCCAATTCTAGATAAGGTCAGCATGCCGTCTTGTGGTGATGTTGCTGAAATTCATGGACCGGCTGGGCCTGTTTCAGCAACGCCATTTCTGCAGTTCCATGGCGGCGTCAATTCATTGGGTTTCCGCTTTGGGAATGTCGCCTATTCAAGCGATGTGGTTGGGCTACCGGAGGAAAGTTTTGAGATACTGTCTGGTGTAGAAACATGGATAGTCGATGCCTTGCAATACAAGCCGCACAAAACCCATGCGCATCTTGATTTGGCGCTGGAATGGATTGCGCGCGTCAAGCCGAAACGGGCCATCCTGACCAATCTGCATGTGCATATGGACTACCAAACACTCAAACGAGATCTTCCGCCAGGTGTGGAGCCCGCCTATGATGGGTTGCAGTTTGAAGCGTCTCTTTGATTGTTCACCAAAGATCGCTTCTGGTGACAATTCCGTGTGCCCCCATGACGCGTCGGCGTAAAACAGCTATGACGTTGCGCGTTGAAATCAACAGGGGCGCATGGATGTCTAATTCAAATCTCAAAACCGCTTTATTCATTCTTCGATTGGGCATAACGATTTTCTTCGCTGTCTGGGCGCTGGAAAAGTTTATCAAGCCTGAAACGACAGTCGCTATCTGGGAGGCGTTTTATCATGTTGACGCGCTGCCGCTTCAGGCTTCATACGCCATCGGCGCGTTGCAAGCTGCTGTGGTTTTATGCTTCTTTTTCGGCATCCTGAAATTCTGGTCTTACGGATTACTGATGCTGATGCATGCAGGGTCGACAGTTTCTTCCTATGAACAGCTATTTAATCCGTATACAGGGTCAAACCATTTGTTTGTTGCTGCGATCCCGGTGCTAGGGGCGCTGATTGCGCTTTTTCTGATGCGTAGCGACGATACACTGCTCACATTACCTGCAAAAACGGGGTAGGCGTCACCTGCATAAAAGCCTGTGGCGTCCAAACACGTCATGGGCGAATTTAAATCTAATTGTCTTCATGAGCACTGATTAACTCATGAAAACAAGCGACATTGAGTGCATCTTCGATTATCATCTCAGACTATGGAGCTGAAATATTATCTGCCGCGCCCGGATCTTCAGGACTATGTGCGCGCCTATTATTACTTCTCAACCGATATTCCTGCTGAGCAACCCTTGTGCGCCGAACTTGGCAATATTCGAATTTTGCTGAATGGCGCCGGGCGGATGCACTTGCCGGGGGGCAGAGTTGAGGCCATCTCAAGCGCGTTTTTGCTTGGTCCCACCATGGGCGCCTACAAGATTGAGATGCAGGCGAAAACACGCGTTTTTGGCGTCGGTATTCGCCCGCGCGGATGGGGCGCGCTCCTTGGCATTAATGCGTCAGAGGTGACGGACGACGTTTTTGATTTTTCTGATTTTGCCGGCCGCATCGCGGGCCAGGCGATTGAGCAGGTCGGAAATGCAACGGACATTTCAGCGATGGCGGCGGTTGCGGATCAGTATTTCGCTGACGTTCTTGAACGCCGCCGCCATAGAACCTGCCGTTACCCGGAGGCGTTGGAACACTGGCTGCTTAATCCAAATGAGCTTGATCTCGACCGTCTTGTCGAGATGATGGATGTTTCCAGGCGCCAGACGGATCGTATCGCCAAGCAGGTGTACGGCGCGTCGCCAAAGCTTTTACAGCGTAAATATCGCGCATTGCGCGCTGCTGACCGTATTCGCGCCGGTCAAACGCATTGGACCGCCGCCGCCGGTCCGAGCTTTTATGACCAATCTCATTTCATCAAGGAATTCCGGACGTTTATCGGCGTCACGCCGCACCAATTTGCGTCTAAAGAAGCCAAATTGATATCAACAGTGCAATCAGTGCGGCGCAGCCGCGCCGGCCTGATTTCTCTGGCGAGCGTTTAAGCACTGCCTTCAGCGGTTTGTGGCCAAAATTTCCTATATCGCGTGCGCGTATAAGGGTACGTCTTGAAATTGCACGGGGAGACGTCGATTACCCAGGCTTCCATGTGGGGGAAGAGCTTGGGTGAAACGAGATGCGCCGGCAGCATCTGTACGCTGCCGGCGCATTGCGTTATGAAATCATGGATAAAATTTGTGACAATATAAATTGTGCGACAATTATATATCCTGGCGAGGCCCGCCCTCTAGATAGTTTTTCATGGTTATTCTGAAGCAATCAGGCGTTAAAACACGCCTCAGACATCAGGTTTATTCAAACAAAACGCTACAGGATTTCGATTGTTGGCGGGCCATCTTTTATCTGGCCAATCACTGACGCAGCGTCATGACCACGAGCGTTAAATGCGGCCAGCACCGTCTCAGCACTTTCCGGCGCGCACGCAACCAAAAGACCGCCCGATGTTTGTGGATCGGTAAACATGTCACGCGTATCGGCATCCAGCTTGTCAGGCGCACTGATCGTCGCCTCAACACTCTTCCAGTTCCGTGCGGATGCGCCGGTCTTCACGCCTGATGACAAAAGCGCCTTGGCGCCATCGAAAATCGGAACGTCAGCTTCCTTGATCGCAGCGCTTACACCTGCCGCGCGGCATATTTCCGTCATATGACCAAGAAGCCCAAACCCCGTCACATCCGTGACTGCATGTACGCCTTTGATATCGACAAGGTCTGCACCGGGACTATTTAACAGCGTTGTCGACACAATCATCGCCTCGTAACCCGGTTCATCCAGCACACCTTTTTTCAAGGCCGCACTAAACACGCCTACGCCCAATGGCTTACCCAGAATAAGAACGTCGCCAGGTTGAGCGCCGCTGTTGCGTAAGATTTTGTCCGGATGTGCGATCCCCATCGCAACAAGTCCGTAAATTGGTTCCGCAGTGTCAATCGAGTGCCCGCCAGCGATTGGCGCTCCGGCGGCTTCGCTCGCCTTTCGGCCGCCTGCAAGTATTTGCCTGATGGTTTCGCGCGATAGTTTTCCGATCGGCATGCCGACAAGCGCTAGAGAGAAGATCGGACGCCCGCCCATGGCGTAAACATCGGACAAAGCGTTGGTCGCAGCGATGCGCCCAAAGGCAAACGGGTCATCTACGATGGGCATAAAAAAGTCTGTCGTGGCGATCAGCGCTGCATCGTTGGAGATTTGATAAACGGCGGCGTCGTCGCTTGTTGAGGCGTCAACCATCAATTTGCGATGAGCAGCCGCCACTGGCATCTCGCTCAGGATATCCTGAAGGACATCAGGCGCAATTTTGCACCCACAACCGCCCCCATGGGCGAGCGAAGTAAGGCGCGGTTGAGTATCGGATGTCACGAGCGGGTCCTGACCGTTTGCTTGCTGCGCTGAATAAACTAGAACTTCCGCTTATGTCCGCGATAGAGCCTGTTGACAATATTGCCCCGGAAACACTTTCGCGGTTTGACGCCATTATCGACGTGCGCTCTCCAGCGGAATTTGCGGAAGATCACATCCCCGGCGCAATTAACCTACCGGTGCTCAGCAATGAAGAACGCGCTGAAGTCGGGACCATCTACAAACAGCAATCGACTTTCGGCGCGCGCCGTATCGGCGCCGCATACGTATCACGAAATGTCGCCGGACATCTTGAGGCATTTTTTACAAAGCAACCGCCCTCCTCTCAATTTCTTGTCTATTGCTGGCGCGGCGGCATGCGGTCCGGCTCCATGGCGACGATCATGTCCCAAGTCGGCTGGCGCACTAGCGTGTTGCAAGGGGGATATAAAACCTGGCGACGCGCCGTCGTGTCAGGCCTTCGTAATGATGAAACACAGGTCAATATTGTTTTACTTGACGGGCAAACCGGCGTTGCAAAGTCAGAAACCCTGAACCGTGTCGCTGCGTTAGGCGCACAGGTCCTCGATCTTGAGAATCTTGCGGCGCATCGAGGGTCAGTTTTTGGCGCATATGTCGATGCGCCCCAACCAACGCAAAAAGCATTTGAATCTCAACTCTGGAACGAAATGGCGTGTCTCGATTTGACCAAACCAGTACTGGTCGAAGCCGAGTCCAATCGCATAGGACGCTGTGAAGTTCCGAAGCGATTATGGAATTCAATGCGCGCGGCGCCGGTGATCGTCATTGAGGCGAATCCTGAACTAAGGACTGAATACCTGGTAAATACCTATCGAGACATTGTTGAAGACAGTGACGCAATCCTGATTGCGCTCGGGCGCCTAGCGCCTTTTCACGCGAAAGCGACGATTGACTGCTGGAAGGCGCTTGCAAATGCCGGCGATTTTAGTCAGTTGGCGGGCGCTTTGATCCGCCAGCATTATGACCCGCTTTATGATCGCGCTCGCAAACAACGCAGTCACCAGCCGATAGCAAAGATCAAGCTGGCGTCTCTTGATGACGCTTCACTGGACGCCGCTGCGCTGGAGATCAAATCGTTCCTCTCAAGCTCACTGCGAGAAACAATTGCGTCAAAAGCATAAGCGGTCCAGTAATTTCCTGTTCAAAGCAGATAGAGGAATACGCCGATGACCGCTCCAAATCATGCCGGAAAAGAATTTGACGTCGTTGTTTATGGGGCGAGCGGTTATACGGGCCGGCTCGTGGCGCAGTATCTGGCGCGCCGATACGCAGACGACAAAGACCTTCGATGGGCGATGGCTGGGCGAAACGCCGATAAACTCGCCGCTGTGCGCGATGAAATCGGCGCCTCGGAAGATACGCCGCTTGTTGTTGCGGATGCCGCTGACCCCGTCTCTGTCAACGCTATGGTCGCCCGCGCAAAAGTCATCCTTACGACCGTTGGCCCTTACCAGCTTTACGGGTCTGATCTTGTAGCCGCCTGCGCCAAGGCGGGAACGGATTATGTTGATCTTTGCGGCGAACCGTCATGGATGCGCCAGATGATTGATGCACACGAGGCGGAAGCAAAAGCTTCCGGCGCACGGATTGTCTTTTCCTGCGGCTTTGATTCCATTCCATTCGATCTCGGTGTGTTGTTCTTGCAGGAAGAAGCCAAAAAGAAATTCGGCAAGCCCTGCGATGAAGTTAAAGGCCGGGTACGGAAAATGAAAGGTACTTTTTCCGGCGGAACGGCGGCAAGCCTGAAAGCGACAATGGCCGCCGCCTTTAAAGACCCTAAGATCATTGAACTTCTGAAGAGCCCCTTCGCATTGGCGCCAGGCTATGACGGCCCGAAACAGCCGTCGGGTTCTAAACCGCAATTCGACGAAGATCTCGGCGTGTGGCTAGCACCCTTCGTCATGGCGCCCATCAATACCAAGAACGTGCATCGCTCCAACTTTCTGATGGATGCTGCTTACGGCGATGATTTCCGGTACTCGGAAATGCTGATCACCGGCCCGGGCGATCAGGGGGAAGCCGCCGCCAAAGCCGTGGCGGGAGACAATTCACTCATGGGCGATGATGCGCCAAAGCCCGGCGAAGGGCCAACCAAAGCAGAGCGGGAGGCCGGTCATTACGATGTCCTCTTTATCGGCTCCACAGCCGAGGGCGGCGAAATTCGCGCTGGCGTAACCGGCGACATGGATCCAGGCTATGGATCGACATCGAAAATGATTGCCGAAAGCGCGATCTGCCTTGTACGCGACCGGACCAATACGCCCGGCGGGATTTGGACGACGGCGCCGGCGATGGGCACCGCCTTAATCGAAAGGCTGACGGCCAATGCAGGGCTGACTTTTGCCGTGGAGTGATTGCGTCTCGCAGCGCGCCGCGCTAGCAAGCGCTTCATGACGAATGACCTCCCTGACCTTTCCGGCAAGACCGCATTAGTAACCGGCGCGTCACGTGGTATTGGCCGCGCTGCCGCCCTGGCGCTCGCAAAAGCCGGTGCACATGTACTGGCCCTCGCCCGAACATCCGGCGGCCTGGAAGAGCTTGATGATGAAATCCGCGCTGATGGCGGGCAAGCCTCCCTCATACCCCTCGACCTAACCGAGGGTGATGGCGTCGAAAGGCTGGCGGAGGCGTTAAGCGGGCGCTTTGACAAGCTCGACATCCTGGTCGCAAACGCCGCCATGTTGGGAGAACTCGCGCCGCTGACCGATATAGACCCGGCTGTCTGGCAAAAAACGCTCGACTTGAACCTTACCGTCAACTGGCGCCTCATTCGGGCGTTCGATCCAATGCTCAAAAGCGCGCCAGATGCGCGCCTTGTTTTTCTGACATCCCGGGTTGGCGGCGAAACTGAACGGCCATTCTGGGGCGCATATGCGGTCTCAAAAGCGGCGCTCGAAATGCTCGCCAGAACCTACGCAAGCGAGACGGCCAAAACGAATATTAGAGTTTCAATTCTCGATCCCGGCGCCATGCGGACATCGATGCGCGCCCAGGCCATGCCAGGTGAAGACCCTTCCACGTTGCCGACGCCGGAAGAACTGACGCCCCTGATCTATAAGGCCGTTACGGAAAAAGCAGAAGGCGTCATACGGCTGTCATTTCGCGACAGCCAACGCTAGTTTTTGCTTTTTGCATAAGGGTTATCCGGCTTCTTCAGGATGAGACGGACTGGCACTGCCTTGATGTCGAATGCATCACGGATACCGTTAATCAAATACCGCTTGTAAGCTGTTGGCAAATCCTCCGCACGAGTGCATTGGGCGACAAAGGTCGGCGGTCGGGTTTTAGTCTGGGCTATATAGCGGATCTTGATGCGCTGACCGGAGACGGCTGGCGGAGCATGGCGGGCAAGCGCTTCACCCAGCCAGTCATTGAGGTCTGAGGTTTTTACACGCGCATTCCAATCGACATAGGTTCTGGTCACGGCGGGCATCAACCGGTTGATCCCCGCCCCTGTCAGCGCAGACAAGGTTACGATCGGCAAGCCCGGCGCCTGCGGCAGCAACCGGCCCACTTTTTCTCTCACCGCCTTCAGCGCAGCATCGCGATCCTCCATCATGTCCCATTTATTCACTGCGAGAACGAGCGCCCTGCCCTCACGCAAGGTCAGATCGGCAATTTGTAAGTCCTGCTTTTCAAACGGCGCTTCAGCGTCCAGCAGCAAAACAACGACCTCGGCGAATTTGATGGCCCGCAACGTATCCGCCACGGACAGCTTCTCGAGCTTTGATTGCACGCGCGCTTTCTTGCGCATGCCTGCTGTATCGAACAGCTTTACTGGCCACTCCCGATCTTCTCCCTGCCAGCGCCATTCCACTGAAATTGAATCGCGCGTGATGCCAGCCTCGGGCCCGGTTAAAAGGCGTTCTTCGCCAATCAACCGATTGACCAAGGTTGATTTCCCTGCGTTAGGGCGCCCGACGATAGCAACGCGCAAAGGTTTGAGTGGATTATCCCATTCAATCTCTTCCTCAGGCTCTTCATTTTCAGGATCGTCAAAATGGGGTTCAAGCGCGGTGAACAATTCACCCATGCCTTCACCATGTTCAGCGGAAACCGGGATCGGATCGCCAAGGCCCAGCGCGTAAGCATCAAGAACGCCCGCTTCGCTTGCGGCGCTTTCCGATTTGTTCGCAAGCAGAATAACCGGCTTGCCGCTTTGGCGCAGGATTGTCGCAAATGTCTGATCGAGCGGCGTCACGCCGGCGCGGGCGTCGATCATGAACAGGCAAAGCGTCGCCTCGGCCACAGCAATGTCAGTTTGTTGCCGCATGCGCCCTTCGAGTGCTGCAATTGGCGCTTCTTCAAGGCCGGGCGTATCGATGACCGTGAATGTCAGGTCGCCCAGCTTACCGACGCCTTCACGCCGATCGCGTGTGACGCCTGGCGTATCGTCAACCAACGCAAGGCGCTTGCCAACCAAACGATTGAAAAGCGTCGACTTGCCGACATTCGGTCTTCCAACAATTGCAATTTTCATCGGGCGACTCTATCGGCGATTTAGCATCACCCATTATTACAATAGGCGCGTTAGCGCATTGCAATCAGTTTTCCATTTTCAGTCAGCACAAAGATTTTTTCGCCCGCGACAACCGGAGCAATGACGGACCCCTCCGGTATCTTCTCCGTCGCGACAATTTCTCCATTTTGAGGAGAGACCTTGATGATTTCCTTGTCGCTAGATACGAGCACCAGATGGTCACCTGCGAGTACAGGTCCCGCCCAGGTGATCCGCCCTTTTCGTTTTTTCTCATTTTTATAACGCGTTAGCTGAGACACCCAGATGATACCGCCATCATTTCGTGAAAGGCATGCAAGCTCACCCTCAACCGAAACAACGAATAGGAAGTCGCCTGCGACCCAAGGCATCTGCAGGCTGGCGAGAGAGGTTTGCCAAACCGGCTCACCCGACCGGATATCAATCGCTTCAAGTTGTCCGCCATGACTGACAACATAGACAAGCCCGCGGTCGATTACCGGGCTTCCCGCAATATCGTTGAGCGATGAGAGGGCTGTCAGGCGCGACTGACGGGCCAATGTTTCATTCCAGACCGCCCGTCCGTTGTCAGCAAGGAACGCCACAAGCTCCCCGGAAGAAAATGGCGCGACAACAAGATCGCCCGCCGCCGCAGGGCTCGATGACGATAAGAACCGGGCCGCTTCCTCAAAGGACTGGAATGTCCACGCCTTTTCACCAGTTTCCTGCTCAAGAGCCAGAAACTCGTTTGTATTGGTCGCAAGATAGACGCGCCCCCGATAGGCAGTCGGCGGCGTGCGCACGGGATTAAGCGTATCAACCCGCCATAGCTCTTCTCCGCTGATCGCATCAACAGCTGCGACAAATCCAAACCCTGATGTGACAAACAACTTGCCGTCGTCAAAAGCAACGCCGCCGCCAAAACCAATTTGCGAAGGCTCAGGTCCCCGTAAAAAATCACGTATCCGGAAACGCTCTTTGACCTCTGGAGCCAGCTCAGTTTCCCAAACCAGGTCACCGGTCGCAGCGTCAAACGCAGACAATGTCGTCTCTGCATCGATTACAAAAACCCGGTCGCTGACAACTATTGGCGGCGCGGTTAATCGCGCACGACGGGCTGAGGCTTTGCCGATATCAGCACGCCAATCAATTTCAAACTCCAGGGAAGCGGCGATATGGTGAAGCGTGTGATCGGCTTCTCCGCCAGGTTGCGGCCAGGAAGCATTAACATAAGACGGCGGAATTGAAATCGGCGCGCCCGCATATCGCGGGTCGGCTTTCAGTTGCTCATCAAGAGCGAGGATCGATATCCGATCCTCATCCTCCGGAGCGTTCTCATCTTCATCATCGTCGTCGCCACCGCCAAATATTCCGGTCACCGCGCCAATTGGGCCAGAACTGCAAGCGCTGACAAAAGCAAGCAAAAGCGCCAGCGTCAGATGTCGAGATAGACGGGCCCAGTTAGAAAAGTCGATCATGGATTACTCGTTCTCACTATTTTCCGGGGATGGCGCACTCGCCTCATCAGTAACCGGCGCAGGTTCGGCGGCATCGTCGTCCGGTGCAGCGCCATCATCAGGGTTTTCTTCGCCAAGCTCTTCCTCGCTTGCGCTCGCTTCATGATCAGGCCCCTCGTGATCGTCCACAATGCGAACCGCTTCCGGGCCTCTCTCGCCAATAGCGGAAAGGATGTCATCGAGCTGCGCCTCACCCTTGATGTTAACGCCGGCCTTACCGGACGCCGCCAGCGCAGCGAAGTCTTCAGCGCGTTCGCGAATAGCTGGCGGCGCGCCTAAATCAATCGACAACTGCCGAAAAACGGAAAGCGCGGTTTCGTAGTCTTCTGCATCAAGCGCGGCCAAACCGGAAACCTCTTGCGCGTGAAAGGCGTAAGCCCCGCCACTTTGCGCCAGGTCTCCAAGATCCTGCATAACATTATCGCGCCCGTCGCTTAACGACAGATAGGCGGCCCGTACTCTGGCAAGATCGCGAACATGTTTGGGGGCGGCGTTGTTGTTGTAAATATCGCGATAAGCCTCAACCGCTGAAAGGCGTTCGCCGCTGCGCGAGAAAGAAGCCGCCCGGTGCATGGCCGCAAGAATGCTGTAACCGCTGGCGCTCTCATCTGAAATCGCTTTCAGGGCGACGCGACCGTCCGCTTCGTTTTCCGCCAATAATTCAACAGCATTGTTAAATTCGAGCGCCTGCTGTTTGGCGATATCGTTCTGGCGCGCATTCCAGAACTGCCAGCCGCCGACAGCGACGACAATTGCTACCGCGCCGCCAATAATAAGCGGGCCGAATTTTTGGAACATCGCCCACTGGCGCTCCTCGGCCAGTTCCTGGTCGACTTCCCGAAAGGCTGTATCTTCATTCGCCACGATCAGATATCCTGTTGTACTCTGCGCCAGACGTTGCGGCTGGTTCTAACGGCCTTTGAAACATCGCGCAACGCGCCATAATCAATTGAAAATAGGCCGAAATATGGTCGCCTGAACTGATATGCCAGCTTGAGAGGCAAAATCCAAATATGGCGTCTCGGCGTATCGTATTTTAGGGAGTAATCAACATGATCAGAACCGTCGTTATCCTTGTCCTTCTCGGCCTTTCCGCGTGCGCCAAGCCGCCTGTTAATCGCGCTGCGGATATCCCGCTCACGACGGAGGCGCAGGTCGAACTCGACCGGTATCTTGGCCGATGGTATGAAATCGCTCGGTTTCCAAACTCTTTTGAGAAGAACTGCGAAGGCGTGACCGCCGAATATGCGCGCCGCGACGACGGCCTGATATCGGTCGTCAACACATGCCGCAAAGGCGGAGTTGATGGCAAAGCCGAGATTGCCAATGGCCGCGCCAGGGTTGTGGACGCCGACACCAATGCAAAACTTGAGGTCAGTTTCTTTGGTCCGTTTTGGGGTGATTACTGGATTCTGGATTTGGATGAGGATTACACGCTCTCGCTCGTTGGCGAGCCTCAGGGGAGATATCTCTGGGTCCTGGCCCGCACGCCTGAAATCAGCAATGAGGAACGCGCCAGCGCCCTCGCCCGCTTGCAGACGCTCGGCTACGACACGTCCGCGCTCTATTTTACCAAGCAGCCGCCCGGCGCTCAGTAGAGTGCAACGCCTGCGATATATCGGTGGAGATAATGGGCGATGACGCCATAGACCACGACCCCGATAACAATGACGATCACATCATTGCGCACCGGCCCGCGAACCGGGAGCGCTACGTCACGTTTTTTGACAGCGATCCGGTCAATTACACCGAACGCTAAAAACGAGCCAAATAATAGCACCGACCGCACTTCGCCATTCGCCAGTAAATGCGCGAAAGCCCAGACTTTAACGCCCGCAAGCATTGGGTGCTTCACAATGGGCGCAATGCGGCCCGCTGGCGCATAGGCGGCGACCAGCAGGATGATCGAAATCGGCATCAGCGCGTAAGTAATATGACGCAAAAAATATGGCGGCGCATAAAGCAGCGAAGCATCAGCTTGTCGCCAACCGAGTATGATCAAGCCGAACCCCAATAGCGAAACAATAGCATAAAGACCCTTAAAAGGCATTTCTCCAAGTTTCGTGACAATTGCGGTCCGCTGTGACCTGAACAAAGCTGTGAAAAAATGGGTTCCAAAAAAGATGATCAGGCCAAGGATAAACATTGAAGCTTGTATTCCTTTATTGTTGTTTATTCACCATCGAACTCAACCAAAGATGTAAGCTGGTGTCCCATGTTGCGTATCTTTGTCGAACCGCCAAGGTCCGGCAAATCAACAACAAAAGCACATAGGACAATCTCACCGCCAGCGCGCTCCAATAGATTGATTGCCGCTGCCGCCGTCCCGCCGGTTGCGATTAAATCATCAACAAGCAGGATGCGCTCGCCCTTGTTGATCGCATCCACATGAATTTCGACCTCATCAACACCGTACTCCAACTGATAGCTTTCACTCATGGTTTCGTAGGGCAATTTGCCTTTCTTCCGGACTGGCACGAAACCGACAGACAACTGATGCGCAATCGCGCCGCCAAGGATAAATCCCCGAGCTTCTATGCCCGCGACCTTGTCGATCTTGGCGCCGGCGAGCGGCTGCACAAGTTCATCAATCGCCCGCCGAAAGCCGCGCGCATCCGACAGCAAGGTCGTGATATCACGGAACATGATCCCCGGTTTCGGATAATCGGGGATGGTTCGAATAACGGTTTTGAGGTCCATATTGCGCGCCCTTTTTGACGGCGGCACCATGGCGGAATCGATGCTACCGGGCAAGACGGCTGTCCCCAGCCCCTCTCTAAAGACCAGTGAGGGTGACAATCCTCAAACAATCCGTCGAGGCCAGATAACGCCTTATCCCGTTTTACTTGCAGATGGGTTGCAAATCAGGAAACTACCGGCGGTCAAGGACGTAAGAACGAATCACCGGTTCACGCGAGGAGAAATATCTTGAAAAAACGACTTTTAGCCGGCGCTGCAGCTCTGGCGCTGATTGGGTGTGGCGAGCAACCAACCATTGAGACTGAAGCCAATGCACCGGCGCCGGAAGCTCAGGCGCAATCGGCTGAGTTGGGCGATTTTGGTATTGAGACCCAATATATCGATGCGAATGTCGACCCTGGTGATGATTTCTACCAGCATGTGAATGCCGGCTGGCTCAATACATTTGAAATACCCGAAGAGTTCTCATCCTACGGATCATTCACGGTGTTGTTTGAGCGTTCCGAAGAGCGCGTACGGGCAATTATTGAAGACGCGGCAAATGGCAGAAATGCACCCGGTTCTGTCGAGCAAAAAATTGGCGACTTTTTCGCCAGTTATACTGATGTGGACGCTATCAATGCAGCGGGGCTTGAGCCCATCGCCGACGATCTGGCGACTATTGACGGCCTTCAAACCCATGAAGATGTGGCGCGGGTTATGGCGCGCCCTGATCTCGGCGTTAATTCTTTTCTTGGCGCTTGGGTCGATATCGATTCCAAACAACCCAACAGATACATCGTTTACCTTACGCAATCCGGGCTCGGCATGCCGAACCGGGAATATTATATTGATGAAAAATTCGCCGATAAGGCCACGAAATATAAAGCTTATATCGAGCAAATTCTGACATTGGCTGAAACGCATGACGCGGCCGCCAAGGCTGACGCGATTTATGCGTTGGAAGAACGCATGGCGGGCGCCCATTGGGAGCCGGCCAAACGTCGTAACCGCGACCTCACCTATAACCTGAAGACAGCAGAAGAACTCGCCGCCTTTGCGCCAGGGGTGCCCTGGCCGGTTATCTTTGAAGAAGCCGGCATCGGCGCGCAGGATGAATTCATTCTTCGAGAGGACGATGCGCTTCAAAACCTAGCTGCGATCTTCGCAGATACGCCTGTTGAAACTTGGAAGGACTACCTTCGTTTCCATCACTTGAGCGGCCTTGCGAGCATATTGCCGGAAGCTTTTGATAACGCGAACTTCGCCTTCTTTGGCACTGAACTTCGCGGCACGCCCAAGAAACGCGAGCGTTGGAAGCGCGGCGTCGCCGCCGTCAACGGCGCCCTCGGAGAAGCTGTTGGTAAGGTTTATGTCGAGCGCCATTTTCCCGCAGATTCAAAAGAAAAGATGGATGCGCTGGTCGAAAATCTGCGCGACGCCCTTGATGAGCGCCTCGATACGCTGCCCTGGATGGGAGACGATACGAAAGTCGAAGCACATGCAAAGCTTGAAAAGTTCACGCCAAAAATCGGCTATCCGGAAAAATGGACAGACTATTCAAGTTTCGAAGTTGTTGCGGGTGATCCATATGGCAACGCAAAACGATCCAACGCGTTCTCATGGGAAGATCAGATATCAAAACTTGGCGGACCAATTGATAAAACCGAATGGTTTATGACGCCGCAACGGGTCAACGCGTATTACAGTCCGAACCGGAACGAAATTGTCTTTCCGGCTGCGATCCTACAGGCGCCATTTTTCGATCCGGGCGCAGATCCTGCTGTCAATTACGGCGGCATCGGCGCCGTGATCGGCCATGAAATCGGTCACGGCTTTGACGATCAGGGGCGCAAATCCGATGGCGATGGCGTCTTGCGTGACTGGTGGACGGACGAAGATGCAGCGAATTTTCAAAAGCTCGCTGACGCTCTTGGCGCGCAATATGAGCAATATGAGCCAATCAAGGGCTTCCCGGTCAATCCTGTGTTGACCATGGGTGAAAACATTGGCGACATTGGCGGGCTCGCAATGGCCTATCATGCTTATAAGCTATCGCTGAATGGTGAAGAGGCTCCAATCATCGACGGTTACACCGGCGATCAACGGTTCTTCATGTCCTGGGCGCAGGTCTGGAAGCGGGTTCAACGCGAGGAAGCGTTGAAAAACCAGATCGCGACAGACCCGCACTCGCCAGCTCAGTTCCGGGTCAATGGCGTCGTCCGCAATATGGATGAATGGTATGAGGCGTTCGATGTGACCGAAGGCGACGACCTTTACCTGCCGCCAGACGAACGCGTGCGCATCTGGTAATGAGCGCAACCATTAAGTGTTCAGGAAAAAGCCCCGGCAATCAGCGGGGCTTTTTCTTTGCAGGGAAAAGTGAGCAAAGCATTTGGGATTTTACCAGGGTCGAATTATGTAAGGCGCTATGACGCCGAAAGAACAAATTCGCGAAGCGTTTAAACGCGCTTTGCTGCATACAACGCGGGCCCTATCGGCCCAGCCGGACGTGGAAGTCGCGTTTGGCGGCGAGCACGCGCAGGTTCAGGGGCATTCCGCGCGAATTCCCCTGCCCGGACGCAACATCGATCCTGAGACCGCTGCGCTCGCTCGTGGAGAGGGGGATGCGGCCGCCTTACGCCTCGCCCACCATGATGCTGCAGCCCATCAGCGGTTGGCGCCAAGAGGCGCGGAGGCGCGCGCAGTATTCGCTGCGCTGGAGAATGCGCGATGCGAGGCCATCGGCGCCCTGGCGCTTAAGGGCGTTGGCGACAATCTGGCGGCCTCTCTTGAAAAGACCATTGCCGATAAGGGCTATGACCGGCTGAATGCGAAAGACACATCTTCGCTTGCTGACGCGGCGGCTCTGTTGTTGCGCGAGCGGATTACCGGACGGACGCCGCCTGCCGCTGCGGAAAACATTATGGAGGCCTGGCGCGAGGAACTGGAAGACCAGGCGGGTCTGGCGCTGGATGCACTTGCTGAAACCGCCAGTCTTGATGACCAGGCCGCCTTTGCCAAATTGGCGCGCGCCTTCATTCGGGACCTTGATCTTGATGACGACGATCAGGGCGATCAAGAAAGCGATGAGAAAAGCGAAGCTGATGATTCCGAAGATGAAAACGAAAGCGAAAACGACGAAAGCGATGATGACCCCGGCGCTGAAGACATGCCCGACGATCCCGGCGCTGGCGACTCAGAAGACGGCGACGCTGACATTTCCGACCAGGATCTGGAATCGAATTTCGAGGAAGACGACGGGGCGACAGAGAACGCTAAAATTTCCTCCCTGCGAACAAAATTTGAAGGCGATACAGGCGACGCCTATAAAGCTTATACAACCGCGTTTGATGAAATCGCAGAAGCAATAGACCTCTGTGACCCGGAGGAGCTGCAACGCCTTCGCAGATCTCTCGACCGGCAACTGGAAAATCTTCATGCCGTCGTGGCGCGCCTCGCCAACAAACTCCAACGTAAGCTCATGGCGCAACAAAACCGCAGCTGGTCATTCGATCTTGATGAAGGCGTCCTCGATGCGGCGCGCCTCGCCCGTGTCGTTGTCGATCCGATGCAGCCGCTTTCGTTCAAGATGGAGCAAGAGCAGGATTTCCGCGATACAGTCGTCACTCTCCTCATTGATAACTCCGGCTCCATGCGCGGGCGGCCAATCACGATAGCCGCAATCTGCGCCGATATTCTGGCGCGCACGCTCGAGCGTTGCGGCGTGAAAGTCGAAATCCTCGGCTTCACGACACGCGCATGGAAGGGCGGACAGGCTCGTGAGAAATGGGTTGCTGACGGGCGGCCAGCCAAGCCGGGACGCCTGAATGATCTACGCCACGTGATTTATAAATCCGCCGACGCGCCGTGGCGGCGCGCGCGAACCTCTCTCGGTTTGATGATGAAAGAGGGGTTGCTGAAAGAGAACATCGACGGCGAAGCCTTGATGTGGGCGCATTCACGATTGCTCGGCCGCCCAGAGTCGCGTCGCATCCTGATGGTTATCTCCGATGGCGCCCCTGTTGATGATACGACGTCATCGGCCAATGGCGGCGCGTATCTTGAGCGTCATTTGCGCGAGGTCATCCACTATATCGAAGCGCGCTCGCCAGTGGAGCTGCTCGCCATCGGTATTGGTCATGATGTGACCCGATACTATCGTCGCGCCTTGACCATTGTTGATGTTGATCAGCTGGGCGGTGCGATTATCGACAAGCTTGCAGAGCTGTTTGATGAAGATGCCGTGCGAGAAAAGCGCGGTCTGAAACGTCCTGCTGCATGATTAAAGTACGGGCTTTATTGTTCACTCTTTGTGTTTTTTCCCTGGCGGCGAGCGAAACCAGTTCTTCTGATTTGTATAGCCCCCGCAGTTGGCGCACAGTTGAGATTGATGATTCACCTCATCAACTTCGCGGCGACAAAGCGCCCGATGAAAGTTTTGCTGTTGATACGCTTGTTTTTCGCGGCGGCCTGTATCTCGCATCGAAAGAAGAGAGTTTTGGCGGGTATTCTGGCGTCACGGTGAGCCCTGACGGGGAGAGTTTTCTCGCAGTATCGGATCGCAGCCACTGGCTTGCGGCGAATTTGAACTATGGGCCGAACGGTCGCCTCATTGGCGCAGAAAATGCTCGTATGATGGATGTCGCGTCTGCTAATGGACGACCGCTCACAGGGAACGCAGCTGACGCGGAAGCGGTTTTTACGAAAGGAGCAGACCTTTTTGTAGGCTTTGAGCGCAAAAATCGAATTGATACATATCGTTCGGATGAAGAAGGAACCATCGTTTTTCAGCGAAATTTGGTGACATTCGATGATGCCAATATCCCCTTCAACAAAGGTATCGAAGCGATTGCCCCATTAGACGAAGAACGCTTGATTGCATTCACAGAACGCGCGGCCTCGCCCAACGGCGGCGTCAAGGCATGGATTATATCCTTAAACGGCGATACTGCCGAACTATCCTACAAACCTGCAGACGCCTTCAGTCCAACGGATGCGGCATTGCTGCCCGGAGGCGATATTTTGGTTCTGGAGCGAGCCTATTCCAGACTGCTCGGGCCTCGCGCGCGCCTCGCCCGCATTCGTGCAAACGATGTTTTTCCTGGAGCCGTGCTTCAGGGAAATGAATTAGCGCGACTGCGGCCGCCGTTGGTCATCGATAATATGGAAGGTCTCTCGCTTCGCCAAAATGACGACGGCGACGCTCTGCTCTATATTATCTCAGACGATAATCAAAATCCTCGTCGGCAAAAGACAATCTTACTTATGTTTGAACTGACCGATGCCATCGACTGAATTCATGTACGCGTTGCATGAATCTCAAACTCGACGCGCACCTCAAGACCGATTTCTTCATCATTCAACCAGCTGTCATCAAGGCCAAGACCAAAGTTAGTCCGCACAAGATCCGCACCGCCGGTGGCAAGCGCGGTGTCGCCATCAATATCCAGCATGAAGGTCACAGTGACGGATTGCTCATAATCTTTGATCCGCAGAACACCGGTCGCCTCATAATTGTTTTCGTCCGTTGCCTGTATATCGTCAGCGACGAACTCCGCCGTTGGATGATCCGCAACATGGAACCACTCCTTTGCCGGGATCGTGGAATCCCGCAGTGAATCGCCAGTAGATGCGGATTCCGTCCCGACGGTCACGCGAATGCTGGATGTTGCAATATTTTCCGGGTCGAAATTGATCGACGCTTGAAAGTCCGAAAACTCGCCCTCAAACGCCGCACCCTTTTCCTGACCAATAAAAGCAAGGCGACTGGCGCCATAATCAACGGTCCAGTTCGCTTCGGTCGTCGCCTGCGAAATTGCTGTAGCGGCGGCTTTGGCTTGCGGTGGCGGCGCCACCATGTAGATCACAGCGCCTGTCGAAAGAAACCCGAGGACGACCAGAATACCCGCCCATTGATTAGCGCGAGATGGCAGCATACTCGCCAGCACCCGGTCCCTATCGACGATGGAATGCTTAATCGCGGCACCGATATGCAGCGCCAGCAAAAGAAGTATGCCTTTCGCTAAAACCTCATGCGTTTCCTTCAACATATCCTCGCTTGCGGCGCGGTCAGTGACGCCGTCCAGAAATGGCAGATGAGGTACAGGCAAAACGCCAAACAACCGTGTTGGAATATCCGTTGGCGACACAGAGACCATCGCCCAGCCGGCGAGCGGCGTGAAAACCATAAGCGCGTAGAACCCCCAATGGGTCACACGCGCCGCCGCTTTTTGCCAGCCGGGCATTGCAACTGGCAGCGCTGGCGGTCGATTCATCAAACGCCATCCAAAACGTATGAAAGTCAGCAACAGGATCGATAAGCCGAAAGACTTATGCAACTGGTACAAGTCAAACTTTATAGAAGACGTATTCGGAAGATTATGCATATAAAACCCACCGGCGATCTGCCCGAGGATAAGAATCGCGATCGCCCAATGGAGAGCGACCGCGATTGACGTATAGCGCGTATCTTCCAAAGTGGCTGGCCTTTACTCGGCCGCCGGCATCAGAAATTCCGTTTCAATGATGATGTCTACTTCATCACTGACGACGGGTGCAAAAAGATCGACGCCATAGTCTGACCTTTTCACTGTTGTCTTGCCGGAGAAGCCAAGCTTATAGCGGTTATTGCGTTGGTCGTATTCGCCTTTGTTGAATACGACGTCGAGTGTCACCGGCTTTGTCGTCCCTTTAATGGTTAGATCGCCGGTGATCTCGCCCGTATTATCACCGGTCTTTTCAACGCTTGTGCTGACAAACGTAATTTCCGGATGGTTCGCGACATCAAAAAATCGATCATCTTTCAAGTGGCCATCAAAAACATCGACGCCAGTGTCGATAGATTCAGCGTTGATGACGACATTCACCGATGACGCCGCCGGGTCTTCCGCATTCCAGTCAAGAGTGCCGGTCCAGTCGCGCCAGCGCAGCCATGGGTTTGAAAAACCGGCATGGGAGTAACTGAAGGTGATGTAGCGATGACCGTCATCGGTCATGTAAGTACCCGATTTCGCATCTGTCTGCGCTGAGGCCGGCTGGATCGCCATAGCGACAGCAACGGCAAGCGGCGCCGCATATTTTAAAAAATTCATTCTGTCAGTCCCCTTTTTTGAGTGACGGTTGATGGAGATGAAATAGCAACGCACCGACCAGATCGTGAGACAACAGGTTTCACACTACCGTGATCGATCAATAATATTGCGTGATTAAGGCCAGATCGGGTCTTCCTCGTTCTTTTGGCTCTTCACGCGCCGTTCCAATATAGACGAAACCTGCGATTCGCTCACTGTCTTTCAGCATCAAAGCTTCACTGACCTGCGCATCATAAGCATACCATTCCGTAATCCACTGGGCGGCGAAACCATGGGCGGAGGCGGCCAGAAGCAAATTCTGGCAGGCGGCGCCGGCGCTGAGGACTTGTTCCCATTCGGGCGTGCGGTGCTCGCGGTTTACGCTGGAGATGACAGCGACCACCACGGGCGCTCTTTGAAAACGATTGCGCTCAATGGCAATCCGTCCCTCCTCGGCGCCTGGCTCATTAGCGATAAAGGCCTTTTCCAGTACCTCGCCAAAGCGGGTGCGGGCTTCGCCTTGAAAGACAACAAATCGAAACGGCGTCACCCGCCGATGGTCAGGCACCCTTGCGGCGATTGTCAGTATATCTGACAGCGCCGTTGCGTCCGGACCAGGCGCTTTAAGAAAGTCCGCCGGGGTCGAGCGCCGCAGTCGCAGAAGACTTAACGCGTCCTCGCTCGGATGGGTCGCCGGCAGGCTTTCTCCAAGCTTCGGAATTTTCATGATATTCTCCCACGTCGAGGACTGCCGGGCTTGGCAAATAATGCGCTGCTGCTAAGGAGATAGCCAAATCTCCGCCCGGTCCACAAGAGGGCAATCAAAAGCCTTGCAGGCTCAAAGATCAGGATAAGTTTTCATGGCGGGCGCAATCGCCGCATCACCGGATGGATTTCTAACCCGCCTGCAGGCTGGTCGGTTACCCGCGCCGCTGGTTGCAACAACGCTAAATGATGCGGGTCTGAACAGGATCGACTTAGCGGCGGTCTTTGAATCTCAAATGATGAGCCGCCGCCTCGATCTCGAAGCGCGGCGTCTCGGCGCTGAAAAGCGCGGATATTACTCCATCGGCAGTTCAGGGCATGAGGGTAATGCCGCCCTCGCCCAGACATTCGCAGTCAACGATATGGCGTTTCTGCATTACCGCAGCGGTGCCTTTTACATTGAACGCGCGCGCAAGCGCGCGGGCGAGACACCGCTATGGAACATGGCGCTTTCTTTCGTTGCGTCGAGCGAGGACCCAATTTCAGGCGGACGCCATAAAGTTATCGGTTCAAAGCCGCTTTTCATCCCTCCTCAGACCAGCACCATTGCATCGCATTTGCCAAAAGCCATGGGCGCTGCATTCAGCATCGCTCTCGCCCGTACACAAAAAAAGCCGGATGCAAACTTGCCGCTGAATAGCGTGGTGCTATGCAGTTTCGGCGACGCTTCCGCGAACCATTCAACCGCTGTTGGGGCCATCAACGCCGCCGCGCATACCGGCTATCGCGGATTGCCCCTGCCACTCGTATTTATCTGCGAAGATAACGGGATCGGCATTTCCGTAAAGACTCCTGACGGATGGATCGCCGCCAATTACGGTGCGCGTCCGGGTCTTCGTTATATCTATGGCGATGGCCGTGATATTGTCGATGCAATACGCGCCGCACGCGAAGCTGAACGCTGCGCCAAAGTTGCGCGCAAGCCCGCTTTTCTTCACCTGCGCACCGTTCGCTTGATGGGCCATGCGGGCTCAGACCTGGAAAACAGCTATCGCGACCGCGCTGAGATTGAGACCGAAGCGGATCAGGATCCATTATTGCACACCGCGCGGCGGCTCATTGAAGCCGGCGCGGCGACGCGTGATGACATTGAGATGCTTTATTTGGAAATGACGGGACGCGTACGACGCGTTATGGAAGCGGCGACCACACGGCCCAAGCTCACAACATCAGATCAGGTTGTGACGCCGCTGACGCCGCCAAAATCATTCAGGCGCGTCACCCGGCCGGGTAAACTGTCGCCAACCGCGCCGAACGACTCGCGCGCACGCACCGAGCCGCAACATATGTCCCGGTTGATCTCACTGGCGCTGGCGGAACAGATGGAACGAGACGCCAGCGTTACTGTCTTTGGTGAGGATGTCGCCAGGAAAGGCGGCGTTTACGGCGCAACTACGCGGCTTCAACAGAAGTTCGGTCCGGCCCGCGTTTTCGATACGATTTTGGATGAACAGTCGATTCTGGGAATGGGCATTGGCCTTGCTCATAATGGTTTCCTTCCCGTCCCTGAGATTCAGTTCCTTGCTTATGTGCATAATGCAGAAGATCAATTGCGCGGCGAAGCGGCCTCCCTCTCCTTCTTTTCCAATGGTCAGTATACAAATCCTATGGTCGTGCGCATCGCTGGACTAGCCTATCAAAAAGGGTTTGGCGGGCATTTTCACAATGACAATTCCGTTGCGGTGTTTCGCGATATTCCGGGAATTATCGTCGCTTGTCCTTCAAGCGGCGCGGAAGCTGTAAAAATGATGCGCGAGGCGTTCCGGCTGGCGCGGGAGGAACAACGCGTTGTAGTGTTTCTGGAGCCGATTGCGCTCTACGGGACTAAGGACCTGGTTGAGCAGGGCGATGGCCTGATGACCGCTGTCTTTGATGAAATAGACAGTCCAGCGGATTTTGGCGCAATTAATGTCATCGATGCCGCGGACAGTCATGGAGACCTGACAATTATCACCTATGGTAACGGGACTTACCTTGCCCAGCGAGCAGTGAGTTCTTTAAAGGCGCACAATATAAGCGCACGCATTCTTGATCTTCGATGGTTGTCGCCGCTCCCGGTTGATGCGGTTGCCTCCGAGCTTGAAGGCAGCCGGAACGTCCTCATCGTTGATGAGTGCCGCAAGACTGGTTCGCCCAGTGAAGAATTGATCGCCGCCTTCGCCGATCATCGCCTGTCTTTCAATTTATCACGTATCGCTGGCGACGACACGTTCATTCCATTGGGGCCTGCTGCCGACACCGTATTGGTCAGTGAAGAACAGATTATCAAAGCAGCGCTTGCGTTAACCGGCGTCAAAACGAAGCGCGCCGCAGAATGAAAAAATCAGCAGTTGTTATATTTCCAGGCCGGGGAACTTACGGCAAAGATGAGCTGGGTTACCTGTCGCGCTATCACAGCGACAAAGCCGACTTTATCGCAACCGTTGACGAATGGCGTGAACGGCAAGGGCGCGAAACCGTATCTGCGCTTGATAACGCCGAACGCTACAGCGCAGCAAAACATGCATCCAGCGTCAACGCCTCCGCGCTGATATACACCTGTGCGCTTGCAGATTTCGCGGCGATCAACAGGGACGAGTTCGATATTGTCGCCGTCTGCGGCAATTCCCTTGGATGGTATCTGACGCTCGCCGCTGCTGGCGCGCTTAACCCAACCAACGCCATTCGCCTCGTCGATACAATGGGCGCATTGATGGAAAAAGAAGGTATCGGCGGACAGCTTGTCTACCCCTTTGTCGATACTGACTGGCGCGAAAGCGCCGCTAATCAAAAAGCCATAGGCAATGCACTGCATGACGGGCGCACTGAAGGCAAGGCTTATCTCTCCATTCGTCTTGGCGGCATGGCCGTTCTTGCCGGCGATGACGCCGGGATGAGCGCTATGGAAAAGTCACTGCCTGTCGCAGAAGACCGATATCCTTTCCGCCTTGCGCGGCATGCAGCATTTCATACGCCCCTCTTACAGCATGTATCAGAAAAAGCGCTCAATACGCTGGGCGAGGAATTGTTTGACGCCGCCAATACGCCAATGATTGACGGGCGCGGCGCAATCTGGTCTCCGGCAGCGACAGACCGCACCGCCCTTTATCAGTACACGCTGGGTCAGCAAATTGTTAAGACTTATGATTTCTCGAAATCTGTTGAGGTTGCTGTCAAGGAGTTCGCGCCGGACCGCCTCATTCTCGCCGGTCCCGGCTCAACGCTCGGCGCACCCATCGCGCAGGAGTTAATTCGGCATCGCTGGCTCGGGCTGACTTCGAAGGCAGAGTTTTCAGCACTGCAAAAATCAGATCCGTTTCTTCTGGCCATGGGGCGTGAAGATCAGCGCAAGACGGTAATCTAAAGCTTGGCTCATGAACCTCAATCAGATCACCATTCATGTCAGTAATCTTGAGCGCTCTGTCGCTTTTTATCAAAGGCTTGATCTGACCCTGATCGTCAATAGTCCGGATAACGGGTATGCAAGGTTTGAATGCGCAGATGGCGGAATGACGTTTTCGCTGCATGAAACGGAAAATGTTCATGCGGCGGGCGCATCATTCTATTTCGAAGTTGATGATGTCGATGCCCGCGTATCAGCGCTAAAGGCCTCCGGCCTCGTGTTTGAAACCGAACCTGTCGACCAACGCTGGCTCTGGCGCGAGGCATGGACACGCGACCCAGATGGCTATCGTATCGCCATTTATCATGCTGGCGAAAATCGTCGGTTCCCGCCCTGGCGCATAAAAGACTGACTTTAAAAGGCTACATCTGAATGAAACTCGCTATCTCGCTGGATTCATTCAGGCGATGTCCGTCCTTCAGATTAAACCTGAAGAAAGTGCGTTAAGGGAAAAATTGGGCGACGACTATGACGATTATCGCCGTCGCACACGTCGCTGGATTTAGCGCTTAACGCAACGCCTCAACCATTTGCGCCATCACGGTAAGATTGTCGCGGCCCAGCTGGCGGCAGCGGTCGGGCGACCACCCGAATTTCGGGTCCGGGTTCACATTGGCGTCCTTGAACGGCATCTCAAGCGTCATGGCGAGACAATCCCATGTCTCCGCCACATAGTTGGTGGCGATATCGAGGTTGGCCCTCCCGGGCGCCGGCGTCGGGTATCCGACTTCCGTCTGGAAATCCGGGCTGGCTTCAAGCAGCAGCGCTGAATAGCGATCGAACAACGCCGAGTGGCGCTCATTCCATGAGGGAATCCCCTCCGCGCCATCCAGGAAATTATTGGGGATAGCCTCATCGCCATGAACATCCAGGAAAAAGTCCACGCCTGTCTTGCGCATTTCTTCACGCACCAGAAAGACTTCCGGGCTCTTGTCTTTCGTCGTGTTCCGCCAGGCGCGATTGAGATCGACGCCCGCCGCATTCGTGCGCAGATGACCGCGGCGCGAACCATCAAGGTTCATACACGGAATAATATGGATTGTTGCTTTTTTTAACAGCGCAGCCACAGTGGCGACATCACTATCGATTAGATTGTTCAGAAAACCTTCCATCCACCAGGACGCCATCGTCTCCCCAGGATGCTGCCGGGCGATAACCCAGTAAACGCGCTCGCCATTGCCGGCGCGAAAATAGTCAATATCCTGACCGTCGAGTGTTTGTCCGACAACACTATGAGCAAGCTGCGGCGATGACTTCACCTGCTCAATAAAGTGGCGGTAACGCGTTGTCGGATAGGCCGCGAAATACGCGTAATAAACCCGATCCTGCTCTGGCCTATGCTTAAATGTCAGTGTTTTTCCGTCATAAGAGGTTTCAAGACGAAACCATGTTTCCTGATCATATGACGCTACGGCCTGATAGTCTTTCCAACCGGCAGCGTAAGAAGCTTTATGCGCGTTGAGGATGTTCATTGTCAGCGCCTGGTTGGCGCCGCCCTCAACGGAAAAATAAAACCACTGGAAAAATGCCGCCTGCCCGTCCTGCTTGACCTCAAGGTCAATTTTGGCCGGATCTGACGCGTCAACGCAATGAATATTACCGTGGTCAAAGTCACTGGAAATCTTCAACATAACTGTACCGAACTCACTTTCCCGGAAAACGGATACAGTTTCATCGCCAACACTAAAACCGAGCCGCCTCTCTTTTGAAGCGCATTTATAGCGTCAGGCCGGAAAATACTAGGATGTCAGGCCTTTTTTTCCGTGATTGGCGGCGAGAGGCGCAAATGAATCTCTTTAAGCTGTGCGGTTGAAGCTTCCGCCGGTGCGCCGAGAAGCAGATCTTCCGCCTGCTGGTTCATTGGGAACATCGTCACTTCGCGAATATTTTCCTGATCGCAGAGCAGCATTACAATGCGTTCAAGACCAAGCGCACAGCCGCCATGCGGGGGCGCGCCAAACTTGAATGCATTCAGCATACCGCCGAATTTTTCTTCAACCACTTCCTTACCATAACCGGCAATATCAAACGCCTTGTACATGATATCCGGACGATGGTTACGGATCGCTCCGGAACCTAACTCGTAGCCGTTACAGACAAGGTCGTACTGGAAAGCCTTGATCGCAAGTTTTTCATCGTCCGTGCTTGCTGCTTCAAGAACCTGAAGCCCGCCCTGTGGCATCGAGAACGGGTTGTGACCGAATTCAACTTTCTTGTTTTCTTCGTCCCATTCATACATCGGAAAATCGATAATCCAGGCGAGTTCAAAGCGATTGAGGTCAGTGATCTTTAATTCCTCACCAATCAACACGCGCGCCTTCGCCGCGACCGCAAGGAAATCCTCCGGTTTGCCGGCAAGGAAGAAAGCAGCGTCGCCCGCTTTCATGCCCAACTGATCGCGAACAGCTTGTGAGCGTTCAGGACCGATGTTCTTCGCAAGCGGGCCTTTCACTTCGTTCTCATCGAAGATCATATAGCCCATACCGGGCAAGCCCTGCTTTTGCGCCCAGTTATTCATCCGGTCACAAAACGCCCTGCTCCCGCCACCTGGCGCCGGAATGGCGCGGATTTCATGGCGTGGGTCGGCTTCCAGGATTGATGCAAAAACTTTAAAGCCTGAGCCTCTGAAATGATCCGAGACGACATGCATTTCAATCGGGCATCGTAAATCCGGCTTATCCGTGCCGTATTTTAACATCGCCACATCAAACGGAATGAGCGGGAACGGATAAGCCGTAACACTGCGCTCACCCGCAAACTTGGCGAAAGTGTCGCGCGTTACGGGACCGACTGCGTCAAATACATCCTCGCGTTCGACAAAGCTCATTTCCAGATCAAGCTGATAAAACTCACCCGCGGAACGGTCAGCACGCGCATCCTCATCCCGGAAACACGGTGCGATCTGATAATAACGATCAAACCCTGACACCATAATCAGCTGTTTGAATATCTGCGGCGCTTGCGGCAATGCATAAAACTTGCC
Source organism: Pseudomonadota bacterium (assembly GCA_039196665.1). Taxonomy (GTDB): domain Bacteria; phylum Pseudomonadota; class Alphaproteobacteria; order Caulobacterales; family Parvularculaceae; genus Hyphococcus. Next base: position 155,575 of record JBCCUQ010000001.1, on the reverse strand, counting down.
CGGATGCAGACGTGACGGCACCAGAAAATCACGGGCGCCTTCCGGCGATGACGCCGTCAGTATCGGCGTCTGGAAATCGGTAAACCCTTTGGCTTCCATGCCGCGGCGGATTTCACTGATCACCGCGGAGCGCATCATGATATTGCGATGGAGCGTTTCACGCCGCAGGTCGAGATAGCGGTGCTTCATGCGGATATCTTCCGGATAATCCGGCTCGCCGAAAACCGGCAACGGTAACTCATCAGCTTCGGACAAGACCTCGAATTGGGTTATCCGGATTTCAATCTCGCCAGTGGGCAGATTCGGATTGATGACGTCTGCATCCCGAGCGACGACTCTCCCCTCCACTCGGATTACGCTCTCCTGACGGACCTGTTCGACGGCGGCGAAAAACGCCATTTCAGGCTCAACCACCAGTTGCGTCAGGCCGTAATGGTCACGAAGGTCAATGAACAAGAGGCCGCCATGGTCACGTTTCCGGTGCACCCAGCCAGAAAGGCGGACGGTTTCACCGACTTGTTCGCGGCGCAATTCGCCGCAATGATGGGTGCGATAGGCGTGCATGGACTCTCTCAAAAATTGCTGAAACCCAAGGATGCAGATAACGCGCCGGAGTGGCCTCGGCGGGCGCTAATGTCAAGACTTTCGGCGGTTTTCGGTCCGCCGCTTTCCGCCGCGCCTTTGTAGATGACGTCCGCCGCGCACACTGCTAGAAGCCGCCGTTATGCGCGTTATCACCACCACCGACGAATTATCTGAGTTTTCCGCTGAACTTAAGAAACGGCCTTATGTGGCCGTTGATACAGAATTCATGCGGGAGAAAACCTACTGGCCAATCCTCTGCCTGATCCAGGCCGCCGCCGAAGGTGAGGAAGCCGTGGTCGATCCTCTGGCGGAGGGAATGGATCTGACCCCCTTGCTGGAGGTCTTGTCCGATAATGATACGGTCAAGGTGTTTCATGCGGCGCGTCAGGACCTGGAGATTTTTTACCGCCTGATCGGCAATGTGCCGACGCCCCTGTTCGACACCCAGATCGCCGCCATGGCCTGCGGGTTTGGCGACCAGATCGGCTATGAGCCGCTGATGCGCGGGCTATTGAACGCGAAAATTGACAAGGGATCGCGATTTACCGATTGGTCGCGTCGCCCCCTGACCGATGCTCAGCTGTCTTACGCCTTGTCAGACGTTACCCATTTACGTGACGCCTACCCGCTTTTGCGAGAGCAATTGGATGATCAATCGCGTATGCATTGGGTCGAAGCGGAAATGGAAGCGCTTTACGACCCGGATCTTTATTTCGTGAAACCGGAAAACGCCTGGAAACGCCTGAAACTTAAAGGCGTCCGGCAGAAAGAACTTGGCCCCGCTATTAAACTTGCTGAATGGCGCGAACGCGAAGCTCAAAACAAAGATGTTCCCCGTAGTCGATTGTTAAAAGACGAAGCGATCTTTGAATTGGCGCGATTGCAGCCGCAAACGCCAAAGCAACTCGCCGGCGCACGCAGCATTCCAAACGGATTTGAACGTTCGAATGCAGGTTCCGCAATCCTTGACGCCGTGAAAAACGGAACTGAAATTGATCGTTCAGAACTCCCCGCCATCGCCAAGCCGGAACGCAGTAAAGCGCCGGCAGACGTCATTGAGCTTTTGAAAGTCCTGCTCAAGCGTCAATGCGAGGTTTATCAGGTAGCGCCAAAACTGATCGCGACATCCGCCGACCTTGATGAAATCGCCAGAAACGATAACGCCAACGTGCCCGCATTATCCGGCTGGCGACGTGAAGTCTTCGGTGAGGCGGCGTTGCGATTGAAATCCGGAGATCTGGCGCTCAAATTGAAAAACGGTGCGGTGGAGCTCGTCGAAACGAGCGACTAGCCGTCATAAATCTCAATGGCTTCCGCTTCAAAAGCGCCCGCCAGCGCATCGAGCCGTTTCCGCGGCGTTTCGCCCATCAGTTCTTCACGGTCTGCAGGAGCGCGAAAGATTAACTGCCCGGACTCATTCTCCAAACGGCATCCTTTCAACGGCGCGCCCATCTTTGGAGACAGTGTCGCAGCGAACCGCATGGCCAGACCGTAGCGCGTGGCGTTCTGCTGCTGGTCCCAGGACAAAAGGCCAATCGCCTGTTCGTCCGGCGGCGAAGTCGAGCGACCCTGATGGCGGCAATATAGCGCCAGGGCGGCCCACACGCGATCCTGATGTGACAACCCTACAAGCGGCGCCCGAAGCGCGACATCAAAAGCCTGCCGCGCGCGCAAGTCCGGATGGAAATAGGCGCCGATGTCGATCAATAAACACGCAGCGTAACGTATCCGCGACCCGTCATCTTTATCCTGACGGAATAGCGGCTCAATCATATCAAAAGCGGCTTCGCCGAAATGTGGATCAGGCTCCAACCGATCTGCATAAAACCGGCACCCCTCAATTAAGGGGTCCTGTTTGCGGATTTCCTTTGGCAGTGATCCGTAAAGCATTCCTTCGCGAACGCCGCCGGCTGAGACAACAACTTTTTTAGCTTTGGTTCGCCTGAGGACAGATTTTAAAACCATGGCTGCATAGGGAAGCGTATCAAGCCGCCGTCGCGGAATACCTGGAATATGCTCCAGTGACCGGCGGCTCTGATGTGCGACGAGCTCGCAAATCTCCAGAACCTGAGCGCTTGTCAGCTCATAGTGATGAAGAACGGACAAAGGATAGCTTCGCAAACGCATATGAATACGCGCAACAGCGCGCCATGCGCCGCCTACAGCGTAAAGCGTTTCGCATTTTTGCGTTTTAAGGAAATCAACCTGATCAAGTTCTTTTTCTATGAATGTTTCTGCATCTGTAAGCCCGCCAGGCGCCTGCCGCATGATGCTAAGCGGCCCCACCGGCAGGCTGATGCCTTCACCCGCCTCACCCTTCTTGAGCGCCACAAGCTCAAGACTACCGCCACCCATATCGCCAGCGATGCCAGTGGCGCCGGGCTCGTACGAGACAACGCCCATCGCTGCAAAGGTGGCTTCTTCCTGACCGGTGATGACGGAAACGTCAAAACCAAGCTTTTTGACAGCCGTGACAAACTTTTCACCGTCCTTAGCCTCGCGCACCGCTGCAGTTGCAATCGCATGCACTGGAGGGGCGCCATGTTCTTTGAGGATACGCACAAAGCGGCGCAGTGTAAGCAGTGCGAAGTCAACTGCTTCAGGGTTGAGCTTTCCATCCTCGGTCATATCGCGCCCGAGGCCGCATAACGCTTTTTCATTGCAAATTGAGAATGGCGCACGCCTGGGGCCGTCATAAATGACAAGACGGACGGAATTTGATCCGATATCGATGACTGCGCGGCGCTCCGCGTCAGGTGATTTTGAATTTCGTTCAGCGCTCATAATTGCGCACCGTTAAACATCCCCGAAGGCCGTTATGGCGCCTTTTAATGATTCGGCAAATTTATCGCCTATTTTCGGTGCTTAAGCTCCTTCGGAGCGTTGTATTTTATCGCCCCGCCTCGCCCAGACAGGCTTGGATTGGTCATCATGTAAGTGTGAACATTAAATGGCTCGCCGCCACCCGACGATTTCAATCGTTCATATCGGCCATTAGGCAGAAGTTTCCAGCTTTGTGCTTCATCATTGAGGTTAGCCACCATGATGTAATCAAGAATCTGCCGGTGCACTGTTGGATTCTCGACCGGGCAAAACACTTCAACCCGCCGGTTCAGATTGCGCGGCATCAGATCGGCGGACGCGACATAAATCTTGGCCTGTGGGTTGGGCAATGAATCGCCCGCGCCAAAACAATAAATGCGTGCATGTTCCAGAAATCGGCCGACAATGCTTTTGACACGGATATTTTCCGACAAACCAGGCACGCCCGGACGCAAACAGCAAATTCCGCGCACCACAAGGTCAACCTGAACACCCGCTTTTGACGCTTCGTAAAGCTTATCGATAAGCGGGCCATCCACCAGCGCGTTCATCTTGGCCCAGATCGCCGCCTTTTTTCCTTTCTTTGAATTTTTAATTTCCTTATCGATCAGGCCCGCAATATGCGCACGCGCTGTCAGCGGGGCCACGGCGAACTTTTCAAGCTCCGGAGGCGCGGCGTAACCGGTGATGTAGTTAAAGACTTTCGCCGCGTCGCGTCCAATCGCCGGGTCGCAAGTAAACAATGACAAGTCAGTATAGATTTTCGCTGTAATCGGATGATAATTGCCCGTGCCCACATGCGTATAAGTGCGCGCGCCATCGGCCTCCTGACGCACCACGAGTGAGAGTTTGGCATGAGTTTTATACTCGACAAAACCATAAACGACATTGACGCCAGCGCGTTCAAGCGCCCTCGCCCAACGGATGTTGGCCTCCTCATCGAAGCGTGCTTTCAGTTCCACCAACGCAGTAACGTTCTTGCCCGCTTCGGCGGCTTCAATCAGCGCCTCAACAATTGGCGATTGTTTTGAAGTTCGATAGAGCGTCTGTTTAATCGCAACGACTTTTGGATCTGCAGTCGCCTGTTTCAAAAACTGGACGACAACATCAAACGACTCGTAGGGGTGATGAACGAGGATATCCTTTTCGCGGATCGCTGAAAAACAATTTCCGCCATGCTCACGAATACGCTCCGGGAAACGAGGTTCATAAGGGTCAAACTGCAGGTCAGGCCGATCCGGCGGGATCAACTCATTGGTTTGGGCGAGTCCCAGAATACCATCAACAAGCACAAGGTCCTGCTGGCTTGCCTGCAATCTTTCCAGAATCATCTTTTGTAAATATTCCGGCGTCGACGCATCGATCTTGACACGGATGACATCGCCGCGGCGACGGCGCTTCAACATCGTCTCAAAGACACGCACTAGGTCTTCCGCTTCTTCCTCAACCTCAACATCGGAATCACGCAAGACCCGAAACGCGCCATGGGCGAGAATTTCAAATCCTGGAAAGATGTGGCTGATGAACCGCACCATGACTTTTTCCAGAGAAATGAAGCGAATTGGCGCCCGCGCATCGCCGCTGGCTGGCCCGTCAGGGAGCCGGATAAAGCGGCCGATCTTCACCGGCACCGGCAAAAGCGCTTGCAAGGTCCGACCGTCGGTTCGTTTCAACTCAAAGCATAGAACAAAGCCGAGATTGGGCACGAACGGAAAAGGATGTGCAGGATCAAGAGCGAGCGGTGTCAGAATTGGAAAGATGTTAGCTTCAAATTCCTGCTGTAGCCACTCGATGTCGTTCTCTGACAGTTCTTCGTCATTCATGATGACCACACCGGCCTCACGCATTTTCGGCGTCAGTTCTCGCCAGCAACGTTGCTGCTCCTCCATCAACGCAAAAGCATGCTCATTGATGAGCGGTAATTGTTCCTGAGGCGTCACGCCTTCCTGGCTGACAGCCGCAATCCCCTCGCGAACCTGCCCTCGAAGGCCGGCGACCCGGACCATAAAGAATTCATCGAGATTGCTGGCGGAGATGGAGAGGAATCGCAACCGCTCCAGAAGCGGGTGACGCTCATTGAACGCCTCTTCCAGAACGCGGGAATTGAAAGACAACCATGATAGCTCGCGGTTGATGAACCGGTTCGGCGAGGACATATCAATAGCTCCCACAGGCGTACTCGCCGCCTCTTCGAGCCGTCCTATTCCATCATCCGCGCCAGCCATGTCAGCCTCCGTTGGTTAATGGCTTAATGTAAGGCGTCGGCGATTATACAGGAAGATCATTGATAATCTTTTGCGCCAGTGCGGTTGATATTTTGCGCTTTTTTTCCAATGCGAGTTCGTCAGCGCGGGTCACAAAAAGCTGCGCCGCCGAGAATGTGCGCGGCAAACGCGGCGCTGCATAATCAATCACCCGCTGATCGACAACAATCTGGCGATCTTGAAAGGATTTTGCGATCACGATGCGCATCAACGCTTCATCGGGCTCATTCAGGGTCGCCCGCGGCATTGCTTCAATACGCGTGCGCAAATCGAGTAATCCTTCCGACCAGTCACCTGGACGCCCATTACCCACCAGAATAACCCGCGCCCCGGCGCCGATCCGCTCCTCAATCAGCGTCAGAAACTCACGCGGGTTGCCGGTAGGCAAGTTATCAAATGCGACGCAGTCATTTTGCTGTTCCGGTAACGCCGCATTTGCATCATTCATAACAACGCCGGCAAATCGCTCCGCAGCGATATGCGCCAAGTGGGTTTTGCCGGAACTAGGCGGACCGCAAATCACCATCGCAAGTTCTTCTGAGTCCCACCAAGCGTTGACACACCGCCAGGCCGTGTCATTTGCATCAGAAATTGTATAAGAGCCGCGGTCATAACGCGGCGACGATCTAGGCAGACTCAGCGCCAGTTGCCCGTCATCGTCATTAGATGCAGATGCGAACGGATTCACCATCGATGTGTCAATCGCCGGTTTAATTGAAAATGGAGCGCTTTACCCAATTTCAATCAGTACCGGGACTCTGCCCTGGATTCGTTGGTTGATTGACCCTCTTCAAGCGACGCCGGCTGATAATCCGGAGTGGCGTACTCATTGTCGCCAAAACGGTTTCGGCGACCGCGACGGTTACGCCCGCGCACACTCTGTGCAGTTGACGGCGTTGCTATCATCCAGCGATCGCCATCTTCAGTCCACAACGCCAGCCCTTGCGATTCCATGGCGACAATCAGCTTGCCCGGGTCGCCATAAGCGCGGATCAGCATTTCGGCGCCGCGTCGCGACATCGCCCTCACCTGAACGGAGCCAACAAGCGGGGTGCCAACAAGAGCAGCGCGGATTTTCGACCACTCGCCAATCGATTGATAAAACGCGCTGGTCTCAAGCAGGCCTGATACGTTGTGGTCAATCAACGTGCGTTCTTTCCAGGGTTTTGCGTATTTGGCGATCGTCGTGTCAATTGATCGCTCGGCAAGAGCCGGGAAGCTTCCAGACGGCTGACGGAACCAACCTTCAGCCAAAAGATCGCCGACTTTTGCCGGAATAAAGGCGTTTGTATCAGGCCCCTGCACAGCAAAGTCACGGGTTTCCACATCGCTTACACTTGTCGGGTCAAGCTCACTGATTTCAGTCAATTCGCCGGACTCTCTAAAACCATTCATAAGCCTGATGCGCAGTCGGTCCTCGCCATCGATTTGTTGCAAAAAGGCATGAGCGACAATCACCTGACTAACCGAGTAGCGGTCCGCCATGACCTGCATCGCCGTCTGATCAAGATTAAGCGCCTTGCGCGCGGTGATCGACGCGGCGTCTTCAAGGTCGCCAAGCGGCGCCGTCATCGGGGTCAGCTCATTATTGTAAGGCCGGGCCTTCCACGCCGCCATCCATGGGTTATTCTCTTCCCATAGATAGAGTCCGGTCTCCGTTTGCAGGACGGGCAACACGAGAGCGGTTCGCGTTTGCGCTTCACTATAAGGGATTTGCGAATCTTTCAGAAGCTTGCGCACTGCAGCTGGCTTGAATCGATAGGTAATAAAAGCGCGATAGGTCGCTGAAGAGCTTTTCTCGTTATAAACTTCAAATCCTGATTCAAGCCGCTCCAAATCATTGTCTGTAAGCGTTATGATATTGCGGCCCGTCGTCGCGAGCGCGTCAGCTATTGGATCTGCATCGGGCTCAGCGTTGGGCGTTTCGGCCGTTGCTTCGGACGCCAGTTGGGGCAAATAGGCCCAGTCCTCTTCAATCGTCAGGCGACGCAACAGAATATCCATAGCCCGTCGTCGGCCCTGCCGCTGTGCAATGCTTTTGGCTGCGGTGGCGCTAGACGCCTGCGCTTGCACCGCCACCCGGGGCACCACGAAGACGTCCTCGCCGATCGCCAGCGCCGGAGATAGTTGGGCAAACACGAACCCAATCAGAAACAGCCCGGCAGCTGTCAAATTTTTTACTGTCATCAATATTCGTCCCATTCTGTGCACGCAGTGCGAAACCCTGGAAAGATCCGCCAAGAATCTGAATTTTTCATGGCGTTGTTGCTCAGCGCCTTCAAAGCCCCAGGCCACGCCTGATTTGAGACATTTTATAGCTGCGTCGAGCGGCCCAAACGACCCTTTTTTACCCCATATTCCCATAAATTTCCGGACAGAGTTGCCCCTAAGCCCCGGCATTGGCTAGGAGGAGCGCTATGAGTGATGCTTACAAACGCGCCGGCGTCGATATTGATGCCGGTGATCGCCTTGTTAAAAAATTAGGACCGCTGGCCCGCGCTACCGCACGCCCAGGGGCGGACGGCGCTTTAGGCGGATTTGGCGGCCTTTTCGACCTGAAGGCGGCCGGATTTCAGGATCCGATTCTGGTTTCGGGAACCGACGGCGTTGGCACCAAGCTGAAACTCGCCTTTGATCTTGGCAAACACAATACGATCGGGATTGATCTCGTCGCGATGTGCGTGAACGATGTCTTAGCACAAGGCGCGGAACCGTTGTTTTTCCTGGACTATTTTGCAACAGGCAAGCTCGATCCAGGCGTTGCGGAGGATGTTGTCGCCGGCATTGCAAATGGCTGTCGAAATGCCGGTTGCGCCCTTATCGGCGGGGAAACCGCGGAGATGCCCGGCATGTATGCGCCTGGAGAATATGACATTGCGGGCTTTTGCGTCGGCGCTGTCGAGCGCGAGAACATGCTTCCCCGCCCCGTCGCTTCAGGCGATGTCATGATTGGTCTCGCCTCTTCCGGAGCACATTCAAACGGCTATTCCCTGATCCGTAAAGTTGTCGAAGAAAGCGGCGCAGATCTTGCCGCGGCAGCGCCGTTCGACAATAAGCGCAAGCTTGGCGAAGCATTACTCGCACCGACGCGCCTCTATGTGAAATCAGTATTGCCGCTATTGGCGGACGCCAGGGTCAAGGCGTTCGCCCATATCACCGGCGGCGGACTGACCGATAATGTTCCACGGGTTCTTAATGACAGCGTGCTCCCAAAATTTGACGATACTGCAATCGCCCTGCCGCCGCTTTTTCGGTGGCTGAAGGAGGCGGGTGACCTGACGGATACAGAAATGCGACGCACTTTTAATTGCGGTATTGGCGGCGTTCTGGTGTGTGCGCCAGGCTTTGTTGATGAAATGCTTGCAGTGTTAAACGCCAGCGGCGAGGACGCCCAAGTAATTGGTGAGATAGCCGAGAAGAAAAATGCCTGACGCCAGACTGGCCGTTCTTATTTCAGGGCGCGGCAGCAATCTTCAATCGCTCATTGACGCTGCAGCGGCGCCAGATTTTCCCGCTGAGATTGCCCTCGTAATTTCAAATCGCCCAAAGGCGCCAGGATTGGACCGGGCGACAAAGGCCAGTATCGCGCAGACTGTTATTGACCACAAAGACTTCACGACCAGAGAAGATTTTGATGCGGCGCTGGATGCAGCGCTACGCATGGCGAAAGTCGATTATGTTTGCCTTGCAGGTTTCATGCGTTTGCTGACCCCGGAATTCGTGAATGACTGGCGGGGGCGCCTGATTAACATCCATCCCTCATTATTGCCGGCCTTTAAGGGATTGCATGTGCACGAGCGAACGCTCGACGCCGGGGTAAAGATAACCGGATGCACTGTGCACTTTGTGTCAGCCGAAGTGGATTCCGGTCCAATTATTGGTCAGGCGGCAATCCCGGTGCTACCCGGCGACACAACCGAAACACTTGCAGACCGCATCCTCGAGCAAGAACACAAACTGTATCCGGCGTGCATTCGCCTTCTCGCAGAAACAAAAGCGCGCCTTTCCGGTGGCGCGGTGCCATATGATTCAAGTGTTATCGCGAAGGGTAGTTTGTTTAATCCACCTAGCCATAAATAACGCGGTTCATTCTTCCTTAGCGATCACTGAAGATCGGATCAAACGGCGCCGCCCCTGTCGCTTCTTCTATTGCAAGCCAGAACGGATAGCGTGTCTTAGCACTGAGAATTGGCGTTGCGCCAATCATTGAAGCGACAAGCGAGAACGTCGATGCACGGTTGTTCTGCACGATCGCGTCACATTGCGACAACCGTAATAGATCGCTGATTGCCTCTCTTATACCCGTCTGACGCATTCGCGTTTGTTCGGATTCTATTTCGCCGCCATTTACGGCAGCAGTTATCCTATGTCTTGAGTTATCAATGCCTGCAAAAGCCGCGACTTCTTCAAAACCTCTAATTTCATTTGTATCATCTGAAAACACAGCATACCAAAAACCCGCACCGTGTTGCTTGATGCGGCGAGATGATCGAACCAGAACCAGGTTCTCGTAAAACCGCATGAATGAATCAGGTGCGAATCCATACATAGCGCTCAGATAAAGAGGTAACTCACGGCTCAGCCCTTGTTTGCGCATGACAAAAGCACGAAATTCTTTTCGATGATGTTCGCTTCTGTCTGTACGTCGAATGTGAACGCCAACGAGCGGGCCCTCGTCTATGTTTTGTCGCCACGTTCTCGCACCATCGGCCAGGTCCGCTTTAAACGGCAAATGTCGCAGTTCAAAAACGAATTTTTTACAAAAATTCGCCAGCGACAAATCAAGTTTCAGCGCCTCGCTAAGCTCTGCATATATGCTTAAAGGCTCCCATCCATGAGTATTGAGCGGTATCGCATCGGGAGGCGCAGCCGATGCTGGTATGAGATTCGGGAATGTTTCCAGAATATCTTCATAACGCCCCGGACATGACGGATCGTTGCTCCAGGGAAAATAGACTGTTACCCGCTCATCAATGCACGCCCTGACAGCCGCAATCGCGACGAGGCGATTGCCCAGGCCACATATCGGGCCGGACCACCAATAACGGATTGGCTGCATAAAAAACTGTGACCCTTAACTTGCCCGGTGCATGCAAGCAAAACACTGGCCATCATGCTGTCGCCGATTCGAGTTTTTCATAAAATGCGCGCGTGCGCTTGGCGTTGGCGCCAAGATCCGAACCGCCGACACGTGATTTCGATCGAACATCAACACGGGTCATTGCTCCTTCCTGGCGCAACCTGACCACAAAATCGTCAACAAACCCAAACCAGCGCGAAGTCTCTGTCGCTTCAATCAACCAGCCGTCATCCGTAGGCGCATTGCTGAGGATTTCCATGCCCATCGACTCTAAAATGCGCATCACAATTTCCGCATTCTCATCCACCGTGCCCGCAATCAGCTGCGGCTGAATATCAGGAAATGCTTCCTGCTGCGCTTCAGCGACGGTTGTTTCCGACCCGCGAACATTATCGGACCCACGATATTCCGCTGGGTTTTTTCGCGGCAGCTCAGCGGCTGCGATAATCGGCGGTGGATCGCTGAAGTCGGTCGTAATCTCATGGATGATAGGGTTCGCCTGAACCAGTTCACGCATCTTCACTGGAATCATGCCAGCTCCGCCAGCGATAAGCGCAGCGAGGATGGCGAACATGCCGGCTCGCCCGGCCCCCAGGAAAAACGCAAGAATTCCGCCAATCAAGGCAAGGCCGGCGGCGGTAAAAACTGGTGATAATGATATAACGCCATCCACAATCGTAATGGGGCGAGCGGCCGTAAACATCATATTCAGGCCGGTTGAGTAATCCCAAAAGCCGGATTGCGTGCCGGGACCGGCGACCAGAATGGTCAAGCCTAACCCGAGCGTTGCCAGTGATATTATCCAGATCAAAAACTTCATCGTCAGCCCCAACATTTACAGTCCCCGGCGTATCCTACAGACAAATGGCCGGATGTGCACCACTACTGAAATCCGCGAATTCGTTGAATTTCCGCCCCATAGCCCCCATTTCCATCCCCGAAACGAAGGATGAGCCCATGGCGCGACCAGTTACTGTTACGATTTCCCACGAACTTGGCAAAGAAGGCGCCCGCCAGCGCATCCGCGAAGGTTTTGGTAAGTTGAAAGGCCAGATGACCGGCGGCATGATGTTCAAGTTCACCGAGGAGTGGATCAGCGAGGATACCCTGTCATTCGGGGCGACGGGATTAGGCCAGAACATAACCGGCAAAATTGACGTTTTTCCTGAGCATGTCCGTATTGAAGTCGTGCTTCCCGGCCTTCTTGCGACAGTCGCGGAAGTAATTACCGGCAAGGTTGAAAAAGAAGGCCGCCTATTGCTCGAGAAAAAATAGACCGGCTGCCTTCGCAACCGGTCTATATAATTTTCATCAATTAAATGACGAAAATGAGTTTTGGCGGCAACGCGTGCGTTACCGCCAGACGTCAACGATTAATCGTCATCGTCGTCATCGTCGTCGTCGTCATCATCGTCATCATCGTCATCGTCGTCGTCGTCGTCATCATCGTCGTCATCATCATCGTCATCATCGTCGAGGAAAGCCTCAAGCGCAGCGACCCCATCGACAAAGCCGAAGCCGGAGTCAAAATCAAAACCAACTGGTAGTGTCGCAACGGTAGCGCCCGTTGCATTGCTGGCTCTGACGGTCATGTCCTGCGCCGTATCGCGAACGACCTGATAAAGGTCAGCAGGTTCTGTTGCATGACATGGACGTAGCAAGACTCTGCCTCTTTCCAGCTTCCGAAGAGCGGTTCTCTTCGGCAAGGTTTGGCTGACGCCATGAGATCTATCCGGGAACTGCCTTTGAATTCTGCAAACCCGATAGAACTCTTTGTTGCTGTTGCCACGGAAAGTACGAACCTGCGTGCCTTCCGCATCCACAAGCAATGCAACCAATGAAGCGACATGCGGCGCCGACGCTGATGTGCCAAAGAAGTTCGGGAATTCCTCAGCTTCGTTAGTCTGGAAGACGCCATCACCGTCATCATCATCGCGACTGGTGTCAGTAAAGAAGAAGCTTGTATTCGCTCCATCCGGACCAGTAACACCAGGCTTCAAACGCACTTCCGGCTCAGCCAGACGATTGCCGTCAGTATCGAAGAAGATCGGTGTTCCGCCAGCTGAAGAGAAGTCGTTGAGGCACGCCGGAACGCATTCCGGCTCACCTGCGCCGGCGCGCAGCGTGTCCGTGTTTGGATCACCAATGAATTCTTCGGTGAAGTAGAATGCAGCAGCGCCAACGCCTTCGGCGCCTGCAGCATTGTTATGTCCAAAACCAGATGGCGCATCGACGGCATATTCGCTGCCGGTAATGCCGCCGCCAGTCAGGACGAACTTCACAAAGCCTGGCGCACTGCCAGATTCTGTCAGGAATCCAAGCTGGATTGTGGACCCGCCGATAAAGTCAACGAGGGACAGGAATTCAACCGCGTCACCGCCATTGCCGCCATCGATCGGAACGCCGCCATCCGTAAAGATGAACTGGCAAAGTCCATTAGGCGGGGGAACAAAGACGCCATTCGCGTCAAAACAATTGTCGACGCGCACCCCGTTTGAATCGAACATAACGACGTCGACATCGTTTTGTGCGCCTGGGGCGCCTGAGGCCGAAAAGTTAGGGCTGTCCCACTGAAACGTCAGATTGGTTTGTAAGGACCCGTCAAGCGTGAATTCGGCAAGCAGATCCTGGCCGGCGCCGTCATCAAAATCATGCCAGATCCCTGTCGTTGTATCGACCGTCGCGTTAACGGGGCGATACTCCGTTTCAAAAGCGTCACGAGCGCGATTACCGTTGGATGAGAAATAGGGAATGCCCCATTCAGCAACCTGATCAGCCGCCTGTGCGATAATGCCGTCCTGGAACATCGGTTCTGTGAAGTAGATCACATCGTCAACAATCACATCGGCGCCGGCCTGTGCGAGTTCGATAATGCCTTCGGCAAAATCCGCTTCACCATTGAAAGCTGAATGGAAGGCGATCTTCGCCCCCGGCAAGACGTCGAATATCAAGTTCGCCATGCCGCGGCCTTCGTCGATACAAACCGACTGATCAAGGAAGTCCGAAAGAATGACAACATCTGGTGGGATATCGCCATTGGCTGCATCTTCTGCCGGTGTCGTGTAAACGCCCGCTGTATTCAGCGAACCAGGATCACATGCAAAACTGTCGGACAGAACGCCAATGGTCAGTCCGGTACCGTCAAAACCGAAATCGTTTCTGATTTCATCCGTTCGCATGGAGCGATCGCCTTGCGATGTAACAAGCCCGACATTCGTTTCCGCAAAAGACGGGCGTGCAAACGCCAGGTAACCGCTTCCCGCCAGGTCAGATAGACGATCAGCGGGGAATTGCGCTGACACCATGCGCCCGTATGACGATACATTCCTGCCGCCTAAAGATTCCATGGTCACAGCCAGGTCAGAAGTGTCGCCTGCAGCAACGGCGTCAATTGTTACATAGCCATCCGCTGTAACATTCGCGAGCTTCAACTCGTTATTTGGGCCAGCCATGCCCATGCGCGCTTTGCTTGCCGATCGCGCAGCAAGACCTTCCGCTGCCGGGGTTTTACTTTGGTTGGCGACATATTCAAGCGCCGGTCCAAGCTTCCTCATTTGTCCGGGTGCTGACTCTTTATCTGCTAGAGCCGTCCCAGTTTGCGCCGCCAGCATGGCCGAAACCGCCAAGCCGGCTGTCAGTAACTTCTTCATATAAGCAAACTCCTCTGTTGCAGGCGTTACTAGTGTTGTACCGGAATATTGCAGACCTGAAGTCCGAATGATTGGTGATCACACATTGAAACCAACCGCGAAGACAGGTGTTTTCAGCGCACCTGTCGAGTGCTGCTTCAAATGTATTTTTCCAATGTCATCGTAAAGTCCACGTCCCGTGACGGGACTATAGCATGCCTTGCAACCTTCGCGCGACTATTCTTTGCACAAACTGGATAAAAAGTAATAACGACAAGGATAAGAGATAAATCGTAGTGAAGTTATATACTAACATATTGTGATTTTATTTGTATAAAGATTATCATGACATTCGCTTAAATGCCGGCTTTTTGATTGCGCTATTTGTAGTGCAATAAAAGACAGAAGATATCGCTCTTTCAGTCATTAATCGCGTCGTGAGCCGGGATCGAACAATAATATACTCGCTAAAAGCAGCACAAAGATCTATAGCCAAACGTCGCTTATCCAGACGTTTAGTTTTGAATGCTATATCGTATCTCTTTTAACGTGCGGGATCGGTAAACAGATCAGTTTTTAATTAGAGTTTCAGAATATGCGCACCCCCGCCGCCCATCCGTAACACGAATATGCGCCGCACCATCAGCTTTAGTCGATTGATTATTGCCCTGAAGCAGAGCTTAAAAGCTCAAGCGCGCCGGCGGTCATCGCCTGCACCCCTGTTTTCAAGGTAGGCTCTGGTAATGGTGCAAAGTTTGGCGAATGATTCGCTGGCGGGGCCGGCGCCTTACCCTCCCGCGCGGCCTGCATCGCATCAGGATCATTCCCACCTGTCCAGAAAATTACTGTTGGAATTTCTTCAGGCGTACGTGCAAATTGACTAAAGTCCTCACCACCCATGCTTGGTGGGCGCTCGTAGACGCGTTCGGGGCCAACACTTTCGGAAATAGCCGTCATGACGCGCTCAGTCAGCGCCGGATCGTTATAGGTCGAGGGCGTATAGTCACTTTCAACTATGACTTCAGGCATCATATCTTCGGACAATCCTGCTGACTTTGCTTGTGCGATCGCGATACGCTCAATGCCCGCCAGCAGTTTTTCGCGAACACTATCTTTATAAGACCGCACCGTAATTTGCAGATGCGCCGCATCAGGAATAATATTGTGCTTGTAGCCAGCCTGGAATGATCCGACGGTAACGACACCGGCGTCAAGCGGATCCAGTTCGCGCGAGATCAACGTTTGCAATGCATTGACGATTTGCGATCCGATGACAATTGGGTCCTTGCCAAATTGCGGCGCAGATCCATGCGCGCCAATACCCTTAATGAAGATGTCGACGCTGTCCACATTCGCCAACGCATAGCCGGACGTGTAAGTTACGTCTCCGGCGGAATCCCATCCCGATGTATGTGTCGCGAGAACGTAATCCGGCTTTGGAAATTTTTTGTAGAGACCGTCATCAAGCATGGCGACAGCGCCGTGCCCGATCTCTTCGGCAGGTTGCCCGATAAGCACAAGCGTGCCTGACCATTGATCTTTCATGGCGACAAGCCGGCGCGCCGCTCCGATCAGAATAGCCATATGGCTGTCATGGGCGCATGCATGCATTACTGGCGCCTCCTGCCCCCGATGGTCAGTCATCACAACTTTTGACTCATAGGGAACGCCAGTCTTTTCTTCCAAGGGCAAAGCGTCCATATCGGCGCGAAGCATTAGAGTTGGTCCCTCGCCGTTTTCCATGACTGCGACCAGCCCATACCCGCCAACGCCATCAATAATCTCGCCAACATCGGCCATTACTTTCTTGCGCGTCCATTCATCGCCAAGCCTTTCGGTAATCGCAAAGCCAAGACCTTCAAGCTCGGCTGCCATACGCGCCGCACTTTTGCTTTCTAAAAATGAAAGTTCGGGATTTTGATGGAAATATTTGTAGAGATCGAAAACATAATCGTAATCCGCGGCAACGGCGGTAGCGAGACCGTCATCGGCTTGTGCCGTTGATGCGACGCCCAAAGAAAGGATGGAAGCGGCGGCGATAAGCGTCTTTTTCATCAAGTTCTCCTATCAGGCGGATTTAGTGTTTCAGGTTATCAATCCAGCGTCTGTGCATCGATAGCCATAATTGCACCCACGAGAACATCGGCGCCATTCGCCATATCCTGCGGACTTGTATATTCTTTCGGCGAGTGGCTGATCCCGCCTTTCGACGGCACAAAGATCATGCCGGTTGGCGCAATACGCGCCATATCTTGCGCATCATGTCCGGCGCCCGACGGCATAAGCTTAGACGTAAGCCCCAATGCTTCAGCCGCATCAGCGATATACCCGCGCATGCGCTCATCAGTAAGCGCCGGATGCGATGCGACATCAATTGGTGCAAATTGAATTTTTACACCCGATTGGTCGGCAATATCTTCCGCAGCGTTTTCTATCTCCGCGAAAAGACTCTCCATTTTATCGCTGTCGAGATCGCGGATTTCGAGACTCATCTCAACCCGCCCAGGGATAACATTCGGGGCGCCTGGCATCGCAGTAATACGCCCCACCGTCGCCACATGACGCCCAGGCGTATTGACTGCTATTTCATTGACACGTTGAACGAGTTTTGATGCAGCAAGCAATGCATCGGTGCGACGGTTCATTGGCGTCGTGCCTGCGTGATTGGCGACGCCCGTCACCGTCACATCCCACCAGTTAATCCCGACAATGCCTTCGACAACGCCTATATCGATGTCTTCTTTGTCAAGGATAGCACCCTGCTCGATATGAACTTCAATAAATGCTTTCAACTCGCCTTCACCAATGGCGTCGCGTTCAAATTGGTCCGGATCGCCGCCAATCTTGCGGACGCCATCGCCGATCGTGATTCCAGCGTCACTCATAACATCAAGCGTTTCCGGACGAATGCCGCCGGTCAACGCGAGGCTGCCCACAAGGCCGCCCTCCTCGTTTGAGAAGATGACGACATCGAGCGGGCTTTGCGTTTCGATATTGCCCGCATTTAGAATATTGATCGCTTCCAGCGCAGAAACGACACCGACCTGACCGTCGTAATTGCCGCCGCCGAGAACGGAATCGATATGCGACCCGAACATGATTGGTTTCGCATCAGCCGCCGTTCCAGATCGGCGCCCAAGGATGTTACCGCCAGCGTCTATTCTCACGTTTTCGAGTCCAAGGTTGCGCATCTGGCTCATAACCCAGTTGCGCGCCTGAAGGTCAGCGTCGGAATAGGCGACGCGGTCAACACCGCCATCATCGTTCTCGCCGAACACCGACAACGCGTTTATGCGGGCCTCCATTCGATCAGCGCTTGCTCTGGGCGGCGCGTCTTGCGCCATTGCAGACGGGATACAACCATACGCAATGGCGCTGGCGGCGAGAGCGACCAGGCGCCTGCCGATCACTCTGCGTCCTCGCTGATCTCAAACCCAACAATCGGCATCGGTCCCGGTCCGATACCATGTTTCGCCTTTTCTTCGGACACCATCTGTCTGATCGACTCCCGCAATTCCGCGCCATCATAAACAAGGCCGTTTTTGACCACAAAATCGATGCCGCCTACGCGCACCGGTTTGTTGGTCTCCGGATCAAGTTTGATGTGACCGCTCGCATATAATGTCTTCATGTTTGTAAGCGGATTTTCACTGGTGATGATCAGGTCAGCCCGTTTTCCGACTTGTATCGAGCCGGTTTCATCTTCCACACCGAGAATCTTTGCGCCACCCAATGTCGCCGCGCCGATCACCTCGAGCGGATGGAAGCCAGCTTCGCGAAAAAGCTCCATCTCCTGAATAAAGCCAAAACCATAGGTCGAATAAATGTACCCCGCATCCTCGCCAACGCCGACATTGCCGCCGCGATTCTTGTAGTCATTGATGAACCGCATCCACAGTTGATAATTCTCTCGCCAGGCGACTTCCTGCTCGGTTCCCCAATCAAACCAGTAGGAACCGTGTGCATTCCGGTCGGGCGTGAAGAATTTCCAGAGCGAAGGCATTGTGTATTCGTCATGCCACTCCGCCCGGCGAGCACGCATCCAGTCACGGCTCGACAGGTAAATCGTGAATGTCGGAACCATCGCAAAATCACGCTCAAGGAGCGTCGACATTACATGCTCCCAACGCTCCGTACCCGGGCGCGCTGCCTCTTTCCAGAGCCTACCGGCATTCTCGAAGCGGTCCTGCTCATTGGCGTAATTGTAATCAAGCGGATAGTCCTGGACGGTGCGGTCATCAAACAACGCCTCTGGCAGGCCGTACCAGTGCTCCATCGAATTGAGACCGCGCGCCGATGTGTCGAGCACATCAGCATATGCAACATTAAGCTGGGCATGGTGCATAGTGGTTTTGAGGTCCAGCTTCTGCGCTTCGTCAAGCGCCGCCCAAAGAATTTCTTCCGGAGCGCCGATGAATTTAACGCCAACTGCGCCATCATTCTTGAACCTACGAATCTCGGCGCGCGCCTGCGCCGGCGAAAAAATAGGCCTGCCGCTGCGGCCAAACATCGGATACGGATAAATACTTGGCGCATCGATCTCGTTTCGTGCGGAACGGCGCGCAAGATCGGCTGTCCACCCGGCGCCGGGACGGTTGCCGACGTCGCGCACGCTGGTGATGCCATGCGCGAGCCACAGCTTGAATATGTAGTCCGGCGACACGCCCTGACCGGTTTCAGGGTCGTGGATGTGCCCATGCAGATTGACAAAACCGGGCGCGACATACATGCCTCTGGCGTCGATTTCCCGGGCTCCTTGGGCAATCCGCGCATCGTCGGGAATTGGAAGGCCGGGGGAGCCAACAAGTTTGATTTCCGTAATCCGTCCGCCTTCGACCGCAATATCCATCGGTCCGATGGGCGGCGCCCCGGCCCCGTCAATGACGGTCGCGCCTCGAATGACCAGCCGCTCGTAAGGACCTTCCCCCAGACTGCGGTCGGGCACCGACTGAGCAAGCGCTCCTGCGGCAAAAACAAAGCCTGCAGCCGCTGCTGCGAAAAGAAGCTTCATCATGGAAGACCCCACACCCGTTGCACGAGATAAACATCTTACCCAGTTTGCGGCAATGTCAAAGCCGGCGCTTCCGCACGGGCGCAAAAGTGATGATGTTGCAACGCAACAAACTAACCCGCCGTCACCATTGTTTCTGTTGCCTCCCACAAGCGGGCGCCAGCTTCGTCATCGACGGCCCATGGCGCCACATGAGAGTATCGCGGCGCATTATCGCCAGCCAGTTGGGCGATATCACAGTCTTCGCAATATTCGCCGCCACGATCATTTAACCGTTCGCTGGTCGCACACCAAAGCGTGGTGGAACAGCCCTGTTCCGGCGTTTTGAACATGGCTTTCGCTGCTTCGGAGAGGTCGCCGCTTTCATCCATCCATCCCAACGCAACCATTTCTTCGGTTTGAAGATGACGCTGAAGCGGGGTCATGATTCCTCCTGGGTGAACAGAAAAAGCCTGCACGCCCTCCCCGCGATATCGACGGTTGAGCTCAAGAGCGAATAGCGCATTGGCGGTTTTTGATTGTCCGTAAGCTTCCCACTTGTCATATGGGTCGTTTTGAAAATGGATATCATCCCACCGAACGGCTGATCGGCGGTGTGCAACCGAAGACAGGCAAACAACGCGCGCTCCGTCAGCATTCTTGAGGTAAGGTAAGAGCTCCTGTGTCAGAACAAAATGGCCGATATGGTTGGTTGCGAACTGCGCCTCCCAGCCATCGCCGATACGCGTTTCCGGGCAGGCCATGACGCCAGCGTTATTAATCAGAATATGGACCTTGTCGCGCCCACCGGCGAAGCCCGCGGCAAATTCCTGCACACTTGCGAGATCGCCGAGATCCATCTGTCGCGTTTCGACCGCCAATCCTTCCGCAGTCAGGTTCTCGTCGGCTTTCTCTTTATTACGAACAGGGATGACAACGTCCGCCCCAGCCGCGCACAAGGCTTTCGTTGTCTCCAACCCAATGCCGGAATATCCTCCTGTGACGATTATGGTTTTTCCGGTGAGATTGACGTCCGCCATAATTTCAGCGCTTGTCGTTTTAGCGCCGAAGCCGGATTCAATCGGTTGTTGATTTGCAGCAGCCATAAAGGCGCCTCCCTGTTTTATAATTTCGGCTTCGGTATGTCGGCGGCTTCGCGCGTTGTTTACTGATAAACCGCGCAAATTATGGCGGCAATGCTTCAACAACAGCGGTAGAGACTATCTAACCCCAGGCCTGACCGATGCTGCTGTAAGCAACGCCGCCATCGACTGCGATCGTGTCTCCGACAACATAGTCTCCTGCGCGTGACGCCAGAAACACCGCCGCGCCCGCCATATCCTCATTGCGGCCAATGCGTTTCGCCGGCACCATATTGGCAACGGCGTCCGAGTGATCTTTGGCGGCTTTATTCATCTCCGATGCAAAGGCGCCGGGCGCTATGCCGCTAACGCAAATGTTGTCATTGATTAGACGAGCCGCCATACGCCGTGTCAGATGAATAACCGCAGCTTTCGACGCTTGATATGCGTATGTCTCCCACGGGTTGATTTTAATGCCATCGATGGAAGCAATATTAATCACTTTTCCGGGACGGTCAGCAGACGCCGCTGCTTTTAACGGCGCATAAAGTTTCTGCGTAAGGAAAAACAGTGACTTCACATTCAAGTCCATAGTTTTGTCCCAGCCGCTCTCCGGGTACTCAGCGAATTCAGCGCCCCATGCAGCGCCGGCATTGTTCACAAGTACGTCGAGTTTGTTTTCATACTGGGCGAACTCCGCCGCAAACGCCTCGCAGCCAGCCACCGTAGAAAGGTCGTGCGGTAAGGACACGCACTTGCCAAATTGCGATAACTCCTCCGCTGTCTGATCGCAAACCGGCGCTTTACGCGCCGTTATATAGACCGTTGCTCCTTGCTCCAAAAACCCTTGCGCGATCATCTTGCCGATACCTCGCGAGCCGCCCGTGACAACCGCGACTTGACCTTCAAGCGAGAAGATATCTTTCATCATATGCTGAGTTCCTCATTAGATTTGTGCGGCGCCAATGCAAGAAGAAAAAGCCCGACGGCGATAGCCAAGCAAAGCGGCGAGTAAAAAGTGCGGTTCAGGGTCGCGAATGGTTCAACTGGCGCCCATGCGAGCTTTTCAAAGAAATACCCTCCGATGCCGCGCAACAAAAAAACAGCACCCACCCCTGCCGTTGTTAACCGCACTAACCAGTGCGGCGCTGCAGCAATAATTCCACCAGCCGCCAGCGTAGTAAATGCTGTGAGCAACACCAGAAAGGCGACGACAAGCGTTGACCACATCGAGGGCATGCCGGTCATATTCGGGACGCCAATTACCGTATTGATCAACTCCTGTTCAGTAGCTGCAGGCCAATGACCGCCAAAAGCCCAATAGGCATGTATTGCCGCGATAAACGCCAGCACGACGAACAAAAAAGACGCCAAGAGTTTCACAAACGTATTTTTCCTATTGCGGCGGGAAATACCAGAAGCGCTTCACCTTGCCTTCAATGATTTCGTAAACCACCACAGAGGCTTGGCTTTTACGCTCACCGCCCTCTTCCCAGACCGGGCGTTCAACTGCGCTCACATAGTTTCCGTTCACGGTGATATTTTCAAGGCTGGATGACACAGTGGGAAACGCCTCAAAATAGGCAATGAGTTCTGTGTAAAGCTGGGATGCAGACGTTGTGACAGTGCTTGACTGGTCGCCAGACACTTCAATCCATGTCACGTCAGATCGCCAGTATTCACGCATCCGGTCAGGATCATGATCGTTAAACGCCGCCATCAAATTGTTGACGACTTCAACTGCATCGCCGGCGGCTGGCGGCGTAGCCGTTCTTTCCGCATCAGGCGCACAGGCCTGCATTGCAATCAAAAAAACGGCGGCACTTAATACGCGTAACATGAAAAATCCTTACTTATTCAGCGCCAAACTTCTCGCGCCACCCTTCAATTTGTTCATCTTCTATCTTCGCAAACGGAACATCCGGCAGTGTAAATGCTTCTCCACCCTTGAATCGCGACAAAGCAACCGATGCGCTTTCCGGCCAGCGCGCAGCATCATCTGGATCAAGACCAAAGATTTCGAACATCCTGTCAGCGGTAAATGGAATGACAGGCCGAGATAAAGCCGCAAAAAGCGGAATCAGGTTCAGTGCACACCGCACTGAGGCCGCAGCCTTGTCTTTGTCCGTCTTGATCGCAGTCCAGGGCGCTGCGACCTGCAGATATTCGTTGCCCGAAACCCAGATCGACCGCAGTTCGCTAAATGCTTTGCGAAACTCCATGTCCTCAAGATATTGAGTATAGGCCGCAATGCGTTGATCAAGATTCTTAATCAGCGCCTCTTCATCCGCGCCATAAGCGCCTTCGGAAGGCGTCTCCGCACCAAAGCGCGCATTGCAGAAGCGTGTGATGCGATTAACGAAATTACCAAGCACATCTGCAAGATCCTTGTTCACGACGCTTGCAAAATGTTCGAGCGTGAAGGAAGCATCATCCGACTCCGGCGCATTCGCCATTAAATGCCACCGCCAGGCGTCCGGCGGCGCAACATCAAGCGCCTGATCCATGAAAATGCCACGGCCCTCGCTGGTAGAGAATTTGCCTCCATACCAGGTCAACCAGTTGAGTGATTTCAACGCATCAACGGTCTTCCAGGGCTCTTCAGAACCGAGAATGGTCGCCGGGAAACTGACAGTGTGGAAGGCGACATTGTCCTTACCCATGACCTGAACGTATTTGACGTCATCGGCGCCTTTGTCGGTGCGCCACCAACGCTCCCAGTTTTCGTTATTGGCCAGCGCCCATTCTTCTGTCGCGCCGATATATTCAATTGGCGCATCGAACCAGACGTAAAAGACCTTGTTTTCAAATCCCGCACGCGCCTCCCCATTATAAGAAACAGGAATGCCCCATTTCAGATCGCGGGTAATCGAACGGTCACGTAAACCTTCTTTCAGCCATTTGCGCGCAATTGATTTCGTTAGATGCGGCCAGTCAGATTTTGATTCAACCCAGGCGGCAATACGATCCTGCATTTGCGCCTGCAGAAGATACAGGTGTTTCGTCTCGCGCACCTCAACGTTTTTCGAGCCGGAAATTGCCGAGTACGGATCTTTCAAGTCGATGGGATCAAGCAGACGCCCGCAATTATCACACTGATCGCCGCGCGCTTTTTCATAATCGCAATGCGGGCATGTCCCCTCAACATAGCGGTCAGGCAGATAGCGTTCGTCATCAATTGAATAAATCTGTCGATCAACGCGCTCTTCGATAAGTCCGTTGCGCTCAAGCACATGGGCGAAATGTTGCGTCAGGCGATGGTTCGGCGGATTGGAAGAGCGCCCAAAATGGTCGAATGACAGTCCAAACGCATCCCCGGCGGCGCGTTGAATGTCGTGCTGTTCTTTGCAATAGGCAGCGACATCCATGCCAGCCTCTCGGGCCGCCAGCTCGGCAGGCGTGCCATGCTCATCCGTAGCGCAGATGAAAAGCACCTCGGCCCCGCGCTGGCGCTCAAACCGGGCATAGACATCCGCTGGCAGCATTGAGCCAACAAGATTGCCCAAGTGCTTGATACCGTTGATATAAGGCAGTGCGGAAGTGATCAGAATCCGGGCCATGAAGCTCTTTCCAGTGTCAGGCCACGGTCTATAGCGGGTAGCGGGCAAAATCAGCAAGCGCGCGATCATGGCGCCGCCAGCTTTTTAGCGGTCGCGCCCACCTGCGAGTGTAGACACGGCCGCTAAGGCCTGATGGTGCGAGCGTAATAAGCGTTGATCCATGCACCCGCATGATTGCTCAGAACGCATTACTCACCATAGCCTTTACTTCAACCGCCTACGCGCTCTGCGTTGCGGGCAAGGATTGCAGAATACCCGATGCGCTTTCCAGTAAGGATGACAAAGCAAGGATCATGTCGCTGAGCGTATATCCTTGCGCATAAGCCACCATGAACGCGATAAATCCTAACAAACCGATCATGCGAGACATAGCCCGGCGCGCAGCCAGAAACATCGCAAGGCCTGCTATCAACTCAATCGGCCCAGCGAGACCGTTCGCGGACAATGAAGCCCAAACCGTATCCAGAATGTCGATATCGCTCGAAAGGGTCGCAATTTCGCCGCCTGTATTTGTCATATGCATTGCGCCAAGCATACCCAGCAAACCCGAGCATGCGCCCTGGCACGCATCTTTAAGGCTGCCCACAAATCGCCCGACTATTCCCCCGCTGAACCCGCCATATTCTCCAGCCGGCCTTGCGTCGTAATATCCTGTCCTTCCCCTTGCCGCCGTTGCCATAGGTCAACTCCGTCCTTTCACACTACAAGAACAGTTTTGGAGCATTTCTTGCGGAAAGGAGGGCGCAAATAGGGCTGAATAGCGGCACACGGGAACGTGATTGGACAATCCGCCTGTCGCGGAGCGGCGTCATTTCATCGATTAGCGAGCACCGAAAGTCCCGCGAATAGAAATCCGAGCCCGAATATGATACCTCCTACTACAAAAGCCTGATCGGGAAAGCCGATCGGGCCGCCAAGGCCGCCAATAACAAAAGAGCCGATCCAGCACACTGGCGGGAAAAAGGGTCGGATTCGCCGCAACAGAAGTAAAATCGAGAACCCGCCAAGGCCAATCGCAATTACCATGACGCCTGTCTGGTAAATATCAACACCAAAGCTTTCTCCGTCTGGTCCTACAATGAGCGCGATGCCGCTCGCCGCGATCAGGAACGCTGCAAGTCCCGCCGCGCCAAGTCGAAGCCCATAAGTAAAATAGAAACCGATAAGGCCGAACAGAAGATTGATATCAATGAACAGATAAAATCCTTCAAGCCATGCGCTATCGGGTGTCCATGGAATGAAACTGGAAACCACGCGCGCGCCGCCGCCCAGCACAGCCATAGCGCCAAAAATCCGTATGGCCCGTTCAGCCTTCACTTGCGCGCTATGCGCTCCATTTTTTCTTCGTCGTCTTGTATGATTTGTCGATTATTTTCTCGAGAACTTGCATGTCAACACTTTCAAGTTTGTTGACATAAAGGCACGCCCGGCCGCGCTTATATTTCCCAAGCTTCGATAAAAGCGGATCGTCATTCTTAAGCGAGCCTAGAACGTACAAAACCATATTCGCTTTGCGCGGACTAAACCCGACCGCCAGCATGTCTCCCTCACGGCCACTTTCATACTTATAGTGATACTCGCCAAAGCCTATAATCGATGGGCCCCACATCTTTGCTTTTTCGCCTGTAATCTTTTTCATCAAGGCAAGAAGCGTTTTTGCATCCTTCCGGCGTATTTCATTTTCGACAGCGTTGATGAAAGCGGTCACGCTCGCTTTTGTCGGCGCCGTTTTCATATCCGCCGATTTAGATTTCACCGCCTTTTTGGTCTTTTTTGCAGGCGCCTTCCTCTTTGTTTTCGAAGCTATCGCCATTAAGCGCTCTCCCCTGTTGCTTTCGCCCAGTCGGTCTTAATGCGTTTGCCTGCCTGATAGAACATCCAGGCGCCCAGAAGCGCTGTCAGCGAAACAATCGTTAGCGACACACGCAACGCAAGCTCTTCACCGAAAGCCCCGGTCAACGCACTGGAAATAAACCCGGCCATTGTCGGTCCAAAGCCTAGGGCGATCATGTTCAAAATAAAAAAGAATACGGCCGTCGACAATGCTCTCACAGAGATCGGCGCGAGCGTCTGCGCCAATGCAAAAGCAGGCCCAAGATAAAACCCGATCGCCAGTTGCACTGGGACCTGAAATATCAATGAAACGACAGGATTGGGATGCCATATCACGACAAAGAAAGCCGGCACGTTCAAGAGCAACGCAATCGCTGGAATATACCCATAGAATTTCTTATCTCTAGCAGCGAATTTATCGACGAGATAGCCGCCAAGAAACGTTCCGGCCGCATAGGCCGTTCCGGAAATTACGCCGAGCCAAAGGTATATCTGCAGGATTGGAAAGTCGCTGTGCGATCGAACGTAGAAGTCAACAATCCACGTACCGTTTGCATAGGTCGAAAATGATATTGCCGTCGTCCCGATTACGATGGCCCGGTAAGTCGGTATGGAAAGAAGATGCTTGGCGGCCCGCCATATTGTAGCTGTCTCACTGAAAGCTGTGGCGCGCATATTCGTTGGAAACAACTTGAAAACAGCCTGCATCAGGCGCTCAAATACCCCTATTGGCTCCGTCACCCGTAACGCCTGGAAACCATCGCTATCAGTTTTTGCATCAAGCGCGCCTCTCGGCGGCTCGCGAACCGTCAACTTTAGAAGTACGGCCATGATGAGCCCCGGCAAACCGACAACGACAAATGCAACACGCCAGGAAAATGTTTGCGTAAGCCAGCCGCCAGCCAGAAAGGCGAACGCAACGCCGATCGGTATGCCCATCGCGTACACAGCCAAAGCGCCAGCGCGTTCTTCTTTCGGAAAATAATCGGATATTAGCGAATGGGCTGGCGGTGACCCGCCCGCCTCCCCGATACCGACGCCGACCCGCGCAAGCGCAAGTTGAGTAAAGTTCATTGCAGCACCGGAAATCGCCGTAAACCCGGACCACAAAGCGAGCGCAATAGAAATGATGGTGACGCGGTTCTTGCGGTCCGCCAGGCGCGCAATCGGAATGCCTAGTGTCGTATAGAGAACGGCGAATGCGAAGCCCTTCAAAACGCCCAGCTGCCAATCGGCCAGTCCCAAATCAGCTTTGATCGCAGGAGAAAGAATACCGATAATCTGACGGTCAATAAAATTGAACGTGTAAACGCCCGTCAGTAAAAACAGCACGTAAGTACGATAAGCGCGGCTTGGTGCTGACTGGGAGACCGGCGCTTCAGCACTCACATCCCTCATAAGGCGAAGCCTGTGATGCAGGTTGCGGCAGAGCGCCCGACAGCGGTGGCCGCACGGGGATTGTCAATTGTCATGAGTGACCGCACCGCTGCAAACGTCGAATCCGACCGTGATAATTGGAATGTATAGCGCGCCAGATCCTGAAGGTCTTCGTCGGACAACCGTTCATCCACCTCATCAACCATACAGTCGGCGGTTCCATCGGGAATGCCTATCGCCCGAAACCTATCTTGCAGCGTATAGCGCGCCGCCGTCGCACAACCCGTGATGACGAGCATCGCCGCCAGCGTCATTATTGTCTTGCGCTGCTTCATCCCTGTTCCCTCACGATTTTTATGTCATTGATCATTTATGGGTCGCGCCACAATGCGTAAGATGGCGCCCAAGAGCAAGGATGAAGGGTAGTACAACAATGCAAGCGATGATGAGCCATGAGCCCGGCGGACCGGAAACCTTAAAACTGACAGAGGTCGACACGCCTGATCCCGGTCCAGGACAGCTCCGGGTCGCCGTTAAGGCTGCTGGCGTCAATTTCCCTGATACGCTGATTATCCGTGATCTCTATCAGTTCAAACCGCCACGCCCATTTGCGCCAGGCGGCGAAATTGCGGGCGTGGTGGAAGCCGTCGGAGACAATGTAACCGACTTTGCCCCTGGCGATCGGGTCCTCTCAGGCGGAATTAATGGCGGGTTCGCCACCCATTTCATCGCAGATGCAGCGCGCACCAATAAAATTCCTGACGCCATGCCTTTTGATGAAGCAGCAGGCTTTATGCTCACCTACGGCACCTCACATTATGCGCTGAAGAATCGCGCCAATCTACAACCAGATGAAGCGCTCTTTATCCTTGGCGCCGCAGGCGGTGTCGGCGCTGCGGCCATTGAACTTGGCAAAGCCTTCGGCGCGAAAGTTATCGCGGGTGTATCGTCGGAAGAAAAAGCAGCGTTTTGTAAAGAACTCGGCGCAGATGAGACCCTTGTTTACCCGACCGGCGAACTCGACCGAGGCGCGCAAAAAGAACTCTCTAGTCAGATCAAGGCGCTCTGCGGCGGAGAAGGCGCCAATGTTATTTATGACGCCGTTGGCGGCGATTATGCGGAACCCGCGGTGCGCGCTCTTTCCTGGGAAGGCCGGTTTCTGGTGGTTGGCTTTCCCGCAGGTATCCCCAAAATCCCACTGAACCTGACGCTTTTGAAAAGCTGCCAGATCGTCGGGGTCTTCTGGGGCGCTTTCACCATGCGCAATCCGGCGAAGAACGCCGAGTATGTGGCTGAGCTTTTCAAATTCTACGAAGAGGGCAAAATCCGGCCTCGGATCACGGCCTCTTTCCCCTTGGAAGACGCGGCCAAGGCGCTGCAGCTACTCGAGAATCGAAAAGCGACGGGAAAAGTTGTTTTGACCGTTTAAGAATGATGCAGCTTGCATCTAAGAAACGAAACAACACTTTTTCCGCGCTTGTGGCGGCGGTTGTGACAGTCGCTATTATCACGTCACGAGCCTATGCAGAAACACCGGCGCAGCATCTTCTATCATCCATTCAGCAAGTAACTGGCGTTCCCGGGATGTCTGCGGCTGTCTCCGAGGAAGGAGAAATCATCTGGTCCGGGACTGCCGGCCATATGGACGCCGAAAAAAAGAACCTCGTTGACTTACAAACAAAATTTCGCATCGCCAGCGTTTCGAAACTTTTTACGGCGGCGCTTATTCTCACACTTGCTGAGGGCAAGATTCTTGATCTTGACACGGACATAAAGACTTATGTGCCTGACTGGCCTGATCATGACGGCGCGATCATTACACTGCGGCAATTAGCGGCGCATATATCCGGCATTGGTCATTACGGCGCCAGCGATCGGTATGACTTGTCGAGGCAGTATAATTCGCTATCAGAAGCGCTGACCGTTTACGCTCATAAGCCTTTGCAATCAGCGCCGGGCGAGGTTTATTCTTATAGCTCTTACGGATATGCGCTTATGGGCGCCGCCATTGAAAATACGACAGGCGCTTCATTTGCTGACAATCTCTATGCGCTCTTATCACAGCCGCTTGGCCTGGATAACACATTTGTTGAATGTATCGACGCCCTTCCGGACAACAGCTCTGAACTATTCTCAGCGACCGGTTCGCCAATCGCTCGAAACAACCAGCACCATGTTGTTGGCGCCACCGGCGCCCTCAGCACGCCAAGCGATCTCGTAAAATTCGTGGAAGCTTATTCTGCTGGCAAGATTATCTCTCCAGAACTTGTCGCCATGTCCTGGGCGCCAACACTATTGAACGGCGGCCAGCCGGCTGGGACAGAGCGTTATCAACTTGGCTTTGGCTGGCGCATCGGAAAAGATTGGGACGGTCGAAATGTCTTTCATCACGCAGGCACAACACCCGGCGCGCGCTCAATCCTGAGTTTCAATCAAGATGAAGGGACTGCCGTCGCTTTGTTATCAAACGCGCAGTGGGTCTCGCGCATTGAGACAACCGGCGAGTTAATCGCCACCGCTGCGAGTGAAGGCGCACGCTTATCACAAGTTGATTGTTCTCAAGGCCAATGGAGTTATGAAGGTGTTTTTGTTCTGGACGCTGGAAATCCGCCATCTGACGACAACGCTTTTGGCGACATTACAGTCACCTATTCAGATGGTGTGTGTCACGGGGTGCTCAAACCTGATGCCGCAATGGCCGTCTGGCTTCGGGAGCGAAACGCGCAAATCGATCATATTCCTATCACGCTTATCGCACGCAGAGGCGAAAAAACACAGATATTCGCTATGGCGACGCCATGGGGTGCTTTTCCTCTGAAGTGGACAACCACAGATGATGGAAGCCTGGTTGGAGATATCGCCGGCAGATCGATTCGCCTGACGTTTGCAGCTTCAACCCCGGATCAATAACCCTCTCCCCAGATGCTTCAAACTCCGCTATCGTCTTTTCGAGAATGATTGAGAGGGCGACTGCGATGACGGCCAAGCAATTGGTGGGCGGCATCTCACCAGGCGGCGCGCACCAGACCGATGTCATCATTATTGGCGCCGGCCCTTGCGGTCTCTTCGCCGTTTTTGAACTCGGCCTTCTCGGCGTCAAAGCTCATCTCGTCGACATTCTGGATAAACCCGGCGGTCAGTGTGCAGAGTTATACCCAGAAAAACCAATTCTCGACATACCGGCAATCAAGAGCATTACAGGTGATCAACTGACCAAACAACTCCTGGAACAGATTGAGCCCTTTGGGCCCCAGTTTCACCTCAACGAAATGGCGGTCTCGCTGGAGAAAACGGCTGAGGACCAATGGCGTATTCTAACCGATATGGAAACTACTATTGAAGCTCCGGTTATCTGCATCGCGGCAGGCGGCGGCTCTTTCCAGGCAAAGAAACCGCCAATTCCCGGAATTGACCCCTATGAAGACAAGTCAGTCTTTTATGCTGTCCGGCAAAAAGAGTTTTTCAAAGACAAAAACATCCTCATCGCTGGCGGCGGCGATTCCGCAATAGACTGGATGCTCGCTCTACACCCTATCGCCAAACATATTGGGTTGGTGCATCGCCGCAGCGATTTTCGCGCAAGCCCTGATAGTGTCAGCAAGATGAAAGCGCTTGCCGAAGCGGGTGAAATTGATCTCCACATAGCGAATATCAAAAACCTCAACGGCGCCGATGGTCAGATTGAAAGCGTTTCAGTGGAAGCAAAATCTGACGGTAAAGAATATGATATTCCTTGCGATACGCTGCTCGCCTTTTACGGCCTCACCATGAAGCTTGGACCAATTGCCAATTTTGGCCTGAATATTACTGAAAACAGAATCTCAGTCGATACCGAAAAGTTTGAAACCTCAGTGCCGGGCATTTTTTGCATAGGAGACATGGCGCACTATCCTGGCAAGCTGAAGTTAATCCTGTCAGGGTTTCACGAAGCAGCGTTAATGGCTCATGGCGCCTTCCATTATGTTTTTCCTGACAAGAAGCTAAAGTTTCAGCACACTACATCATCGAGAGCGTTGCAGGCGCAGATCGCGGGTGACTAGTTTTTTCTGCTTCATTCTCGATGATAAAAAGCAACATAAAATTCAGGGTGCGACAAGCCGCGCGATGGCGCCACTGGCGATCAGTCTGTGATATGAAGCGGCTATGACAGACCTTAACATCTCCACATTAATGCGTTTCGGCGATGCGCCCTACTTCGTTTTCTGCGACCACGCGTCTAACATGACGCCGCCTGATTTGCATTGCCTCGGGATGCCTGAGGATATGATGCAGACCCACATTGCATGGGATATCGGCGCGGGCGCCGTTGCTGAAGCGCTCGCCCGGAAATTGAACGCTACCTATTTTCGCTGTGAGTTCTCGCGCTTGCTGATCGATCCCAACCGTGACCTGACGGTTCCCGACCTCATTCCAGCACAAAGCGACCGCATACCTGTGCCGGGAAATCAAGAACTGTCCGAAGAAGAAAAGCAGCAGCGCATTAACGCCTATCATGCGCCCTACCACGATCAACTCGACTGCGCCCTTGAAGACATCATGGAGCGCCATCGGAACCCATTTATTATTTCCGTGCACAGCTTTACTCACCGTCTGATGGGCGCGCAGCAGGACCGGCCATGGCGTATCGGGCTGTTATGGCGCGAAGATGAAGCCAGCGCACACGCCATGATGGGCTATTTGCGCCGTGTGACCGGTTGGCGCATCGGCGATAACGAGCCTTATGACGCCCGTGAGTTCAATTATTCTGTTGACCGACATATCGGACCGCGCAATCTTTCTCATGTAACGATTGAAGTGCGTCAGGATATTATTGCGGATGAGCGCGGCGTTGAAGAAGTGGCGGACCATATTGCGGGCGGAGCGCAATTCATAATGTCAGGAACCACGCCTTAGAGGACCGTGAAAGGCGACTTAGCGAGGAAGGAATAGCTCCATGATCCCACCGCTGACTCTGGGCGTCGAAGAAGAGTATCTCCTTGTAGATCCGAAGACTCGCGATCTCGTACCCGAGCCCTCACCCGACTTCATGGCCGATTGCAAGAACCGTCTCGGTGAACGGGTCACGCCTGAATTCCTGAAATGTCAGGTCGAAATCGGCACTCCGGTCTGCGCCGATATAAAAGAGGCGCGTCATCACCTGACCGCGCTGCGCTCAGTCATCATCAACACTGCCGAGAAATATGGTATGAAGCTAATGGCGGCTTCAACGCATCCATTTGCTCAATGGGGTCGCCAGAAACATACTGCCGCCCCGCGTTATGACCTTCTTGATGCGGACATGGGCGGCGCCATACGGCGCATGTTGATATGCGGCATGCATGTGCACGCCGGCATTGATGATCCGGATGATAGAATAGACCTTTTAAATCAGGCGCGATATTTTCTGCCGCATCTTCTGGCCTTGTCGACATCTTCACCATTCTGGGGCGGTCACGACATGGCGATGCGATGTTCGCGGCTTGGTATTTTTGACTCTATGCCGCGAACCGGGATTCCAGATCGGTATGAGAGCTGGTCCGACTACGAACGAATGATCGAAAGGTTTATCAGCGCCGGCGTTATGGAAGACGCAACGAAACTCTGGTGGGATATGCGGCCCAGCGCTCGGTTCCCGACAGTAGAAATGCGCATTACCGATGTCTGCACCCGCCTGGAAGACGCATTGTGTATCGCCGCGCTTTACCAATCGATTCTGCGCATGCTTTCGCGTATCAAACAGCGAAATATGCGCTGGCGGATTTACCCGCGCATCATGCTGGAAGAAAATCGATGGCGCGCCCAGCGCTATGGCTGCACTAAAAGCATGATCGATCTCGGCCGGGGCGAGTGCGTGCCGTTCGGTTCCCTAATCGAAGAAGTGATCGAGATGGTCACGGAAGACGCCACCGCCCTTGGATGCCTGAAAGAGGTTCAACACGCGCGGACCATCCTTAAGCGCGGCACCAGTGCTTGCCGTCAGGTAGACACTTTTGCAAAAGCCAAAGCCGGTGGCGCCGACGACTCCGAGGCGTTCATGCAGGTTGTGGATATGCTTGTCATTGAAACCGCCGCTGACTTGCCCGAAGCGCCCTGAAAGAGTTGAAAAAACTTGGAGCCAGCCCTTGCGGGCGCTTCCCGGCTTCGCTATACGCGCTGTTCGCACCTGATCGGGGAAAGCCTTGACGTTTTCCGGAAAAGGTGAAGTTGGCGCGGGGTGGAGCAGCCCGGTAGCTCGTCAGGCTCATAACCTGAAGGTCAGAGGTTCAAATCCTCTCCCCGCACCCAATTCTTAGAGCACATTACTTCAAGTTTTTTTCGTCTGTCGCCGCCGTCGATTTCTGTCTTGTCGTGCTTTGCGCGCCAAATCTTCCAGAATGCCTTCGCGCAAACCCCGATCAGCCACGCGTACGCGGCTCGATGGCCATTCACGAAGCAATGCTTCGAGAATGGCGCATCCACAGACGACAAGATCCGCCCGCTCCGGACCAATGCAAGGTACTTTCGAACGTTCCTCAAAACTCATTGCGCGCAGGTTTTCTGTGACGGCGCGAGTGTCATCAGCGCTGAGCCATAACCCATCGACCCGGTCGCGGCGATATCGGTCGAGTTCCAGGTGAACCCCGGCGATCGAGGTGACCGTACCAGACGTCCCAAGCAAATGGGCGCCATCATTATCAAAAACTGCTTTCATTCCGGCAGGGTCGCCAACACCCGCAATGCCTGTTCTGACGTCATTGACCATGGCTTCGTAACGGTCCAGATCGATTTCACGACCGCCCCATTTCTCCGCCAGACTGACGACACCGACTGGCAGAGAGGTCCAGGCGACAACCTCGGCCAGCCCTTCATTTTCCCGACGGCGCATCCATGAAATTTCAGTGGACCCGCCCCCGATATCAAAAATCAGCCCCGCTGAGACTTGTTCATCGAGAAGATCCGCACAGCCGGCGACTGCAAGACGCGCCTCTTCCTCTGGTGAGATAATGTCGAATCTCAGGCCGGTTTCCCTTTGAACCCGGTCAAGAAAAGCGGCGCCATTTTCTGCGCCACGACAGGCCTGGGTCGCAATGCAACGCGAATGCGTGACGCCGCGTCGTTGCATTTTCTCCGCACAGACAGTCAAGGCGCCAATGGCTCTTTCCATGGCCGCCTCAGACAAGACGCCGGAGCGGGAGACGCCCTCACCCAGCCGGACAATTCGCGAGAAAGCATCAACAATGCGAAGTTGTTTCCCACGTGGCGCGGCAATCAACAACCGGCAATTGTTGGTGCCAAGGTCGAGCGCCGCATAGCGGTCTTCCTGTCTGCTTTTACTGGATTTTCTACGCCGTCCCGCTTTGTTTCCGTCACGGCGCCGATCCCGGCGACCGGCGGCTGCGGCGCGCTCCCCGTCTGTCACTATCTCGCGTCCTCGCTCAGGCTCTTTTGAGCCTATAATGATGAGAACATAGTAGTAACGACACGCAACCGCAGCAACCGTTCAGAGCAGGCTGTCGCTTTTCCCACCTGCCGGCAACAGCCTAAACAATTGTAAACAAGCACAAATGCGGCGTCTTGGTTGCGCAACCAGCGCTCTCCGCCAGTGGTGATGGATCGACGCCCAACGCCATTGCCAGGCCGAGAAAAACCGCAAAAGCGAAACCGATCAATAAGATCGTTTTTGAAATCAACAATACTGCACTCATCGTTCTCTCCTTTGGCGCGGACGCACCTTTCCCGTCAGCTTGTTTCCAAGCTCAAATAAAATCCCAGTTTTTCTTACTTAGGCGCCGCGTTCCAAGTCGCGGAATTCTTTTCTTAATCCGTACTCGTCGGAAGTAACCGTTCGTTCGATGTCTGCAAGGCGCGCATCCAATGCCCGAAAGCGGTGCTTTAATTCCGAAAAGGTTGCCTTAGGCCGTGTCGAAAATGTACGCCAAAAACGTTCTTCATCTGCAGACCTATAGAGCGGCGCGGATGGTCCCGGTTTCAACACGAATGATAGTACGAAGTATGCAATCACCGGCAGCGGGAAGAAAAAGAAACTTGCAACGGCCCAAGCCAATCGAAGCAGGTTTGGATCTCGCCAGCCATAGTAGTTCGCAATGCCAGCGCATACGCCGAAGATCACCTTGTTATTCATATCCTTATAAAGCCGGTGTCTGTTCGGCCCAGGGCCGGGGTCGCCGGCGTGATAGGCATAACCATCCCGCCCACGCTGTTCATGGTAATGATGGTGATGATGATGGTGACGTTCACGCATTAGGACGCTCCCGGTAATCATCGCGCCAGTCCGGCGCCTCTTTGTCGAGAATGGTCTCCAACGCTTCCACTCGACGTTCGAGCCGCTGCGCTGTTTTCCATAAATCATCGACTAGTCTTTCGTCGTCTGCCGATATCGACTTCGTCTTTCGAAGCTCTGTCTGGTAGTGCATGAACACTGCCGGGCAAGCCACAAAGACGATCGCAACGATAGCGACAGCCATAAAACCTTCACCCATTTATCAGGTCCCTTCCGTGGCGATTATTGACTTGGTGTTGACGACCGGTGAGCAACGCGTCGTTTTAAATCTTCCAGTTCCGCATTTACAGCATCTTCCGATTCCAGTTCCGAGAACTCGTCTTCGAGTGTCCGGGGGCGGCCAAGAGCCCAGCTTTCCGCTTCCGCTTCCAGCTCATCAATGCGGCGTTCATAGCGATCAAAGCGTGCGAGCGCATCATCAATACGACCGTCATGCATTTGGCGGCTGATCCGCACACTGTCAGAGGCTGCATTGCGGCGCACTTCAAGCGACCGTTGCTTGGCTCTTGCTTCCTTCAGCTTCGCCTGCAGCTTTTCGAGGTCTTCGTTCGTCTTGCCGACTGTGTCCTCAATCGCTTTGGACTCATTATCGAGAAGGTCGATCATTTCCTGCGCTTTTCGTTTCGCAGCGATCGCACCCCTGGCGAGATCGTCACGGCCTTTGGCGATCGCCAGTTCCGCCTTTGATTCCCATTCATTGGCGCGTCTTGCGAACTCTTCCTTCTTGCGCGCGACTTCTTTGCGATCAGCAATGGCCCGCGCCGCGTTTGAGCGAACTTCAACCAGCGTATCTTCCATTTCCTGAATGATCAGCCGCACGATCTTTTCCGGGTCTTCCGCCCGGTCGAGCATCGAGTTGATATTCGAATTCACGATATCGCTCAGTCTCGAAAAAATACCCATGAAAAAACTCCTTAAAAGATAATACCGCCGAGGATGAATCCAATGAAGAACGCGCCCCAGGCAAAGCCTGCGCGGCCGCGCACGGCGCGATCAAGCCGATGCTCCCAATAACGGTCGTCATATCTTGCGCGGTTCATAGATTTCTCCTTGGCGATTTCTGTCGAGGTTAATCCCGTCTGCTCTATGCGTAGCGAAAACCGTGCCAAACTCGCACAGTGGATCTAAGATATTGTTTTTATTGATTTTTACATGATCTTTATCTTCCAAGACCTCTTCGCATAAGGGTATTTTTCACCAAATTAGTAGGATTTTTGCTTTTGAATGAGTATTTATAACCCATGACAGCATCCTCCCCTCCTGAACTCATCGGTCAGGCTCCAGCCTTTCTGGACGCGCTTGCCCATGCTTCAGCAGCGGCGTCCGTTGACCGCCCAATCCTAGTTATTGGCGAGCGAGGATCGGGAAAGGAACTGTTCGCTTCACGTATCCATTTTCTGTCCCCTCGTTGGGAGGGGCCGCTGATCAAGGTCAATTGCGCCGCGATGAACGAAGAACTTCTTGAGAGTGAGTTATTCGGTCATGAAGCCGGGGCTTTTACGGGCGCTGTGAAAAAGCGCAGTGGCCGGTTTGAGCGCGCCGAGGGCGGCACTCTCTTTCTCGACGAAATCGCGTCGGCGTCTCACCGGGTTCAGGAAAAGCTCCTGCGCGTAATCGAATACGGAGAATATGAGCGGGTCGGGGGCGAACAAACCCTGACCGCCGATGTCCGGGTTGTCGCCGCAGCCAATGTTGATCTGCGACGCCATGTTCAAACGGGTAAGTTTCGCGCTGACCTGTTGGACCGGCTGGCATTTGATGTCGTGGTGGCGCCGCCATTGCGACAACGCCCGGAAGACATTCCCGTACTCGCCGCTCATTTCGCGACTGCTATGGCGGCGGAACTTGGAACGACCTTTCCAGGATTTGCGCCGGAGGCCCTGGGCGCCCTAACCGGGCATCGCTGGCCCGGCAATGTGCGTGAGCTGAAGAACACAGCCGAGCGCGCAATGTTTCACTGGTCGGTCGCCAGTGAAAGCGCGCAAATAGACGCCATCATAATTGACCCGTTTGAACACGCCGGTGCGCCAGCCCATACTCCAGAAACCAATGAGACGGTGACGCCGGCACAGCCTGAACCGAACGTAATATCCCTGCCTGCAGACTTGCGCGCTCATCTCGACAAAATCGAAAAAGAGATCGTCGCCATAGCCTTGAAGCGCCATGCTGGGAACCAGAAAAGAACAGGCGAGTCCCTGTCCCTAACCTACGACCAGATCCGCGGTCTTGTGAGAAAGCATGAGCTGTCGAGTGGTCGGTGAGTTTGCGTCGAAGCGGACAGATCTTGCGTTTATCCAGTTGAGCGAGAAGCGGATGAGACCGGTTTCGGTGCTATAGCTCTCAACCGCCAGAAAATAGAAGGGGAAAACCATCATGCGCATTCTAGGATTTAAAGGCATTTTTGGCCTCACCGCCTATGCCTTGGTCGCAATAAGCATCGCCGGCTGCACGACAAATACCAGCCCGTCATCAGTGTTGCAGTCGCAATTGGAAATGCGTGTTCGGGAAGCCGTAGAGATCGACAATATCGCGCCTGGCTTTGCAATTGCGGTGATCGGCCCGACTGAAGCGCAATCCTATTCAGCCGCCGCCGGCGTCGCCGACACTAATGAAAGACCCTTTACACCGGATACGCCGCTGCGCATCGCCAGCAATACAAAAACATTCACAGCAGCGACCGTTTTAAGATTGTGGGAAGACGGTCTCCTCGATCTTGACGCACCAATAACAGCGCTAATTGATCCTGAGTTCGATGTAATGCTGCAAAACGACGGGTATGACACTACGGCGATAACAGTGCGGCATCTTCTGATGCATACGGCGGGGCTGCCTGACCACGCTGACGACAGTTACGTGGATTTAGTCATGGCCGATCCGTCACGCCAATGGACGCGGCGCGATCAGTTGGCCGTAGCAGTTGACGCGCACGATCCGTTAGGGCCGCCGAACAATCAATTCAGCTACTCTGACACCGGATATATTCTGCTCGGCCATATTGTCGAAAGACTGACAGGCGAAACACTAGCGGCGATCGTTCGCCGTGAATTGAAGTTTTCGGAAATTGGTCTTGAGGCGACCTGGTGGGAACAGGTTGAGCAGCCGCCCGCACAATCGGCCCCCCGTGCGAGACAATACGTGTCAGGCGTCGATGCGACTGACTGGAATGGCTCGATCGACCTTTACGGCGGAGGCGGACTTGTCATGAGCCCAAACGATCTCGCCCGGTTCATGACAGCGCTCATGCGCAACGAAATATTTGATGACCCTGCGACGCTTGAAACAATGTTGTCAGCCCCCGGTCATCCGTTTCCTGATAAGTACAGGATTGGGCTTTTCCCCCGCACGATCGAAGAATTTGAGGCGTACTCCCATGAAGGGTTCTGGGGCACTCATGTAATATATATTCCCGAACTCGACGCCGCTGTCTCAGCTGTCGTGCTCGACCAATCCGGCTACAGGGAAATGTTTCCACTGGTTTCCGAAACCATAAGGGACATCGCCAACAGCCAGTAAACAGGCGTTGTGATTGATTTCTTGCGCCTCGCCATGACTGGCAGTCGGGCTAGCAAGGTCTAACCAAAAGACCCGCGATTGATCACGCCGTCACTGTCCAGAACCGTCTCTGGGTCAATTGGCTCTTTGCCTGCGCCGCGTTCATAATAGGGCGTGAAATCACAATCGCAGATTTCGAAAAGCTGATCGAAGCTGTCAATCACGAAATACGTCTTTTGGAAATCATCAACCATATAGGCTGTGTTCAGCACCCGCTCAAGATCAAAAGCCACGCGGTTTGGTTTTGGACTCTTCACTGAATAAATAGTCTCATCTTTGGATGACAGCATCCCGGCGCCGAAGGCGCGAAGGCCATCGGATGTGTTAATCAAGCCAAACTCAACGATGTACCAGTAAAGCCGCGCCAGCATGTTCTGCGCATTATGCTCAATCGCCTTTGGGCCACCCATACCGTATTTGCGCATATATTCCGCAAACACCGGATTGGAAAGGAGCGGCACATGACCGAAGAAGTCGTGAAAAATGTCCGGCTCGACGAGATAATCAAGTTCATCTTCCCGCCGCATCCACCAACTAACAGGAAAACGTTGATTGGCTAAATGGTCGAAAAAGACATCGTCGGGAATGAGCCCTGGAACGGCGACGAGGCGCCAGCCAGTCGCCTTGTCCAAAACCTCGTTCGCATCATCCAGACGCGGAATCGCTTGGTCAGCATTCAGCGCCTCAAGCCCTCTGACAAATTCGTCAGCAGCAAAACCAGGCAACAATTTTCGTTGACGCTCATAAAGAAAACGCCAACGCGCCTGCTCTTCCTCACTATAACGCTCATAGGGCTGATCAATCGTATAATCGGCGCGCATATGTTCGTAGTCGCCGCGAAGCTGATGCGACGTGTTGGCGGAGAATGGATTTTTCGGGGCCGCGGCGGGCTCTGTTGGAGCGGTCATAATTTTCATATAAAGAGTGTGCGCAGGAAATTCTTGCTGAATTTCGCGTTTTATTCTAGAATTTTCGAATATTTTCCTGCCCCTTGTTTATTTTCTGGAAACTATTGCCACCATGGACCAGATTGATCATCGCCTTTTGACATTTCTTCAGGCCGATGGCCGCCTGACCAATTCCGAACTCGCGGAAAAAACCGGCCTGTCGGTTTCCGCCTGCCACAGACGGGTGAAGCAACTCGAAGAGCACGGGGTCATTTCCGGGTATACCGCAGTCGTTGATCGTTCAAAAATCGGCCTTACGGTGCTCGCCTATGTTTTCGTCAAACTGGAGTCTCATGCGGAGGACTTGCTCGATGAATTCGAAAAACGCGTCAAAACTATTGATGAGGTGATCGCATGCTACGCCATATCAGGGGGCGGCGATTATATCCTGAAAGTAACCGCGCCGAACATGGATGACTACGCCGATGTCGCGCTAAAAAAAATCGCCCGGCTGCCGGGCGTGAAAGACTCAACGTCAAATTTTGTACTCTCAACAATGAAACTTTCTTCCGGTTGGCCGCTGCCGCAATAATCACACGACAACGGCCCTCGGGAGGGATCAGGTTAAACGCCAGTTGTGACGTGTGCATGGTGCTGGGCGAAAGCGCTTAATTCACGCTTTGCGAGAACACCGTTATTGTTAAAATCCGCCGCTTCGAAGACTGTTGATTGCGCATTCGCAAACTCGCCTGCATCCATAATGCCATCGGCGCCGGAGAACATATAAAACCGGCCCCGCGCAACCGCTTCAATCCGCGTCTGTTCACTTGATGACAGCGCCGCGCCAGAGATGCCAACCGCCGGCGTTGTCGCAATCTGATCCTCGGCTTCGATAACGATAAAACCGTTCAGATGCGCCAGTTCCGCCGTGACAACGGTAAGCGCAGTAAACTCGTCGGCATTCAGCGCGAGATCACCATCCCGGTCAGCGCGCGTAAAAACAAGCGCCGCATGGGTTTCAACATCTGCGCGTGTAAGCTTAGAGACTGTACTGTCATCATAAGGTGAAGCGGTTTTCAGTTCCTCAACCGATGTCATGGCCAGCCCGGCGACCGCAGCAAAAGCAGCAAGCGTGGATGTGATCATAGTGGTCATGGGTCTCTCCTCAAATTCAAGAAGAACATGACCACCAAACACGTCCGATTGTCGGAAGGTTCATGATATTCTCAGGGCGAGTGAGGCGAAAATACGATGAATCAGGCGGAATTCAGGACAAATCCGCTTTTAAAGCGCGCTCTTGGCAGTCGTTTCAATCGGTAGTTGCAGAATGTTTTATTCTGCTGGCTGGGCGACTGGCCGGCCTGCCGGTTTCACAGGCGCTTGCGCATCGCCTTCATGCACCCGCCGCCAGCGCTCCTTGATCATGGCGGAGGTCATGCGCGAGCCATCCGGCGACCAGCCGGGCGGTCCGAAAAGATACCCTCCGATTTCTCTGAGGGACTTCGCTTTCATGACGTCCTTCGCCATGCCGATCCATTCGTGAAACGAAATGATCAGGGGGTTGAAGGTGCCAAGGTTTTTGATGATGCCATAGCGCGGCTTTTCTAAATCGTCTTCAGGAACGAAAGTGCCAAACATTCTGTCCCAGATAATCAACGTACCCGCATAGTTTGCATCGAGATATTTTGGGTTGGTTGCATGATGAACGCGATGATGGCTCGGCGTATTGAATATCCATTCAAACGGGCCCATCCGCTTGATCAATTCCGTATGAATCCAGAACTGGTAGATCAGATTGATCGCGCCGACAAAAAGCACCATTGCCGGATGAAACCCGATCAGGATCAACGGAGTCTTGAACAAAAGCTGT
Source organism: Pseudomonadota bacterium (assembly GCA_039196665.1). Classification (GTDB taxonomy): domain Bacteria; phylum Pseudomonadota; class Alphaproteobacteria; order Caulobacterales; family Parvularculaceae; genus Hyphococcus. The sequence continues at coordinate 113,783 of JBCCUQ010000001.1, read as the reverse complement.
CCGAGGATCTGGCCAGTCCAGGTCTGACGTAATGCGGTCGTCAAGTTATAGTGCTGCGACGAATGGTGAATGACATGGCTCGCCCAGAACCATCGGCGCTCATGACTGATCCGGTGCCACCAGTAATAACGGAAATCGTCCAGCACAAAGCACAGCAGCACCGCCCACCAGGTGTTGGGAATATCGACCAGCCGAAACTCATAGATCGCGGCGAACGCCGCAAGCACAATCGCGCCGCCGCCCAGCAACGGCGCCAGTTCGCTGCCAAGGCCCATCAAAAGACTTGCGGCCGAGTCTTTCGCGTCATAGCGGCCACGTCCGGATATGCGCGCAACAACAATCTCCGCAAGAACGAAGAGTGCAAATGCAGGCACAGCCCAGGCGATGACGTCAGGAAACTCCATGGGCTCTATGTATCACCTTCGGACTTCAGTTTCAGCGCCCAGTGCGCAGCATCATCTGTAGAAATTACGACTTTCGGCAAGGTCGTATCGCCGAGACCTAATATTAGCGCGTTTTTCTCCGCCGCCACAGAGACGGCGCCGGCGTGAAATCGCCTAGTGACAAGGTCCAGTCCCAGCTTTTTGATAAGTACAAAATCACCGGCGGCGCCTTGCGCTAACGCCGCATGGCCTTGGCGGTCGATCAGCCATGCCTGCGCTGCAAAATCCGGTTCATCAAGCGCGAGGCGTTCCGTAGCGGCCGCCTCGGTCACCTTCACAGCGGGCGGCGGAAACAGCAGCCGCGCAATCACCACCATCACCGCAATGGCGGCAAGTGAGATCAATGTATCAGTCAGCAGATTACCGGTCATGACCGAAATCTGCGCTGATTACTCTGTTTGCTCAAGCAGTGCGCGCAGATAGCCGCCCCAGATTGCAGGCCGCGAATGAGTGCCATGTCCTCTTGTTTCATCCGTGATCGGCAGCACAATCGCCGTCCCGTTCGGAACTTTCCTGATCTCTTCTTCCAGGATCTTAAGTTCGGGCGGATTGACCTGATCATCCGCGGAGTTGATCGCAACCAACGGCGCCTTGATCTTATTCAGATGCGGCGCTGGATTATAAAATCGCGATGCGTCGAAGGCATAAATCGTATCGTTTGGATCAAGATAGCCAGTAAAGCGGTCGACCAGGGACTGCAGATACGTCTCGGCGCTTTCCCGGGTCGGCGCAACCACCTGGTATTGCAGCGGGCTCGAAACCATGAAGATCAATGGATAGACCGCCGCCGTCAGCCCTTGCAGTGGTTTGTCTTCGTAGTCGCCGTCATCCCACGCAGGGTCCGCCATAATGGCGTCAATGATCATCTTGCGCTGCATGCGGTTACGCCCGGCGATCTCCACCGGCAGGCTCGCCAACGGCATTAAGGCATCCATGAAATCAGGGTACGTATACCCCCAGACCCAGCTCTGCATGCCGCCCATGGATGTGCCCATTACAAGCCGCAGGTGATCAATATCGAGACCTTCGGTAGTCAGCAGATATTGCGCGCGCACCATATCGTCATAGTCATATTTCGGAAAATCCATTCGCAAACCATCAGACGGTTTTGAGGATTGCCCATGACCAATGCCGTCCGGCAGAATGATGAAATAGTCGTTCGCATCAAGTACGCCGCCGGGCGCGAACGCGACGTCCGCAAAATTCTCCGAGAGAAAGCTGGCGCCCGAACCGGTGGTGCCGTGCATGATTAAGACAGCGTTTGTCGCACGCCCGGTCGAGTCGCGTTTTAATTCGCCAATCGTGCGATAATGAATGCGCAGTTCATCAAGCGCCTCGCCTGTCCCGAAGACAAAGTCTTGCGCGATATAATCGCCTTCGACCGGCGCAGGATAAGGCTCTTGCGCCAAGACCGTTCCCGCCAGAACGGCAGGCGCGAGCAGGCAAGCGAGAACGATCTTGAATATGCGCATCAGGTTTATCCTACAATTTCAGCGTCAGTGAAAAAGAATTTGATTTCGTCTTTCGCCGTGTCCGGACCGTCGGAACCGTGTACGGAATTTTCGCCGATACTTTCAGCAAACTCAGCGCGGATGGTGCCGGGAGCTGCCTCCGCCGGATTGGTAGCGCCCATGATTTCGCGATTACGCGCAATGGCGTTCTCGCCCTCGAGCACCTGAACGACAACCGGACCGGACATCATGAAATCGACCAGCTCGCCAAAAAACGGGCGCTCCTTGTGGACAGCGTAAAAGCCTTCCGCCTGCTCGCGGGTCATGTGGATGCGCTTGGAAGCGACGACGCGAAGACCGCCCTCTTCTAGTTTCGCAATGACCTTGCCGGTCAGGTTGCGCCGGGTTGCGTCGGGTTTGATGATCGAAAAGGTGCGTTCTAGCGCCATGATAGTTATCCTTTTAGTTGATAGGGCTGATTCGTTGGCTGCTTCCTATCAACGGTTTTGCGTTGCGGCAAGGGTTCATCGCCAAGCCCGGGACCTATTCAGAGGCCGCCGCTCAACACAAAAGGAACTGACCTTATGAGCGAACATGAACCAAGCCCTCCGCCAGCCGTTCCCGGCGTTTCCACAAATCCGAGTAACGCCGGCAACGCCAATCTCATTTATATTCTCTATCTCATCGCTTTCGCCGCAGGCATTACCGCACTCGTGGGCGTCATCATGGCGTATGTCGCCAGGGATGACGCACCGCAATGGTTGCGGTCTCACTACCGCAACCAGATCAATATCTTCTGGAAAGGGCTGCTCTATACAGTTGTCAGCGTCATTTTGTGTGTCGTCTTGATCGGTTTCGTGCTGATCTTCATCAGCGTCATCTGGTATGTGGTTCGCATCGTAAAGGGCATGCAGGCGCTCACCAAAAGCGAAGCAATTGACGACCCCGGCCGCTGGGGTTTTTAGACAAGCCTCTAAAGCTTGGCCTGCGCGCCGGTCTCTTCGCCAATATTCCGAATCACAAAATTATCGAGATGCCCTCGATAGGCCTGGTTCTTTTTATACCATGTGCCGAACTTGATCCGCTCGACACCGTTTATCAGAACCGCCGGCGTGACCTCCTCTTTCGCCACGAGCGTCTCATCAAGGTAGAATGAAGTCTGGCCCGAGCGTCTGTCGACATAAAGCCGCGCCCGATGCCATCCCGGTGTGACGACACCCGCCGGGTCAGCCAAACGATGGTTCTCTCCATCCGTATCCTCAATCACCGCATAGAGGGATGGGACCGGTCCGGTGGAGATATTAAACGCCAGATGCTGGATTTTCTTCTCGCTGCGCCCACTAATCGCAACAAGAGTCTGGGTCGCCGATCCCGCCTTGTACGGATTAGTCCAGTCGGCGCGATTAAAGTCAAACGATATCTCGACCACATCGCCCAGCATTAGTTTCTCGGCGGACGCCGCTTCAATCCACCCGCCCTCTCCCTGCGCAAAAAGCGCGCGGCCGGTTTTGCTTTTCTTGAACGCCGCCTTGCCGTCATGAGCCTCCGCCGTTATTGGTGCGGACCCCACATTGTCGAGAGTCGCCTCAAAAGGCAGGTGAACAACCGCATCCATGACAGGCGTCACCTCATATGAGTCACATGCATTAGCGGATAGCGCAATCAGCACTCCCGCAAGCAATTTGCGACGGGTTTTAACGCAAAATGCAATCATGATTCATTCCTGATACTGATATGGCTGATTTTCTGTATGTCTTACCTCCACCGCCTCTATCATTCGTTAATGACGTTGCAGTGCGGTGCAATCCGAGCCAAAAGCCGCATACTCATTATCCTTTATTAGGCGCGGTGCAACAATCGCCAATTCTTTCGCGCCGAAACAATTTCTGAAATGTTGCATCGTGTGCGTCCTGATGTCTAATCTGATTGCTTCGCGCGGGGCTTTTTGTGTATGGCGCGTTCTCACCGCCAGTCACGCAACCATCGAAAACACAGAGGGGATTTCTAATGAAAAAGTTACTATTCACGGCATGTCTGCTCTTGCCGACAACGGCGTCTGCGGAACATTGGGATGTAATTGGATTTAAGATCAAAGACGAATGTTCCTTTGTTCAATATATGGAAATCGTTGAAGACTTTAACGAATGGGGCGCAGACTACGGTTACAACGCAAAAGTCGGCTTTCCTTTGCAATCCGAGGTGCTTGATGTCCATTACTGGGTTGGCACATCCGAGAACGCGGCGGCGTTTGGCGCTGCATGGGATGCCTGGCGCGACGGTCTTGCGGACAGCAGGTCTACACCATGGCGTTTGAGTGAGCGCTTCGAACAATGCTCGATGAATGTCTCTCGCTCGAGTTACGACGTTTACTAAACCATCATTCATCACCAACTATAACGGGCGACGAGTGCGTCGCTCGTTTCTTTTGCCAGACTTTATTTCATCTGAAACATTTATTCTGCACACATACTTATCCTATTTGCACGCAGTCTTGGATCGGCGCCGTGCTACAAAACTCATACGATCCGCATTATATGCCGGCGCCGATAGGGCGGGGATAACTACGCACCGAATATAGGCTTTATTGAAGACTACCCTCTCTGGGTTGTCGTATTGTGCAATAGCGCAACCGGGCTCTTTTGCGGCTTGCTCTGCAAAAAATCAATAGATTTGAGGCGCCTATAGCACCCAGCCGGCCGCTAGCGCTGCGCCCCCTCTCCGTGATAGGATTATCGCGGGGTTTGTGGACTAAGGGGTAAGAACGATGCATTTTATCACACGACTTTTAATGACGCTGCCGCGCAACGCGACGTTTCCGGTGATCGCTGTGCTTGCCGGCTGGTATGGCGGCGCAAAATACGGTGCGCCGGATTATGTCATGAATTCGATTGACGGGCTGATCAGTCAGGCGAGGGACATCGCCGGCGGTTTGCTGCCCGGTGAAGCAACGCCCGCTGCTGAGGGGGCAGACGGAGGCGACGAAGTCGGCAACGGTGCAAACGAAGTGTGATTGTAGGAGACAGATATGACTGACCTCAGCGATGAAATGCGTGACAAACTCGACGCCGCCACGTTTCGCCGTCTCCTCTCTCATCTCGACACTCATAAAGAGGTTCAGAATATTGAGCTGATGGTGCTCGCTGACTTCTGTCGCAACTGCCTTGGCGACTGGTGGCGCGAAGCCGCCGAAGAAAACGGCGTCAATATGACAAAAGACAACGCCCGTGAGCGCGTCTACGGTATGCCGTATGCAGAATGGAAGGAAAAATATCAAAAGCCAGCGACGCCGGAACAAATGGCCGCGTTCGAGGCGCGGCGAGGCAGGAAAGCCTAAGAGAGCTTTCCTACCTTTTCAAAGTAGCTTCAACCGTTATTCATCATCTTCGTCGATCAAAGGATCCGTCGAATCGTCGCCGTCATAAGCTTCTTCCAGCGGATCGAACTTACCGTCCTTTTCGCTGATTTCATCCGCCACGACCGCGCCGGCGCCGGCCGCCGCTGCGAGAACGCAGCCCGATGTCGAAATTCCCATGCTCAAAAGCGCCAGCACGCCCAAAGTCTTTTTCAACATTTTCAAGTCCCTTTATTGTCATCGATACTGATCGCTTAATCAGCCTATCAAAGAAATGGTCGAAGATAAGGCAATCCGCGTTACCAAACGTCCATGGAGCGCAAACACAAAAGGTCAGGGAAGGTTCCGGTATTCCGCGACGGGCGCGCCCAAGGCGTTCATATTCGGCGTAATTCCAAGGCCTGGGGTGTCTGACGCGGCCATGCGGCCATCAACCCGCTTCGGCGCGCCAACGGCGTTTTGCACGGTGACATAGCTGTTGAAATCGGTTGCGGAAAATCGCAATGGCTCTGGCGTCGAGTGCGCGAGATGGGCGATCGCCGCAGTGACGATATCGCCGCCCCAACTATCTTCAATGGTCATAGGTATACGGAGCGATATGCACACGTCGCGGATCAGCCGCGCCTTGGTCAGGCCGCCGACTTTCGAGATTTTTAAATTGATCGCATCCATGGCGCCATCCGTGTGGCCACGTAACAACGCCTCCAGCCCCGTGATGTTTTCATCCAGAATGAACGGCAGACTGGCATTCCGCCGCACTGTCAGGCAATGATCATAGGTCCGGCAGGGCTGCTCAATGTAAACGTCCCGCTCGCGCACTGCATTAGCGACCCTGATCGCGTCATCGACGCGCCACCCGGTATTGGCGTCGGCGACCAGCGTCTCGCCGCCGGTCAGAATATCGGCGACGGCGTGGATGCGCGCGATATCGTCCTCGCGCGCGCCGCCGACCTTCAATTGAAACTTCGTATAGCCGTCGGCGCGGTGTCCGGCGACATTCTCCGCCATATGCTCGGCGGAGCCCTGGCTGATCGCGCGATAAAGCTCGACGCCCTCCCCGAACTTTCCGCCCATTAATTCGCAAACCGGTTTATTCGCGGCCTTGCCTAGCATGTCCCAGCACGCCATATCGATGGCGGATTTCACATAAGGATGACCCAGGAGCGCAGCGTCCATCGCGTTGTTGATAACGCCAATGTCGGTCGGGTCCTGCCCCAACAGTGTCGGCGCCAGTTCGCCAATCCCCGCGCGCGCGCCGGCGGCGAAGGCGGGCAGATAAAAGGGCCCGAGCGGACACACCTCGCCGAAACCGGACTGTCCGTCATCGGCGATCAGTTCAACCACGGTGCAGTCGAAGACATCGACGGATTTCCCCTCGGACCAGGAATAGCGCCCCTCAACCAGCGGCAGGTCGACCTGATAAACCTTGATGGCGTCGAGCTTCATGGGGGCCCCTACAAACCTTCAGCGAAAACGCATCGTATCGCGAAAGCCGGGGCCGCGTCACTATAAACACGGACGGCCCTCGCCGTCAGGCCGCGTTTGCGCCGACGACAGTAAGCCGGGCATTTGACTTCAGGGCGCTTGCAAACGCCTCGGCCTTTTCGCGCCAGTCGCCTTTTTTCATCTCTTCGGCGTTGAAAGCGACAGTTCCCGCGAGCTTTCTGACGCACGCCGCTTCGATTTTCTCGAACGCCTTTTCCGCGCCGGAGCTGCCAAGGGTGCAGAACGCGGCAATCGATTTCGGCTTCGCGCCGCCAAGCGCGCGCTCAATGTAACCGCGCATGGGCGAGGCCATGTTCGACGCCCATACCGGGAAACCGAGAATGACGACGTCATAGTCCGCAATGTTGCGTTCCGGCGTCATGATCGGCGCAGGCTTTTCCCGCCCGGCCTCAATGGCGGAGCGGACCGACACGAACAATCCGCGGCGCGGTTTAGCGTCCGTGATCTCTTCCACATCGGCGCCGAGCGCCGCTGCGATCGCTTCGGCCGCCTTCGCGGTCGTGCCGAACCAGGAATAATAAGCAACGAGATATCGCGTCATGGTCACACCTGCCAAAGCTTGCGTCATCGCACTTTTGCGCGCCAGCGCGCCGCCGCATTGATCTCGGTCAAAAACGCGCGTCCATCAGTCTTGCGATTTCGGCGCCCAGCCCGGCTTGCCAAAGACATAGCCCCAGACGTCGCCCCATGATTTTGCGCCTTTCACATCGCTGACAAAACGCGGCAGTTCGGAAAACCACACGCTGATCGGATGGACGCTGTCATAGTCGCGCTTCAGGCCATAGCGCGGCGTTTCTTCCTCGCGCTGATAGGTGCCGAACAGACGATCCCAGATGATGAGAATGCCGCCATAATTCATGTCGATATATTTTTCATCGCAGCCATGATGAACCCGGTGATTGGCGGGCGTGTTTAAGATGTCATCCACGACGCCGAGCTTGCCGATCAGCTCCGTATGAATCCAGACTTGATAGGCCTGAACGACGATAATACCGAAAAAGATCAGCGCCGGCGGAAAGCCGATAAACACCAGCGGCAGGTGGAAAAGAATGGAGAGGATGCTTTCCAACGGGCCAAAGCGCACCGCCACAGTGATATTCATATAGCGCGAGGAGTGATGGACCGCGTGCTGCGTCCAAAACACTCTCACCTGATGGGCGAAGCGATGCTCCCAGTAATAGACGAAATCGGCGACCAGCACCGTCAGCAAGACCGTCCAGATAGTGATCGGAAACGTCCAGGTCACATACGTCTCAGCGAGAACGATAAAGCCCGCATAAGCAAAGGACAGGATCAAAATCTCAATCGCCAGAAACGGGATTTGCGTCGATATGCTGGCGAACATGTCCGAAAACCCGCGCCATCGGAACGATTTGGAGAACAATCCCTTGATGATTTCGATGCTGAGGATCGCCAGCCCGATGACGAAAAACCCTTCGTCGAAAGCATTTCCAAGCCGTTCAAGATATTCAGAAGTCACTTCGCTTTGTCTCCCAGTCCGTTGGTGAGGGTGCGCCAGGCAAGGTCAGCGGCCTGGGCGTGGGTCGCCTCCCCCGCTTTGACGCTTTCCCACGCCGCATAGAGCAAATGGTCATAGGCCTGCGTGATCCAGGCCGTCGGCGCGGCGTAGTCGAACGCGCCCTCTTTCTTCGCGGCCTCAACCATCTCCCGTGTCTCGCCCAGCTGGCGTTCAAACGCTTTTGTGATGTCCGGGTCGTCTTCAAGGGGCTCGCGCGCCAGAAAGCCGTGACGGTCGCCAAGGGGGATTAACGCGTCCAGCATGCGGCGCAGCGCATCGGCGTAGGACGACGCCTTTTCACAGGCCGCTTCCGCCGCCTCGTCCATTTCCTCAATCGCGATCATCGCCATCGTCTTGATCAGGTCGCCACGGCTGGCGAAATGGCGGTGCAGCGTCGCGCGCCCGACGCCCGCATGGGACGCGATATCGCCGAGCGACGCGCCGCTGTCGCGGCTTAACAGATCAAACCCCGCCGCGATAATGGCGTCTTTGGAGGAAAGGCGTGGTGAAAATGCCATGAGACACATATGTCTCATTTGAGACTAATTTCAATAGCCGTCGTTTCCCCGGTCATCCCCCGTCGCCAGATATTTATCCTCGGGCGGACTTACAGTCCGACACGAGGCCCGGGGTGACGCAGAAAAAAAAGAAGGCGTACACCCTTCCACCCGCTCATTCCCGCGAAGGCGGGAATCCATTTGGCGAGGCAATTCCTATAGGGCTGACTTATTTGGTTGCGGCGCCGCTCCGCACCATGTGCAGCGGCATTCTCATGACAATATGGGCTTATGGACCCCCGCCTTCGCGGGGGAGAGCGGGTGGAGAGAGACTGTGAGTGTTTCAGGCACCCCCTCCACCCACTTTGTGGGCACCTCCCCCGTGAACGGGGGAGGAATAGGTCGAGCTTGCCGACCGGCGCCTTCTTCCCCCATTTATGGGGGAAGTGTCAGCGAAGCTGACGATGGGGGTATCTTCGTAACAAACGGAACGCGACCCCGCCCTCACCCGGCGCAACTAAGAGCGCAACCTTACGCCCGGCCCGCCGCCGTTCTCGGGGATGAATTGGACGCCCTCTCCTTCCAACGCGGTTTTGATCTTTTCCAATGTCGACGCCATCGCGTCGCCGCCATTTTCGATCCGGCTGATCGTGTTCGGCGTTACATCGGCAAGCGCCGCCAGTTCGCGCACGCCAATCTTCAGCGCTGCTCTCGCCATTCTCAGTTGTTCAGGCGTCACGGCTTTAGCCGCACGCCCGGACCATCCCCATTTTCAGGAATGAATTGGACGCCGCCGTTTTCAAGCGCTTCTTTCATCGCCGTCATGGAGCTGAGATTGATGTTCTGCTCAGCTTCAAACCGGCTCACCGTTGAGACGGCGACATCCGCCTCTTCGGCAAGCTCGCGGATACCCCATCCGAGCGCTGCGCGGGCCATTTTGCATTGTACAGGCTTCACGGTCTTAACCGCACGCCCGGCCTTCCGTGGTTCAGAAGTTCAACGCCTGCGTTTTCGAGCGCTTGTTCAAGCGCTCGAATAGTAGAAGCATGCCCCGTCAATTCTTCCTCGCCTTGCGCCTCAAGATTCCTGAGAGTGTTGACGGCAATGTCCGCCGCCTCGGCCAGTTCCGACTGCTTCATACCCAACAAGCCGCGCGCCGCTTTTAATTGGTTTCCCGTCGACAGAGTCATTTTTTGTGTTCAATACCCGTAATTATAGTTGCAATACCCAATAAATGTGTTTAAATTGGGTTTCATACACTATTTACTGGGTTTTAGAAGCAAAACCAATCCTATAGTGGGCGATTCTCTATGCGCGGCAAAGAAACACCCGGGGAAACTCAAGCCGAGGACATCCCCCAGACCCTTGGCCGGAATGTCAGGCGGCTCCGGCGCGAGCGCAAGCTGACGCAGGAGGCTCTCGCCCTTGAAGCGGGCATGGATCAGGCGCAGCTCAGCGGCATTGAAAGCGGCGCCTGCAACCTCACCCTCCGCGTCGTCGCGCGCCTCGCCACCGCCCTAAACGTTCCGCCTGCGGCGCTTTTTGATGGGGCGTGAAAGCCGCTTCCAGCCATTCCGTCCGGAGAATTTTAAACCCGCCCTCTCCCCGGTCATCCCGGACGCGCTGCGCAAATCCGGGATCCAGTCATACTGAAACAAGACGGGCGCAGCCCGGCATTTTCCCCTAGCTGGATTCCGGCTTTCGCCGGAATGAGCGGTGAAAATGCTCTATAAAACATAAATGTCACAACGTCCAAAAACACTTAGTTGTCGGTACTTTCCTTATCTGGAATTTCAGCTTTAACAGCATTTCTTCTAAGCATCTCAACCATTCCTGCACGTGTAAGTCTGTGGTACACATGCTGCCCTCCGCCCTTTGATTGCAACTCTTTGGCCTCAAGAAAACCAATTACTTCTAGATGCATCAGAATACTTTCTGCGTCTCGGGAATTAATCGCGATGTTGTTCCATTTTGTATCTACATCGGTTTGAATATAGCTACCGAGCGCTGTTTGCGCTGCGTAAGCAGTTGAATATGTCCGAAAATTAGGGCCAATGACTCGCAATATATCACCCCAACTAAGTGATATTTTGACGCTCGATTTGTACCGATCAGAATGTCCTACGTACCTAATCGTGAAATTTTCATCTAAGGATGCCAGATTTAAGTCTGCAAATACATCCGAGACACGCGCGTCAAAATTTCTGATCCTTTTTTCTAGATGTTCATTATGCTTCCTTAGCTCATTAATTTCGCGCAATAGGTCTTCACCAGCAACGGCGTTCGCTCGAGTCCAGCCAACGCCTGGGTGCGAAACTACCGCCTGTGAAAGAGCCGCCAAAGCCTTAGTGGCCGCTTCATCAGGGGTGTTCCAAAAATCAACCACTGCCTCACTTGCTACTCGCGACGAAAATTTTGTAAGTTTAGCTTGTAATTCTTGGTCAGTTTCTGTCTTATCTTTTGGAAGACTTTCTGGGCTTTGATTGATCAAGCTTAAAACCGGTATTCCGTTGGAAACGGCATATTCATATTCTTTCTCCGTGTAACTGATACCATCTTCTGCGAGAGAACCATATTTTCCCGCTACGATGAGAATATAGTAATCACATCTATCAATTACGCGTGTTATAAACTCCATTTGACTTTGGCTTGAAGCTGGAAAGATTTCCATTCCTTCCGCAACATATCCAGCTTTAGCGACAGCCTCACTAACCTTTTTTCTTACGTCAATTAAATCAGTATACGTTGAGCTTACAAATACGTGATGAATTTTTTGCATGTAATATCTGCCCTATCTCATCAAATATGCATCACTCTCCCATAAGCATCGAGCACTGACTCATGCATCATCTCTGAGAGCGTCGGGTGCGGGAAGATGGAGTGCATCAGGTCTTCCTCCACCGCTTCCATGGTTTTGGCGATGCCAAACCCTTGTATCAGTTCGGTGACTTCCGCGCCGATCATATGCGCCCCTAGAAGCTCGCCCGTCTTGTCGTCGAAGACGGTTTTGACCAGGCCTTCGGGCTCACCCAATGCAATCGCCTTGCCGTTACCGTTGAACGGGAAGCGCCCCACCTTGACCTTGTGGCCGGCGGCCTTCGCGGCGGCCTCCGTCATGCCGACACTCGCGACCTGCGGCTGGCAATAGGTGCAGCCCGGGATCAGCGACGTGTCCAGCGGGTGGACGTTGTTTTGCCCCGCAATCTTCTCCACACAGATCACCCCTTCATGGGACGCCTTGTGGGCGAGCCAGGGCGGCCCGCAGACATCGCCGATGGCGTAAAGGCCTTTAACGCCCGTCTCCATCCACTCATTGATCACCACATGGCCGCGGTCGATTTTAACGCCGAGCGCTTCCAGCCCCAAATTCTCCGTATTGCCCACAATGCCGATGGCGAGAACGACGCGTTCCGCCTCAATCACTTCCGTTTTGCCGTCTTTCAGCTTGATGGTCGCTTTCGCGGCCTTTCCGCCCGTCTCCAGCTTTTCAACGCTGGCGGAGGTGATGATTTTCATCCCCTGTTTCTTGAACTGTTTCGCGGCGAATTTCGAAATCTCTTCGTCTTCAGCAGGTAAGACGCGGTCGACCATCTCGACCACCGTGACGTCGGCGCCGAGGGCGTTATAAAAACTCGCGAATTCGATGCCGATGGCGCCGGAGCCGATGACCAACAGCGACTTAGGCATGATGTCGGGCACCATCGCCTCCTTCGCGGTCCACACGAACTTGCCGTCGGGTTCGAGCCCGATAGCGGGGATGGTGCGCGCCCGCGCCCCAGTGGCGAGGATGACGTGGTTCGCCTTCACCGTATCGGCCCCGCCCTTTTTGGTTTTGACCTTGATCAGCGGCGCCCCGGACCCGTTGGTCGCCTTGGCGAGGCTCGCCTCCCCCTCGATCACCTGAATCTTGTGCTTCTTCATCAGATAGCCGACGCCGCCGGACAGCTTGTTCGCCACCCCGCGCGAGCGCTTGATCACCGCGTCGATGTCGAAGGAGATGTTTTCCGCTTTCAGGCCGAACTCGGACGCGTGCTGCATGTTGGTGTAGATCTCGGAGGTGCGTAAGAGCGCCTTGGTCGGGATGCAGCCCCAGTTGAGACAGACGCCCCCCAGCGCGTCACGCTCGATGATCGCGACCTTCATCCCCAGCTGGCTGGCGCGGATCGCGGCCACATAGCCCCCGGGGCCGGAACCGATAATGGCGAGGTCTGCGGTGTGGTCGGTCATGGGGGTCTCCAAAAAGTGATGAAACAACTGCGCCCAGGCGTTGGCGCCGGGGCTTACGCGCGCGACTATAACGGCCCCGCCCGAGAAAGGAACCATGATGACAATCGAAGCCCTGCGCACCCCCGAGACGCGTTTCGACAACCTTCCCGACTGGCCTTATGCGCCGCATTATGTGGACGATCTGCCCGGCTATGAGGGCTTGCGGATGCACTATGCGGATGAGGGGAATGCGGACGCCGACGTCACGTTCCTGTGCATCCATGGGGAGCCGTCATGGGCCTATCTCTTCCGCAAGATGATCCCGGTTTTTACGGGTTCGACGAATTCGTCGAACGGACATCGCGCCATTGCCGTCGACATGTTCGGCTTCGGGCGATCCGATAAACCGATCAGTGATGAAACCTACACCTATCATTTTCACCGCAACGCGCTGCTCGCCTTCGTTGAAAAGCTCGACCTGAAAAATGTCTGCCTGGTGGTGCAGGACTGGGGCGGGCTGTTGGGCCTGACGCTGCCCATGGACGCGCCGGATCGCTACACGCGGCTGATCGTCATGAACACGGGCCTCCCCGGCGGCGAGGAAGCGCCGGAAGGTTTCGCCGCCTGGCGCGCCTTCAACCGCTCGCAGCCGGACCTTGCGGTCGGCAAGCTGATGAAACAGGCGACGCCTATTTTGAGCGAAGCGGAAATGGCGGCCTATGACGCGCCCTTCCCCGACGGAACCTATAAAGGCGGCGTTCGGCGCTTCCCGGAGCTCGTGATGTTAAAGGAAAAAGGCGCCACGGATCTAACGCCCGCGTCAAAGGAGGGCGTCGAGACGTCGCTGAAAGCGCGCAACTTCTGGTCGGAGGATTGGACAGGCGACAGCTTTATGGCGATCGGGATGCAGGACCCGGTGCTTGGTCCGCCGGCGATGCATATGCTCCGTTCCATGATTAAAGGCTGCCCCGAACCGATGGAGGTCGCGGAGGCCGGTCACTTCGTTCAGGAATGGGGCGAGCCGATTGCGAAGGCCGCGCTGGAGAAGTTCGGGATTTGAAAAGAGCCCGGCTAAGTATTGTTGATCGCTTTGAGCTTTCAAGAATGAGTCTAGCCGTCTCCGAAGAACGCGCCTAGCTTGTTAAAACTCCGTTGGTTGTTTTTCCACGCACCGTTTCGACATGAATCATCATCCGCCGGAGTAAGTTGCGCGCGCATTTCTGATTCTGCAACGTCCGATAAATACCATCCAAGCGGAACTTTGACATCGCAGTCATAAAGCTGAAATTTAACAACAGTTGTGTTATTCGGCGCCGCAGAAAGTTCTTCAAGCGTGCTGACAGTAAGGTCCGTTCGACCGGAACGAGTGTTTAACACCGCTTGAAGAGGCGATAACATTTCACTAAATCGACCTGTCTTTTTGTCGTCGGGGCAGCCGCGCCGGTTAGCCTTTTTCTCAATTCCCTGACAATTCTTCTCAAGACCGTTTCCAATATGAACCAGGATGATTTTTTGCTGGCCGTTCAGAGACGTGTTGTCGCCCTCATTTTCAGAACCAGAGGGTACAGAATTTAGATAGTTCCACAGCTTCCGGTATATGACCTGCGAAACCTCTGCGCCGGAATTGTCAAAATATCCACCATCTACAAACCTTTCTCGTTTCACGCCATTACCTATGTAACCCGCTGGCGACAGATAAGGAAAACGCGCGCTTGTCGCTGCAATGCTAATCAATGTGGGGTCAAAAGTGCTGTCGACATCACCAAAGGTTTTTATATTCTGAAATTTTTCTTTTTTGAATTGAAATTGTGAACCCGCAACAACAGATCCATCGCTCACTTGGGTCGTATTTATAAACAATATCGGCGTAAACGGACTTTTGTCACTAAGTGCAAAATTTGATAACCCAGCCCTTATCTGGTCATGCCCAAACTCTGCTGAAAATGACCTACTCAGACTATGCTCCAAACCCAGCTGTCTATCAGCAAAGGAAATAGAGTCTGATAGAGGTAATAGTTGTCCCACTGCATCAGGAAAAACAGCTCGCGCCAGAATCGGAGAAAGATGGTCTTCTCCAAGTATTTTTTGGAGCCGTTGCTCAAGGTTGCCCGCGCCAAGTGCGTTATTGATTGAATTTTCGTTGAAATTGCAACCATCTCGCTTACGAATATCATCGTTGTTATGTACTGCCGCAACGTAGGCGGCTGCCCCGACTGAGCCCCCTGAAACACTGCTAATCGCAACAATCCTTCTCGCAGCGTCAGGGCAGCGATCAACCAACCGCCCCAGGATCGACGCCGTAAAATAAGCAGCTCTGACGCCCCCGCCTTCTGCGCTCACAATAATATAAGGAAGCTCAGGATCGGTAGAAGTGTTGACCCCGCGAGACTTCGCCCAATCGGCTGCAACTTCTGAAAATTCCTTCTTCTCTGCTGGTTTCTCAGCAATCACACCTCGAACCGGGTGATTGTCATTTATGTTAAGCGCACCCCAAATAAAAACTACAAGGATAACCATTGCGAAATACGCCAACTTATGGCGACGGCCCATAAGCAACAACCAGCTGCCAAGAGAAGTAAATACACCAAGTCCGATCGCCGTAATCGCAATTGGTCCCAAGAATCTCGCAACACCAACAGAATTGAAATGCGGAATCCCCCAATAGGGAGAAATGACAAAAATTATAGAGAGAACAACAAGAACGATTGTGGCGAATCTAGCAAGCAACGATTGAATCTCTCCCTCGCCATAGATATTGGAACGTAGACTGTCCAATAGCTGGTGATGCCATATAAAGACAGGCTGAAGAAAAATAATAAGTGTAACAATCGGTAAATATGCAAATGGGTGAGTAAAAAAAATCATCAGCCCACCATCAGGTGTTAAAGCTTCTGCGGCGCCCCAATACGCCAGCGCTAAACCGATCCAAGGCAGAACATAAACAGCGACGATGATATATTGCTGCCTAGGCAGCAGCCCGTCACGCTTTATACCCCTTAGCCTCGAAATTCGCATAAGCAATTTGGCCGTCCAGTAGGCCAAGCTTATTGTCAGAAAAAGGAAACTGAGGTTGACAATTAATATGCGAGACCACTTTAGCTTATACCATGACGCGCCAGGTTCAGGCCCATAGTCTATCAGTGTACCGATAACCTGCTCTTTCGGCAAGCTAATGAAGATGAGGCAAGCGGTAATCAGAATTGAGATCGAAACTGTAAACCATGCTCGCTTTACTCCTTTTATCACAGGGTCTTTGTTAATGGAGCGAAACAAATTATTAAGTAGCGTATCACGTTTTGGATTATCAGGATTTGTTCTTGTCACTGATTGTCCTTATCGACCATGTTTAGCCACGTTTATGAGATACGTTTTCTCGAGAGCAAAGTTTTCATCACAAAAGTATAGCGCTATGCATTAAGGCATACAACTTATTAGGTATCACGAAAGTGTATTCGCGTATTACGTTATAATAGCATGTTATAACATTATATGTTCTAATTTAGGAGTTGAGCTTTATCTTACTCCTACTGTCTTGACGCTTTAGTGACGACGGGGGCGTACTCAGCGAGAATAGATGAGATTGATGAGGCGCCTTAAGTCATTCAAGAATGAAGCGAGCCGACTGCGAAAGCCGCGCTGGAGAAGTTCGGGATCAGTTAAGGCGCTCAACCTCACCGCCCATCGTCCGGGTCAGCGTTGCGCCTCATCTCATATCGCGCTCACCTCACCGCATCGCTGCGCTGCCTGGTTGCGGCGATAACCCGATATGGTGTCTTCAACCCGAAACGACACGAGGAGCGCACTCATGAAATATCTCGCAGCAGCAGCAATGTTGCTGATGAGCCCGGCCTATGCACAAGGCGCCGAGCCTTCAGCCACAGTTTCAATCGCCGAGGACTATCTCGCCGCCTATTCAACCTTTGATACAGCTGTCATGGCGCCGTTCCTCGCCGAAGACATGGTATTTTACGATCCGACATCGGCAAATCAGAGCGCCGATGGCGGACCGTTTATGTTTGAAGGCAAGGACGAGGTTCTGAAGGGGCTCGGTGACTATGCGGGACAATACCAGTCCTTAAGCGTCGATTACGATGTCGAGCGACAGTACGAAAGCGAAGGCGTCGTCGTCTTTGTCGCTACGCTCACCTGGACCGTCATATCGCCGGGCGGCGAAAGCGCAAGCGGGTCTGCGCCGATTGTCACCGCCGTCACCGTGAAAGACAGCAAGGTCATCAAGCATACGGACTATTATGATTATAAAGGTAACGCCGTCAGTTTTGACACCGCCCCTTGACGAATGAACTTATTGCCCATCCCGCGCCAATCGATCAAGCAGTCGGACGCTGAAACCGCTCGCCCCGATGGGTACGGTCGCCGTCGGCTCGGGCAACCAGTCAATGCCTGCGATATCCAGATGCGCCCAGGGTGTTTCTTCCTTGACGAAAGTTCCGATAAAGGTTGCGCCGGTTGAAGCGCCCGGCGCGCCTGTATCACCGTTTTTGATATCGGCGATCAGGGACTTGATCTGCTTTTTATGATTGGGATGCAGCGGCAAACGCCAAAGGTCTTCGCCCGAAGCCTCACCCGCAGCAAGCAGGCGTTCGGCGATTGCGTCTTCTCGCGCAAACAGACCGCCATATTCGTCACCCAGCGCGCGACCTACAGAACCGGTCAAGGTCGCTACATCAACCAGCAATGAAGGATTAAATTGTTCCTGTGCGTACCAAACCGCATCAGACAGAACAAGGCGACCTTCGGCGTCCGTCGACATGATTTCAACGGTTGTGCCGGACATCGTTTTCACCACATCGCCAGGGCGTTGGGCGCCGCCATCGGGCATATTTTCCGCCAATGCTGCGACAGCGATGACATTAACCGGCGCGCGCGACTTTGCGAGCCCCATGACGGTCGCGGTCACCGTTGCCGCGCCGGTCATGTCCGCTTTCATCTGCCACATGTTGTTATTTGATTTCAGCGATATCCCACCAGTATCAAAGGTGATGCCCTTGCCCGCAAACACCATCGGCGCCTCACCCGCCGCTCCGCCATTATAGCGCGCAATCATAATACGTGGCGGGCGTACACTGCCTTTGCCAACGCCCAGGATGGCGCCCATGCCAAGGCGCTCCATGTCGCGTTCGTCCAGCACCGTAATCGTCACATTTGGCGCCCCGCGAAACGCCGCCCTCGCCCGGCGGACAAACTCCTCCGGATAAATCACGTTGGCTGGCTCGGATTGCATATCTCTCGCCCAAATAACGGCGTTTGCGACATGGGCCTTTTCGTCTTGATAAGCCGTCCGCGCAGCATCCGGGGCAGCGGTGATAAAGATGAGGTCGCCAGTTAAAGGCGTCGCATCGCTCTTGTATTTGTCGAATGAATACTGCCCGATGGCGGCCCCAAAAGCGGCGCTGACGACAGCCACGCCATCAGCGTCGGGAGCAAGAACAGCGACACGTTCGGCTTTGGTTGCTTTGGCGAGAGCACTGGCGCGACCACCGAAATCCTCCCAATCACGAAGACGCATTTCATCGCTTGCAATCGCAACAAGATGAACCTCGCCATAAGCTTCATCTCCGGAGATAAAGCTCGCCGTCGATCCGACTTCGGCTTCAAACGCCGACGCTGCGATAGCCCGTTGTACATTGTCCAGACCGGCCTCCCCGATAATCTCGCCCAAAACGTCCAGCTCTTCGACATCGCTGACAGCAACGACAAGCGCATCGCCCGATTGCGGCGCGGCGTCAAAGCCAATACTGCGCTGCGCATGAACAGACGTGATTGAAAAGACGACGACTAGAATACTTAAGACACAGCGCATGATGAGACCCCTGATTTGTATATCGCCCACGATACGCAAAGATAACATTGCCGCAAGGAAACAGATGACGCAGCCGCAGGCATCGGGTTGTTGATATTCAGCAGGCGAAATCAACAGGAGCGATCGTGATCCACAGCCTGCTATAGGAAAAGCAAAACAACGTAGCGGTTGCAAAAATATGGCGAATTCCCGCAAAAACAGCGATTATGAGCACCTTCTCATGCTGCATTTGCTGAGATGCTTGCCAAACTGAGCCAAATGACAAAGAATATTGCCGGTGGGAGTTAAAGGGGCTTGGGGTGATCGATACTGATATCGCCACGTTGGCGATCCTGGCGGGAATTGGCTTTTTTGGCGTAATCATCGGCGTGTTCGCCGGGTTTAGATTCGCAGATCGACGACTGAAACGTCACTATGCGGAAGTCCGCAGCGAAGTTATTCGCTTGCGCGCCGTGGCCGAAGAAAAACTCTCCGATGATGAACCCGATCTCGATTCCATGCTCCGGAATTTAAATGAGGCGGTTCAAGATACATTCAAAGCCGCGGCTGCTCTTGAAAATCATGAAGCCGTGGTTGCGCGCCAGCATGAAGGCGGCAAGGAAGTCATCGCCTCTTCGCGATTCATTGTCCGCATGATCGATGAACTCGGTGGCGAGGAGATCGAAATCGTAGAGCCGACGCCACGAAAAACACCGCCGACAGTGAAGCTAACTGCAGAAGACAAAGAGGGTAAAAAACCCCTGCGCCGTTTGCGATAAGTAAATTTTCGATGAGTAAATAGATTGTCGATTATCCAGCCGGCTGATTTCTGAATGTACAATATTTCTGTATACTGTTTATACATAAGGGCTGCACGTCATCAGCAACGCCATAACAAAATTGCGACGAAGCTTTAAAAGCTATTGATATATCATCACAACGAATTCGAGCGAAGCCCTCTTAAGCGATTAGACCGTTCATAAGCTGACATTGCTGGCGCAATGTTTATACGTGGATATGTTTTCCACAGGCTGTTCACTCATATTTTGCGATGCATTTTCGCAACGCAGTGCAGCCATTGTCATTGAACTGTAAAATGAGTGACACAAAAAACTTGAATAGGGTTAACGTGAATTCCGAAAACATGGCGGCGGGGCGTCGCTCTTTGGTGAAAAATTTTTCGGGATCAGCACATGACAAAACACATTACACATCAGCGCGCCTTGCTCGCCGCTGGCGCATCAATAATCGCTCTTTCTGCAGCGCCTGCCGTCGCACAGCAGGACAATCTCGATGTAATCATTGTAACAACGCAAAAAAGGCAGGAAAACCAACAGGAAATACCGATTTCCGTAGAGACGCTATCAGCCGAACGCCTATCGGATATTCAAGCGGCTGGCGAAGATATTCGCGCCCTTGCCGCACGTATTCCTGGGCTATATGCGGAATCCTCCAATGGACGGATAGCGCCGCGCTTTTATATTCGCGGACTTGGCAATGTGGATTTTGACGTTGCTGCGTCGCAGCCTGTTTCCATCGTCATGGATGACGTTGTTCTGGAAAATGTAGTCCTGAAAAGCTCCCCGCTGTTTGATATTGATCAGGTGGAAGTTTCACGCGGGCCTCAAGGTACGCTCTTTGGCCGCAACACCCCTGCCGGTGTTGTAAAGTTTGCAACCCGTAAGCCGACCGATGAGTTCGACGCAATCGCACAGGTTGCTTACGGCACCTACAACACCGTTACCGCGCAGGCGGGGGTTGGCGGCCCGCTGATTCAAGATAAATTGTCCGTTCGTGTCTCAGGCCTTTATCAGCGTCGCGATGACTGGATTGATAATGGCTTTGGCAACCAGGATGACGTGATGGGCGGCTTTGACGAGCTTGCAGGGCGCGTTCAACTTCTTTTCACGCCGACCGAAGACGTCGATATCCTCTTGAATATTCATGGTCGCGACTATGACGGCACCTCAGCCATTTTCCGGGCCAATATTTTCAACGCAGGAAGTAACGAACTGAACGGAAATTTTGATCGTGACACGGTGTTTTTCGATGGCGGGCAAAATAACCCGCAAGAGGCGGATGGCTGGGGCGGCTCTGCTAAAATCGATTGGGACTTCGGCGCTGTTACGCTGACATCGATTACCGCCTTTGAAGACGCTTCAAGCCGCAGCCTCGGCGACATTGACGGCGGTGTGATTACACCGGGCCTCGGCGCGCCCGTGCCGCCAGGACTGTCGTCCGGCGCAACTGACACAAGCTTCCCGCCTGATGGTATTGCTGATGCAACGACCTTCCCTGGCTTTATACCCTTTGCCTCGGAAACTCAGGACGGCATTGATGATCTTGATCAGTTCACCCAGGAAGTTCGGCTGGCGTCAAATGGCGGCGGCGTCTTCAATTGGCAGATCGGGTTTTTCTATTTTGACACCGACTTTCAGGTAACCACTATCGGGCCTGGTTTTCCGCCATCAACAACAGTCACCCATGGCAATGAAAGCTGGGCGCTGTTCGGTCAAGGAAGTTACGACCTTACGGATCAACTAAACATTACTGCAGGTCTTCGTTACACGGATGATGACCGCAGCTTTGACGCAATTACGCTGCCACCGGGCGTGACCGTCAATCCAACCAGCGTTTCAGATGATGACTTGAGCTGGGACGTTAGCGCACTCTATCGGCTGCATGACGGTCTTAATCTTTATGCTCGCGTTGCACGCGGATTTCGTGGACCGACCATTCAGGGCCGCGACGTCGCCTTTGCTGCATTTTCAGGCGCCGTCGATCCTCAAACCGTAGCGACATCGGAAACAATTCTCTCTTATGAGGCGGGCTTCAAGTCCGAGTTTCTTGATAACCGAGCCCGGCTTAATGCGACCGCCTATTACTACACCATTGACGATCAGCAGTTCTCAATCATCGGCGGCGCAGGCAACCTCAATCAGGTGATCAACGCCGATGAAGGCGTCGGCTGGGGGTTCGAGGTGGATGCAGAGGCGTTGCTGACAGAGAATTTCTATGTTGCGGCGGGTTTCGCCTACAACAATACGGAAATTAATGATTCCACACTGGCGACTGCGCCTTGCGGTTCCGGCCAATGTACGGTCCTTGATCCGCTGAATGCCCTTGGGCAAGCACTGATAGACGGTAATCCATTTCCAAACGCCCCGGAACTTACCTTCAGTGCCTTTGCGGAATACACGATGCCCTGGCGCAATAATGGCGAGTTCTTTGTCAACACGGATTGGGCGGTTCAGGGAAAGACGAATTTGTTCCTTTATGAATCTGTCGAGTTTCAGACGAGCGGGAATTTCGAAGGCGGCGTTCGTATTGGCTATCGCAGCGCCAACGGCCGTTATGAAGGCGCATTCTTCGCTCGCAATATCACCGATGAAGAGAATGTGCGGGGCGGTATCGACTTCAATAACCTAACCGGCTTTGTCAATGAACCCCGCATTGTCGGGTTCCAGCTAACGCTGAGAAGCTAACTCAATTGGACATTAGCGGACTAAAAAGCCCTGACAGGTCATTCCGTCAGGGCTTTTTTTGAAAGGGTCATTTAACTGGTTATTCCGTAATCGCTGGTCCGTAAACAGAGTTCTTTGGCATTTCGAACATTTTCATAACCATCGGCTCAAACGCCTCCAACGGCATAGACTCGTAATTTGGATCAAAGGCTGTTTGATCATATTTCTCGCAAAACTCCGCCGTGTGCTGGAAATGCGGATGATCCCTGAAATTATCGCGCATATCGCGGTCCATGCCGAGATAGTGAAAGAAATAATAGCCCTGAAAAATGCCATGCTTTTCAACCATCCAGTGGTTGGCCTCCGACACGAAGGGTTTGAGGATCGCCGCCGCAATATCCGGGTGATTATACGCGCCAAGCGTATCGCCGATATCATGCAGGAGCGCGCAAACCACATACTCTTCGTCACGCCCGTCTTGAAAGGCGCGGGTCGCCGTCTGCCGGCAATGGGTTAGCCGGTCCACCGGGAAACCGCCATAGTCGCCGTCAAGCAACCGCAGATGGTCGAGCACGCGTTTGCCGCCTTGAGCCGCGAACGGGCCAAATTGACCAGCGATTTTCATCCAGTCTTCCTGGGTGCCTTCCGTCATTGCGTGAAATTTCGCCCGCGCTTCCGGGTGATCGCCATGATCTGGCATAAGGCTCAACGCCTCCAATCGCTGCTTGGCCAGACTATAAATCAGGAATAGGATAGCTAGCAATGCAGGCGCGCAGGGAGGAAAGCGTTGATTTCAAGGGCGCTCGCCAGTCTCGTCGGCGCGATCCTGTTTCTTTACGGCATTGTCGCCGCGGCCTCACCCTTACCGCTCGGTGTGCCGCTGATGGTTTTCGGGTTTCTTATTTTCGCCGGCGCTAATCCGGCGGCGCGGCCTTTACTGCGACGTATGCGCCGACGCTGGAAATGGTTCGATGCGCTGGTCCGGCAGGTCGGAAAGCGCTCGCCGGACCGGTTTGAGACATTGCTTAACGAAACCGAGCCGGAAGCGAAGGAAAACGGCGCAAAGACTGCAAAGAACGAGGCATCGAACGTCGATTAGCTACAGCTGTGACTAATTTAGCGCCGCCACCGTTTCAAAATAGAAAATCCAGGCCCGTTTTGACCGTTTCCGTTTGCATATTCGCCCATAACGAAGAGCGCTGTTTACCTGAGTGCATTGGTGCGCTAGACGCGGCGGCAGGCGATGAGCCCTATGAAGTGCATTTAATGGTTAATGGCTGTACGGACAATACAGCCAGAGTCGCCAGATCTTTGGGGGCGGCCGATCAGCGCATTACGATTCAAGAGTTGCCTGTTGCCGACAAAGCAAATGCCTGGAACGATTATGTCCACCGTATTGCACCGCAGGCAAACGCCCATATCTTTATAGATGGAGATGTGCAGCCAAGCGACACTGCAATCTCGGCATTAGCAGCAAAATTGCGCGATCATCCATCGGCCTATGCAGCGGCGGCGCTTCCGGCAAGCGGACGCAGTCGCAAGCAATGGGCGACAAAGCTGTTCATGGATCGCCACCTTAGCGGCAACCTGTACGCCATGAGCAACAGGGCGCTGAACTTGTTCCGAGAGCGAAGCATAAGGCTTCCGTTCGGCGCCAAAGGCGAAGATGGGGTCCTCGCATACCTGCTTTTGACAAATCTAAAGGGCGGCGAAGACGACACGCACGATCACCGAATTGTAGTCAGCGGCGACGCAACGTTCGAGTTTCATACACTCGGTTTCAGAGCGCGGGATGTCAAAGCCTATCATCGCCGGCTTATCCGGTATTCAGAGCGGCATTTTCAAAAAAAAGTGCTGTACACGTTGCTGAAACAGGGCGGCGTTAAAGCAATGCCGGACAACATCTATGACATTTACAAGCCATCAATATTGGCGCGGATATCGCCACGTTTCGACCCAGTAAATTACTGGTACGATCTGGCGACGCGCAGACGATTAAGCGCCAGACGCTAACTGGCTTTTTCGACCTGGTTGAATTCCAGCTCGACTGGCGTTGCGCGGCCAAAGATCGACACAGCGACCTTGAGGCGCGTCGCCTCTTCATCCACATCCTCAACAACACCGGAAAAGGATGCGAACGGCCCGTCCGTTACGCGGACATTCTCGCCAACTTCGAAGGTGATCGTAGGACGCGGACGGCTTTCGCCTTCTTCCATGACGCCGCGGATGCGATCGACTTCCTTTTGTGGAACCGGCATCGGCTTGTTGCCAGAACCAAGAAAACCGGTGACTTTCGGCGTTTCCTTGATGAGATGATAAATCTCGTTGCTCATCGTCATCTTCACCAGCACATAGCCAGGGAAAAAACGCCGCTCAGTGTTGATCTTGCGACCACGTCGCACTTCCGTCACTTCTTCAGTCGGCACAAAGATTTCCTCGATGAACTGATCGAGGCCTTTGTCTTTCGCCGCCAGCATAATTGATTCAGCAACTTTCTTTTCAAAGTTGGAATAGGCGTGAACGATGTACCAATTTGCGGTCATTGGTTAATCCGTATGTAAAGCTGTTTCAGTTATTGGACGCAACGCAATCAATAGGCAAAATCGTACAAACGCCGAAACGCAAACCCTGATCAACGGCAAAGAAAAAGATCGCCATAATCGCAACCATGATCAGCACCATAATTGTCGAGACAAAAGTTTCGTTGCGTGAGGTCCAGGTCACTTTCGACCCTTCATTTCGAACCTGCTGCAGGAACTCAAGCGGATTGGTTTTCTTTTTCTTCTTAACTTCCGCCGCTTTGCCTTCGATGACAGGCTCTCCGTGTCCGGATTTTTTGTTTTTCGCCATCTGTCTTGCGCTCTCGCTAGTTTACGTTCATCCGGTAAAAAGACGCGGGGGCTCGTGCGTCGTATCTGACGCTGGCTGATCTCCGAGAAATTCTGGGATGCCGCCTAGGTAACCATTTTCAGCGCGCCGTCAACCGTTTAGGCGAAAATTAACCGCCTCGGCCATCACTCATGGGCGTTGATAGGCGCTCCAAGATCGGTTCATTTCCGTCGCTTCGCCATATTGTCCATCGAACCAGGGCTGCCCGCCGGTTGGCCCGGCCAGCACGTAATTAGAGAGGATAATCCCAGGATAGGCCGCCGCCAGGGCGTCGTTGACCTCTTTATTGACCCTTGCGCCATGCTCGCCCCAAAGCCAGTTTTCGTAGAACTCCCTGGGCACATATCCGGGCTTTTCGAGATGCGAACCGCCCTCATAGGCGCCGATAATCTTCACGCCATACTGCTCACCAGCCTTAGCGTGATCCTCAAATCGCCTTAATATCCATGACTTTGTAGCCAATTCCGAAGCAGGTCCATTTAGAAGGCGATTTGTCAGGGCCTCTGCTTCACGTTCTCCGGGATTTTGCCATTGTTCAGCGGTTGCGATCCCGTTCCAGTTTGGCCCGCCGCCCCAATAGGACGCTATCGATATGCCGATCTGTGGCGCATGCTCATCCCAAGCTTCGTTATTCTGCTCGAAAAATCGCTTCATTGCGCCAAGCGCATCCCATGTGGTGGACGGGTTGGCGGCCTGCCCCTCAGCCACATAGGTAACCGGCTGGGTGCGACCAGCGCGGGACAGCGCGCCGTCAAGCGCCAGCTTCCACCGCGCAAGCGCGGCGCCATAGCCATGGCGGAAATGTCCGTTTTCCTGAAAGCCTTGCCCCAGTCCCCAGGCGTAATTCGTTGAAACGAAATAATGGAAAGCGGTGTTCCAGACTTCGTTGGAAACGGTCGTATAAAGCGGGCGGTCTTCCGGGTATCCGGATGCAGTAAGCGCGGCGACGAATTTGTCCGCGTAAGCATCCCATTCGCTGCTGGCGAGAATAGCCGTCGCGTTGTCACGCGCATGATTACGCCACGCACCCGCGACTTCATCATTGCTTTCAGGATTCATAATGCTCGGATCATACAACCGTTTTGGTGAGCCAAGCTCCATTGGCGCGTGATGCCACAGGATATTGTCTGCTTCGACAGCCAGCGCAAAAACAGCTTCCAACGGGATGTCGCGAAACGGATGATCGGTCCTTCGCGGCGGCCCTTTCCACGCAAGGTTGTTCCAGCAACATGCCTTCATGGTGCTTAATTCATCAACATGCGTAATGGCCGTGCGATTCGTCTCTTGTAAATCCATCGTTCTGACTACGTGATACTTTCGCACTTCTTCAATGAAACGAGGATTGTAGATTTTACCGGCGCGCAATGCCGCTTCATTCTCTTTACGGAATATACGCACGGCGGTTAGCGGTGATTTCAACCGCGTAATTGCGATTGCTGCATGGTCGGTTCCGCGTTCACGCGTAAATTCAACCCGGCTGCGCCCTGCCCGATATTGTTTATCGCCCGGAAACCAGTGCAAGAGAAGATCCGCGCTGTTCGGCTTTTCTGTTTCCCACTCCATCACCCATTCCCCGGCCCAGTGGCTTTTGTCCGGCCAGGTTGAGAAATACACCCCGGAGCGCATCCAGCCCTTTGGTAATGATCGCGGCAACCCTGTCACGGGATCAAGAACGCCGGTTTCGTAAAGCTCCTGTGTGTTGCCTTCGTCAGTTTCCGTCCAACTCACCGCACCCGCATGCAGGATATTGATGAACGGCTCTTCGGTATTGCCGGGCTGTGGAACCCATGGTCCAACTTGGATTTTCGTTTCCTGCGGCACATCTCGTGATGACAGCGAAGACTTTGGCGCTGGGGTGGCGCTGACCTCACTCGCCGATGCGCTTTGGTCCGTCTGCGCGGCGCCTGTGCGGGCGCAACTGGCGGTATTTAAAAATACGGCTGCAACAGCCAGCACCGCCAAGGATACGGGAATAGCTTGAGAAATCACGGTTGATCCTGCCACACAATCTGCTTCACTATCAGGTTATAGCAATAGGGTGAAAAAATCTCCCCGCAATCGGCTGGGCTTCAAGGCCGGTAATATTTCGTCCAGGACACCTGCATCGGCAGGTTCTCACCTTCCATACCGTCAAACCATGGCTGTCCGCCAGTCGGGCCAACCGTTACGTAATTCGACAGAATGATGCCTGGATAGGCGACAGCCAGAGCGTCATTAATATCGTTATTAACCCGGGCCCCCTCAGTTCCCCACATATAATTTTCATACCAGTCGAACAACAGCTCACTGCTAGGGCCGTATGTGTCGCGGAAAAACTCCGGCGCATCGTCATGTGAGCCGCCTTCATAGGCGCCAATGACGGTGACGCCAAAGCCAGTGCTGACAGCGTTATGCTCCTCAAACCTCTTTAGCACCCATGCTTTCGAGGCGATAACGTCATCCGGCCCGTTGAGATAAAAATCAGCAAAACGCCTCGCGAAACCCACTGGATCACTTGCAATCTCCGAAGCAAAACGTTGGTGCAGCGCTTCAAGGCTCGCGCCATCAAGATCTTCGAAGAAATGATAATATCCACGACCGCCCCAATAGGACGCCACAGATACGCCGATTTTTGCTGTGAAATCAGTCCAGGTCTGGCCCTCGTCTTCGATATAAGTTTGCATGCCGGTCAGGGCCTGGCGGGTTGTATCTAAATTCGCCGCCTGACCTTCAACAACATAGATGACATTCTGGTTGCGTCCGGCGCGCACAAGCGCTGCTTCCAGCGCTAGCATCCAACGCCCCATAAAAACGCCATAACCATGACGGTAAGTCCATGTGGACCCGCCATACGCCTCGCCTGCAGCCCACGCATAACGGGTTGCAAGATGGTACTGCAGCGCAAAGTTCCAGACTTCGTTTGATAGAGTTGTATAAACAGGCCGGGTTTCCGGATATCCGGCGCCTACGAGCGCTGCAACAAACGCATCCGCATAGTTGTCCCACTCAGGGCTGGCGAGGATGGTCGCGATATTCGCCGTCGCCAAATTCGAAATATTGACCGCCCAGGTTTCAAGATCGTCACTCATGATTGTGGGGTCGACAAAATCCACTGGCGCGCCAAGCTCCATTGGCGCGTGGTGCCAAATCTCAACATCAGCTTCAACACCCAAGGCCGCTACAGCTTCCAGCGGCATCGACTTATGGGGCGCAAACGAAGCCCCACGCATACCATAATTATTCCAGAAGTGCTCTGTTAAGGGAGCAACCTGATCTACACGATGAATAAAAGCGCGATTGGCTTCCTGCATATCCATTGTTCTGACGACATGCGCCCGGCTTACGTTTTCAACGAAGGCTGCGGAATAGATTTTTCCAGCATCTAACGCCGTCTCGTTTTCCGCTCGGAACATTCGAAGCCCGGTGAGACCACCAGCGCCTAATCGGGTTACGCGAATGCGAGAATGGAATGGCGACTCCTCGCTTCTCGTAAACTCAATACGATTACTGCTTACCGGTCGTTGCAAACTTTCCGGCAAAAATTCCATTATTAAATCTGCATCACCATCCCATTCGAGCACCCATTCTCCATCATAAAATCGTTTGTCTTCAGCAGTGAAAAACACCGTTGTAAAAAGGCTGGTCACCCCGGCGGGAAATGAAGTCAGCATGCCTGTATTAGGGTCAATATGACCGGCATCGAATAACTCTTCCGTTGTCCAGTTTTCGTCCTGCCATGAAACGGCGGACGCATGAATGATGTTGATAAAAGGTTCTTCTACATTGGCCGGCGACGGGACCCACGGGCCAACCTGGAGCTTTGCATCAACAAAGGTTGATGGAAGCGTGTATGCAGTTGGCCAAACGACAGATGCATCAGGTGACGTTGGCGTTTCGGGGGGCTGCTCCTCCTCAACAGCAGGAGGCGACGGCGCGTCAGTTGACGGAGATGTACATCCCACTGCAACGAGCATCAAAATCGGAATAAGAATTAGTGAACGGAATTTTGGGAACAGGAAAGCGAAACAACAGGGGGGTACGGACATTTTTTACTCGGTTAAGTTACATTACAGTTCGCTAAAGCAATAACCCTCCCCCGGATTACACGCAGTATTGCGCAAGCGTGCTAAAAGCACGTTCAAGAACTACATGCAATTTCAACTGAAATTTATGACGATATTGTATTGATTACGGATGATTTCTAATCATTCTGTAATAGCGAATTCTTTTGATTACGGAATTTCAATTGTTGTTACAAATGTTTTAAATTTGTCGCCTGGGCGATGATGGAAATGGTCGCATGAGCGGGAGCGACGATGCCGCCTTGACAAATTCACACGCGCCAAGGCGCACATCTAAAATCGTCATCAAGTTGAAATGGCAGGGGCGGAGGGACTCGAACCCACGACCCTCGGTTTTGGAGACCGATGCTCTACCAACTGAGCTACACCCCTAGGCCACGGTCTGGATTAGGCCGAGCGCCCTCGGCTTTCAATAGGCAAGTCATCGTTAGCGACGAATTCATACGTCTAGGAGGCTTTTTTCTCGCCGATCCAGCCCAAAATCGCTTTACCCGCTTCCTCCGCAGCCGGCGGTCCACCGACGCCAAGGCTTTCCAACAACCCTGGAAACGCCTCAAGCTGGGCTTTCCGCACCGGTGTATCCGCCAGCAAGGGGGCCAGCGCAGCAGCCATAGCCGCCGGTTTGCAATCACCTTGAAGAAATTCCGGAATGATGGCTCGACCAGCGACAATATTCAAAAGCGTCACATATGGCGTAATGATAACACGACGAAACCAAAGCGCACTCAACCAGCCAACGCGATACGCAACGATCATTGGCGTTCGAAAGATTGCAAGCTCTGTCGTCACCGTACCTGATGCGGCAAGCCCTGCATCCGCCGCTGCAAAAACCTGATAACGGTTATTCGCGGGCACGATAATCGGAGACCGCAACCAGTCTTTCGTCAAGCTTTTCACCTCCGACTCAACCGTTGGAACGACAGGAATAGCGACGCGCAGATCAGGTGTTTCCGCAGCAAGAAGATCTACCGTCTCGCGAAACTGCTCAATCAGACGGCGGACCTCGTTTTTACGACTGCCAGGCAACACAGCAAGCAAGGGCGCATCGCCGATAGCATGTTTATCTCGAAAAAGCGCAGCATCCGCATCACCCTGCGCAGCTGATTGGAAAACCGGATTGCCTACAAATCTGGTCTCGACTCCTTCTTTTTTGAACCAATCTTTTTCGAAGGAAAAAAGCATCAATACGCCATCAAACAATTTCGCCACTGTTCTCGCGCGATGAGGCCGTGACGCCCAAACTTGAGGCGCTACGTATTTGATCAGGGTTGTTTGCGGAGCATGCTTTTTAATGCGCGTCGCGGCCATACGTGAAAACGCCCAACCGTCGATTAAAACCGCCGCATCAACCTTTTCAGATGACGATGCCTCAGCGAGCACCTGTGCGCCTTGCATTGCCGCTGGCAAAGCCTTCACCGCATCAACTGGACCAACAACAGAAAATGGGGCTGTGGAGAACAGGCTTCGCAATCCACTCTTCGCCATTAAAGGTCCACCACACCCAATAAACTTGACACCAGGCGACATGCAACGCAGCGCATCCATCAAAGCCGCCCCAAGCGCATCGCCAGATGGCTCAACGGCGCAAATCATAAGTTTTAGCGGCGCAACTGATCCATGTTGTTTTGCTGTTTTCACAACGCGGCGACTTCGGAATCTAAAAACCCGTACACAAATAGTTTGTGTTCGTTCGCCAATTTCACAACCTCATCACGGTCAATAATTAGAGCGGCGTTGGCATTGACAGCAATGCCCTTAAGCCCGGCCTCGGCGGCCCGGCGCACAGTTTCAGGGCCGATGGTTGGCAGATCTACGCGCAACTCCTGCCCTGGCTTTGGCCGTTTAACCAAGACACCGGAGTGATCGCCTCCGCTAATATCATTTGGCAAAATTGCGCAACGCGCCAACATCGCATCCGTTCCTTCCGCGGCTTCGATAGCCAGAACCAAACCAGCGGCGACAACGGCGCCTTGCCCCACATCAAAAGGGCCAAGCGCGGTAATAACAAGTGCGGCTTTACGGATATCATTCAAGTCTTGTGCGTCCGGCGCAATTTCACCTAATGCTCCAGCAGAAGCGAGCAGGCTTTCAACAGCCTCTTCCACACCAACTACGACAAAACCGTCAGACTCCACAGATTGAATTAGCGCATCCAAAATTGCCCCGTCACCGCGCGTCGCCGCCGCGACAATCCTTGGCAACATCGCCGCGCCGCGCCAGTCCACTTTTAAAGACTTAAAATCCGGGCGCTTTACCAATCCGGCAAAAACAATCGCATCGCACTCGTACGCCTTCATCAGGCGCAATATCTTTCCTGCTTCACCAATCGCGCAGTCATCTCCAGGAAGCTCTGCCGGGCTTGCATCCACATGTCCGGTCAGGCGGATTACATGAAAATCTTCGCCACGCTCTTTACAAGCTGCAGCAATCCTGAGCGGCAATGCGCCGCCTCCTGCAATGATGCCTAGTTTGCGCCAGCGACCCATCTCGCCTACCGGGCCGGCATTAACGGGCGCGTTGCGTCTTCCTCAAGAAACTCGAGAATACGCGCTACTTCTTCACGAGCGCCATATCGTTCGCGGACAAGTTCGATGCGCTCCTGAAAAACGGAAGCGCCAGAAAACAGCATACGATAAGCGGCGCGCAAATCGTGAATCACATCTCGTGCAACGCCCCGCCGCTTCATGCCAATCACATTCAAACCAACAAGCCGGGCATGATTGCCAAAAGCAGACGCATACGGAATTATATCATTCACGACAGTGGCGCCGCCGCCAATAAACGAAAAAGCGCCAATTCGGCACTGCTGGTGCACAGCGCAAAGACCGCCCAGAAACGCCCTCTCACCAACGCGAACATGCCCGCCTAAAGTCGCGTTATTGGCGAAAATCACGTCATCCCCAACCTGACAATCATGCGCCACGTGAGATCCGATCATAAAAAATCCGCGATGTCCGATACGGGTGACGCCGCCGCCCGCTACCGTGCCTCGGTTCATGGTTACATGTTCGCGAATGATCGCGTTTTCACCAACTACAAGTTTTGTCCCGTCACCGGAGCATCCAAGGTGCTGTGGTGGAGCGCCAAGAACTGCAAACGGATAGATGAGCGTTCCCGCTCCAACTTGCGTATCGCCTTCAATAACAACATGACTGATCAATCTGACGCTATTATGCAAGCAGACTTTTGCGCCAATCGTACAGAAGGGACCAATTTCCACGTCTTCGCCCAGTTCGGCGCTTGCGTCGACGATGGCTGTCGGGTGGATATTCATCAAAATTCGAAACTAGATTGGTTGCGACAGCATGGCTGAGTATTGCGCTTCGGCGACGCGCTTGCCATCAACGGTGGCGACACCTTCAAACTTCCACACTGGCGGCCGGCGTTGCGCCGTGCGCACTGCAATGCGCAATTGATCCCCAGGAATGACCGGGCGCCGAAAACGCGCCTTGTCTACGCCCATAAACAGGACAATCTTGCCTGAGGTGTCAACTTCTTCTGTATACGACACATAAGCGGCGGCGGCCTGCGCCATCGCTTCAACAATCAAAACACCCGGCATAACAGGCTTTTGCGGGAAGTGGCCTTGAAAAAACGGCTCGCCATAGGAAACATTTTTGATACCGACAGCGCCTTCGCCCGGTTTGATATCCACTAAGCGGTCGACCAGCAGCAATGGAAAGCGATGCGGCAAGAGTTGCATCAACTCATCTACTTCAAGGGTGCTCTTGCCAGGCTCAAGTTTCATCATGACCTCAACTTTTTTTCTTTTTTGCAAGCTTTGCCAGCGTCGCAGTTTCTCTCAGCCAATCTTTCGCCGGACGGGCGGGCCTGCCACCCCATTTTTCGCCCGCCGGCACATCACGCATTAATCCAGCGCCCGCAGCAATCTGCGCGCATGCTCCGATTTTGAGATGATCGGCAAGACCAACCTGACCGCCAATCATAACCCCGTCGTCAATATCACAACTTCCCGAGACACCCGTTTGCGCCGCAAGGATACAATATCGCCCAATTCGGACGTTGTGACCGATTTGAACCAGATTGTCGATCTTCGTTCCCTCGCCAATCACCGTGTCGGCCAGAGCGCCCCTGTCAATCGTCGTATTTGCGCCGATTTCCACATGATCGCCGACAATTACACGCCCGAGTTGCGGCACACGCACGAGGTCGTTTTCGCCTTCGACAAACCCAAAGCCCGCCTGGCCAATCCGTGCGCCAGCGAGGATGTGGGCTTCTTCTCCAACGAGAGTGTGGGTGATCGATACGCCCGCCTCAATGACTGTACGCTCACCCAAAACTACGCCGCACCCAATATAACAGTGTGGCCCAATACGAACATCAGAACCGATCTGCACGCCAGAGCCGATAATAGCAGTGGGGTGTATTTCAGCGCTCTTATCAATCTCAGCTTCAGCAAGGGCTTGCCCGCAATCCTCTCTGGACAGATGCAGACGGCTCGCCAGTCTGGCAAAAGCGAGCTTTGGTGATGAAACAACATATGAGGGGCTGGCGCCCAGCTTGTCAGCATGCTGGTCTGTCACCAAACACAAGCCGAAAATCTTTGTCGCCAGCAACTCAGCACTTTTCGCATTGGCGCAATACACCAAAGCATGTTCCAGATTTTCCTCGTCGGGCGACGCTACGCGGCGTATTTCACCCGTCATCGACGTCGCTTCTACGCCGATGATGGTCGCCGCATCATCGAGGCTTACTGACGTTTCCGTTGTGAAGAATCGACGATCTGGCATTGCCTCTTCCGGACCACGCTCTGTAACGAAGAAAAGGCCGGCGAGACATCGCCGGCCAATTCAATGTTGCCTGTCAAACACAATGAATAGTTAGTTTCTATTCGCTGCTGCTTGCTGCTCTTTTTGCATATCTTCAAGTCTTTTCATGATTTCGGGAAGTGAAATCTTTTCCACCTCGACGTCATCAAATTTCTTATCGAGAGCGGACAAGACCTCTTGCGTTATGTCAGTGTCAGTCGCTGCATACATGACACTTGCTTTATCCAATACAATCGTTGCGCCACGCTTCTTAATGATATCCGCAATGATCGGCTGGCTCTCGACCAGAATTTTCGCCTGCGCTTGTTGAACCGCAGCACTGAATGCCTGCTCCATAATCTGAGCTTGTTGTGGCAAGCCATATTGTTGGCGCACTGCCAGTTCCTGCTGTTTTTGCTGGCGTACTTCCTCGGACATCAAGGACGAGTTTTTCTGGAAATCCTCAATTTCTTTTGCGAGCTTCTCCGCTTCGGCTTCAAGCTCTTTTTGTACGCTTTCACGAACTTCGTTGGCCTTGTCGGGGATGCCTTTCCCAGCCTTCGACTGCTCAATCAACTGACCTCTGCTGATAGTCAGGATAACAGGCGCATTTCCTGCACTTTGGGCCTCAGCGCTGGATATCATCGACCCAGCGGAAAAGCCCGCAATCGTAAGCGCCACAGCGCCGGCAATCGCAATAATCTGATTTTTCATCTTACAACCTCATACTTTCCTAGAAGCTCGTCCCCGCGCTGAACCGAAATTCTTCAACCTGATCATAGACTTCCTGACGCAAAATCTTGGCTAAGTCGAATCGTATCGGTCCGAAAGGAGAATCCCAACTAATTGACACCCCTGCAGTCACCCGCAACGCCAATTCGTCTTGCACCGGCGCCGTCTCCGCGATCCCGTCACCGTCAAAGTCGATAAATTGAGATGGGTCATCATTTAACGCCAAATCATCTTCATCAAGGACACCAACGGTGCCAAAATCGCTAAATAAAGACGCCTGAATCCCATATTCCTCAGGCAACGGCAAGGGCAGCAAAACCTCAGCAGAACCAATGGCGTAAACCTTGCCGCCCAGCGCTTGCGACTGCAAACGCCCGTTGTTGAAGAAAACTGGCTGTCGAACAATTTCACCATTCGGGCCAGTGCCGATCTGCGACCGGATTATGCGAGGTCCGATGCCCGCAACGTCAAACCCGCGAAATGTTGCGGCGCCTTCAAAAAAGCGATCAGTCAAGCGTACATTATCGCCGGCATAGCCGTCGATATACCCAGCACGCCCTTTTAGAGCGCCGACAAAACCACCAAACAATGGATAGTACCAAGCGCTCGAAAGCTCAGCCCGGTAGTAATTAACATCCCCACCAAGGCCGGCAAAGCCCACATTCATTGCAGCCCGCCAGCCGCGTGTGGGCCTGAGAGGATCATTGCGCGTATCAAAAGATACGCTGGCGCCGATCAGTGAAGTCACGAATTCGCCGCGCGATGCGCATGTCGGATCAAAGATAGAGTTTATCTGATCGCAAGGGTTGCTGGTAAACGCTAACAGCTGCTCCACCGGGCTATTCGGGTCATTAGGATCGCTCAAACGAGTAATAGGCTGCCCATTCTGATCGACCGCAGGAATGAGCGTAAACGGCGCGTTTGGGATCAGCACAGTGGACGGATCAAAGTCAGGAGCCTGAAACGATGTTTGATCGCCGATGGTTACGTCATCGAATGTCAACGTATAATTCAAACCGCCGCGACCATATTCGGATATCTGAAAACCAGCATTTACACCGCCGCCAATCCGGTTCCGGACAAAGCCTGATTCAATGAAGTTCGTGCGCTGATTAAAGAGCGAGAAGCCGGCGGCAAGATTTCGATCAAGAAAATAAGGCTGTGTGAAGCGGATATCGACCTGGCGAGTACGCGAACTGGCCTGCACCCGAAAGCGTAGAAACTGTCCGCGCCCCAAAAGGTTTCGCTCTTCAATAGACAGATCAACAATAAAGTTCTCAGTGGATGAAACGCCGACGCCGACGCTTAATGACCCGGTTGACCGTTCCTCAACATTGACGTCAAGCTCCGTTCGGTCCGGCGCCGAACCCGGCTTTTCTTCAATTTCTACTTCGCCAAAGTATCCCAATGACCGGACACGTGCGCGCGAGCGATCCACCAGAACGCGGTTAAACGGATCGCCCTCGGCAATTCGCACTTCCCGGCGAATAACTTTATCCAGCGTGCGCGTGTTGCCCTTGATATTGATTCGTTCAACGTAAACTCGCGGACCTTCGTTAACTTCAAAAGTAATATCAATGGTCTTTGAATCTTCATGCCTTGTCAGCCGTGGATTAACATCGACGAATGCGTAACCTGTGGCGCCGGTCGCAAATGTGATCGACTCCACTGCGTCATCGACCCGATCCGAATTGAAAGTCTGTCCTGTGCGCACAGGTAAAAAGGCCTCAAGAACGTCGTCATCAAGTTTTGCAAGCGTTGTTTTTACCCGCACTTCACCGACTTCGTATTTCGGCCCTTCGTCAACTGTAAAAGTGATGAAAAAGTCTTTTCGGTCCGGCGTCAGTTCCGCAGTCGAGGAAACAACCGAGAAGTCCGCATATCCATTACGCCCATAAAACTGACGCAAAAGTTCGCGTTCATATTCAAGACGGTCGGGATCATAATTCGCGTTACTCGAGAAAAAGCGCCACCAACGGCTCTCTTTCGTCAGGATCTCTCCGCGCAGCTCGTTATCGGTATAAACCTCATTACCGATGAAATTGACCTTCGCGATGCCTGTTTTAGGGCCTTCGTCCATTTCATAGATGACGTCGATGCGGTTTTGTTCGAGCGGCGTCACCTTTGGCGTCACCGTCGCCGCAAACCTACCTTTTGCGCGGTACAATTCGATTATACGCTGCACATCCGACTGCACCTTGGCGCGTGTATAAACAGCACGCGGAGCAAGTTGTATTTCCTCAGTAATCTTATCATCTTTTAAGCGGCTGTTTCCTTCAAAAATAACACGGTTGACGATCGGGTTTTCGACAACATCGATAATTAGCGCGCCGCTCGGCTGCATTTCGATTTTAACGTCAGCGAAAAGGCCTGTACTGAAGAGGGTCTTTAATGAAAGATCCAAAAGCTCCTGCTCGGCTTGCATGCCCGGCTGGATCGGCAAATAGGAGCCGACAGTATCGCCCTCAATCCGCTCGTTACCGCGCACGGAGATCGACTGAATAATTGGCGCCGGCTCATCCGGTCCGAACTCGATCATCCGCCCGCTTGGCGCCTGTTGAGCAAAAGCGCCGGAAACGCCGAATGTCGATATCAGCGCAACTGCAAAATATAAGAAAGCGCGTTTAGCGCCGCCCCCCGACTTATTCAAACTCATGCCGACGCCCTAGCTTAATGATGAGAGCAAATTGTTGATGTCATTCCACGTGACGAAAATCATGAGTGACGCCAACATGACGATACCCACACGAAACCCGATAGCCTGCGCCCTCGCCCCAAGCGGTTTGCCTACTGAAGCCTCGTAGGCGTAGTACAACAGATGGCCGCCGTCGAGAACCGGCACAGGCAAAAGATTTAAAAAGCCGATAGACACAGAAACGACCGCCGCTAGAAAAATGAAATCAACAAGGCTCGTCTTGAGTTTTGTGGCGAACCCAGGGGGTTCCCGGTACCCTGACTCGTCAAAACCGGACATGACCGATTGTCCAGCATACTGGGCCATTTTGATTGGCCCGCCGAGCTGACGCGCATCCTCTTTGCCCAGGATGATCTGGCCAAGAAACCGAACTGTTATGCCAAGAATGCGGCCTAGCTCGCTAACGCCTTCGCCAAGCGCTTCGAAAAAACCCAACTTCTTGTAATTATTAAAGCTTGAGTCGGGCCCGATTCCCAAGAGCCAGCGGTCGATTGCATTGCCATAACGGTCGGCCCCCGGCACCCGTTTTGGCGTAATATCAATAACGGCCGACTCGCCATTACGCTCAATCTCAATGCGCATAACCTCGCCGCCGCTCAACAAAACCAGATCGTAAAGCTGATTGAATTGTTGAATATCCCGGCCATCAACCGAAAGAATTCGATCGCCGGGCTCAAAACCGGCTTCTTGCGCTGCAGAATCCGGCGAAACGTTGCCGATGACGGGCTCCAGCGTACCTTTGCCAAGCACCATGTAGAGCGAAGTAAAAATCACGACAGCCAAGACAAAATTCGCGATTGGACCAGCAGCGACGATCATCGCCCGCGCCCAGACCGGCTTGAAATGGAAACAGACCGCCCGCTCCTCCGCCGTCATGCCATGGGCGATCTCATCCTCGTGGCCGGGCGCCGGAAACTGGGTCGTTACAGGCTTGGCCTCAGCCTCTGGGGGGGGCTGCGATGCGGCGTTCAAATCGCCAAAAAACTTTACATATCCCCCAAGCGGCAGGGCGGCGATGCGCCACTCGGTGCCTTTCCGATCAATCCATCGGAACAATGGTTTTCCAAAACCAATCGAGAAGACATCGACCCGCACGCCAAGCAGCCGGGCAACTGAAAAATGGCCATATTCATGAAAGAAAACAATGATGGTCAGAAGGACCAGAAAGGCGAAAATCGTAATCGGCAGGACAAACAAGGAAGCCAACTCTATTCCTGCAACCGACATCAACTCAATTCCGTCCTGCTAAGCCGCCGCGCGAGCGGCAACCGCCTCTTCCGCCAAGCGGCGGGCTTTTGTATCCGCAGTAACGGCGTCTTCAAGCGAAGTTACCGAAGAAGGCCCTGCGGACCCGGCAACTGCATCAAGAACCTGCTCGGTAATTGCGGCAATATCAAGAAATTTGATCCCGCCAGCAAGAAAAGCGGCGACAGCGACTTCATTCGCCGCATTCAGAGTCGCCGGCATGATACCACCGGCTTCAATTGATTCTTTGGCTAAGCGCAGAGCAGGAAACCTTTTCAAATCAGGGCTTTCAAAGGTTAATTTGGCCACCTCGGCGAAGTCAAGCTTGGCGCTCGGACTTGGCGCGCGATCAGGCCAAGCCAGCGTCGTTGCAATCGGCGTTCTCATGTCCGGCGTACCGAGCTGTGCAAGCACTGAGCCGTCAACATACTCAACCATGGAATGAATGACCGATTGCGGGTGCACCAGCACTTCAATTTGCCGATGATCAACGGGAAAAATATGCGCTGCCTCAATCAGTTCCAGCCCTTTGTTCATAAGCGTTGCAGAATCGACCGAAATTTTCGCGCCCATGGACCAGTTAGGGTGTGCAACAGCTTGCGCCGGCGTTGCGACAGCCATTTCTTCTTTTTTCCATGTCCGGAACGGGCCGCCGGACGCCGTTAGGATAAGCCGTGTGATTCGTTCTGGGCGCTCAAAATCAAAGACCTGAAAAATAGCATTGTGCTCGCTATCAACCGGCAACAACCGGCCGCCAGCTTTTTTGATAGTGGCGGTCAACACATCGCCGGCGCAGACAAGACATTCCTTGTTAGCGAGCGCGATATCAACGCCTCGCTCTGCGGCCTTTAAAGTCGGTTTCAGACCGGCGGCGCCGACAATCGCCGCCATCACATAATCGGCTTCGCGTTCGGCCGCCGCCTCAATCGCTTCAGGGCCGGCGCCTGTCTCAACGTCGAGATCCGCAACCGCAGATTTTAAGTCTTCGCCAAGTTCTTCCTTGGCGATGGCGATATAATTCGGCCGAAACTTTCTCGCCTGCGCCGCCAGCTTTTCCACATTGCTGTTGGCGGTGAGCGCTTCAATCCTGAATTCAGTCTCACCTTTCGCAGCTGCGAACTCGAGAAGATCAAGCGTTGAGTCTCCAATAGACCCGGTCGAGCCGAGAATTGTTATCTTCCGCTGGCGCGTCATTTTTCTCTTACCCCTGCCCCTTACCGGCTATCATATAGATGAAGTATCCACTCGTCATCGCCACGGTGGAGAAAATCATCCCGTCCATTCTGTCAAGCGCGCCGCCATGGCCTGGAATAAAGCCGGAAATATCCTTAAGGCCGAAATTCCGTTTCGCCGCGGATTCTGCGAGGTCGCCGGCGACTGACGCCGCGCCCAGAACGCCGCCGATCACCAGAAAAATAGCCGCCTCGGCAAGCCCAAAAGCATAAACCGCCGTCAGCCCACCAATAATGGAGCCGCCAATGACGCCGCCACCGATCCCCGCCCAGGTTTTGGACGGCGATAGCGCATAGTTGATTTTCGGCCCGCCAATCAGCTTGCCGGTGATAAACGCTCCAGTATCCGCGGCCCAGACGATGAAAAACAACATAAAGGTCAATGCGCGCCCATGATCGGCATCAAGACGCAACCACATCAGCGCCACCGACGGCGCCAGGATATAAATCGCCGCAAGCGCCGGCCATAACCCAAGGCCGCCGCCACGCTTCGCCAATATGAAAGCAAGAGCGCCGCTTGCAGCGCAAAGCGAATACGCCAATACGAACGCACCCGATGGCGCAGCAAACATCGCCGCCGTCGCGCCAAAGGACAGCACATAAAAACTGGCGCTGCATTCCTTACGCTCAACCATGCGCGTCCACTCAAAAATCATCACAATGCATGCAAACGCGACAACTGCAGAAAACCAGCGTCCGCCGTAATGGACGGCAGAAAGCACAACTGGGATCAGAACCGCAGCAGAGCCGAGCCTCGCTAACAGCGATCGCGTCGAGGGCGGTTTCGCCGTATCAAGCTTTTCAATATTGGGAACCACCTTCGTTCTATCCGGCCGTTCCACCGACGCCGCCATAGCGGCGCTCACGATTGCAATATTCTTCTATGGCGCCAGCAAAAGCAGCGGCATTAAAATCAGGCCACAACACATCGATGAAGACATATTCCGCATAAGCCGCCTGCCAGATCAAAAAGTTTGAAATGCGCTTTTCACCACTTGTCCTGATAATAAGGTCAGGGTCCGGCACGCCTTGCGTATCAAGCATGGCGGAGAAAGCCGCCTCATCGATTTCTTTTGTATTAAGATCACCTATTTGGACGGCTTCAGCCACAGCCCTCGCAGCGCGCAGAATTTCATCGCGTCCGCCATAATTAAAAGCGATCTGCAACACAAAGGTTTTGTTGTCTTTCGTTTCGTTCTCGGCGCGACGGGCAAGCGCTTTAAGGTCCGGCGTCAGGTTGACCTTATCGCCGATGATGCGCACCCGCACATCTTCGTTCTTAAGGCGCGGAAGATCATCAACAATGAACTGTTTGAGCAATCCCATCAGATCACGCACCTCACCCGCAGGGCGACGCCAGTTCTCTGTCGAAAAAGAATAAAGGGTCAGGTATTTGACGCCGAGATCACGGGCCGCCTCAACCGCCCGGCGCGCCGCTTCGACGCCTTCACGGTGACCGTCCGTGCGCCGCAATCCCCTCGCTTTCGCCCAACGGCCATTTCCATCCATAATGATGGCGACGTGTTTGGGTGTTTCAAAGCCGGCCAGCGTTGGCTCAGGCTCGCTAGACGTTGGTTGAGAAACAGCCATTATACCGCCATCACGCTGGAAACTGCTCGCAAGCTCATGACAAGCGTATCACCATGCTCCGTATCAGAATAAAAACAATGCGTAATGGGCAATCGATTAAACCTGCATAATTTCGGCTTCTTTGACGGCTAGAGTTTCGTCAACTTTTTTCACCATTTCATCGGTCAACTTCTGAACATCTTCAGAAAGCTTCTTTTGGTCATCCT
Source organism: Pseudomonadota bacterium (assembly GCA_039196665.1). Classification (GTDB taxonomy): domain Bacteria; phylum Pseudomonadota; class Alphaproteobacteria; order Caulobacterales; family Parvularculaceae; genus Hyphococcus. The sequence goes on along the minus strand of JBCCUQ010000001.1, from coordinate 72,126 downwards.
CACCCACGCCTTCAGCTTTCTTAATCGCTTCCATTCCTTCGCGGCGTACATTGCGAATAGCAATCTTGGTTTGCTCAGCGTATTTTGAGGCGACCTTGGCGAGCTCGGCGCGACGTTCTTCGGTCAATGGCGGAATTGGAATGCGCACATTCTGGCCATCCACAACGGGATTAATGCCAAGCCCGGCTTCACGGACCGCTTTCTCCACAGCGCCGACCAGCCCTTTGTCCCACACCTGAATGTTGATCATGCGCGGCTCGGGAACGCCAATGGTGCCGACCTGATTCATCGGCATTTTCGACCCATAAGCGTCAACATTGATAGGTTCGACCAGATTCGCGGACGCCCGGCCTGTGCGCAAACCGCCAAATTCTGATTTCAGCGCGGCGATCGCGCCGTCCATGCGCTTGCGAAGATCCTTCATATCAACACCGTTCGAACTCATGCCATGTCACTCCTATTTATCATTATTCCTTGTTTTTACGGCGAAATCCGGGCGTTGTCCCGACAAAATGCAACAATCAGTCGCAAATGATCGTGGATGGGCCCTCCCCGGTCAGCGCACCGACGACACCGCCAGTCTGACCGATTGGAAAGACAACAATGGGAATGCCGCTTTCCCGGGTCAGGGAGATGGCCGCCTGGTCCATGACTTTCAAGTCGCGCATCAGCACTTCGTGATAGGTGAGCCGGTCGAAACGTTCAGCCTTCGGGTCTTTCTTTGGGTCAGCGGTATAAACCCCATCAACCTGCGTGCCCTTCAGCAAAGCGTCACACCCCATTTCCGCCGCGCGCAGCGCCGCCGCCGTGTCGGTCGTAAAGAACGGATTGCCAGTGCCGGCGGCAAATATGACGATGCGCCCTTTTTGCATATGCCTGAGCGCTCGCCGGCGGATATAAGGTTCGCAAATCGCTGTCATCTCGATGGCGGACAGAACGCGCGTGTATACGCCAATCCGTTCCAGCGCATTTTGCACGGCCAGCGCATTCATAACCGTCGCCAGCATGCCCATATAATCAGCGCTGGCGCGCTCCATACCCTGAGCGGCCGGAGACACGCCGCGGAAAATGTTGCCGCCGCCAATGACTAGTCCCATCTGAACGCCAAGCTCCTTGGCGTCCCGAACCTCGCCGGCGATTCGTTCAACGGTGTCATTGTCGATACCGTATTGGCCGGGGCCCATGAGCGCTTCACCGGAAACCTTCAACAAAACGCGCTTGTATTTCGCGCGTGATGGATCGGGAGCCTCAGAGGGATTTGTCATGAGCCATACTTTCGAGTCGCGCCAATGCCAGATTACGCTGTCTCATTAAAATTGAAACACTGCAATCGCCGGGTCCGGCATGAAAAAACGCCGCGCAATAAGATTACGCGGCGCTTTTGGGACTTTTTGCGACCGGGGTCAAACCCGGCGGCTGAGCCTTAATCGTCGTCTTCAGATTTCTCAACGCCTTCACCCAGCTCAAGTCGGGCAAACCCGGCGAACTCAACCGGCGCACCGACATCTTTCGAAGCGTTTTCAATGAACTTGCCGACTTTTGTCTCACCGTCGATCACAAAAATCTGCTCCAAGAGAACGCTTTCCTCGTAGAATTTGCGCAGCCGGCCCTCGACCATTTTGTCGATGATATTTTCCGGCTTGCCGGAAGCACGCGCCTGTTCGGCCAGAACGCTCTTTTCACGTTCAACAACAGCTGCATCCAGATCTTCTATACGCGCCGATAGAGGCCGTGCGGCGGCGACATGCATCGCAACCTGTTTGCCCAGCGCTTTCAATTTGGCTTTATCACCGGATGATTTCAGCCCAACGATAACGCCGATTTTTCCGGCACCTTCGGTGACCTGGCCGTGAATATAGGCCGCAACAACGCCTTCTTCGACACGAATGCCGGCGGACCGGCGCAAACTCATGTTTTCGCCGATTTTACCCACCATTTCTGCGACATGTTCGTCTACGGACTTCCCGGCGCCCGGAAAGGTCTCAGCGCGAAGTTTCGCAAGGTCGCCATCAACGCTGAGCGCCGTCTGTGCAATATCGCTGACCATTTTCTGAAAAATTTCATTACGTGCGACGAAATCGGTTTCGGAATTCACCTCAACCAGAACGCCAACTTCACCTTTCGCGTCTGCTTCAAGTCCCACGGCGACAAGGCCTTCGGCGGCGGTGCGTCCCGCCTTCTTGGCGGCCTTCGAAAGCCCTTTCTTGCGCAGCCAGTCAACTGCGGCCTCCATGTCGCCATCGGTTTCGTTGAGCGCGGCCTTGCAGTCCATCATGCCTGCGCCCGTGACGTCGCGTAGTTCCTTCACCATTGCTGCTGTGATGCCAGCCATTTGGATGCTCCTTGCTATAATCTGCGCGTGGCCCGAGAACCAGCGGGCGCACGCTATGTCACTCTATATTGTTATCGCCAGACCGGCCTTAATCTCGCTGCGTGACAGCGCTGAGACAGTCACGCCAGACATGGGTTTGACTAAGCGGTCGCCTGTTGTGCGGCGTCAGCATTGGTATCTGCTGCAGCGCCGGCTTCAGGCTCGCTTGCAGGCGTTTCTTCGGTGAGCGCCGGTTCCGCAGGCGCATCTTCGAGCTCGCCAATGTCAACGCCCAACGCCGCCTGGCTTTCACCGATGCCGTCGATAACCGCATCAGCGACAAGGTTGCAGTAAAGGCTGATTGCGCGAGATGCATCGTCATTACCCGGAATAACGAAATCGACATTGCCCGGGCTGCAATTTGTGTCAACGACGGCGATCACGGGAATGCCGAGCTTTTTGGCTTCCTGAATGGCGATCGCTTCTTTTTTAACATCGACCACAAACATCAGATCCGGCAGGCCGCCCATCTCGCGAATACCGCCAAGCGACGCTTCCAGCTTGTTCCGCTCACGCGTCAACTGCAGCTGTTCCTTTTTTGTCAGCCCCATGGCGCCGCCAGCGAGAAGCTCTTCCATTTCCTTCAGCCGGCGAATGGAATTCGAAATTGTTTCCCAGTTGGTCAACGTGCCGCCAAGCCAGCGCGTATTCATATAATACTGCGCACAGCGACTGGCCGCTTCAGCGATCGGCGCCTGAGCCTGACGCTTTGTGCCGACAAAAAGGATGCGACCGCCGCCGGCGACCACGTCGCGAACCTTAACGAGGGCCTGGTGCAGCAATGGCACCGTCTGTGAAAGGTCGATAATGTGAATGCCATTGCGGTCGCCAAAGATGTAAGATTTCATCTTCGGGTCCCAGCGATGGGTTTGGTGTCCGAAATGCACGCCAGCTTCCAGAAGCTGGCGCATAGAAAATTCTGGCAGCGCCATCTGCAATACTCCTCTAAGTTTTTCCGCCGCGACGCTGATCAACCGCCCTGAACAAAGCCCGGACGGCCACTTAAGGAAGGCGCCGCGTGTGAGATGGCGCGGCCTATACGCGGTCTTTGCCGGTTTTGCAACGCCAAAAATGGCTGAACCCCAGGCAAAAAGCCAAAATCAGATGAGTTCAACGTCGGAAACGCCGGCAACGCCTTTCAACGCGCCGCGCATGGCTGGCGTGCAGGCGGCGACGCCGGGCAGCTGGATTTCCACTTCACGCCCGCTGTCAGGTAGGCGAAGGGCGATAACGACTTGCCCGCCTTCTCGGGGAGAGGCCGGTTTGACCGCATCCAGGCGGCGACGAATGCCGTCCAGCGCGTCCTCGTTGATAATCGAAACCCGCAATTGCGAAGCCGCAGCGGCGGCGGCTTTGTCGAGACTGCGCATGCCTTCGCAAGTGAACCGTACTTCACCATCGCGCTCCTCCGCCGTTGCAGAGACCAGAACAAGCGCCCCAGCCTCCATAATATCTCTGGAGGTGTTGAGCGTTTCGGAAAAGGCGGTCACTTCAAACTCGCCAGTGGCGTCCGAAAGTTCGATCCAGGCGAAAGGCTTTCCTGTCTTGGAGCGGCGCATCCTGACCGTGCGAATAACGCCGGCCATTTGAAATCCGGACCGTCCGGATTTCGCTCGCTCAATTGCATCTAGATAGGTCACGACATTGAGCCGGGTCAGCTCCTTCTCATAATCATCAAGAGGATGTCCGCTGAAATAAAACCCGACCGCGGCGCGCTCTTCATCGAGGAGCCGTTGCTGGATCCATTCATCAGCACTTGGTAATTTAGGCTTGGCGAGGGCGGGCGCGGCCTCTAGCGCGAAAAGACCGACTTGCTCACTGTCGCGCTCCTCAGCGGCTTGCGCCGAAATGCGGATTAACAGATCGGCGGCGCCAAGCGCCTGCGCACGCGATGCGCAAAGCCCGTCAAAAGCGCCGGCGCGCGCCAGGTTTTCAATCGCCCGCTTGCCGACAGATTTCAGATCGACCCGCTCGGCGAAGTCGATCAGATCAACAAAAGCGCCGCCAACCTCGCGCGCGCCGACAATTAGCGCCATCGCCGCTTCGCCGACATTCTTGACCGCAGACAGCGCATAAACAATCGCGCCATCCTTAACAGTAAAATCCGCCTGCGAATGATTAATATGCGGCGGCAGCACATCAACCCCGATCCGCCGCGCCTCTTTCAGGAACACGGAAAGCTTGTCGGTATTCGCGCGGTCGAGCGACATGGACGCCGCCAGGAACTCAGCCGGGTAATTCGCTTTCAGCCAACCGGTCTGATAGGCGATATAAGCATAGGCGGCGGCATGGGACTTATTGAAACCGTAGCCCGCAAATTTTTGAACGAGGTCGAAGATGGAAGACGCTTTGGCTTTATCGACACCCTTTTCAGCAGCGCCCTCAACAAACCGCTTACGCTGTTTGTCCATCTCCTCTTTTTTCTTTTTGCCCATAGCGCGACGAAGAAGGTCAGCCTCGCCGAGAGAATAACCGGAAAGGATCTGCGCAATCTGCATCACCTGTTCCTGATAGATAATGACGCCGTAAGTCTCCTTCAGGACACCCTCAAGCATTGGATGCAGGTAATCCGGTTCCTGATGACCTTGCTTGCGCTCAATATAAGTCGGGATGTTTTCCATTGGTCCCGGCCGGTAAAGCGAGACCAGCGCGATGATGTCCTCAAGCGTGTCGGGTTTCATTGAGCGCAGGGTCGAACGCATGCCAGCGCTTTCAAGCTGGAACACGCCAACCGCAGCCCCTTCTCCCAACATTTCGAAAGTCGCCCGATCATTCAAGGGAACGGCGCTCATATCGAGCGTGACGCCGCGGTTCGCCGCCAGGCTGACCGCACGATCAATCACCGTCAGGGTCTTGAGGCCAAGAAAGTCGAATTTCACAAGACCCGCCGGTTCGACCCATTTCATATTGAACTGTGTCGCCGGCATATCGGAGCGCGGATCGCGATAAAGCGGGACAAGTTCGTCCAGCGGCCGGTCGCCAATCACAACGCCAGCCGCATGAGTTGATGCGTGCCGGTAAAGCCCCTCAAGCTTCAGCGCTTTTTCCAAAAGCGCCGCCACCGCCTCATCTTCTTTCTGCTGCTCTTTAAGGCGCGGTTCGGTTTGCAGCGCCTCGCCAAGGGTCACCGGGTTCGCCGGATTGTTCGGGACAAGCTTGCATATCCGGTCAACCTGCATAAACGGCATGTTCAGGACACGCCCGACATCACGCAGAACCGCCCGCGCCTGCAGTTTTCCGAAAGTGATGATCTGCGCGACCCGGTCGCGGCCATATTTTTCCTGAACATAGCGGATCACTTCATCACGGCGGTCCTGACAGAAATCGATATCGAAATCAGGCATCGACACCCGCTCCGGATTCAAAAACCGTTCAAACAGCAGCCCAAAGCGCAACGGATCAAGGTCGGTAATCGTCAGCGCCCAGGCCACCACCGAGCCGGCCCCCGAACCACGGCCCGGTCCCACCGGAATGCCTTCCGCTTTCGACCATTTGATAAAGTCGGAGACGATCAGGAAGTAACCGGGAAAGCCCATCGTATTAATGATGTCGAGTTCGCGCTTCAGGCGCGCCCAGTAATCGTCTTCCGGCGCCGCAAGCTCAATTGTCCGCAAACGATCCTTCAGACCTTCGCGCGCCTGACGTTCAAGCTCCATCGCCTCGGCCTTTGATCCCTCGGCGGCGTCAGCGCCCGCCGCCTGCTCCACAAAATTAGGCAGGATTGGATCGTGAAAGCGCGGCCTGAATGCACAGCGCCGCGCAATCTCCAGCGTATTCTCAATGGCTTCAGGAAGATCGCTAAAGAGCGCCGTCATCTCGTCCGCAGATTTGAAGTAATGATCAGCAGTGACGCGTCGGCGATCATCCTGATGCACATAGGCGCCGTCAGCGATGCACATCAGCGCGTCATGGGCTTCATAATCAGCAGGGGTCGGGAAATAAGGCTCATTTGTCGCGACCAGAGGCAACTCAAGCGCATAGGCAAGGTCGATCAGGTCCGCCTCAGCGCTCTCACGGTCTTCATAGCGCTGAATTTCAATATAAAGTCGGCCGGGGAAAAGGCCATTAAGCCTTTGCAACGCCGCTTGCGCATCATCCGAACGGCTTTCCCGAAGCAAGCGGTCGATTGGTCCGTCAAAGCCGCCGGTCAGGCAAATCAATCCATCCGTCAGGCCTTCCAGCCGGTCCAGTGTCGAGCAGGCGCCTTCCTCAGCGGCGGACTGCAAAAACGCATCACTTGTGATCTTTAAAAGATTTTCGTAGCCAGCTTTGGATTGCACGAGGAGCACAAGCGACGGATGACGCGCGCCCCGCGCCAGCGGCAGGGAAAACCCGCCGGCTTCAAATGACTGCTGCATGCCGATAATCGGCTGAACGCCCGCCCCGGCGAGCGTCGTCGAAACTTCCAAGGCGCCGAAAAGGTTATTTGTGTCGGTGACCGCGACCGCCGGCATCTTCGCCTCAAGGCAAAGGTCTTTCAGACGCGATACAGGAATCGCCCCTTCCGAGAGGGAATAAGCCGAGTGCAGATGGAGGTGAATGAAAGACGCGGTCACTGAAAAACTGCTCCATGGAGGATGCGTCGAAACAGCCAAACAGAGCGTCAGGCCCCGAGAAGCGCGCCCCACATTTGCGTTGCGCCAATAATCAGCATCAATACGCCGAGTCCGACGACGTCGCGCAAGCTTTCGTTTTCCATAATCCGCTCCATTATCAATGTTCTATTTTTGTTCTTTATTCTCTATTTGTTCTTTCTGCAAGTAAATTTTTTTGGTTCAATTGTTCGGCAGCCTGCTTTTCGACTTTGCAGCTTTCGGCGCAATTGCCCGTCGCTCTACATCGGCGGCTCTCGTTGGCGGCGCAGCTGAGCCCGCCAACGCTCTGATCCCGGCACGAAAAGCCGGCAAACGGCGTTCGAACAGCGCTGCGAAAAAAATGCAAAGCCCAATCGTGGAAACACCCAGCGCCGCCGCACGCAGTCCACTGCTGGTCTCACCATCCCAAACAGCGTCAAGCGCCTGCATCACCGGATAATGGATGATGTAGATTGAGAAGGATGCGCCCGCGAGCCAGCGAACAGGCGTTGAAACAGCCCTGCTCACGCCGGTCCTGAAACGCTCGGCCAACATCGCGACGCCCGCGAAATGAAAGACCACAAGTGCGCCAACCGTCCAGAACCACAAAAACCTAGCGGCATCGCCGACCCCGCCGAGATACCGGACCCGCGATAACAGGGCGTGCGAGGCGGCGCTAAGCGCCTCATCCGCCCCGGAAGCGCGCAATCCAAAATAGATTACAATTGGCGCAATCGCGGCGACCGCACCGATGATCGCCGACGAGCCCCTAGCGTCTGGAGAAAACCAGCCGAGCCGACAGCCGCGAAACAAAATGACGCCCAAAATCCAGATCGGCGCCAGCATTAAAACGCCCGGGCCGACCATTGCGGCGATGAGCGCCAACACTGCAATACGCGCCCAGCCCCGGGCGAATACAAAAACTCCGAACAAAACGTAATACCAGACCTCATAGCCAAGCGACCAATAAGGCCCATTCGAGCCAAGCCTGAACGGCCATCGCCAGAATTCGTTGGAAAACGTCAATCCCCGCGCCAATAGTTCCCATAGAGAATGATCCGCATACCACCATCCATCATAGTCGGCGGCGTTGAAAGAAAGCCCGATCCGGTCAAGCGCGAATGTCAGCAAGATAGCGGGAATGACGACAGAATAAATCCGCGTCGCACGGTTGAACGCATAGCTGCGCCACTCGTTATCTTTGACGTCAACAGTATAGGCGATAACAAAGCCCGATAGGACGAAGAACACCATGACGAAATCAGCGCCGGTCAGGAATACGGCGTCGATCAATGGCGCAGGGAAAGCCCCGCCGGTCCAGCGCACATAGACGAAATGAGACGCGACAACGCCCATCGCCGCCAGAAAGCGCACCGCATCGAGATAGACAGAAAAGGCTTTGTTCATTGACCCGCCTTCCCCAAGGCGTCTTAACCATTCGCGGACCCGGGGAGCGCGCCATCAGCGCCATTTGCGCCTAATTGAGATCAGCGCCGCCCGGCGGCCTCTAGGACTGCAATGTCCGCGCCGCAAATCGCGTTAAGGTTTGCGGTGACCTTTTCCGCCGGCCAGTCCCACCATGCGACCGCCAGCAGACGGTCAATAATATCCGGTTCAAAGCGGCTTTTGACAAGCTGCGCCGGATTGCCCGCGACGACGCCATAGGGCGGAACATCCTTCGCAACGACAGCCTTGGCGCCAACAATCGCGCCATCGCCAATGATGACGCCCGGCATGATGACCGCATCCGTTCCGATCCAGACATCATTGCCGACTTGCGTGTCGCCGCGGCTGTTTTTAGCCCAATCGACGGGTTCGCCCTCCCAACCGGCGCCAAAAATCGAAAATGGATAGGTGGAAAATCCGCCCAGTGAATGATTGGCGCCGCTCATGATGAACTGCACTTTCGCGGCGATGGCGCAGTACCGGCCAATAATCAGCCGGTCATTCATATGCGGGAAATGATATCGGACGCAGGTTTCGACGAACTTTTCCGGCCCATCTGGATCGTCGTAATAGGTATAATCGCCAATCTCGATCATGGGGTGATCGACAACAGGTTTCAAAAACGCGACCTGAGAGATGGCCTCTAAGGGATAAATATTATTGGGGTTCGGCCCTGTATGAGAGGTAGGCATTATCAGACTCCTGAAGATATCTATAAGCGGACGACAGCCGCCGGATGACCGGCGTGATGCTGGCTAGACTTCAGATCTGATTATCTGTTCACTTACTGGGCGCTCCTATTTGCGTTAATCTTAAACAGCAGCTGCAGGAATTTCAAACGCCACTATGCATCACCCTCGCCTTCGCCCCTGCAGACGGGAAACGCCTCGGTCAGCATGGCGTTCCACTGGGGGCGTTCTTCAGTTGAAAGGCCAATAATAAGATCGCGCCAATACCGGTCCTGGCTGTCCTCGCGGCGTTTGTCGTCCTCAATTTCATATAAAGGCGTAAGGTCATCAAAAAACTTCAACGCGCTTTCCGGATTGATATACTCAACAACGGAGGCCGCGATACATTCGCATTCCGGTCTCAGCACCTTCGACCCAAAATTCTCCGCCGCGCCGGCGCAGGCTTTAACAAAATTATCAGCTCTGGCCTGAAGCGCCGGATCGACTACCTTGCTGCTGTTTTGATCCCCCGCGCCATCGCAAGCGGCAAGCAAAAATCCGCCGATTAAAATGCAGATAGCCTTCTTCATGTCCAAGCCTCATTTATCGCGCAATTACTGAGCGTCTTAAAGCGGCAAGTTGTGACAATTTGATTACGGTCGCCTTTCTGTTTCCGAAGACTTAACATCAGTCTTTTCTTCCTCGCCCACGCGATCCGGAAATTTCGGCGACACCGTCGCGTAGAACGCCTTCACGATTTCAAGGTCTGCATCATAATCACCCGTCGTCTTCATCGTCATGCCAATGCCGCCAACCTTACGGGCATAGTCGAGAAACCCGAAGGCGATCGGCACGCCGGCGCCGTGAGCGATATTGTAAAATCCGGTTTTCCAGTAGCGGGTTTTAGACCGTGTGCCTTCCGGCGGGATCGCGACGGCAAGTCTGTCGGCGTCGTTAAAAACCGTCACCATTTGCGAGACAACGTCATTCGCCTTTGAACGATCAATGGGAATGCCGCCAAGCGCGCGCATCAACCAGCCAAAGGGCGGTTTAAACAGCGTGTCCTTGCCCATCCAGTGAAGCCGCGTTCGAAAATGCAGCGCAACCCCGAGCATGAACGGAAGGTCCCAGTTGCTCGTATGGGGCGCCGCGATAACAACGAATTTCTTCCCTTCCGGCAGCTCGCCTTCGACTTTCCAGCCCGAAAGCCGATATACTCCGAGAAGCGCCGTACGCGCCGCCTCGCCGGGAAGGCGCGCCAGGTTGCAAACATCCATTTAAGTATACGCCACGATCAAGATGACGCCGACAATCGCAAGAACGATGATCAGGCCAAGCATCAGCCAGTGTTTTGACGTCATGTAAAAGAAACCTTTTTGAAACTACTGATCGCCGCGAGGGTTGTCTCGCAAGCCAAGCGTCACAACTAAATGCTCATCCTCAACGACAACGTCTTTGAGCACCAATCGCGCCGCTACATGTGAGGCGTCCGTTCCTTGAAGCGAATAGATCGGACGTGTACGGTAAAATTCTCGTAGCGCCATTGAAATTGCCTCATTGGCCTGATTTGAAAACCGCTCCGGCACGCCCTGAACGCGAACATTTTCAATCTCTGGATTCGTCAGGAAAAACTCGCCATCTTCCGACTGATAGAGAACGCTGCCGGAAACATCGACCGCGCCGCCAAGCGGCAATTCGTTGGCGCCTAGCGTAATGTTCAGCAGAACATCAACACCGCCTGCGACCCGGTCGCTACCCTCAACGAGGTCAATGCGTGGATTGTCTACAGTTACATCGAATATGAAGAGATAACGCTTTGTCCATGGCAGACGTTGATCAACGCGTTCACGCAGATCCGCTTCTGAAAATCGAAAGACATAGTCATTTTGAGATATCAGAAAAAATACGCCAACTCCCAAGAGGATAATGGCGATCAATCCAAGGGCTAAATTACGCATCATCACGGCGTTTTTGTCCGCGTCAGCAGCGTCAGCGCTAATGCGATGATCGCCGGCGTCGCCTGCGTGAAAAAGATCGTAGGCTTCGCCGTGACGGCACCGAAGACGCCGGCGACGATGACGCAGAGTAGGAAAAAGATCGTGACATCACGCTTGCCGGCGACAAGCCCCCAGAGCAATCCGGCGGCGAGAAAGCCGTTGTAAAGCCCCTGATTGGCCGCGAGCACCGCCGTTTCCGCCGACTGCTCCGGCGTCATGGAGAAAACCTTGCGGCCAATTTCATGATCCCAGAAGAACATCTCGAGCGCCAGAAACCCGCCATGCAATAGGGCGACGATAAGAACGGCGATTGAAGCGAGTATTTTCATTTTTCTCTCGAAAATCAAAATTGGCTGTAGTCAATTGGCTTTGTACGATCGATAGACTTATCCACCGCCGGCATTGGGTATTTCAGACCCGTCGCGCAGTTATACAAAACAACGCGGTCAGATTTTGAGATGCGCCCGTTTTCCAGAGACTGTTTGTAGGCGGCGTATGTCGCCGCGCCTTCCGGACAGAGCAAAAAACCTTCTTCACGCGCGATCGCGTCACGGGCTTCAAAAATATCATCCTCGTCAATTGCAACGGCGAAACCTTTGGATTCGCGCACCGCACGAATAATCAGGAAGTCTCCGACCGCGACAGGCACGCGAATGCCGGCCGCCGCTGTCCAGGCGTTCTCCCAGACCGGGGCATGCTCTTCGCCAGCCTCCCAAGCTTTGACAATGGGCGCGCAGCCCGTCGCCTGCACAGCAATCATTTTTGGTCTTTTCGAACCGATCCATCCGATCGCTTCCAACTCATTGAAAGCCTTCCACATGCCGATCAGGCCGGTCCCGCCGCCAGTCGGATAGAAGATCGCGTCAGGAAGTTCCCAACCCAATTGTTCGGCTAGTTCCAGCCCCATCGTTTTCTTGCCTTCAATACGATAGGGCTCTTTCAAGGTTGAAACATCGAACCAGCCGACCTTTTCTTTGCCCTCGCCAACGATCTTACCGCAATCATTAATCAGCCCGTTGACCCGGTAAACATCTGCGCCCTGAAGCGCGATTTCTTCAACATTCACCGCCGGCGTGTCGTCCGGACAGAAAATTGTGGTTCGAATGTGCGCCGCTGAAGCATACGCGGCCATCGCTGCGCCTGCATTGCCATTGGTCGGCATGGCAAGATGCTTGATGCCGAATTCCTTCGCCATGGAAACCGCAAGCGCAAGCCCCCGCGCCTTGAAAGAGCCTGTCGGCAGACGTCCTTCATCCTTTACGATGATCTGACCATTGACGCCGAGATGTTCCTCCGTATGCGTTAACCTGACCAACGGCGTTACCACTTCGCCGAGTGAAATTCTGTTTTGTGGGTTTTCAACGGGCAAAAACTCGTGGTAGCGCCAGAAGCCTTCCGTACGCTTCGCCATGTCTTCTTTCGTCACCGCGCCTTTGATCGCATCAAGGTCATACCGCACAAGGATCGGCTTTCCGGCGGACGATAACCCGTGCGGCTTGCCCGCGTCATAGCGCTCTCCGGTATAGGAACATTCTAGGTGCGTGACGAAACTCATTGGCGTCCTTCCTGTTTTTTTTGGGCCAGTTTTTGCTGTGCAAGTGAAAAATTAGGATTGAGGTTAAGTGCTGTCTCGTAGGCTTGTCGCGCCTTGCTGCTGTCACCCCGCGCATCGTGGACAAGGCCGATATTGTACCAGGCGGCCCAGGGCTTGTTCACCTCAAGCGCCAGCGCGCGTTCGTAGTCGTTCATCGCATCGTCATACCGACCGGCGCGAAACCAGCTATTGCCGCGATTGAGATATGCCTCAGCCGACGCGCCATCGATTTCCAGCGCCGCATTAAAGTCATCAATCGCCGCCTGCACGGCGTTATTTCTGTTATGAATGATGCCGCGATTGATCAGGGTTTTCAGCCTGTCGCCGCGCGTCGTTTGCTGGTCGCGCAGCGCCCGGTCGCATGCGCCAATATCACTGGAAAGCTGGTCGTTAGCCGAGCGGTAGCACGCCGCCGCATCCGTCGCGCCAATCGTTGTCACGGATAGCTGTGCATGCACAGGGAACGTCGCCAGCACGAACACCAATCCCGAGAAAACAAATTTCACCATGCGGGTTCCCTAACAGATCAACATGCTTCCGCAAATCCAGGCATGGCCCGTGACAACAAGTCGTGATTTGCTATTGTGCAGCGCAGCAAATACACTTCGCACCATCATATGAAAGAAAGGATGATCTCATGGCCAGAACCCTGAATGCTGTTATTACCGGATCCACCTCCGGCATTGGCCTTGGGATCGCGACCGCCTTCGCCGCCGAGGGTTGGAATGTGATGCTCAACGGTTTCGGCGACGCCGACGAAATCGAAAAGACGCGCGCCGGTCTTGAAGAACAGCATACCGTCACTGTTCTTTACAGCAACGCCGACATGACAAAACCCGAAGAAATCCGCGCGATGGTGGACACGGCGCAGGAAAAATTCGGGCAAGTCGATGTTCTCGTCAATAATGCCGGCATCCAGCATGTGGCGCCGATTGAAGAATTTCCGGAAGGAAAACTCGATGCCATCATCGCCATCAATCTTGTTTCAGCATTTCACACGACAAAAGCTGTTTTCGCCGGCATGAAGGACCGCGGTTTCGGTCGCATCATTAACGTCGCCTCGGCTCATGGCCTTGTGGCCTCGCCATTCAAATCCGCTTACGTGGCGGCCAAGCATGGCATTGTCGGCCTGACCAAGACCATTGCGCTTGAAGGCGCGGAACACGGAATTACCTGCAACGCAATCTGCCCCGGTTACGTGAAAACGCCGCTGGTCGAAAAACAAATCCCTGATACCGCCAAGGCGCGCGGCATGAGCGAAGAAGACGTTGTCCAGAAAGTTATTCTCGATGCGCAACCAACCAAGCAATTCGTCACAGTGGAACAAGTTGGCGCGCTTGCAGTGTTTTTGTGTTCAGAAAACGCTGCGCAAATCACTGGCGCCGCACACCAGATCGACGGCGGCTGGGTGGCGCAGTAATGGCGAAACCCAACACCAAGAAAATCAATCTTGCGTTTCAGGGCGGCGGCGCCCATGGCGCGGTAACCTGGGGCGTTGCTGACCGCCTGCTCGAGGATGAGCGCATCGAAATCGATTCCATTTCAGGCTCCAGCGCTGGAGCTGTAAATGCGGCTGCGGTCGCCTATGGTTTGCACAAAGGCGGTTGCGAAGGCGCACGCGAAACGCTCGACCATCTGTGGAAGCGGATAAGTGAGGCTGGCGAAGTCTACAGCCCGGTAAAAGGACACCCGTTTCCACTGAACGCCGGCGCAGCAGACCTTGTTAATGCATTTTCTTATCAAATGTTCGATATGATGACGCGCGCCTTGTCGCCATATCAGTTCAATCCTTTTGACATCAACCCGCTCCGGGACATTCTCAACGACACCATCGATTTTGAAAGCCTGCGCAATTGCGAGGTGACGAAACTCTTCGTCGCCGCAACCAATGTGCGATCAGGCAAAGTCCATGTTTTCGAAACCAGGGACGTTTCAACAGACGTTGTTTGCGCGTCAACATGTCTGCCGTTCCTGTTCAAAGCTGTTGAAGTTGATGGAGAACACTACTGGGATGGCGGCTATATGGGGAATCCCGTCCTCTACCCGTTTTTCTATGAAGCGGAGACATCGGATGTCGTCATTGTTCATGTCAATCCAATCGAGCGTGATGATGTTCCAAAGACAGCGACTGAAATCATGAATCGCATCAATGAGATCAGTTTTAATTCTTCATTGTTACGTGAGCTGCGCGCCATCAGTTTTGTACATAAACTGCTCGATGATGGGTGGATCAAGGACGAGTACAAAGATCGCCTCCGCGATATTCACATTCATTCCATTCGGTCAGACGAGGCGATGAAAGATTATGACATCTCCAGTAAATTCCGCACCGAATGGGCGTTTTTGTCGGCTTTGAAAGCTAAAGGCCGCGAAATCGCCGATACTTGGCTCGAGGCGAACTTTGACAAGATCGGCAAATCTTCTTCGGTCAATCTTCAGGAGATGTTTGCCGGCGATGAAGAAATTAGCGCTACGTAATCGACCGTATTTAGCTTCCAGCGCCGAAGATTATTTACTGGCTATAGCGCTGAAAAGATCAGGATAGCGGTCTTGAAAACGCGCAGCGAGCCAGTTTACGCCATCCATAGACAGGTGACTTGCATCTAGATAGATCATGTTACCCTGATCGTCGAAAATCGGACACCCTTCGTCACACATCAAATTATACATATTGACGACATTTGTTTTGCCTGAGAGCGCCGCCTCCATTGCGTTCGCCCGATTTTTGAAATGTTTGATTTCAAGCCTTTGTGCGTTTCGCAATGCTTGTCTACGCGTCATAGCGGAACCAATGAATGCCGGCGCCCGCTCTTTAAATCTTGGACGATCAGTAAGAAAAACCAGACCCCGGTTATTCTCTCGCGACCACTCTATCATCTGCGTGATATCTTCCTGTTGAAAGTTATTCCAAGCTGCAGCGAACACAACACCGTCGAAATCGCGCTCAACGGCTGCCTCAAACGCCAGTTTGTAAAACTTACGGCACCACGCCCTTTCCGGCTTTGGCTTTGCTGCTTGCACCCATGGAACTTCCAAAATGCAACCGGGCAGCGTCAATTGTCCAAAATAGATCTCCGGGTATGCAGTCTTCAGGAACAAATAAGCGCCAGAAGCGTAGCTATCTCCAATAACTAAATAAGATAATCGGTCTGGCGGCGGATCGGCGCACACTTCATGATCAAAGGCTTCTCTCGGCGCGTCCTTACTGAAATTGCACACGCCATTGCGAAGTGCGCCCAACCGGGCGTCCCACTTTGCATTGGTGTCACCAATGCTTGCAGCAATTTCAGGGCTCACTCTATGTGGCATACCCTTCATACCCCAAAAATGCGCGCCAGTAAGTATACAAACTAACATTATACCAACTGTTGTCGCTAATGACCGAGACCTATCCTGGTATGTCCATTTTTTCTTGAACCGCATCGGCGCTTCAACACACTTTTGAAGCAATGCGCCAACGCTAACTGACGCTGCGATCGCAACCCATGCCTCCCCCACGGAGAGTTCATAGTCCGTCGCCATCGGCCACAAAACCATAATCGGCCAATGCACAAGGTAAATTGAATAGGATCGCCGTCCCATCCAAACCATAGGGGCGGAAGCAAAGATAGCCCGTACGACTTTTGACTCCGTCGACCAGATAAACAGAGCGGCAGCTACTGCCGGCGCAATGGCGCTCAACCAATACGGGCCTTCGCCCGAAGCAAAGTGGGCGATGAAAACCAACGACACCGCGGCGCCCAATCCCAAGAGATTTTGAATCTTGCCTGGGGAAAGGCTGACGCCAAGCGCGATAAGGCCGCCTAAAGCAAATTGATAAATTCTGAAAGGCGTCAGGAAGAATACTGATTGCGGAAATCTGCCTTCCAATAGCAGCGCCGCGATTAGCGACAGACTCCCAAGTAGGGCAAGACCTATGAATGCGCTGTTCTTATTTTTGCTGCGCGCCAACAGAAAAAGAACTGCCGGCCACAGGAGATAAAACTGCTCCTCAACACCCAAGGACCATGTATGCAGTAAAGGTTTTGACGCCGCCGCCTGCTCAAAATATCCAGCCTCCAGCCAAAAGAAAATATTTGAACCGGAAACTGCCGTATAAATTCCGACTTGTCCAAGCCGCATCAAATCATCAGGAGCGAGGATAAAGTAACTCGCAACAAAGGTCGCCAACAGAGTTACAAATAGCGCTGGCAACAATCTCGCCGCACGCCTCAAGTAAAAGTGCGAAAAAGACCATTTTTCATTGGCAATGTCTCGATGGATGATACCGGTGATTAAAAAACCGGAAATGACAAAGAAGACGTCAACGCCGATAAAGCCGCCTTCTGCAAAGCCAAACCCGGCATGAAATAGCAGAACAAGCCCGACGGCGACGGCGCGAAGCCCATCGATTGCATCGTAGTACCTGCCCATCCGTCCTTATCCGCCCCGCATAGAAATACCGCCGCTATGACAGCGGCGGTACAGGTATCATTGATTCTGTGAGAACTCAGTACTCTTGTCGAGTCTAGCCGATCAGAAGGTTCCCTGCAGAGATATCCTGAAATTACGGCCTGGCAACGGCGCAAGATCTTTCAGGAACGAAGTGTGCAGCCGAACGTCTTCGTCAGTTAGGTTATTGGCCGAGAGTCGCAAAGCTAATCCCGGAGTGCCTGTAAAAGGACGCACCGTCACGAAAGCGTTGAACACCTCGTAACCGTCGGTTGGCAACTCGAATTCAGTGACATCATCCTGATCTGCAGCATATTCGAGTTCGGCCCGCAAATCGACATGCTTTGATCGCGCCTCCAACCCGACAATGCCAGACAGTGGCGGAATGCGAGGTAGATTGTTATTACCGCCGGCGTCCGTTGTCGCACGCACGTAATCAACTGACGCATCCCCGTGAATATCGAACATGCTGGCGCGGAAAAGTTCACCGGTCACCTGCGCTTCAAAACCACGGAATTGCGCATCTTCGGCGAAGAACTGGAACACCGGCAAACCGTCTTCCTCTTCTCCTGTCGCCGCTTCAAAGATAAAATCTCTGTACGATGTATAATAGCCACTGATTGATCCGCTGAAACGCTCAGTCGTGAAACGCGCTGTCGCTTCCACGCCGCGCGCCACTTCTTCATTGAGATCAGGATCGCCAATCTCGAATGCATTGGTTGCAAGGTGCGGACCGTTTGAGAAAAGCTCTTCAGTTGCAGGAGCACGCTCAGTCCGAAAGCCTGTCACGCCAAAAAAGACATTATCATTGGCCTGGAACCCAGCACCGCCGGAAACGGAAAAACCGTCGAAGTCGCGCTCAACACCCGTTTCCTGAACTTCATGGCTCGTATGCTCGTAACGACCGCCAAGTTCGAGACGCCAGGGACCCGTTGAAAGCTCTTTTAAAGCGAAAAGACCAAACTGATCGGTTTCAGTCGGAGGTACAAACGCTTCCTCGCCGATCGCAGAGAAATCGCGTTTTCGATACTGGATACCAGTAGCACCGTTCAACTCGCCGCCGAAGAGATTGCGCGTTTTGCTAACAAGCTCAAAACGCCCTTCCCAGCCTACATTGGAGAAATTTGTTCCAACTTCGCCGCTTGGCTCGATTTCGACATGCTCATAATCTGCATAACCCAGGCGAAGTTTTGCCTTTTGGAACAGCCCGAAATCCCCTTCAATTTCGCCATTTACATCAAGGCGACGTTGCTCAAGATCAATAGTGACGCCACCTTCCTCTTCCTCCTCTTCTTCGCCCTCTTCCTCACCTTCTTCATGTCCGTGGCCGCCAGGGATACCGTAAGTTGTGTCGATCGCAGTCGCCGAAACACCAAAAAATCCGTTGTCAAAGACAAAAGATAGCCCAGCGGAGCCCCCCTTAGTTTCGAATGCAGAATTCTCAGCAGTACCGAAAACTTCTTCTTCCTCTTCATGCCCTTCTTCTTCGGGCCCTTCTTCCGCTTCTTCTAATGCTCTCAATCTTGCCGATTCTGCAAAGCCCGGAATATCGTAATCCTCAGCATCGCGATAAAACCCGTCACCATGGAAGACGAGCGCTCCATCGCCGAAATCGCCTAGTTTCAGATCAAATCCGCCCGAGGTTTCAAAACCATCATCGACCGTTGACGTTCCAACGCGCACAGAACCATCTAAACCGTCTTCCGGAACAACCGAGGGAATACGGCCATTAAAGACATTGACGACACCGCCAGCCGCCGAGGACCCATAGAGTAGCGTGCTCGGTCCGCGAACAATTTCAATTTTCTGTGCAGTCGCCGGCTCAACCGCCACGGCGTGATCGGGGCTGGTCGCCGACGCATCGATAGACCCGATGCCAGCGTCAAGAACGCGAATACGGTCGCCAGCGAGACCGCGAATAACGGGCCGGCTTGCTCCGGGGCCAAAAAAGGTCGACGAGACGCCAGGTTCGCGCCGCAAGGTTTCGCCAATTGAGTTTTCAACGCGGCGCTGAAGTTCTTCACCGGAAATGATGGACGTATTCAGAATAGTCTCGCCAACCGTTCTTTCGAGCGGCGAGGCCGTAACGATGATTTCATCCCCTTCTACTTCAAAACTTTCGTCTTGCGCTTGCGCACCCAGCGGAGCGACAATTGCGATGGCAGCGGCGCCCGCAAATAACTTGTTCCTATTCACTGCTCTATTCCTTACCCGATAAACACCCGCACAAGTTTCATCATGCGCGGCAACTGAATTTCCAAAACTGATGATGTTGTGAAATTACCGGTTTGGAGGAGCACGAGGATGCGACGCGCGCACCAGAATATGAGCGCGTTCGGGTTGAGCGACGTGATTGGAAACCCGCCACAGCATGAAAACCGCAGCGATAAAGATTGTCGCGCTGGCGATGAATTTGTCACCGGCAGGCACCGCCAATGACAGAACGCAAGTCTGCCCGCCATGCTCATGAGGTCCATCGCCATATTTCGCGGCATGGGCCACGACGAATATTTGGGCGATAACAAAACCCGCCGCCGCCAGCACGCTGGCGACTGTTTTCCAGTTTTTATTTCCTGTTAACGTCATTTTTGACATCAACGCCCCGCTTGAACAGCCTGAAATGGCGGTACAGCCTGTTACAATCTCACAATGGTGAAACCATGTCCAGAGAAGCGCATCACGCTTCGTCGGCGTCGGACCTCGTTCCGTCGCTGTCGTCCTCCACCGCAGGAATAGCGTAATTCCCCGACAGCCAGCGGTGTAAATCCACGTCAGCACAGCGTTTGGAGCAAAATGGCGTGTATTTGCTATCGCTGGCCTGATCGCAAATCGGGCATCTTGTTGAATCGGTTTTCATTGTCGAATTATCATTGCTCGGAGAGTTCAAAACTCCGCTCCATCATTGTTTCGCATGCAACCAGTTCAAAGCGTGCGCCGAAGCGTTTACGTAATCGTTCAAGCCATTCGCCTCGGTCATTTATATATACATTCAGCGCTTCCCCCAAGCGAAGATGAAATCTCACCGCTGGGGCCGCGCGAAGGCGATGCTCCAGGTTACGGATTGCGGACTGCGCCTGCCAGTCGATTGTGAAGCGCCTCCCTGGCGCGGGGTATTCCCCATTATCTTCAGTGAAGCGTTCCATAAGGGACTGCATATGATGCGGAGCGGTCATGGAAAACAAACCGGATTTGGAAAAGCTGAAGGCGCCGGCGCCGCCAATACCACTCATTGCGATCCGTAAATTCTCATTAAATCGTTTACGAGACGCGTCACCTTTCAGTGCGGGAAAATCAATAACAATGTGGCCGCCTATATTGCGTAACACAATTTGATGCGCGGCTTCATACGCTGCAGACAAGGCGATTTTCTCACGTAGCCGCTCAGGAGAAGAAGCCGTCAGGCCTGCCGTATCTACATCAATTGCCGTGACCGCTTGCGCCTCATCAACGATCAATCGCCCGCCACCTGCTAAAGGCGCACACCGGTCAAAGGCGTCCTCAAGCGCTTTTTCGGCGCCAAACGATTCAAACAGCGCGCTCGCACGCGCTTCGTGCCTGATGTCGGTTTTCGCGTCTTTTGATTTCAGAAGCGCTGTAGCGGCGCCGTCATCCGTTAAGATTACACCACTGCCGCCGCCTATTGTCATCACCGCGTCTAGTGCAGCATCTGCAAAAGGCGGACACCGCCCAGGCGTATCGCGCACGAGGTCAATATCGCTGCGATATTTAACAACCGCGCCTTTGCCTTGACGCGGCGGCGACTTCACCTCAACGCCAACGAGCGCGCCATCGCAAATATGCGGCTCAATTTTTTTATTGAGCGCAAGATACGCGTCGCGTCCGTCCCCAAGGTCGATAAAAGCGGTATTCAACGATGAGCTTATTGATTTGACGCGGCCCATGTAGCGCCGCCCGGCGCGCGGCGTTTGATCGAGATGTTCATCGCCCCGCGCAGGTCCAAACCAAAATTTTATTATGCGGTCGTTTTCGATGAGGGCGGCGCGTGTTTGCGCAACGCCGCATTCAATGATGAGTTGTTTGATTTCATTCCGCGCTTGCGTCACTTGCAAAGACCTGCGCCCATCAAGAGGTTTGCTGTTTCGTAGACTGGCAGCCCAACCACATTCGGGTGTGAGCCCACAATCATGACGATATGCTTTGCGAACAATCCTTGTATCGCATAGCCGCCAGCTTTGCCGTTCCATTCATCGCTGGCGATGTACTCTTCGATGGCGGCAGGCGTAAGGCGACGAACCTTGACCCGGGTTTCAACAACCCGAGCAGAAACCGACCCGTCAGGCCACATAAGCGCAACACCAGAAAACACTCGATGGGCGCGGCCCGATATCAACGCCAGGCACGCCCGCGCTGTATCCTCATCCTCCGCCTTTGGCAGAATGCGCCGACCGCAGCCGACGACCGTATCCGACCCCAGAACAAATGCGCCCGCATTGGCCTCAGCGACCGCCGCCGCCTTCTCCTTCGCCAATCGCAGCGCAAGGTCGCGGGGAAGTTCGCCTTTGCATGGCGTCTCATCAATATCGGCGGCGATGATTTTATCTGGCTGTATGCCGATCAGCGCAAGCAGCGCTTTGCGCCGGGGACTGGCGCTGGCGAGAATGAGCGGTGCGACCGTCATCGCCCGCCCGAATTATTTGAAGCGGTACGTGATACGGCCCTTGGTCAGGTCGTAAGGCGTCATCTCAACGAGCACTTTGTCGCCCGCCAGAACGCGAATGCGGTTCTTGCGCATCTTACCCGCCGTATGCGCAATAATCTCATGATCATTTTCAAGCTTTACGCGGAACGTCGCGTTCGGCAGCAGTTCCTCTACCGTGCCTTCAAACTCGAGTAATTCTTCTTTCGCCATTCGCTCCTCAGTGTCGGCGCCATTAAGGCCATCCAACGGATAATCTGTTTTCGGGCGCGAACATGGTGGCGAACGCTAGGAAAATCAAGGCTTTTCGTGAAGTTCCGGGAACCGCTCACGAAGGCGCCCGGCCAGATCATCGCGCACCCCCCGATAGGCCTCCAAAATCGCCTCGCGCCCGCCGCGTTCCTGGGAGGGATTTTCAATATCCCAGAACTCGATTTTATCACGCGGCAGATAACGCCTCGCTTCAACCGCCGCTTCCGGCGTCAAGGCCACAATCACATCAAATCCGTCAAGCTTTACTTCGCTCAGCGCTTTAGGCTCATGACTCTCCATGGAAACGCCAAGTTCCTGCATCACCATTTCAACAAAAGGATCGAGCCCGCCCTCGTAGACGCCCGCCGAATCAATATGAATGTCCGGCTTGCCGCGAAGGCGCAGCAAAGCCGCCGCCATGGGAGAGCGCACAGAGTTCATATTGCATGCAAAGAGGATCGATTGGGTCATGATAGTCTCCTCATCGCATGTGAAAGCTGCAAATCAGCGTGAATAACCGTCGCGCCGTGTCGAAATCGATATCAATCTTGTCCTTCAGGCGCTCGCGTAAAATCTCCGACCCCTCATTATGCATGCCGCGGCGCGCCATATCGATGGTTTCGATCTGCGCGGGGGCCGCGTTCCGAATGGCGTCGTAATAGCTTTCGCACAGCATGAAATAATCGCGAATAATCTTGCGGAAAGGCGACATCGAAAGATGAACCTGGCCCAGCGCCTCACCGCCTTCACGGCGCACGTCAAACACCAGACGCCGCTCCACATTCGACAGATAGAGTTCGAACGGCCCCTCGCCGGCGCCGATCGGCTGGAAGTGGTTCTCTTCAATCAGATCGTAGATTGCGACTTTACGCTCATGCTCAATATCGGCGGTCGCAGGCGCGAGCGATCGCTCGTCAAGGTCAATCTTGACGATACGAAAACGCGATGTGCTGGCGGCGCCTTCAGGCATAGGCTCTCCGAATCAGTTGCTTTCTTTTAACGAGACGGATCGCGCTCGTCACGGTAGGGGCGGGTCTCCAGATTCCTGACCGGTCCCGAATCGTTAGATCAAGCGCCTAAAAGAATGACAAAGACAAGTGAGTAGAGTTCATGAAGCACCCCGCCGCCGCCCTATTGGGGGCCGCCATGCTGGCGGCCACGTCCGCCGCCGCTCAGGATGCCGCGCCTATCCCCGACATTGCCCAAGCGCTGCTCGACGCCGCCTATGCAACAGGAGACGCCAGTGAAATCGAGGCTGTCACGAAAGCCGTCAAGGCGGTTTTCCCGGACTATGAGATCGCTGTCGACGAGCAATCGAACGAGCAAATAGCCGCCCTAACGCCCGTCGAGGTGGAAACTGACGAGGACGGCCCACCTGCGTCGGAAGAGGCAAGCAATGGCGGTGTCTTCGCCCTGTCGCCGTGGGACGGCAAGATTGAAACTTCAGCGCTCTTCTCCTCCGGTAACTCGGATAACAGCGCTGTTGGCGTCCTAATCGACGCAGCCCGCAAGGATGGAAAATTCGTTCACAATTTCGACGCCTTTTTTAACCTTGGCGCGTCCGAGGGCATATTGAACCAAAAGCGTTGGGGCGCCGCTTACAAGCTTGATTACAATTTTGGCGAGCGAACTTACGCCTATGGCCGCTTCTCCTATGAGGAGGACGAGTTTTCAGGCTTTGACTACCGCCTCTTCGCCGGCGCCGGTCTCGGTCATTTCTTATTCAGATCGGACCCATTTACCTGGAAGGTCGAGGGCGGCCCCGGCTTTCGCTATTCGCCGATTGACGACACCCGGGAAATCGATCAGCAATTCGCCGCCTATGCAGCTAGCGAAACCGACTGGGTCATCCGTGAGGGTGTCCTTTTCGAGCAAGACTTCGCCGTCACCTACACTGATATCACGACAACACTGCAGTCCGTGTCGTCTCTTTCAACCAAGCTCTGGGGGTCGATTTCAACAGGCGTTTCCTTTGAATATCGGCGCGAGACAAATCCACCGGCAGGCCGACAGAATACCGATACAATCGCCAAAGCCGCTGTCAGCTATGGATTTTAACTAAGGTGGAAACGGTTGAGCCGGGACCGACGCTCGCGTAAAAGCGCAGCGTTATGTCCCAGATTATCGTCGCCGCTTTTTATAAGTTTTCCGCCCTGCCTGATTTTGCGCAGTACAAAGCGCCTCTGCAGGATGTCGCCAGCAAAAATGATGTCTGCGGGACAATCCTGCTTGCCCATGAAGGTGTGAACGGCACGATTGCCGGACCGCGCGCCGGCATTGACGCCGTAATCGCGGAAATCAAAACTCTTCCGGGTTGTGCAAATCTGGAATGGAAAGAATCTTATACGGATAAAAATCCATTTCACCGCTTGAAAGTCCGTCTCAAAAAAGAAATCGTGACGATGGGCGTACAGGATATCGAACCGCACAAGAGCTATGAACGATATGTTGAACCGGTCGAATGGAACGATGTGATTTCCGATCCGGAAACGCTCGTCATCGATACGCGCAATGACTACGAAGTCTCGATTGGCACTTTTGAAGGCGCCATTAATCCGGAAACGGGTTCGTTTCGTGACTTTCCCGCATGGTTCCGAAAATTCCGCGAAGAACACGACATTAAAAAAGTCGCTATGTTTTGCACCGGCGGTATTCGCTGTGAAAAATCCACTGCGTTTCTTCGCAGCGAAGGCGTTGACGATGTCGTGCATCTCAAAGGCGGTATTCTGAAATATCTTGAGACTGTTCCGGAAGATGCGAGTCTGTGGCGCGGGGAATGTTTCGTATTCGACCAGCGTGTTTCGGTCGGTCATGATCTTGCCCCCGGCTCCTACGACCAGTGCTTTGCCTGCCGCAGGCCGATTACCGACAACGACAAAGCTTCGCCGCAATATCACGAGGGCGTCTCGTGCCCGGCTTGCTTTGATGAGCATTCAGAGGAAAGAAAACGCGCCTTTGCGGAACGGCAAAAGCAAATAAAGCTCGCCAAAGAACGCGGCGAACAGCATATCGGCGCGAAGCTGGATCAGAAACCAGAGCATGCCGAAAGTCATGATTTCGCTGGCCTGAAAATCATCTGGGATGAGCGCGATCTGCAATGACGAAAAGTAACGCTCCCATCCTCTATTCCTTTCGGCGCTGCCCATACGCCATGCGGGCGCGCATGGCCATCGCGATCAGCGAGACGCCAGTGCGCCTTAGAGAGGTGTTATTACGTGACAAGCCGGATGAGATGATCGCGGCGTCAACAAAAGGCACCGTACCTGTGCTCATCGACGGCGACGAAATCATTGATGAGAGCATAGACGTTATGCGTTGGGCGCTAATGGCGCGAGATTCGGAAGACTGGCTGTCTGCAGTCGACGATGAACTGATCGCCGAGAACGATGGCCCGTTCAAACATCACCTGGACCGCTACAAATACGCAACGCGCTACGAAGATGCGGATCCGAAAAAACACCGGGAATCCGGATTCGAATTTCTTCAAGGATTGGAAGGCCGTCTAGCGAACAATGGCTTTCTAAATGGCGGCAAGCGCGGCTTTAGCGACATCGCCATTTTTCCCTTCGTTCGTCAGTTCCGCATAGCCGACACCGCCTGGTTTGATGCGGCGCCGATCCCGAATGTGCGCAAGTGGCTGACGCAATTGATGTCATCCGATCTTTTTATCTCCGTGATGCAGAAATATCCGGTATGGAAAGAAAGCGGCGAAGAATTTGCCTTTCCCGAATGCAAGCCTGATCAACAAAGCTGTCAATGAAAATTCCAGCCGAACAATAGTCGCCATTTGTTGACTGAGAGCTGTTTGTTGTGAACGCCGTGTAACTGAGTTACCGTTTCCTGGCTGTGCTTAAATTATAACGGGAGGGTTCCATGCGTGCAGTATGGTTGGCTTGGCTTGGCGTTGTTGCAATGATCGCCTCAGCGATGGGGTCTGCGAGCGCCGATGAGGCGGAAGGGTCAAACCGCCTTCAACCTATCGATGTTTTCAATATTGAGTATGCCGACGATCCACAGATTGCACCGAATGGGTCTCAGATTGCATATGTGCGACGCTCTAACGATATCATGACCGACAAGACGCGATCCAATATCTGGATCGTCAATGCTAACGGCGCAAATCACCGCCCGCTCCTGTCCGGTCGCGCCGATTACAGCTTCCCCCGATGGTCACCGGACGGTACGCGCATCGCTTATATCTCCTCCGTGGAGGGATCGCCGCAACTCTATGTAAAGTGGCTTTCGACAGGTGACGAAGCGCTGATCACAAATCTGACCGAAGCGCCCAGCGATCTCACATGGTCGCCGGACGGGCGCCTCATCGCCTTCGTAATGCGCGTCAAAACCGACAACAAACCTTTTGTTAAATCGCCGGAAAAACCGGAAGGCGCCGAATGGGCTGAGCCTTTCAACTATATCGATGAGGTCCGTTATCGATTTGACGGCGAGGGTTATCTTGAACCCGCCTATGAGCATGTCTTCGTGACGCCCGCTGACGGCGGTACGCCCCGGCGCCTTACCAGTGGCGACTTCAATCATCAGGGTCCGCTCTCCTGGACGCCTGATTCAAAGAGCGTTGTTTTCTCCACGAACAGACATGCCGAGTGGCAGCTTGAAACTGTTGAATCCGATGTTTTTTCCATTTCTCTTGACGGGGAATTGACACAACTCACCGAAAAGGGCGGCTCGGAATCGGAACCTGTCGTGTCGCCTTCCGGTAATCAGATTGCCTATGTCGGCGCTGACAACAACGGCCTCGCCTTTCGTATTTATCGCCTCTATGTGATGGGAAAAGACGGCGGCAATGTCAGGGTTCTGACGGGAAACCTCGACCGTTCCGTTGAAAGCCCGGTCTGGGACGCATCAGGTCGCGGCCTTTATTATCAATATGATGATCGCGGCGAGAGAAAAGTCGGCTATGTCCGTTTGAACGGCGCGCCGCAAACTGTCGTTGACAAGGTTGGCGGCACGGCAAATTCACGACCTTACACGAGCGGCGGCTTTTCCGTCGCCGGCAACGGCGCCATCGCTTTTACCAAAGGCGCAGCTGATCGGCCCGCCGACCTTGCAGTCAGCCGCAATGGCCGCGTCCGCATACTGACGGCTTTGAATGAAGATGTACTCGGCGCCAAGAAACTCGGCGATTTGAACGAAGTTATTTACACGTCATCGGTCGGCGATGTCGAAATTCAGGGCTGGTATGTAACCCCGCCGGATTTCGATCCCGGCAAGAAATATCCACTCGTCCTGGAGATTCACGGGGGCCCTCACGCCGCCTATGGCCCGCACTTTTCTCTCGAAGTGCAGCGATATGCAGCTGAAGGTTATGTTGTATTTTACAACAACCATCGCGGCAGTAGCTCTTATGGCGAAGACTTCGGGCTGCTCCTTCAGTACAAATATCCGAGCCGGGATGATTTCGCCGACCATATGTCCGGCGTCGATGCAATGATCGCCAAAGGCTTCATTGACGAAGACCAGCTTTACGTGACCGGCGGCTCGGCGGGCGGCGTCTCAACCGCTTACCTTGTCGGCCTAACTGACCGCTTCCGCGCCGCCGTCGCGGCGAAGCCAATCATCAACTGGACCAGTAAAGTACTGACTGGCGACATCTATACCTATCAGATCAAGCATCAGTTTCCGGGAACGCCCTGGGAAGAGTTTGAACATTACTGGGAGCGCTCGCCGCTGTCGCTCGTTGGAAATGTGTCGACGCCGACCATGCTGATGACCGGCGAAGAAGACTACCGCACGCCGATTTCAGAATCTGAACAATTCTATCAGGCGCTGAAACTGCGTGGCGTCGACACCGCATTGGTGCGCGTCCCCGGCGCGAGCCACGGCATCGCCGGGCGACCGTCCCGCCTGATCGGCAAGGTCGAACACATTTTGGGATGGTTTGAGAAATACGCTGGCGAAAACTGACGGCGACAGCTGTCAAAAATCGCGTAGCAGCCAGAGTGATCGCTATTACTCTGGTTGTTGCTTTTTCAAGCGCACCCGAACTGACGCTGCATGACTCGGCAGGCCTTCCGCATCGGCAAGGCGGGCCGCGGCGGGGCCAATGCGGCCAAGCGCGTTTTCGTCACAGCCGATAATCGACGTGCGCTTCATAAAATCCAGCACCGAAAGGCCGGAGGCGTAGCGGGCGGCCTGCGCCGTCGGCAGAACATGGTCCGGTCCAGCAACATAGTCCCCGACAGCTTCCGGCGTGTAGCGGCCAAGGAAGATGGCGCCCGCATGGCGAATTTTCGTGAGCAACGCTTCAGGATTATCCACTGCAAGTTCGAGATGTTCCGGTGCAATTTTATCGATGATTGCCGGCGCCTGGCTCAAGTCTTTAACAACAATGACGGCTGAGTTCTTTTCCCACGCAGCTTCCGCAATCTCGCGCCGCGCACTGTCCCCCAGCTGCGCCTTAACGCAAGCAATAACTTTGTCGGCGAAATGACGATCATCCGTGATCAAGACGCTCTGGGACGAAGGATCATGCTCCGCCTGGGAAAGCAGATCGGCGGCAATCCAGTCAGGGTCGTTCTTGCCGTCCGCCACCACCAGAATTTCCGAAGGGCCCGCCACACTGTCGATGCCGACATGGCCGAAGACCTGGCGTTTGGCCTCCGCGACATAAGCGTTGCCCGGCCCGACAATCACATCAACCGGCGCGATGGGGCCCGCGCCGAAGGCCAGCGCTGCAATCGCCTGCGCCCCGCCAATGCGATAAATTTCGTCGATACCGGCCTGCTTTGCCGCTGCGAGCACCAGGGGTTTCATCTCGCCGCCCGGCGCCGGCGTTACGAGCGCCAACCGGCTGACACCGGCGACCTTCGCGGGTATCGCATTCATTAAAACACTGGACGGATACGCCGCGCGGCCGCCCGGCGCATAAAGTCCCGCCGCGTCAACACTTGTCCAGCGCCAACCAAGCGTAGCGCCTGCGTCATCCGTATAGCGCACGTCAGATGGCAGTTGCTTTTCATGATAGGTGCGTATGCGGTCAGCAGCGAATCTGAGCGCGTCAACGTCACCGGCATCGCAAGACGCAATGGCGTCGTCAATTTCTTCCGCGCTAACCGCAATAGTGTCGTCGGTGAGATCAAAATTGTCGAACTTCGAGGTATAATCTACGAGCGCGTAAACACCGCGCTGGCGAACGTCATCAATGACCCGCCGCACAACGTCATGCACATCCGCCCCGTCATTTCGGTCCTGACCGATAAAGTCGCCAAACCGGGCGTCAAAATCAGCGGACGTCTGGTTAAGTCGCAGAACCATTCTTTGCCTTCAATGCCGCCTTGTGGGGCTTATCATCTAATTGTCACGACAGATATTCGATACGCACAACTACGCGAGCCGGATGATGGGCGCCTATTGCCCGTGCCTGGGCTTTGCGCGTGTCCGCCAGGGATCGGATATATCCGACATGTAGGCATTGATGCTTTCAACATCCAGACGAACCGTCCCGCCGCCGGCGAAGTCGAGAATGATCTCACCAGCGCCATCTTCACCGGCCTCAAACCGGATCGATAACAGTTCGACCACCGCATCTTTTGCATCGGTGCGCAAATGCTGGAACCGCGCCGCTTTGACATCATCAAAATGCGCCCCTGCACGCACCCGCACGAAAGGGCCCGCTCGGCTCCGCCCGGCGCATTCCCAAACGAACCGGTTTGCGACCATAACGAAACGCCGCTCATCAGGAAGCCAGGCAAAATCGCCCAGTTTGGCGACAGCGTCCTGAAGGCAGGCGGAAATCACGCTCAGATCCTTCTGGTCGCCAGCCATTAACCGGAGCCGTTTATAATCGTTTAGCGAGGCCACTTGGTCTTCCTATTCTTTGACGCGCTCTATCAGCGCGCCGCATTTTTGAAGCTTTTCTTCGAGCCGTTCAAAGCCGCGGTCAAGATGATAAACCCTGTTGATCATGGTCTGGCCTTCAGCCGCGAGCCCTGCAATCACAAGCGACATTGACGCACGTAAATCCGTCGCCATCACCGGCGCGCCTTTCATGCGCTTGACGCCGCGCACCGTGGCTGTTTGTCCGTCAACGGAAATATTGGCGCCCATCCGCGATAATTCCGGCGCATGCATGAACCGGTTTTCAAAAATCGTTTCCTTGATGGTGGAAACCCCTTCGGCGGTTGTCATTAACGCCATGAACTGCGCCTGCAGATCGGTTGGAAATCCGGGAAACGGTTGTGTGATGATATCAACCGCCTTGCACGGGCTACCATTACGTTTAACGCGAACGCCGTCGTCAACGTCTTCGATGTCGAGACCGGCCTCTTCCAGTACTGACCATGCTGCACCGAGAAGATCGCTGCGCGCGCCGGCAAGAGTTAATTCACCGCCTGTCGCGCCAACCGCCATTGCATAAGCGCCCGTTTCAATACGGTCGGGCAGCACTGCGTGCTCGGCTTCCTTAAGATGAGCAACACCGTCAATTCGAATGGTTGACGAGCCTGCGCCGCTGACATTCGCGCCCATTGCGTTCAGGCACTCTGCGAGATCGGTTATCTCAGGCTCGCGAGCTGCATTGTCGAGTATCGTACCTCCCTTCGCGAGCACGGCGGCCAGTATCGCGTGTTCGGTCGCTCCAACGGAGACAAACGGGAAGGATATCTCCGCACCATGCAACCCGTCAGGCGCCTCGGCGATGACGTAGCCCTCATCAAGGTCAATATTCGCGCCCATGGCGGTTAGTGCTTTCAGATGCAGATCCACTGGGCGGGCGCCAATCGCGCAGCCGCCCGGAAGCGACACCTTGGCTTTGCGCTCTCGCGCAAGAAGCGGGCCCAAGACATTGAAACTCGCCCGCATTTTTCGAACGAGGTCATATGGCGCCTCAGTAGAGGTAATTGTCTGTGCATGAAGCTTCAGCGTCGATCCTTCAAATTCACAGGAAACGCCGTGTTGCTCCAGAAGACGCAGCAACATCTCCACATCGGCGAGCCGAGGCACATTGGTCAGAGTCAACGGCTTATCGGTCAGCAGTGACGCCGCCATGACTTTCAACGCTGAGTTTTTGGCCCCGCTAATGGGGATCACCCCATAGAGAGGCCGCCCGCCGATAATCGCCAACTTGTCCATTCAGTCTTCTTTCTTGTCAATTTCGCCCGCGCCGGGTTTTCGCCGGCGAAGGTTAGCGCGCAGCGCCTCCGCCAGCCGCGCCTCGCGGTCGCCTCCCACATCTTTTTTCCTAGCGCCGCCGGGCTTTTTCCGGGCGCTTCCGGGGCCGCCTTGTGATTTTTCCAGATCGGCGTCTTTTCTCGGCATGGCGGCGGACCATAGACGCGAGCGCGCAAGGGTCAAGCGCTGGGTTTCGACTGCATTCATCGGTTTTCCAGACCCTGAGATTTAGGTACATGAGGCGCATGAGCGACCATGGCGTTCTTGGCGGCAACCTAATTGGAGCCCAGTCTTTTGAATCGGCTGCGCTAATGACGCGCATCGCGAACACAGATGACATCGATGAACTCGGACACGTCAATAATGCTGTCTACCTTATATGGGCGCAGGACATAGCGACCGCGCACTGGCGAGCGGTGGCTGATGCGGCCCTAATCGACAGCTATGTCTGGGTCGCTCTGCGTCATGAAATCGACTACCGGGATCAGGTTCTGGCCGGCGACACCGTCGAAATACGCACATGGCTGGGACGAGCGGCGGGGCCGCGCTACGCCCGCCACGTCGATATTCGCAAACCTGGCTCAAAGCGCTTCTCCGCCAGCGTCCTGACGGACTGGTGCCTGGTGGACGCCGCGACCCGAAAACCCAAACGTGTCGGTCCGGCAATCTTCGGCTCGTTCGGCATCGATTGAGCCGGGTCAGGGCGAAGGCTTATAGATGTAATTTTCATCTACCTGCCCGGCGAATTCATAGCCGAGTCCTCTGAGATTTGTCCGAATCCACTCGTCCGACGGTCTGGTCTCAACAATCAGAACCGGCCGGCATCGGTTTATGATGTTGAGCGCTCCATTCAGCGCCTGCTCTTCATAGCCCTCCACATCAAGCTGAATGAGATCGACGTGACGTTCAGCAGGAATAATTTTATCAAGTACGACGATTCTGATTTGCTCGGTTTCCTGCTCAAGCGAGACGTTTTCGCTGACATAACTTGCCCCGCCAAGCGCAATGCCGCGACTATTTTCAATAACAAGCGACCCAGTTTTTTCCTCAGCGCCCAGGCCGGCACGGTTAAGCGTAATGTTGTCAATCTCATTTATTTGCAGCGTCAGCATTGCCGCCTTGTAGTTCAGCAGGTTCGGTTCAAACGTCCAGACATGCGCGCCTGAGCTTACGGTTTTCGAAAGCAACGGAAAAAAATCGCCAAATGATGCGCCGGCATGAACAACATCGCCGTCACCGATGTTTTCGCGCATAACTTCGAGTGTGTCATTTTCCCAAACACGGCCCGCCATAATGTACCGCGTCGCGGGGCGATGCGCCGCCAGCAGGGGCACGCAATAGGCGCCATATTCATTATAAGCAATGGCGAAAGCGCTGAGATCCGCGCCCGGGAAAGGCCAGATTTTTTTAGGACGCCTACGAATAAAGTCGCGATCCAGCAGACGCCGCCAAAGACGGCTGCATTTGCGCCAAACCCACCCTGCTGTCAATTTTTGCAAAGAATTGCACTCCATTTCCACAATTATTCACTAACCATGAATTCTGGCCTCTATGCCCCAAACCGGGCCAGCTTGCCAAATCGCGAGTCGGGGGCTAGAAGCCGAAATTCTGGAATGAAGCTGCCGTAGCTCAGGGGTAGAGCACTCCCTTGGTAAGGGAGAGGCCGAGAGTTCGAATCTCTCCGGCAGCACCACCTTTCATGAATTCAGGTTGGGAGAACCAGAAGTGGCGCACCATCATGACAAGAACCGATACGCCCTAGCGGTCGGCCATATTGCGATTGAATGGAACTATCTGGAGCATGACCTCCAGCAGCTCGGCAATAACTATCTGACTGTCGATGCGGACGTCGCCGCACACATCTTCGCCTTCATGGGGAACGTTACCAAAGCCGACTTCATTCGCTATCTGGTGGAAAAATTTGAGCCGGACGCTGCGACGCGCAGACATCTCGACCATTTTCTGAAGCTCTATAACCGCCTGCGCGGAAACCGGAATGTCGTCGAGCATGGCGTGCCGGCGCTCACAACATCAGGCGCCTATCTCGACGAAATTATCAAGATTGACCGTCGCGGCGACGCCCTGCCCTTCGCGGCTTCACAGGATACTTTGGACAGGTTTTTGAAAGAGCTGCGCATTGCCCGTGATTACGCCCACGAGATCAAGCGCATGATTGACGTCCTCGCCGATGACCATGATGACGCGCCAAATCCTGCAACCCTAGAAAAGCCAGCAATGCCAAAACGCCTGACGGCATTGCCCTTCCGCAGGAACAGTGAGTAGCCGTAACTGAAAATCCAATCTGGCGAAGAAAGCCCGCTGGCATCGGGGTGACAACCAGCGGGCTGCTTTTACGCGACAGAACTTTACGCAACAATCGTCAAACCTAAATCGGCCCGTTGGCCCAGGGCCCTGTAATCGCAAAGGTCACGCCAGGCGTTTGAACATTCACAAACAGCGTATCGCCGGAAGAATTGAAGCAGGCGCCGCACCACTCCCTATTGCGATAGTCATCTTCCGCAATAAAGCGCAGCGACCTGCCGGCGGCGAGAATGTCGGATTGCTCCAGCTGAATATTGTTCTTGCCAAAGATGAACGGCTGGCCGGTTGGCGTCAGACCGAGAAGGCGCTCGCCGAACCCGAAATCGTCTTCAACGCCGCCGCCATCTTCACAAAGAACGATGCCGCCTCGCGGGCTGACCGTGAGGTTATCCGGGTTATTGCCGGCTAGCGGGTTCTCGGAAACGTAAATACAGGTCAGAACATTGCGCACGGTATCGAACGCCCAGACGGCGCCTTCGCCGCGGCCACGCCGTCCGTCACTGGCCAGGCCTGCGCCCGTATCAACAAAGTATATCAAGCTATCCTTCGGAGAATACCAGCAGCCCTCGCCACGACTCATGCGCAGGCCGCCCTTTGAATAAGCCTCGAGGAAAGGCCCACTCGCTTCGCCATCGACTGTATCGTCAGTAAACTGACCCGGATCAGCATCAGGCTCGTCAATTCTCACCCACTCAATCTGATATGTGTCGCCAATCGCAGGCGCGTTGATATCGACATTGTCTTCACTTGCGACTTTTGCTGCGTAAAGGGAGCCACCTTTTTCAAGTGCGCCAAAACGGAACTGCGGGAAGTCCGGCACATATTTATAAAGGCCAGCGCGATTGCGGCGATCTTCGGTGAGATACACGTCACCGTTTTGCGGATTCACAGCGACCGCTTCATGCGCCATACGGCCCATATTGACAATGGGCTTCGCCGCGCGCTTGTTGCCATTCCAAGTTACTTCAAAAACGTAACCGTGCTTCTTGCCGCCAATTTCGGTAAGGTCCGTTGTTGTTTCCTCGCAAGTCAACCACGTGCCCCAAGGCGTCTGCCCGCCCGCACAATTAACGATTGTGCCGCCAAGACTTGGGATGGTTTTGTAGTACTCGCCATTGCGTAAAATCACCGTCGTCGTGCCGCCCGAAACGCCTTCCGGCGCGCCAAGTGCTGCGCTCACCACGTCATCATAAACCGCACGTGAATCGATTAATCCGAATGTATTTCCTTCAAAGTCCGTCGCTGTGCCATTTTCATGATTGCGAATTAGCATGGTCAACGGACCGCGCTCTTCAACGACAGCCATGCCATCATGACGAGGCGGCGTCGCCTGGCCATTATTCATGATGTCGCCCGTCCAGCCGAATGAGCGATAAGAAAACCCTTCCGGCAATTGCAGCAAAGGCAGACCCGTTTCCAAATCCAGTTTCGGCGAGATTGCCCCATAAGGGCTCGCAATCGGTGCGGCGAAAGCAGATACAGAGTTTTGAAACTGCGCAAGCCCGCGCAACGGCGTTGCTATCGCAGCTGCGCCCGCCAGCGCCACGCCGCTCTTCAACATGTCTCTGCGATTCATACCAATATGATTGTCGTAGGCCATAAAAATCCCTTTCCCGTTCACATTGTGAACGCGGCACGCATGATGCGTATTTTCATTTGTACACTGATGGAAGATTCAGCACTTACGAAGGTAAGAGAGATGAGTATCACTTATATGACAGACGCGCATATCGGCGCAAAAATCTTTAGGCTTGTGGAAAATTCTTCAAAAAATGCGCAATTGATGCGCATCCATAATATGCTGTGCGCGCACTAAATGCGCGCCATTCGCTTGCGCTGAGAATTCAGTAGGGACTTTGATTCGTCTAAGGCATCATTTTTTCGATGGGCAGCACCAAAATCGCACTGGCGCCAAGCTTTTTCAGTTCCTCTAGCGTGTCCCAGAAAACGCTCTCGCGGCACACTGCATGAATGGCCACCTTTTCCGGATTGCCGGCAAGCTCCAATATCGTTGGCGCTTCCGCGCCGGGCAGGAATGCTGTTATTGCATCGACCGCATCGCGCGGCGCATTCATCATGACATATTTGGCGTCGCGAGACGTAAGAACGCCATTAATGCGCTTCATCAATGCATCAAAGATAACCTGCTTCGCCTCTGAAAATGTTTCCGCATTTCGGATCAGCAACGCTTCGGATTCGAAAACAGTCGCGACGGGTTTCAATCCGTTGGCGTCAAGGGTCGCCCCGGTCGAGACAATATCACAGACCGCATCGGCGATTTTCAATCGCGGCGCCACTTCGACGGAGCCCTTCATCATCACGGGACGCGCACTGACATCTTCCCGTTGAAGCCACGCCTGAGTCAGTCCCGGATAGGACGTCGCAATGCGCTTCCCCTCCATCATTGACGACCCGTTGAACATCCATTCCTTGGGCGCCGCAAGCATCAGTTTACAGCGAGCAAAGCCGAGAGGCATGACTTCAACCGCAGGATTGTCATGAGTTTCATTGAGGCGTTCTTCCTCAAAAACGTTTTGCCCGACAATGCCAATATCGCAGGCATTATCCGCAACGAATGCAGGGATATCATCGTCTCGCAACAACAGGACATCGATCGGCAATTCGCGCACTCGTCCGTAAAGCTTGTCCTTGCCGCGGGATATCTTCAAACCGCAATTTTTCAAAAGCTCAAAACTGCCTTCAGAAAGACGGCCAGACTTTTGAATGGCGATACGTAACCGCTCTTCACACATCGATAACTCCAGGGGTTAGAGGCGATCCAGGACCAGGCGATAGCCCCGGTGGCCTTCTTCACGTAAAAAACGGGCGACCCGCGCAACCGTGGTGGTCGAAGCATTCGCCGCCGCCGCAATATCGCGATAGGAGTGACCGCCCTCGTCAAGCATGCGGGCAATGCGCCAGCGTTCTGCAAAAGCTTCGAGTTCTCCGGGTGTCGCCAGGTCGCGCAGAAACCGCGCCGCCTCGGCGCCGCTTTTCAGTTTCGCAAAAGCATCAAAAAGCGCCTTCTCGTCCTTGATGCATTGCTCTTTCGACTGTTTTTTCGGCGGTCCGCGCATTTTATCCATCCTGTTTCAGATACTGTCCCGCCACGATCGGACTGCTCTGACAATAACCCGCATCATGTATTAATACGCTGATACAAGATAAATAGAGAGTGTCAACAGGCTATAGCCTCACAGGTGCGCCTGCTTCATAAGAATAAAGACTCACAAATAAGTCAGGCCAGCAAGTCGCAGCGCCCCACCAAAACGGCTTGCGTCTCACAACAAATGCAATCGAGCCCTAACGCCATCTCACCTCATCGGGACCTACGATCATTCAGCCTGGCTGCTAATCATCACCCGGAAGCAGGTCAGCAAACTCCGGCAGCGCCTCGAGCTGCGGCGTTACAGATTCCAGATCGCCTACAACTGTAAGGTTCATCTGGCCAATCGGCAGATGCGCCTTAGCGGCGTTTTGCACATCCTCAGCGGTAAGCGCCTGAACCGTGTCCACATAGTTCTCAAGATAATCGATGCCGAGTTCATGCAAATTCACATAGGCCAACTGGCTCGCCATCCCGCCACGCGACGCAAGGCGGATGACGAAAACGCCGTTCATGTAGTTTTTGACACCGGTCAATTCGTCATCGGGGGGCGGCGTATCCTGAAGGCCGCGTATCTCTTTAACGATCTCGGCGATCGCCGGGCCGGTCGCCTCTGATGTGATATCCGCATTCTGGCGCCAGTATGCGGCTTTATATTCAACGCTGACGGCTGAATTCGGTGAATAGGTATATCCCTTGTCTTCGCGGATGTTGCGGGTGATGCGCGATGAAAAATATCCGCCAAGCACAGTATCCGCAGCTTCTAGATCAAGGCTCGCGTCAAGCGGCGGAACGCGCTTACCGAGGCGGATTGTCGATTGGACAGCGCCTGGACGGTCAATCAGTACAACTTCCGGCGCATCCGGCGTTTTGGGCGCCAGGACCAAAGGTTCAGGCCCCTCGTCCCATTTGCGGAATGCTTTTGCGATGGCGCTGCGCACCTTGCGGCGATCAAATTCGCCGACAACGTAGATGTGAGTGCGGGCGCCGCCAAAATTCGCCGCATGAAAATCCCGAACTTGATCAAGAGTAAGCCCCTCGAACTCATCCGCATCAGGAAGAACGGCGTTACTGTAAGGATGCCCAGGATAAATGGACTTCATAAAGGCGTTCTGGGCGATTGTTTGCGGTCGGGTTGACGCTACGGAAATATTGCGCAGAAGGTTTTGCTGTATCCGGCTGAATTCGCTTTCCGGCATATCCGGCCGTTGAACTACGTCAGCGATCAAACCGATTGCATCCGGCGCGCTTTCGCTGAGAACATCCATGGTGACGAATGTCTCATCAAGGCCGACGCCGATATTGAGGTCGCCGCCCATACGGGCGGCTTCCAGCGCCAACTCGGAGGCTGACCTTCCGGCCGCCCCCTCGCCCATCATCTGCGCAGTAAGGTCGGCGATCCACGGGGTATCGCCATCATTCAAATTGCCAACACGCACAACAGCGCGAATAGCGACTTTCGGGGCGCGGCCATAGGGAACCAGCGTCACATCAACGCCATTGCGCAAACTGTAGGTTTCAATCTTTGGCAGCGTAAAGCCGCGCGGTTCAGCCCCGACAGGCGGCTGTTCCTTTTCTTGAGCTAAGCAGGGTGTCGATAAAGCGAGCATGGCGAAAAGAGCGGCGGTCAGTTTTGAAATAGCTTTCATGATTACTCTCCCTGACCGTCGGCAGCGCCTGGTACTAAGGTGATGATGGAACGATTGGTCGGGCGCAGATATTCCTGCGCTGTGGTTCGGATAAGCTCCGGCGTGACCACATCGAACTCGCTTTCAAGACGGTTGATCCGCTCGGGATCATCATCGAACAAGGCGAAAGCGGCCAGCAGATCAACAAAACTGACGCGATTGCCATCCCCGATGTAATCGTAAATCTGCGAGCGTAGCTTGGTCATGGCCCGGCTCATCTCATCTTCACTAATGAGATTGGTTTGAAGATCCTCAACAATCGCATCGATGTCGGCGAGGATGTCATCAGGCGGCGTTCCTGCGTCATGCACCAGATAGGCCGACCAGATCATCGGTCCGTTATAGTTATAGATATTGCCGAGCGGCCAGTTGATTCCACCTGGAACAGCGCCAGCATAGCCTTTTTCCTGCACCAGCTTCTGATGCAGCCGGCTGTCCTCGCCAGTGGTGAGGATCGCATCGATCACCACCATCGCATACCATTCCGGCGTGCCGCGTTCCGGCACGTGATAGCCCCAGGCCAAGGCCGGGCGCGGCGCCAGCGGATCGGTCTTTTCAATGCGCTTTTCGGCTTCCTGACGGGGCTCTGAAATATCCGGCGAGAATAAATTATCCGATGCCGGAATATCGCCGAAATACTGCTCGACCCACGCCAGCGTTTCCGCTGGATCGATATCGCCTGCAACAACGATGACAGCGTTATTCGGGGCGTAAAAATCCTTAAAGAACTGCTGCACGTCTTCAAGCGTCGCCGCATCAAGGTCTTCAAGGTCGCCATAGAAATTGTGTGCGTTGAACCAGTTTTCATTCGCCAGTTGCGGCAGGTCGAGCCACGGGAAGCCGCCATAGGGCTGATTGAGGACATTCACCTTAACCTCGTTCTTCACAACGCCTTGCTGATTGGTGAGGTTGGCTTGCGTAATGTTGAGGCCGCGCATGCGATCCGCCTCGGCCCAGATAAAGGTTTCCGTCTTATGGGATGGGACGACTTCAAAGTAATTGGTGAAATCGAAGCGGGTCGAGCCGTTCAGAACGCCGCCATTGGAGTTCACCAACGCAATGAACTCGCCTTTGCCGAGATTGTCGGAGCCCTGGAACATCATGTGTTCAAAAAGATGCGCAAAGCCGGTTCGGTCACGCGGCTCAATCCGAAAGCCGATGCCGTAATAGACAGCGATGGTCGCCGTCGGCACGGTGCTATCCTCGGAAAGCACCACCTTCAAACCGTTGTCGAGGATGTGATAACCTACCGGTACTTCGTATTCGGCCGCAATCCCGCGGCTGGCGATTCCAGTCAAAAGAATGGCGGACATAACGGCGGCGGGCCAGCCTTGAAAACGCAAGAAAAGTGTCATTGAAGCATTCCCCTGAAACGGATATCCGAGCTTCTTAGCGTGTTTTCGCCAGCGCGTTAATAAAGAGCGATTGAAGAGGCTTTCCGATCAAATAGCATGCCGAATAAGGCCGAAATTGA
Source organism: Pseudomonadota bacterium (assembly GCA_039196665.1). Classification (GTDB taxonomy): domain Bacteria; phylum Pseudomonadota; class Alphaproteobacteria; order Caulobacterales; family Parvularculaceae; genus Hyphococcus. The sequence continues at coordinate 32,417 of JBCCUQ010000001.1, read as the reverse complement.
GGGGCCTCTACATGCTTGCGCTGGCCCTTCCTTTCCTCTATAGACCGCGGCTTATTCAGGAATTTCGAGCCGCCGCAGGGGCCGGACACGCCCGCTGCCGTGGCTCTTTTGCGTGAGGACGCTTGGAACTATGGCCGATATTGACATTTTTCATTGCGAGGTCCGCGACAGAACCGGCACTGGCGGTGCACGATCGACCCGTCGCGATGGCTGGATCCCAGGCGTTATCTATGGCGGCGGCGAAGAGCCGGTCGCTATTCGCCTGAAGCAGAATGAAGTGCTGAAGGCCTATCTGGCTGGCCGTATGAAGGCGCACTTGGCGAAAATCGACGTGCCCGGCGAGGAAGGCCAGCAGTCCGTGATCGCCCGCGACGTCCAGCTGCACCCGGTCAAGGATATGCCGATGCATGTGGATCTGATGCGCGTTGACGAAAAAACCCGGATCGACGTTGAAATTCCCGTTCGCTTCCTTAACGAGGAAGAGTCACCGGGCCTGAAAAAAGGCGGCGTTCTTAACGTCGTGCGTCACGTCGTGCCGGTTTATGCGCCGGCCACGGCTATTCCGGAAGTATTCGAGATTGACGTCACAGGCCTTGATGTCGGGGATGCGATCCACGTTTCCGCGATTAATCTTCCTGACCGCGTCACGCTCGTGACCACTGACCGCGACTATACAATCGCTACAATTGCAGCGCCGTCGGCTCTGCGCTCTTCTGACGACGGCGAAGAGTCGGATGAGGCTGAAGCGGCCGAAGAAGACAGTGCAGCGGAAGGCGAAACCGAAGCCGAGGACGCGAAAGAAGAGTAACGTCGCTTTCGGCGTCCGCGCCGCTTTTCGCGGGAGCGCGCCTCATGATTATCCTTGCCGGCCTTGGCAATCCCGGGGAGAAATACGCTCACCACCGGCACAATGTCGGGTTTATGGCTGTCGACGCCATCGCCAACGCCCATGGATTTGGACAGGCGCGCCAGAAATTCGACGCGGAAATCCGCGAAGGCTTGCTTGATGGCCCAAATGGCCGTGAAAAAGCGCTGGCGCTGAAACCGTTGACCTACATGAACGACTCCGGCCGCGCCGTTCAAAAAGCCATGCAGTTTTACAAGCTCCAGCAGTCGGACATTATCGTGTTCTATGACGAGCTCGATCTTGCGCCCGGTAAGCTCAGAGTGAAGACCGGCGGTGGCGCAGCGGGCCACAATGGCATCCGTTCAATCGACGCCCATATCGGCAACAATTTCCGGCGCGTGCGTATCGGGATCGGTCACCCCGGCGACAAGTCACGGGTCACGAACCACGTGCTTGGGAACTTCGCTAAAGACGATCAGGATTGGTTGACGCCCATGCTGGACGCGATCGCGGCGGCGGCGCCGTTTCTCATGGCCGATGACGATAATCGCTTTGCGACGGCGGTGGCGCAGCGCCTGGCGCCCGCCGCCGCCAGGCAGCCCAAACCGGCGGAAGCGTCCGCACCGAAAAATCCGGCCCAGCCGGCCAAGGCTGAAAAACCTTCCACCCAAAACCCTTTTACTGACGCCTTCCAGAAAATTCTGGGGCGCAAGGACTAATCGGAAAGTACGCGAAACATGGGATTTCAATGCGGCATCGTCGGACTGCCCAATGTCGGCAAGTCGACGCTCTTTAACGCCCTGACCAAGACGGCGGCGGCGCAAGCGGCGAACTACCCGTTTTGTACGATTGAACCGAATGTCGGCGACGTGGCCGTACCGGAACCGCGTTTAAACAAGCTCGCTGAAATCGCGGGGTCTGCCGAAATCATTCCTGCTCGCATGCAGTTTGTCGATATCGCGGGGCTTGTTAAAGGCGCGTCGAAAGGCGAAGGGCTTGGCAATCAGTTTCTCGCCAATATCCGCGAGGTTGAAGCGATCGTTTATGTACTGCGTTGCTTCGACGATGACGATATTACCCATGTTTCGGACAAGATTGATCCGATTGCGGATTTTGAAGTCGTCGAAACCGAGTTGATGCTGGCGGATCTTGAGAGCCTTGAAAAGCGTCGCGTCAATCTGGAAAAGAAGGCCAAGGGTCAGGATAAGGAAGCGAAAGCGGCGCTGGTGCTTGTCGACAAAGCGCTTGAGGTTTTGCGCGAAGGCAAACCCGCCCGCAACGTCGAGATCAGTAATGACGAAAAGAAAGACTGGCTTGGCCTGCAGCTGCTGACGTCAAAGCCGGTGCTATTCGTCGCCAATGTTGATGAAAGCGCCGCCGCAGACGGCAACGCCTATTCAAGATCAGTCGAAGAGCGCGCGGGCAAAGAAAACGCCGCCGCCGTCGTCATATCCGCCAAGATTGAATCGGAACTTGCGCAACTTGATGACGACGAACAGGCGGAATATCTGGAGACCCTTGGCCTTAGCGAACCGGGCCTCAACCGTCTCATCAGAACCGGTTACGATCTTCTTGATTTGCAAACCTATTTCACCGCCGGCCCAAAAGAGACGCGCGCCTGGACCGTACGGGTTGGCGCTACAGCCCCGCAGGCTGCTGGCGTCATCCACACCGACTTCGAAAAAGGCTTCATCCGGGCGGAAACCATCTCATTTGATGACTATGTGACGTTCAACGGCGAACAAGGCGCGAAAGAAGCCGGAAAAACCCGCCTTGAAGGCAAAGAGTACGTCGTCAAGGACGGCGATGTGATGCACTTCCGGTTTAATAATTAGGAAGCGAGTGTTCGCCGAAAACCAAGTTTATTGCTTGCTTTTTGAGTTCAAAAACCGTCCGGCGACCGCATCAAGCTTTCTGATCATCTCCGGATCACGGGCGTCTGGTGCAGTGATCACGGCTTGATCGAGAGTCGCCTCAATTCCATGGGGTGATGGGGTTCTGGCGGGGCCAAGACGAACAGCAACATCGGCGACAAGGCGCGCCGCATTCTCGGTATTCTTCTTCAATGTTTCTAGAATGAGGCCGACTTCGACGGCCCCTTCCCCTTCGCGCCAGCAATCATAATCCGTCACCATGGCGACGCTGACGTAAGGAAGCTCCGCTTCGCGCGCGAGCTTCGCCTCCGGCATGTTGGTCATACCGATAACGTCGCATCCCCAGGAGCGATAGAGATTGGATTCCGCCAGCGAAGAAAATTGTGGACCGTCAATCGCGAGATAGGTTCCGCCCCGCGCATGACCGATATCGAGCGCTGCGCATGACGCCTCCAGTGCATCACCAAGCGCAGAGCACACGGGATGCGCCATAGACACATGCGCCACAAAACCGGGTCCGAAGAAGCTTTTCTCCCGCGCGGTAGTCCGGTCGATGAATTGATCGACAATCACGAAAGTTCCAGGAGAAAGCTCTTCCCGAAACGATCCGCAAGCGGAGAGCGAGATTAAATCGGTGACGCCTGCACGCTTCAAAGCATCAATATTGGCCCGGTAATTGATATCGCCCGGCGCCAATCGGTGCCCTGCACCGTGGCGCGCAAGAAAAACGGCTTCAACGCCGCCCAGTTGGCCATAAACAAGCACATCAGACGGCGCGCCCCAGGGCGTTTCCATCTCGACACGCTCAGGGTTTTTGAGCGCCGCCATCTGGTAGACACCCGAGCCGCCAATGACGCCAAGAATGCGTTTCGCATCACTCACAGGCGGATATCCTGTGGATTATTTTTTAACGTTCGACCAGATCTTGCGGTTAGACCAGTAAAGAAGCGCCGCTAGAATGACGAGATAGATGAGCGACATGACGCCCAGCGACTTGCGCGCTTCCATTTTCGGTTCCGCCGCCCACATCAAAAATTCGGAAACGTCCTTGGCGTATTGCTCAACTGTTTGAGGCGAGCCATCCGCATATTCAATGACGCCATCCTGAAGCGGCGGGGCCATGGCCAGAACGCCGCCTAACGGCACCTCTACGCCTTCGCGCGCATGACCTTCTTCGTCGATATATTCAGGCTTCAGGGCCTGGGACATATCGCCCGGGAAATACGGATTATAGTACTGGCCCGGCGATACTTCGACAGTCGATGGCGGATCCACATAGCCAACCAATAGCGAATAAATATAATCCGCGCCTCCATGACGAGCCTTCGCGATCAGTGAGAGATCAGGCGGCAGCGCATTATTATTTGCAAGGCGTGCAATCGAATCATTAGCAAACGGTCCAGGGAAACTATCGGACGGCAATGCCGCACGCTGGAACATATCGCCATAGTCATCCGGTCCGTCGGTAATCTGGAACTTATAGTTCTCCGCAATCGCTTTAACGACCGGATTATCATTCGGATTTGAGCAATCGATACCCTCCGGCACGCCGGCGGGGCAACTCGCCAGATAGAACGGACCGCCTTTTTGACCGAGGTTACGGAACGAAAGCAACTCAAGGCCGTGGCAGCTGGAGCAGACAGTCTCATAAACCTGAAACCCGCGTTGCAGGGCTTCCTGATCATAAGTCCCGAACGGACCGGAGAAGTGCCAGTGCTGATGCTCAAGCTTTTTGGCCTTGCCGCCAGCCGCATGGCCAGCCGTGACGCCTGTGATGCAGGCAAGGGCGGTGATGATGAGAGTGCGGATAATCATGATCATGTTCATCTCTGGTCCCTACTCCGCCGGCGCCGGTTGCGCGCCCGGCGGCGCTTCGGGCGATTTAGTTTTCACAACCGATTCTGCAATTGAACGCGGCAATGGTTTCGGCGTCTCCATGATCCCCAGCAGTGGCAGAATAATCAGGAAGAAGGCGAAATAGTACGCGGTGAAAATCTGCGCGAACATCACATAGGCGCCCTCAGCCGGCTTGCCGCCAAGATAGCCAAGCGCGATGCATGAGATCACGAACAGGAAGAACCACATTCGCGCAACCGGGCGATACCGCATGGAGCGCACCTTGGACGTGTCCAGCCAAGGCAAGACGAACAGAATCAAGATGGAGCCAAACATCGCGATCACGCCACCAAGCTTGGACGAGATCGGACCGATATCAAACGTAACGGCGCGCAGGATCGCGTAGAAAGGCAAATAATACCACTCAGGCACGATCGACGCCGGCGTCGAAAGCGGGTTCGCCTCAATGTAATTGTCAGCGTGACCAAGCGCGTTCGGATTGAAGAATACAAAGGCCGCAAACAGGATAAGGAATACAACAATCGCGAAACTATCCTTGACCGTATAATACGGATGGAACGGCACGGTGTCTTTCTTCACGTCTTTGACTTCAACACCTGCCGGGTTGTTATTGCCGGGCACGTGCAGCGCCCAGACGTGCAGCACAACAACACCAAAGATCGCGAACGGCAGCAAATAGTGCAGCGAGAAGAAGCGATTCAAGGTCGGGTTATCAACAGAGAAACCGCCCCACAGCAATGTGCGGATATCGTCACCAATTAGAGGAATCGCCGAAAACAGGTTGGTGATAACCGTTGCGCCCCAATAGGACATCTGTCCCCATGGCAGCACATACCCCATAAACGCCGTCGCCATCATTAGGAGATAGATGACAACGCCCAGCATCCACAAAATTTCGCGCGGCGCTTTATACGAGCCATAATAAATCCCGCGGAACATGTGGATATAGACCGCAATGAAGAACATCGACGCGCCGTTGGCGTGAACGTAACGCATAAGCCAGCCATAATTCACGTCGCGCATGATGTGCTCGACGCTGGCGAAAGCCATATCCGTGTGAGGGGTATAGTGCATCGCCAGCACAACGCCGGTGATGATCTGAACGACTAGGCACACCGTCAAAATGCCGCCGAATGTGTACCAGTAGTTCAGATTTTTCGGCGTTGGAAAATCGACAAAGCTATCATGCGCAAGGCGCACTAACGGTAGGCGGTCGTCCAACCATTTTTCGAAACCGTTGCCGGGCTTATAGGTAGATGCATGGCTCATTGGGATTGTCTCTCCTACCCGATCTTCACAACAGAGTCGGTGATGAACTGATATGGCGGCACCAGAAGGTTTTCCGGCGCCGGGCCTTTACGAATGCGTCCCGCGAGATCGTAGTGCGATCCGTGGCATGGACAGAACCAGCCATTATAATCGCCGCGATTTTCACCCGATGTCGTGCCAAGCGGGATACAGCCAAGGTGTGTGCACACGCCCACAAGAATGAGCCACTCCGGACGTTCAACGCCATCGGCGTCAGTCACGAGCGCGGCGTCGGTCGCTTCGGCGCCGCCTGGTAGGTTGTCGTTGCGCGCCACCGGATCTTTCAGGGCGCTGAGAGCTGTCGCACGCGCCTCATTGATTTCTTCTTCTGTGCGGTGACGGATGAAGACCGGCTTGCCCTGCCACATGATTTTAATCGCCTGGCCCGCCGGGACGGCGGACAGGTCAACTTCCTTCGTCGAAAGAGCAAGAACCGATGCATCCGGGTTCATCTGACTGACCAGCGGCCAGGCTACGGCGCCAGCCCCGACGGCCGCCGTTGCGATACCAAAAATATGGATGAAATCACGCCGGGTGGGTTCGCTGTCTTCATTGAGGTCGGCAGTCGTCATAAAGCTCACCTTATTGAGTTTGCGCGAGTTTTAAGCGCACCTTATGTACGAAGTCTAGGCCGCGTGGAGCTGCGGCCTAGCGTCGCGAGCGTGGACGCGACAAAACCTGAATATCCTATAAAGTCCCCATCATGCGGCTGGCTCTTTATCAACCCGATATTCCTCAGAATGTAGGGGCGGCGATTCGCGCCGCCGCCTGCTTTGGCGCAGCGCTCGATATAATCGCGCCCTGCGGATTCCCCTTGGATTCGAGAAAAATCGGGCGGGTGGCGATGGATTATGGAAACCTCGCCGTACCCACGATACATGACGGGTGGCGGCCTTTTTATGACGCCAGCTGCCCGGCCCGACTGATTCTACTCACCACCAAGGCTAATGCGACCATCTGGGACTTCTCGTTTCAGAACGACGATATTCTCCTTATGGGCCGGGAAAGCGCCGGCGCGCCAGAAGAGGTTCATGAGGCGGCCGATGCGCGACTTCGCATCCCATTGGCGCCTGAGGCGCGCTCCCTCAATATCACGGTCGCCGCCGCGGTAGCGCTGGCTGAAGCAAGACGGCAATTGGGCTGGGAGACATCATGACGGATATGGAAGAGCGAAAACAAATAGCCAAAGCCTGGTTCGAAGACTTGCGAGATCAGATTTGCGCCGCTTTCGAACGGCTAGAAGACGCCGCTGGCGAGCTTTACGCCGACATGCCGGCAGGCCGGTTTGAAAAGACCGCATGGAAGCGGGGCGATGGATCACAAGACCAGGGCGGCGGCGTGATGGGCATGCTGCATGGGCGCGTTTTTGAAAAAGCCGGCATCCACACATCCACAGTCCATGGTGAATTTTCCGAAGAGTTTCGCAAGCAAATTCCGGGCGCTGAGGAAGATCCGCGTTTCTGGGCTTCAGGCGTTTCGCTGATCGCCCACACTAGAAACCCTCATGCGCCAGCCGCGCATATGAACACCCGCATGATCGTTACTACAAAAAGCTGGTTTGGCGGCGGCGGCGATCTGAATCCGATGCACCCCGCCTATCGTAACGAAACCCATGAAGACACCCTAGCATTCCACGCCGCGATGAAGGCGGCGTGCGATCCTCATGACGAAGCGTACTTCCCGAAATTCAAAAAATGGTGCGATGACTATTTCTGGCTGGCGCACCGCAAGGAACCCCGTGGTGTTGGCGGCATTTTTTACGATCGGTTGAATACCGGCGACTGGGACAATGACTTCGTCTTTACCCAGGATGTAGGCCGCGCATTTTTAAATGCCTATCCCGCATTAGTGGAAAAACGCATGGATCAGCCATGGTCAGAGGATGACAGGGAAAAGCAGCTCATCCAGCGCGGTCGGTATGCGGAATATAATCTGCTATATGACCGTGGCACAACCTTCGGTCTGAAAACCGGCGGTAATGTGGATTCAATCCTGTCATCACTGCCGCCTGAAGCGAAATGGCCTTAAGCGGCGTTACTCAAGCACCGTCACGATGTTTGATTTTTCGTCGACCAGCTCCCGCGCCGAGCGAAATACATCCTTGCCGCGCCATTCCTCAGCAAGATTGTCGCGCCAAACCGGGTCCATTTCTGAATTGACAAAATACCTGTTAAAGAACCGACGGCTTGTGAGTTCACGCTCAAATTCAGGCTCATCAACTTTTTCACCTGTAAAATAGTCATAGGCCGTCGGTTCATGAAACATAAAGCGCGCGTTGGCGGCAGCGGACCGTTGCTTTCCTTGCAAAAAAATCGGTACGCACATTGAATAGCATGCACGCCGGTTACGCACACGGGTATCGATAATGTGCGTACGCTTCATCTTTTCAATCTCTCGAATGACCGCCTCGCCTTCGCGGATGGCGCCGCCAGGTGAATTGAGATCAATGATGATACGGTCTGACTTGTCACGCCACTCTTCAAACCCTTCAGCGAAACGACGCGCCATTGGCGTATCAACTTCACTGCGCCAATAAAAAATCACTGTGTCCGCATCGCTTGAATCGCGCTCCACCACCAATCGTCCTTCATCGCGGAAGATGAATTGCTCGTTGCGAGTGATCATCAGCGCGGTCAAAGCGAGCATCAGTAGCGTCGCCATCAGCATTAATCTGGACCGTTGACGCTGCGTCATCTCTCACCACCAGGACAAGATACGTTGTGCCTGATCAATCTACTCTCCGCTCCCTGCAGCGACGCCTTTTATCTGACCGTAATCGCGATTATGACGTTTAGATGCCTATCCGCAAACGCCCAGACAAGGCGCATCATCAGAACTTGAACAGAAAAGTATAAATATGAACATCACCGACGCCCTGCGTTCTCGCATATCAACGCGCGCTTTTCTGGATAAGTCCGTCAGCGAAGCCGAAATCCGTGACGTTCTCGACACCGCGCGATGGGCGCCATCCGGGGGAAACCTTCAACCCTGGAAAGTTCACGTGGTCACCGGCATCGCACGAGACCGGCTTGTCGAAACCGTTAAACAAGCAATAGCAGCAAACCCACTTGGCGATGAATCCGAACTACAAATTTACCCGCCAAAGCTTCAAGCCCCCTGGCGCACCAGACGCTTTGAGGTTGGTGAGGCGATGTATGCAAAACTCGATATCCCGAGAGAAGACAAGCCAGCCCGCATCGCTCACCTGATGCGAAACTATGAGTTCTTTGGCGCGCCGGCGGGCTTGTTCTTTTCCCTCAACCGTCAGTTCGATAAAGGGCAATGGGCGCATCTGGGCATGTTTATGCAGTCGATTGCACTTGCCGCCGCAGAAATTGGCCTCGCCACTTGCATGCAGGAAGCCTGGGCGGCTCGAGCGAAAACGGTTTCTGCCTTTTTAGGGCTTCGCGAAGATCAGCAGCTTTATTGCGGCATGGCTTTGGGCTATGCGGATGAGAGCGCTCCGGTGAACTCGTTGAGGTCCTCGCGCGCAAGCGTTGATGAATTTACCACGTTCATAAAAGAATAAGCATTTATGCCAGTACAGATCTCCATTTCGCAATCCGTGACGGCGTCAATGCAGGACGCTTTTCGTGCGGCTGTCGATATCGACGCACGCGATCTCATCCGTAAACATGGGCCCTTGCCAGCCATTGTCGATGTCGCCGGCCATGACGCGCCATGGAGCGCCATTGGCCAGATACGCGTTCATAAATTATCTGACAATTCATCAGTACGCGAAGAACTTGTCGGCTTTACGCCAAACCAGACATTCGCATATCAGCTTTCAAACTTTACTGGCGCGTTTGCGTCACTCGTCAGTGAAGCGCGCGCGGAATGGCATTTCACCACGACAGGAAAAACAAGTACACAGATTGACTGGACTTACATCTTCAAACCTAACGGGCCAATCGCAGAGCCAGTCGTTTGGTTTCTCGTCAAAATCTTCTGGCCGGGCTATCTGAAAAGCGCCCTCACCCGAGTTCAGGAACGCGCTGAAAGTCAACTCTCATGAAAATCGCCACTTTTAATGTCAATTCAATCAACGCGCGCCTGCCCCGAATTCTGGGGTGGTTCGACACGGCCAAACCCGACGTTGCCGTCCTGCAGGAGATCAAATGCGTAGATGAGAAGTTTCCAGCGCTGGAATTCGAAGATCGCGGCTACAATGTCGAAGTCCATGGCCAGAAAACTTATAACGGCGTTGCGTTTCTGTCGAAGCATCCGATTGATGATGTTGTAAAAGGTCTACCCGGCGACGAAAGTGACGAACAGGCTCGATACATCGAAGCGCTGGTGATGCCGGATAAGGCGGAGCCTGTTCGGATCGGCGGACTTTACCTGCCAAATGGCAACCCGGCGCCCGGACCGAAATATGAGTACAAACTTGGATGGATGAAGCGGTTGAAAGCGCACGCTGAACAAATGCTGCAAAACGAAGAGGCGTTCGTGCTTGCAGGAGACTATAATGTCATCCCTCAGGCGGAGGATGTGCATGACCCGGCGGCTTGGGAAGGTGATGCGCTGTATCGACCGGAAACCCACGCCGCCTTTCGCGAACTCGTTAATCTAGGCCTCACCGATGCGCTAAGACAAGCCGACCCGATGGGCGTGCGCTATACCTTCTGGGACTATCAGCGCGGCGCCTGGGAAAAGGATAACGGCATACGCATCGACCACCTGTTGATGTCTCCGCAAGCCGCAGATCGCTTCAAGGATGCAGGCGTTGACCGCAAAGAACGCGGCAAAGAAAAACCGTCAGATCACGTGCCAGTGTGGGTCGAACTGGTCTGAATAATCATAAAACAGGAAGAAACGATGCGAAAAAACGCTTTTATCGCCGTCTGTTTAAATCTGAGTGTAATGACGTTCGCCCATGCCGATGTGGCGGAAGATTTTCACGCTATTCTCAATGACCATTGGGCCGAAGCCTCAAAGGAGCGCGTGTTCTTCAGAACAGATCCCGACGCTTTCCGTATGAATGGGAAACTGCCCGAATTCACCACAAAGGCGCGTACGCGTCGACAAAAATTCAACGATGCCATTATCGCGCGGCTTGAAGAGATCGATGCAGGCGCACTGAAAGGTCAGGATAGGATCAGTTTCAAACTATTTTCTTATGAACGCGCAACGGAGCGCGATAGCTATGAGCAACCCGAACACCTGTTCCCCATCACCAGTTTGTTTGGTTATCACACCTATTTCGCCAACGCGCCGTTCAATATGTCTTTCTCTAATGCTGACGACTATGAACGGTATCTTGTCAGCCTGGCGGATTTCCCGCGTTACAATCGCGAGAATATTGCGCTTCTACGTGAAGCCATAACAAAGGGGTACACGCATTATTGTCAATCGATAGAAGGGTATGAGAAGACAATCAGCGAATTGATTGTTGACGCCCCGGAAGACAGTAGCCTTTACGCGCCATTCAAAAAATTTCCAGACACCATCGCTTCAAAAACGCAGTCTGACTTCAGGAAAAAAGGTGAACGGCTTGTTGAGGATGCAATTATCCCTGGCTATCGCGAATTCTATGATTTTTTCGTTGATGAATATGCGCCCAATTGCAGGAATGAAGTCGGCATAACCAGCCTTGAAGGCGGCGATGACTATTACGCATATCTGATCCGTTATTTCACAACGACCAATATGTCTCCTGAGGAGATCCACCAGCTTGGTCTAAGCGAACAAAAGCGTATTCGCGCCGAGATGGAGGCGATCATTGATCGCGTGGGCTTCAAGGGAACATTCAGCGAGTTTTTGGCATACCTCAGGAACGACTCGCAATTCTATGCCGAAAACGGTCAGGACCTTCTGGAAAAAACCGCCTTCATTACAAAGAAAATGGACGGCCAGATGCCGCGATTTTTTGGAAAGCTGGCGCGGAATACATATGAAATCCGCGGCACGGAAGGGCGTGGCGCCTATTACGTGGCCGGCGGCGATGACGGACGCACACCGGGCGCATATTTCATCAGCACCGGTAATTTGAAAGCGCAACCGCTATATAATCTTGAAGCGCTCAGCCTTCATGAAGCTGTGCCGGGCCATCATCACCAATCCGCGATCGCACTTGAACTCGACGTGCCTGAATTCCGAAAGACATTGTATCATGCTGCTTTCGGTGAAGGCTGGGGGTTATATTCAGAAAGTCTCGGCAAGGAAGCAGGCTTTTATGAAGATCCTTACAGCGATTTCGGCAGGCTGACATATGAAATGTGGCGCGCCAATCGCCTTATCGTTGATACCGGCATGCACGCCCTAGGATGGTCGCGGCAACAGGCGATTGATTTTCTGCTGGAGAACACGGCGCTTTCACAAGCAGAAGTCGTTAGCGAGGTGGATCGCTACATCACCTGGCCCGCCCAGGCGCTTTCCTATAAAATCGGCGAACTGCGCATCAAAGCAATACGCGCCAAAGCAGAAAAAGAGCTTGGCGATAAATTTGATCTGCGGGCTTTTCACGACATGATTGTTGGCAATGGTTCTCTTGCGATTGCGGTGCTCGAAGACATCGCCGATGAATGGATCGCAGATCAAAAAAGTAAGTAGGCGTTTTTCATGAACTGGTCTCCCGAACAGGATAACGCTCTTCTCGAAGTGGAGCGCTGGCGAAAGGCTGGCGACAGTCAGCTCTTCCGACTGTTCGGCTATGCCGGCGCAGGCAAGACGACGTTGGCGCGTCATATTGCCGAAAACGCCGGCGGCGATGTCGCCTTCGCCGCCTTCACGGGTAAAGCCGCCCATGTCATGCGCCAGAAGGGCTGTACAGATGCATCAACAATCCACGCCCTAATCTATCGTCCCGCAACGGCGGAAGAAGACGGCGAGCCGGCATTCACGTTGCGCCACGATGCGCCGGCCTCAAAAGTTGATCTGATCATCATCGACGAGTGCTCAATGGTCGATGAGGATCTCGGCCGTGATCTCCTCTCTTTCGGCAAACCGGTTTTAGTCTTGGGCGATCCGGCGCAATTGCCGCCGGTCAAGGGCGGCGGCTTTTTCACCGAAGGCGAGCCGGACTTCATGCTGACGGAAATTCATCGTCAGGCGGCGGACAATCCGATCATCCGTCTTTCTATGGCCATTCGCGAAGGCTCACCTTTCGATGAACAATCGGATGAGTGCCTTCTCCTCTCCAAGCGAGACATCGGCGCCGATCAGATCATGCAGGCCGACCAAATTCTTGTCGGCGCCAACCGCACGCGCAAACGCTACAATGATCGTTTGCGTGAACTGCACGGACATACAGAACAGACGCCGGAAGCCGGAGAGAAGCTCGTTTGCCTGCGCAACAACAAGAAAAAGGGCCTCCTCAATGGCGGCATCTGGACTGTTGACCGGCGCATGTCACCGCGGGGTGCGCGTGTACGGTTTTCCGTGCGTCCAGAGGAAGGCGGGAAAGCGGTTAATGTTTCCGTGCCGCGTCCGTTTTTCATTGAGGGTCCGGAGTCTGTTCCATGGACCCAGCGAAAGGGGGCGGATGAATTTGACTACGGATACGCGCTGACCGTCCATAAATCGCAAGGCAGCCAATGGGATAATGTGGTGTTGTTTGATGAAAGCTACATGTTCCGCGAGCATTCCGCCCGCTGGCTCTATACTGGCGTTACGCGGGCCGCTGAAAAGCTGATTCTCGTTCGTTAAAAAGGTCATTGAACCGGCCCCGAACAGGGCTAAGTTTTCACTCGCATTATTTAGGGAGAGACGCCATGGACTTCATGAGCGCGGCAAAAACTGTTCTGGCGAACTACGCCAATTTCAATGATCGATCCGGCAAGGGTGAGTTCTGGTGGTGGTTCCTGGTCTATATAGTCGCCTATGTTGGTGCTTACTTTGTTGGCGGCCTTGTCGGCGCTGGTGAATTGCTGGCTGGGCTTCTCGCACTCGGCCTGTTGATTCCAAATATTGCGCTTAGCGTCAGACGCTTTCATGACATCGGTAAATCCGGCTGGTGGTGCTTAATCTTTATCATTCCGTTGGTTGGTTTTATTGCAATGATCTATTTCTTTATTAAAGATTCCGATGGCCCGAACCAGTATGGCGAAGGACCATTACAACCCGTTGCTTAAGCAGCAGGTTCAATCGTACCCGAATAGCTAAGAATCTCTCCAGCAAGCGGGAATCGGACGGACACTTCAAAATGATAACATCCGTCCTTGACCCGCTCGAGGCCAATCGCTTCGGGACAGAACACTTTCGACAAGGAAAAGCCCCATAGGGAAACACTATCGGGGATAAGATCAATTCCGCCTTGGTGCGCAATCATCTTGAGATGGAACAGAAATGGTCCGAATTTCTCGGTGAGGCGCGGCGGCATTGACGACATATCGACTCGCATATCAGTGCGAAAAGCTTCGCCATTAAAAATCCGCGTCCAGCGCTCTCCACCCTCAATCTGTTCGAAATGAGTAACGACGTTTACATCCCTGCCTGTCTGCGGCACGCGCGCAATCAGGCAAATAAGGCGAGCAAGGAGCGACGTTCCACGAACAATATCAGCACGCCCCTCCGCCCGGCGGGCGCTAGCATGCATTGATCTGATCGGTTCAGGCAGCCTGTCGAACGCAGGTCCAAGCAAGGTCTGATAAAGCGTCCGGGTCATTATAAACCTTTGTCTGCATCACGAAAACAAATGTTATTGCAATTCATCATTGGACGTAGGGTGTTTTCTGCTGAAAAACCTGTGGCGAGCCGTCGCGTCGGCCTTTAAGCACGCAATGCATCCACCGAAACAGCGGCGTCAAGCGGACCGTCGATCCGTTTCAGCAAAACATCGATTAGATCAAAGATCAGGTCGAACTCTTTCAAAATAGCCTCAACACGGTCCGAACGTTCCAGAGAGTTGAACATGCTGCCCATATTCAACTTGTCGCCTGTTTCCAGAACGACATAAAGCTTTCCCTTTGAAAAAGCGGCGCGGAATCTGGCGCCGTCAAAGAGTCTTTCGAGTTCTTCAAACCGCTCCAGCACCAGAGGGTCCAAAAGTTCTCTCGCCTCTACCTGATCTGTCGACCATGCTTCAAAAGCTTTTTCGAATCTGGATGAGACAAGCCCGACATTCTGAAATTCCTTTCCCGGTTTCATTAGGCGATTAAAGACGCCTGCATCTCGTTTGATAACGGTCTCACCGAAAAACTGCTTATGGTAGTCGATCAAGAGAAGCTGGCCATGAAAAACTGTGCGCACTCGCTTGCGCTTACCCCGCGTCACTTTTTTCAGATGCGCCTCACACAGAACAAAATCAGCGCCGTGACGCAATCCAATGACTTCATCCTCCCAGGATTGCCTATTATAGCTTGGCAAGAGCCGTAACCGATCGAGTTCAGACGCGAAAGACGGGCGTGATGGTTCACGTCTGTATGTAAAGCCAAGAAAACCACACACGCGTTTCAGCAAGCCGGCCGTAATATTCGAACGCGCCTTCGTCAGCGTTGCGACGGCGAAGGATAACCCAAGGGCGCCAATAATAAATGCGATGTGTAGATTTGCCTCGCCTAAGGGACCTAATACGTACACGGCGATAGCAACCGCCACTGTAAAGACGAAGACAACACCGCTGTGCATTACCGCTGATCGCCGCCGCGTCTCTTGTGATTGTAAAAATGGGACGATTTCGTCTTCGTAATAAGAATCAAGACCTTGATAGTCTTCCCGGCCAGAAGGCGGAGCAATCGTCATCGGCATGTTCCCAAAGCATCTGCGCAAACCATAGAAACCAACTCTTAACTAACGATGTTTGCAGATCAGCCTATACCTCTGAAATGAACGTCGCTTTAACCATATTTTACGATCATCTCGAAACTTTTATCGAGGATTAACGCCCACATGCGTTCTCCAGAATCGTCGTGGCTAGTGTTGCCAAAAGCCGTCTCCGACATGACGACTGATGTTGTCGTGGACCGTCAGTTGCGCGAATTGCGACGTCAGGTGCCGCGGAATCTGATTGGCATCGCCGTGGGCGGAATTCTCGTCGGCTCTCTTTTCTGGGAACATGCACTCAACGCAATAATTTTCACGAACCTGATTTTCATTTCATTTTTAGTGTTCCGTGTGCGCTCATGGTGGTTGCTTGACGTCGATAAGTTAACTGCGGCTCAAAAACGAAACCGGTTGAACAATGTGATGCCAAGCACGATTGGGCTTTGTATCGCATGCTCCGGCGCCGCGATGTATTTTTCTCAGTACGCCAGTCAGGAACAATGGATTATTCTTGGACTATTCTGTGCGTTTTGCGGCATCGGAGCTGGTATCTCCTTGGCCCCATCTCCGCGCCTCGCTATGGTTGCCCTAAGTCTGTGTACTATCCCGTTTTGCGCGTTTATGATGATTATGGGCGATCAAACGCTTTTCATTATCGCCGCGTTTATACTCCTTACTGGCGCAGTCGCTCAGGCCCAAATCCGCCACATCGGAAACCTCATTGCTGGGTTTTCCATCAGCGATCGTGAGAATAGAAACACCGCAGAACACGCTACGGCCAGATTACGCCAGTTTATCGAAACTGCTGTCGATTGCGCCTGGGAACGCGATGCCGAAGGGCGTATTACGTATATGTCTCCACAATTTGCGGAATCGATCGGGCGCACTGTTGAAGACTTTATGGGCCAGACGCCTTCGTCGCTGGCCCATATATTTGGGCCGGACCGTGCAAAGCAGGAATTTGGCGCAACCCTCGCAGCACAAAAACCTTTTAAGGACTTAAAATATCATGCGAAACTTGCGGACGGGTCGGTTCTGCATTTTGCAACAAGCGGCGTTCCTCAGTTCGACGTCAATCAAGAATTTTCAGGATTCATAGGTTGGACGAGAAATATTACCGAGCAAGTGGAAGCCGAAAACCGCGTCAAGGAAAGCGAAGAGCGCCATCGAGACTTTGCTGAAAGCGCCGCCGACTGGGTTTGGGAAGTCGATGCGGAGATGCGCTACACTTATATTTCAGAGCGCGCGAGCCACATTACCGGCATTGATCATAGTCAATTCATCGGTCAGAAAATGGCCTTCAGCAGCAAAGGCGTATCGGACGACGCTTGGCGAGAAGTATGCGCAAAAATCGAAGAGCGCGGCCCTCTCCTCGCATTCCTGTCTTACATTGAGCTGCCCGATGGAAAAGCATGCTGGCTGGAGCGCAGCGCCAAACCTGTTCTCGACGAGCATGGAAATTTCCTTGGCTATCGCGGCGTCGCTCGCGATGTCACCCAAAGGATTACCGCCATTCATGACGCCGATGAAGCGCGCCGTCAGCTGGAGAAAAACAACGAAAAACTTGAAGAGATAATTCGCAATCGAACGGCTGATATCCAAACCAAGTCACAGATGATGGCTGAAGTGCTGGAATCAATGGAGCAAGGCGTCGTTGTTCTTGATGAGCAATTTAATATTCTCGATTTGAATGAGAAAGCCTGGCGCATGTCGGGCCTGCCAAAGAAGGCATGGGCCATTGGAAGCAATATCCGATCTGTTCTGGACATCGGCATCCGGCATAATCTGTACCAGTTTGATACCTCCGATCAATATTTTGAGGAATGTCACGCCGCCCTCAAGACCGGAAAAGTATTTCGCGCACTGCGCCGGCAAAAGGACGGCCAGATTATTGAGGAGAACGTCCGCTCCCGGCCAAGCGGCGGCGCCGTTGTCACCTATAGTGATGTTTCGGAGTCGCAGCATCGCGAAGATGAGTTGCGAACGCTTTCAGAAGAGCTGACTTTATCCCGAGATGAGGCGGAAGCTGCTAATCGCGCCAAGTCTGAGTTTCTTGCAAATATGAGCCATGAAATCCGCACGCCCATGAATGGAGTTGTGGGTATGGCGTCGTTATTGCTCGACAGTGAACTTGATAACAAGCAAAAAGAAATGGCGAAAGTTATTGTCAGCTCCGGCGATGCGTTGTTGAGCATTATCAATGACATTCTCGACTTCTCACGACTTGAGGCGGGTAAGCTGAGGCTTGTTAAAGAGCCCTTCGACTTACGCTCCATCAGCGAAGACGTCACCAGCCTTCTGGCGATGCGTGTCGAAGAAAAGGGTCTTGAGTTGATGTTCCGCTATCAGCCGGAGCTTGGTTCGCATTTCATCGGAGACCCGGGGCGCCTGCGCCAAGTGATTACGAATCTTATCGGAAACGCCGTTAAGTTTACCGATAAAGGTCACGTTCTTATAGAAGTATCGGGCAAACGGCGAGGCGAAATCGCTGATGTCATTATATCCGTAAAAGACACGGGGTGTGGAATTCCCGCCCATAAACTTGATTCGGTTTTTGAGAAATTTGAACAAGTCGATGGCTCCGCAGCACGACGACACGATGGGGCCGGTCTTGGCCTAACCATCAGTAAGCGTATGATTGACGCTATGGGCGGCGATATTTTCGTAAGTAGTGAAATTGGAAAAGGGTCGATATTCACAGTTCGGGTGCCGCTCGCCATTGATGAAGCGCAAATGTCGAGTGTCCGCTCCCCCAAGAACTCGCTTGAAAACCTTCGCGTCTTGGTCGTTGACGATAACGCTGTTAATCGTGATATTCTTTCAGAACAGCTGTCTGCTTGGGGAATACGTTGCCATTGTGTCGCCAATGCAGATGAGGCGATGTCAGCCCTAAAGTGTGCAAGTGAATCAGCGCCGTATCACATCGCCATTCTAGATTTTCAAATGCCGGACATGGATGGCCTTGAGCTTGCTGAAGCTATTAGAAAGAATGAATGTTTTAATGAAACCCAGCTAATTTTGCTTACATCGGCTGGGCGCAAAGGCGACCCCACAGCCCTTGTCAATAATCTGTTTTCCGCTTATCTCGTCAAACCGGCTCGCGCATCCATGTTGCTCGACTCGCTTCTAACGGCGGCGAGCGATGGCAATGTCCTAAATCTAAAAAGTGTTACTGACGGATCTGCATTGTCGTCAGACAAAAGCGAAATAAAGCTGCTTGCCAAAGGGTTAGGACTGAAAGTCCTCGTCGCCGAGGACAATACTGTCAATCAGCTTGTCGTAAAAGCAATTCTGGAAAAACTTGGGTGCAGAGTCGTTATTGCTGACAATGGGCAACATGCGGTTGAGGCCTATGAGCGCGGTGACTTTGATATTATCCTGATGGACTTGTCGATGCCTGAAGTCAGCGGCGTTGAAGCGACAGCGATCATTCGGGCAAAGCAGAAAAAAGCAAGCGCCTATGTGCCGATTATCGGTGTTACCGCACATGCGCTACGCGAAGATCGTCAGCGCTGTCTGGATGCCGGTATGGATGACTATCTGCCCAAACCTGTTAAGCAGGATGCGCTGGACGCGATTTTAAGAAAATGGACGCAAGCTAAAATCAGCCAAAACGTGTCCTAGTCATCACTTTTATTCGGCGACACGCGGCGCCCCCTCAAAACCGGCATCCATCGGCGCCAATTCCTTACCGCTTGTCTGCATTCGCCACAGTTCGGCATATAATCCGCCGCCATTGATCAGATCATCGTGCCGCCCACGCTCAACAATTTTTCCCTTATCGAGCACAAGAATGAGATCAGCGCTGGCAATCGTAGACAGACGGTGCGCTACTGCAATCGTCGTGCGCCCGCGCGCCGCTTCTCTAAGTGCGGATTGAACTTCCTCTTCCGTACTTGAATCGAGCGACGATGTCGCCTCATCAAGAATAAGGATTGGCGGATTTCTTAATATCGCGCGAGCAACGCCAACACGCTGTTTCTCGCCGCCGGAGAGCTTGAGTCCGCGCTCGCCAACCCGCGTGTCCAAGCCTTCGGGCAAGCTTTCAATGAAGGCGCCCAACTGCGCCCTATAGGCCGCTTCCATGATTTCCGCATCGTCAGCGTCCGGCTCCGCATAGGCCAAGTTAAACCGCAATGTGTCGTTAAAAAGCACAACCTCCTGCGGCACCAGCCCTAAAGACGCGCGCAGAGAGTCCTGGGTAACCGCATCAACGTTTTGATCATCAATGATAATCCGCCCCTCTTCGGGATCGTAAAATCGAAAAAGCAGTTTCAGGATCGTTGATTTTCCAGCCCCTGACGGCCCAACAACGCCAATGAACGAACCGCCGGGCGCAGCGAAAGTAACGCCGTCCAAACCGCTTGAGCGTCCTTCATGAGCAAAACTGACATTTTCGAATTTGATCTCACCGGCCTTCGGTGAAAAATCGATAGCATCGGGCGCGTCAATAACTTCAGAGCGACGGTCCATCAGGCCAAATAGTTTCTCGATATCGACGGAGCCCTGTTTTATCTCGCGCCACGCCCACCCGAGAATGTTCAGCGGCCGGTAGATATTGAGCAGCATCAAGATGATGGCCGTCACATCCCCCGCCTGCATCGTGCCGTTGATCGCGCCATATCCGGCCATGATGGCGACAGCCAAAAGACCGCCCGTCATGATCAGTTCCTGCCCGCCATTAAGGACGGAAAGAGACTGCATGATCGTTACATAATGCCTGTTATAGGTGCGTGTCGCGTCGTCATAACGCGCCGCCTCCCTATTCTCCGCTGCAAACGCCTTTACGGTTTCAAAGTTTGCAAGCGTATCAAGTGCGATCCCCCGTAACTTTGTGTCCGCCTCATTAAATGCGCGCCTTTGCTTATTGCGCCACTCCGTAACGACAATCGTGAATGCTGCATAAACAGCGACCGTTACAATAGCGGCGATAGAAAACTGAACGCCATATAATGCCGCCAACACAATTGATGCAAAAACGAGTTCAACCAGTGTTGGGCCAATATTGAACGCCAGGAACCGCAACAGATACTCCATTGCGCCAGCGCCGCGTTCGATGATGCGATATAAGGCGCCTGACCGGCGCGTCAGGTGAAATTGTAAATGCAAATGCTGCGCATGTCCGAACGCATCAACGGCGACAACGCGCTGCGCATCCTGCGTAACAGCAGTGAAAAAGGCGTCGCGAATCGCCGGCAGCGCATTCGATAAAAAACGCGCGCCAGCAAACAGAATGAAAAATACGACAAAGGATATGCCGGCAGTGGCCGCAGCATCGCTCGTCAAAGCATCACCACCAGTCAGTTGATTGATACCGTTGCCCATGAATACGGGCGCAATGACGGACAGGCCCTTGGCCGCCACCGTCAACAGGACGGCAAGACCAATGCGAAAACGCCATTTTTGTAATTCCGGTCGAAACAGGACGGCGAACATACGCCCGATCGACCGGCCAAATGGCGCGGCCTCACCCTTCGTCTCCAGCTCATCTGCAGTATCCGGCGGCATATCGGGCAAGATGGGGCGGAAGGCGGCGGATTGCCAGCCCTTCGCAAAAATTGATTGCATACCCTACGATTGCGCGTTCCAGCATCCACGGTACACTCTGCATCACAGCGGCTAAGGGCGAGCGCCATGGAACACCAACAGCGATATGAATATGCGACATTTCTTTGGCGGCTGTTGGCGCTGATTATCGATCAGATAATCCTGCTTATCCCTGTCATGATTGTCGCCCTGACGGCTGGCGTCATGATTGGAATCTTTGCTCCGAACTTTGACGAAAGTGCGATTGAAGCCGGCGGCAATGCCATCGGCATCCTGGCGAGCTGGCTCTATTACGCCATCATGGAAAGCTCCAGCAAGCAGGCGACCTATGGCAAGCTCATCTGTGGGCTGAAAGTGACCGACCTTAATGGCGAGCGCATTTCCTTCATGCGGGCGACAGGCCGGCATTTCGCCAAGATTATTTCAGGCATAATTCTGTTGATCGGCTATTTTATGGTCCTGTTTACCGAACGAAAACAGGGTCTTCACGATATGATGGCAGGATGTCTCGTCCTCAAACGCTCGAAATCAGGGCGTCACGCCTAATTCAATGAAGCCCAGCCAAGCCTCTGGAATTTTGCTGCATTAACGCTAATCGAATTTTAAGGATATCAGAGTCATAATAATTATTATGGTTGCGTTATCACATGACAGTTTCAAGCGCTCCAAGCGCGGTATCGGCAAAGCCGGTTTCGACCTTTCGGCGGAACATGATTTCGTCGCAAAAAGGCTCGCGGCTATCACCAACGCAAAGCCGTTGGCTTGCCCGCCGGCAACGACTACCAACAAAGCCAAACGCAAACGGCTGACTCGCCACTCTGTTTTTCGCCTGGCGCGCGTTTTCATATCCAAAATGGACAGTATACGCTGCGTCGTCGTGAATCTAAGTGCTGATGGCGCCCGAATCACGATGGAAGACGCCTATGCGTTGCCGGATATTGTTACTCTGCGCTTTGACCAGAGTGGTGTCAGACGTAAAGCCCGTGTCGCCTGGCGTCAGGATCGCGATATCGGCCTCTGCTTTATCAAAGACGAAGTCTGAATCAACATATAGCTGCAGATGTTGACGCAACATGGCGATCGTCTTCGCAACATGCGGATAAGCCAGCATGCATCATTTAAACGCGCCGACAGGCAAATCTGTAATGATTTAGAGCTTACCGCTGATCAGCTTCATTACGCCGGAAAAGTCAAGATCGTCTTTGCCCGCTGACTCCATCAGTGCATAGAGCGCTTCGGATTGCGCGCCCAGAGGCGTTGCCGCCTTCGCCTGATGTGCCGCTTCCTGAGCGAGCCGCATGTCCTTCAGCATCATCGCCGCCGCAAACCCTGGCTGGTAGTCGCGATTTGACGGTGCGGCGGGCACGGGTCCCGGCGCCGGGCAGTAGCTTGTCATCGACCATGACTGACCCGAAGCGGTTGACGAAATATCGTAAAAAGTCTGCGCATCGAGGCCTAGTTTCTCAGCCAGGTTAAACGCCTCACATGTCGCAATCATGGTGATGCCGAGCAGCATATTATTGGCGATCTTGGCGACCTGACCATTGCCGGCATCGCCAGCATGAAAAATATTCTTGCCCATCCCATCAAGGATTGACTTGGCTCGCTCAAACGCCGCCGCTTCGCCGCCGACCATAAAGGTCAGCGTGCCCGCGGTCGCCGCAGCGACGCCGCCAGACACCGGCGCGTCGACCATAGCAAAGCCTTTGTCGCTTGCCGCGCCGGAGACAGCGCGCGCGCTGTCCACATCGATTGTGGATGAATCGATAAGCAGCGCACCGCCTTTTGCATTCGCAATAACGCCGTAATCCTCCGTATAAACCGATCTCACATGAGCGCCGGCTGGTAGCATCGTAACAACGACATCGGCATCCTTGACCGCGTGGGCGACGGAATCACCACGCTTGCAGCCCGCCTCTTCCGCACGATCAATGGCGCCAATCGAAAGGTCTGTTGCAGTGACTTCATGGCCTGCTTTCGCGAGATTGGCCGCCATAGGCCCGCCCATATTGCCAAGGCCGATAAATCCGATTTTTGTCATTGTCTTTGCTCCCTGCCTTACGGCAATAATAATTCTGCGTCGCCCAAGCCTTCGAAATACTGCGCGACCACGTCATCATTCACGTCAGCAAGCGTCGCAGGCGACCACTTCGGATCACGGTCTTTATCGATGATCTGGGCGCGCACGCCCTCATAAAAGTCATGGCCGGCCATAACGCGGCGAACCATGCGAAACTCCATTTTCATGTTGTCATCGAAATCGAGCTGATGGCCGCGATTCATCTGTTCAAACGTCAACCGCAATGATGTTGGCGACATGCGCGATAACGTCTTCAACACACTTTTTGCGATATCGCTGTCATCACTTTCGAGCGTCTGCATCAGATCATCCAGCGTCGCACGCCCCTGAAAGAGACGTGAAATCTCTCCGCGCTTGTCATTTATTTCCGCATGTCCGGGGTCGCCAGCATAGATATCGAGGACCGTTTCAACGTCTGCGTGCGCATGACTTCCCAGTGACGCCTTTAGAAGCGATTGCTCAAGCTCATCATATTTATCCGCAGCGACATAATGCGTCGCGATACCGGCCGCCATACAGTCGGCTGCTTTTGCGCGTGCGCCCGTCAACGCATAATACAGACCTAATCCGTCATGAAGGTGCGGCATGAAATGCCCGCCGCCAACATCGGGAAACAAACCGATCCCGGTCTCCGGCATCGCAAAAAGCGTGTTGTCGCCTGCCACACGAAAATCTCCGTGAACTGAGATGCCGACGCCGCCGCCCATGGTGATGCCGTCAATCAACGCCACATAAGGTTTGGGATAGTGATAGATGAGCGAGTTATTCGTGTATTCCTCGCGAAAGAACTCCGCCGTGCCTTGCGGATCTTTTTTGCCGTTATCATAAAGCCAGCGAATATCGCCGCCGGCGCAAAAGGCGCGTTCGCCCGCCCCCTTGACCAGCACGGCCTTAACCGAAGCGTCGCCCGCCCAGGCTTTCAGTTGGGCGTACATAGCCTTCACCATGTCCCAGTTGAGTGCGTTCAACGCCTTTTCGTTGTCGAGCGTGACAACGCCCCAATCACCAGCCTGCTCAAAACGGATATTGGTGGTCATTTGCTTTTACGGCTCCTGATCAAATAGACGAATGAGAAAACAATCAACAATAGACCAAAATACAAAAATCCAGTCACCTGCGGTATTTCACCGCTAAGAATAAAATCAACAATCATGGCGAACGCCGAGCTTTCGTCCCCGCTACGGGCTGTTTGCTCCACATCTCCGACCAATGTCACGAGAGATGCGATGTAAGAGTAGGCGATCAAGCCACAGCCCGTTAGGAAAAGCAGAATGGACGTAACAATTTTCACGCGCCGCTCTCTACGCCTGATACTCCCGCAACAAGTCCCGCGCGACAATGACACGCATGATTTCGTTGGTGCCTTCAAGGATCTGGTGCACGCGCACATCACGCAGCATCCGTTCCAGCGGATAATCCTTCAAATAGCCGTAGCCGCCATGGAGCTGCAGCGCATCGTTGACAATTTCAAAGCCTTTATCTGTCACCAGACGTTTCGCCATGGCGCAAAAACGCGTCGCATCCGAAGTTTTATTGTCAAGTTTCCACGCCGCTTGATAAAGCATAATCCGTGCGGCTTCGAGTTCCGTCGCCATATCCGCAAGCTTGAACTGCGGCGACTGCATCTCGTTCAACCGCTTGCCAAAGGCGCGCCGTTCATTCGCATAGTCAAGCGCCGCCTTCAACGCAGCCGAAGCGGTTCCAAGAGAACACGCGGCAATGTTCAATCGTCCGCCATCAAGCCCCATCATCGCAAACGAAAACCCTTCGCCTTCTTCACCAACGCGGTTTTCGACAGGAACGTTACAATCCTCAAAATTGACGATTGCCGTCGGCTGGGAGTTCCAGCCCATTTTTCGTTCCTGCGCGCCAAAGGAAAGCCCCGGCGTATCTTTTTCAACGAGGACCGTGGAAATGCCCTTCGGCCCATCCCCGCCGGTTCGCACCATGACGACGTAAAGGTCAGACGCGCCTGCGCCGGAAATAAATGCTTTCGATCCGTTCAGCACATAGTGATCGCCGTGCTTGACGGCTTTTGTTTTCAGCGCCGCCGCGTCTGAACCCGATCCTGGTTCGGTCAGACAATAACTTGCAATCATTTCCATGGACGCAAGCTTTGGACAGTATTTCTGACGCAGCTCGTTCGATCCAAAACGATCGATCATCCATGAACACATGTTGTGGATGGAGATGTAAGCGGCAGTCGACGTACACCCTTCGGACAACGCCTCAAAGATCAGCGCAGCGTCAAGGCGACCAAGCCCTGAGCCCCCGACATCTTCACGGGTGTAAATACCTGCAAGGCCGAGCTCAGCCGACTTCTTGATCACATCAACGGGAAAGTGCTTTTTCTCGTCCCATTCCGCCGCATGGGGCGCCAATTCGTCAGCTGCAAAACGGCGCGCCATTTCCTGAATGGCTTCTTGTTCTTCCGAGAGCGCAAAGTCCATGGCGCTTACTCCTTATCTTTAGCACTGTTTTCATCGTCATCGCCGTCTTCCAGCGGCGTGCCTTCAAATCCCGGCATATCCGGCAACGGATGATCGAATTCCTTGGTAAGCGGCGTCATGGGTCCTTCATGCTTATTCACATGATTGAACCAGCGAAAGACCACATAGGCCGCCAGAAGCGTCACTGCAATGACTGGCAGCCAGAACTTCGCCTTTTCGCCGGCAACAGCGCCAAGGCCATGAAAAAGGCCGAACATCAAGGCGATATACATCGCAGCGGTCATGCCCAGCACAAGGATATATTTGCCGTAGTGCGCTTTGAAAAACCCGCAGGCTATATAAGTCGGTATTCGCGTTCCCGGCACAAAACGCGCGGTAAGCATGGTTTGGACAAATTCCTTGCTTATAAGGTCGCCAGCGAGCGATACCCCGGGCTTTTCCGCAAATTTATGCGCCCACTCATAGCGACGCGCCAGACGGCCCATCCAGTACTTCCAGGCGTCGCTACCGAGAAGCCCCATGAAGATTACGATCAATATGATTGGCGTTGCGCCCGCACCAGTAATCGATGCGGTCGCCGCGCCAATAACGGCCGCGTCTTCCTGAATAAAAGGCAGAACGAAGATAGTGGCGTAGAGCACCAACCCGCTCATCATCGCCATATCGCCAGCTTCGAGACCGAACACCCCTAAACAATCCCCCTAATATGTCTCTTTTTGCGGCAGCCCGTCAGCAATCTCGTAATAATCGCCCTTATCTGCAACAAAAATGTGCTCGCACATTTTAAGGTTGGTCGGTGCGTCCAGCACGCCAAGGGCTATTGCAATGCGGTCTTTATATTCATCAAGCTTATCGGCGTGCCAGAACAGAGATGAGCCGCATGTCCCGCAAAAACCCCGGCGCGCATAGTCGGACGCACGATACCATTTGAGAGCGTTCTCGCCTTTAGCGATGTTAAGTGCGCCAAGCGGCGCATTCACAGTCGCCCAGAAATGCCCGGCCCAGCGGCAACACTGACCGCAATGGCAGGCGCCGGGATCCTTCAGATCGCCAGCGTCCAACGTGAATTCAATCGAGCCGCAAAGGCATCTGCCGTTTAGCGCCGTCATGCCTGATCACGCGACATTTGCTTTTCCATGTCGCGGGCGCGGCGTTCGATTTCATCGTCGTCAACAATTTCCTTGTGGGTCGAAACCCACCAGATGTTCCCCTGCGCATCCTTGAAGCCGCCATCATGCTCGCCATAAAACTGGTCCATCGGTTTCAGGATCGCTTCCGCACCCGCCGCAATCGCCTTTTCAAACACGGTGTCCGCGTCGGGAACATGCACATAAATAAAGCCGGGAATTTCATGACCTTCAGGCGGCTCGGTGAACATCACGGTCGAGTCGCCGATTTTGACTTCTGCATTCCACAGGTCACCAGATGAGTGCATCAGGGGCCGCGCGACCAGTTCCGCACCAAAGACATGTTTTGCAAATTCCACCGTCTTCATGGCGTCTTTGACCATGATGATCGGCGTTACAGTCGAGCGATTAGGTGATTGCCAATTGGTCACGAAATTACCCCATCGTTGGAATTACAAACTCCGAACCCTGAACATCTTCAGGCCAGCGCTGGGTAATCGTTTTGACCTTGGTCCAAAACTTCACGCCTTCAGGTCCGTGCTGATTGGTGTCGCCAAAACCTGACCGCTTCCAACCGCCAAATGTATGATATGCAACGGGCACAGGGATCGGCACATTGACGCCGACCATACCGACATTGACGCGCGCCGCAAATTCCCGCGCCGCCGATCCATTACGCGTAAAGATCGCAACACCGTTGCCATATTGATGCTCCGAAGGCAGCGCCACCGCTTCATCAAAATTCTCGGCGCGCACAACCTGCAGCACAGGGCCGAAAATTTCCTCATCATAGGATTTATGGCCGGGGCGCGCGCGATCCAACAGCGTTCCCCCCATGAAGAACCCTTCCTCATAGCCCTGTAGCGAGAAATTGCGACCATCCACGACAAGGTCCTGGCCTTCATCCACCGCCATCTGGATATAGTTTGCAACACGGTCACGATGGGCGGCGGAGACGAGCGGTCCAAGGTCGCTGTCTTCGGACATCGATGGGCCAATGCGCAAAGATTCGACGCGCGGCTTCATCATTTCGATAAGCGTTTCGGCGGTCCCCTCGCCCACCGGAACGGCAACCGGCGTCGCCATGCAGCGCTCGCCCGCCGATCCGTATGCGGAACCAACAAGCTGATTGACGACATTGTCCATGTCGGCGTCCGGTAGGATGATCATGTGGTTTTTGGCGCCGCCAAAAGCCTGTACGCGCTTACCGTTCGCGCAACCATTGGTGTAAATATATTGCGCAATATCTGACGACCCGACAAAACTGACCGCCTTGATACGCGGCTCTTCGATAATGGCGTCGACGGCTTCCTTATCGCCATTGACGACGTTCAGGACGCCTTCGGGGGCGCCAGCTTCCATCATCAGCTCCGCCAAACGCACGGGCACGGACGGGTCTTTCTCCGACGGTTTGTTGATGAACGTATTGCCGCAGGCGATGGCGACCCCAAACATCCACATCGGAATCATCGCCGGAAAGTTGAACGGCGTAATGCCCGCAACCACGCCAAGCGGCTGACGCATGGAATAAACATCAATGCCAGGACCGGCGGCTTCGGTATATTCGCCTTTCTGCAGGTGCGGAATACCACAGGCAAATTCGATCACTTCAAGCCCTCGCTGAACATCGCCGCGCGCATCCGGCAAAATCTTGCCGTGTTCGGACGACAGCATCTTCGCAAGATTGTCCATGTCCTTTTCGACAAGGTCCTTGAACTTGAACATCACCCGCGCGCGTCGCTGGGGATTAGTCGCCGCCCATTCAGGGAACGCCTTCGCCGCAGCGTCGACAGCTTTGGTCATCTCATCCCGGCTGGCGAGCGCAACCTGGCGCTGAACTTCACCGGTTGTCGGGTTGAAAATGTCGTGAAGGCGGCCCGAACCACCGTCGACATGGCCGCCATTGATAAAATGCCCAAGTTTCGCAGTCATGGTCCGTTTCCTCATTTCATATTAGCTAAAAGCGCAAAAACGCCAGTTTGCGCGGAACCTAGTCTCGGCGGCGTGCGTCCGCAAGCGCCAGCGCCGCTTTGCCAGCATGGGTAGGGCTGCTTATGCTCGATCATTGGCGACAGGAAGTAAAAACCATGAGATTAGGCGATAACAAGCTCGGTTATGGCATTCTTTCAATACTCAATCACTGGGTCATCGGGATCGCAATCGTGTGCCTGATATTCTTCGGAATTATGTCGTCGGGAATGGAGAACGGCCCTGATCGCTTGCGAATTATCACCTTGCATAAAGCGACCGGCGTTCTCGTTCTCATGCTCGCAATTTGGCGCATTATCTGGCGGCTTCGCCAGGGCTTTCCCGCCCCTTCACCAGATCATCCGGCATGGCAGAACCGCGCAGCATTATGGATGCACTGGTTTTTGATGGTCGCCATAATCGCGATGCCGCTTTCCGGTATTTTCTGGACCCTGACCGCAGGGCGGCCCATTTCAATTTTTGGTCTTTTCGAAATAGCCGCGATGGCGGAAATCCCAAGTCTTTCGGATGCCCTGCAAAGCTTTCATCGAATACTTAGCAAGTTTCTGATTGCCGGGATCATTATTCATTCCCTCGTCGGCATTTATCACTCGGCGACGGATTTTGGAAAATCAGGCGGGCGCATGTTCGTGCCCAAATAGACTACATGTGTTTGGTCCATCGTTGTCCGACGCTGCGAATGTGTATGGCTTGTGATGCGCCGGTCAACAGCCCGGCATGCCGCCCTTACCATTTGCTGCGCCGAAAACATGCGTGACGTCGGCGCCATTGCTGCTCAACGGTAACAACACACTCCGAAAAACGATCCGCCGGCGGTTAAACAGCCGTAACGCACTGTCATAGAATACTGGCGCACGAGACAATGCGGCTTCGTCCATTTTCGACGTCGCAATATCCAGAAGGGTCTCTTCGCAGTGACGCCGACCTGACAGATAGATATTGGAAAACCGACACAAACCGTCGCCCATGTAAATGAAATAGGGGAACCCGCTGGACAGCCGTAAATCGATGGCGAAGCAGTAATCCCAGTCCCTGCCAAGTTCGAGTTTTTGAATATCCGACCAGGCGGGCAAACAATCGTGAATGCACGAGCGCCAGGACTTTTCGACCCGCCGAGTCAACCGACGCTCTTTTAACCGGACCGTGTTTTCACGCAGTAACGTCTTCATCCTTGGCCCCTCTCGCCCGTCCCATTAGAATCGGTAGCAAACGCCAATGAAAACAGGGTTTTTGCCGGCCCCTAAACTTGTCCCAAATTTGAGTGGATTTGCGCCCTTAACCCTGTGCGCTAAGGCATGATGAGGGGTGACGCGCCCTACAACGCGCCCTATAAGGATGCGCTTAACGATAAGGAGGGGTTTTCCATGGAGCCAGGCTGGATTGGCGTTTTGACGATTGTCGGTTTCCTCGCGGTATTTGGGATTTTGAATATTTTCGAAAAAGGCAGCCTTGATTAACAGGTCTGTCGGATCAACGGTCCTGCCCGTTTGTCCTTTCTGGCGTTTTCGTTCACGAAAATGGGGCTTCCCCTGAGGAAATAACGCCCCATATGCGCCAGCATTCAGGCATTTTCTCCACATGAAGGAATTCGATGGCCGCCGAGATTATTCTGGTCGTATTGGGACTCGCGATTCTTCTCCTCGCCGGCGATCTCCTTGTGCGCGGCGCGGTCAGCTTGGCCGCCGCCCTGAATGTATCCCCCCTCCTGGTCAGCCTGACCATTGTCGCCTTCGGGACGTCGGCGCCTGAACTCGTAGTCACCGTCCAGGCTGTTTTAAGCGGCAGTGACGGCATCGCGCTTGGCAACATCATCGGCTCAAACGTCGCAAATGTGCTGATGGTGCTGGGCCTGCCGGCGCTTATCTATCCGATAACGACCCATGTTATCGGCCTGCGCCGCCATGCCATATTAATGCTGATTGCGACAGCGCTTTTTGCCGGCGCGGCATACACCACAGGCTATATCGACACCAGAATCGGCGCCGGGCTGTTCGCCGGCATCGTCTTGTATGTTTCCTACATGTGGATCCGAACCAGCCGTGGCGGCTCGAACGATCCTGTCCTCGATGAAGTAGAGGAATATCGGGAATCAGCGTCGCTCGGCGCTAAAACAATTATGTTTTTGATTGTTGGCCTCATCGGCCTTCCACTCGGCGCTCATCTTCTCGTCAGTAACGGCTCCAGCCTCGCCGCCGGCCTTGGCGTCCGTGAGGAACTCATCGGACTGACCATTGTGGCGTTTGGCACGTCCCTGCCGGAACTGGCGACGGTCGTCGCCGCTGCGATGCACAAGAAATCAGATGTGGCCATCGGGGGCGTCATAGGATCGAATATTTTCAATATCCTAGCGGTCGGCGGGGCGGCGGGGCTCGCCGGAACCGCTGTCTTCGATGTGCAATCGTTGCAAGTCGACATTCCGGTCATGATCGCATCGGCAATCGCTATTTCCATTTTCGTCCTGACCCGGCGCGATATCGGGCGGCTCACCGGCGTCTTTTTCTTCGGCGCCTATATCGGTTTCATCATTGCACTCGCTGCTCTTGCCGGAGGGTTTTAGGCAATGCCCGGCGCGCATGTTGGCAGCGCTCTTGTAACCGGCGCAGGCAGGCGTATCGGACGCACGCTCGCGCTGACACTAGCAGCCGCTGGTTACGACATTGCCGTCCACTACAACTCCTCAAAAACCGACGCCGAAGACGTTGCGGCCCTGATTGAAAAAAGGGGACGCCGCGCAGCTGTAGTGAAGGCGGATCTGTCAGAGGAAAGTGAAACTGAAAGTCTTATAGAAAAGGCGACGGCCGCAATCGGACCACTCTCTCTATTGGTCAATTCGGCTTCGGCTTTCGAACATGATGATATCGAAACCATGACCCGCGCAAGCTGGGATCGGCATATGGAAGCGAATTTGCGCGCGCCGGTGAAACTGGCGCAGGATTTCACCAAACAAGCAAAACAAGACGCCAACAACCTCATTGTCAATTTGATTGATCAGCGCGTTCTGAAGCTAACGCCGCAATTTCTTTCCTACACCGTTTCCAAGGCTGCGCTCTTTTCCGTCACAAAAACTCTGGCGCAGTCGCTTGGCCCAAAAGGCATTCGCGTCAATGCAATCGGTCCTGGCCCGACGTTGAAAAACCCTCGCCAGTCGGACGAGGACTGGCGACGGCAAAATCAAGCGACTGTCCTCGGCCGCGGTGCAAAGCCAGAAGATATCAGTGCAGCACTGATCTATCTTACAACGGCGCGCGCAGTGACCGGACAAATGATCGCCGTTGACGGTGGTCAGCACCTCGCCTGGCAAACCCCTGATGTTCTAGTAAGAGAATGATATGGTGAAACAGCAGATATCCTCAGATGTTGCGTCATTGCCGCGGTCCGAAACTGCGCCGCGCCGGAAGGTGTTTGTGCACGGACTTGTCCTTGACGCATTTATAGGCGCGTATGACCACGAACAAGGCGCGAAACAGCCGATTATCATTGATCTCGAGGCGGATGTTATCGAGCCCTCACAACCTGTTGGCGACCGGCTGGAAGATGTTGTTTGTTATGACAAGCTGACAGAAGGCGTCAGGGCGATTATTTCAGAAGGCCATATCAAGCTCGTTGAAACGCTTGCAGAACGAGTTGCGGATTTGG